>NZ_RCZP01000001.1 GCF_006438825.1 Muricoccus nepalensis
GTGAACCCGAAAACGGTCGCCAAGTGGAAGGCGCGTGGGTCTGTCACCGATCTGCCGACTGGCCCGAAGGAGCCAAAGTCCACGGTTCTCTCGGTCGAGGAGGAGGCGATCATCGTCGCCTTCCGCCGGCACACCCTGCTGCCGCTCGACGACTGCCTCTACGCTCTGCAACCCAGTCTACCGCAGCTGACCCGGTCCTCGCTCCACCGCTGCCTGATGCGCCACGGCATCTCCCGACTRCCCGAKCCGGAMAGTGCCTCGACCGCCAAGAAGCGCTTCAAGGTCTATCCCATCGGCTACTTCCACGTGGACATCGCCGAGGTCCGCACCGAGCAGGGGCGCCTCTACTTGCTTGTCGCCATCGACCGAACCTCCAAGTTCGCCTTCGTTGAACTCCACGAGAAGGTCACCCGCCGCAACGCTGCCGACTTCCTCCGGGTGCTCATCAAGGCCGTGCCCTACCGCATCCACACCGTGCTCACGGACAACGGCACGCACTTCACCTCACCGGGCAATATCTGCTCGGCGACCGCCCAGATCAGGGAGGCCATGGACAAAGGCGAGCTCTTTCGCGCCCATGCCTTCGAGTATGCCTGCGCCCAGAACAACATCGATCACCGACTGACCAAGCCCCGGCATCCTTGGACGAACGGGCAGGTCGAGCGGATGAACCGCACGATCAAGGACGCGACCGTTAAGCGCTACCACTACGAGACGCACGACGAACTCCGACAGCACCTCGACCAGTTCGTCGCNACGGCACGCACTTCACCTCACCGGGCAATATCTGCTCGGCGACCGCCCAGATCAGGGAGGCCATGGACAAAGGCGAGCTCTTTCGCGCCCATGCCTTCGAGTATGCCTGCGCCCAGAACAACATCGATCACCGACTGACCAAGCCCCGGCATCCTTGGACGAACGGGCAGGTCGAGCGGATGAACCGCACGATCAAGGACGCGACCGTTAAGCGCTACCACTACGAGACGCACGACGAACTCCGACAGCACCTCGACCAGTTCGTCGCCGCCTACAACTTCGCCCGTCGCCTGAAGACYCTACGCGGCCTCACGCCCTACGAAGCCATCTGCAAAGCCTGGACAGAAGAACCGTCCAGGTTCATCCATGACCCGCACCACCAAACCCCGGGACCAAACAACTAGGCGCCCTCAGCGGGCCGCGAAGGTCAGCACCAGCACGTCCCGGTGGCCGGGGCGGGCGGGGTCGATGGGGCGGATGGGCGTGACCCCGTGCTTCACCCGGCGGTCGTCGAGCAGCACGGCGTCGGCGGCCCCCTGCAGGGTGAAGCTCGCCTCCTGCCGGCCGTCGATCTCGATGCCGGTGACGCCGCCCTCCACGTTCTCCCGCCCGACCAGCATGACCAGCACGTGGTCCACCCCGTCCCGGTGCATCCCCTCCGGCGTCGGCTGCCCGGCCTCCTCCGGGCGGGCCTCGATGCGGAACTGGTGGGCCTCGATGTGCCAGGCGGCGCCGGGCGAGAGGGCGTCGAAGACCGCCCGCGCCCCTTCGAGCAGCGCCGTCATGGCCGGCCCCTCCCCGATCGCGGGCTCGACCGGCTCGAACCAGCGCTCCACGCCGCCGTTCAGCGGGTTGTGCGCCACCGCCTGGAAGTGCGGCGCGTGGGGCGCGCGGGCGATGGGCCCGCCCGGGGCGGCGGCGTAGGTCGCGTGGCGGCGCAGCCGGTAGCGGCCGCCATCCGCCATGAAGCCGTCGGGGCGAAGGTCGTCCCAGCTCGCGGCGAAGCGCGCCCAGGCCTCCCCGGCGAGCGCGCGGCCCGCGGGGTCGAAGGCGGCGCGCGCCGCCTCGCCGGGAAGCGAGACGTAGCCGGCGGCGGCGATGGCGGCGGAAAGGGCGGTCATCCCCCCCGCGCCCTCTCCATGATCCCCCGCATGCGCGCGACCACCGCCGGCAGCCCGTCGAAGAGCGCCTGGCCCATGAGGAAGTGGCCGATGTTCAGCTCCACCACCTCCGGGATGGCGGCGAGCACCGGGGCGGCCTCGTAGTCCAGCCCGTGGCCCGCGTGGCACTCCATGCCGAGGGAGGCGACGAGCCGCGCCGCCTCGCGCAGCCGCCCGAGCTCCGCCTCGCGATCCTTCCCGGGCGGCGTGTCGCAGAAGCGGCCGGTGTGCAGCTCCACGGCCCGCGCGCCCAGCCGGGCCGCGGCCTCCACCTGCCGGGGATCCGGGTCGAGGAAGAGCGAGGTGCGGATGCCCGCCCCGTTCAGCGCCCCGACGACCGGCGCCAGCGCCGCGGCGCCGCCTGCGGCGTCGAGCCCGCCCTCGGTCGTCACCTCCGCCCGCCGCTCGGGCACGAGGCAGCAGGCATGGGGCCGGAGCGCGACGGCGATGGCCTGCATCTCCGCAGTGGCCGCCATCTCGAGGTTGATCGGCGCCTCCAGCGCGTCCCGCATGGCGCGGCAGTCGGCGTCGCGGATGTGGCGGCGATCCTCCCGGAGATGGATCGTGATGCTGTCCGCGCCGTGGGCGAGGACGAGGCGCGCGGCCGCCAGCGGGTCCGGGTGCGCGCCGCCGCGGGCGTTGCGCAGGGTGGCCACGTGGTCGACGTTCACGCCGAGCCGGATGGGGGTCATGGCGCGGCGGGCTCCTTGGTGCGGCGCGCGGCCATCTCGGCCGCGAGGCGGAGGGCGGCGACCAGGCTGGACGGGTCGGCCACGCCCTGGCCGGCGATGCCGAAGGCGGTGCCGTGGTCGGGCGAGGTGCGGATGATGGGCAGGCCGAGGGTGACGTTCACCCCCCCGTCCATGTCGAGCGTCTTGATCGGGATGAGCGCCTGGTCGTGGTAGAGGCACAGCGCCGCGTCGTAGCCCGCCCGGGCGCGGGCCGTGAACATCGTGTCGGGCGGCAGCGGGCCGAAGGCGTCCACCCCGCGCGCCCGCAGCGCCTCGATCGCGGGGACCACCAGCACCCCCTCCTCGTCGCCCATCGCGCCCTCCTCCCCGGCATGGGGGTTGAGGCCGGCGACGGCGATGCGGGGGGCGTCGATCCCGAAGCCCTCCCGGAGCCCGGCCGCGAGCGCCAGCCCCGTCCGGACGATCTCCGCCGTGCTCAGCATGTCGAGCGCCCGGCGGAGCGAGACGTGGATGGTCACGGGCACCACCCGCAGCATGGGCGAGGCCAGCAGCATCACCGGCGGCGCCGAAGTCCCGGTCAGCGCGCCCAGGAACTCCGTGTGCCCTGGGAAGGCGAAGCCGCTGCGGTAGAGCGTCGCCTTGCTGATGGGGTTCGTCACCACGCCGCCTGCGCGCCCGGATTGCGCCAGCGCCACCGCCCGCTCGATCGCACCCAGCACGGCCGGCGCGTTGGCGGGGTCGGGGCGCCCCGGCACGGCCGGCACGGGCAGGCGGAGCGTCATGACCGGCAGGCGATCCGCGAAGACGGCTGCCGCCTCCTCGGGGCCGCCGACCTCGGCGATCGGCACGTCCCATCCCAGCCCCGCCGCGAGCCCGGCGAGGCGCCGCGGGTCGTCGAGGACGACGAAGGCCGGACCGGCGGCGCGGAGGCGCGCCCAGGCCGCGAGGGTGATCTCCCCCCCGATCCCGGCGGGGTCTCCCATGGTCAGCGCGAGAGGGGGGGCGGGCGTCATCGGTCTAAGCTGGCACGGCCCGGACCCGCCGCACCCCGCCCGCGGGTCATGGCTGCCCTGCCCCCTCAGATATCCGCGTAGACGTGCGTCTCCGCCGTCCCGCCGGGGTGCGTCACCGCGCCGAGATGGGCGGGGCCGACGAGCTGGGCGTACTTCCACAGGGCGCCCGCGTTGTAGTCGGTGCCCCGCGGCTTCCAGGCGGCGCGGCGCGCGGCGATCTCCGTCTCCGGCAGGTCAACGTCGATCGTGCCCTTGTCCGCGTCGATGACGATGCGGTCGCCGTCCTTCAGCAGCGCGATCGGCCCGCCCACCGCCGCCTCGGGCCCGACATGGCCGATGCAGAAGCCGCGCGTGGCGCCGGAGAAGCGCCCGTCGGTGATCAGCGCGACCTCGCCGCCCATGCCCTGGCCGTAGAGCGCCGCGGTGGTGGAGAGCATCTCCCGCATGCCCGGGCCGCCCTTCGGCCCCTCGTAGCGGATGACGATCACGTCGCCGGGCTTGTAGGCGCGGGCGTCGACCGCGGCGAAGGCGTCCTCCTCGCAGTCGAAGCACAGCGCGGTGCCCTCGAAGCGAAGCTCCTTCATGCCCGCCACCTTCACGATGGCGCCGTCCGGGGCGAGGTTACCTTTCAGCCCCACCACGCCGCCGGTCGGCGAGATCGGGTCGGACACCGGCCGGATCACGTCCTGGTCGCGGGGGAAGATCACCTCGCGGTGGTTCTCGGCCAGCGACTGGCCGGTCACCGTCAGGCAGTCGCCGTGCAGCAGCCCGGCGTCGAGCAGCGCCTTCACGATCACGGGGATGCCGCCGACCTTGTAGACGTCGTAGGCGACGTAGCGCCCGCCCGGCTTCAGGTCGCCGATATAGGGCGCCTTGCGCATGATCTCCGCCACGTCGTGCAGCGTGAAGGGGATGCCCGCCTCGTGCGCCATGGCCGGCAGGTGCAGCCCGGCGTTGGTGGAGCCGCCCGTGGCGCCCACGATGAGCGCCGCGTTGTAGAGGCTCTCCTTCGTGACGATGTCGCGCGGGCGGATGTTCTTGCGCAGCAGCTCCATCACGGCGCGGCCGGACTCGACCGCCCACTTGTCGCGATCCTCGTAGGGCGCCGGCGCGCCGGCGGAGCCGGGCAGCGCGAGGCCGATCGCCTCCGACACCGTCGCCATGGTGTTGGCCGTGAACTGGCCGCCGCAGGCCCCCGCGCTCGGGCAGGCCACGCACTCGAGCGCGTGCAGGTCCTCGTCCGACATGTTGCCGGCGGCGTGCTGGCCCACCGCCTCGAAGACGTCCACGACGGTCACGTCCCGGCCCTGGAACTTCCCGGGCAGGATGGAGCCGCCGTACATGAAGACGCTCGGCACGTTCAGCCGCAGCATCGCCATCATCATGCCCGGCAGCGACTTGTCGCAGCCGGCGAGCCCGACCATCGCGTCGTAGCAGTGGCCGCGCATCGTCAGCTCCACCGTGTCCGCGATGGCGTCGCGGGAGGCGAGCGAGGACTTCATGCCCTGGTGGCCCATGGCGATGCCGTCGGTCACGGTGATGGTCGTGAACTCGCGGGGCGTGCCGAGGCCGTGCTTCACCCCGACCTTCACGCTCTGCGCCTGACGGGACAGCGCGATGTTGCAGGGCGCGGCCTCGTTCCAGCAGGTGGCGACGCCGACCAGCGGCTGGGCGATCTCCTCCTCCGTCAGCCCCATGGCGTAGTAGTAGCTGCGGTGCGGGGCGCGCTCGGGGCCCACCGTCACGTGGCGGCTGGGGAGGCGCGACTTGTCCCAGGTGTTGTCGGGCATCGGCATTTCCTTCGTCTGGGGGCTGTATCGCGCAACAAACGGCAGGGATCAACGAGGCTCCTTGGGCGGGATGGGGCCACGGCCCGCCCCGGCGGCGCGGCGGCGGACCTCCTCCCAGAGCCGCAGCTCCCGCCGCGCGTCCTCCAGCGCCCGGTGGGCCGGCTTCCCCGCGGCACGGTCCCCGGCCCGCACCTCGTCGAGCACGCGCCCGACGACCGCCTCCCGCGCCGCCTCCTCCAGCCCGCCCGCCCGCACCGCCTCCCGCGCGGCCGCGAGCTGCGCCTCGTCGGTGTCGCGGAGCCGGAGCGCGTGGCGGGGCAGGCCGGCCGCGCGAAGGAGGCGGCTGAGCCACTGCCCGTCCCAGGAGGGGGCGGAGGCGTAGAGGTCGTGCCCGCGCAGCGCCTCGACCATCCGGCGGGCGACGGCCCCGTGCGGCTCGCCCTCCCGCTCCAGCCGCTCGCGCGGGATGCCGTGGACGGCCTCGGCCGAGGCGTCCCACTCCTCCCAGCCCGGGGCGGGGCGGATCAGGTGGCCCTCCCCGCTACCGTCCTCCGCCGCCCAGCCGACCTCGACGGGGAAGCCGCGCTTGCCGAGGCTGCTCGCCTCGAAGTCGACGAAGACGATCACGGCGCCGGGGCCCCCGCGCCGCCCTCCCGCGCCAGGTGCCCGTGCACCCGCGTGTCGTGCATCGAGAGGGCGGCCAGCAGCGAGAGGATGCAGAAGCCCGAGACGTACCAGAAGAAGGTGCTCTCCATCCCCCAGGACTTGAACAGCAGCGCCACGTACTCCGCCGTGCCGCCGAAGAGGCTGTTGGCGATGGCGTAGCCCAGCCCGACGCCGAGCGCGCGGATCTCCGCCGGGAAGAGCTCCGCCTTCACCACGCCGGAGATGGAGGTGTAGAAGCTGACGACCGCCAGCGCGCCGAAGATGATCGCGAAGGCCGCGGCGGCGCTCTGCACCCCCGCGAGCAGGCTCAGCAGCGGCACCGTCATGACCGCGCCGCCCACGCCGAAGACGATCAGGCAGGCCCGCCGCCCGATCCGGTCCGACAGCGCGCCGACCGCGGGCTGGAGGAGCATGTAGCAGAAGAGCACGACCGTCATGGTCACGCTCGCCCGCTCCGCGCTGAAGCCCGCGGTGTTGACGAGGAACTTCTGCATGTAGGTCGTGTAGGTGTAGAAGGCGAGGCTGCCGCCGGAGGTCAGAAGGATGACCTGCAGGAGCGGCCTCGGGTGCTTCAGCAGCAGCGCGATCGTGCCCGCCCCGCTCTTCGAGCGCTCGGCCGCGGTCGTCGTTTCGTGCAGCGCGCGCCGCAAGAAGAGCGCGACGATCGCCGCCCCCGCCCCGATCAGGAAGGGGATGCGCCAGCCCCAGGCGCGGATCTCCTCGGGCGTGAGCACCGCCTGCAGCACGACCAGCACCAGCAGGGCGAGCAACTGCCCGCCGATGAGCGTGACGTACTGGAAGGAGGCGAAGAAGCCCCGGTGCCGCTGGCTCGCCACCTCGCTCATGTAGGTGGCGCTCGTCCCGTACTCGCCGCCGACCGAGAGCCCCTGGATGAGGCGGGCCACCACCAGCAGGACCGGCGCCGCGACGCCGATGCTCGCGTAGGTCGGCAGCACCGCGATCATGAGCGAGCCGAAGCACATCATCAGCACCGAGGCCATCATCGAGGTCCGCCGTCCGTAGCGGTCGGCCACCGTGCCGAAGAGCCAGCCGCCGATCGGGCGCATCAGGAAGCCGACCGCGAAGATGGCGGCGGCGTTCAGGAGCTGCGTGGTCCGGTCCGAGGCGGGGAAGAAGCTCGGCGCGAAGTAGAGGGCGGTCGCGGCGTAGACGTAGAAATCGTACCACTCGACGAGGTTGCCCGAGGAGCCGCCGACGATGGCCATCACCCGCCGGCGCGTGTCCGCCCGGTCCTCCCCCGCGGGCGCGGCCCCGGCCGGCAGGCGTCCGGGCAGGGTGGCGGCGGGCTGGTCGGGCATGGGAACCTCGCGGGGGCCGGGGCGGCGCGCGTGCCGCCTCCCCCCAAAGCCCGCCCGCCCCGCGCGGGTTTCAGCGCGGCCCGCGCCCGCTCAGCGATAGACGACGTAGCGCAGGATGTAGATCGCGCAGAGCACGGCGCTGAACAGCGCGCCGAGGCGCGTCGCCGCCTGCTCGGTGATCGGCGGGTCCCGGTCAATCCGCGGCAGGCGCGAGCGGCACCAGAGGATCGGCACCACCGCCAGCACCGACAGCGCCACGAAGTCGAAGAAGCGCATCCTCAGGCCGCGATGCGGGCGATCGCCGCGGCCAGCCGCGCCGCCTCCGCCTCAGCGGTCCGCAGGCGCTCGCGGGTTTCCTCGACCACCTCCTCCTTCGCGCGGGTGGTGAAGTCGGGGTTGGCGAGCTTCGTCGCGATCTTGCGGGCCTCGGCCTCCACCTTCGCGTGGTCCTTGGCCAGCCGCGCGCGCTCGGCCGCGAGGTCCACGACGCCGGCGAGCGGCAGCATCACCGTCGCCTCGCCCACCACCGCCTGCGCCACGCCCTCCGGCGCCGCGCCCTCCAGCACCCGGACCTCGGTGGCGCGGGCGAGGCGGCGGATCGGATCGATCCAGCGCGCGGCCCGCGCGAGCGTCCCCTCCGAGGCGCCCTGGACGAGCAGCGGCACGGTGACGGAGGGCGGCACGTTCACCTCGGCCCGGACCACCCGGACCTCCGTGATGAAGGAGACGAGCCAGTCGAGCTCCGCCCGCGCCTCCTCGGCGCCCGCGACGGCCACCGGCGCCGGCCAGGGCGTGCGGATGAGGCTTCCCTCCGGCCCGTAGCCGAAGCGGTCCCAGAGCTCCTCGGTGACATAGGGCATGACGGGATGGGCGAGCCGCAGGATGACGCCCAGCACGTGCTGCGCGGCCCCCTTCGCCTCCTCCTTCTCCGGCCCGTCCGGGCCGAGGAGGGCCGGCTTGGCCAGCTCCAGGAACCAGTCGCAGAAGCCGCCCCAGGTGAAGCGGTAGAGGGCGGCCGCGTAGTCGTCGAGGCGGTAGGATTCGAGGGCCGCCGTGGCCTCGGCGACCGCGGCGTTGGCGCCGTCGATGATCCAGCGCGCGAGCGGCGTGGCGGCGGCGGACGGGTCGAAGCCGGGGTCGGGCGCGATGCCGTTCATCTCGCAGAAGCGGGCGGCGTTCCAGAGCTTCGTGACGAAGGCCCGGTTGCTCTCCACCTTCTGCCGCCCGAGCCGCACGTCCCGCCCCGGCCCCGCGAAGGAGGCGAGGGTGAAGCGCAGCGCGTCCGTCCCGTAGGCGTCCGCGAGCTCCAGCGGGTCCATGACGTTGCCCTTGGACTTCGACATCTTCTGCCCGCGCTCGTCGCGGACCAGGCCGTGGATGTTGACGGTCCGGAAGGGCACCTCGCCCATGAAGTGGATGCCCATCATCATCATCCGGGCGACCCAGAAGAAGATGATGTCGAAGCCCGTGACCAGCACGTCGCCGGGGTAGTAGCGGGCGAGCTCCGGCGTCCTCTCCGGCCAGCCGAGGGTGGAGAAGGGCCAGAGGGCGGAGGAGAACCAGGTGTCGAGCACGTCCGGGTCGCGCGTCAGCGCCACCTCCTGCCCGTAATGGGCCCGGGCGGCGGCCAGGGCCTCCGCCTCCGTGCGCTCGACGAAGAAGTGCCCGTCCGGCCCGTACCAGGCGGGGATCTGGTGCCCCCACCAGAGCTGGCGCGAGACGCACCAGGGCTGGATGTCGCGCATCCAGGCGAAGAAGGTGTTCTCCCAGGCCTTGGGGACGAACTGCGTGCGGCCGCTCTCCACCGCCTCGATGGCCGGCTTGGCCAGCGTTGCGGCGTCGGCGTACCACTGCCAGGTCAGCCGCGGCTCGATCGGCACGCCCGAGCGGTCGCCGTGCGGCACGGCGTGGGTGTGGGGCTCGATGGCCTCCACCAACTCCAGCCGCTCCAGCTCGGCGATGATGGCGCGGCGCGCCTCGAACCGGTCCAGCCCCGCGAGGGAGGCCGCGACCGCCGGGTCCGCCACCCCGGGGACGGCGCGGAACTCGCCCTCGATCTCGCCGAGCGCGACGCACCCCTCCGGGTCCAGCACCGTCGGCGCCGCGAGGCCGTGGCGGCGCGCCACCTCGAAGTCGTTGAAGTCGTGGGCCGGGGTGATCTTCACCGCGCCCGAGCCCTTCTCCGGGTCCGAGTAGGCGTCGGCCACCACCGGGATGCGGCGCCCGGTGATCGGCAGCACCAGGAACTTGCCGACGAGGTCGCGGAAGCGCTCGTCGTCGGGGTGCACGGCGACGGCGGTGTCGCCCAGCATCGTCTCCGGCCGCGTGGTCGCGACGACGAGGAAGCGGCCCGGCTCCCCCTCCACGGGGTAGCGGAGGTGCCAGAGGCTGCCCTTCACCTCCCGGCTCTCCACCTCGAGGTCAGAGATGGCGGTCTGGAACTTCACGTCCCAGTTCACCAGCCGGCGGTCGCGGTAGATCAGCCCCTGGCGGTGGAGCGTCACGAAGACCTCCCGCACGGCGACCGAGAGCCCCTCGTCCATCGTGAAGCGCTCGCGCGACCAGTCGAGGCTGGCGCCCATGCGGCGGAGCTGGCGGGTGATGGTGCCGCCGCTCTCGGCCTTCCACGTCCAGACCCGCTCGAGGAAGGCCTCGCGCCCCATCTGGCGGCGATCCTGCCCCTCGGCGGCGAGCAGGCGCTCGACCACCATCTGGGTCGCGATGCCCGCGTGGTCAGTGCCCGGCTGCCAGAGGGCGTCGCGCCCCTGCATGCGCCGGAAGCGCACCAGCGTATCCTGGATCGTCACGTCCAGCGCATGGCCGACATGCAGGCTGCCCGTCACGTTGGGCGGCGGGATCATGATGGTGAAGGGCGCGGCGGCGGAGCCCGGATCCGCCCCGAAGGCGCCGGACCCCTCCCAGCCTTCGTAGAGGCGCGGCTCGTAGCCGGCGGGCGAGAGGGTCTTGTCGAGCATGGCGGGAGGCTTGGCGCGCGGGCCGGCCCGTCGTCAAGGCCCCTGCGCGCCCACCCTGCCCCGCGGCGGGCTGGGCCTCGCCCGCCGCGGGCTCGGCCTTACTTGCGGCGGGCTCAGCCCAAGGAGCGGCTGACCACCCTCTCGATCTCGGCGCGCACCAGCCGCTCCATCAGGGCGGGCAGGTGCGTGTCCATCCAGTCCTTCAGGAGAGGGCGCAGCTCCTCCCGCACCACGTCCTCGATCGAGGGGCCGCCCCGGTGCACCGGGGAGGAGCGCTCGGCCGCGACGGTGCGGGCAAGCTGGCCGAGAATGGCGGCGGCGGCGGCAGCGGTCGCGGGCGCGACCAACCCCTCCGAGGAGTCATAGGCCGGGGCCGGCGGGGGCTCGGGCGGCGGGGCGAAGGCCACCGGCGGCGGGGCCGCGGGCGCGACCGGCACCGGGACGGGCATGGGCACCGGCGGCGGGGGCTCGGGCGGCGGCGGCTCGGGCGCGGCCACCAGCATCGCCTCCGTCAGCTCCAGCGGCTCCTCGGCGCGCGACTCCTCGGCCCGGGGCGGCTCGGCGACGGGCGGCGGGGGCTCGGGGGGGGCGTCGGGCGGCGGCGGGGCCGGAGCCGCCGCCTCCTCCTCGTTCAGGATCTTGCGGATGGAGGCGAGGATGTCCTCCATCGACGGGTCCTGACCGGGGACGGTGGCGGCGGACATGCGGGGTTCCCTTGGGCTGCGGCTCGGGGGTCGAAGGGGCTACTGGCGGACCGGCTGCGGCGCGGCGTAGTCGCCGAGCCCCGCCCAGCGGTCGCGCACGGCGCGGTAGTAAGCCTCCTGGTCGTAGAGGGCGACGGGAAGCGCGAGGTCGCGCGCCGTCAGCCGCCCCACCGCCTGGGCCAGCGAGTGGCTGGCGGTGACGACGTTGGCCAGGGCCCGCACGAGCGAGACGCGGGCGTTGAGCAGCTCCTGCTCGGCGTTCAGCACGTCGAGCGTGGTGCGGCTGCCGACCACCGCCTCGCGCTGCACGCCGTCGAGGGCGATCTCGGCGGCGCGGATCTGGGCGCGCACGCTGTCCACCGTGGCCCGGGCGCTGCCGAGCGTCTCCCAGGCGGTCGAGGCCTGGGAGGCGGCGGCGCGGCGCTGGTCGTCGACCACCTGGCGAAGCCGCGTCGCGTCCTGGCGGGCCTGGCGCACGGCCGAGTACTCGGCGCCGCCCTGGTAGAGCGGCACCGTCAGCGTCGCCGTCACGCTCTCGCCGATGGCGCGGGTGCCGAGGGCGGTCTGGTTGTCGTTCCGGAAGGCCTGGGCCTGCAGGCTCGCCTGGGGGAGCAGCGTGCTGAGCTGGACGTCGATGAAGTCCCGCCCCGCCGCCTCGTCGAACAGCGCGGCCACGACGGCGGGGTTGTTCAGCGCGGCCACCTGCGCCGCGTCCTGGTTGCTCCGCGCGGCGGGGGTCAGGGGCTGGGGCGCGGTGAGGCGCGTCGGCGCCACGCCGATGGTCCGGAGGAAGGTCGCGCGGGAGTTCTGGAGCTGCCCCTCGGAGTCGGCCCGGGCGGCGCGGGCGCCGGCGAGGCGCGACTCCGCCTGGGCCACGTCGGTGCGCGTGATCTCGCCCACCCGGAACCGCTCGTTCGTCGCGTCGAGCTGGCGCTGGAGCACCTGCGCGTTGTTCAGGTTGAGGCGGACCTCCTCCTGGAACCGGATGACGTTGACGTAGGCGGTGACGGTGTCCGCCAGCACCTGCTGCTCGGTCGCCAGCAGCCGGGCGCGCTGGGCCAGCACCTGGTTCTCGGCGCGGCGGGTCGAGGCCTCGGTCCGGCCGCCGCGGTAGAGGGGCTGGGTGACCGTCGCGGCGACGCTGCCGATCGCGCGGTCCTGGTCGGTGGTCACGCCGATGCGCTGCCCGCCCGCGACGTTGGCGCGCGTGCGGGCGTTCGTCAGCGCGTAGCCCGCGCTGCCCGTGATGCTCACGCTCGGCCGCCAGCCAGCCAGCGCCTGGGGCACGTTCTCGTCGACCACGCGAAGCTGGGCGCGGGCGGTCGCGAGGGTGGGGTTGTTGGCGTAGGTCTGGGCCAGCGCCTCCTGCAGGGTCTGGGCGCCGGCGGGCGCCGAGAGCAGGCCGGCCGCCAGCAGGGCCGCGAGGCCCACGCGGGCCGCGGCGGCGCGGGACGGCAGGGCGGCGTGGCGCGAGGGGCTGCGCCCGGGGTGACGGCGGGTCATCGGCTGCTATCCCTGATCGGCGGCGCCGCGCCCCGGGGGCGGTCGGCGATCCGGCTGGTCGTGAGTTCCGGCCATGCTAGCCTGCCCTTCCGCGTGGCGGCCAGGATGGACGTGCCGGCGTTTCCGGAAGGTTGACGGCGGGGCGCCGCCCGGGCGCCCCGCGCTCAGGCGAGGCTGAAGCCCGGGCGCGGCGCGAAGGCCGGGAGGGGGGTGCCCTGGACGTCGAAGGCCTGGGTCGCGCTGAAGGACCCGCCCACGCGGCGTCCGATGATGGCGGCGCCCACCTCCCCCGGCGGCTGCCGGATGGCGACGAGCCGCCCGCCCTCGGCGAGCTGCTCCACCAGGGCCGGCGGCACTGCGGGAACCGCGCCCTCCACCAGGATGAGGTCGTAGGGCGCCCCGGCCGGGAAGCCGCCCGGCGCCAGCCCGGCCTCGCGGCGCAGCGCGCCGGGCGCGAGCCCGGAGGCCGCGATCCCCGCGCCGCCCATGTCGGCCAGCACCGCGTCGTCCTCGAGGGCGATCACCGTCACGCCCATATGCGCCAGCAGCGCCGCGCCGTAGCCGGTGCCGGCCGAGACGACGAGCACGCGCTCGCCCGGGCGGGGCGTCGCGATCTGGATCATCCGCGCGATCGTCATCGGCTGCAGCAGCACGCGGCCCCGGCCGAGCGCTAGGTCCTCGTCCGCGAGCGCCCGGGTGCGGAGCGCCGGCGGCACGAAGAGCTCCCGCGGGACCTCCTGCATCGCCAGCAGGATCCGCGGGTCCGTCACCCGGTTGGGCTTGACCTGCCCGTCCACCATGCGCCTGCGCGCCTCGGCGAAATCCATGCCGCCCGCGGCCCCTCTGTCGTTGAACCCGGCGGCTTATAGGCGCGGCGGGCGGCGGGTGGAAGGACGCGCGGCGGGCGCCGCGACGGGGGCGGCCTTCGCCAGGCCGCGGACAGCCGGGTTGACCCGCCGGCCGATGAGGGCGATATCGGCCGGGCGTGCCGGCCCGATGGCAGAATGGTGATGCAACGGACTGCAAATCCGTGAATGTGGGTTCGATTCCCGCTCGGGCCTCCATCGCCTCCCCATCCCCCCTTGCGGAGATGTGGGAGGCGCGGTATCCGGCGCGCCTCGCAACCGATCGCGAGCCTGATCCCCGATAGCTCAGCTGGTAGAGCACGCGACTGTTAATCGCTAGGTCGTTGGTTCGAGTCCAACTCGGGGAGCCAGTTAGGGAAGGGGGATGCGCCGCGCGGTGCGTCCCCCTTTTTCGTTCCAGCATTTTCGTTCCGGGCCGCCGACCCCGGGGCTTGCCCCTCGCCGCGGCTCGGGCAGAAGGGACGCATGAGCGACGAAACGATCCTCACCAACGCGCGGCTCGTCCTCCCCGATGGGGTGGCGGAGGGCACGCTGGTGCTGCGCGGCGGGCTCATCGCGGAGGTCGCCACCGGGCGAAGCGCGGCGCCGGGCGCGCTGGACCTGGGCGGCGACCACCTCATCCCCGGCGTGGTGGACGTCCACACGGACAACCTCGAGCGCCAGGTCATGCCGCGGGCCCTGGCGCGCTGGCCCGCCGTCTCGGCCTTCCTCGCCCACGACTCGCAGGTGGCCGTCGCCGGCATCACGACGGTCCTCGACGCCCTCTGCCTCGGCGACCTCGGCTTCGACGAGAGCCGGATGCGGACTGCGCGCGACGGCGTGCGCGACCTCGGCGCGCTGACCGCGGCCGGCGCGCTCAAGGCTGAGCACCTGCTGCACCTCCGCTGCGAGCTGCCCGCGACCGACATGCTCCCGATGCTCGAAGACTACCACGAGCACCCGCTTCTCCGGATGGTGAGCCTGATGGACCACACCCCCGGCGTCGGCCAGTACCTCGACCCCGACCGCTACCGCGCCCTCCGCGTCCGGGGCGGCGCGAGGCCGGAGGAGGTCGAGCGGCGCATGGTCGAGCTGACGGCCCAGCGCGCCGCCTGGTCCGAGCCCAACCGCCGCCGCCTCCTCGCCCTCTTCGAGGGCCGGGACGTGCCGCTCGCGACCCATGACGACTGGGACGCCGAGGTGGTCGCCCGCAACGCCGCCGACGGCATCGCCATCAGCGAGTTCCCGGTGAACCTCGCCGCCGCCCGCGCGGCGCGCGCCCAGGGCATGGCCATCATCGCCGGCGCCCCGAACCTCGTCCGCGGGGGCAGCCATTCCGGCAACGTCTCCGCCGCCGAGCTCGCGCGGGAGGGGCTGGTGGACATCGTCGCCTCCGACTACGTGCCCGCCGCCATGCTCGAGGCCGCCTGGAAGCTCGCCGAGGGCGGCATGCCCCTTCCGGCCGCGGTCGCGACCATCACGGCCAACCCCGCCCGCGCGCTCGGCCTCGCGGACCGCGGGCGGATCGAGCCGGGGCTGCGGGCCGACCTGGTCCGGCTGCGCGCGCTCGGCGGCACGCCCGTCGTCGGCGCCGTCTGGCGCGAGGGGGCGCGGATCGCGTGAGGGGCGTCGAGGCCCTCGCCCGCGTCGCGCTCTACTGGGCGCCGGCGGTGGACGACCCGCTGCATCGCCTGGGCAGCGCCTGGCTCGGGAGGGACGCCGAGACCGGCGCGGCCCTCGCCCAGCCCGCCATCCCCGGGCTCGACCTGCCCGCGCTCACCGCCGATCCCCGCCGCTACGGGCTGCACGCAACCCTCAAGCCGCCCTTCCACCTCACCGGCGGCTACGCGGCGATGCGGGCCGACGCGGAAGCCCTGGCCGCGGAGCTCGCCCCCTTCGACCTGCCGCCGCTCGAGGTCGCCTCGCTCGACGGCTTCCTCGCCCTGCGCGAGGCCGCCCCCTGCCCGGCCCTGCACGCCATGGCCGACGCCTGCGTGCGGCGGCTCGACGCCCATCGCCGCCCGCCCGACATGGCCGAGATCATCCGCCGCCGCCCCGAGCGCCTCTCGCCGGCCGGGCGCGAGAACCTCCGCCTCTGGGGCTACCCGGGCGTTTTCGGCGAGTGGCGCTTCCACGTCACGCTGACCCACCGGCTGACCCCGGGCCAGGAGGCACTGGTGCGCCCGGTGGCGACCGACATGCTCGGGGAGGCCGCCTCGCGCCCGAGGCGGGTCGCGGAGCTGTGCCTCTTCACCCAGGCCGCGCCCGGCGAGCCCTTCCTGGTGGCCGAGAGGCTCCCACTGGGCGGCTGAGGCGCGCGGGGCCCTTCCCCCGGGGGCGGAAGGGCTACATGAGTGGCTGCAAGCGGGACCCCGCCGGGGCCCGGACAGGGAAGGAACCGCGCCATGGATGGGATCGTTGCGAGTGCCGGGACGGCCGCGGCCGAGGGCCACGGGGAGCTCCGCGAGGCCATCCGGGCGCTCTGCGCCGGGTTCCCCGCCGAGTACCACCGCAAGATCGACCACGAGCGCGGCTACCCCGAGGCCTTCGTGGACGCGCTCACCAAGGCCGGCTGGCTCGCGGCCCTCATCCCCGAGGAGTACGGCGGCTCCGGGCTGGGGCTGACCGAGGCCTCCATCATCATGGAGGAGATCAACCGCGCCGGCGGCAACTCGGGTGCCTGCCACGGGCAGATGTACAACATGGGCACCCTCCTCCGGCACGGCTCGGAGGAGCAGAAGCGCCGCTACCTGCCGCGGATCGCCTCCGGCGAGCTTCGCCTGCAGTCCATGGGCGTGACGGAGCCCACGACCGGCACGGACACGACGAAGATCAAGACCACCGCCGTGCGCCGGGGCGACCGCTACGTCGTGAACGGGCAGAAGGTCTGGATCTCGCGCATCCAGCACTCCGAGCTGATGATCCTCCTCGCCCGCACCACGCCGCTGGCCGAGGTGAAGAGGAAGTCCGAGGGCATGTCGATCTTCCTCGTGGACCTGCGCGAGGCGATCGGCCACGGCATGACCGTGCGGCCCATCGACAACATGGTGAACCACGAGACGAACGAGATCTTCTTCGACAACCTCGAGATTCCCGCCGAGAACCTCATCGGCGAGGAGGGGCGCGGCTTCAAGTACATCCTCGACGGGCTGAACGCCGAGCGGACGCTGATCGCGGCCGAGTGCATCGGCGACGGCTACTGGTTCATCGACAAGGTCGTGCCCTACGTGAAGGAGCGCGTCGTCTTCGGGCGCCCCATCGGCCAGAACCAGGGCGTGCAGTTCCCGATCGCCGAATCCTACATCGAGATCGAGGCCGCGAACCTCATGCGCTTCGAGGCCTGCCGCCTGTTCGACGCGAACCAGCCCTGCGGCGCCCAGGCGAACATGGCGAAGTACCTCGCGGCCAAGGCCTCCTGGGAGGCGGCGAACGCCTGCCTGCAGTTCCACGGCGGCTTCGGCTTCGCCCACGAGTACGACGTCGAGCGCAAGTTCCGCGAGACGCGCCTCTACCAGGTGGCGCCGATCAGCACGAACCTCATCCTCAGCTACGTCGCCGAGCACATCCTCGGCATGCCCCGCAGCTTCTGATGGCGGGCAGCAAGCCCCTCGCGGGGCTGCTCGTCGTCTCGATGGAGCAGGCGGTGGCCGCCCCCTACTGCGCGGGGCGGCTGGCCGATGCCGGGGCGCGGGTGATCAAGATCGAGCGCGCGGAGGGCGACTTCGCCCGCGGCTACGACGCCGCGGCCGCGGGCCAGTCGAGCTACTTCGTCTGGCTGAACCGGGGCAAGGAGAGCCTCGTGCTCGACATCAAGAGGCCGGCGGACCTCGCCCTGCTGCGGCGGATGGTCGCGCGCGCGGACGTCTTCATCCAGAACCTCGCGCCCGGCGCGGCGGCGCGGGCGGGCTTCGGCAGCGAGGCGCTCCGGGCCGACCATGATCGCCTGATCACGGTTGACATATCCGGTTATGGCGAGGCCGGCGACTACGCGGACATGAAGGCCTACGACCTGCTGGTGCAGGCCGAGAGCGGCCTCTGCGGGATCACCGGGCGCCCCGAGGGGCCGGGCCGCGTCGGCGTCTCGGTCTGCGACATCGCCTGCGGGATGAACGCCCACGCGGCCGTGTTGGAGGCGCTGATCGAGCGCGGCGTCACCGGCCGCGGCAAGGGCATCGCCGTCTCGCTCTTCGACGGCATGGCGGACTGGATGAACGTGCCGCTGCTCTACTTCGAGGGCACCGGGCGCGCCCCCGCCCGCGTCGGCCTCGCCCATCCCTCCATCTGCCCCTACGGCGCCTTCACGACCTCCGACGGCGCGCCGGTGCTCATCTCCGTCCAGAACGAGCGGGAATGGGCGGGCTTCTGCGCGGGCTTCCTCGGCGAACCGGACCTGCCGTCGCGGGAGGGCTTCCGCAGCAACGTCGAGCGCGTGGCGAACCGGCCGATGGTGGACGCCCACATCGCCGCGGCCTTCGCGGGCATGACGCGCGAGGCGGCGGCGGCGCGGCTGCGGGCGGCGCGCACGGCCTTCGGCGTCGTCAACGACCTCGCCGCCTTCGCCGCACACCCGGCGCTCCGCCGCGTGACGCTCGAGACGCCCGGCGGCCCCGTCGCCGCCGCGGCGCCGGCCGCGGTCTTCAGCGACGGCCCGCGCGACCTCGGCCGCGTGCCCTCGCTCGGCGAGCACACGGCGGCCATCCGGGCGGAGTTCGGGGGCTGAGCGCCCCCTCCCCCGGCCGTAGCGCCTAGCGCTTCGTGGCGGCGGCGCGGATCTGCGCCACCGTCTGGCGGTTGGTGATCTGCTCCGGGCTCATCCGCACCTCGATGACGGCGGGCTTGCCGCTCTCCCGCGCGCGGCGGAAGGCGGGGACCAGCTCGTCGGTCGCGGTCACGACCTCGCCGTGGCCGCCGAAGGCCTCGATGAACTTCGAGAAATCGGGGTTGGTGAGCTGCGTGCCGGAGACGCGGCCGGGGTAGTGGCGCTCCTGGTACATGCGGATGGTGCCGTACTGGCCGTTGTTCACGACCATGATGATGGGGGCGACGCCCGACTGGAAGGCGGTCGCGATCTCCTGCCCCGTCATGAGGAAGCCGCCGTCGCCGACGAAGCCGAGCACGCAGCGGCCGCGATGGGTGATGGCGGCGCCGAGGGCGGCCGGCACGGAGTAGCCCATGGCGCCGTTGGTCGGGCCGAGGAACTCCTGGTCCTCCCGCAGCGTCATGAAGCGCTGCGGCCAGGTCGCGAAGTTGCCGGCGTCGCAGGTGAAGATGGTGTCGGGCGGAAGCTCGGCCTCCAGCGCCTGCAGCGCGCGGGCGAAGTTCAGCGGCCCCTCGTAGTCCGGCGCGGCGGCGCTTGCCTCGCGTCCGGCGCGGAGCGTCCGCGTCCACTCCCCCCAGGGGCGCGGCTTGCCCGGCGCGGCGTCCCGCAGGGCGAGGGCGAAGAGGTTGAGGTCGGCCGTGACGCCGAGCAGCGGGCGGAAGACGCGGCCGATCTCGGCGGCGTCGGGGTGGACCTGCACGATCGGCCCCGTCTCCCCCGCGGGGAACAGCGTGTAGCCCTGGCTGGTTGCCTCGCCGAGGCGGCTGCCGATGGCGATCACGAGGTCGGATTCCTTCACCCGCGCGACGAGGCCGGGGTCGGAGCCGACGCCGAGGTCGCCCGCGAAGTTCGGCAGGGTGCCGTCGTAGAGGCCGAGGCGGCGGAAGCCGACGGCGACGGGAAGGTCGTGGGCGACGCAGAACTCGCGGATCGCCGCCTTGCCCTCGGCCGACCAGCCGGTGCCGCCCAGCACCACCACGGGCCGCTCGGCGCCGTCGAGCAGGGAGAGGAGGCGCGGGATGGCGGCGGGCGCGGGGGAAGCCGGCAGGGTGGGCGCGGGGCCGATGTCCGGCACCTCCACGACCGACTTCTGCATCTCCTCGGAGATGGCGACCACCACCGGGCCCGGCCGGCCGCTGCGCGCCACGTCGAAGGCGCGGGCCATCAGCTCGGGGATGCGGGCGGCGTCGTCGATCTGCGTCACCCACTTGGCCAGCGGCGCGAACATCCGGCGGTAGTCCACCTCCTGGAAGGTGTCGCGGTCGGTCTCGGCGAAGGGGATCTGGCCGACGATGAGGACCAGCGGCGTGCTGTCCTGCATCGCGACATGGACGCCGATGCTCGCGTGGCAGGCGCCGGGGCCGCGGGTGACGATGGCGACCCCCGGGCGGCCCGTCAGCTTGCCGTGGGCCTCGGCCATGTGGACGGCGCCGGCCTCGAAGCGGCAGGTGACGAGCTCCACGCGGTCCCGCACCTCGTAGAGGCCGTCCAGCAGGTCGAGGAAGGACTCGCCGGGCACCGAGAAGGCGTGGGTGACGCCCTGGGCGACCAGCGCATCGGCCAGGAGCTGGCCCCCCGTCCTCGCCCGGGTGATCCCCTGCCGTGCCGCCGCGCCGTCGTCCATCGCCCTGCCTCCCGCCCGTCCCGCCCGCGAGGCTGCGGGCCGGGGGCGCGGAGACTACGTCCGGAGGCGGGCAACGCCAACGCCCCGGCCGCGCCCCGCGAGGCGCCCCCGCTTGGAACCGCGCGCCGGCGGGGGCATCCTGCGGGCCGAACCGGAGCGGACGGCGCATGAAAGCGATCTTCGTGATGATCAAGTGCGAGATGGGGGCCGCCTACCGCGTGGCGCGGGAGATGGCGGACGGCATCCCCGAGCTGTCGGAGATGCACTCCACCAGCGGGCAGTACGACCTGCTGGGCAAGTTCTACCTCGAGCCCGACCAGGACATCGGCCTCTTCGTGGTGGAGCGCGTGCAGGGGGTCGCGGGGGTGAAGGACACCTACACGCTGCAGACCTTCAACGCCTTCTCCGGCCCGAAGGGCTGAGGCGCGTCGGGCGGGACTGCCACGAAATCACCCCGATCCCGCCGCGCCCTGCCGCGGCGGCGCCGCGCGGGCGCCACGGGGGGCGCCCATCTTGGGCCTCATCGGAGGTCCCACCAGATGAAGGTTCGCTTTCTTCCCGCCCTCGCCCTCGCCGCCGCGCTCGGCACGGCCGGCTGCCAGAATCCCGACGGCTCCACGGACTGGGGCAGCACGCTGGCCCTCGGCGCCGGGGTCGGGCTGGCCGCCGGGCTGGTCGCGGCCTCCGCGAGCGACAACGGGCATCATTACCGGCAACCCGACCGCCGGGCCTACGGTTCCTATGGCGGACCCGGGCGCGGCCACGGCTATGGCCGTCCCTACGCCGGGGGGTACGGGTACGGAAGGGGCTGGTGATGAAGGCGCGTCTGGCGATGCTGGCCGTGGCGGGGCTGTCGCTGGGGGGCTGTGTCTACGTCCCCTACGGCGACCCCGGCGTCGCGGGCGCGACGGCTCTCGGGGCGGGGCTGGGGGCCGCGGCCGGGGCGGCGATCGCCTCCGGCCCGACCTACTACGCCCCCGCGCCCTACTACCCGCCGCGGCCCTACGGGTACGGCTACGGCTACTACCCCCGCTACGGCTACCGCCACTGGTAGCGGGGGCCGCCCCGGCTCAGTCGAAGCCGAGGAAGCCCGGCATGGAGGAGATCGGCGGCGCCTTGGCCAGGGCCGCGACGTCCGGCACGGGGCGGGCGAGCGTCGCATCCCCCGCCACCGCCGCCTCGATCGCCGCCGCCGCCCGCAGCACCAGCGCGTCGCCGCCGCGCGGCCCCACGATCTGCAGGCCGAAGGGCATGCCCTTGGCGTCGCGCCCGAGCGGGATCGAGATGGCGGGGTGGCCGGTCAGCGTCACGATGTAGGCCATGGCCAGCCAGTGGAAGTAGGTGCGGGTCTTCTGGCCGTCGATCTCCGCCGGGAAGAGCTCCGACCAGGGCCGGGGCGAGATCGTGATGGCGGGGGTGACGATGAGGTCCGTGCCCGCGGCGAAGAAGGCCTGCCAGCGCTGGTAGAGCTCGGTCTGGAGCACGCCCGCGCGCGCCACGTCGGCCACGGAGTAGCCGAGCCCCTCCGCCACGTTCGCGCGCACGTTGGGGCCGACCATCTCGGGCGTCTCCGCCACCTTCTTCGCGTGGGCGGCGACGAAGTTCAGGGCGCGCAGCACCTCGAAGGCCTCGTCGGCGCCGGCGCAGTCGGGCGTCGCCGCCTCCATCCGGGCGAAGAGGGGCGCGAGGGCGGCGACGCGGGCGCGGAAGGCCTCGCGCACCGTGTTCTCCACCAGGGCGATGCCGAAGTCCTCCGTGGCCGCGACGCGCAGCGCCGAGAGGTCGATCGGGCGCAGCGGCGTCCAAAGGTCGGCCACGCCCCGCACGGGATGGTCCGGCAGGGTGTAGGAGAGCGGGTCGCGGGCATCGTCGCCGGCCATGGCGGCCAGCAGCAGCGCGGTGTCGGGCGCGTTGCGCGCCATGGGGCCGAGCACGGGCAGGTTCTGCCAGGCGAGCAGCCGCCGCTCGCTCGAGACCAGGCCGGGGCTGGGGCGGAAGCCGACGATGCCGTTGAAGGCCGCGGGGTTGCGGAGCGAGCCCCCCGTGTCCGAGCCCGAGCAGATCGCGAACATTCCCGCCGCCAGCGCCGCGCCCGAGCCGCCCGAAGAGCCGGCCGCCGAGCGCGTGGGGTCGTGCGGGTTGCCGGTCGCGCCGTAGACGGCGTTCCGCGTGTTGGCGCCGGCCCCGAACTCCGGCGTGTTGGTCTTCGCCGTGATGATCGCGCCCGCGGCCCGGATGCGGGCGACCGAGCCGAGGTCGGCCTTCGGCACGTGGTCCTTAAAGAGCGGGCTGCCGAAGGTCGTGACCAGCCCCTCCGTCTCCTCGAGGTCCTTGATGCCGATGGGCAGGCCGTGCAGGAGGCCGAGCTTCTCGCCCCGCATCACCGCCGCCTCCGCCGCGCGCGCGTCGGCCCGCGCCCGCGGCTCGTCCATGGCGACGACCGCGTTGATGGCGGGGTTCACCGCGGCGATGCGCGCGAGGCAGGAATCGAGCAGCTCCACCGGGGAGAGCTGCCTCGCCCCGATCATCCTCCGGGCTTCGAGGGCGGTGAGGTCGCAGGGCTCGGTCATCGGCATCCCGTTCGTCGTTCCTGGCAGCGGCGAGGCAAGGCGGCGGGCGTCAGTAGCCCATGGCGCAGCCGTCCTTGCGCGGGTCGGAGCCGCCGATCAGCACGCCGCGCTCCCGGTCGATCAGGATCGCCTGGCCGCCGCCATGGGGCTTCTTGATGAGCTTCGGCTGGTGGCCGAGCGCCGCGAGCTCGCCCTTCAGCGCCTCGGGCATCCCGGTCTCGATCTCGACGTCCCGGTGGTTGGCGCCGACGCTCGGGAAGACGCGCGTGAGGTCGAGCGCCTCCTGGACGTCGAGGCCGAACTGGAAGTGGTTCGCCAGGAACCAGCTCTGCCCCATCGGCTGGAAGTGCCCGCCCATCACGCCGTAGGGCATGACCGCCTTGCCGTCCTTCATCACCATGCCCGGGATGATCGTGTGCATCGGGCGCTTGTCCGGCGCGATGCAGTTCGGGTGGCCCTCCTGCAGGCGGAAGCCGAAGCCGCGGTTCTGCAGCATCACGCCGGAGCCCTCGGCGAGGATGCCCGAGCCGAAGCCCTCGAAGAGGGAGTTGATGAAGGAGCAGGCGTTGCCGTCGCGGTCGACGACCGTGAGGTAGACGGTGTCCTTGTGCTTCTGCCAGTCGACGTCGCCGGCGGGCGGCAGGTCGACCATGGCGCGGTCGTCGCGGATCATGCCGCGGAGCTTGTCGAGGTAGCCGTCCGACAGGAGCTTGGCGAGCGGCACCTCCACCTGGGAGGGATCGGCCAGGAAGGCGTCGCGGTCGCGGTAGACGAGGCGCGCGGCCTCGAGGTGGCGGTGGATTCGCGTCGCGGTCAGCGGGCCGCCCGGGTCGGGGAAGCCCTCGAGGATGCCCAGCAGCATGAGCACGAGCAGGCCCGAGCCGTTCGGCGGGCACTGGAAGACCTCCATGCCCCGCCACTTCCGCGAGATCGGGTCGACGAAGTCGGCGACGCCCTGGCCGCGCGCGAAGTCCTCCTCCGTGTGGCTGCCGCCGGCCTCGCGCAGCGCGCGGACCATGTCGGCGGCGATGGGGCCGGTGTAGAAGGCGCGCGCGCCGTCCTTGCCGATGGCGCGCAGCGTCTTGCCGAGCTCGGGCTGCACGAAGCGGTCGCCGAAGGCGAAGGCGCGGCCGTCCTTGAGGAAGCGCCGAGACGAGGCCGGGTTCTTGGACAGCTTCTCCACGCAGTCCTCCCAGTCCGCCGAGACGCGGGAGGAGACGGCGAAGCCCTCCTCCGCGTAGCGGATGGCGGGCTGCAGGATCTGGTCGAGCCCGAGCTTGCCGTGCGCCTTGTTCAGCGCCTCCCAGGCAGAGACGGCCCCAGGGACGGTCACGGAATGGGCGGAGGTGTTGACCATGGCGGTCAGGCCGTCCGCCCGCAGGCGCTCGGGGGTCGCGCCCGCCGGCGCGCGGCCGGAGCCGTTGATGGCGACCACGCCGTCCGAGGCCGGGGCGTAGAGGCAGAAGCAGTCGCCACCGATGCCCGTGGACTGGGGCTCGACCACGCCCAGCACCGCGCAGGCGGCGATGGCGCCGTCGATGGCGTTGCCGCCGGCCCGCATCGTGTCCAGCGCGGCGAGGGTCGCGACCGGCATGGAGGTCGCGGCCATCGCGTTGAGGGCCATGGCCGGGCTGCGCCCGGGAAGGTGAAGGTCGCGCATCGGCTGGACAGAGCCCCCATCGTTTCAGCAGGCCCGCCGCGCCCGGCGGCGGTGGGCCGGGCCCCGCCGCCGGAGCGGGCCGGGGCCTGCCGGAGGGGATACGCCGGCTTTCCAGGGCAGGAAAGACCGTATCCGACGGGATACCCCGCGACGGGCCCCGCCGGCCGGCGGGGAATGGTCCTCAGCCGCCGGGCATCCAGGGGCGGGCACGGGCCTGGGCGGCCATGCGGACGCCCGCGTTGGCCGCCCCGTAGCCGTCGTAGCCGCCGTGGCGCTCCACCACCTCGAAGAAGAAGCGGTCCTCGAAGGAGACGGTGAAGGCGTGGACGAAGGCGCCCCCCTGCCCGTCCCCGTCGTAGAGGAGGTGGCCCCGCTCCAGCGCGGCCAGCTCCTCGTCGGCCAGGCCGAAGCGGGCGCCGAGGTCCTCGTAGTAGTTCGCGGGGATCTCGAGCATGGGCGCGGACCGCCCCGCCACGAAGGCGGCCGCGTCGCGGGTCGAGAAGGCGACGTGGTGGACCCCGGCGCCGGCGATGGCCGAGACGAAGCGGCCGGTGGCCGTCTGGCGGCTCTCCGACACGTTCAGCGGCATGCGGACGCGCCCGGCCGGGTCCGCCATGGCCCGGCTGCGGACTAGGCCCTGCGGGTCCGGCAGGTCCAGCGGCGCGCCGGGCTCAAGGCCGAAGACGGCGCGGTGGAAGAGGACGAAGCCGTCCATCTGCCCGCCGCTGAGGGCGTGGGCGACGTGGTCCACCCCCTCGAGCGCGCCGCCGTCCTCGCCGGGCAGGAGGTGGAAGTCGCTCTCCCAGATGCTGCGGGCGCCGGGCTCGACGAGGAGGATGAGCGTGCCGTCGGGCGCGCGCACGGCGGGGATGGAGCGCTCTCCCTCCCCCGCCCGCTCCCGCCAGGTGGAGCAGAGCAGGGCCTCGGCGCGGGAGAGGGCGCGGGCGGCGCTGTCCACCCGGAGCGCCGTCGCGCAGACGGAGGCGCCGTGGAGCTCGAAATGCCCGGCCGCGGCGCTGTCGGGCTCGGCGTTCAGCACGAGGTTCACGCCGCCCTGGCGCCAGAGCTCCACGGCCTTCGATCGGTGCTGCCCGGCCTTGCGGAAGCCGAGGGTGCCGAGGAAGGCCGCGAGGTCGGCCCCGCGCGCCTCGTCCACCGCGAACTCGAGGAACTCCACCCCGTCCAGCGCCGGCGGGGGCGGCAGCGGGGCGGCCGGGACCGAGGGCGCGGCGACGACGGAGTCGAGCCAGATCAGGGAGCGGTGCCCGTCGCGCGCGATGCGGCGGGCGGGGGCCGCGCGGAACTCGTCGTTGAAGACCTCGAGCGAGAGGGGGCCGCGGTAGCCGGCCTCGAGCACCGCCCGGGTGAAGCCGGGCACGTCGAGCTCCCCCTGGCCGGGGAAGTTGCGGAAGTGCCGGGACCAGCCGAGCACGTCCATCGTCAGCCGCGGCGCGTCGGCGAGCTGGACGAAGGCGATGCGCTCGCCCGGCACCTCCGCCGCCAGCCCGTCCAGCGTGTCGCCGAGGGAGAGGGTGTGGAAGCTGTCGAGGATGAGGCCGAGGGCGGGGTGGTCGGCGCGCCGCACGATGTCCCAGGCCTGGCGCCAGCGGTTGACGTGCCGCCCCCAGGCGAGGGCCTCGTAGCCCACGCGGAGCCCGCGCCCGGCCGCCCGCTCCGCCATCTCGCGGAGGTCGGCGGCGGCGCGGGCGGGGTCGTCCAGCGCCGCGGGCAGGGTGTTGCTGCAGACGAGCACGAGGTCGGTGCCCAGCGCCTGCATGACGTCGAACTTCCGCTCCGCCCGGTCCATGTTCCGGCGCCGCTGCGCCTCCGGCATGGCCTCGAAGTCGCGGAAGGGCTGGAAGATCGTGATCGCGAGGTTCAGGTCCGCCGCCATCTCCCGGATGCCCTCGGGCGGGCCGTCATGCGTCAGCAGGTCCTGCTCGAAGATCTCCACGCCCTGAAAGCCGGCGGAGGCCGCGGCCTCGAGCTTGTCCGGCAGGCTGCCCGAGAGGCAGACCGTGGCGATCGACTTCGGCAGGGCGCGGAGAGGGTCGCGGGGGGCTTCGGGCATGCTTTCCCTGAACGCGGGCCTGGCAGGGGACGCCGGGCGGGCCCGCGGCGCCGGCGCCGGACCAGCTTAGAGCGGATCGCCGCCCGCGCTTCCAGCCCGCCCCGGCCGGGCGCCCCCTCTTCCAGCGCGCGCCGCGCTCCGCTATGCGCGGCGGATGGAGACACCCGCCACCTTCGCCGAGTTCGAGCGCATCGAGATCCGCGCCGGCACCGTCGTGGAGGCCCGGCCCTTCCCCGAGGCGCGCAAGCCCGCGATCCAGCTCGTGATCGACTTCGGCGAGGGGATCGGCCTGCGCCGCTCCTCCGCCCAGCTCACGGTGCACTACGCGCCGGAGGCGCTGGTGGGGCGGCAGGTCATGGCGGTGGTGAACTTCGCCCCGCGCCGGATCGCGGGCTTCTCCAGCGAGGTGCTCGTGCTCGGCGTGCCCGACGAGGCGGGGGCCGTGGTGCTGCTCCGCCCGGACCAGGCCGTGCCCAACGGCGCCCGGATGTTCTGAGCCCTCAAGGAGCGCCCATGCCCCGCTACTACACCGTCACCTGGGACCAGCTTCACCGCGACGCCAAGGCGCTGGCCTGGCGCCTCGTCGGCAAGGGGCCGGTCGAGGGCGGCTTCAAGGGCATCGTGGCCATCACCCGCGGCGGGCTGATCCCGGCCGCGATCGTGGCGCGGGAGCTCGACTGCCGGCTGATCGAAAGCGTCTCCGTCGTCACCTACGACGAGGAGGAGATGGGCCAGCCGAAGGTGGTGAAGCCGCCGGTGGCCGCCGGGGACGGCGCGGGCTGGCTGGTGCTGGACGACCTCGTGGACACCGGCACCACGGCGCGCGTCGTGCGCGGGCTGCTGCCGGGCGCGCATTTCGCGACGATCTACGCCAAGCCGGCCGGGCGCCCGCTGGTGGACAGCTTCATCACCGAGGTGAGCCAGGACACCTGGATCCTCTTTCCCTGGGACACCGAGCCGCAGTTCGTGGCCCCCATCATCAAGACGGCGGGCGCCGCCGGGGCCTGAGGCAGCGGGCGCCGCCGGGGCCCGAGGCAGCGGGCGCTGCCGGGAGCTTGAAACGCCGCGCGCCGCCCGGCCTCAGGCCGAGACGGCGTCGTCCTTCGCCACGAGGATCTTGTCGACGCGACGGCCGTCCATGTCGATGATCTCGAATCGCCAGCCCGCGAAGACGATCCGGTCGCCCTCCTTCGGCACCCGCCGCAGCAGGGCGAGCATCAGCCCCGCGACCGTGTGGTAGGTGCCGGGCTGGGGCAGCACCGGCAGGTCGAGGCGCGCGCGGAGCTCGTCGCTCGGCATCATGCCGTCGAGCAGCAGGCTGCCGTCGTAGCGCTCGACCGCGGGGCCGGCGGAGGGAAGGGTCGCAGGGGCGCCGAGCTCGCCCACGATGGCCTCCAGCAGGTCGGAGGCGGTGACCACCCCCTCGAAGGAGCCGTACTCGTCCATGACGAGGGCGAGGCCGAGCGGGTCCTGGCGGATGCGCTCCAGCGCGTCGAGCGCGGAGAGGTTGTCGGGCAGCACCATCGGGCGGCGGAGTGCGGCCGCGACCGAGAGGGGCTGGCCCGAGAGGACCTGGTCGAGCAGGTCCTTGGCGGCGACGACGCCGACGACGTTGTCCACGCGCCCGTCCGCCACGATGAAGCGGTTGACCGTCTCGCCCTTCAGCTTCTCCGAGACCTCCTCGGGCGTCGCGTTCCGGTCGAGCCAGGCGATCTCGGGGCGGGGCGTCATCAGCGCGCGCACGGGCTTGTCGGCGAGGCGGAGGACGCGCTCGATCATGTGGCGCTCCTCGGTCTCGAGCGCGCCGGCCTGGGCGCCCTCGGCCACCACCGCCTTCACCTCCTCCTCCGTCACGGACTGCTCGATCGGCGTGTTGGCGCCGAGGAGCCGCAGGACGAGGTTGGAGGAGGAGGAGAGCACCCAGACGATCGGCAGGGACACCCGGGAGAGCCGGGACATGGGGCGGGCGACGAGGGCCGCGATGCGCTCGGGGTGGCGGAGGGCGAGCTGCTTGGGCACCAGCTCTCCCAGGATGAGGGAAAGGTAGGTGATCAGCACCACCACCAGCACCAGCGCGGCCGGGGTGCCGTAAGGCGCGACGCCGGGGATCGCGTCGAGGAAGGGGCCGAGCGTCGCCGAGAGCCGCGCGCCGCCGAAGGTGCCGGCGACGACGCCGATCAGCGTGATGCCCACCTGGACCGTCGGCAGGAAGCGCTGGGGGTCGTCGGCCAGCTCCATGGCGACCGTCGCCCCGGGCGAGCCCGTCCGCTCGAGCGCCGTCAGCCGGGCCCGGCGGGCGGAGACGATCGCCAGCTCGCTCATCGAGAAGACGCCGTTCAGCAGCACCAGGAGGAGGATGATGCCAATTTCGAGAAGCGCCGACATGATCTGCGTGGGGTTCCTTCGGGCGGGGCGCGGCGAGGGGCCGGCGGCCCGCGGCATGGATAGGGCCTTGCGGGCATAACACCCAAACGGGGGCGCCGGCTGTCCCGGTCGTGTTCCGTTACGCGCAACGATTTTTCGCTGCGCCGCAATATTGCCCTGATTGGGCCGGACCCGCGCCTTGGCCGGCGGGCCTCATGGCAGGGAGCGCAGGACGCTCCCCCTTCGCGCAAGCCCGGATCGGCCGGGGACCGGAGGGGGGCGTCGCGCCGGAGCCCTGCACGCGATGAACGCGCTCGCCGCCCCGCGCCTTCCCCCCCACCCCGAGCCCTCCATGAGCGATTCCCGCCGCCCCCTTCCCTCGCCGGTCCGCTCGCCGGGCGCTCGCCTCGCGCGGCACCGGGTGACGCTCGCTCTCCTCGCCCTCGTCGCCCTCGCCCATCTCGGCGCCTGGTGGGCCTTCAACCGGCCGGTGGCGATGCCCGACTTCCGCGGCCAGGTGAACGGCCTCGCCTTCGCGCCCTACCAGCGCGGGCAGAGCGCGGAGGGCACGAACTGGCCGACCGCCGAGCAGATCGAGGGCGACCTCCGCCGGGTCGCGCCGATGACGCGCCACATCCGCACCTACGCGGCGCATGGCGGCATGGAGCGCATCCCCGAGATCGCCTGGTCCACCGGGCTCGACCTCAAGGTGACGCTCGGCTCCTGGCTCGACCGCCGGCTCGACCGCAACGCGGCCGAGCTTCGCCGCCTCGTGCAGGTCGCGCGCGAGAGCCGCAACGTCGAGCGCGTGCTGGTCGGCAACGAGGCCGTGCTGCGTGGCGACGTGACGCCCGCGCAGATGGTCGGCTACATCGAGCAGGTGCGCCGCCAAGTGCGCCAGCCCGTCTCGACCGCCGAGCCCTGGCACGTCTGGATGGACCATCCGGAGCTCGGCAACGCCGTCGACTACATCACCATCCACCTGCTGCCCTACTGGGAGGGGCTGCCGGTCGAGGACGCGCTGCGCTTCATCATGGAGAAGTACGACGCCGTGCGGGCGCGCTTCCCCGGCAAGCGCGTCGTCATCGGCGAGGTCGGCTGGCCCTCCGATGGCGTGGCGCAGGGCGCGGCCCGCGCCAGCCGCGTGAACCAGGCGCTGTTCATGCGCTCCTTCTTCACCATCGCCGAGCAGCGCGGCCTCGAGTACTTCGTGATGGAGGCCTTCGACCAGCCCTGGAAGGTCTCCTTCGAGGGCCGTGCGGCCGGCCACTGGGGCATGTACGACCTCGACCGCGCCCAGAAGTGGCCGATGACGGGCCCCGTGCAGGAGACGCCGGCCTGGCTCGGCTGGGCGATGGGCGCGAGCTTCGCCGCCTTCCTCGCCGCCTTCTTCTTCCTCTCGCGCCGGCCCGACATCCACTGGCAGGGCAAGCTGATGCTCGGCGTGCTGTCCCAGGGCTTCGTGGCGCTGGGCACCGGCGTCCTCCTCGCGATGAGCGAGACCTACATGTCCACCACCGCGGGCGTGGTCTGGAGCGTGCTCGTCGCCGGGCAGCTGCTGCTGCTGGCCATCCTGCTGTCCGACGGCTTCGAGCTCGCCGAGACGGTCTGGGGGCGGCTCGCGCGCCGCCAGTGGCCGGCGGTGCCGGCCGCCGACGGCACGCCGCTGCCCAAGGTCTCGCTGCACCTGCCGATCTGCAACGAGCCGCCGGCGATGGTGCGCGAGACGCTCGACGCCCTCGCCGCCCTCGACTACCCGGACTTCGAGGTGCTGGTCGTCGACAACAACACGACCGACCCCGCGCTGTGGGAGCCGGTGGCGGAGCACTGCGCGCGGCTCGGCGCCCGGTTCCGCTTCTTCCACCTCGGCAAGTGGCCCGGCTTCAAGGCGGGCGCGCTAAACTTCGCGCTGCGCGAGACCGCGCCCGACGCCGCCGTGATCGGCGTGCTCGACAGCGACTACACCGTGCGGCCGGACTGGCTGCGCCGGATGGCGCCCTTCTTCCGCCGCCCCGAGGTCGGTTTCACCCAGTCGCCGCAGGACTACCGCGACGCGCAGGGCGGCCTGTTCAAGCGGCTGATGTTCTGGGAGTACGCCGGCTTCTTCAAGGCGGGCATGGTGACCCGCAACGAGCGCAACGCGATCATCCAGCACGGCACCATGACGCTCATCCGCAAGTCCGCGCTCGAGGACGCGGCGGTGGACGGCAAGGCCTGGGCGGAGTGGTGCATCTGCGAGGACAGCGAGCTCGGCCTGCGGCTGATGCGCCAGGGCTGGGAGGCCGTCTACTGCCCGGACTCCATGGGCCGCGGCGTGATGCCCGACGACTTCTCCGCCTACCGCAAGCAGCGCCACCGCTGGGCCTTCGGCGCGGTGCAGATCGTCAAGGGCCACTGGCGCGCGCTGCTGAACCCCTTCAACCGCAGCCTGACGCAGGGCCAGCGCTTCCACTTCGTCATGGGCTGGATGCCCTGGCTGGGCGACGCGCTGGGCCTCGCCTTCGTCCTCGGCGGGCTGCTGTGGTCGGTCGGCCTCGTGTTGATCCCGCTGACGCGGCTCTACCCGGCCGTCGACCTCTTCGGGCTGCACCTGGCGACGGAGGGGCTGCGGACGGCGCTCGTCTCGGTCGGGCTGTCGGACGAGTTCCCGATCACCCTCTTCATGATCCCGAGCCTCGGCCTCTTCACCTTCAAGCTCGCGCAGATCTGGACGCTCTACCGCGCCCGGGTCGCCTGCGGGCCGCTGGACCGGCTGGGCGCCGCGCTCGGCGGGCTGGCGCTGACCCACACCATCGGCAAGGCGGTGTGGCAGGGCTTCTTCAAGCGGCGGGCCCATTTCGCCCGCACGCCGAAGATGGAGAACGCGCCGGCGCTCGTGCAGGGGCTGATGACGGCGCGGCAGGAGGGGATGATCATGCTCCTCCTCTGGCTCGCCGCCGCCGGCATCACCGTGGCCCATCGCGGCGGCACCTGGGAGGCGGTGCTCTGGACCGTGATCCTGCTGGTGCAGTCCGTACCCTACCTCGCCGCGGTCTCGATGGCGCTCGTCGCCGCCCTGCCGGCGCGGCAGGCCGTCGCGCTGCCGGGCGCGGTCTCCGCCCAGTCCTCCGCTGGGCAGGCGGTGGCGCGGAGCGAGCTGAAGTAGCCCCTTCGCGGGGCGGGGCGGCGGGCCGCGGGGGAGACCCCGCGGCCCGTCCCGTTTCTGGGACGAGAAGTGATTTTCGTTAACGCAGTTTGAAGATGCGCGACGGCCGGACGAGGCGTTAAGCCTTCCCTAACAGTTCAAGGGAACCATGCCGTGGCCGAGATCCTCCCCCTCACCCGCAGCCCGCAGGACCGCCTCCAGGCAGCGCTCCGCCTTCTCGCGGCGGCGCAGGCGGAGCAGCGGGCGGCGATCAGCGCCTTCCGCGAGAACCTCTACGTCCTGCGCGACAGCACGACGAAGCTGCAGGACAGCGTGCACGGCTGGCACCGCGCCGTGGCGGCGACGGGCCGCGACCTCGAGACCGCGCGCGAGGCCGTGCGCACCCTGGAGGCGACCGCCGCCCGGATGTGACCGGGCGCGCCCGCCGGGTCAGAGCGGGCGCATGTGGGTCGCGGAGCGGAGGACGGCGGGCAGGAGGCCGCAGGCCTCGTAGAAGCGCCCCGCGGCGGGCGGGGCGCGCACGCGGACCGAGCGGAAGCCGTGCGCCGCCGCGTGCGCCAGCATCGCCTCCACCAGGGCGCGCCCGAGCCCGCGGCCGCGATGGGGCGGGGCGACATAGAGGCGGCGGAGGCGTCCGATCGTCTCGGCCTCGGCGTAGGGATCGACCGTCAGCCCCCCGATCCCGGCGAGCGCCCCGCCCCGCCAGGCCGCGAAGAGGGCCTCGCCGGGGGCCGCGAAGCGCATCGCGCCGGCGTCCCAGTCCTCCTCCAGCACGCGGAGCATCCTCCAGCCCTCCGCGAGCGCCGCGTCCCGCAGGACGGGGAAGCCGGGCGGGAGGGCGTCGACGCGGGCGACGGCCGCGGTCATCCGCCGCGGTGCACGACGTGGAGCTTGTTGCCCTCGGGGTCGCGCATGTAGGCGCCGTAGTAGTCGGGGGCGTAGCGCGCGCGGAGGCCGGGCGCGCCCTCGTCCACCCCGCCCCCGGCGAGGGCGGCGGCGTGCGCCGCGTCCACCGCCGCGCGGCTGGGCGCGAGGAAGGCGACCATGGCGCCGTTGCCGGCGCTGGCGGGCCGTCCGTCGAAGGGTTCCTGCACGTCGAAGGTCGGGTGGCGCTGGCCGGGCACGCGCCAGCAGGCGCCGCGGGGCCCCGCGACCGAGTCCGGCCCGCGCTCCAGCCCGAGGGGAAGGAGGACGGCGTCGTAGAAGCGCGCCAGCGCGTCCAGGTCGCGCGCGCCGATCATCACGTGGCTGAACATGGGCCTACCCCGTCGCCTGGTTCGCGCCGGGGCGCAGGCGCAGCCCGGGGCGAAGGTTGCGGAAGGGAAGCGTCGCGGGGTCGGCGACGACCGGCCCCGGCGCGGCCACGACGAGGACGCGCCCGGCGATGGGGCCGAAGTCCGCGCGGAAATGCACGCTCGACTTCACGGCCACAATCCCCTCCTGCGCCGGCTCCACGCCGAGGTGCCGGAAGAGGGCGAGGTCGTAGGCCTGCATCTTCCGGCTCGTCACGATGACCCGCACGCCGCCGACCGAGACGAGGGCGGAGGGGCCGAGGTCGGCCGGGTTGCCGCCGGCCATGGCGCCCGTGCAGGTGAAGCGCCCGTTGGACAGCCGCAGCACCCGCGCCGTGACCTCCAGCGGCGCGCCGTCGCTCCGCCCGCCGAGGCTGAGGGAGAGGGTCGCCCCCTCCCCGGCCTTGTGGCAGGCGGCCGCGCTCAGGGGGTCGTTGATCGAGCCGAGCACGGCCTTGGCGGCCTTCTGGCGGATGAGCTCCGCGAGCAGCCCCGTGGTGTCGCCGTGGCCGCCGCCGCCGGGGTTGTCCTGCGTGTCCGCGAGGATGACGGGGCGGCCGGGCTTCGCCTTCAGCGCCTCGGCGACGGCGCGGTCGGCCGGCAGGATCTCGCCCTGGAAGTCGCGCTCGCGCGCGTTCAGCAGGGCGAGGAACTCGTCGGCCGCGGCGTCGGCGGCGGGCTGGTCCGCGGCGTAGGCGGCGACGGCCATGCCGCAGCCCGGGAAGTCCGCGTAGGGAAAGCCGAAGCAGAAGGCGAGCTCCGACACGCCGTGGCGCGTCGCGATCCGCTCGCGCTCGGCGAAGACCTCGCTCATCGGCGGCACCAGCGTGCACTGGCTGGTGATGGGCAGCAGGAAGTCCGCTTGGCGGAAGGCGCGAGCGAAGGGGCGGCCGCGGCGGGCGCGCTCCACCAGCAGGCGCAGCGCGCGGGCGCCGGCCTGCTTCATGTCGACGTGCGGGTAGGTGCGGAAGGGCGAGACGGCGTCCGAGCGCTCCACCATCTCCGCCGTCAGGTTGCAGTGGGGGTCGAGGCTGCAGGCGATCGGCATGTCGGGCCCGGCGACGGCGCGGACGCGGCGCAGGAGCTCGCCCTCGGCGTCGGGGAATCCCTCCGCCACCATGGCGCCGTGCAGGTCGAGGAGGATGCCATCGAGCGGGCCGGCGGCGAGGGCGTCGGAGAGATCGGCGACGATCCAGGCGGCGACGCGCTCGAAGGCCTCGGCGGTCACGGGTCCGGCGGGATTGGCGAAGGCCCAGGAGAGGGGCGCGATGGCGATGCCGCTCCGCTCCGCCGCCGCGATGGCGCCGGCGGCGGGGACGCCGGTGTTGCGCAGCCCGTCGAGCAGGGTGGCGGGGCGCATGGGCGCGGGCCAGCCGCCGGGCTCGGCGAAGTCGCGCCAGCCGGTCGGCAGGGGGGCGAAGGAGTGGCTCTCGTGCAGGAAGCCGCCGATGGCGATGCGCATGTCAGGCCCTCGCGATGCCGGCGGTCGCGAGCACCGCGTCGGCCAGGACGAGCAGCCCGGCCTCGGCCTGGGCCGGGGTGATGCTCTCAGCCTCGTTGTGGCTGATGCCGCCGAGGCAGGGCGTGAAGATCATCACGCTCGGCACCGCCCGCGCGACGTAGACGGCGTCGTGGCCGATGCCGGTGGGCATGTCGCAGAAGGGGATGCCGCGCGCGGCGGCGGCATCCCGCAGGCGCTGCGCGAGGGTCGCGTCGAAGGGCGTCTGCGGGAAGGCCCAGAAGGGCGCGACCTCGACCGCGACGCCGCGCCGGGCCGCGACCTCCTGCGCCCGCTCGCGGAGCGCCTCGGCCATGCGGTCCAGCGCGGCCTCGTCGCCATTGCGGAAGTCGACGCTGAAGGTGGCGCGCGAGGGAACGACGTTGCGGCTGGAGGGCTCGACGGCGAGGCGCCCGACCGTCGCGCGCGCGTCGCCGCCGGCCTCGCGCGCGATGGCCTCGACGGCCTCGACGAGCCCGGCCGCGGCCACCAGCGCGTCCCGCCGGTGGGACATGGCGCCGCCGGCGTGGGACTCCTCGCCGGTGACGGTGACGTCGAACCATTGCTGGGCCAGGGCGTGGGTGACGACGCCGATGTCCAGCCCCTCGCGCTCGAGGACGGGGCCCTGCTCGATGTGAACCTCGAAATAGGCCTCGAGCTCGCGGAGGGCGGCGGGGTCCGCCTCGCCCGCCCAGCCGATCGCGGCCAGCGCGTCGCCGAAGCGCGCGCCCTCGGGGTCGCGCGTGTCGAGGACCTGGCGTTCCGCGAAGGCCCCCATGGCGGCGCCGCTGCCCATCATCGGCGGCGAGAAGCGGGCGCCCTCCTCGTTGGTCCAGTTGATGAGGAGGAGCGGCGCCTCCGTCTCGGCGCCGGCCTCGTGCAGGGCGCGCATCACCTCGAGCCCGGCGAGGACGCCGAGCACGCCGTCGAACTTGCCGCCGGTCGGCTGGGTGTCGAGGTGACTGCCGATGGCGACGGGCCGGCGGGACGGGTCGTGCCCGGGGCGGCGGAGCGCCATGTTGCCGAGCCGGTCGGTGGTCAGCGAGAGGCCGATCTCCGCGCCCCAGCGCGCGAGCAGCGCCCTCCCCTCCCCGTCCAGCGGCGTCAGCGCCTGGCGGTTGCAGCCGCCCTTGGGCGTGGCGCCGATCCGCGCCATCTCCATCAGCGAGTCCCAGAGCCGAGCGCCGGAGAGCGGGATGTTGCTCACGCCGCGCGCTCCACCCCGCACCACTCGGCCATCAGCAGCGCGATGCTGCGGGTGATGGCGTGCATGGAGGCGAGCGAGACGCTCTCGTCGATGCCGTGGATCTCCTGCGCGTCCGGGCCGAAGCAGGCGACCGGCGTGTCCTGGTAGAGGGTGAAGAAGCGGCCGTCCGTGAGGCCCGTCGCGGGGTAGTCGCGCAGCTCGCCGCCCGTCACCTCCGCGTAGGAGCGGCGGGCGAGGCGGCAAATCTCGCTCTCCATGTCGAAGGCGCAGGCATCGGCCATGAAGCCCTTGAACTCGAGCGCGACCTTGGTGCCGCGGAGCGCCGGGTCCGCCGCGGCCTCGGCCACGATGCGCTCGATGTCGGCCTTCGTTCGCGCCGCGCTGTAGCCGAGCATGACGCCGACGCGGAGCCCGATGCGCGCGCGGGTGGGAACGCTGCTGTTCCACTCGCCGCCCTCGATGGTGCCGAGGTTGACGTTGACCGGGTGGTTCACGCCGCGGAAGGCCGCGTGGACGTTCTCGGCCCGGTTGCGCTCCATCTCGTAGTCCTTGAAGCGGCGGGCGATGCCCATGGCGGCCTCGATCGCGTTGATGCCCGCGTGCATGTCACGCACGTGGGTCGGCCGGCCGGTGACGGTGACCCAGGCCCAGACGACGCCGACCTCGGCGGAGTACATCGCGGCCATGGAGGGGCCGGGCTCGGGGATCACCACCGCGTCGGTGCGGGGCATGGCGAGCATGGTGGCGAGAGCGCCGTTGCCGGTGCACTCCTCCTCGACCACGGCCTGCATCTGCACGGGGGCGGCGGGCTGGAGGCCGGCCAGGCGCAGCGCCTGGAAGGCCGTGAGGTAGGAGACGATGCCCGCCTTCATGTCGCCGGCGCCGCGACCATACATTCGGCCGTCCCGCACGGCGGGCTCGAAGGGCGGGGTGACCCAGAGGTCCGCCGCGCCCTCCGGCACCACGTCCACGTGGCCCTGCAGCGCGAGGCTCCGGCCGCGGACCTCGCGCGGGGCGTGGAGCGCCGCCACGTTGTCGCGCCCGGCGTAGGGGATCAGCGGGGGCGAGAAGCCGGGGTGGTCGCGCAGCGCCTCCGGCACCGTCGCGATGCGGCGCGGCGCGAGGCCGAGCGACTCGTAGTTGGCGGCCATGAGGTCGAGCGCGCCGGCCTCGCGGCCGAGGGTGGAGTCGCAACGGACCAGGGCGGCGAGGCGGTCCACCGCCTCCCCCTCCAGGGCCGTGACGGCGTCCAGGATGGCGCGCCGGGCGCCGGGGTCGAGATCGGGCATGAAGGGTCCTGGCGGCGTGGAAGAGCCGCAGGCTAACCGCTTGGCGCCCCGTGTCGAGGCGAGGGCTCCGCGCGGCGGATCGCGTGGACAAGGATGCGGGGCGCTCATAGGGTCCCCGGCCATGCAGGCCTTCGACCATCCGCTGGAATCGGCGCACGCGCCGGCCTTCTTCCTCATGCGCGGCGTGCTGCGCCCCAATTTCGAGGTGCCGGCGCGGGCCGCCGCGCTGCGGGAGGGCCTGGCCGCGCTCGGCCTCAAGGCCGAGGTCCCGCCCCTGCCCGGCCGGGCCGCGCTGGAGAGCGTCCACGCGCCGGACTACCTCGACTGGCTGCGCGACGCACCCGGGGAATGGGCGGCGATGCCGGGCGCGGGCGCGGAGGTGGTCGCGAACATCCATCCCTCGCCGGAGATGCTGGCCCAGGGCGCGCGGCCCTCGACGAAGGCGGTGGGGCGGGCGGGCTGGTACACGGCGGACACGGCCTGCCCCGTCGGCCCGCGCACGCACGAGGCCGCGGCGGCCGCAGCCGGCTGCGCCCTGGCCGCGGCCGAGGTGGCGGCGCGCGGCGGGGTGGCCTACGCGCTCTGCCGCCCGCCCGGGCACCACGCCTACGCGGCGCGCGCCGGGGGGCATTGCTACGTCAACAACGCGGCGCTGGCCGCTCAGGCGCTGCGGGACGCGGGGGCCGCGCGGGTCGCGGTGCTCGACATCGACAGCCACCACGGCAACGGCACGCAGGGCATCTTCTGGTCGCGCCGGGACGTGCTGACCGTCTCGGTCCACGCCGATCCCGACGGCTACTATCCCTGGTTCGTCGGCCACGCCTCCGAGACGGGCGGGGGGGACGGCGCCGGCTTCAACCTCAACCTTCCCCAGCCCATGGGGACGGGCGACGAGCACTGGCTTGAGGCGGTCGCCGCCGGGATCTCCCGCGTCCGGGCCTATGGCGCCGAGGCGCTGGTGGTGTCGCTCGGCTTCGACGCCTCCGAGCACGAGCCGCTGGCCGCGCTGCGCGTGACCGAGGAGGGCTTCGCCCGTGCGGGCACGGCCATCGCCGGGATGCGCCTGCCGACGGCCGTCGTGCAGGAGGGGGGCTACAACACCGAGGTGATCGGCGGGCTGCTCGCGCGCTTCCTCGGGGCCTGGGGTTGAGCCTCGCGCGGCTGACCACCTTCTCCTTCCACGGGGTCGAGGCGGTGCCCGTGGAGGTGCAGGTGCAGGTGGCCCAGGGGCTGCCCGCCTTCACCGTGGTCGGCCTGCCGAACAAGGCGGTGGGCGAGAGCCGGGAGCGGGTGCGCGCCGTGCTGTCGGTGCTTGGCCTGTCGCTGCCGCCCAAGCGCATCCTGGTGAACCTAGCGCCGGCCGACCTCGTGAAGGAGGGGAGCCACTTCGACCTGCCGATCGCGCTCGGCCTGCTCGCGGCCATGGGGGTGATCCCGGTGGACGAGGTCGCGCATTACGCGGCGCTCGGAGAGCTGGCGCTGGACGGGACGATCGGGCCGGTGGCCGGGGTGCTGCCGGCGGCGCTCGCCTGCTCGGAGCGGGAGTTGGGCCTCGTCTGCCCGGCCTCGCAGGGCGCGGAGGCGAGCTGGGCGGGCGCGACGGAGGCGCTGGCCGCGCCGGACCTCCGCGAGCTGATCGCGCATTTCCAGGGGCGCCAGGCGCTCTCGCCCCCGCCGCCGCCCGCGCCGCTGCCGCGGGAGGCCCGCGGGCCCTGCCTGTCCGAGGTGCGGGGGCAGGAGAGCGCCAAGCGCGCCCTCGAGATCGCGGCGGCGGGCGCGCACAACCTGCTGATGATCGGCCCGCCCGGCTCCGGCAAGTCGATGCTGGCGGCGCGGCTGCCGGGCCTGCTGCCGGACCTCACGCCCTCCGAGGCGCTGGAGGTCAGCCTCGTGCGGTCGGTCGCCGGCGGGCTGGAGGCCGGGCGGATCAGCGCGCGCCCGCCCTTCCGCGACCCGCACCACTCCGCCTCCCAGGCGGCGCTGACCGGCGGCGGGCCGCGCGCCCGCCCGGGGGAGGTGAGCCTCGCCCATCGCGGCGTGCTGTTCCTGGACGAGCTGCCAGAGTTCCCCCGCCCGGCGCTGGAGGCGCTGCGCCAGCCGCTGGAGAGCGGGCGCGTGACGGTGAGCCGGGCGGCGGCGCACGTCTCCTACCCGGCGCGGGTGCAGCTCGTCGCCGCCATGAACCCCTGCCGCTGCGGCTATCTCGGCCATGCCGGGCGGGAGTGCGGCACCGCGCCCCGCTGCGGCGAGGCCTACCAGGGCAAGATCTCCGGCCCGCTGCTCGACCGGATCGACCTCGTGATCGAGGTGCAGCCGATCGCGCCCAGGGAACTGGCGCGGGCGCCCTCGGGCGAGACCAGCGAGGCCGTTGCCGTCCGCGTGGCCGCGGCGCGCACGGCGCAGCGGGCCCGCTACGAGGGGATGGGCTTCGCGACCAACGCGGAGGCGCCGGTCGAGGCCCTGCGCGAGGGCTTCGAGGCCGCGGCGCTGGCCTTTGCGGAGGGCGCGGCGGAGCGGCTCGGCCTGTCGAACCGCGGGATGGTCCGCGCGCTGCGGGTGGCGCGCAGCGTCGCCGACCTCGAGGGCGCGGCGCTCGTCGGGCGCGGCCATGTGGCGGAGGCGCTGGGCTACCGCCTGCGCAAGCCCGCGGCGGGGTGAGGCGTCAGGCCGGGAGCGGCCGGGTGTCGTCCACGACGCGGCCGTCGTTCGGCAGGCTGCCGGGCGGGACGAGCGCGACCTCCCCCCGCAGCCGGGTGACGGATTGCAGGGCCTCCGACAGGCGCCGGCGCAGGCCCTCGTCCTCCGCCGCCTCGGCGCGGAGCTCCATGCGGTCGCGGCCCCCGTCCTCCGACAGGACGAGGCGCAGGCGGCCGGGGGCGGCGCACTGGCGCGCGATCTCGGCCACCATCTCGGGACGCACGAAGAGGCCGCGGACCTTCGCCGCCTGGTCGGCGCGGCCCATCCAGCCGCGGAGGCGCGCGTTGGTGCGCCCGCAGGGGCTGGCCCCCGGCAGGAAGGCCGAGAGGTCGCCGGTGGCGAAGCGGAGGAGCGGGTAGGCCTCGTCGAAGACGGTGACGACGACCTCGCCGACCTCGCCCTCCGCCACGGGGTCGCCGGTGCCGGGGCGGACAATCTCGACGATCACCTCCTCGTCGAGGATCAGCCCCTCGCGCGCCTCGCTCTCGTAGGCGATCACGCCGCACTCGGCGGTGGCGTAGGACTGCAGCACGGTCAGGCCGCGATCCCCGTAGTAGCGCCGCAGCGCCGGCAGGTAGGGGCCGCCCGAGACATGGCCGAGGCGGAGCGAGGAAACGTCGAGGCCGAGCTCGTCCGCGCGCTCGAGGACCGTCTTCAGGAAGTCCGGCGTGCCCGAGTAGGCGCGGGGGCGGAGATGCGCCATGGCGCGCGCCTGGGCCTCGGTGTTGCCGGTGCCGGCGGGGATCACGGGGCAGCCGAGCGCGCGGGCGCCGCCCTCCAGCATGAAGCCGGCGGGGGTGAAGTGGTAGGCGAAGCAGTTCTGCAGGATGTCGCCGGCGCGAAGCCCGGTCGCGTGCAGGGCGCGCGCGAAGCGGAAGGTGTCGACGCCCTGGCCCTGCGGCTCGTGGATCGGGCCGGGGGAGACGAAGATGCGGGCGAGCGAGGCCACGGGCACGCCGTTCAGCCCGGCGAAGGGGGGCGCCTCGGCCTGGGCGGCGATGAGGTCCGACTTCCGGGTCAGCGGCAGGCGCGCGAGGGCCGCTCGCGAGGTGACGTCCGCCGGTGCGGTGCCGGCGAGCACGCGGGCGGCGTGGGCGGAGCCGGCCGCGGCGCGGGCGAGGAAGCCGGGCAGCCGCGCCATCAGCGCCGCCTCCCGCTCCTCCGGCGGGCGCGTCTCCAGGGCGTCGAGATGGGCGCTCAAAGCCAGCGCTTCCGGCGCTTGTAGGACTTGAGGTTGCGGAAGGACTTCCGCTCGGCCCCGTGGCCGCCGAGGTAGAACTCCTTCACGTCCTCGTTCTCCGAGAGGGACGCGGCCGTGCCGTCCAGCACCACCTTGCCCTGCTCCATGACGTAGCCGTAGTCGGCGACGGAGAGCGCCATGCGCGCGTTCTGCTCCACCAGCAGGATGGTGACGCCGAGCTCCTGGTTGATGCGGCGGATGATGCCGAAGACCTCCTTCACGAGCAGCGGCGAGAGGCCCATCGACGGCTCGTCCATGAGGATGAGCTTCGGGCGGGCCATGAGCGCGCGGCCGATCGCGAGCATCTGCTGCTCGCCGCCCGAGAGATAGCCCGCGAGGCCCGTCCGCTCCTCCAGGCGGGGGAAGAAGCCGTAGACCATGTCGATGTCGCGCTTCACCTCGTTGTCGCGCCGAGTGAAGGCGCCGAGGCGGAGGTTCTCGAGGCAGGTCATGTCGGCGACGATGCGTCGGCCCTCCATGACCTGGAAGATGCCGCGGCGGACGATCTCGTGCGGGTCGATGCCGTCGATCCGCTCGCCGCCGAAGCGCACCTCGCCGCGCGTGACCTCCCCCTCCTCCGTCTTGAGAAGGCCGCTGATCGCCTTCAGCGTGGTCGACTTGCCCGCGCCGTTGGCGCCGAGCAGGGCCACGATCCGCCCTTGCGGCACGGCCAGCGAAAGGCCGCGCAGCACGAGGATGACGTCGCTGTAGACGACCTCGATGTTGGAGACCTCGAGCAGCGGTGGCGCGGGTTGCGCCGCCGCCGCGGGCCTCGGGTGCTGCGAGGCGTCGAGCATCACCAGCCCAGCAGCTCGCGCTTGCGCTCGAGCTCGACGGTCGTGACGGGCTCGAGCCGCATGGTGCCGGCGCGCATCAGCTCGGCGACGCTGCCCTGCGAGGTGTCGCCGCTGACGACGGCGCGGTAGATCGCGACGCGCATCGTGCCGCGATGATCCTCGGGCGTGAAGGTGGAGGGGGTGCAGACGCCCTCGAAGCCCTTGGGCACCCAGTTCGTTCGCTCGTAGAAGCCGCGCTGGATGCGCTCGCCCGTCACCTGCCCGCCGTTGGCGGCGGCGGTGTCCATGGCCTCCACCATCAGCATCGCGGCGCAGGCGCCGGCGAGGTAGTGCACGGGGCGGTAGACGGTGCCGGCGGGGTCCGAGATGCGGCTGATGGCGCGGATCGTCTCCATGCCCGGCGCGTCCTGGCCGGTCACGACCTGGGTGCGCACGGGGAAGACCACGCCGTTGGCGGCAGCGCCGGCCGCCTTCATGGCGTTCTCGTCCATGCCCCAGACGTTGCCCATGAACTGCACCTGCACGCCCGCGGTCTGGCAGGCGCGGAGCACCGAGATGTTCGAGCCCGCGGTGTTGCCGAGATAGGCGTAGTTCGCGCCCTGCTGCTTCAGGGTCAGGCACTGCGAGGTGTAGTCGCCCGGCGTGAGGGCGAACTGGATGGCCGGCAGGACCTCGAAGCCGAGGTCGCGCGCCATGGCCTCGCCCGCCTCCTTCGGCGAGTTCGGGTAGGGGTGGTTGCCGCCCATGTGGACGTATTTCGGACGCCCTTGCCCGCCCCTGGCCTTCCAGTCGTCCGCGGCCCAGCGGAGCATGCCGCGCAGCGCGTCGGAGTAGGAGGGTCCAAAGAAGAAGTTGTAGGGCGAGGCCTCGACGCCCGCGCGGCCGGACTTGCCGCCGGCATCCGTCAGGGCCGCGGAGTAGGAGCCGGAGATGAAGGGGATGCGGTCGCGGTTGACAAAGCGCACCAGCGCCTCGGTGTCCGCCGTGCCCCAGCCCTGGATGGCGACAACGCGCTCGCGCCCGGTCCAGGCCTGGTACTGGCTGACCGCGCGCGGCGCCTGGTAGCCGTAGTCGAAGCCGAGCACGTTGAGCGGCCGGCCCGCGACGCCCTGGCGGGTCTGGTTCACCCAGGCGAGCGTGTCCGCGACGCCCTGGCCGTAGGGCACGCCCACGTCCGAGGTGGCGCCCGAATTGTCCATCAGGTGCCCGACGGGGATGCGCTGCTGGGCCAGCGCCGGGGTGGCCAGCGCCACCGTGGCGGCGAGAGCAAGGGCTGCCTTCATGGGGTCGTCTCCTTTGGCCGCGTCACGGCTCGTTGTCAGTGGGAATAGGGGTAGAGCTTCCAGTAGGCCTTGATCAGCTTCCAGCGTCGCGCCAGCCCGTCCGGCTCGAAGATGAGGAAGAGGATGATGGCGGCGCCGATGGCCATCTCGCGCAGGAAGGAGATGTTGCCGCCGATCTTGAGCGCCCGGTCGATCGCGCCGCCCGCGATGGCGTCCGCGGCGCTCTGCACCACCTCCGGCAGGGCCACCATGAAGGCGGCGCCCATGAGGCTGCCCATGATGGATCCGAGGCCGCCGATGATGACCATGCCGAGGAACTGGATGGAGAAGAGGATGTTGAAGGCCTCGACGCTCACGAACTGCAGGTGGTGCGCGTAGAGCGCGCCGCCGATCCCCGCGTAGAAGCTCGCGATGCCGAAGGACAGGGTCCGGTAGTAGGCGAGGTTGATGCCCATGATCTCTGCGGAGAGGTAGTGGTCCCGCACGGCCACCAGGGCCCGGCCGTCGCGCGTGCGCATGAGATTGGCGGCGGCGACGAACAGGACGATGACGAAGGCGAGGACGAGGTAGAAGTAGCTCTCCTCCCGGTCCATCGCGAAGCCGAAGAGGGAGGGGCTCTCCGTCAGCCGCCCCGCGACGCCGCCGGTGAACCAGCGGGCCCGGGCGAAGAAGTCCTCGAGGATGAACTGGGCGGCCAGCGTCGCGATCGCGAGGTAGAGGCCCTTGAGCCGCGCGGCGGGCGCGCCGAAGACGAGGCCGACCAGCGCCGTCATGACCCCCGCCACGGGGATGCAGAGCAGCACGGGAAGGCCGAAGCTGTCGTGCAGCCAGGCGGAGGAGAAGGCGCCGAAGCCGAAGAAGGCGGCGTGGCCGATGCTGATCTGCCCCGTGAAGCCCACGAGGATGTTCAGGCCCAGGGCCGCGATCCCGAGGGTGCCCACGTTGATCAGCAGGCTCAGGAAGTAGCGGTCCAGCACCAAGGGCGCGCAGAGAAGCACCGCCAGCCCTGCCCAGAGCGCGGCGCGGCTGCCCAGCGTCGGGAAGATCGTCGTGTCGGCCCGGTAGCTCATGCGGAAGTCGCCGGCCGGCGTCATCACCGTCATGCCGTCAGATCCGCTCGATGTTCTTGGTGCCGAACAGGCCGTAGGGCTTGACCAGCAGGATGAGCAGCAGCGCGTAGAAGGGCGCCACCTGGTACATGTTGCCCCAGTTCAGCCATTGGCTGTCCACGTACTGCGCGAGGTTCTCGAGCACGCCGACGATGAGGCCGCCGAGCACTGCGCCGACGATGGAATCGAGCCCGCCGAGGATCACGGCCGGGAAGACCTTGATCCCGTAGAAGGAGAGCGCGGAGGAGACGCCGTTGACCATGCCGACGGTGACGCCGGCGACCGCCGAGACCACCGCCGAGATCGCCCAGGACATGGCGAAGACCCGCGGCACGGAGATGCCGAGCGACTGCGCCACCTGCTGGTCGAAGGCCGTGGCCCGCATGGCCAGCCCGTAGCGGGAGTAGCGGAAGAACCAGCCGAAGCCCGCCATGATGGCGAGCGAGATGCCGAGCGAGAGAAGATAGGCCGTCTGCACCTCGAGCCCGAGCACCGAGACGCGCTCGGCCGTGAAGACCGGCGGGAAGGGCTTGGCGAAGACGCCGAAGATCCACTTCATCAGCGCCTGGAAGAAGATGCCCATGCCGATGGTGGCCATGATCACGCTGATCACGGGCTCCCCGATCAGGGGTCGCAGCACCACCACCTGCAGGATGATCCCGAAGAGGGTCATGAAGACGAGGGTGAAGAGGAAGCCGATGACGAAGGGGAGCTGCCACTCCGTCAGGAACCACCAGCACATCCAGGCGCCGACGAGCAGGAACTCGCCCTGGGCGAAATTCACGACCTGGCTCGCCTTGTAGATGAGCACGAAGGACATCGCGACGACGCCGTAGAGCGCGCCGACGATCAACCCGTTGAGCGCGAGCTGGAAGAGAAGCGTCCCGTCCATGGTCAGGCCGGCTCCCGCGCGCGCTCGCTGGAGGCGACGGCGAGCGTCGTGCGGATGCGCTGCTTCGTGCCGTCCTGGAAGGTGATAGTGGTGTCCACCGGGATGCTCCTCTCTCCGGCGTAGATGGCGTCAATGATCGTGCCGTATTTCTGGTTGATCACGCCGCGGCGCACCTTGCGGGTGCGGGTCAGCTCGTCGTCGTCCGCGTCCAGCTCCTTGTAGAGAAGGACGAAGTCGCGGATGCGCTGGGCGGGCGGCAGGGTGGCGTTGACCTTCTCCACCTCAGCCCGGAGCAGCTCCAGCACCGGCGGGCGGGCCGAAAGGTCCGTGTAGGTGGTGAAGGAGATGCGGTTCCGCTCCGCCCATTTCGAGACGATGGGGAAGCGGATGCAGAGCAGCGCCGCGAGATGCGGCCGCCCGTCGCCCAGCACCACGGCCTCGGCGACATAGGGGCTGAACTTGAGCTTGTTCTCGATGAACTGGGGCGAGAAGCGGTCGCCCTGCGAGGTGGTGGCGATGTCCTTGATGCGGTCGATCACCACGAGGTGCCCGGCCTTGTCGAAGTAGCCGGCGTCCCCCGTGTGCAGCCAGCCGTCGCGCATGTCCGGGATGCCCTCCACCCCGTGGTAGCCCTGGAACATGTTCGCGTGGCGCGTCAGGATCTCGCCGACCCCGTTCGCGTCGGGCTCGTGCACGCGGAGGTCCACGCCGTCGAAGGCGGTGCCGACCGTGTCGAAGTCGACCTCGCCCGGGCGGTGGATGGTGTAGGCGCCGAGGCTCTCGGTCTGGCCGTAGAGCTGGCGCAGCGGCACCCCCATGGCCTGGAAGAAGCGGAAGGTGTCCGGGCCTAGCGCCGCGCCGCCGGTGGCCGCCGAGGTCAGGCGGGTGAAGCCCATGCGGTCGCGGAGCGCGCGGAAGAGGAGGAAGTCCGCGAGCTTCGAGCGCCGGCCCTTCGCCTGGGCGGCGAGGCCGAGCCGCATGCCGAGGTCGTACGCGCGGCGCTTGAGCGGGGAGGCGTCCATCACGCGCGCGCGCACGTCGGCCGCCAGCGTCTCCCAGACGCGCGGCGCGAAGAGCACGAAGCTCGGGCCGATCTCGCGGAAGTCGGCCATCATCGTCTCGGGCTCCTCCACGAAGGAGACGCGCATGCGGGCGACGAGCCCGAAGCCGAAGACGTACATCTGCTCCATGATCCAGGGCAGCGGAAGGACCGAGACGTACTCGTCCGCGGGGCCCTTGGGATCGGCGGAGAGATAGGTCTCGGCGTGCCGCACCAGGGCGCGGCCGCTGAGCATGGCGAGCTTGGGGCGCGCGGTGGTGCCGGAGGTCGTGCAGAGGACGGCGACGCGGTCGGCGTCCACGGCGTCCACCAGCCGGTCCCAGGCGGCGGGGTCGGCGGCGTGGGCGGCCTCGCCGCGCGCCACCAGTTCGGCCATCGGCAGCAGGCGCGGGTCCGAGTACTTCCGCATGCCGCGGGGGTCGGAATAGACGACGTGGCGCAGCGTCGGCACCTCGTCCGCGACGTTGAGCAGCTTGTCGACCTGCTCCTCGTCCTCGGCAATGGCGACGGTCGCGCCGGCGAAGCGGAGGAGATAAGCGACCTCCTCCTCCAGCCCGTCGCGGTAGAGGCCGAGCGAGCGGGCGCCGAGCGCGTGGGCGGCGATCTCGCCCATCACCCAGTCCGGCCGGTTGTCGCCGATCAGCGCCACGACGTCCGCCGCGCCGATGCCCAGGCCGTCCAGGCCGAGCGCGATGGCCCGCGTCCGCGCCTCGTACTCGCCCCAGGTGAAGGCGCGCCAGATGCCGAGGTCCTTCTCGCGCAGCGCGACCTCCGCGCCGTGGGCGCGCGCGTTCCGGCGGAGAAGGCGGGGGAAGCAGTCCGCCCGGTCCGTGGTCGCCCCGCTCACGCCGGGATCGCCTCCGCGGGCGCGGCGTCGGCCTCGCCGAGATAGGCGCGGCGGACCTCCGGGTGCGCCATCACCTCGGCGGGCGCGCCCTCGGTCAGCTTGCGGCCGAAGTCGAGGACCATGACGCGGTTCGAGATGTCCATCACCACGCCCATGTCGTGCTCGATCATGAGGATGGTCATGCCCCATTCCTCGTTCAGGTCGAGGATGGTGCGCGCCATGTCCTCCTTCTCCTCGAGGTTCATGCCGGCCATGGGCTCGTCGAGCAGGATGAGCTTCGGGCGCAGGGCCACGGCGCGCGCCAGCTCCACGCGCTTGCGAAGCCCGTAGGAGAGGGTGCCGGCCTGCGCCTTCCGGATGTGCTGGATCTGCAGGAAGTCGATGATCTCCTCGACCTCCCGCCGGTGCGCCAGCTCCTCACGCTGGGCGCCGCCGAACCAGTAGGTCATGCCGGAGAGGAAGCCGGACTTCAGCAGGTGGTGGCGGCCGACCATGATGTTGTCGAGCACGCTCATGTGCCCGAACAGGGCCAGGTTCTGGAAGGTGCGGCCGAGGCCGAGCGCCGCGCGCCGGTTGGGGCGCACGCGGGTGATGTCGGCGCCGTCGAAGAGGATGCGGCCCTCGGTCGGGCGGTAGCGGCCGGAGATGCAGTTGACCATGGAGGTCTTGCCGGCGCCGTTCGGCCCGATGATCGAGAAGACCTCGCCGCGCCGCACGGAAAAGGACACGTCCGTGAGCGCCCGGATCCCGCCGAAGCGCAGGGACACGGAATCCGCCCTCAGGATCGGCTCAGAATCGCCCACCCAAACGCTCCCTCATGACTTATTGTTAAGGAGAGCATGGCGGCAGCGCGGCGCCGGAGCAAGGGGTGCGCGCGTAACCTTACCAAGCGCGCAACGACAGCGCGAGGACGGGGTCGTCGGTCGCGACCGCGTCCAGGCCGAGGCCGAGCATCCGCCCGATCGCCGGCGCGTGGTTCGCCCCCCAGGCGCCGACCCGCAGCCCGGCGCCGCGGAGCGCCCCGAGCAGCGCCGCGTCCATCGCGGCCTCGTGGGTCTCGACCATCCCGACGCCGGCGAGCCGGGCGACCGCGAGCACCCCCTCCAGGCCGATGTGGCGGAGCATCGGCGGGCCGAAGAGCCAGGCGACGTTCCGGAGCCCGCCGGCCGCGACCGCCGCGGCCGCGACCTCGGCCTCGAAGACGATGATCTCGGTCCGCGCCCGCAGCCCGGCGGCGTCGAGGGCGTCGAGCACCTTCCTCAGCAGCGCCAGGTCGGCGCGCCCCTGGTGGTCCGCCTTCACCTCGATCTGGATGCCGCCCCGGCCGGCGGCGACGAGGGCGAGCAGCTCCGCGAGGCGCGGCACCCCCTCCCCGCCCGCGCCGATCAGGCGCAGCGCCGCGAGCTCGGCCGCGCTCCGCTCGGCGAGGGGGCCGCGGCCGTTGCTCGTGCGGTCGAGCGTCGCGTCGTGCATGACCATCGGCTCGCCGTCGGCCGAGAGGTGGACGTCGCACTCCACGGCGTCCACGCCCGCCGCGATGGCGCCGCGGAAGGCGCCGAGGCTGTTCTCGGGCCAGAGGATGGCGCCGCCCCGGTGGGCGATGATCTCGGTCATGCTCGCGCTCCCCGCGTCGTCGGCCCGCCCGCTAGCACGAGGGCGGCGGGGCTTCCAGGCGGGGCTGCGCTCAGGGCAGGCGCGCGAGGCGCTGGCCGAGGAGCGCGAAGAAGCCGTCGGCGTCGAGCCTCTCGGGCAGGGTCACCCGCGGCTCCGCGCGCCGCCGGCCCCAGCGGTCCACATGGGTCCGCCCGCGGCCGGGCCCGGGGCCGCAATCGACCTCCACCGACACCTTGCGGGTCCCGAAGAGGCCGGGCGCGAGCAGCCAGGTGACCGCGCAGGCGTCGTGCAGCGCGTGGCCCTGGCCGCCCAGCCGGCGCGAGGGGGGCACGGCCGCCAGGATGTCGCCGGCCGCCCGCAGGCAGGCGCCGCCGCCGAGCCGCCGGAGGGCCTCGACGCGCGCCGGGGTGACCAGCGCCTGCATGGTCAGCTCGAGCGTAACGAGGGTGAGCGGCGCGCCGAGGGCGAGGAGCATGTCGAGCGCCTCGGGGTCGCTCGCCGCGTTGAACTCGGCGGCGGGGGTCCAGTTCCCCTCCCCCCAGGCGCCGCCCATGATCACGATCTCCCGCACCCGCCCGGCCAGATCCGGCTCCGTGGCCAGGGCGAGGGCGAGGTTGGTGGCGGGGCCGATGCCGACGAGCGTCGCGCTGCCCGGCCCCGCCTCGCGGAGAACGGCGCGGATGGCGTCGGCGGCGACGGCGCGGACGGCGGGCGGCCCTTCCGGAAGGATCACCCCCGCCAGCCCGTCCTCCCCGTGCACCGCGGGCTCGCCGGCGAAGTTCCCGCGCAGCGGGCGGTCGGCGCCGGGGACCACGGGGATGGGCCGGCCGCTCAGCCCCACCACGGCGCGGGCGTTGGCCAGGGTGCGCGCGAGCCCCACGTTGCCGCCGACCACGGTCACCAGCCGGAGGTCGAGCTCGGGCGAGGCAAGGGCGAGCCAGAGGGCGAGGGCGTCGTCGGTGCCGGGGTCGCAGTCGATGATGGTCGAGCGCGGCGCCCCGCTGCCTAGCCCCGCGCTCACGCGCCGAGCTCCGCCTCGACGATGCCGCAGAGGAGGGCGGCGCCGGCGGGGAGCGCCGCGTCGTTGAAGTCGAAGCGCGGGTTGTGGTGCCAGCCCTCGGGATGGGCGGGATCGCCGGTGCCGAGCCAGGCGTAGGCGCCGGGCCGGGCCTCGAGCAGGAGGGCGAAGTCCTCCCCGGCCGTGATCGGCGGGTGGTGGTCCCGCGCCCGATCCGACCCGAGGGTCGCGCCCGCCGCCCGGTGCAGCAGGGCGGCCTGGGCAGCGTGGTTCACGGTGGGCGGCAGGCGGCGGGTGTAGACGGGGCTGGCCTCCACGCCGTGGCTGGCCGCGGTGCCGCGCGCGATGGCGCCGATCCGCCCCTCCAGGAGGTCGCGCACCGGGGCCGAGAGGGCGCGGGCGGTGCCGCGGACGAGGACCTCGGCCGGGATGACGTTGGGCGCCTCCGGGTGGCCGGCGGCGAGGTGGCCGACGCTGACCACCCCGGCCTCCATCGGGTCCAGGTTCCGCGCCACGATCGTCTGCAGCGCCACGATGAAGGCGGCGGCCGCGAGCGTCGCGTCGGTGCCGAGATGCGGCTTCGCCCCGTGCGTGCCGCGGCCGCGGAAGGTGACCTCCCAGGTGTCGGAGCTCGCGAGCACCGGGCCGGGCGGCACCGCGACGGTGCCGAGCGGCAGGCCCGGCAGGTTGTGGAGGGCGTAGACGGCGTCGACCGGGAAGCGCTCGAACAGCCCCGCCGCCAGCATGGCCCCGGCGCCGCCGCGAGACTCCTCCGCCGGCTGGAAGATGAGCTGGACGGTGCCCGCGAAGCGGTCCCGGTTCGCGCTCAGCCAGGTGGCGGCGCCGAGCAGCATGGCGGTGTGCCCGTCATGCCCGCAGGCGTGCATCCGGCCGGGCGAGCGGCTGGCCCAGGGCGCGCCGGTGGCCTCCTGCATCGCGAGCGCGTCCATGTCGGCGCGGAGCCCGATGGCGCGGTTCCCGCCGCCGCCGGCGCCCGTGCCGCGAAGGGTGCCGACCACCCCCGTGCCGGCGATGCCCTCCGCCACCTCGATCCCCGCCGCGCGCAGCGCGCGGGCGACGAGGGCCGCCGTGCGGTGCTCCTCGAAGCCGAGCTCGGGATGCGCGTGCAGGTCCCGCCGCCAGGCCGTCATGGCCTCGGCGAGCGGTTCCAGGTCCGGCAGGGCGGGCATGGGCGGCTCCGTTGCGAGGGGTCGCGGGACCATGCCAGCTTGCCCCCTCCGTCACCACCCCGGAGGCCCCCATGCGCCTGCGCGCCGCCCTTCTCGCCGCCGCCCTGGCCCTGCCAGGCGCGGCCGGCGCCCAGGACCTCCTCCGCATCGGCGTGGAGTCCGGGCCGACGAGCCTCGACCCCCACTACGCCAGCCTGATCACCAACATCGCCTTCGCCCGGCACGTCTTCCAGCCGCTGGTGCAGCAGGACGCGCGGCAGGAGCTCCGGCCGGCCATCGCCAGCGCCTGGCGCGTGGTGGACGACCTCACCTGGGAGTTCACCCTCGACCCGCGGGCGCGCTTCCACGACGGGGCGCCCGTGACGGCGGAGGACGTGGCCTTCTCCCTCCGGCGGGCGGGGGAGGTGCCGAACTCGCCCTCCTCCTTCGGCTACGCGACGCGGGTGGTGACGGCGGTGGAGGACGCCGGCGGCGGCGTGGTGCGGATCCGCACCCGCGTGCCGACGCCGCTGCTCGCGAACAACCTCGCCCTCGTCATGATCGTCTCGCGCAAGCACGGCGAGGGCGCGACGACCGCCGACTACAACGCCGGGCGCGCCATGGTCGGGACCGGGCCCTTTCGCCACGTCTCCTGGCAGCCTGGCAGCCCCTATGTCGCGGAACGGAGCCCCGGCTTCCACGGCCCCGCCCCTGCCTACGCGCGGGTGGAGTTCCGGCCGATCGCCGCCGGCGCCTCGCGCGTCGCGGCGCTGAGCGCAGGGGACGTGGACCTGATCGAGATCGTGCCGCCCGAGCAGTTCGAGCGCTTCCGGGGAGACGCCCGCTTTGCCACCAGCGAGAGCCCGTCCAACCGTCTCATCTTCCTCACCCTGGACAGCGACCGGGAGGCGAGCCCCTTCGTGCGCGCCCGGGACGGCGGGCCGCTGGCCAACCCGCTGCGCGACGCGCGGGTGCGGCGGGCGCTCTCGCTCGCCATCAACCGCCAGGCCCTGGCAGACCGGGTGCTGCGGGGCCAGGCGCTGCCCGCGGGCGACCTCGGCCCGCCCGGCTACTTCGGCACCTCACCCGCCCTCGGGGCTGAAGGGCTTGACTTAGAAGCGGCCCGCAAGCTGTTGTCCGCGGGCGGTTATCCGCAGGGCTTTGCGGTGCAGATCAACGGCCCGAACGACCGCTTCGTGAACGACGAGCAGGTGGTGCAGGCCATCGCCCAGATGTGGACGCGGCTGGGCCTCGCGACGACGGTCGAGACCAAGCCCCGCGGCACCTGGCTGAGCGAGGCGGCCGCCCTGAAGTACAGCGTGAACCTCGCGGGCTTCTCGCCAAACCCCGAGGTCCTGGGAATGCTGGAAACACAAGTGCATAGCTGGAATACTTCGCTCGGTCTGGGAACTGCCAACCGCGGCCGGTTCAGCCATCCCGGCATCGACGATCTCATCCAGCGCGCGCGGCAGACCATGGACAACGACGAGCGCGCCCGGCTGACGCGCGAGGCGACCTATAAGGCGCTGCGCGAGGAAACCGCGCTCATCCCCCTCTATTTTCAGGTTAACACCTGGGCCATGCGGCGGGGCGTCACCTACGAGGCCCGCACCGACGAGATGACCCTCGCCGCCTCCGCCGGCCGGGCGCCGTGAGCGCCGCCGATCGCCGCGCGGCCGTCCGGGCCGCCCGCGGCGCCGCGCCCTTCGACCTGCTCCTCGTGGGCGGGACGGTGGTGGACGTCGCGCTGGGGGAGCTGCGGCGGGCGGACCTGGGGATCGCCGGCGGGCTGATCGCCTCCGTCCACCCGCCGGGGTCCCGGACGGACGCGGCGGAGGTGCACGACCTGTCCGGGCGCTTCCTCTCGCCGGGCTTCGTCGACAGCCACCTCCATTTCGAATCCTCGCTCATGGCGCCCGCGGACTACGCCTCGGTGGTCGTGCCCCACGGCACGCTGACGGCGGTCTGGGACCCGCACGAGCTCGCGAACGTGCTGGGGGTGCCGGGCGTCCGCTGGGCCGTCGAGACCGCCCGCGGCCTGCCGCTCCGGGTGCTGGTCGCCGCTCCCTCCTGCGTGCCCTCGGCGCCCGGGCTCGAGCTGGGGGGGGCGGAGATCGGGCCGGCGGAGATGGCGGAGATGCTCCGCTGGCCGGAGGTCTCGGGGGTGGCGGAGGTCATGGACATGGCCGGCGTCCTCGCGGGCAGCGCGCGGATGGAGGGGATCGTCGCGGCGGGCCTCGCCGCCGGCAAGAACGTCAACGGCCACGCCCGCGACCTCGCCGGGCCCGCGCTCCAGGCCTATGCCGCGTCGGGCGTCACCTCCGACCACGAGGTGATGGGGCCGGAGGACTTCCTCGAGAAGCTCCGCGCCGGGCTGACGGTGGAGCTGCGCGGGAGCCACGACGCGGTGCTGCCCGGCGTGGTCGCGGCCATCAACGCCCTGCCCTTCCTGCCGGCCACCCTCGTCGCCTGCACCGACGACGTCTTCCCGGACGAGCTGGTGGCGCGGGGCGGGCTGCGGGACACGCTGGCGCGCCTCGTCGGCCACGGGCTGCCGCCGCTCCACGCGCTCCGCATGGCGACGCTGAACGCGGCGCTCCGCCTCAAGCGCGACGACATCGGCCTCCTCGCGCCCGGCCGGGCGGCGGAGGTGGTCGTCCTGTCGGACCTGCCGGGCATGGTGGTGGAGCGGGTCTATGCCGGCGGGCGGCTGGTGGCGCGGGACGGGGCGATGCTCGCGCCCCTGCCCCGGGCGCTGCCCGCGGACACCCCGCGCGCCACCGTCCGCATCCCGCCCCAGCCGCCCGAGGCCTTCGCCCTGCGCCCGCGCGGCGTCGCGGAGGGACGGGTGCGCCTGCCGGTGGTGGGCGGCGCGCGCGTGGTCCGCTGGGCCGAGGCGGAGGTCGAGGTGGCCGGCGGGGTCGCGGCCGTGCCGCCGGGGCACGCGCTGATCGCCGTGCTGCACCGGCACGGGCGGCGGGACCCCTCCCCCGTGGTCTGCCTCGCGGACGGCTGGGGCGAGCCGCGCGGCGCGGTGGCCACCACCATCAGCCACGACAACCACAACCTCCTCGTCCTCGGGCGCGACCCGCGGGACATGGCGGCGGCCGCGAACGCGCTCATCGCCTGCGGGGGCGGCATGGCCGTGGCGCGGGACGGGGCGGTGGTCGCGGTGCTGCCGCTCCCCGTGGCCGGGCTGCTCGCCGAGACGCCGCCCGCCGAGACCGCCGCCGCCTTCGCCCGGCTGCGCGCCGCGGCGGACGGGGTGATGGACTGGAAGCCGCCCTTCCGGGTCTTCCGGGGGATCACGGGCATCTCGCTCGCCTGCAACCCGGGGCCCCACCCGACCGACCTCGGCATTTCCGACGGCGGAACCGGCAGGCTCGTCGACCCCGCGGAACCGGTCCTCGGCGCCACAGGCTGAGAAGTTTCGGCGGAAAGGCAGCGGCCGATCCCCGTGCACCCCAGGTATCGTGTTGCGTCCACACGAGTTCGTGATCTAATTCCGCCGGGCCTTCCGCGGGACGGCCCGGGCGCCTTCGGGCGGTGGGCGGACGGGGAGGTTCCATGCGGCGGATGCACGGCCCGGCCGGGCGCGCGCGGGGTGCGCTTGCGCCATGATCTTCGCCTCCTTCGAGTTCCTCTGTCTCTTCCTGCCCCTCTTCTTTGCCGCCTACTTCCTCACGCCCTTCCGCCACCGGAACTGGCCCATCCTGGTCCTCTCCTGGGCCTTCTACGCCTGGTGGCGGGTGGACTTCCTGTTGCTCCTCGTCTTCTGCACGGTCTTCACCTTCTACACCGTGCGACTGATGGACCGGGCGGGGCCGGGGACGCGGGCGGGCACGCGGCTGCTCGTCCTCGGGCTGGCCGGGAACCTCGGCGTGCTCGCCTACTTCAAGTACGCGAATTTCGGGGTCGCGGCCTTCAACGACCTTCGTGCGGTCTTCGGCGCGGGGCCGCTGCCCTGGGCGGAGATCATCCTGCCGATCGGGCTCTCCTTCTACGTCCTGCAGTCCGTCTCCTACCTCGTGGACGTCTGGCGCGGCACGGTGCCGGTGACGCGCCGGCTCGTGGACTACGCGACCTACAAGGCGATCTTCAGCCAGCTCATCGCGGGGCCGATCGTGCGCTACGCGGAGATCAAGGACGAGCTCGTCTCGCGCCCGCACAGCCTGGCCGGGTTCGGGCTCGGCGCGCGGCGCTTCATGGTGGGCTTCGCGATGAAGGTGTGCCTCGCGGACACCGTCTCCCTCGTGGCCGACGCCGCCTTCGCGCTGCCCGCGCCGACGCTGGCCGATGCCTGGACGGGCGCCGTTGCCTACACGCTGCAGCTCTACTTCGACTTCGCCGGCTACTCCGCCATGGCGATCGGCCTCGCGCTCATGATCGGGTTCCACTTCCCCGAGAACTTCAACCACCCCTATCTCGCGGGCTCCATCCAGGCCTTCTGGCAGCGCTGGCATATGACGCTGTCGCGCTTCCTGCGGGACTACCTCTACATCTCACTCGGCGGGAACCGGCGCGGGGCCTTCCGCACCTACCTCAACCTGTTCCTCACCATGGCCATCGGCGGTCTCTGGCACGGCGCAAACTGGACCTTCATCCTCTGGGGCGCCTGGCACGGCGGGCTGCTGGCGCTGCACCGGCTCTGGCAGGGCGCGGGCGGCCGGCGCATGGGCTTCGCGCTGGGCCACGCGCTGACGATGCTCGCGGCCATCCTCGGCTGGGTGGTGTTCCGGGCGGCGGACCTCGGCAGCGCCGGCGCCATGTACGGCGGCATGCTCGGCCTGAACGGGGCGGCGCTCAGCGACGCGCTCGCCTGGCAGGTCACGCCGGACCAGTGGTGGACGATCCTCGTCGCGGCCGGGCTCGTCTACCTGCCGCTGCTCGGGGCGCGCGTGCCCTTCCAGCGCCCGCCGGAGGCGATGGGGGTGGCCTGGCGCGGGGCCTGGACGGTCGCGCCGCTGCTCGGCTTCCTGCTCAGCGTCGTGCTGCTCTACAGCCGCGCCGCCGTGCCCTTCCTCTACTTCCAGTTCTGAGGACGCGATGAGCGACGCCCCGCGATGGAACCGGCGCGCGGCGATGCTGCAGGGGATCGCGGCCGTCGCGCTGCTGGCCGCCGGCGCCTGGCAGGGCGTCGCGGCCCTCGCGAGCCCGGAGGGCGAGGCGCGGCTGCGCCCGGCGCTCGACCTTCCCGCCTTCCTCTCGGGACGGCTGACGGGCGCGGTCAACCACGTCATGGCGCACGACCTTCCCGCCGATCCCCTGCTGCGGGCGGCGGGCGGCGTGCTCCGGTACAACCTCTTCCACTCGGGCGGGCCGGCGGTGCGCGTCGGCTGCGGCGGGACCCTCTTCCTCACGGAGGAGCTGCGCCCCTGGCCGGACGCGGGGCCAGCGATGGCGGAGCGCGCCGCGGGCGTCCGGCGGCTGCGCGACGCCCTCGGCCGCCAGGGCATCGCGCTCGTCGTCGCGGTGGTGCCGGACAAGGCGCGGGTGGTGGCGGCGAAGCTCTGCGGCGCGCCGCGCTCCGCCCAGGCCGAGGCGCGCCACAACGCCTTCCTGGCCGCGCTCCGCGCCGAGGGGGTCGAGCCCGTCGCCCTCCTCCCCGCGCTCGCCGCGGTGGAGGCGGCCAGCGCCGCCTGGTACCGGACCGACACCCACTGGAACCAGGAGGGCGCGCGGGCCGCGGCCGGGGCGATCGCGGAGGCCGTCGCGGGCCTGCCGCTCACCCGCGGCGAGGCCTACCGCACCCGGGCGGCCGCGGAGGAGACGGAGGGGCCGGGCGACCTGCTCCGCCTCACCGGCCTCGACCGGGTGCCCGACGCGCTGCGCCCCCGGCCGGACCGCCAGCGGCTGGAGCGGACGGAGAAGGAGGAGGGCGGCGGCGGGCTGCTCGACGAGGCGCCGCCGCCCGAGGTCGCGCTGGTGGGGTCGTCCTACTCGGTGAACGCGAACTTCCACGGCGCGCTCCAGGCGGCGCTGCAGGCCTCCGTGGTGAACGCGGCCCTGGCGGGCGGCGGCTTCGCCGGCAGCGCGGCCGCCTATCTCGGCAGCGAGACCTTCCGGCAGTCGCCGCCCCGCCTCGTCGTCTGGGAGATCCCGGAGAGGGTGGCGGCGCAGCCGCTCACCCCGGCCGAGCGGGAATTCATCGGCCGCTGGCCGCCCACGGTGGTCGAGGCGAGCCGCAATTCACCTGTGCAACTTCTCGCGAGATGATTAAGAAGTGAACGCGTCGGCCCGGATCCGGGCGGCGCAGGAGGGGTCCTGATGTCCGCTTGCCGACCGCGCCGCCCTCGTCCCGCACGGGCGGGCCGGCCTGTGTCCGACCTCGCGCGGGACGAGGCCGCCCGGCCCCGGCGCGCGGTGGTCGCGGCGGTGGTGGCGGCGCTCGCGGGCGCGCCCGCCGCGGCGCAGTCGCCGGGCGCCGAGCCCGTCCCGGCGCCCCGTACCAGCCCCTCGCGCCCCGCCGGGCACGGCGCCGCCATCCTTCTCGACCAGGCCAACTACTGGACCGCCCAGGGCCGCCCGCAGCTCGCCCAGCAGGCGCTCGACCGCCTGCTGCTGCTCGAGCCGAACAACCCGGAGGTGCTGGCGACGGCGGCCGAGGTGGCCGCGCAGAGCGGCGACCGTCCGAACGCCGAGGGCTACATCGTCCGCCTGAACGGGGTGGCGCCGGGCAGCGCCGCCGCGCATCGGGCCATGACGGCCTTCCGCGCGATGCTGGTCGACCAGCCCACGCTGGCCGAGGCGCGCCGGCTCGCGCAGGCCGGGCAGCGGGAGGCGGCGATGCAGAAGTACCGCGAGCTGTTCCCGGACGGCGAGATCCCCCCGATCTTCGCGGTCGAGTACTTCCAGACGCTGGCGGGCACGAGCCCGGAGAACTTCGACCTCGCACGGGTGGGCATGGAGCGGCTGATCGCCCTCCACCCGGCGAACACCGCGCTTCGCCTCGCCCACGCGCAGATCCTCACCTACAGCGAGGCCTACCGCCTGACGGGGGCCGAGCACCTGCGCGCGCTGGCCGATGACCCCGCCATGGGCAGGGCCGCGCGGGTGGCCTGGCGGCAGGCGCTGCTCTGGTCCCCGACCGATCCCGACACGGCCGAGGCCATCGGGCACTACCTTCGCACGAACCCGCCCGATCCCGAGATCCAGGCGAAGTACGACGAGGCGCGGGGCACCGTGCTGCCGGGCTGGATCCTGGAGCGGATCAGCGGCTGGAACGCCTTCGGCGAGCGCCGCTTCGACGACGCCGAGCGGCACTTCCGGGCCGTGCTGGAGGGCGACCCCACGGACGCGGAGGCCTATATCGGCCTCTGCGTCGTCCGCAAGCTGCAGTTCCGCTTCGCCGAGGCCCGCGCCTTCTTCGCCAAGGCCGTCGAGCTCGCCCCCTACCGCGAGGAGGAGTTCGTCGAGAAGACGGGCAACCTCGACGGCTTCCCGGCCGCGCGGCCCGGCGCCGGGCGCGGGTTCCGCGGCGGGCGCGGCGTCCCGGCGCCGCCTGGCAGCGCCGCGCTCGCCTGGCAGAACCTCGGCCGCAACGCGCTGGACCGCGCGGCCGAGCAGGCCCAGCGCGCGCTGCGCGGGAACGCGGAGGAGCGCCTGCAGGGCGAGGTCGTGCTCGGCCTCGTGGCCCTCCGCCGCGACGACTTCTCGACGGCCGAGACGCGCTTCCGCAACGCGCTCGCGATCCGCCCGGCCGAGGCCTCGGCGCAGGGCGGGCTCTTCGAGGCGCTGCAGCGACAGGGCCGCTTCGCCGACGCCGACCGCCTCCTCGCCGAGACGGGCTTCCGCCCGCCCGAGGGCGCCCGGAGCTTCCGCGCCGCCGCCCTGCGCGGCGAGGCCCAGCGCACGCGCGACCGGGACGCGCGGATCGCCCTTCTCCGCGGCGCGGTCGCGGCGGACCCGGCAGACGCCTGGAGCGCCTTCGACCTCGCGCGCAACCTGAAGGAGCGCGGCCAGCTGGACGAGGCGCGGCGGCTCGAGCGCGACCTCGCCGCGCGCGGCACGCCCGACGCGCTCTTCGCCGCCTCCCTCCTCTCCAACGCCGACGGGCGGCTGACCGAGACGGTGGCGCGGCTGGATGCCATCCCGCCCGCGGCGCGGACGGAGGACGGGCGGCGGCTGCTCGAGGCGAACCGCCGCGCGCTCGAGGTCCGGGAGCTGGAGCGCGCCGCGCGCGGCAACCCGGCCTCCGAGGCGGCCCGTCGGCTCGTGGCGCTGGCGGCCCAGCCCGACCCCGGCGGCGAGACGGCCGCCGCCGTGATCCGCGCCTTCAACCGCCTGCGCCAGCCGCGGAACGCCGAGGCGGCCGCGCGGGCCGCGGCGGGCACGCCGGCCGCCCGCGTCGCGGTCGCCGCCGCGCTGCTCGAGGGCGGGCTGGTGGCGGAGGCGGAAGGGCTCTCCGCCGGCGTGGAGCGCGACGCCCTGGCGCCGGCCGAGCTGCGGCGGCAGGCGGCGGGGCTGCGCGCGGCCTCGGCCGCCTCGGCCGCGGATCGGCTGAACGACGGCGGCGACCGGCAGGGGGCCATGCGCCGCCTCGCCCCCGCCCTCGGACAGGCGCCGGGGAACGCGGACGTTCAGCTCAGCCTCGCCCGCGTCCTCGCGGGCTCCGGCCGCGCGGAGGAAGCCCTGCGCATCGCCGACGGTATCCTGGGCGCGAGCCCCGAGAACGTGCGCGCCCGCGCCGTCGCGGGGGAGGCCGCGGTCCTCGCCAAGGAGATCGGGCGGGCGGAGGATATCCTGCGGGAGGGCCGCGAGAGGGGCGCCGACGAGCTGCAGATGGCGCTGCTCGAGGCCCGCATCGCGCGGGCGCGGGACGACCGGCTGCGCGCGCGTCGCGCCCTCGAGGAGGCCGCCCGCCTGCGCGCGCGGCAGCTCCAGGCGAGCAACTAGGCGGCGCGCGCCGCTAGTTGCGCCAGCGCGCCGTCGCGTCGCGCCCGATGAAGGCGACCAGCCCCTGGCCCTCGGGGCGGAGGAGCCAGAGGCTGTACATGCCGCCCGCCTCCAGCCCCTCGAGCTTCACGTCGGGCGCGGCGGCGCCGGCGCAGCCGACGCGGAGCTCGGCCGTGACGGGCTGGACCGTGCGCGTCGCCATCGCGCCCGAGGCCACCGGCCCCGGGAAGACTGCGGGCCCGTCGGGCGCGAGCAGCACGGAGGCGTCCGCGCAGCCCGCGACGTTGTAGAAGCTCAGCCGCGCGCGGGCGCGGTTGAAGTCCACCGGGTCGGTGAGCGGCGTGGCCGCGATGCCGCCGTCGGCCGAGGCCTGGAGGAGGACGGTGTTGAAGCTCTTCGGCTGCAGATGGAGCACGACGCGCGCGCTGCGCCGCCCCGCGCTCGCCTCGACCACGATCTCGCGGCCTCCCGAGACGCGCGGCGCGACGTTGTAGACCGTCACACGCTCCTCCGGCCGCGTGCCGAGGCGGAGGGCGGGCATGAACGCGGGGCGCAGAGCGACCTCCTCGCCGAGCGCGTTGACGAAGCGGACATAGGCCGAGTCCGGCGGCGGCTCGGGGTCGTAGACCTGCCCCTGGGCGCGCGCGCCCGCCGGCGCGAGGCCGGCGAGCGCGGCGAGGGCGGCGGCGGCCGCGCGGCGGGCGGGGGCGCGCGGGCTCACGCGGCGACGGCCTGGCGGAGGTCGCCGAGGAATTTGTCCGGCGACATCGCGTTCGTGCCCCAGCCGGAGCTGCTCGGCCCGGCGGGCATGTCGAGCTCGAGCTGCGCCCAGACGAGCATCTTGGGACGGTGCTGGCGGAAATCGGCGCTGGTGAGGTACTGCATGAGGGTCGCGAAGGGTCCGATGCTGTTCGGCTTCCAGAAGAGCCCGACCGGCCGCCCGATCTGGTTCGAGAAGACCGGCTGGAAGGCGTAGCGCGGTTCCATGTAGCTGCTGCCGACGATCGTCACCTCGGCCGCGTCGTCCGCGAGGAGGGCGTTCTGCCCGGCGGGCGCGACGACGTCGCGGACCTGATAGGGCTCGGGCGGGTAGGCCGCCCGCTGCGCCTCCGGCAGGTTCCGCACGAGGTCGCCGCGGGGCGAGACGCGGTTGATCGGGGCCGAGACCTGCAGCCCCGGCCGGCTGCTCAGGGGAAGGGCGGGGCCCACCACCTTCGCCGTCTCGACGGCCGCGAGCTCCGCCCCCATCGGCGTCCAGTGCGTGTCCGACTTAAAGAAGAGCGGCGTGCTGGCCGCCCGCGCCCGGAACGCGGCCTCGAGGTCGGGCGAGAGGGCGCCGGCCGCGCGGAGGTCGTTCAGGTAGGCCGCGTAGCGCCGGTCCGCGCCCGGCGCGACCTGCATGCCGTCCGGCAGGAACTGGCGGTAGGTCCGTGCCTTGGAGGGGACGACGAGGACCGTCACCTCGATGCGGGCGGCCCTGAGGATGCCGATCGCGCGGGTGACGACCGCCGTCGCCTGCTTCACCTGGTGGGGCTCGTCCTCGGTGATCTTGTCCCAGACGGCGAAGAGCCAGCCGTCCTTCCCGACGATGGCGAAGGAGGATTGCGCCGCCGCCGGGCGCGGCGCGGCGAGGGCGGCGGCGCCGGCCGCGACGAGCGCGCGCCGGCCGAGTGTCGCGGCGGCACGGGGCGGATCGGGGAAGCCATCCATCGGGTCTCTCCGCGGTGTCCCCGGCGGCCTGCGACGCGCCGGGAGGAATGAAGCGTCGGGAAGAGGCGTCGCCGCGCCCCGGCCGCGACTCAGGCGAGGGCCTGGCCGATCCCCGAGAGGAATTCGTCGGCCGGGATCGCGTTGTTGGGGAAGGCGCGCCCGTCGGAGGGGAGCAGGCCGAAATCCTGCTCGATGATGTTCCAGACGATCAGCTTCGGCCGGTGCCGCTTGAAGCCCGCGCCCCTCAGGTAGTCGAGCAGCACGCGGTAGGGCCCCTTGAGGTGGTTCTCCCAGGAGAGCGAGACCGGGCGGTTCAGCAGCGAGGAGATCATCGGCGCGAGGTTGTACTTCGGCTGGGCGAAGCTGTTGCCGACCACCGCGACGTCGGCCGCGTCGTCCTGCACGAGGGCGTCGCGCCCGGCGGCGGCCAGCGGGCGGCGGACGAGGAACGGCTCCACCTGGTACTTCGAGCGCTCGGGCGCGGGCAGGAGGTTGAGCAGGTCGTTCTCCGTGCCCGGCATCTGCACGCGCTCGCCGAGGCGGGTGCCGGGGGCGCGGCTCGGCGGCAGGCGGAGGCGCGGGGAGAGCTGCGCGACGAGATCCGTCGCGGCCAGCTCCGCCGCAGCAGGGGTCCAATGGATGTCGTTGCGGAAGTACAGCGCCTCGCCCGGCGCGCTCCGGCGCTGGGCCGCGAAGACCTGGGCGAGGTCCGGCACCACCGCCCCGCCGGCGCGGAGCCCCTCCACGGCCAGGCCGTAGCGCTGCGCGGCCTCGGGACTGAAGGTCCAGTCCTCCGGCAGGAACTCCGGGTAGACGCGCGCCTTGGCGGGGGCGACGAGGATGGCGCACTCGATGCCGCGGGCGCGGATCAGGCCGACCGCGTCGTTGATGATCTTCGTGACCTGGCCAAGGCGGGCGCTGCTCGCCTGGCGCGGGTCGTCGAAGGCGAGGAAGAGCCAGCCGTTCTTCCCCACCACGACCCCGTTCATGATCGTCGCCGCCCGTGCGCCGGGAGGCGTGGCGAGGCCGGCGGACAGCCCCAGGCCCGTCCGCAGGGCGGTCCGACGCGAAAGATCCGCAGCCACGTTCAAGGAGACCTCGTCCGAAAACAATTTCGTGAGGTGTATCATGGTAACCGGCGATCGGAAGCGGCGGCGGGCGGCGCCGCCGCGTTCGTTGCGGGTTATGGCCGGGCGGACACAGCCTTGCCGCGTGCCGGGCGGATGGACCGGCCTCAGCGCGCGAGGAGGTCGCGGATCGTCGGCTCCAGCGCGGCCGAGAGGCGCGCGTAGCCCTCGGGCGCGAGGTGGAGGCGGTCGGGCGCGATCGAGGCGGCGAGGCGCCCCCGGGCGTCGAGCAGCACCGGCCCCGGATCGGCGTAGAAGACCCACTCGCCGTCGGCGCAGCGGGCGACCAGCTCGTTGACGCGGGCGTTGACGCGCCGGGTGGGGTCGCTGGCCTCCGCCCCGCGCGGCAGGATGCCGAGGACGAGCACCCGCGTCTCCGGCGAGCGCCGGCGGATGAACCGCACGACCTCCGCGATGCCGAGCGCCGTGTCCTCGGGCCTGGAGTTATAGCTCGCGTTGTTGGTGCCGATGAGGAGGACCGCGAGCCGCGGGCGGAGCGTGGCCGGCCAGTGCCCCTCCTGCTGGAGCCGCCAGAGCAGGCCCTGCACGAAGTCGCCCATCACCCCGAAGTTCACCGCGCCGCGGGCCGCGTAGTGGGCGGCCCAGGTCGCGGGGTCCCAGGCCTGAGTGATGGAGTCGCCGAGGAAGATCATCCGCGCCCCGGCCAGGCCGCCGGCCGCGACCCGGGACAGCTCCGCCACCCGGGCGAGCGAGGGCGGGTAGTGAAGCCTCTCCGGTCGCGCCTCGCGCGGCATCGGGTCGCGGGGGGGCAGCGCGGCGCAGGCCGGGGCGCCCTCGGCGGGCAGGGCCGCAAGCCCAGCCATCAGGCCGAGCGCCCCGGCGAGGCGGCGGAAGCCGTGGGGCGGCATGGGCGGGAGAGACCTCCTTGTTGGCGCCTCCCCCTCGCCGCCCCGCGGCGCATGGCCAGGGCCTCAGGCCGCGGCGTCGGAAACCGCGTCCTGGTAGCCGCGGGGATGCTTCTTCCGCCATGCATAGGCCGTGCCGACGATGTCGTCGATCGCGCCGAGCCGGGGCGTCCAGCCGGTGTCGCGCCGCAGCGCCGCGTTGGAGGCGACGAGGACCGGCGGGTCGCCCGCCCGCCGCGGGCCGAGGACGTGGGGCACTGGGCGCCCCGCCGCGCGCTCCACTGCCGCGATGACCTCGAGCACGGAGGCGCCGGTGCCGCTGCCCACGTTGTAGCGGCAGGAGGGGCCGTCCTTCAGCCGGTCGAGCACCCGCAGATGCGCGTCGGCGAGGTCGGTGACATGGACGTAGTCGCGGATGGCCGTGCCGTCGGGCGTCGCGTAGTCCGTGCCGAAGACGGTGAGCGCGGGGCCGAGGCCGAGCGCCGCGTTCACCGCGTTGGGGATGAGGTGCGTCTCGGGGTTGTGGTCCTCGCCCAGCCGGCCGCCGGGATCGGCGCCGGCCGCGTTGAAGTAGCGCAGCGCCGCCGAGCGCAGCCCGTGCACCCGGTCCGCCCATTCCAGCCCGCGCTCGACCATGAGCTTGGACTCGCCATAGGGCGAGACGGGCGCGAGGGCCTCGTTCTCGTCGATCGGGATGCGGGCGGGCTCGCCGAAGAGCGCGGCGGTGGAGGAGAGCACGAAGCGCCGCACCCCCGCCTTCACCGCGGCGTCGGCGAGCCAGAGGGAGTTGCCGAGGTTCTCGGCGAGGTAGCGCAGCGGCTCGCGCATGCTCTCGCCGACCAGCGACAGGGCGGCGAAGTGCAGCACGCCGTCGAAGCGCCAGCCGGCGAGCACCTCCTCCACCTTGCGGCGGTCGGAAAGGTCGCCCACGACGAGTTCCATGCCCGGCTGGACCGCGCCGCGATGCCCCTGGCGGAGGTCGTCGAGGATCACGACGTCGTCGCCCCGCTCCTGCAGGGCGAGGGCCACATGGCTCCCCACATAGCCGGCGCCGCCGGTCACCAGGTACCGTCCCATCAATGATCCTCTATGCTCGATGCGCTCAACATTCATCGCGGCGCGGCCATCGGCCGCCCTGGGGCTGGACGGCTTCGCGCATCCGTCGGAGACCGTCCAGTCACATAACCTAACGCGGGGCGGGGCTGGACGATGCGCATGGGTCGCCTTCTGGTCCTTCTGCCCGGCGAGGGCTTCGGGGAGGCCGGAGCCTTGGCCCTGCGCGTGGCGGGGGCGGCCGCTGGCCTCGGGGTGGAGGTCGCCGTCGCGGCGCAGGAGCCGGCGCGGGACCGCCTGCGCGCGGGGTCGCCGCCCGCGGGAGCCCTGGCGCTGGTGGATCCCCCCCTGCCCCGGAACCGCGGTCCCTCGGGCGTGGTCCGGCAGGCGCAGGCCGAGGCCACAAGCGCGGTCCTCGCCGCCGCGCGGCCGGACGCCGCTCTCCTTTCCCTTCCCTGGCCAGACAGCGGCGCGGGCGCCATGGCGGCGCTGGCCGTGGCCGCGCTGCCGGTCCTCGTTCTCCTCCATCTGGCCCCCCGCGGCGGTCCCCGGCCGGTCGCGCTCGACGACGCCGCCCTCGCGGACGCGGCGGCGATGCGGGCCGAGTGGGTGGCCGTCTCCGGGCCGGTCGCGGCGCGGGCGGGGCGGCTGCTCGGCCTGCCGGAGGGGCGGGTCGCGGTCATCCCGCCCGGGGCGGAGCGCCCGCGGCCGGCCGACCGCGCCGCCTGCCGGGCCGCGCTGCGGGAGCGGCTCGCGGTGGCAGCGGAGACGCCGGTCGCGCTTCACCTCGGGCCGCTCGAGGCGGCCAAGGGCGCGGACCGGCTCTTCGGCATCGCCGAGGGCTTCGCGGCCCGCTGCGGCGGCGTCGTCGCCTGCTCCGGGGAAGGCATCCTGGAGGCGGCCCTGCGCGAGCCCGCGGGCGAGGACTACCCGCTCCGGATGCTCGGCCACGACCGGGACCCGGCCGCGCTGCTCGCGGGGGCGGACCTGCTGGTCCTGCCCTCCCGCCTCGAGGGGGCGCCCACCACCTTCCTCGAGGCCGCGCTCGCCGGGCTTCCCGTGGCGGCGAGCGAGGAAGCGCTGGAGGCGCTCGGCGCGGAGGCGGAGCGCGTCGCCGCCCTCGCCGACGGGGACGACGGCCCCGCCATGGCCCGGGCCATGGCGGAATGCCTGGATCGTAGCGGCCCCGCGGCCGGCCGGGCCGAGGCCGCGCGGCGCCTCGCCCTCACCCAGGACGCCGGGGCCATGACGGCGCGCTACCTCGGGCGGCTGCGTCGGCTGGGCGCGCTTGGCGCGGCGGAGGGCGGGTGATACGCCGCCCCCGCCCGTGGCCCCGCGCGGCGGGCCATCCCGGGCCCGGGGCCCGCTTCGACGAGGTGCCTCTGCCTTGATCCCTCGCGCCGCCCCCGCCCACCTGCCGCGCCTCGCGGAGGGATCGCCCCTCGTCATCGTCTCGGAGGGGGTCGCGGACCCCTCGCCGATCGCCTCCCCGGCGCTGGACGTCTGGATCGCCTCGGTGCGGGCGGGCGGAATGCTGCTCCACCCGCTCGGCACGCGGGCGCCCGACCCGGCGGAGGCCGCCCCGCTCGCGCAGCCGCCGGCCGGCGCCCTGGCCCTGGTGGCGCCGGACGCGCGGGTCCTCGCCCCGCTCGCCCGCTGGTGGGAGGGCCCTTCCCTCCGGCCGCCGCCCTACCCGGTGGTGGCCGCGACGGGGGCCGAGGCCCTGGGCGGGCTGCTCGCCGCGGCGGCGGAGGCGCTCTCCACCGCGTGGCTGCGCGAGGCGGAGCCGCCGCGGCAACGTCCGGCCGAGGAGGACGCCGGCCCCGCTGCCTTGCCTCCCGAGGAAGCCTGCGTCGTCGGCGCGGACGGCGCGATCGACTGGGCGGCGGCCCGCGCGATGGAGGGGGGAATCGACCTCGTCGCCCTCGGGGACGAGGCGCCGCGCCCGCTGCTCCGGGCCCGCCCACGCGGCCGGGCGATCCTCCTCCTGCCCGGCGTCGAGGCCGGCGGGCGCGACCGGCTGCGGGTCTCGCTCGCGCATGGCAGCGGGCGCGGGGCGTCGGTGGCCGCCTGGCTTCGCCCGGAGGGAGAGGCGCCGGCGGACCCGGCCGACCTCCTGCGCGAGGCGCCCGGCGCGGCCTGGACGGGATGGCGGCCGCTGGAGGAGGGCGCCGCCCTTTCCCTGCCCGTCCCGGCCCTCCTCGGCCGCGGCACCCTTGCGATTGGGCTGCGGGCCGGGGAGGAGGAGGCGGTAGTGGAGGTCGAGGGCGCGGCGCTCTCCGCAGGGGCGGAGGCCGGCGATCCGGCCCCGGCCGAGGCGGAGAAGTGGGCGCCTCCCTCTGCCCCTTCCGACCCCCGGGAGGTGGCGGCGCCGGAGCCCCCGGCCGTGGCGCCGAACGCCGACGACGCGGTGGCGGCGACGCAGGAGGGCGTCCGGCTGAAGGGCTACGAGGCGGAGGGGCCGCACCGCCATCTCGACCTTGAGACCCGCAGCCTTGCCGCCGGGGCGGAGCAATGGCCGCTGGTCCGGGTGAACATCGCGCCCGGCGAGGGGGGGCCGCGGCTCGAGTTCCGGCTGGGCGCGGAATGGCCGCCCGTGTTCCAGGAATGGCTGGGGCGGCAGAGCGACCGCTTCGGCCCTCTCCTCCGCGTCGCCGAGGGGGAGGTCGCGGACTTCCTGGATCTCGTCTCCCACCCGCGCGACGCCGCCCTCGTGCGTGCCCTCCTCGCCGTCCTGCCGGCGGTGGTCGAGGAAGGATGCCGGCAGGCCGGGATCGATCCGGACGCCGCGCCCGAATGGGTGGAGGGCGCGCGGGCGCTCCGGGCCGCGGCCCGCCCCGCCTGAGGCGGGGCGGAGGGGCTCAGACGCGCTCGATGATCATCGCGATGCCCTGGCCGACGCCGATGCACATGGTGCAGAGCGCGTAGCCGCCGCCGCGGCGGTGCAGCTCGTGAGTCGCGGTCTGCACCAGCCGCGCGCCGCTCATGCCCAGCGGGTGGCCGAGCGCGATGGCGCCGCCGTTGGGGTTCACGTGCTCGGCGTCGTCGGGCAGGCCGAGGTCGCGCGTCACGGCCAGCGCCTGGGCGGCGAAGGCCTCGTTCAGCTCGATGACGTCCATGTCGGACAGCTTGAGCCCCGCCTTCTCCAGCACCTTCCGCGTCGCGGGCGCGGGGCCGAAGCCCATGATGCGGGGCGGCACGCCGGCGGTGGCGGAGGCCACCACCCGGGCGCGTGGGGTCAGGCCCTGGCGGCGGGCCATCGCCTCGTCGGCGAGGAGGAGGGAGCAGGCACCGTCGTTCACGCCCGAGGCGTTGCCGGCGGTGACCGACCCGCCCTCCTTGCGGAAGGGGGTGGGCAGCTTCGCCAGCGCCTCGGCCGTGGTGTCGGGGCGGAGGTGCTCGTCGGCCGCGAAGACCACCGGGTCGCCCTTGCGGCGGGGGATGGTGACGGGGACGATCTCCTCCGCAAAGCGCCCGGCCTTCTGGGCGGCGCCGGCGCGGGCCTGGCTGCGCAGCGCGAAGGCGTCCTGGTCGGCGCGGCTCACCTGGAAGTCCTGGGCCACGTTCTCGGCGGTCTCGGGCATGGAATCCACGCCGTGGGCCTTCCTCATCAGCGGGTTCACGAAGCGCCAGCCGATGGTGGTGTCGTATATCTCCGCGTGGCGGCCGAAGGCCTCGGCGCTCTTGCCCTGCACGAAGGGCGCGCGCGTCATGCTCTCCACCCCGCCCGCGATCATGAAGGAGGCCTCGCCGGCCTTGATGGCGCGGGCCGCGATGCCGACCGCGTCCATGCCGGAGCCGCAGAGGCGGTTGACCGTGCTGCCGCCGACGCTGTCCGGCAGCCCCGCCAGCAGGAGCGCCATGCGGGCGACGTTGCGGTTGTCCTCGCCGGCCTGGTTGGCGCAGCCGAAGACGACGTCGTCCAGCGCGGCCCAGTCCACGCCCTCGTTCCGCGCCATGAGCGCCCGCAGCGGCACCGCGCCGAGGTCGTCGGGGCGAACGGCGGCGAGCCCGCCGGCGTAGCGCCCGATGGCGGTGCGGGCCGCGTCGCAGATGAATGCCTCGGGCATGTGGGGTCCCCTGCTTCCTTGTCCGGGGGCGCCAGGAAGCGCATCCCGCGCCCCCTGCCAAGGGGTGCGCTAGCGCGGCCGCCGCAGGAGGGCGAGCGCGAGGAGGGAGAGGAGGCCGACGCCCGCGAAGATCCAGAGGGCGCCGAGCCCCGCGCGCTCCAGCGCCAGCCCGAAGGCGAGCGGCGCGAGCGCCTGCAGCAGCCGCATGGGCGCCAGGATGATGCCCTGCCGCGCGCCGTAGCCGCGGGCGCCGAAGAGCGCGAGCGGCAGCGTGCCGCGCACGATGGTGAGCAGCCCGTTCCCGGCCCCGTGGACGACGGCGAAGGCGAAGGGGCCGAGCCCGAGGCCGAGCGCGAGCGCGGCCAGCGGGTGCCCGGCGGTGGCGAGCCGCGCGGTGGTGAGCGGGTGCAGGCGGCGGAGGAGCACCACGTCGAGCACGCGCGCGAGGACCTGCATGGGCCCGACGAGGCTCGCCGCAGCGAGGGCGACCTCCGCCGAGGCGCCGCTGCGGGCGAGGAGCCCCGGGAGATGCGCCGCCATCGCCGCGATGTTGAAGCCGGAGCCGGTGAGCGCGACGGCGAGCAGCGCGAGCTGCCCCCAGCCGGCCGCGCCCTCCGGCTCCTCGGTGCTGGGCGCCGCGGCCGGCGGCGGGGGCGCGGGCGGCACGAGGAGGAGGTGGAGCGGCAGGGCCAGGCCGAGCTGGAGCAGCGCCCAGACCGCGCAGGCGCCGCGCCAGCCGAGCTCCGCCGCGAGCCAGGTGGTGAGCGGCCAGCCGATGGCGCTCGCGAAGCCCGCCATCATCGCGACCCCCGAGATCGGCCCGCGCGCGTCCTTCCCGTAGAGGCCCGCGAGGGTCGCGAAGGCCGCGTCGTAGAGGCCGAGCGCCATGCCGAGGCCGAGCAGCCCCCAGCCGAGGAAGAGCACGGCCGGCCAGGCCGGGGGCGCCACCGCGAGGGTCAGCAGCCCGGCGGCCAGAGCGAGGTTCGAGCCCGCCAGCACCGACCGGCCGCCGCTGCGGTCGATGACGCGCCCCACCCAGGGACCGAGCACGGCGGTGAGCAGGAGGGAGGCCGAGAAGGCCCCGAAGATGGCGCTCGGCGGCAGGGCGAAGCTTTCCGCCATCGGCGCGGCGACGATCGCGGGCAGGTAGTAGGAGCAGGCCCAGGCAAGGGTCTGCGCCGCGCCGAGCGCGCCCACCACCCGGCGCCGGCCGCCGGGGCTCCCCGGCGGGGATGCTTGGGTCCTTCGCACCCCGCCATGAAGCGGGAGAAGGCCCGCCCCTTCAAGCCCGCGCGGCCCCGGAGGCGCCCCGGCTCCAGGCGTCGAGGCTCAGGCGTCCTGGAGGATGGCGCGGGCGAGGCCGCCGCTGCCCCCGGGCGGGCCGAGGCGGAGCGAGAGGCCGGTGCCGACGAGGCGCCGCGCCTCGAGGTCGAGTGCCGCGCGGAGGCGGTGCACCGCCGCGGCGGGCACCGCGGCGGTCCAGGAGGACGGGGCCGCGCCGGGAGTGGGGAGCACCGCCGCCCGCGCCGCGCTGGCCAGGATGGCCTCGACCCGCTGGCCGATCAGGTGGCGCCGCGCCGCGCGGGCGGGCCCGGCGCCGGCGCCGCCCGCCAGGCCCTCGTCCCCGTCGCGCAGCCAGGCGGCGTGGCCGGCCGCGTCCTCGTGCAGCTCGATGCCGAGCTCCCGGCACCCCCCGATGGCGTGCAGCGCCGCGGCCAGCCGGGCCTCGCGCGCGACGAGCCAGGCGCGGAGCTCAGGCAGGCCGGCGAAGGCGAGTGGCTCGGGCAGGCGGAGGGCGCTCGGCGGAAGCGGCCCGGCGCCCTCCGGCCCCGCGACGAGCCCCGCGATGCGCCCGACGCGGACGGCGGGCCGGTTGGGCGCCTTGCGCAGGCCGATGCCGACCAGGAGGACGGGCGTTGACAATTCCATCCCCTCATCCTGCCGGGAGAAGGGTGAACGGGCTCTTGATGACCGCCCTTCCACATACGGTGACGTGCCTTCCACAATCCCCCCGGCCGGCTGTAGTCTGCCCCGGCGGGCCCGGACGGCGCGCCAAGGCCGCCGGGAGGGGCAGCGCCCGGGGGCGCCCGCCCCGCTTTCCCGGCGGGGCACCGGCGGCGGGGGCCTTCCCCGCCCCCCGCAACACCTGACAGGCTGGCGCCGCGCGGGGCATCCCGCCGGCGCGGGAGAGGGCGCGATGAGGAAAAAGGTCATCTTTCGCGGCAGGGTCCTGCCCCTCGCGCTGCTGGCGCCGCAGCTTGCCATCACCGTCGTCTTCTTCTTCTGGCCGGCCGGGCGGGCGATCTACCAGTCGCTCCTGCGCGAGGACGCCTTCGGGCTCTCCCAGGAATTCGTGGGGCTGGAGAACTTCCGGGAGGTGCTCACGGACCCGAACTGGCTCAACGCCGCGATGAACAGCCTTGTCTTCTCCGGCTGCGTGGCGGGGCTGGCCCTCGGGCTGTCGCTCTTCCTCGCGGTGCAGGCGGACAAGTCGCTGCGGGGGGTCACGGTCTACCGCAGCCTGCTGATCTGGCCCTACGCGGTCGCCCCGGCGGTCGCGGCCGTGCTCTGGCTCTTCCTGTTCCAGCCGCAGGTGGGGCTGATCGGGCGCTGGCTGAACGCGGTCGGCGTCGCCTGGGACTACCGGCTGAACGGCACCCACGCGATGATCCTCATCATCGTGGCCGCGGCCTGGAAGCAGATCGCCTACAACTTCATCTTCTTCCTCGCGGGCCTGCAGTCTATCCCCGCGAGCGTGCTGGAGGCGGCGGCGATCGACGGCGCGCGGCCGGCGCGGCGCTTCTGGTCCATCATCTTCCCGCTGCTCTCGCCGACGACCTTCTTCCTCCTCGTCGTCAACCTCACCTACGCGTTCTTCGAGACCTTCGGGATCATCCACGCGCTCACCAGCGGCGGGCCGGGCCAGGCGACGGAGACGCTCATCTACAAGGTCTACGTGGACGGGGTGCAGAACCTCAACCTCGGCCTCTCCTCGGCGCAGAGCGTCATCCTGATGGTGCTGGTGATCGGCCTCACCGCCGTGCAGTTCCGCGCCGTCGAGAAGAAGGTGCACTACTGATGGAGGGAACCGCGATCCCGGCGGCGGCGCCGCTCGCCGAGCCGATCCGCGACGACGCGCTGTTCCGGGCCACGCGCCGGCGGCGGGTGCTCTCCCGCCTGCTCGCGCACGGCGCGCTGCTGCTCGGGGTGCTGATCGTCGCCTTCCCGATCTACATGACCATCGTCGGCTCCACCCACGACGCCGGCACCATCGGGCGCGGCGACGTGCCCCTGCTGCCGGGCGCGCACGCGCTGGAGAACTACGCGACAGCCTGGAACGAGGGGGGCGGGCGGACCCACACCACCCCGGCCTCCACCATGCTGGTCAACAGCCTTATCATGGCCGTCGCCATCGCAGTCGGTAAGATCGCGATCTCGATCCTCTCGGCCTACGCGGTGGTGTTCTTCTCCTTCCCCGGGCGGATGCTCGCCTTCTGGGCGATCTTCATCACGCTGATGCTGCCGGTGGAGGTGCGGATCATCCCGACCTTCCAGGTGATCGTGGACCTGCAGCTCGGCAACACCTGGCCGGGGCTGGTGATCCCGCTGATCGCCTCGGCGACGGCGACCCTGCTCTTCCGCCAGTTCTTCCTCACCATTCCCGACGAGTTCGTCGAGGCCGCGAAGATCGACGGCGCGGGGCCGCTGCGCTTCCTCAAGGACGTCGTGCTGCCGCTGTCGCTGACGAACATCGCCGCGCTCTTCGTCATCCTCTTCATCTACGGCTGGAACCAGTATCTCTGGCCGCTGCTCATCATCAACGACCGCTCGATGGAGACGATCGTCGTCGGCCTGTCCAAGATGATCGGGCGGGGCGACTCCCAGAACGAGTGGAACACCATCATGGCCACCGCCGTGCTGGCCCTCCTGCCCCCCGTGCTCGTGGTGGCGCTGATGCAGCGCTGGTTCGTGCGCGGCCTGACCGAGACCGAGAAATAGCCCCATGGCCACCCTCTCCCTCCGCGACGTGAAGAAATCCTTCGGCGCCACCACGGTGCTGCACGGCATCGACCTCGAGGTGGCTGACGGCGAGCTCGTGGTGATCGTCGGCGCCTCCGGCTGCGGCAAGTCCACCCTGCTGCGCATCGTCGCCGGGCTGGAGACGCCGAGCTCCGGCCAGGTCGTCATCAACGGGCGCGACGTGACGGGGCTGGAGCCGGCGGACCGGGACGTCGCCATGGTGTTCCAGAACTACGCGCTCTACCCGCACATGACGGTCTTCGCGAACATGGCCTACGGGCTGAAGATTCGGGGCATGGGGCGCGCGGAGATACAGCGCCGCGTCGCGGCCGCGGCCGAGATCCTGGGCATCGGGCCGCTGCTGGAGCGCCGGCCGAAGCAGCTCTCGGGCGGGCAGCGCCAGCGGGTCGCCATGGGGCGGGCCATCGTGCGCGAGCCCGCGCTGTTCCTCTTCGACGAGCCGCTGTCGAACCTCGACGCGAAGCTCCGCGTGCAGATGCGCGCCGAGATCCGGCGCCTCCAGCGGCGCCTCGGCGTCACCTCGCTGTTCGTCACGCACGACCAGGTGGAGGCGATGACGCTCGGCGACCGCCTGGTCGTGATGAACGCCGGGCGCCCGGCGCAGGTGGCGCCGCCGATGGAGATCTTCTCCCGCCCCGCCGACACCTACGTCGCGGGCTTCATCGGCAGCCCCGCGATGAACTTCATCCCGGCCTCGCTCGACGAGGGCAACGGGGCCGCCCGGCTGCCGGACGGCACGCTCATCCCCTTCGCGGACGGGCCCCGCCCGGGGGCGGCCGGCATGCCCATCACCCTCGGGCTGCGCCCCGAGCACGTCGAGCCCGGCGACGGCCCGGGCTCCATCCCGCTCACGGTCGAGCTGATCGAGCCGCTGGGCTCCGAGACCGTGGTGCACGGCCGCTCGGCCGGCGGCATGGCGGTCACCGCGCGGATGCCCGGCGCCTTCCTCGGCGACCGGCTGCCGGTGCGCCTGCCGCCCGCGCACCTGCACGTCTTCGACGCCGACACGGGGCGCCGCCTCGATCCGTAACCGCGGACACGAACCCCTTCCGGCGGGCGCCCTCTCCCGCTAACCCATCCGCCATGGACGACCGGCACGACACCACCCAAGCGGCCCTTCCCCTGCGGGCGGAGGCCGCGCGGGCCTGGCACGCCGGGCGGCCGGCCGAGGCCGCGTCGCTCTACGGGCGCGCGGCGGGGCTCGCGGAGGCGCCCTGGGAGGACCTTCTCTGGCAGGGCCACGCCTGGCGGGCGGCCGACGACGCGGCGGCCGCGCTGCTCGCCTTCGACGCCGCGATCGCCGAGGCCCCGGCCGAGCCGCTGCCCTACCTGCACCGCGGCCACGCGCTCCGCCAGCTCGGGCGCGAGGGCGAGGCACGTCGGGCCTACGGGCTCGCCAGGGCGCTCGACCCCGGCGCGCCGGCGGCGGCCGAGGCGGAGGCGGGGCTCCAGGCCGCGCCCGGCGCCGGGACGCCCGCGCCCCCCCGGCCGCCCGTGCCGGCCGACGCCGCGCCTTCCCCCGCGGCTAGGGCGGCAGCGCCGCGGACGGCGGCGGTGCTGCGGCCGGGCGGCCGGGCGGCGCCCGCCCTCCCGCTACCGGGCAAGGAGGGCATCGCCTTCGACGTGACCGACCTGCTCATGCACTTCGCCCACCGGCGGACGCTGACGGGCATCCAGCGGGTGCAGGCGAGCCTGCTCGGGGCGGCGCTCCGCAGCGGCGCCGACGCCGCCTACCTCGCCTTCGAGCGGCCGCGCGCGACCTGGCGCGCCCTGCGGCGCGAGGACCTCGCCCGCCTGCTGGAGGCCGCCGGCGCGGGGGCGGACACGGCCGACCCAGCCTGGATCGAGGCACGGGACGCCGTGCCCGAGCTGGCGGCGGGCGCGCCGGCCCACGCCTTCGCCGAGGGGCAGGTTCTGGTGAACCTCGGCAATTCCTGGGGCATCCCCGACTACTTCCGCGGCCTGCGCGCGGCGCAGCGCGCCCGCGGCGTCCGCTACGTCCCCTTCCTGCACGACTGCGTGCCGCTCGTGATGCCCGAGCACTGCGTGCGGACTCTCGTGGAGGACTACGCGCGCTGGTTCGCGGCCATGGGGGTGCACGCCCACGGCGTGCTCTGCAATTCGGAGGCGACGCGGGCCGACGGGCGGCGCTTCCTCGACGCGTTGCTGCCAGGCCTCGACCTGCCGATGGAGGTCGTTCGCCTCGACGGCGACCCGCGCGGCACCGCCCCGCCCGACGCCGCCGCGCTGGAGGGCACGCGCGCGCCGCGGCCGCCCGAGCCCTACGCCCTGTTCGTCGCGACCATCGAGAGCCGCAAGGACCACCTGACGGTCCTCCGCGCCTGGCTCTCCCTTCTCCGCCGCCACGGGCCCGGGCGGATCCCGCGGCTCGTCCTCGTCGGCGCGGCCGGCTGGGGCGTGGAGGCCGCGACGAACCTCCTGGCCGGGAGCCCGGAGCTGTCGCGCCACGTCGTCGTGCTGCACGGCGTGTCCGACGGCGCGCTCTCGGCGCTGTACCGGGACTGCCTCTTCACCGTCTACAACTCGCACCACGAGGGCTGGGGCCTGCCGGTGACGGAGAGCATGGCCTGGGGGAAGGTGCCGGTGGTGCCGCGCCACTCGGCGCTGCTCGAATCCGGCGCGGGCGGCGCGGTCTTCGTCGAGCCGCAGAGCGACGGGGACATGGCGGCGGCGGTGGAGCGGCTGCTCTTCGAGCCCGGCGCCCTCGCGGCCGCGGAGCGGGTGGTCGCGTCGCGCGGCGCGCCGCGGCGTTGGGAGGCGGTGCTGGCGGACGTCACGGCCGGCGTCGCCGCCTTCGCCGCCCGCGCGGTCGTGCCGCCCGCCGGTCGCCTGGCGCTGCCGCTCGGGCTTCGCGTCGCGCTCCGGCGCTCCGACGCGACGCGGCCTGACCTCGCGATCGCCCTCTCCGACACGATCCGCGACGGCGCGGGCTGGCTCTCCCCGGAGGACTGGGGCACCCCTTTCACGGGCGGGACCGCGCGCCTGCGGCTGCGCCTTCCGGAGGGCGCCGCGGGGGCGCTCCGCCTCCACCTCGAGCTGCGAGGCGCCGGCGGCGCGCCGCTCGGCCTCGCGCTGCGGGCGGACGGCGCGCCCCTGGGCACGGCCGCCATTCCCGCCCCGCCCGGCGGCGACTTCGCGGCGGTGCTTCCCGTCGAGCTTGCGGAGGGCACGGAGGTGCTGGAGCTCGAGATCGACGCGCCCGCCGGGAGCGGGCTGCGCGCCCTCATGCTCTGCCGCGCGGACGACCTGCTGGCGCGGCTGGACTTCCTGGAGGCCCAGCGCCTGCCGCCCCTGCGCGCGGCATCGTGACGGCGCCGCACCGAATGCAGCCATAGGTTGCTGGAAGGTTAACGGCCGGCCCGGCGAGGCTCGGCCATGCGCATCCGCCCGGTCGCCCTCCCTCCTCGCCGCCGCCGCTTAACCGCGGATTCACGACTCTCGGGCACGATCCTGCGCATGATCAGCACCAACTCCCTGGCTGCCTTCACGCAGGACGTTTCCCGCGCCGCGGGGATCGGGGAAGTGCGGCCGGTCCGCCCGACCCCCGCCCGCTCGACGGAGGGGGTGGCCCAGGCCTCGCCGACGCAGCGCCTGCTCGAGACCGTCCCGCCCAAGCCGACCTCCCCCCTTCCCCGCGGCTCGCTGCTCGACCTCCGCGTCTAGCTCGGCGGGGCGAAGGGGGTTGTGGCGGCCGGGGGCGGGCGGCATGCTCCCCCCATGTCCGGGCAATTCGATCTCGTGCGGCATGACGGCGACGACCGCGATCGCCTGACCTGCCGAAGCTGCGGATTCGTCGCCTACGAGAACCCGAAGATCGTCGTCGGCTCCGTCGTCGCCGTCGACGGCGGCGTGCTGCTCTGCCGGCGCGCGATCGAGCCGCGCCGCGGCTTCTGGACTCTCCCGGCCGGCTACATGGAGATGAACGAGACCGTCGAGGAAGGCGCCCGACGCGAGGCCTGGGAGGAGGCGACGGCGCGGATCACCCTCGAGGGCCTGCTCGCCGTCTACTCCGTCGCGCGGATCGGCCAGGTGCAGCTCATGTTCCGCGCCCACCTGGCGGAGCCCGGCTTCGCCGCCGGGCCGGAAAGCCTCGATGTCCAGGTTTTTGCCTGGGAGGCGATTCCCTGGGACGAAATCGCCTTTCCCACCGTTCGCTGGGCGTTGCATGCTTGGCGGGAGGGCCTCGGCCATCCCGGCCCGCCCGTGTTCAACCCGCCCGAGGACGCGCGGGGCACCCGCCCGCTCCCCGGTGCCGCCATGGTCGGAGGTGCCGAATGATCGTCGGCCTCGCCCTCTCCGCGCTTCTCCTCGGGACGCCCGCCGCGGCCGCGCTGCCCCTCCTCGCGGTGCAGGCCGAGGCCGCGCCGGCCGAGGCGCGTCCCGCCCCCACGCCGCGCCGGCGCCCGGTTCGCCGCCCCGCGCCGCGCCGCCCGGCCCCGCCGCCCGTGGCCGAGGCGCCGCCCGCCCCGCCGCCGGTGCCGCGCGCGGAGATCGCGCCGATGCCCGACCGCTCCATCGAGGGGCCGCGGCCGCCGGCCGAGCGCCAGGTGACGCGCCTCCGGCCCGACCTGATCGAGCCGCGGAGCCTGCCCGACAGCCGCCGGCAGTCCGGCGGGACCAGCAGCTACACCGAGCGGCAGGACCGGCTCTACCGCGACCCCGCGGCCGGGGCGCGGCTGGAGATCCCCTTCTCCTACTGAGGCGCGCCGCCGCCCCGCCCGGCGCGGCCGGGAGTCCAGACGTCGTCGGGCGTGGACCAGAGGAGGGGGTCGCGCAGCCCGCGCGCGAGGGCCTCCGCGATGGCGGCCAGGATCCGCTCGCCCTTCTCCGCGGTCGCCGCACGCGGGTCGCCGCGGACGCCGGTGCCGGGCGCGCGCTCCGCGAAGGACCAGAAGCGCTGGAAGGCGCTGCCGCCGACCGAGGGGCCGCCGTTCGAGAGGGCGCCCGCCACCTCGTCCGTCCGCACCTGATCGGGGTCGAGCGCGAGCCAGAGGCTCGTCTCGGCCTCGCAGGCGTGCTGCGTCGCGGACTGGGTCTCGAGGATGCCGGCGATGGCCGCGGCCGCGGCCTGGTGCACGGTCACGGCCACGACGGGCATGCCCATCTCCGCGCCCAGCTCGCGCGCGATGACCTGCAGCGGCTCGATGTTGCCGCCGTGGGAGTTGGACAGCATCAGCTTGCGGAAGCCGCAGGCGCGCAGCGAGCGGGCGACGCAGGCGATGACGGCCTGCATCGTCCGGAAGTCGAGGCTGATGGTGCCGCCGAAGGGAAGGTGGTGCTCGCTGATTCCCTGCCACATCGGCGGCAGCACGAGGGCCGGCGCGTCCTCGGCCACCAGCTCCGCCGCGCGGATGGCCGCGGCATGGCCGATGAGGCTGTCGGTCCAGACCGGCAGATGCGGGCCGTGCTGCTCAAGGGCGGCGACGGGCAGGATGACGGTCGCGTCGCGCGCGGCCCACCCGGCGATCTCGGGGGCGGTCAGCCGCTCCCAGCGCACCTCGTGCATCGGGCTGGGCCGCATCAGGAGAGGCCGACCAGCGAGCGCGCGTAGTCCCGCGCCTCGAAGGGCCGGAGGTCGGCGGCCGTCTCGCCCACGCCCACCGCGTGGACGGGCAGGCCGAACTCCTCGGCCAGCGCCACCACGACGCCGCCCTTGGCCGAGCCGTCGAGCTTCGTCACCACCAGCCCCGTCACGTCCACCATCTCGCGGAAAACCTTGCACTGCTGCACGGCATTCTGGCCGGTGGTGGCGTCGAGCACCAGCAGCACGGCGTGGGGCACGGCCTCGTCGAGCTTGCGGAGGACGCGGACGACCTTGCGCAGCTCCTCCATCAGCCCGGCCTTGTTGTGCAGGCGGCCGGCGGTGTCGATGAGGAGGATGTCCGCGCCCTCGGCGCGCGCGCGCTGCAGGGCCTCGTGCGCGAGGCCGGCGGCGTCGGCGCCCTCCTTCACGGGGGCCACGACGGTGCTGCCCGTGCGCTCGCCCCAGATCTGGAGCTGCTCGACGGCGGCGGCGCGGAAGGTGTCGCCGGCCGCCATCATCACGCGCCGGCCCTCCGCGCGGAAGTTCTGCGCGAGCTTGGCGATGGTGGTCGTCTTGCCCGTGCCGTTCACGCCGACGACGAGGACGACGTAGGGCTTCACCCCCCAGTCCGGCTCGAAGGGCTGGGCCACGGGCTCTAGGATCGACGCGATCTCCTCGGCCAGCGCGGCCTTCACCTCGTCCTCGCCCACTTCCTTGCCGAAGCGCGTGCGGCGGAAGCCGGCGACGATGCGCTGGGCGGCGGGCAGGCCGAGATCGGCGGCGATGAGCGTCTCCTCCAGCTCCTCCAGCGCCTCGTCGTCGAGGCGGCGCTTCCGGAAGAGGCCGGTGAGGTTCTCGGTGAGGCGCGCGGTGGAGCGGGAGAGGCCGGCCTTGAGGCGCGCGAAGAAGCCGCCGGAGGGAACGGGCGCCTCCGGGGGCGCGGATGGCGGGAGGGCGGCCTCGTCCTCCTCCGGTTCCTCGAGGTCCGCGGGTTCCTCGACCACCTCGGGCTCGTCGACCCGCGGCTCCTCGGGAATGCCGGGCATGGCCGGGCGCGGGGCCTGCGGGAAGTCGCCCTCCTCCGCGGGCAGGGGCGCCGGGGCGGGGGGCGTGAAGCCGGGCAGGCCCGGCACGGGCGGCAGGAGGTGGTCCGGCAGGCCCGCCCCCGGCGCCGGCCCGGCGGGGACCAGCGCCGCGGGGGCCTCCTCCGGCGGGGCGGGGGGCGGCTCCGGCGGCCTCTCGGGCTCGGTGACCCGGTTGACGAACCGGCCCCAGAGGTCCTTCAGCGCCATGCCATCTCCTTCGCGGCCGCGGTCACGCCGGGAAGGCGTCCAGGTCGATCATGCCGGTGAACGCCGTCGCGACGGGCCCGGCCATCAGCACATGCCCGTCATCCCGCCAGGCGATGCGCAGGTCGCCCCCGGGCAGGCTGACGGTCGCCTCGCGCGCCGAGAGGCCGCGCCGCGCCGCGTTCACCAGGGCGGCGCAGGCGCCCGAGCCGCAGGCGAGGGTGAGGCCCGCGCCACGCTCCCAGACCACGAGGCGGAGGTGGTCGCGCGCGAGGACCTGCACGAAGCCGATGTTGGCGCGCTCGGGGAAGAGGGAATCGTGCTCCAACCGCGGGCCGAGCGCCGGGATGTCGAGGGCGTCGAGGTCGGGCACGAAGAAGGTGGCGTGGGGGTTGCCCATGGAGAGCGCCGCCGGGTCGGCCGCGCCGCCGGCCAAGAGGGGCAGGTGCAGCGTGTCCATCTCGCGCGCCAGCGGCACGTCGCGCCAGCCGAGGCGGGGGGCGCCCATGTCCACGCGGATCGTGCCGTCGGCCAGGCGCTCGGCGGGAAGGTCGCCGAAGAGGGTCCGCACCGTCGCGGCGCCGCGCCCGGCGCTCTCCATGGCCAGCTCGGCGACGCAGCGCGTGGCGTTGCCGCAGGCGCCCGACTCGGAGCCGTCGGGGTTGCGGATGCGCATGAAGACGTCCGCCCCCTCCCCGGCCGGCTCCATGACGATGAACTGGTCGCAGCCGATCCCCCGGTGGCGGTCCGCGATGGCGGCGGCGCGGGCGGGGCTGACGGGGAGCGGCGCGGCGCGGGCGTCCAGCACGACGAAGTCGTTGCCGAGGCCGTGCATCTTGCGGAAGGGGATGATCATCGCGGGGCCGATATAGGCGCCCGGGAGCCCCGCCGGAAGCGGCGGGCCCTAGCCGGCGGGCGTGGGGGTGGGGTCGAGGGTGGCGGCAGCGCCGGCCTCCCCCGGCAGGAGCGCGGCGAGGACGTCGCCCGGGACCGCGTCGAAGCGGAGCCCGGCCTCGACGAAGAGGCGGGCCGAGATGTGGCCGCGCCGGTCCCATTCGGAAGTGGTGCCGTTGCGCGGCGCGGCCGCCACCACCCGGCGCACCCCGGCCTGGATGGAGAGCACGGCGCAGTGGTTGCAGACGGGCTTGCCGACCACGTAAAGCGTGCAGCCCCGCGCCTCCCGCCCCGCGAAGAGAAGGGCGGACTGCTCGGCATGGACCATCATGTCGAGCTTCGTCGGCTTGTCTGAGAGGCGGTCCACGTCGTCCTCGACCCGGCTCGGGAAGCCGTTGAAGCCGGTGGCGACGATCCGGTTCAGCTCGGGGGCGACGAGCACGGCCCCGACGCGGCCGCGCGGGTCCTTCGACCATTCCCGGATATGGGCGGCCAGGCCCAGGTAGCGCCGGTCCCAGCGGGTGAGGACGCTCTCCGCCGCCGGCGTCACGGCAAGGCTTCCCGGGCGCGGACCACGGTGACGCTGCAGGGCGCGCGCGCCGCGACCTCCCCGGAGACCGAGCCCAGCATCGTCCGCAACATCGAGTTCGCCCGCGCGCCCATCACGATATGGTCCACCCCGTTCGCCTCCGCGTATTCCAGCAGCGGCGCGGCGGCGCCGGAACCCCCCAGGACGTGGAAGGTGATCCGCCCCTCCTCCAGCCCTAGCGGCGCGGCCCAGTGGCGGAGCTCGACGAGGCGCTGGACGTGGGTGGAGCGGCCGCGGTTGTCCTGCAGCGGGTCGCCGGCGAGGTAGCGGTCCAGCAGCACGTTCACGCAGGCCACCCGCGCGCCCGGCAGGGTGCGGAGAAGGTTGCCGACGCTGGCCCGCAGCGCCTCGGCGAGGGGCGCCGTCTGCTCGCGGAGGTCCACCGCGACCACGATGACGGGGGCGGCGTGGGCGGTCGCGGCCGGACGGCCCTGGCGGGGGGCGCGGTCCTGGTTCACGCGGCGCTCCAGCACCTTGAGCCAGCCGTCGCGCCGGCGGCGCTCGGCGCGGGCGGTCAGGCGGACGGCCTCGGGGTGGTTGAGGTCGAAGGCGAGCTGGGCGGCCGTCGGATGCCGCCGGGCGGGATCGACCTCGAGGCAGCGGAGGATCACCTCCTGCAGCCAGGGCGGCAGGTCCGGGCGCAGGCGCCGGGGCGGGATGGCGTCGCGCCAGAGGCGCTTGCGCACCGCGCTCAGGTGCTGGGGGTCGCCGAAGGGAAGCGCGCCGGTGGCGAACTGGTAGAGCAGCACGCCGAGGGCGAAGAGGTCGCTGCGGGGCTCGTTCCGCTGCCCCATGGCCTGCTCCGGCGCCATGTAGGGCGCGGTGCCGTAGGGAATGCGGAACTCCTCCTCGATGAGGTCCGGCAGGCGGCCGTGGTGCGAGAGGCCGAAATCGACCAGCACGGCCTCCGCGGCCCCCTTCCCGCCGGATGGGCTGTCGCGGAAGAGGATGTTGGCGGGCTTCACGTCGAGATGGGAGACGCGCTGGCGGTGGAGCTCGGAGAGGGCGACGGCCACCCGCGCGCCGATCGAGGCCACCTCCTCCACCGCGAGCGGCAGCTCCCGCAGGCGCAGGAGCAGGGAGGGGCCAAGGATGCGCTCCATGGCGAGGTAGGGCTGCCGCTCGAAGCCGGCGGCGGCCACGAAGCGGGGGACGTGCGGGCCGGAGAGGCGGGGCAGGATCATTTGCTCCATCTCGAAGGAGACGATGTGCGCGGGATCGCCCCCCTCGAGGTGCGGCAGCTTCATCAGCAGGGGAATGGCGTGGTCCGGGTGGGTGGCCTCGAAGATGGAGGCCATGCCGCCCTGGTGGAGCGCGCGGCCGAGGGTGAAGCCGTCGATCTCATCGCCCGGGTGCGGGCGGCGGGGGGACACGGGCCTTAGGCCCCGGCGAAGAGGCGGGTGGCGAGGCTTTCCGGCAGGCCGGCGCGGCGGATCTTCCCGGCCGCGGCCTCCACGTCGTAGGGCACGCGCATCCAGCGCATCTCGCTCGTGTCGGGGTCGAGCAGGGCGTAGCCGGCGGCCGGGTTGCCGTCGCGCGGCTGGCCGACCGCGCCCACCACGGCCAGCCAGCGGCGGGGGCGGGAGAGCGGCACGGGCATGCCGGGGGTCGGCGTGAAGCCCGTGCATTTCTCCGCAGCGGTGAGGCCGAAGAGGCGGGGGACGTGGACGTGGCCGCAGATCGTCACGCGCGCCGGCGTGCCCTCGAAGCTGCGGCGGGCCTCGAGCGGGCCGGTGACGTAGCGCCAGGCCGCGGGGTCGGAGGCGTCGGCGTGGACGAAGAGGCGGTCCTCCTCGGCGTGCTCGAGCGGCAGGGTGCGGAGGAAGTCGCCGGCATCGGGGCTGAGCTGGGCTCGGGTCCACTCCATGGCGGCCGCCGCGCGGCCGTTCATGCGGGCGCTGCGGGCGAAGAGGGCCTGGTCGTGGTTGCCGAGGATCGCGACGGCGCCATGGGCGATCCGGTCCATGACGGTGCGGAGGCACCAGGCGGGGTCGGCCCCGTAGCCGATGATGTCGCCGAGGAAGACGAGGCGGGTTGCCCCCGCGCCGTCGGCATGGGCGAGGCAGGCCGAGAGGGCCTCGCGGTTGGCGTGGATGTCGGAGAGGATGGCGATCATCGCGCCCCATCATCGCGCGGGGCGGGGCCGGGCGCCAGAAGCGGCGCGGCGGCCTTGCCGCGGGTCGTTGCATCCCCTATACGCGCCCCTCCACGCGTCCCGGGCCTCGATGGGCTGCCCGGCCGTGGATCCGGCCCCCGCCGCATGGTGCGGCCCGCTTCCGAGCCGAAAGGCACGGGGGCGGCGCAAGGTGGGGCCGTCCCATCCCCCACCCGAGGAGGACCGAAATGCCCAAGATGAAGACGACGTCTTCGGCCAAGAAGCGCTTCAAGATCACGGCCACCGGCAAGGTTCTCGCCGGCCCGGGCAAGAAGCGCCACAATCTCTCCGCCCGCTCGCAGAAGGTGAAGCGCCAGAACCGCGGCAACCAGGTGCTGCGCGACCAGGACGCGAAGACCGTCATGCAGTGGCTGCCCTACGGCCTGCCCCGGTAAGCGAGAGGGAGATCAGCAATGGCTCGTGTTAAGCGCGGCGTCACCGCCCACGCCCGTCACAAGAAGGTCCTCAAGCTCGCCAAGGGCTATGTCGGCCGTTCCTCCACCGCCTTCCGCCCCGCGCTCGAGCGCGTGGAGAAGGCGCTCCAGTACGCCTACCGCGACCGCCGCAACAAGAAGCGCGAGTTCCGCGGGCTCTGGATCCAGCGCATCAACGCCGCCTGCCGCGAGAACGGGATCGTCTATTCCCGCTTCATCGCCGGCCTGAAGGGCGCGGGGATCGAGCTGGACCGCAAGGTGATGGCCGCCATCGCCTATGACGACCCCGCGTCCTTCGCCGCTCTGGTGGAGAAGGCGAAGGCCGCCCTCCCCGCCCAGACGCAGGCCCAGGCCGCCGAGTAAGGGAAGCGAGGGCCCCCCGGGGCCCTCCGACGAAGGCCGGGGCCGCGCCGTTCGGGATGTTCCCCGGCGGCGCGGCCCTTTGTCTATGGGGCCCCCGCCGGCGCGGCCGATCCGCGCCGGGGCAAGGATCAGGTTCGGGAATGGCTGACGACCTCGACACGCTGCGCGCCGACATCGAGGCCGCGCTGGCCGGTGCGGCGGACCTGCGGGCGCTCGACGCCGTGCGCGTGGCGGCGCTCGGCAAGAGCGGGCAGGTGACCGGGCTGCTCAAGGGCCTGGGCGCCCTGCCGCCCGAGGAGCGGCGCGCGCGCGGCGCCGAGGTGAACGTGCTGAAGGGCGAGGTCGAGCGCGCCCTCGAGACCCGGCGCGCGACGCTGGAGGCCGCCGCGCTCGACGCGCGCCTGGCGGCGGAGCGGCTGGACGTCTCCCTTCCCCCGCGCGCGGCCGCGCCGGCCGGCCCGGAGGCGGGCAGCATCCACCCGATCTCCCGCACCATGGAGGAGCTCATCGCCCTCTTCGGCGCCATGGGCTTCGCGGTGGCCGAGGGGCCAGACATCGAGGGGGACTGGCACAACTTCTCCGCCCTCAACATCCCCGAGCACCACCCGGCGCGGCAGGACCACGACACCTTCTACCTGACGGCGCCCGAGGGCGGCCGACGCCCCGTGCTGCGCACCCACACCAGCCCCGTGCAGATCCGCACGATGCTGGCGCAGGAGCCGCCGATCCGGGTGATCGTGCCCGGCCGCACCTGGCGGGCGGACCACGACGCCACGCACTCGCCCATGTTCCACCAGGTGGAGGGACTGGTGATCGGCCGCGGCATCCACATGGGGCACCTCAAGGGCACGCTGGTCGACTTCCTTCGCGCCTTCTTCGGCATCGCCGACCTGCCGGTGCGCTTCCGCGCGAGCTACTTCCCCTTCACCGAGCCCTCCATGGAGGTCGACATCGGTTGGAGCCGGCGCACGGGCGAGCTCGGCCAGGGCGGCGATTGGCTGGAGATCCTCGGCAGCGGCATGGTCCACCCGAAGGTGCTGGCCAACGCGGGCATCGACCCGCGGGCGTGGCAGGGCTTCGCCTTCGGCATGGGGATCGAGCGGATCACCATGCTCAAGCACGGCATCCCCGACCTGCGGCCCTTCTACGAGGCCGACCTCCGCTGGCTGCGCCACTACGCGACGAGCCCGCTCTCCCCCTTCACCCTGCACGACGCGGCGTAGGAAGCGATGAAGTTCACCCTTTCCTGGCTGCGCGACCATCTCGACACCGACGCGCCGCTCGACCGCATCCTGGCCGCGCTCAACACCATCGGCCTCGAGGTCGAGGGCGTCGAGGACCGCGCGGCGGCCCTCGCCCCCTTCCGCATCGCCTATGTCGTGGAAGCGGTGCAGCACCCGAACGCGGACCGGCTGCGCGCGCTGAAGGTCGACATCGGCGACGGCACCATCCGCTCCGTCGTCTGCGGCGCGCCGAACGCGCGCACGGGGATGAAGGCGGTGGCGGCCCTTCCCGGCTCCTTTGTGCCGGGCACGGGCATCACGCTGAAGGCGGGCGAGATCCGCGGGGTGAAGAGCGAGGCGATGCTCCTCTCCTCCCGCGAGATGGGGCTCGGCGACGACCACAGCGGCATCGTGGACCTGCCGGAGGACGCGCCGGTCGGCGCCTCCTACGCCGAGTGGGCGGGGATGGGCGACCCCGTCATCGAGATCAGCGTCACGCCCAACCGCGGCGACGCGCTGGCGATCCGCGGCGTCGCGCGCGACCTGGCGGCGGCCGGGGTCGGCACGCTCAAGCCCTGGAACCCCGAGCCCGTCGCGCCGGCCTATCCCACCCCGCTGGAATGGGCGATCGACGATCCCCGCGCCTGCATCCAGGTGCTCGGGCGCGCCGTGCGCGGCGTGACGAACGGCCCCTCCCCTCAGTGGATGCAGGACCGGCTGACGGCCATCGGGCTCCGGCCGATCAACGCGCTGGTGGACGTCACCAACTTCTTCACCTTCGACCTCGGGCGGCCGCTGCACGTCTTCGACGTGGCGAAGGTGCGCGGGAAGACGCTGACGATGCGGCTCGGGCGCGAGGGCGACGAGTACCTCGCGCTCAACGGCAAGACCTACCGCCCGACGCCCGAGGACATCGTCATCGCCGACGAGGCCGGCGTGGAAAGCCTCGCGGCCATCGTCGGCGGCGAGACCACGGGCTGCGACGCGGCGACGCGCGAGGTCTTCATCGAGTGCGCGCTCTTCGATCCCGTGCGCATCGCCCTCACGGGCCGCCGCCACCAAGTCCACAGCGACGCCCGCGCGCGGAACGAGCGCGGCCTCGACCCCGCGGCCCAGCGCGCGATGCTGGAGGCCGCGACGCGGATGGTCATGGACCTCTGCGGCGGCGAGGCGAGCACCCTCTCCGAGGCCGGGGCGGAGCCCGCTTGGCGGCGGGAGGCGACGCTCCGCTTCGAGCGCATCGCGGGCCTTGGCGGCTCCTCGATCGCGCCGGCGAAGGCCGTGGCCTCGCTGGAGGCGCTCGGCTTCGGCGTGACGGCGCGCGACGACGCCTCCGTCACGGTCTCCGTCCCCTCCTGGCGGAACGACGTCGCCTCCTCCCGCTCGGCCTATCGCGCCGGCGGCACGGAGCTCGCGCAGGAGCCGGGGCTGGACCCCGCCCGCGCCGCCGCCGCGGCCGAGGGCGCGGACGCGGTGGAGGCCGAGTGCGACCTGCTGGAGGAGGTGCTGCGGCTGGAGGGGCTGGACGCCATCCCCTCCGTCTCCCTACCGGTGGCGAGCCCCCTGCCCCTTCCCGCCCTCACGCCGCGCCAGTCCCGCGCGGCCCTCGCCCGCCGGCTGCTCGCGGCCCGCGGGCTGGCCGAGGCCGTGACCTACGGCTTCACCGCCCGCGCCACCGCCGCCCTCTTCGGGGAGGTGCCGGAGGCGCTGCGGGTGGAGAACCCCATCGCCGCCGACCTCGACCAGATGCGCCCGACGCCGGTCGCGACCCTGCTGCTGGCCGCCGGGCGCAACGCGGCGCGCGGCCAGGCCGACGTGTCGCTCTTCGAGATCGGCGCCTCCTACGCCGCGCCCTCGCCGGAGGGGCAGCTCGCCACCGCCGCCGGGGTCCGCACGGGCCGCACGCCGCGCCACCCGCTGGAGCCCTCGCGCCCGGTGGACGCGCTCGACGCGAAGGGTGACGCGCTGGCGGTGCTGCTCGCCCTCGGCGTCGCGCCGGCCGCGCTCACGGTGACGACGGACGCGCCGGGCTTCTACCACCCCGGCCGCTCCGGCGTGCTGCGGAGCGGGCCGAAGCTGCCGCTGGCGCGCTTCGGGGAGCTGCACCCGCGCGTGCTCTCGGCGCTCGGGATCGACGGACCGGCGGTCGCCTTCGAGGTGCTGCTCGACTCCATCCCGGAGCCCAAGCGCCGCCGGAAGGCCGCGCCCGACCTGCCGGCCTTCCAGCCCGTGCGGCGCGACCTCGCCTTCCTCGTGGACGCCACGGTCCCCGCCGACAACCTTCTCCGCGCCGCGCGCGGGGCGGAGCGGGCGCTGGTGACGGAGGTCTCCCTCTTCGATCGCTACGCCGGGGACCGCCTGCCGGAGGGCAAGGTCTCGCTCGCGCTCGAGGTCGTGCTGCAGCCGCGCGAGCGGACGCTGACGGACGCAGAGATCGAGGCGGTTATCGCCAAGGTCGTCGCCGCCGTCACCAAGGCAACCGGGGCCACGCTGCGGGGCTGAGCCCTCCGTGCTAGCTCTCCCGGGCGCCGGTTTCGGCACCCAGGAGGATACGACCATGGCACAGGATGCCCCCCGCCCCTTCCGCTACCCCGTGCCCGAGCTGGCGTCGCTGCCCGAGGACGTGCGCGCGCGCATCCTCGCGGTGCAGGAGAAGGCGGGCTTCGTGCCGAACGTCTTCCTGCTGCTGGCCCGCCGCCCGGAGGAGTTCCGCGCCTTCATCGCCTACCACGACGCCCTCATGGAGAAGCGCGAGGGGCTGACGGCGGCGGAGCGCGAGATGATCGTCGTCGCAGTCTCGGCCGCGCATTCCTGCCAGTACTGCGTGGTGGCGCATGGCGCGATCCTGCGCGTGCGGGCCAAGGACCCGGTCATCGCCGACCTCGTGGCCACCAACTACCGCAAGGCGGGGCTGCCGCCGCGGCACCGGGCGATGCTCGACTACGCGCTGAAGGTCGGCACCCAGTCGCACCTGGTGGGCGACGAGGACCACGCCGCCCTGGCCGCGGCCGGCTTCACCGAGGACGAGACCTGGGACATCGGCGCGATCGCCGCCTTCTTCTCCATGTCAAACCGCCTGGCGAACGCGACGGACCTTCGCCCGAACGCGGAGTTCCACATGCTGGGGCGGCGCTAGCCCGCCTCAGTCCCCGACCACCTCGTGCGCGGCGACGGCGCCGCGGCGCCAGTAGCCGGCAGCCTTCACGCGCTCCTTCGGGATCCCGTGCCGCTCGGTGAGGACGCGGCGGAGCCGGCGGGCGACCTCGGCCTCGCCAGCCACCCAGGCGTGGCCCTCGCCGGGCGGGATGGCGAGGGCGGCGAGGGCGGGCTCCAGCCGCTCCGCCTCGCCGGCGGGGGCGCCGTTCCGCTCCAGCCAGCGGATCTCGAGGCCGGGGCGCGCGGGCAGGTCCTGGCGCTCGGCGGCGTCGGCCACCTCGATCAGCGCGACGGCCCGGGTGGCCGCCGGCAGTTCCTCGAGGCGGCGGCCGATGGCAGGGAGCGCCGTCTCGTCGCCGGCGAGGATCGTCCAGTCGAGGTCATCCGGCAGGATGAGGGAGCCGCGGGGGCCGCCGACGACCAGCCGGTCGCCCGGCCGCGCCGCGGCCGCCCATTCCGTCGCGGGACCCTCGGCGTGGAGGGCGAAGTCGATCGCGAGCTCCCCCCGGGCGGCGTCGTGGCGGCGCGGGGTGTAGTCGCGCGCCGGCGGGCGCGGGCCGTCGGGGCCTGTGTCCGCGGGGGCGGGTTCCTCCGCTCCGGGCAGGGGGAAGAAGAGCTTCACGTGGTCGTCGAAGGCCGGGCTGTGGAAGCCCTCGAGCTCGGCGCCGCCGAGGACCACGCGGAGCATCCGCGGCGTGAGGCGCTCCACGCGGCGCACCTCCAGCACGCGGCGGCGCGGCTCGTGGCGGACCCGGCGCCCGAGCGGCGCGGCGGGGGTTCCCTCCATCAGACCCGCTCCACCGCGACGGCGGCCTCGTCGATGAGGGAGACGATGCGGCGAAGCTGCTCCTCCGTGAGGGCGCCGCGCGAGAGGCGGAGGCGAAGCGCCATCTTGAGGTTGTGCATGGCCCGCACCGCCTGGAGGGAGGAGCCGTCCGCCCGCCCGCCGCCCGCCGCGTCCATGCGGGCCAGCAGGGCATCGGCCTCGGCGCGGCTTCCCTCCAGCGCCCGCTCCCCCTCGGGGGTCATGGCGTAGAGCCGCCGGCCGCCCTCGGTGCTGGCGACGGCGATCTGGCCGAGCTCCTCCAGCAGGGTCAGGGTCGGGTAGATCACGCCTGGGCTCGGCGAATAGGCCCCGGCGAGGCGCTCCTCGATCGCCTTGATGATCTCGTAGCCGTGGCGCGGGCGCTCGGCGATGAGGGCGAGGATGACGAGGCGGAGGTCGCCCGTCTCGAAGAAGCGGCCGCCGTGGCGCCCGCGGTGCTGCCCGCCCCGGTGCCCCTCCCCGGGGCCGCCGGGGTGGCGGCCATGGGGCGTGCCGTCGCGGTGGAAGCGGCGGCGGCCGGGGTCGGTGGCGCCGCGGTGGAAGTGGGGGAACATGCCGTGTCTCCGTGATTTTCGATATATCGATACCTATATCGAAAAGCACGGTGTCGTTTGCAAGGGGAAAGGGAGCGCTTGGTGCTGGGGCCAGCCTGCCTTATCTGGGCGGAAACCACGGGCGGGGCCGACCGCCCCTCCCCCGCCCCTCCGGAACCTCATGCCCGACACGCCGCTCGACCGCATCCGCAACTTCTCGATCATCGCCCATATCGACCACGGGAAATCCACGCTCGCCGACCGCCTGATCCAGCTCACCGGGGGCCTCTCCGCCCGCGAGATGACGGAGCAGGTGCTCGACAACATGGACATCGAGAAGGAGCGCGGGATCACCATCAAGGCGCAGACCGTGCGCCTCGACTACCGGGCGAAGGACGGGCAGGACTACGTCCTGAACCTCATGGACACGCCGGGCCACGTGGACTTCGCCTACGAGGTCTCTCGCAGCCTGGCCGCCTGCGAGGGCAGCCTGCTCGTGGTGGACGCCTCCCAGGGCGTGGAGGCGCAGACGCTGGCCAACGTCTACCAGGCGCTGGACGCGGGGCACGAGATCGTCCCCATCCTGAACAAGGTGGACCTGCCGGCCGCCGAGCCCGACCGGGTGAAGCAGCAGATCGAGGACGTGATCGGCCTGCCCGCCGACGACGCCGTGATGATCTCCGCCAAGACCGGGCTGAACATCGAGGGCGTGCTGGAGGCGATCGTCACCCGCCTGCCCGCCCCCAAGGGCGACGCGGAGGCGCCGACCAAGGCGCTGCTCGTGGACAGCTGGTACGACCCCTATCTCGGCGTCGTCATCCTCGTGCGCGTGAAGGAGGGGCGGCTCCGGAAGGGGCAGAAGATCCGTATGATGGCGGCGGGCTCCACCCACGTCATCGAGCAGGTCGGCGTCTTCCGGCCGAAGATGCAGCCGGTCGAGTCGCTCGGGCCGGGCGAGATGGGCTACATCAACGCCGCCATCAAGACAGTGGCCGACACCAACGTCGGCGACACCATCACCGACGACCGCCGCCCCGCGCCGGAGCCGCTGGCGGGCTTCAAGCCCTCCATCCCCGTGGTCTGGTGCGGCCTCTACCCCGTGGACGCCGACGACTTCGAGAAGCTGCGTGACAGCCTGGCGAAGCTGCGGCTGAACGACAGCTCCTTCCACTTCGAGGCGGAGAGCTCGGCGGCGCTGGGCTTCGGCTACCGCTGCGGCTTCCTCGGCCTGCTGCACCTCGAGATCATCCAGGAGAGGCTGTCGCGCGAGTTCGACCTCGACCTCATCGCGACCGCGCCCTCGGTCGTCTACCGCATGAAGATGAACAACGGCGCGGAGCGGGAGCTGCACAACCCCGCGGACATGCCGGACCCGACGCTCATCGCCTCGATCGACGAGCCCTGGATCAAGGCGACGATCTTCGTGCCCGACGAGTACCTGGGCAACATCCTGACGCTGTGCAGCGAGCGGCGCGGGCAGCAGGTGGAGCTCACCTATGTCGGCACCCGCGCGATGGCGGTCTACCGCCTGCCGCTGAACGAGGTGGTCTTCGACTTCTACGACCGGCTGAAGTCGATCTCCCGCGGCTACGCCTCCTTCGACTACCAGATGGACGGCTACGAGGAGGGCGACCTCGTGAAGATCAGCATCCTCGTGAACAACGAGCCGGTGGACGCCCTCTCCTTCATGGCGCACCGCGGCCAGGCGGAGCGGCGCGGGCGCTCAATCTGCGAGAAGCTGAAGGACCTCATCCCCCGCCAGCTCTTCAAGATCCCCATCCAGGCCGCCATCGGCGGCCGCGTCATCGCGCGCGAGACCATCGGGGCCATGTCGAAGGACGTGACCGCCAAGTGCTACGGCGGCGACATCTCCCGCAAGCGCAAGCTCCTCGACAAGCAGAAGGAGGGCAAGAAGCGCATGCGGCAGTTCGGCAAGGTGGAGATCCCCCAGAGCGCCTTCATCGCCGCCCTGAAGATGGATTCGTGATCGGCCGAAGGGCCGCCGGAGACGCCGGACGGGCTGGCGGCCGGGCCGCGGCGGCCCCATATCGTCGCCGTCGGAACGAATGAAGAAAGATCCATCTGCATGACCGAGCTGACGCGCCGCCGCGCCCTGGCGCTGGCCGCCGCCCTGGCCACGCCGGCGCTCCTCCCCGGCACCGCCCGGGCGCAGGCCGCCTATCCCAACCGCCCGATCAACATCATCGTTCCCTTCGCGGCCGGCGGCCCGACGGACGTGGTCACGCGGCTGGTCGCCGAGGTGATGGCGCGCGACCTCGGCCAGCCCGTGGTGGTGGAGAACGTCGGCGGCGCGGGCGGCACGCTCGGCGCCCAGCGCGTCGCCCAGGCGCGGCCGGACGGTTACACCCTGTTGCTGCACCACATCGGCATGGGGACCACGCCGGCGCTCTACCGCCGCCTCGCCTATGACCCGGTGAACGGCTTCGAGACGGTAGGCCTCGTCACCGAGGTGCCGATGACGATCATCGCGAAGAAGGACTTCCCGGCCGCCAACCTGGCGGAGATGGTCCGCGTGATGCGCGAGCAGAAGCAGAGCATCAACCTCGCCAACGCCGGCGTCGGCGCGGCCTCTCACCTCTGCGGCCTGCTCCTGCAGTCGGCGGTGCAGACCCAGGTGACCACCATCCCCTACCGCGGCACGGGCCCGGCCATGACCGACCTCATCGGCGGCACGGTGGACCTCATGTGCGACCAGACGACGAACACGACCCAGCAGATCCGCTCCGGCGCCGTCCGCGCCTTCGCGGTGACGACGAGCGAGCGGAATGCCGCCCTGCCCGACCTGCCGACCGCCGCCGAGGCGGGGCTGCCGGGCTTCGAGGTCTCGGTCTGGCACGGCCTCTACGCGCCCAAGGGCACGGACGCGGCGATCGTCGCCCGCCTCTCCCGCTCCCTCCAGGTCGCGCTGCGCGACGAGCGCCTCGTCGCCCGCTTCGCCGAGCTCGGCACCACGCCGGTGAGCCAGGAGCGCGCCACCCCCGACGCGCACCGCGCCTACTGGCAGGCGGACATCGCCAAGTGGCGCCCGATCATCCAGGCGGCGGGGCAGTACGCCGACTGAACTATCTGTTACTGTCCCGCCGCCTCCCCTGCCGGACTTGACAGGGGGGCGGCCGGACGCCACCCCGAGAGGGAAACCGCGCCGGTCGCGGCACGATCAAGAGCGGAGATTGTCTGCATGGCCAGCCTGACCGGACGACGCGTCCTGGTGGTGGAGGACGAGACCCTGGTCGCCATGCTGGTCGAGGACACCCTGGCCGATGCCGGCGTGGTGGTGCTCGGCCCGGTCGCGACCGTCGCCGAGGCGCTGGCCATGCTCGAGCAGGACCGGCCCGACCTCGCCGTGCTCGACCTCAACCTCGCCGGGGAGACCTCCGAGCCCGTGGCGGACGCGCTGATCCGGCTCGAAGTGCCCTTCGTGGTGGCCTCCGGCTACGGCGCCGCGGGCCTGCCGCAGCGGCTGGCCGGCATCCCCGTCCTCGCAAAGCCCTACGCGCCCGAGGACCTGACGGCCGCCCTGGCGAAGCTTCCGGTCGCCTGAGGGCCGCGGGGGACCGCCGGTCTGGCCGGCGGCCCGCGGCTTGCTAAACTCCGGGGCATGACCGCTGGCCCCATCGCGCTCCTCCTGAACGGCACGCCGCGTGCCCTGCCGCCGGGGACCTCCCCCACCATGACGCTGCTCGATTGGCTGCGCGGCCCCGCGGGGCTGACCGGCACGAAGGAGGGCTGCGCGGAGGGCGACTGCGGCGCCTGCACCGTGGTGATCGAGGAGCCCGACGGCGCCCGCGTCCCGGTGAACGCCTGCATCACCCTTCTCGGCCAGGTCCATGGCCGCGCCCTCCGCACCGTGGAGGGGCTGGGCGGCCCCGCCGGCCCGCACCCGGTCCAGCGGCTGCTCGCCGAGGCCGACGCGACGCAGTGCGGCTTCTGCACCCCCGGCATCGTCATGACCGCCTGGGCCCACGCGCGGGAGGGCGGGGACGTGCACGAGGCGCTGGCCGGGAACCTCTGCCGCTGCACCGGCTACCGCCCGATCGTCGAGGCCTTCGCCGGGCTGGCCGACGACGGCGCGGCCCCCGTCCCCGCCCCGCCGGCGGCGGCCACGCGGCTGGAGGCGCCGGGGCAGGTGTTCCACCGCCCCCGCACGCTCGAGGCGCTGCTCGCCATTCGCGCGGCCCGCCCGGAGGCCTGGCTGCTGGCCGGCGGCACCGATCTCGGGCTCCGCGTCTCGGAGGCGCGGGAGGCGCCGGCCGAGGTGATCGCCCTCGCCGACGTGCCCGAGCTGAACCGGCTGGAGGCGACGCCGGAGGGGCTGCGCGTCGGCGCGGCGGTGAGCTACCGCCGCCTGCTCGCGGCCTGCGCGGGGGAGCCGGGCCTCGCGCCCCTCGCCGGGCTGCTCCGCCGGCTCGGCTCCCGCCAGATCCGCGGCATGGGGACGCTCGGCGGCAACCTCGGCACGGCCTCGCCCATCGGCGACATGCTGCCCCCGCTGCTGGCGCTCGGCGCCACGCTTCGGCTGGCCGGCGCCGGGGGCGGGCGGGCGATGCCGGTGGAGGAGTTCCTGACCGGCTACCGCACCAACGCGCTGCGGCCGGGGGAGGTAATCCTGGACGTCCTCATCCCTCGCCCGCCCGCGGGCGCCCTCTTTGTCGCGGAGAAGCTGTCCAAGCGGCCGGACCAGGATATCGCGACCGTCGGCCTCTCGGCGGTCATCGCGCTGGAGGCGGGGCGCGTCGCCGGGGCGCGGATCGCGCTCGGCGGCACGGGGCCGCGGGCGGAGCGCTGCGCCGCGGCCGAGGGGGCCCTGGTGGGCCAGCCCTGGGCGCGGGCAACGGTGGAGGCGGCCGCGGCGGCGCTGGAGGAGGCGATCGCGCCCCTCTCGGACCTTCGCGCCAGTTCGGAGTACCGGCGGATCGCGGCCGGGAACCTCCTGCGGCGCCTCTGGCACCGCGCGGCGGAGGCCGCCTGATGGACACGCTGCCCCACCCCCCGGCGAGCGCCCTCTCCGGCCCCGGCGCCGCGCTGCGCCAGGACAGCGCCCTGAAGCACGCGACCGGCGAGGCCCGCTTCGCCGACGACCTGCCGATGCCGCCGGGCCTGCTGCACGCGGCGCTCGTCCTCTCGCCGGTCGCGCACGGCCGCCTCGCGCCCATCGACCTCGCGCCGGCGCTCGCCGTGGCGGGGGTGGTCGCCGCGATCGGGCCCGCGGACATCCCCGGCCGCAACGACATCGCCCAGGCCAAGCGCGCACCGGAGCACATGCTGGCCGAGGGGCTGGTGGAGCACTGGGGCCAGCCGCTGGCGATCGTGGTGGCGGAGACGCGCGACGCCGCCCTGGCCGGGGCAGCGGCGGTGCGTCCGTCGATCGAGCCGCTCCGCCCCGTGCTCTCGGTCGAGGAGGCGCTCGACGCGGGCGCCTTCCTCATGCCGCCGACGGTGCTGGCCCGCGGCGACGCGCCCGCCGCCCTCGCCGCCGCGCCGATGCGCCTCGCCGGCACCTTCCACGCGGGCGGGCAGGAGCACTTCTACCTCGAGGGGCAGATCGCGCTGGCCGTGCCCGGGGAGGACGGCGACCTCGTCATCCACTCCTCCACCCAGCACCCGACGGAGGTGCAGCACGTCGCCGCCCGCGTCCTCGGCCTCGACCACAACCGCATCTCGGTGGGCGTGCGGCGGCTCGGCGGCGGCTTCGGCGGGAAGGAGAGCAACGCCTCCTGGGTGGCCGCCTGCGCGGCGCTGGCGGCGCGGCGGACGGGGCGGCCGGTGAAGCTGCGGCTGGGGCGGAAGGGCGACATCGCCGCGACGGGCAAGCGCCACCCCATGCTCTACCGCTGGGAGGCGGGCTTCGACGGGACAGGCCGCCTCCTCGCGCTGGAGGCGACCTTGGCCGCCGATGGCGGGCACAGCGTGGACCTCTCGGCCGGGGTGGTGTTCCGCGCCGTCACCCACGCGCTGAACTGCCTCGACGTGCCGGCGGTGCGGATCACCGGCGTCGCCTGCAAGACCAACACCGTCAGCAACACCGCCTTCCGCGGCTTCGGCGGGCCGCAGGGCGTGCTGCTGATGGAGGACGTGACGCACCGCGTCGCCCGCCACCTCCGCACCACGCCGGAGGCGGTCCGCGAGCGCAACCTCGCGGGCGGCGGGAACGACGCGGTGACGCCCTACGGCCAGGCGCTGGAGGGCGACCTCATCCGCCGCGTCTGGGCGGAGTGCCGCGACGGCGCGGAGTGGGACCGGCGCCGGGCGGAGGTGGACGCCTTCAACGCGCGGCACGAGGTGGTGCGGCGCGGCCTCGGCAGCTTCGTCCTCGCCTTCGGCATCTCCTTCGGCGTCATGTCCATGAACCAGGCGGGGGCCCTGGTGCATGTCTACGAGGACGGCTCCATCCGGCTGAACCACGGCGGCACGGAGATGGGCCAGGGGCTGTTCATCAAGATCGCCCAGGTGGTGGCCGGCGTCTTCGGCGTGCCGGTGGAGCGGGTGCGGATCACCGCCACCAGCACGGCGGAGGTGCCCAACACCGCCCCCACCGCCGCCAGCACGGGATCGGACCTCAACGGCTGGGCGGCGCAGATCGCGGCGGGCACCATCCGCGGGCGCATGGCCGAGGTTGCCGCCGCCGAATGGGGCGTGCGGCCGGAGGAGGTCGGCTTCGAGGACGAGGAGGTCTTCGCCGGCAACCACCGCATGCGCTTCGGGGAGCTCGCGCACCGCTGCGTGCAGGCGCGGGTTTCGCTCTCCTCCACCGGCTTCTACCGGACGCCCGGCATCCACTGGGACCCCGCCGCCATGAAGGGCGAGCCCTTCTTCTACTTCTCCTACGGGGCGGCGGTCGCGGAGGTGGAGCTGGACCTGCTGACGGGCGAGCACCGGATGATCCGCGCGGACCTCGTGCAGGATTGCGGCCGGTCCCTGAACCCTGCGGTCGACCTCGGCCAGATCGAGGGCGCCTTCGTGCAGGGCCTCGGCTGGCTCACCTGCGAGGAGCTCTGGTGGGACGCGGAGGGGCGGCTGCGCACCCTCGGCCCCTCCACCTACAAGATCCCGGGCTCGCGCGACGTGCCGCCCGTGATGAACGTCCGCCTGCTGGAGGGGGCGCCGGCCCGAGCGGACACCGTCTTCCGCTCCAAGGCCGTGGGCGAGCCGCCGCTGATGTTGGCGACGGCCGTCTGGAACGCGCTGCGGGACGCGGCCGGGGTGGACCGGCTGGACCTGCCGGCCACGCCCGAGCGTCTGCTGATGGCCGCCCGCCGTGGAGCGGGCGCGCCGCGGGGCTGACCGGCGGCGGGGCCTAGCGGCCCGGGCGGGCCGCCGGGCGCCGGCCGCGCACGAGGGATTCGCAGCGGTCGTCCTCGCCGACGCCGAACTGGATCGTCGGCAGCAGCCCCGCCACGGGCGCGACCAGGGCCGCGAGGCCGCCCACGAGCCCGCCGCGCGCGGCCAGCTCCGTCATGTCCGGGCCGACGGAGGGATTGCGGAAGCTGCCGTCGATGAGGATGGAGGTCGGCAGGGCGCCGATGGTGAAGCTCTTTGAATCGCTCCGCAGGCGCACCTCCATCCGCTCGTTCCCGAGGTTCACGTTGCCGGTGCCGTTCACGATGACGTCCTCGGTGTCGATGATGACGGTGCGGAGCCCGAGCACGCCGCGGTTGAGGGAGAGGTTGCCGACGAAGCACTCGACCGTCGTGCGGCCGGGCACGCCGAGCGCCGAGAGGAGCGCGTTGCCGAGGCGCAGGCCGGAGAGGTCCACCAGGAGGGCGGAGAGGTTGCCGCCGGACATGCCAAGGGTGATCTCGCCGTTGCCGCGCCCGAGGAGCTCCGCGAAGGAGCGGCCGGTGCCCTCGATCCGGCCGCGGCCGTTGATGCGGCCCGCCCCCTCGAAGGCGTTTGTCGCGCGCATGAGGCGGGAGAGGTCAAGGCGCTGGAAGCGGAGGTCGGCGCGGGCGTGGAGCTGCCCGCCCTCCTGCGGCGTGAAGGAGAGGTCCCCCTGGATCTGCCCGGTGCCGACGGCGAGCGCCACCGGGCGCAGCGTCAGGGCGCCGTCCTTCAGCTCCATCTCGGTGCGGAGGGAGTCGAAGGGCATGTTGCGCCCCGTGATCCGCTCGGCCCGGTAGGTCATGTGGACGTTGGCGGCCTCGAACTTGGGGAAGTTGATGGGGTCGTCGGGCAGAACGCGGCCGCGAGCCTGATCCCGCGCCCGCTCGCGCCGCTGCTGCGCCGTCTGGCCGGGGGTCGAGGCGCGGCCGGGCTCCTCGCCGATGAAGCCGCCGAGGTCGGCCAGGTCCACCCGGTCGGAATGCAGCTCCGCCTCGATGTCCGGCTTGGGGCCGGCGGTGCTGACGGCGATGGTGCCGGAGAGGTCGCTGCTGCCCATCCGCCCCTGGAAGTCGCGGAAGCGGACGCGGCCCTCGGCGTAGTCGAGCTGTCCGCCGATGCGGTAGGCGGGGGTCTTGGGGATCGGGACGCCCGAGAGCGCCTGCAGCAGCCCCATGTCCGGCCCCGCGAGGTCGAGCCGGACATCGGCGCCCTGCAGCTCCAGCGGGTCGCGGAGCGTGCCGCGCAGGTCCACGTGGGTCGGCCCGTTGGCGAGCTGCATCTCGATCGGCCAGGGCTTGTCGCCGTCCTGCAGGGCCAGGATGGCGCCGCCCCGGGCGCGGCCGGTGATGGGCTGGCCCGCGTAGGTGCCGCTCGCCTCCACCTCGATGCGGGGATCGGGGGTGTTCTCCTCCCGCGTCGCGACGCCGAGGTTGAAGTCCGCCTTCAGGCCGGGATGCACGACGTGCGCGCGGCCCTCGACGATCCGGAGAAGGCCGATCCGCGGGGCGGCGCGGGGCTGGTCCGACGCCGTCTCGCCGGCGGGCTGGCCGAGGTCGAAGAGGTAGTTCGCCCGCCCGTCCTCCAGCGCGCGCGCCTCGACCACGGGGCGCGTGACCTCGATCGAAGGGATCACGACCGAGCGGTCGTGCCAGTAGGCCCCGATGTCGACGCCCGCGGAGAGGCGCTCGGCCGTCGCGAAGGGCGGGTCGTCGGGGAAGCCCTCGGGGTTGCCGATGCGCACCCCCTCGGCCGAGATCTCGGTCACGCGGCCGAGGCGGACGTGCAGGTGCGCGATCGTCACGGGACGGCCGAGGGCGGCGGAGGCGCGCCGCTCGGCCAGCGGGATGAACCAGTCCCAGGACCAGACGGCAGCCAGCAGAAGCAGGAGGGCGAGCGGAACCCCCGTCCAGATCGCCCAGCGTGGCACCCGGCGCATGACCATCACGTCCCTCCGTCGGCTTCTCGCGGCCAGGGATGTAACCGGTTAGGGCGGCGGCGGTTCACCCGATAAAACGGCCCGCGCGAGAGGGCGCCCGCGCGGGGGCAACCGCGGGTTGCCGGGCGCCGGGCGACCTCCGCTCGCCGCCCGGCACCGGTCAGCGCGAGGCCCGGCCCCGCGACGGCCGGCAGGCCTCGGCGGCCTCGCGCGGGACGATGTCGAACTGCGACCCCGCGCGCTGGGCCGGCGCGGTGAAGGGCGCGCCCGCCCGCACGAACCAGGTATAGGCCTCCCGCGCCCGCGGCGTGCCCGTCACCTCCAGGAGGAGGGAGAGCGACTGCAGCGCGAGCTGCCCGTAGTCGCCGCCGCTCTTGGACCAGCCGTTCCCGTTCGAGAGGTTGCGCGCGCGCGTCGCCTCGCCGATGGCCGCCCAGGTCGTGTAGGGCGACTGCGGCGCGTTCTCCGGCGAGATCGCGATGAGGTAGGCGCAGCCGTCGTTCGGGCTGAAGCCGCGGCCGCCCGCGAGGAAGCGCCCCGCGAGGAAGTTCTCCATCCAGTCGAGCACCGCGCGCGCGTCCGCCGAGCCCCGCCGCGCCGCGTGGGCCGCCGTGGAGGCGAAGTAGTCCTGCTGCCAGGGCGGCAGCGCGCCGGGCGTGCCGTATTCCCCGGGGATCCAGCCATGCGCCTCGCCCTGCCGCCGCGTCCAATCGGGAATCTGCGCGCGCACCCAGGCCCAGTTGGTCGCGGCGGCGCCACGGAGGTAGTCGCCGGTCGGGTCGCGGGCGGGGGCGGCCCAGGCGGCGTTGTCGAGCTGCCGCAGGCTCCAGGCCGCGCCGCGCACCTGGGTGTAGCGCACGAGGTTGGCCTCCCCGTTGCCGCGGGGGTCCGGCCACTGGCCGATGATGTTCCAGGCGGACTGCGCCAGCAGCTCGTCGAGGAAGGCGCGGCGGCCGGTCAGGACGAAGGGCACGGTGGCGAGGTCGGGCTGGTGGGCGCTGTCGAGCTGCCAGCCGGACTCGGTCGCGATCTGCTGCATGAGCCCCGTCGGCGGCGACCCGCCGCGCGCGTCGGTCCAGAGGCGCGGCCACTTCTTCACGTCCAGCCAGCCGTTCGTGGAGGCGTCCCACATGTGCCAGGGCACGGAGCCCGAGGCCTCGGCCTGGCCCATCGCGACGATCGCCGCGCGGTGGTCGCCGGTCATCAGCCAGACCGCCTGCGGCTGGGTGGAGGGGCCGATGTCGGAGCGGCCGCCGGTGGCCGGCATGTCCTGGCGGATGCCGCGCGTGCCGAGCGGCGCCGCCCAGCGTGGGTCGGAGGCCAGCCCCGCGACCTGGCCGAGCACGCCGGCCGGCACGCCCGTCTCGGTGTTGTAGCGCGGCACGGCGCCGGCGTCGGCGAGGTAGTTCACGTCGTGGCGCGCGCGGGGGGGCTCCGCGACCGGCCGCCCGTTGTCCACGGCGAGCAGCCGGCCCCAGCCCGTGTACTGCCAGTGCCGGAGCGGCCCGGTGCGGAGCGCCTCACGCCCGTCGAGTAGCACTCGCGCGGCGTAGGAGGCGGTCCCGCCGCCCGGCCGCATGGCGATGTCGTTGCGCAGCCAGGCGTCCACCCAGAGCGTGCCGTCGCGGCGAACCGCGACGTCCGCCACGAGGCGCAGCGAGGTGACGCCGCCCACCGAGGCCGGCGGCACCGGCAGCGTCAGCCGCCGCTGCACCGCGAGCGGGCCGGATTGCCAGGACGCGGCCGCGTCGGTGGCGCGGAAGGCGGAGAGCAGGTCCACGCGCCAGGGCGCGCCGCCACTGGCCTCCACCTCCAGCACGGCGCCGCGGCCGGTCAGGGCGCCCGCGACGTCGAGCGGCGACGCCGCGGCCTCGCCGCCGGCCATGAGCATGAAGGCCTTCTCCTGACCGCGGCCGAGGGCCGGCGGCGCGAGGGAGAGGACCCCGAGGCGAGCGGAGCCGTCCGGGTGGGTGGCGAAGACGTCGAGCTGCGACGGCACCTCGCGCCCGTCCGGCCCGCGGACGCGGAGCCCCGTGCCGCGCGGCAGGTCGCCCGGCCGGAAGGCGTGGCCGACGACGACGACCGTGCCGGCCGGCGCCCCGGTCCCCTCCAGCAGGAGGCCGACGATGTCGCCCGCCGCCGTCGGGCAGGGCACCGCCGGCGCCGCGACGGCCCCCGCGGGCGCGAGCGCCGCCGCGCCGAGCGCGAGGGCGGCGCGGCGCGGGAGGACCGGGCGCGGCGAGAGGGAGCTGAAAGGGTTCATCCGGTCTGTCCCAGCACGCGGCGGAAGAGGGAGACCTGCCCCGCCGTGGTTTCGTCCCAGCCGAAACGCTCGGCATAGGCCCGGGTGTCGGCGCGGGACGGCGGTGCCGCGAGAAGGCGGCGGACGCCCGCGGCGATGGCCTCGGGCGTCGTCTCGTCCAGGACGAGCCCCGCGGCCGGGGAGGAGACCGCCTCGCGGCTGCCCCAGGCCGGGCTCGCGACCACGGGCGTGCCGCAGGCCATAGCCTCGAGCAGCACGTTCGCCCATCCCTCGCGCGAGGAGGCGAGCACGAGGGCGTCGGCGGCGCTGTAGAACTCGGGCAGGCGGCCGTGCGGCTGCGGCCCGACCAGGAGCACCCGGTCGCCGACCCCGCACCGCTCCGCCAGCGCGAGGAGCGCCCCCCGCTCGGGACCCTCGCCCGCGATGAGCAGCGTGTGCCCGGGCAGGTCGCGCAGGGCGGCGATGACGTGGTGGTGGCCCTTGCGCTCGATCAGCAGCCCGACCGAGAGCAGCACCGGTCCTTCCCCGAGCCCGAGCGCGGCCCGCGCGGCGGCGCGGTCCCGCGGGGCGAAGGCGCCGAGGTCGACGCCGTTGCGCAGCACCGTCACCTTTTCCCGCGGCGCGCCGAGCGCGTGCAGGCCCTCGGCGAGACCGGCGCTGACGGAGATGAGCGCGTCCGCCCCGGCGATCGCGACCTCGCGGATGAGGCGCCCGGGCACCGCGTAGCGCGGCAGGAGGCTGGTGTCCGAGCCGCGGGCGGTGATCACCACCGGCTTGCCGAAGCGCCGCCCGAGCCAGACCGCCGCGACGCCGTCGGGGTAGAGGTAGTGCGCGTCGATGGCGTCGAAGCGCAGCCCCTCCTCCACCATCCGCGTCAGGGCCCGGGCCGCGGCGTCGTAGAGGAGGAAGGGCGCGGCCGACATGCCCACGCGCGGGATGGCGAGGTAGCGAGGGTGGTGGACGGCGAGGCCGTGGCGCGTCTCGAGGCGCGGGGCGGCGGCGTGGCGCGCCCACTCGCCGAAGCGCGGGGAGCGCGAGGGGAACCAGGGGACGGGGGCGAGGACGGTCGCCTCGGCCTCACCGCCGGCGACGAGGTGCCGCAGCCTGTTCTCGACGAAGACGCCGTGGCTGGGCCTGGACGCGCTTGGGAAGAGGGTGCTGAAGGTCAGCAGGCGCAGCCTCAGCGCCGGCGCGCTTGCGGTCGCGCCAGGACGGGGTGCCGGCGCGGCCGCGCGCCCCTCCCGCGGCGGGGAGAGGCTCGTCGGGCTCTCCGGCCATGTCGAAGATAAAGCCGAGCTTGTCACGCCGCTGCGGCTCCGGCCGGACCACCCAGAAGGCGAGCCAGCCGATCCCGATGAGCATGCACAGGAAGTAGATGCCGTCCATGGCCGTTGGTTCCGTCTTCCGGCGTTCCGCCGCGGGAGGGTCGATGCTGAGGCAGGGTCCGGCTCATCGCGCGACCGCCGGCCGCTTCGCGAGAGGGCGCGGGACGCCGGGCGCGGCGGTCACCGCCACCGCGGCGGCCTCCTCGAGCGCGCCGGCCGCGGGGCTCGGGGCGGCCACGCCGCGCTTGCGCCAGCCGACCGCGTTCGCGCGCTCCTCCGCCTTCACCACCTGCCGCGCGAGCGTGTGCGTGGCCGCGATGACCACGAGGAGCGTCCAGTAGAAGTCCCAGTAGGAGAGCGAGAGGAAGGTGCCGCTCACGAGGTAGGCGACGATGGAGACCTGCGCCATGCGCCCGAAGTCGTAGGCCCAGGCGAGCTCCGGCCGTCGTCGGGTCATCGAGACGATGCGGAAGGTGTAGTAGACGCCCGCCAGCGTCATCGTCACCCACACGAAGAAGGTGGGAAAGCCGTTCTCGCCGAGAAGCTCGAACCAGATGCTGTGCACGGCCCGCGCCGGGCCGTCAGGCGCCACGGTGTCGACCACCTGCCGGTTGTAGGGGCCGGTGAAGCCCGAGCCGGAGAGCGGGTTGGCGAGGGCGAGCTTGAGGGAGATGCCCCAGAGGACGAGGCGCTCGGAGGCGGAGGCGTCGGCATCGTAGGAGCCGATCGACTGCATGCGCTCGGTCCACTGGGCCGGCATGAAGGCGAGCGCGCCGGTGAGGACCACGCCGAGCACCGCGCCGGTCACGACCTTCCGGGTGCTGCGCCACCAGAGGATCACCGTCGCGGCCGCGAGGCCGAGCAGCGCGCCGCGGGAGTAGCTGGTGATCGTGGCGAGGAGGGTGAAGCACATCGCGGCCGCGAGGCCGATCCGGACCGGCGCGTTGCGGGACTGCAGGCGGAGGTAGTTCATCAGCGGCAGCGTCACGAGCATCGCGGCCGCGAGATGGTTGTTGTCGAAGATCATCGTCTGGTCGGGGCCCCAGATCCGGTAGGAGCCGCCCGTCAGGAGCGAGAAGATCCCGCCGCGCACGCCGTAGTAGCCGATCGAGATCACCATGACCCAGATCAGCGCGTGCACGCGCCGACGCTCCGTCAGCAGCGACGCGGTGAGGAGGAGCCCGAGCAGCACCTTCTCCACGAACTGCCACTTCGCCCAGACCGCCGTCGGGTCGCCGAGCGCCATGATCGTGGTGAAGGTGAAGAGCAGCATCAGCGTGAAGATGAGCCCCGTGACGGCGTTCAGCGCCAGTCGCTTCGGCTCGCCCGCCAGGAGGCAGCCGAGGAGGGTCGCCGCGAAGACCATCATCGCCCAGGGCATGGGCCCGGCCGGCCCGTAGACCAGCCGGTGCGGATTCATGAAGGAGATCCAGGACCACAGGAGGATGCCGACAAAGGGCCGCGCCACCGCAAGCGGCAGCAGCAGCAGCATCGTCGCGAGGAAGACGGCGTCACGCACGGCGCGGACCCTCCCCCGGCCGCCGGCCCCGCGGCCTCACCGGCCCGCCTTCAGGTCGGCCAGCAGGCGCTCGGCCTCCGGGCGGCCGTCGAAGGCGGCCGTGTTGGCGAGGACCGGCGTGAGGATGCGGAGCGCCTCGTCGCGGTTGCCGCTCTGGTGCAGCGCGTAGGCGAGGCGGTAGGCCGCGGCCTGGTCGGGGCGCCCCGCGGCCTCGCGCCCGTTGACGGACTGGCGGAGCAGGGAGACGCCGAGCCGCGGGTCGCCGGCCCGGGTCACGATCCAGCCGAGCGTGTCGGCGGTGTCGACGTTCTGCGACAGCGCGTAGGCGCGCTCGGCCATCTCCCGCGCCTGCGCCGTCGCGCCGCGCCGGTCGACCAGCCAAGCGAGGTTGTTGAGCGCCACCGCGTCGTTCGGCGCGCGCTCCACGAGCTTCGTGAGCCCCGCCTCCGCCTCGGCGTAGCGCCGCTGCATGATGTCCATGGAGGCGAGGGCCTGGAGCGCGTTCAGGTCGTCCGGCTGGCGCGCGACCCAGGCGCGCAGCACCGCCGCGGCCTCGGGCACCTTGCCGGCGTTCCGGAGCATGGCGGACTGGCGGAGCGCCAGGAAGGAATTCGGCGTCTTCTCGTTCGCCGCCGCGTAGGCGCGGGCGGCGTCCTCCAGCCGGTTCTCGCCGGCCAGCAGGTCGCCCCGCAGCCCGGCCGCGGCCGGCAGCGAGGTCGGCTGCAGGGCCAGCCGGTCGGCCTGGGCGAGGGCGGCGTCGAGGCCGCGCGCCTGCTTCACGAGCCCCACATAGGCCTGCTGCAGCCGGACGTCGCCGGGCGCCGAGCGCAGGCCCTCCTGGATGATCGACTCCGCGGCGCGCGCGTCGCCCTGCCGAAGCGTCAGCGCCGCCAGGCGGAGCCGCGCCTCGATGGAGGCGGGATCCTCCGCCAGCGCCGCGCGGGCGGCCTCGCGCGCGTCGTCCCAGCGGCTGAGCGCCACCAGCGCCTCGGCGCGCGCCATCGGCAGCAGCGGGCCCCGGTTGCGGGGGTTGGCGCGGAGCGCCGGGCTCTCGACGAGCGCCAGCGCCTTCTCGCCCTCGTTCGAGCGGACCAGCACCTCGGCCAGCGCGAGGGTCAGCGGAAGCTCGCCGGGCGCGGCGGCCTGGGCCGCCTCGAGCACGGCGCGCGCGGGCACGGCGCGCGGGGAGCCCGGCCGGGCCGCCGCGCCGAGCTGGCCCAGCGCGTCGGCGTTGCCGGGGTCGCGGCGCAGGACCTCGCCGAGCAGCTTCTCGGCCTCGTCCGGCCGCCCGCCGGCCGCCGCCACGCGGGCGAGCCCGAGGCGCGCGCCGATCGAGTCCGGGTGGTCGCGCAGGACAGCCTCGTAGGAGGCGCGCGCGCCGACGAAGTCGAGCTTGGTGAGCTTCAGCGTGCCCTCGGTGACCCCGGCGGCCTCGCCGCGGCGCCCCGCCTCGCCCAGTCGGTCGAGCTGGGCGGAGGCGCCGCTCATATCGCCGCGGAGCATGGAGGCGGTGGCCAGCAGCTCCCGCACCGGCGGCTGCTCCGGCTGCAGGGCGAGGGACTTCTCCGCCGCCTCCACCGCGCCGCGCGCGTCGCCCGCGCCCAGGCGGGCGGCGGCGAGGCGGTTGAGGACGCCGGTGTCCTGCGGCGCGAGGGCCGCGGCGCGGCCGAGCGCCTCGGCCGCCTCGCGCGGGCGGCGGGCCGCGCCGTGGGCGCGCCCGAGAAGGTCGTAGGTGTCGGCGTCGGCCTGGCCCTGGGGCCCGAGCCGCGAGAGGTAGCGGGTGAGCGTGCCCGCGGCGCCGTCGGGGCGCCCCGCCTCCATATCCATGGCCGCGAGCAGCTTCACGCCGCGCACGTCGTCCGGGCGCCGCGCGACGTGGCGCCGGGCCGAGTCCTCGGCCTGCGCGGTCTGGTTGAGGGCGCGCTTCGTCAGGGCCTGGATGAGGTAGCCGTCCGGGAAGCTCGACAGCACGGGCTGGATGCGCTGCAGGCTCTCGTCGGCCCCGCGCCAGTCGCCGGCCCGGGCGAGCAGCGTCGCCCGCAGGTAGATCGCGGCGGCGCTGCCGGGCTGGCTCGTCAGGGCGGCGTCCACGTCCTGCTTCGCCGCGGCGTTGTCGCCGAGCTGCATCAGGGCCTCGGCGCGCGAGAGGCGGGCCGGCACGTTGCCGGGCGCGATCGCGACGACGCGGCCGATCGTCTCCGCACCCTCGCGCGCGGCGCCGCGGGTCATCTGCAGCGTGCCCTTGCGGAGCAGCGCCTCGATGGAGTTGGGGTCGGCCGCGAGCGCCTTGTCGGCCTCGGCCTCGGCGCCGGGGCGGTCGCCCTTGGCCAGCGCGAGCGCCGCGGCCGCGAGGTGGGGCTCGGCGACGTTGGGGCCGAAGCTGAGCGCCTCCGCCACCGAGGCCGCGGCGTTGTCCTGCTGGTTGAGCGAGAGTTGCGCGAGCGCCCGGCCGGAGGCGACCTGCGCGCCCAGGGCCGGGTTCCCGGCCGGCACCGGGAAGTCGCGCAGCAGGTCGGCGTGGCGGCCCTGCACGAGGTAGGCGCGCAGCAGCGCCGCGGTGGTCACGACGGGGTCGGCGCCGATCTCGAGCGCGGCGCGCGCCTCCTTCTCGGCCGTCACGCCGTCGCCGAGGTCGATGCTCGCCTGGACCAGGGCGAGGCGGGCGGCGGTGGAGCGCGGGTCGTCGCGGACGGCGTTGCGAAGCTCGATCTGCGCGGTCCGGAGGTCGCCCTTCGCCTGGGCCGCGCGGGCGCGCTCCATGGGCTGCGCGAGAGCCGGCACCGCGGCCGCCGAGAGCCCCGCGAGGAGGGCGAGAGCCAAGGGGCGCGGGAGGGCCTTGCGGCGGATCATGGAACGTCTCCGGAAAGGTTGTCTTCGGCCTGGGCCTCGGGATGCGCGTCGCCGTTCTGGCCGGGGCCCCGCGCGCCGGGCCGGGCGGTCAGCCCGTGCTCGTCGAGGAGGCCGTAGAGGGTGGGGCGGCTGATGCCGAGCAGGCGGGCCGCGGCCGCGACCCCGCCGTCGCTGAGCGCCAGCGCGCGGGAAATGGCCGCCCGCTCCGCGGCGGCGCGCGCCGTCCGCAGGTCGAGCGGCTGGTCGGAGGGCGGGCCCTCCTCGAGCTCGAGGTCGGCCGCGCTGATCTGCGGGCCCTCGGTCATCAGCACGGCGCGGCGCACGCGGTTCTCGAGCTCGCGCACGTTGCCGGGCCAGTGGTGCGCGGCGATGGCGTCGGCCGCGCTCGCGTCGAGGCCGCGGAGGCGGCGGTCGAATTCCTGGGAGTGGCGGGCGAAGAACCAGCGGGCGAGCAGCAGCGCGTCGCCGCCCCTTTCGCGCAGCGGCGGGATGCGGACGGTCACGCCGTTCAGGCGGTAGAGGAGGTCGCCGCGGAAGCCGCCGTTCTCCGCCAGCGTCTCGAGCGGCTGGTTGGTGGCGGAGACGACCCGCACGTCGACGCGGAGCTGGGTGCGGCCGCCGACGCGCTCCACCACCTGGTCCTGGAGGAAGCGCAGCATCTTCGCCTGCAGCGACATCGGCAGGTCGCCGATCTCGTCGAGGAAGAGGGTGCCGCCGTTCGCCGCCTCGATCTTGCCGGCCACCTGGCGCACGGCGCCGGTGAAGGCCCCGCGCTCGTGGCCGAAGAGCTCGCTCTCGAGCAGCGCCTCCGGGATGGCCGCGCAGTTGAGCGCGGCGAAGGGCTTCTTGGCGCGCGGGCCGAGCTCGTGCAGGGCGCGGGCGAGCGCCTCCTTGCCCGTGCCGCTCTCGCCGAGCAGCAGCACCGGCACCGAGACCGCGGCGAGGCGCTCCACGGTGCGGCAAACGCGCAGCATGCCGTCGTCGGCGGTGATGATCGCGCTGATCGGGCTCGGCTTCGGCGCGGCGGCGAGCTGGCGGTTCTCCTCCTCGAGCGCGCGGAGGCGCAGCGCGCGGTCCACCACGGTGCGGAGGACGTCGAGGTCGACCGGCTTCTCGCAGAAGTCGTAGGCGCCGGCCGAGACGGCGCGCAGCATGTTCGCCCGCTCGTCCCGTCCGCTCGCCACGACGACAGGCAGGCCCGGCGAGATGCGGCGCAGCGTCTCAAGCGTCGCGAAGCCCTCGGACACGCCCTCGGGATCGGGCGGGAGGCCGAGGTCGAGCAGGGCGGCGGAGGGGTGCTCGCGCCGCGCCACCGCCTCGGCTTGGCGACGGTCCGAGGCGAGGACGACGCGGCAGGCCGGGAAGGCCCAGCGGTACTGGGCGAGGAGACCGGCGTCGTCCTCGACGATAAGAAGCGTCGGCTTGCTCAAACGAAGGCCGCCTGTGAACGGTGGTTGGGTGAGGCTTGGCCGGACGGGGCAGCCTCCGTCCGGGCGGCCGGGGGCAGGTGCAGGCGCATGGTCGTGCCCTTGCCGGGGGCGCTCTGCACCTCGAGGTCGCCGCCGGCCTCGCGCAGGAGCTCCCGCGCCTGCCAGGCGCCGATGCCGTTGCCGTCGGGGCGCGCGGTGCGGAGCGGCCGGAACAGCTCGTCGCGGATGAAGTCGGCGGTCATGCCGAGACCCTGGTCCACGATGTCGACCAGCGGCGCCTCGGGCGCCCCGTGCAGGCGGAGCAGCACGGGCGACCCCTCGGGCGAGGCCTCGATCGCGTTGTCGAGGAGGTGGCCGACCGCGGCCTCGAAGGATTCCGGCCGCATGGCGGTCCCGCCGGCCAGGGCGCACTCGACCGCGACCTGCGGGCCGCGCCCACGGGCGATGGAGCGGAGCCGGTCCGGCAGGTCGCGGACGCTGCCGCGCGGGTCGGTCGCGTCGGCGCTCGTCAGCGCGTCCGCGGGCTCGCGCAGGCGGGCGATGAGGGTGTCGATCCGGGCCGTCGCGGCGCGGACGGTGATCAGCATGTCGCGCTGGAACTCCGGGTCGCTGATGTTGTCCTCGGCGTTGCCGAGCAGCAGCTTCAGCCCGCCGGAGACGGTCTTCACGTCATGCGCGACGAAAGCGAAGCGGGCGGCGTAGTTCGCCAGGCGCCGCCCGTCGGCCAGGCGCTCCGCCGCCTGCCGCTCGGCGAGGAACATCGCGACCTCCCGGCCGAGCGCGCGAAGCAGCTCGAAGACCTCGGTGTCCAGCGGGAAGGAGGCGCGGGGCGGCGCCAGCAGGGCCGCGCCGAGCACGCCGTGGCGGTGGTGCAGCAGCGGCACGGCGAGCCAGAGGGCGCCATAGGCCCCGCGCAGCGCCGCCGCGGCCGGCACCGCCTCCGTGAGCACGAGGACCCGCTCCCCCGCGCCGAGCGCGTCCAGCAGGGGCCGCGCGTCGGGCGCGGGCACGGCGGGGCTGTTCCAGGAGCCCGCCCAGCGAAGGCCGCCGGCGCCGCCCTCCTCCCGCAGGAGGAGCACGCCCGCGGGGCTGTCCACGGCGTCCGCGATGGCGCGGACCGCGCGCACCGCCGCCGGCGCCTGCCCGTCTGGGCCGGAGAGCGCGGCGATGCAGCGCATCCACTCCCAGCGGTAGTCGTAGCGGGCGCGGAAGAAGGGATCGACGAGGAAGCGGCGGATCCGGGAGCGCGCCGAGCGCGAGGCGAGCGCCACCACCAGCGCCATGACGCCGCCCGCCAGGAGGCTCGCCTGCGCCGTCGGGCCCCAGCTTCCCCCGAGGCTCTCGAGCATCTGCCCGGCCGCGCCGACCCCGAAGAGGAAGGTGCCGCTGACCACGAGCGTCGCCCCGTGGAACACCGCCTGCCGCGAGACCGGCGGGCCCCGGCGCCAGCGACGGTCGCGCAGCGCGGCCACGAGGAGGAGGCCCGCGGCGAGCATGCTGAGCGCCGCGCGCGAATCGAGGAGGATCGGCGAGAAGCGGTGGGCGAGGACCGCCTCAACGTAGAGGACGAGGTCGAAGACGCCGAGGCCGCCGATGGCGATGCAGGGCAGGTTGACGTGCCAGCGCGCCGCCTCGCCCGCGCCGCGGTAGACGTTCTCCGCGAGCAGGACGACCAGCACCGCCAGCGCGAGCCGCGCGACGATCGACGGGGTGGCGAAGACCGCGCCGGCGACGGGGTTGCCGGCCATGACCGTGGCGGAAGGGAGGAGGGTGACGGCCGCGAGCAGCACGGCGCCGCCCATCCAGAGCCGCGGGCGCAGGCCCGCCGGACCGGACCGCTCGCGCTCGTGCAGGTGCAGCAGCAGGGCGCACCAGAGGCAGGCGCGGAGGGGCTCCAGCACGCCCGCGACGCCGTTGAGCGGGGCGTCGATCGGCCAGATCGCCGTCGCCGCCGCCCAGGCCGCCAGCGCGGCGCAGGCCCCGCCGAGCAGCCAGGTGGTGAGGCCGCGCCGCCCCGTTGCCCAGATCAGAACGGCCACCAGGACACAGACACCGGCGCAGGCTGCGTGGAGCGGCCATGACACGAGGACGGTCATGCCGAAGCCGGTCATGGGCGAGGTGGCGCTCCGCGCTGTGGCCTCAACGCGAGCCCTCCTGGAAGAGGATCACGCGCACCGTCGCGACGAGGATCAGCAGGTCGAGGAAGAGGCTGCGGCGGCGGACGTAGTAGAGGTCGTAGGTGAGCTTCTGCCGCGCGTCGTCGACCGAGGCGCCGTAGGGGAAGTTCACCTGGGCCCAGCCGGTGATGCCGGGCTTCACCACCGCGCGGTCGGCGTAGTGCGGGATGGCGAGGGAGAGCTGCTCGACGAAGGCCGGGCGCTCGGGCCGGGGCCCGATGAAGGCCATGTCGCCCTTGAGAACGTTGAGGACCTGCGGGATCTCGTCGATCCGCGTGAGGCGGAGGAAGCGCCCGACCCGGGTCACGCGCGGGTCCCGGCGCGTCGCCCATTGCGGCGCGCCGCCGACCTCGGCGTCGACGCGCATGCTCCGCAGCTTCGTCAGGTGGATGATGCGCCCGCCCTGGCCCACCCGCGCCTGGCGGTAGAAGATGGGACCGGGGCTGTCGATGCGGATGGCGATCGCCGCCAGCACGGTCAGCGGGAGGGTCAGCAGCAGCAGGGCGAGGGAGACGATCACGTCGAAGGAGCGGCACACGAAGGCCTCGGCCCGCCCCATATGCGCCCCGCGCGCGGTCTCGAGCCAGTCGGGCTCGAGCGCCTCGAGGTCGACGCGGCCGGAGAGCCGCTCGAGGAACTCGACCTCGCCGACGAGCTTCACGCCCGCCTCCGTCCAGCTCTTCCGCAGCGCGGCCGGCACGGCCTTGGGCTGCGGCGCCACGACCCAGCGGATGCCGCGGGAACGAAGCTCCGGCGCGGAGAGCCCGACCGCCGCCTCGGGCCGGCCGGCCTCGGCCAGCGCCTCGCCCGCGCCGAGCCGCAGCGCCACGCGGAACGGTTCCTCGGAGGCGGTAGGGCCAGCCGGGGGAAGCTTCACCAGCGCGGCGCGCGAGCCGTCGAGCACGGCGATGGGCTGCGTGAAGAGCCCCGTGCGCGACACGCCGAGGAAGAGCAGGCGCGTCACCAGCACGCCTCCCGTTCCCGCTGCCGAAAGGAGAATCACCGCGGCCGCCGGGCTCGCCGCGCCGCCCGTCGCGCTGCCGCCGAGGTCGACGCGGAGGAACTCGACCGCGACCCAGGCGAGCGGGGTGAGGAGCAGCGCCGTCAGCAGGGTTCCCGTGAGGAGTCCCCGCGCCTTTCGCCAGCCCGTCGGCGTGTGCATGCCCGTCGCCGCGGCAGCGACGCCCGTCGACAGCGCGAGAACCGCCGCAAGGGACGCGGCCTGGAAGGCGCCCGGCGAGCCCGAACCGCCAGTAGAAGCGGAGAGAAGGTAAACAACGGCGAAGCATACGATGGCTTCCGCCATGTAGAGCGCGAGCCCTTCCGAGCGAACACTATGGCCGAAAAGGCTGGTCATCCTGGTCCGCTCCCTCTGGAAACCCACCCGACATGGTTCGACGCCACGCATAGGTGCCGCTTCGCTCAAGGAAGGATCCTCCTTCCATCAAGCGAGCGGATAAATGTCGTGGTCGCGGCACCGTGGATCACGGCAGCGAGGATTGGCTTCAATCGCCCCCTAAAGGATGCCTTATCCCCCGGAAGAGCAAGGCTAAACGGTCTCAACATTCTGTCATTGCGGAGGAGAGCCACGGGAAAATCCACGAAGGTGTAACGTCTGCCCAAGGGACAACGCGGCTCGGAAGGGTGCTCCTGGAATTGTGATCGGTGCGCCGAAAAAAGGATATGCATCCGAACCGAGAGATGTCTTCTAAACAGGTGGGACTTACAACATCTTTAACATGTGATGCTCATATCAGGACTGTTTTCGTCTAGGGACGGCCACAGCAACGCTTGGGTTACGATCCCGGTCCGATGGTATGTTGCATCGTTCCGATGAGCTGCTGGGAGTTGAATTTGAACGACATGCCGAAGGATGGAGCGCTGAACATGATGCCGAGGGGCTTCCACCTGCTCCGCGCCGGATTCGCAAGGCGCGCCCTGCGCCCGGCGGTCGCGGCTCTCCTGCTGGCGGGCATCCTGCCGGCCTGCTCGGGCACCTCCACCGCCCCGGTGCAGGAGGCCTCGCGCGCGGCGCCGGACTACGTCATCGGGCCGGGCGACGTGCTGAGCGTCTTCGTCTACCGCGCGCCGGAGCTGAGCGCGTCGGACCTGCCGGTGCGCCCGGACGGCCGATTCTCGCTGCCGCTGGTGCAGGACGTGCAGGCGGCCGGCCGCACGCCGAGCCAGCTCAGCCGCGACATCGAGGCGCGGATGAAGCAGTACGTCCGCGAGCCCGTGGTCTCCGTCATGGTGCGCAACTTCGTCGGCCCCGCGGACCAGCAGATCCGCGTCATCGGCGAGGCCGCCGAGCCGCTCGCCCTTCCCTTCCGCGAGGGCATGACCGTCCTCGACGCCATGATCGCGTCGCGCGGGCTCACGCGCTACGCGGCCGGCAACAACGCGCGGATCGTCCGCGTCGCCAGCGGCCAGCAGAACGCGCCGCGGCAGATCATCCCGGTGCGCCTGCGCGACCTCCTGAACGAGGGCGACGTGGCACAGAATGTTCCGCTGCGCCCGGGCGACACGCTGGTCATCCCGACCGGCTGGTTCTGAGCGGACGGCGCCATGAATATCTCCACCCAGCTCAGGCGGCACGTCGTTGCCGCCTGGCGCCACCGCTGGAAGGCGCTGGCGCTCTCCTGGCTCATCTTCGCCATCGGCTGGGTGGGGGTCTCCGCGATTCCCGACCAGTACCGCTCCACGGCCCGCGTCTACGCGGACGCGGACGCGGTGCTGAGCACCCTCCTGCGCGGCATCGCGATCGACAGCACGGCCGGGCGCGAGGTGGAGCTTCTCCAGCGCACCCTGCTGAGCCGCCCGAACCTCGAACAGATCGTCGCCCGCACGGACCTCGACAAGCGCGTCACGAGCGCGGCCTCGCGCGAGGCGCTGCTGCTGAAGCTCGCCGAGGGAATCCGCCTCACCCCGGAGACGCGGAACCTCTTCACGCTCATCTACAGCGACCCTGACCCGCGCATGGCCAAGGACGTCGTCCAGGCCGCGCTGAACATCTTCATCGAGCTGGCCGCCGGGACCGATCGCCAGGGAATCGAGAACGCCCAGGGCTTCCTGCTGCAGCAAATCGCCGCCTACGAGGTGCGCCTGCGCGAGGCCGAGCGGCGCCGCGCCGAGTTCCAGTCGCGCAACGTGGACATCCTGCCCGACCCGGCCAGCGGCGTCTCCCGCCTCGAGGCCGCCCGCGGGCGCGTGCTCCAGGTGGAGGGCGACCTTCAGGACGCGCGCACCCGTCGCGAGCTGACGCGCCAGCAGCTGAACACCCAGCCGGCGACCGTGGCCGAGACCGCCGGCGGGAACGCCCGCGCGGCCGACATCGAGCGTGAGCTGCGCGAGATGCGGCTCCGCCTCACCGACGCGCATCCCGACGTGAAGGCGGCCCAGGCGGCCCTCGCCGCGGCGCGGGCGAGCGGCGGCGTGCGGGGCGCGACCCGCTCCAACCCGGTCTACGAGCAGCTTCAGATCCGCATGGTCGACGCCGACGCCCAGGTGGCCTCCCTCGAGCGCCAGATGCGCGACGCGAACGCCGATCTCGAGCGGCTGGACGCCAAGGCGCGCGAGCAGCCCGAGGTTCTCGCCCAGTTCACCAACCTCGACCGCGACTATAACGTGCTCCGCCGCAACTACGAGGAGCTCCTCGCCCGCCGCGAATCGATCTCGCTGGCCGAGGCCGCGCGCACGGGGTCCGACCGCGTGAAGCTGGAGGTCGTCGACCCGCCGGTGGTGCCGAACCTGCCGGCCTCGCCGAACCGCCCGCTCCTGCTCGCCGGCGTGCTGGTGGCGAGCCTGGGCGCCGGGGTGGTGCTTGCCCTGCTGCTCTCGCAGCTCGACAGTGGCTTCTACACGGTCCACGACCTGCGGCGGCTCGACGTGCCGGTGCTCGGGCGCATCTCGGCCCAGCAGGCGCGCTTCGCGCCCCGGGCGCTCTCGACGGCGGCCTTCGGCGCGGCCTGCGCCGTGCTGTTCGTGGCCTTCGCCGCGGCGGTGGCCGGTCCCTCCATCCTGGCGCACGCGCCAGAGTTCATCGTGCGGGCCTTCGCGTGACCGCCCCCCGCCCCCAGCCCCCCCGCTCCCACCTGATCGACCGCGCGGTCGAGGCCATGGGCGGCCTCGACGCGCTGTCGACCCCCCGGGCGCCCCGCCCGCCCGGCGCCGAGACGCCGGCGCTCGAGGCGCCGCCCGCCGCCTCGCCGGGGCCCGAATCGAGGGCACCGGAGAGCCCTGCCGACGCGCGCGACGCGGGTCCGGACCGCTTTAGCTTCGAGGCCGGCAAGGCTGCTCCGGGCACGCCCGCGTCGCCCCTGCCCGGCGCATCGGGTGCCTCTGGCGCCGCGATCCTCGAGCCGCCGGCCGCGCGGCTCCCGGAGCCGGCCCAGCCGGCGCCGGTGCCACTCGACGCCCTGCTCGGCGCCGGGCTCGTCGCGACGCCCGGAAAGGGGCGGAGCCGGGCCTCGGAGGAGATCAGCGTGGTGCAGCATCAGGTGCTGCGCACGGTCTACGCCGCCTCCCCATCCGACGCCCGCTCCCGTGTCATCTTGGTCACCAGCGCACGTCCTGGTGAGGGGAAGACCTTCCTGGCCCTGAACATCGCGGCTAGCCTCGCGGCCGGCGGGTCTCATCCCGTCGTCCTCGTGGATGCGGATGGTAAAGTGGACTCGCTCACTCACCTGCTCGGCCTGACCGAGCGCCCCGGCCTTCGCCTGCTCGCCGCCGAGGGGGGCCGGAACCCCCGAACGATGGCGGTTCCAACGGCGATTCCCCGCCTGTCGGTGCTGCCCTACGGCGTCTCCGCGTCGAAGGGCCCTGGCATCCCGCCGGGCACCGCCCTCTCGGCCGCGGTCCGGCAGGCTTCGGCGGCCTTCCCCGGGCACCTGATCATCCTCGACTCGCCGCCCGCGCTCTCGACGAGCGATGCCGGCACGCTGTCCGGCGTCGCCGGCCAGGTGCTGGTGGTGGTCGAGGCGGAGAGCACCCAGCGGAGCGAGGTGGAGGCGGCGCTGGACCTCGTCGAGGCCTGCCCCGTGCTCCAGCTCGTCCTGAACAAGGCGCGCTTCTCGGAGAGCGACAACTTCGGGACCTATGCCGGCGCCTATGGCGGTGAAGGCCAGTGAGCCGCGTGGCCCGTCCGTGCGCGGCGCCGCCCCTCCGGGCGGCGGTCCTCGTCCTGGCCTGCGCCGTCGTGGCGCCGGTGGCCGTCTCCGCGCAGGAAGCCTCCGGCGCGGACGCGGGTAGCGGAGGCGGCGCCTCCTCTCGTGCCGGCGCCCGCGGCGCGGAGGGAACCGACGCGCGCGGCGCGACCCGGACCGACCCGGCGACGAGCTTCGAGCCCTTCGCCCCCCGCGATTCGGCCGACACCTTCTTCCGCGCCTCGCCGGTCGGGCGGCTCGGCTCCGGCCTGCCGCCGGGGCAGGCAGGGCTCTTCTCGGGCTCCCCGGCGCAGCCGGGCGGGCTGGGCGCGCCGCTCGGCCCGCAGGGGAACTACGGCGTTCCGGAAGGCCGCAGCTACGTCGTGCAACCGAGCATCATCGTGCAGGAGCTGTTCACCGACAACCTGTTCCAGACGCCGTGGGACAAGCAGTCGGACTTCGTGACGACGATCACGCCGAGCATCTACGCCGCGGCGGACACGGCGCGGCTGCGCGGCAGCCTGGCCTACCTGCCGACCTTCTCGCACTACGCGAACACCTCGGGCCAGGACCGGCTGGACCATCGCTTCGTGGGCCAGGCGCTGGCCACCCTGCTGCCGGGTTCGCTCTACCTGTCGATGAGCGGGTCGGGCGACACGCGGACGGCGACAGGCGGCTTCACGCCCGAGGGCACGACGGTGGTGAGCCGCAACAACCGGGTGCAGACGCTCAACTTCCAGGCGACACCCTACTACGTGCAGCGCTTCGGCGGCTGGGCGACGGCGCTCGCGGGCTACACCTACGGCTACGGCTCGACCTCGGGCTCGGACGCCTTCCTGCCGGGTTCGGGCCAACGCTATTTCACGTCCCAGAACTACAACTCGAACGAGATCTTCGGCGTGCTCCGGAGCGGCGAGAACTTCGGCCGCGTGGCGCTGGAGGCGCGGGCGAGCGGGACGAGCTACGACGGCACGGGCGTTCTCAACGGGGCGCGCCGCAACGAGGCCTCGCTGCAGGCGCTCTATGCGTTCACTCGGAACATCGCCGGCTTCGTCGAGGGCGGCTACGAGGACCAGCGCTACGCCGGGGTGCCGGAGGTCCGGATCCAGGGACCGATCTGGTCGGTCGGCACGCGGCTCCGCCCGTCCCAGGACAGCATCATCACGGCGCGCTACGGCCGCCGGGACGGCTTCAACTCGGCCAGCCTCGAGGCAGCCGTGTCGGTCGGGCCCCGCACCCGCGTCTTCGCCACCTACTCGGACCGGCTGACGACGAGTGCGCGGCGCGGGAATGACCTGCTGAACACCGCGGGGCTCGACGAGACGGGCTATCCCGGCGATGCCGGCGCCGGCTTCTACCCGGGCAGCAACAGCGGGCAGTTCAACAGCAATCCCTTCCTCGCGGTGCAGGGCGGGCTGATCCGGCTGAAGCGGGCGGCGGCCTCCGTCACCCGGACCTTCACGCGGGACACGGTCACCCTTTCGGTCTTCCGGGAGGAACAGGAACCTATTTCGGCCACTGTCGGCACCACCGTTTTCGCGCAGCGCGGTACCTCGGGAAGCCTTGCCTGGGCTCGTGAGTTGACCCCGGAGATGACCGCCATCGCCTATGTCCAGTACGGCACCTACAGCTCGCCGACCTTCCGCACGACGAACACGGGGAGTTCCGGCACGACCGGGACGGCCAGCGCCTCCCTTGTGCGTCGCTTCACCCCCCGCCTGTCGGGAAGCCTGCAATACGCGATCAGCCGCCGCGATCCCGGCGGCGACCAGGGCGCCAGCATTCAGAACCTCGTCCTCGTCTCGCTGCGTCAGGACTTCTAAGGACGCCACGGATGTACAACGAATACTATGGGTTCCGCGAAGCGCCCTTTCAGATGACGCCCAACGCCCGGCTCTTCTTTCCGAGCTCGGGGCATAGTCGCGCGGAACGCCACCTTCTCTTCGGCCTCTCGCAGGGCGAAGGGTTCGTCGTTGTCACGGGGGAGGTGGGCGCGGGCAAGACGACGCTCGTCGAGCGGCTCTGCGCCCGCCTGGATCCGAGCGGCTTCGCGGTCGCTCGGATCGCGACCACGCAGGTGGCCGCGGACGACCTGCTCGCGCTTGCCGCCGACGCCTTCGGCGCGCCGATGGAGGGCAGCAAGGCGACCGTGCTGCGCGCCGTCGGCAACGCGCTGCAGACCGGGCCGCAGCGCCACGTCCTCATCGTGGACGAGGCACAGGCCCTCCCCTTCGCGGCGCTGGAGGAGCTGCGGATGCTCTCCAACCTGACGGGGGACCAGGGGCAGCCGCTCCTGCAGATCATCCTGCTCGGGCAGCCGCAGCTTCGCCGCACGCTGTCGAGCCCGGACCTCGACCAGCTCCGCCAGCGGATCCTGGCCTCCTACCACCTCACCGGCCTGAGCGCGGAGGAGACGCACGCCTATGTCGAGCACCGCCTGCGGGCGGTGGGCTGGGACGGCCGACCGAACTGGGAGCCGGAGGCGCTGGACAGCGTCCACCGGCACAGCGCGGGCATTCCGCGCCGCATCAACCGCCTCTGCTCGCGGGTCCTGCTCGCCGGCGCGCTGGAGGAGACCTGGACCTTCACGAGCGGCCTCGTGGAATCGACCGCGCAGGAGCTGGAGGACGACCTCGGCGCTGGGCCGCGCGGCGCCATGGCGGGCCAGAACTTCGGCGACGGCGACCCGGCCGAGCTCGCCCGCCGCCTCGGCTCCGTGGAGGGCATGATCGCGCGGCACGACCGCGTGCTCGGGCGCCTGGCCGACCTGTTCAACATGCAGCGGAGCAAGGCGTGAGCGGCCTCGACGGCCGGCTGCCCGCGCGAGCGACGGGACGAGGCGCCCCGATCCGCAACGCGATGAGCGTGGACGTCGAGGACTGGTTCCAGGTCCAGGCCTTCGCCGGCACCATCCCGCGCGCGGACTGGGACGGCTTCGCGCCGCGGGTCGAGGCGAACACCGACCGGATCCTCGCGGCCTTCGACCGGGCGGGGGCGCGCGCCACCTTCTTCACCCTCGGCTGGGTGGCGGAGCGGCAGCCGGCGCTCGTGCGGCGCATCGTCGCGGCCGGGCACGAGCTGGCGAGCCACGGTCATGGCCACGAGCTCGTCAGCGAGATCGGCGAGACGCGCTTCCGCGAGGACATCCGCCGCGCCAAGCGCGTGCTGGAGGACGTGGCGGGCGTGCCCGTGCGCGGCTACCGCGCGCCCACCTTCTCGATCGGACCGGCGCTGACGCCCTGGGCGCACCGCGTCCTCGCGGAGGAGGGCTATTCCTACTCCTCCTCCGTCTTCCCCATCCGGCACGACCTCTACGGCGCGCCCGACTCCCCGCGCGTGACCCACCGGCCGGACCCGGCGGGGGTGACCGAGGTGCCGATGACGACGGTCCGGGCCCTCGGCCGGAACCTTCCCTTCTCCGGCGGCGGCTGGTTCCGCCTGATGCCCTACCCGCTGTTCCGCGCCGGTCTGCGCCGCGTGAACCGCGCCGAGGGGCAGCCGGGCGTCTTCTACTTCCACCCCTGGGAAGTCGATCCCGGCCAGCCCGAGGTGCCCGGCGCCGCGCGCCGCTCCCGCTTCCGCCACCGCGTCGGGCTGGAGGCGATGGAGGGGCGGCTCGAGCGGCTGCTGCGGGACTTCGCCTGGGGCCGCATGGACGAGGTGTTCGACCTCGCGCCCCTGCCCGAACGCGTGGAGGCCTGAGCGCATGGCCGTCCGCGTACGGCCCCTGGACCCCGCGAGCGAGGGTGCCTGGGACGCCTTCGTCCGTGCCCGTCCCGAGGCCGGCTTCTTCCATCTTTCGGCCTGGGCCCGCGTCATCGAGGGGGCCTTCCGTCACAAGACCCACTTCGCCCTGGCCGAGCAGGACGGCGCCATCGTGGGCGTGCTGCCGCTCGCCCGGATGAAGACCGCCCTCTTCGGCGACCTGCTCGCCTCCACCCCCTTCTGCGTCTATGGCGGGCCGGTGGCGGCGACGCCCGAGGCGGCCGAGGCGCTGGAGGCGCACGCGATCGAGCTTCACCGCTCGACCGGCGCCGCCTGCCTCGAGTTCCGCCACCTCCGCCTGCCCGTGCCGGACCCGGCCGAGCGCGGCTGGGGCATGCGGCCGCCGCTCTACTGGACCTTCCGCAAGCCGATCACGGGCGATACGGAGGCCGACATGAAGGCCATCCCGCGCAAGCAGCGGGCCATGGTGCGGAAGGGCATCTCGAACGGGCTGACCTCGGTCTCGAACGGCGACATCGACGCGCTGCACCGGGTCTACGCGGAGAGCGTCCGTAACCTCGGCAGCCCCGTCTTCCCGCGCCGCTACTTCAAGGCGCTGGCCGCCGCCTTCCCGGAGGAGCACGACGTGACCACCGTGCTGCACGAGGGGCGGCCGGTCGCCTCCGTGCTGAACTTCCACTTCCGCGAGGAGGTGCTGCCCTATTACGGCGGCGGCACCGGGGAGGCCCGGAGCCTCGCCGCCAATGACTTCATGTACTGGGAGGTGATCCGCCGCGCGGGCGCCGAGCGCGGCGCGCGGCTCTTCGACTTCGGGCGCAGCAAGTCCGAGACGGGCGCCTTCTCCTTCAAGAAGAACTGGGGCTTCGAGCCGACGCCGCTGCACTACGCCTACCGGCTGCGGCCGGGCGCGACCTTGCCCGAGAACAACCCGAAGAACCCGCGCTACGCGGCGATGATCAAGGTTTGGAAGCGTCTGCCCCTGCCGGTCGCGAACCTCCTGGGCCCGCCGCTCACGCGCGGGCTGGGCTGAGGCCATGACGGGCCGCCTTCTCTTCCTCGGCCACCGCATCCCCTACCCGCCGGAGAAGGGGGAGAAGATCCGCGCCTGGCACATCCTCGACCACCTCGCCGAGAGCTGGGACGTGGAGCTGGGCTGCCTCGTGGACGACCCGGCCGACCTCGACCACCTCGGCGCGCTGAAGGCGCGCTGCTCGGCGGTGGAGTGGCGGGCGGTGAACCGGCGAACGCAGGGGAGGCGCGCGGTGACCGCGCTCCGGCCCGGCCTGCCGCTCACCCTCGGCTGGTTCCACGAGCCCGGGCTGAGCGCCTGGGCCCGCGGCGGGCTGGAGGCGGGGCGCTACGGGGCGGTCTTCGTCTACTCCTCGGCCATGGCGCCCTACGCGATGGGGCCTGCCCCGCGCGGGCCCGCGCCGAGGCGCGTGCTCGACATGGTGGACGTCGATTCCGAGAAGTGGCGCGCCTACGCCAAGGGCGCCGGGCTGCCGATGGGCCCGGTCTGGGCGCGGGAGGCGCGGACCCTCCTCTCCTTCGAGCGCCGGGCCGCGGCCGCCTTCGACCTCACGCTCTTCGTCTCGCAGGCCGAGCGGGACCGCTTCGTCGAGCTCGCGCCCGAGGCCGCGCCGCGCGCCGACTGGCTCGAGAACGGCGTGGACCTCGGCCGCTTCGACCCCTCGATCCCCCAGGCGCGCCCCTTCGGCCCGGCGCCGGCGATCGTCTTCACGGGCACGATGGACTACCGGCCGAACGTGGAGGCCGTGGCCTGGTTCGCGCAGGAGGTCATGCCGATCCTGCGGCGGCGGGACCCGGCGCCCGAGTTCCACATCGTCGGCGCCAACCCGGCGCCCGCGGTGGCGGCCCTGGCCGCGCTGCCGGGCGTGAACGTCACCGGCCGCGTGCCGGACGTGCGGCCCTACCTTGCCCATGCCGACGTGGCCGTGGCCCCGCTGCGGATCGCGCGCGGCATCCAGAACAAGGTGTTGGAGGCCATGTCCATGGCGCGTCCGGTCGTCGCCTCGCCCCAGGCGCATGAGGGGGTCCGGGCGCGGGCCGGCCAGGACCTGCTCGTGGCCGACGGCGCCGAGGAGACGGCAGCGCGCGTGGCGGAGGTGCTCGACGGCGCCCATCCCGGCCTCGGCGCGGCGGCTCGGGCGGCGGTGCTCGGCACCTATCCCTGGTCGGTGACGCTGTCCCGGCTCGACGCCATGATGGGGAGCGGCCTGCGGGCCGCGGCCGAATGAACGCGGTCCCGCGCGGGCTCGCCGTTCCCGTCGCCCAGCGCGCGGGCTGGTCGGCCACGCTGGTCGCGCTCGGCCTGCTGCTCGGCCTCTTCGGCTTCCTCTTCCGGGAGGAGATCCTGGCGGCCGTCCGCACCTGGGAGAGCTCCACCGCCTACAACCACTGCTGGCTGGTGCTGCCGGTGGCCGCCTGGCTTGCCTGGGTGCGCCGCGACCGCCTGGCGGTGCTGCGCCCCGCCCCCTCCCCCCTGCTCGCGCTGCTTATCCTCCCGCCCACCGCGCTCTGGCTTGTCTCGGAGCGGATGGGGATCATGGAGGGGCGGCAGTTCGCGGCCATCGGCATCCTGTGGGGCATGGCGCTCGGCCTGCTGGGCTGGCGGCTCTGCCGGGCCATGGCGGCGCCGCTGCTCTACCTCGTCTTCCTGGTTCCCTTCGGCGCCTTCGCCACGCCGCTGCTGCAATCCGTAACCGCCCATTTCATCGAGCTCGGTCTGCGGCTGCTCGGCATTCCCCACTACATCGACAGCTTCATCATCGAGACGCCCGCCGGCACCTTCCTCGTGGCCGAGGCCTGCGCGGGGCTTCGCTTCCTCGTGGCGGCCCTCGCCTTCGGGGCGCTCTACGCCGTGACGCTGTTCCGCAGCCCGGGGCGCCGGCTCGCGGTCTTCGCGGCCGCCGTGATCGTGCCGATTCTGGCCAACGGCCTCCGCGCGCTGGGCATCGTCGTGATCGCGCAGCATCTCGGCTCCGCCGAGGCCGCCGCTGCCGACCACGTGGTCTACGGCTGGGGCTTCTTCTCGGTCGTCATCCTCCTGCTGACCCTGGCGGGCCTGCCCTTCCGCGAGGACGCGAACCCGGCCCCCGCGCCGGCGCTCCCCTCCCGGCGCGCGCCGGCCGGGGCCGCGGCGCTGGCGGTTGTGGCCGCGCTCGTGGCCCTCCTCGCCTCCGCCGGGCCCGGCCTGGCCGCGGTGCTGGACCGAGAGGGGGGCACGCCGCCGCTGTCGGGCACGCCGCGTCTCGCCCCCGTCCCGGGCTGCACCGAGGCCGCCGAGGGCGGGCTCGACTGCGGCACCGCCACTGTCAGCGCCCGGCTGCTCGTCTTCCCCGCGCGCAGCACCTGGGCCGGCGTCGCCGCCACGCGCCGGCGGCTGCTCGGCCACGACGACGAGGCCCTGACCTTCCGCATCCCGGCGGGCGCGGTGACCTGGGACGCGCGCGTGGCGGCGAAGACGACCGAGGCCGTCGCCGCCGCCGCCTGGCTGGACGGGCAGCCGGCCGGCGACGGGCTGCGCTCGCGCGCGGTCCAGGCGCTGAACAGCCTTCGCGGCAACGGCGGCCTGCCCGTGCTCCTCGCGATCACCCTGCAGCCGCGGGGCGAGGACGGGGCGGGACAGGCGGAGCGCCGCGCGCTGCTGACCAGCATCGCCGAGGCGCAGGTCGAGCTTGCCGCGAAGGCCGACGCGCTGTCGCACCGTCCGGGGAACTGACCCCCGTGCCGGCGATGCCCGCAGGCCACGTCCGCCAGCGCCCCCTCTTCCCGCGCGCCCAAGTCGCGGGGCTCCGCGATGCCGTGAAGCCCGGTCCGCGGTCGCGCGTTGCCCTCGCTGTCGGCTCACCCCGCCCTCCGGGACGGGAGGATCGACCGCGCGCCCGGGCATCCCTCCCGCCGTGCCCCTCCCCGGGACCGGCGGTGACGTTCATCCTGGACGGGCGGCCCCGTCCCCTTCCTCGCGACGAAAGGACCGGCGCATGGCGACCTACCTCCTGACCGGCGGCTGCGGCTTCATCGGGTCGCATCTCGCCGAGGCCCTTCTCGCCCGCGGCCACGCCGTGCGCGTGCTGGACGACCTGTCGACGGGCAAGATGGAGAACCTCCGGCCCGGCGCCACCCTCGTGCGCGGTGACGTCTCCGACGCCGCCGCGGTGCGGGCGGCGATGGAGGGCGTGGACGGGTGCTTCCACCTTGCTGCCATCGCTTCCGTGGAGCGGGGGGTGCGCGAGCTTCTCGCGACGCACCGCGTGAACCTCTCCGGCACCCTGGCCGTCTTCGACGCGGCCGCGCCGCGGCGGCTGCCGGTGGTCTACGCCTCCTCCGCCGCCGCCTACGGCGACGCGGGCCCGCTGCCGCTCGAGGAGACGACCTACCCGCGGCCGCTCTCGGCCTATGGCGCGGACAAGCTCGGCTGCGAGCAGCACGCGCGGGCCGCGGGGCAGGTCCACGGCCTGCCGAGCTGCGGCCTGCGCTTCTTCAACGTGTTCGGCCCCCGCCAGGACCCGAAGTCGCCCTATTCGGGCGTCATCTCGATCTTCTGCGACCGCCTGTCGCGCGGCGAGGGCGTCGACGTCTACGGCGACGGGGAGCAGACGCGCGACTTCATCTTCGTCGCGGACGTTGTGGCGGCGCTGCTGGCCGCCATGGACAAGGCCTCGCCCGAGGCGCCCGTGATGAACGTCTGCACGGGGGAGCCGACCTCGGTGCGCACCCTGGCCGAGACGATCGCCTCCCTCTGCGGGGTCGCGCTCGACCTCCGGAGCAAGCCGGCGCGGCTGGGCGAGATCCGCCACTCGCTCGGCAGCCGGGCGAGGGCGAAGGCCGCGCTCGGCCTCGGGACGCCCGTCCCCCTCCGCGACGGCCTGGCCGCTACCCTGGACTGGATGAAGACGGCGGGGGCGGCGCCGGGCTATTCAAGCAGCCACCCGACGAACCAGGCGATGCCCGCCCAGAGCAGCACGGAGACGCCGACGATGACGAGCGTGGCGAGCGGCCACCCGAACCGCGCCGAGGGCAGCGCCGCCCCGGACGGGCGGAGCGACGCGGCGGGCACGCCGGCCTCCTCGCCGGAGACCGCCTTGGGCTTGGTCAGATAGTGAGCCTTCACCGGAGCTTTTCTCCCTGCGCGCCGGGCGGACGCCCCTCCGGCGGCGACTCGGGCCGCCAATCGCCGCTTCGTGTGCATCAAGTCGCCGCCTCGGACGTTACGTCAACATTCCGGTTCCGAATAGTTAAGGCAAAGGGCGGAGAAGTGGCGGTCCTGCCGTCCGGCCGCACCGCGCCGATTCCTGGAGGGCTTCTCTGATGTGCGGCATCGTCGGCCTGTTCAGCCCCGGCTTCCGCGCCCTGCCCGAGGGCGCGGACCTGCGGCGCATGGCCGATGCGCTGCGCCACCGCGGCCCGGACGGCGCCGGCTACCACGAGGAGCCCGGGCTCGGGCTCGGCCACCGGCGGCTGGCGATCGTCGACCTCGGCGGCGGCGCCCAGCCGATGGCGACCCCCGACGGCGGGGTGGTCATCTCCTTTAACGGCGAGATCTACAACCACCTGGCCCTCCGGCGGGAGCTGGAGGCGGCCGGCCACCGCTTCCGCACGCATTCCGACACGGAGGCCATCCTCCACGCCTGGACGCAGTGGGGCACGGGCTGCCTGGAGCGGCTGAACGGCATGTTCGCCTTCGCCCTCTGGGACCGGGCGCAGGGCAAGCTGCTGCTCGCGCGCGACCGGCTGGGCGAGAAGCCGCTTCTCTACCTGCGGCGGCCCGCGGGCGGGATCGCCTTCTCCTCGGAGCTCGGCGCGCTGCTCGCCCTGCCCGACGTGCGGCGGCGGCTCGACCCGGCGGCGGTGGAGGACTTCCTCGCCCTCGGCTACGTGCCCGACCCCCACTGCATCTACCAGGACATCCTGAAGCTGCCGGCCGCGCATTTCCTGCTGCTGAGCCAGGACGCCCCGCCCTCCGCCCCGCCGCCCCCACCCCAGGCCTACTGGCGCCCGCCGACCGCCGCCTCGGCGGCGCCGGCCGACGCGGTGGGTGACCTCGCGGGCCGGCTGCGGGCGAGCGTGCGGGACCGGCTGATGTCGGACGTGCCGCTCGGGGCCTTCCTCTCCGGCGGCGTCGATTCCGGCACCGTGGTCGCCATGGCGGCGGAGGCCTCGACCACGCCGCTGGCCACCTTCACGATGGGCTTCCCGGGTAGCGCGGACGAGCGGCCGCGGGCGGCGCAGATCGCCGAGGCGCACGGCACCCGCCACCACGCGGAGGTCGGCAGCGCCGACTATCTCGCCGCCGCGCGCCGCCAGGCCGCGATCTTCGGCGAGCCCTTCGGCGACCACTCCGCCGTGCCGACCCTCGCGGTCTGCGCCATGGCCCGCAAGCACGTGACCGTCGCGCTGTCGGGCGACGGCGGCGACGAGGTCTTCGCGGGCTACCGGCGCTACCGCTTCCACACCCTGGCCGAGGCCGCGCGGCGGCTCCTGCCGGCCTCGCTCCGCCGGAGCGCCGTCGCGGGGCTCGCCCGCGCCTACCCGACCTTGGCACGCGCCCCGCGCTGGCTGCGCGCCAAGAGCACGCTGACGGAGCTGAGCCTCGACAGCGCGGCGGGCTACTACCGCACGGTCTGCAAGCTGCAGGACGAGCGGCGCCGCGCCCTGTTCTCCCCGGGCCTGCGGTCGGCGCTGGCCGGGCACGACCCCTCGGACCGCTTCGTGTCGCTCATGGCCGAGTGCGACCCGGACGAGCCGCTGCTGCAGGCGCAGTACGCAGACCTCCACACCTACCTGCCCGGCGACATCCTGACGAAGGTGGACCGCACGAGCATGGCCGTCTCGCTCGAGGTGCGGCCGCCGCTGCTCGACCCGGACCTCGTCGGCTTCGGCCTCGCCCTGCCCGCCTCGCTCAAGCTGCGCGGCGGGGTCGGCAAGCAGCTCCTGCGGGAGGTGGCCGCGCCGCTGCTGCCGCCGGCGGTGCTCTCCGCCCCGAAGCAGGGCTTCGCGGACCGCATCGGCGACCAGTTCCGCAGCCGGGCCGCCGAGCTGCGCGCCCGCTTCGCCGGCGAGGCGATGATGGATTCCGGCCTCTTCGACGGCGCCCGGCTCACGGCGCTCGTGGACGAGCACGAGACGGGGGGGGCCGATCACTCCCAGGCGCTGTGGCAGCTCCTCGTCTTCGAGGGGTTCCTGGCCGGCGAGGCGCCCGATCTCGGCGGCCTAGCGCGGGAGCGGGACGTGGTCCAGGCATGAGCGAGGCGGCGCCGATCCATCGCGCGCGATGCTGCCGCCGCGCCGTCGTCCCGGCCGGTGGCGGGCGGGCGGGGCAGCCCCGGCCGTGGGCGGCGTGATGGATTCCGTTCCGCAGAGGCCGCTCGCCGATTTCGGCAGACGGCAGGCCAGCACGCAGGACAGCGCGCCCTGGAGCGTCGCGATCTTCGCGCGCGACGAGGCGGACTCGCTCGGCCGCTGCTTCGAGGCGCTGTCGGTGGCCCTGGCAGGCGCGCGGGCGGAGGTGACCCTCGTGCTGAACGGCTCGAGCGACGGCTCGGAGGGGGTCGCGCCGGGGCTGATGCGCTCGGCCGGCCTCCAGGGGCGGGTCTGGTCCATCCGGCACGCCGACAAGTCCAACGCGATCAACCAGTATCTCCACCGGCTGCGGCCACCGGCGGAGATGCACGTCTTCCTCGACGCCTACGCCGCCGTGAAGCCCGACGCGCTGCGCCGCCTCGCGGCCCGGCTGGCGGCGGAGCCCCTGGCGCGCGCCGTCGCAGCGGTGCCGAGCTCGGGCCGCAGCGCCGCCGCCCTTCGCGCGGAGATGCTGCAATTCCCGGGGCTTCACGGCTCCCTCTTCGCGCTGCGTGGCAGCTTCGTGGAGCGCATCGTGGCGGCCGGGCTGCGGCTGCCGGTGGGGCTCTACCGCGGCGACGGGCTGATCGGCTCCTTCGCCATGCACGACCTCGACCCCGTGAGCAGCCCCTGGCGCCCGCCGCATATCGCGGTGGAGGGGGAGGCGTCCTGGATTCTCCGCCCGCTGCGCCCCTGGCACCCCGCGGATCTGCGCCGGCACTGGCGGCGCCTCATCCAGCAGGGGCGCGGGCGCCTGGAATCAGCGGCGATCCGGGCGACGATCTACCCGGGCAAGCTCGGGCGGGGCGGCTTCGACTCCATCCCGGGAAGCGCGGACCAGCTCATCCTGAACTTCCTGGCCGTCACGCCCGAGGCCGTGCCCGACCCGTTGCGTGACCCCTTTGGGGCGATCGTCCTCCGGCGCATCCGCCGGGCGGTCCCGCCGGCCGCCGAGGCGCTGGAGCCCCACCTCGTCGCGACGGTGCGGCCTTGAGCGCGGGGCTGTTCCTAGGCGGGCCGGACAGCGCTGGCCGCCCGGCGGGCGCGGGCGGCCAGGCCGAGCAGGGAGCGCGGCCGCGCCGCCTCGGCCCAGGCGAGGGTTTCCACGCCGGTCGCGAGGCTCCGCTTGTAGCGGTCGTCGCCCGCCAGGAAGTCGTAGGTGCGGTCCCCGGCCGCGCGGGCCCGCTCGATGGCGAGGTGGTGGCTGGTCAGCCCCGGCTTCGCGTAGGGGTCGGGCACCGCGTAGTCGAAGCCGCTCTGGTAGGCGCAGACATGGCCGCCGCGGCGGAAGTTGTAGAGGTAGCCGATGACGCGGCCGCCGGCGGTGGCGCGCAGCAGGTCCACCTCGTCGCGCGGCACGCCGCGGGCGACGAGCGCCTGGTGGAAGCGGACCATGAAGGGGCTGGCGAAGGCGCCCGGCCGGCCCCGCGCGCGCCAAGCGGCGCCGTGCAGGACGATCAGCGCGTCGAGCCATTCCAGCGCCTCGGGCACGCTCCGCGCGCGCTCGATGGCGAGCGCGCCCCCGGCGGCGTAGCGGCGGTTGGAACGGCGGAGCTGCTGCCGGGTGTTGGCGCTCAGCGCCTCGAGGTAGGCGCCCTCGCCGGCCGGCAGGTCGTCGAGCCGCACCCGGGGCGCCGGGCGCTCGTGCAGGCCCGCCAGGACGGACCCGGCCTCCCGCGCGGCCTGGAGGAGGGAGGGTTCCACCCCGCTCAGCCGCAGGCCGGCGATGCCGGGCAGGGCGAGCGCGGCGCGGAGGATCGCCAGCTCCGCCGCCCGCCCCTCGCCGACCGCAAGGAGCGGGCCGTTGTGCTCCACGAAGGGCGAATCGAGCTCCGGGTCGCCGCTCTCGCCGAGGGAGAGGCGGCGGGCCCAGCGGCCCCCGTGCCGGTTGAACAGCGCGAGCCCGACAAGGCGGCCGTCTCGCAAGGCGCGCGCCAGGACGGGATCGGCGAATCGCTCGGCGGCGAGGCAGCCTACCCAGGTCCAGCTCCGGAAGAAGGGCGCGTCGGAGCGGGCCTCGAGCTCCCGCCAGGCGGCCTCCACCCCCGACAGATCGCCCACCGGCGACAGAGTCACCCTGAGTGCAGACCTCGTGCCCGTCCCGTCCATCGCGCCCAACGGAACACGGCGCCGCCGCCGCGGAAAGCGGTGGAGCGGAGAAATCGTCCATGAGCCGTGTTCTCCACGTTCTGAACGACTACCGCCCCGCCCTGACGCCCGAGGGCGAGTTCCTCGAGCGCTGCTCCGCGGCGATGCAGGAGATCGACCCAGAGGTCGTGCATGACCTGCTGGTGATCCGCACGCCCCGGCCCGCGCAGCCCTGGGAGGCGGCGGGCTGCTCCACCCTCGCGCGCGTGGCCTACCTCGCCCGGCGCCCGCGCGGCGCGGCGCTGCAGGGCGCGGCGCTGTCCTGGTGGCTCCTCCGGAACCTTCGGCGCTACGACGCCGTGCACTTCCGGGAGGGCGCGCGCCCGGGCCGCCTGGACCATCTCGTCGCCCGGCTCCTCGGCCGCCGCCTCCTGCTCCCCGCGCCAGGGCCGGCCGGTGCGGCCCTCCCGGCGCTCCCCGCGCCCTGGGGCAACGCCCCGGAGCGTCCCGGCGCCGCCGCCCGGCTGCGGGAGAGGCTGGGCCTCGCGGCGGACGCTCTGGTGCTCCTCCTGCCCGCCGTGCCGGCGCGCCCGGAGGAGGCCCTGTTCCTGGTCGACCAGCTGCCCGCGGTGACGGCGGAGGCCCCGCGCGCGCGCCTGCTCCTGGGGACGCCCGTTGGGGCCGAGGCCTTCCGGGCACGGGCGCGGGAGCTCGGCGTCGAGGGCCATCTGGCCGTCGCGGGCGAGGCGGGCGGGCCGCTTCCGGCGCCGGCGGCCGACATCCTCGTCCTCGCCGAGCGCGTGGAGGAGCCGGGCGGCGCACTGGCCGAGGGCATGGCGCGCGGCCTGCCGGTGGTGGCGCCCCGGGGAACCGTGCTCGTCGCCGACGGCGAGACCGGCAGCCTCTACGACACGCCCGCGGGCTACGCGGCGGCGGTGGTGCGGCTCGCGGCCGACGCCGCGCTGCGCGATCGCCTCGGCAAGGCCGGGCGGGAGCGCGCGCGGCACCTGTCCGGCCTCGGTGGCCTGGCCCGTCGCCAGCTCGAGATGTACCGGGCCGGCGCGCCGGCGCGGCCGGGCGCCGGCCTTCCCGCCCCCGCCCTGCGGCGTCCGGAGGACGGCGAGACCGGGCTCGGGGCGACCGCCTCCGTGCTCGACGAGCGCTTCCACCGGCCCGTCCCCGTCGCCGCCGACGCGCCGCCGCGCGTGCTGACGATGGTGGACGCGGAGGAGGCCTTCGACTGGTCGGAGCCCTTCTCGAGCAGCGCCTCCGACGTCCGCTCCATGGGGCAGCAGCACCTCGCGCAGCGCGTCTTCGCGCGCCACGGCGTGGTGCCGCTCTACCTCGTGGACTACCCGGTCGCGAACCAGGAGGCCGGGCGCGGGCCGCTGCGCGAGTTCCTCCGCGACGGCGCCTGCGAGATCGGGGCGCAGATGCACCCCTGGGTGACCCCGCCCTTCGAGGAGCTGGTCTGCGACCACAACTCCTACGCGGGCAACCTGCCGCCCCGGCTCGAGCTGGAGAAGGCGCGCCGCCTGACCGATCTGCTCGGCGAGGCTTTCGGCGAGCGCCCCCTGATCTACCGCACCGGGCGCTTCGGCGTCGGCCCGCGCACCGCCGACGTGCTGCGCCACCTCGGCTACCTCGCCGACACGAGCGTCATGCCGGGCTGGCAGCCCGACCGGAAGGGCCACTGGGGACACTGGGGGCTGACCCCCCGCCCCTACTGGTGCGACCGCGAGCGGACGCTGATGGAGATCCCCGTCACCGGCGCGCTCGTCGGCCGGCTCGCGCGGCGGCACGGCGCGCGGGTCGCCGGGCTCGCTTTCCACCCCACGGCCCGGCGGATGGGACTGACCGGGACGCTTTCCCATCTCGGCCTGCTGGAGCGCATCCGGCTGAGCCCGGAGGGCATGACGCTCGACGAGGGCAAGCGCCTCGTGCGGACCCTCCTCGCGGACGGGCACCGCACCTTCGTGCTGACCTACCACTCGCCCTCGCTGGCGCCGGGGAACACGCCCTACGTCAGCAGCGAACCGGAGCGGGACCGCTTCCTCGACTGGCTCGACGGCTTCTACAGTTTCTTCCGCGAGGAGGTGGGCGGGCGCCCCGCGTCCTGGCGGGAGGTCCGCGGCCTCTCGCCCGCACCGCCCCGCGCCGGCGAGGCCGCGCGCGCGGCGCTTCGCCACCCGGCCGAGCCGGCGCTGGAACCGCCGTCCCCCGCATGACGCGGCCCGCGACGACGCGCCTTCGACACGCCCCGGCGGCGTGCCCCGCCTGATGGGCCGGGCATGACGCTCCAGGCCGTTCTGACCGCGCTCCTCCTGCCGCCCCTGCTGCTCGTCCTGCTGCAGATGGCCGGGGCGGGGCTCGCCTGGCGGGGCTCGCGGGGCGGGCTGGCCGTCGCCGTCCTGGCGGGCGGCGCGCAGCTCCTGCTCGCCACCCCCTTCGCGGCGGGGATGCTGCTCGCCTCCCTGCCCGTGCCGCCGCCGGTGGCCGGCGCGTCGCCGGGCGCGATCGTGGTCCTGGGCGGCGATGGCGTCCGCACCGGACCGGGCCCGGGGGGCGGCACGGATGTCGGCGCGCTCACGCTCGAGCGGCTGCGCGCGGGGGCCGTCCTGCACCGGGCGACGGGGCTGCCGCTCCTCGTGACCGGCGGGCCGAACTCGCCCGGCGCCGAGCCCCTCGGCACCGTCATGGCGCGGAGCCTCGGGACGGATTTCGGCACCCCCGCGCGCTGGGTCGAGCCGGCCGCGCGGGACACGCGCGACAACGCCGTTCTCAGCGCCGCCCTGCTGCGGCCGGAGGGGATCGGCACCGTCCTCCTGGTCACCCATGCCTGGCACATGGCCCGGGCGGTGGAGGCCTTCCGCCGCGCCGGGCTCGTGCCGCTTCCCGCCCCCGTGCGGCTGGAGCGCGTCCCGGACGGGCAGGCCGGCGACTGGGTGCCGCGCCCGGACCACCTTGCGGCGAGCTGGTTCGCGCTGCGCGAATGGGCCGGGCGGCTCGTCTATGCGATCCGCGACTGACGGGCGGGCGATTCCGTGAACCCTTCCTCTCTCCCGGCGCCGGGCGCCGGTCCCGGCGCGGCCGTGCTGGAGGCGCTGCCGCCCGGCGCCCCGCTCCCGCCCTGGTGCGACCGTCACCTGCCGCCCGCGCGGCGCGACGCGCTCGGCGGCCGCGCCTGGTACGACACGACCCTTACCGCGGGCCTGCCGCCGGGCGCGGCGCCGGTGCTGGCCCTGGGGGCCGGGGGCGCGGTGCTGATGCCGCTGATGCGCCAGGGCGGCGCGCTCCGGAGCCTCACCACGCCCTACTCGCTGGGCTGGCGACCCCTCGCGGCGGGGGAGCACGACCCCGCCGCGATGCACGCCGCCGGGGAGGAGCTCGGGCGGGCGCTGCGCGGCGGGCCGCCCGCGGTGCTGGACTGCCTGCCGGCCGAGGAGGGCTGGCTCGCGGCGCTCACCGCGGGGCTTCGCGCCGCGGGGCTCGTGCCGCTCGCGTTCGATCACTTCGGCAACTGGCACGAGCCGGTGACGCCCGAGGACGGCTGGGACGGCTACCTGTCGGACCGGGCCTCCGCCCTGCAGTCGACCATCCGCCGCAAGACACCGCGCTGCCTCCGGCGCGCCCGCTTCGAGTGGATCGACCGGCCGGGCGCGCGGCTGGAGGCCGGCATCGCCGCCTACGAGTCCGTGCGGGCGCGGAGCTGGAAGCCGCACGAGCCCTCGCCCGGCTTCGACGGCGCGCTCATGCGGGCGCTCGCGGCCGAGGGCGCGCTCCGGCTCGGCGTGCTGCGGCCGCGGGACGGCGAGGCGGCGATGGCCGCCCAGTACTGGGTGGTCTCCGGCGGCCGCGCCGTGGTGCTGAAGCTGGCGCATGACGAGGCCCAGCGCGATCTCTCGCCGGGCACGGTGCTGACCGCGCTGATGATGGCCGGTATCCTCGACGGCGACGACGCGGTGCACGAGGTCGATTTCGGCCGCGGGGACGACCCCTACAAGCGGCTCTGGGCCGGGCGCCGGCGGCAGCGGCTGGGCCTGGTGATCGCCGATCCCCGCCACCCCGCGGGGCTGCTGGCGATCGGCCGGCAGGCGGCGGGGCGGGCTCGGCGGCTCGGCAGGCAATGGTGGGAGGCGCGGCCCTGGGGCCGTCGAGGCGCATGATGAGAATTCTGTACAGCCACCGGATCGGGTCGCGCGACGGCCAGGGCGTCCACCTCGAGGAGATGGTCGCGGCCATGCGCGCGGAGGGCCACGAGGTGCGCCTCGTCGGCCCCTCCTTCTACGGCCAGGGCGGCTGGGGCGGGGAGAGCCGCGCCGTGGGGCTCGCCCGCCGCCTGCTGCCGGGCTGGGCGGCGGAGGGGGCGGAGCTCGCCTACAACATCCCCGCCTACCGCCAGCTCGCCCGGGCCGCGGCCGAGTTCCGGCCGGACGTCATCTACGAGCGCGCGAACCTCTACTTCCTGGCGGGCGCCATGCTCGCGCGGCGCCTCCGCCTGCCCTACCTGCTCGAGGTGAACGCGCCGCTGGCCGACGAGCGCGCGCGGCACGGCAACCTCCGCCTCGCCCGCCTCGCCGCCGCCGCCGAGCGCCACACCTGGCGCGCCGCCGACCGCGTGCTGCCGGTGACGGAGGTGCTGGCCGACCGCATCGCCCGGGAGGGCGTGCCGCGGGAGCGGATCACCGTCATCCCCAACGGCATCCAGCTCGCCCACTACCCCGAGCCCGCGCCGCGGCCGGAGGGCGGGCCGCTCACCCTCGGCTTCGTCGGCTTCATCCGGGAGTGGCACGGGATGGACAAGGTGGTCGCCGCGCTCGCGACCTGGAGGGGCGAGCAGGCGCTGCGTCTCCGCGTCGTCGGCGACGGCCCGGCGCGGCCGGGGCTCGAGGCGCAGGCGGCGTCGCTCGGCATTGCCGACCGCGTCGTCTTCGACGGCGTGGTGGACCACGAGGCGATCCCCGGCCTCGTGGCCGGCTTCGACATCGCGCTCCAGCCCGCGGCGGTGCCGTATGCCTCCCCGCTGAAGGTCTTCGAGTACATGGCGGCCGGCCGCGCGATCGTGGCGCCCGACCAGCCCAACCTCCGCGAGGTGCTGGAGGACGGGCGGACCGCCCTTCTCTTCGACCCCGCGCGGGAGGGCAGCCTGTGGGAGGCCATCGCGCGCTTGGCCGCCGATCCCGCGCTGCGCGCGCGCCTCGGCGCCGCGGCGCGGGCGGAGGTGCTGCGGCGCGACCTCACCTGGACCGGCAACGCGCGGCGCGTGGCGGCGCTGGCGGAGGAATTGCGCGCGAAGGGCACGGGCGCGGCCGGCCGCTTCGCCCCGGCCTCCGCGGCGTGAGCGGGACCGCCGCGCCGCCGGACGCGCCGCTGCTGCTGCACGTCTTCCCGACCTTCGCGGTCGGCGGCGCCCAGGTGCGCTTCTGCGCGGTCGCGAACCGCTTCGGCCCGCGCTGGCGCCACGCGGTCGTCTCGCTGGACGGCCACGCGGACTGCGCGGCCCGCCTCGCGCCCGAGGTGCCGCTGGAGCTGGTTCCCTCGCCGGCCGCCAAGGGATCGGGGCTGAAGGGGATCGCGCAGATCGCGGCGCTGCTCCGCCGGCTGCGGCCCGCGACCCTGGTGACGAGCAACTGGGGCAGCATGGACTGGGTGATGGCCGGCCTGCTGGTGCCGGGCCTTCGCCACGTCCACACCGAGGACGGCTTCGGCCCCGAGGAGAGCACCGGGCAGAAGCCGCGCCGCGTCATCGCGCGGCGCGTCCTGCTGCGGCGGAGCACCGTGGTGCTGCCCTCCGAGACCCTGCTGCGCTCGGCCACCGACCTCTGGCGCCTGCCGCCCGCGCGCCTGCACCACATCCCCAACGGGCTCGACATCGGGCGCTTCCGGCCGGACGGCCCCGCCGCGCTGCCGCCGGCGCCGGGCGAGGGGCCGCTCGTCGGCACGGTCGCGGCGCTGCGGGCGGAGAAGAACATCGCGCTGCTGATCCGCGCCGCCGCCGTGCTCCTCCGCGAGGGCACGCTGCTCCGCCTCGCGGTCATCGGCGACGGCGAGGAGCGCGCCTCGCTCGAGGCGCTCGCGCGGGAGCTCGGCATCGAAGGCTCGGTCCTCTTCGCGGGCGCGATCCCGGACCCGGCCTCGGCCTACCGGGCGCTCGACGTCTTCGCCCTCTCCTCCACGACGGAGCAGATGCCCTTCTCGATCCTCGAGGCGATGGCCACGGGCCTGCCGGTCGCCTCGACCGACGTGGGCGATGTCGGCGTGATGCTCGCGCCCGAGAACCGGCCGCACCTCGTCGCCGCCACGGGGACGCCGGAGGGCATGGCCGCGGCGCTCCGGCCGCTGCTGCTCGACGCCGCGCTGCGCGACCGCCTGGGCCGCGCCAACCGGGCGCGGGCCGAGGCGCGCTACGACCAGGAGACGATGTTCCAGGCCTACGCGGCCCTCTTCGACCCCCGCTGACCCCGCGCCCGCCCGAAGCCCCTGGCGGCGCGGGCGCGATGGATTAAACAGGGGGGCTTCGAGCCATCCCGGCCGGCGCCCGCGCCGCCGGGCGGCCCCGCAGCACAGGCGCGCCGTGACCAGCTTCCGCTTCCTCCACGCCGCCGACCTTCACCTCGACAGCCCGCTCCGCGGCCTCGCCGGCGACGCGCCCGCGGACCGCATCCGGCGCGCGACGCGGGACGCGCTCGACAACCTCGTCGACCTCGCCATCGCCGAGGCCGTGGATTTCGTCGTCGTCGCCGGCGACCTCTACGACGGCGACTGGCCGGACTTCCGGACGGGCCAGGTGCTCGTCGCGGGTTTCGCGCGGCTGACGCGCGCGGGGATCCGGGTCGTCGCCATCCGCGGCAACCACGACGCGGAGAGCGTCCTCACCCGCAGCCTCCGCCTGCCGGACGGCGCGACCCTCCTGCGCGCGGACCGGCCGGACACGGTGGAGTGGCCGGAGCTCGCGGTCGTCCTCCACGGCCAGAGCTTCGAGACGCGGGACGTGCAGAGCAACCTCGCCCAGGCCTATCCCGCGCCGCTCGCCAACCGCTTCAACATCGGCCTTCTCCACACCGCCGCGACCGGCCGCCCCGGCCACGCCGCCTACGCGCCCTGCACGGTCGAGCAGCTGGCCGCGCACGGCTACGACTACTGGGCGCTCGGCCACATCCACACGCGGGAGGAGGTGCTGCGGGACCCCTGGATCGTCTTCCCGGGCAACCTCCAGGGCCGCCACGTCAACGAGCCCGGCGCGAAGGGCGCGAGCCTCGTCACCGTGCGCCACGGCCGGGTCGCGGGGGTGGAGCACCGGGCGCTTGACGTCGTGCGCTGGCACGCGCTGGCGGTGGACTGCGCGGGCGCCGCGGACGAGGAGGCGGTGCTCGAGCGCTGCCGCCGGGCGATCGGCACGGCCGTGGACGGGGCGGAGGGGCGGTTCCTCGCGCTCCGCCTCCGCCTCGACGGCCCCTGCCCCGCCCATGCCGCCCTCGCGCGCGACCCGGCCGCGCTCCGCCAGAAGCTGATCGCCGCCGGGCTGGAGGTCGCGGAGGCCGGGGCCTTCTGGATCGAGGAGGTGCGGGTCGCCACGCGCGCCATGCTCGACCTCGGCGTGCTGCGGGCGCGCGACGACGTGGTGGGCCGGCTGGTAGGCGCGATCGAGGCCCTGGCGGAGAGCCCGGACGCCGCCCCCGCCGCCGCGGCCCAGGCCTACGCGAGCGCGATGCTCGACCGCGGCGCGGGCCGGCTCCGCCAGGCGCTGGGACCCGACCACCCCGCCGTCCTCGCCGCCGAGGGGCGGCTGCCGCCCGAGCTGCTCCAGCGGGCACGCGACCTGCTGCTGGCCCGGCTGGCGGGGGGCTGAGGGACCTGCCTTGCGCCTGACCGGCCTCACCCTGAGGCGCTACGGCAGCTTCGCCGAGACGCGCCTCGCCTTCGACCCCGCGCCCGGGCGGATCAACCTCGTCCTCGCGCCGAACGGGGCCGGGAAGTCCGTGCTGCGCCAGGCCCTCGGGGAGCTGCTCTTCGGGATCGGCGGGCAGACGCCGATGGGGTTCCGCCACGGCTACGCGGGGATGCAGCTCTCGGCCGAGGGCCTGGCGGCGGACGGGACGCCCTTCGCCTTCACCCGGCGCAAGGGGCTGAAGAACACCCTCGTCGGCCCGGACGAGGCGCCGCTCGACGCCGCCTGGATGGAGCAGCTGACGGGGCGGGCGGACGGGCGGCTGCTCGTCCAGCTCTTCGCCCTCGATACCGAGCGCCTGCGCCAGGGTGGGCGCGACCTGCTGAGCTCCGGTGGGGCGCTGGCCGACGCGCTGCTGGCCGCGGCGGGCGGGCTGCGGGAGGCGACGGCGCTCCGCCGCAGCCTCGAGGAGGAGCGCGACCGGCTCGCGCCCACGCGCAAGACCGCCCAGCGCCCCTTTTACCTCGCGCTCGAGCGCTGGTCGGAGAGCCGGCGGCAGCTCAACGCGAGCCTCGTCCGCCCGCAGCAATGGGACGAGCAGGAGCGCGCCCTGCGGGACGCCGTGGCCCGGCGCGAGGCCGCCAACGCCGCGGCGCGCGAGGCCGGGGAGCGGCTGCGGCGGCTGGAGCGGACCCGCCGGGTGCGCCCCCTCCTCGCCCGGCACGCGGCGGCCGCGCGGTGGCTCGCGGAGAACCCGGGCGCGCCGCGGCTTCCCGCGGGCCTGACCGGGCGCCTGCCGGAGGCGCGCGGCGCCGTCGCGCGGGCGGCCCACGCGCGGGAGACGGCGCGCGGCTTCCTGGATCGCCTCGACGCCGACATCGCGGCCATCGCGACCGACGACGCGCTCCTCGCCCGGGGGGAGGAGCTGGCGGCGCTAGTCGCGGACACCGCGGCCGCGGCCAGGGCGCGGGACGGGCTTCCCGAAGCCGGGCGCGCGCTCGCCGCGGCGCGGGTGCGGGTGGCCGAGGGGGTGGCGGCGCTCGGCGGCGGCGAGGCCGACCCGGCCGGGCTGGTGCCGCCGGCGGCGCTGGTCGCCGAGATCCGGCAGCTCGCGGCCGAGCAGGCGGCCCGGCTCTCCGCCTCGGCCAGCCTGCCGCGGCGGGAGGCGGAGGGGGCCGCGCGGCTGGCGGAGGCGGAGCGGGCCCTCGCCGCCCTCCCGCCCGCCGGCGACTCCGAGCGGATCGAGGCGCTTCTCCGCGACCTACGGCGAGACGGCGACCCGCTCGCCCGCCTGGCCGCGGCCCGGCGCGGGCTTGCCGAGGCCGAGGCGCGGCTCGCCGGCGCCCTCGCGCGCCTGGCGGCCGGGCCCGACCCCGCCGCCCCGCCGCTCCCCGCACTGGAGCGCCTCTCGGCCGCGCTCGAGGAGGCGCGGTCCGCGCTGGCCCGGCGGCGGGAGGCGCTCGGCCGCGCGGAGGCCGCGCTGGCGGCCCTGCGGGAGGAGCGGGCGGCGCTGGAGGCCGGCGGCGCGCCGCCCACGCGCGACGCCCTGGCCGCTGCCCGGGCGCGGCGGGAGGAGGGCTGGGCACTGGTCTTCCGTCGCCTCGGCGGCGAGGCCCTGCCCGTGCTGGAGCGCGCCTTTGCGGGCGACCGCCCGATCGCCCTCGCCTATGCCGGGGCCGTCGCCGAGGCCGACCGCCTCGCCGACGCGCGCCTGGCCGACGCCGAGCGCGCCGCGCGGGCCGAGGCGCTGCTGCGGGCGCTGGCGGAGGAGGAGGCGGCGCTAGCGGAGGCCCGCGCCGCCGCGGAGGGGGCAGAGGCCGGCTGGGAGGAGGCCCGCTCGGCCTGGCGCGACGCGGTGCGGCCGCTGGGCCTCGACGCCGGCGCGACGCTCGCGGAGGCGAGGCAGGCCGTCGCCGCGCGGGACGAGGCGCTGGCCGCGCGCGAGGCTCGGTCGCTCCTCGCCGCCGCCCTCGCCGAGCTGGAAGAGCGGGCCGCGGCCGACGCCGCCCGGCTGGCCGACGCGCTGGACCTGGACCCGGCGCTGGCCCTCGCCGCGCTGCTGGACCGCGCCGAGGAGGCGCTCCGCGGGCAGCGGGCGGTGGAGGGGGAGCGGCAGCGCGCCCGGGCGGCGGCCGGCGCCGCGCGCGAGGCCCTCCGCGAGATCGCGGGCGAGCGGGAGGCCGGCCTCGGGGAGCGGGCGCGCTGGGGCGAGGCCTGGGAGGCGGCGCTCGGGCGGCTGGGCGAGGCGCCCGGCCTCCCCCCGGAGGCGGTGGTCGAGCGGCTGGGCCTGCGCGAGGCGCTCGGGGAGGCGCTGCGCGAGGCGCGGCGGATGGAGGCGGCGGTGGAGGACGGCCAGGCCTTGCTGGCGCGCTTCGCGGCCGGTCACGCCGCGCTTGCGGAGGCGCTCGGCCTGCCCGCGGGGGACGACCCGGTCGCCGGGCTCCGGAAGCTGGACCGGCGTTACCGGGCGGATGCGGCGCTTGCCGAGGCCCGCGCCGCCCTGCTCCGCCAGCGCGCGGCGGAGGAGGAGGCGCTGCGCGGGCACGAGGCCGCGCTGGCGGCGGCGGAGGCCGGGCTGCGCGAGGTGGTGGCCGCGGCCGGGGCGGCGTCGGCGGAGGCGGCCGAGGAGCGCCTCGCGCTCGGCGCCGAGCGGGCGCGGCAGGAGGCGCTGCGGGTGGCGGCGGAGGCCGAGCTTTCCGAGGCGGGGGACGGCCTGCCGCTCGCGGCCTTGCGCGACGAGGTCGAGGCCCTGCCGCCCGAGGCGCTCGAGCCCGCCCTCGCCGAGGCGGGGGAGGCGCAGCGCCGCCACGCGGCCGAGGCGCAGGAGGCGGTGGCGGCGGCCACGTCGCTCGAGCTCGACATGCGCCGGATGGCCGGGGACGACCTCGCCGTGCGGGCCGCGGCGGAGGAGGCGTCGGCCGCGGGGATGATCGGGCAGACGCTCGACGACGCCCTGCTCATGCAGGTGGCCGCCGGTCTGCTCGGGGCCGCGCTGGAGGCCGTGCAGGAGGGGACGGACGACGCCCTGCTCCGGCGGATCGGCGCCGCCTTCGCGGGGCTGACGAACGGCGCCTACACGGGGCTCTCCTCGCAGCCGGACGAGCGCGGCACGGCGCGGCTGGTCCTCCGCTCCCGCGACTTCCCGGAGGAGGAGACGACCGTGGAGGGGCTTTCGGAGGGGACGCGGGACGCGCTCTTCCTCGCGCTCCGCCTTGTCGCGATCGAGGACCACGCGGCGGGCGGCACGGTGCTGCCCTTCCTCGGCGACGACATCCTCCAGAGCTTCGACGACGCGCGCGCGGGCGCCGCCTTCCGCGCGCTGCTGGGGCTGAGCGGCACGGCACAGGTGATCCTGCTGAGCCACCACGAGCACCTGCTGGAGGTGCTGCGGGCCAGCCTGCCGGCCGGGGCCCTGCACCTGCAGCGGCTGGAGGCCGCGCCGGCCTGAGGGCCGGCTAGCCGCCCCCCGCCCGGCCGGAGGCGCCGATCCGCCCGGCGCCCACGCGGCGGATGGAGACCTCGAGCCGCGCCTCGGCCTCGCGGATCTCGCGCAGGGCGGCGTGGGTGAAGCCGATATGCCCCGCCGCCGCCGCCTCCGCCGCCGCGGGATCGCGCGCAGCGATGGCGTCGTGGATCGCGCGGTGCTGCCCACGGAGCAGCTCGCGCACCTCCGGGCGGGCGTAGAGCTTCGTGCGGTTGTAGAAGACGCCGGCGCGCAGCATGCCCGACAGCGCCCGCATGACGTGGAGCAGGACGACGTTGTGGGTGGCCTCGTAGATGGCGACGTGCAGGTCGGCGTCGGCCTCGGCCTCCTCCGTCGGGTCCTGCAGCCCGTGGGCGCGGTCGATGCGCGCCATGCAGCGCCCGAGCTCCGCCAAGTCCACCGGGGTGGCGCGCCGCGCGGCCAGGGCGGCGGCCGGCCCCTCGGAGAGGGCGCGGAACTCGAGGTAGTCGTCGGTGGTCTCGAGGCGGGAGGCGAGGAGGGGCAGCAGCGGGTCGGTGATGCTGGTGCCGATGGGCGCGACATGGGTCGCCCCGCCGGCCTCGCCCCGCAGCAGGCCCCTCTCCTCGAGCGCGCGCACCCCGTCCCGCAGGGTCGGCCGGGAGACGCCGAGGCGCTCGGCCATCTCGCGCTCGGGCAGGAGCCGCTCGCCCGGGCGGAGCGAGCCCTCGAGGATGAGCCCCTCGATGTGCCGGGCCACGGCGTCGGCGGCGCGGCCCGGTCGGGTTGTGTCGTTCGGCATGAGCTCCTCGGCTTGGGCGCGGACTCGGGTGCGTAGCCCTGCCGTCGCGGCATGGTTCCTCGTTGCGGCATTGCTGAGAAACCTAATTTTCCAACTTGACCCCCTTGGTCAATTCAAATTACCAGTCTCGCAAGGTTTGAAGAAACCGTGACCGCCCCTTGAAGGCGGCCTGCCCCGGGCGGGGCGACCTTCTGGGGGACCGGACCGGCGCCCAAGCTCCGCCGCCCCGGCTCCCGCCTTCCTCGCCGCGTGCGCGCGGCGAGCCGCGTTCCCGTGCCGTCCCGCCGAACCTCACGAGAGGAGGAAACGTCCCATGGTCTGGTCGCAGATCTACGACCCCATGAACAACATGTGGCTCTCCACCTTGCTGGGGGCGATCCCGATCGTCGTCCTGCTGGGCGGGATCGGGCTGCTGCACATGAGCGCGCATGTCGCGGCCGGGCTCGGCCTGCTGACGGCCGTCGTCGTCGCCATCCTCGGCTTCGGCATGCCGGCCGGCATGGCCGGCGCGACCGCGGTCTACGGCGCGGCCTACGGGCTGATGCCGATCGGCTGGATCATCCTCAACGTCATCTTCCTCTACCGCCTCACCGACGCGACGGGGCAGTTCGACATCCTGCGGGACAGCATCGCGGGGCTGACGAGCGACCGGCGGCTGCAGCTCCTCTTCATCGCCTTCTCCTTCGGCGCCTTCTTCGAGGGCGCGGCCGGCTTCGGCACGCCCGTCGCGGTCACCGGGGCGATGCTGATCGGCCTCGGCTTCGCGCCGCTGGCGGCCTCCGGCCTCTCGCTCATCGCCAACACCGCGCCGGTGGCCTACGGCGCGCTCGGCACGCCGGTCATCGCGCTCGCGGCCGTCACCGGGCTCGACCTGCTGCAGCTCTCCGGCATGATCGGGCGCCAGCTTCCGGTCTTCTCGCTGATCGTGCCCTTCTGGCTCATCGCCGCCTTCGCGGGCTGGCGCGGCATGGTGCAGGTCTGGCCGGCGCTGCTCGTCTCGGGCTTCGCCTTCGCGCTGCCGCAGTACCTCGTCTCCAACTTCCACGGGCCCTGGCTGGTGGACGTGGTCGCGGCCATCTGCTCGATGGCCTGCCTCGCCGGCTTCCTCAAGATCTGGCACCCGAAGGAGCTCTGGCTCTCGGTCAGCCGCGACCGGAGCGACGTCCCGCCCTCCTCGGCGGTGTCGGTCGGCGCCGCCGTGGCGCGCCCCTCCTACACCAGCGGCCAGGTTCTGCGGGCCTGGCTGCCCTGGATCATCCTCTCGGTCTGCGTCTTCGCCTGGGGCGTGCCGCAGGTGAAGGCCTGGCTCGACGGGCTGTGGATCTACCGCCTGCCGGTGCCGGGGCTGCACAACCTCGTGCTGAAGGCGCCGCCGGTCGTGCCCGCGCCGCATCCCGAGCCCGCGGTCTTCGCCTTCAACATCATGTCCATGACCGGCACGAGCATCCTGCTGGCGTCCATCGTCTCGGGCTTCCTGATGGGCTTCTCGCCGCTCGGGCTGATCAAGGAGTACGGGCGCACCTTCTACGCGATCCGCTACTCGCTGATGACCATCGCGGCCATGCTCGCGCTGGGCTTCGTCACGCGCTACTCCGGCACGGACGCGACGCTCGGCATCGCCTTCGCGCAGACCGGCTGGATCTACCCGCTCTTCGGCACGATGCTCGGCTGGCTCGGCGTCGCGCTCACCGGGTCGGACACGGCGTCAAACGTGCTCTTCGGTGGGCTGCAGAAGGTGACGGCGCAGCAGCTCGGCCTCTCGCCGCTGCTGATGGCCGCCTCCAACTCCTCGGGCGGCGTCATGGGCAAGATGATCGACGCGCAGTCCATCGTCGTCGCCTCCACCGCCACCAAGTGGTACGGGCACGAGGGCGACATCCTGCGCTACGTCTTCGTCCACTCGGTCGTGCTGGCGGTCCTGGTGGGGCTGCTCGTGATGCTCCAGGCCTATGTCTGGCCCTTCACCCTCATGGTGTTCTGAGGGCAGCCGGCGCCGCGCGGGCCATCACCCGCGCGGCGCCCTCCGCCATTTGAGAAGGAGAGGTCCATGGCCGGCGACCCTACCGCAAGCCCGCGCGTCGCCCTCTTCGTCACCTGCCTGGCGGACACGATCCGCCCGCGCCTCGGCTTCGCCGCCCTCGACCTGCTGGAGGCCGCCGGGTGCCGCGTCGAGGTGCCGGAGGCGCAGACCTGCTGCGGCCAACCCTCCTTCAACAGCGGCGACCGCGCCGGCGCCGCGGCCCTCGCGCGCCGGATGATCGCGGCCTTCGAGGGTTACGACTATGTCGTCGCCCCCTCCGGCTCCTGCGCCGCCATGGTGTGCGCCCATTACCCCGAGGCGCTGGAGGGCGACGCCGAGTGGGCACCGCGGGCGGCCGAGCTCGCCGGGCGCACGCACGAGCTGCTGAGCTTTCTCGCGGATGTTCGGGGCTGGCGGCCCTCCGGCGTCGCCCTCCCGGCCACCGCCACCTACCACGACAGCTGCTCGGGCCTGCGTGAGCTCGGCGTGCAGGCGCAGCCCCGCGCCCTGCTCGGCGCGGTGGAGGGGCTGGAGATGCGGCCGCTCGCGGGCAACGACGTCTGCTGCGGCTTCGGCGGCACCTTCTGCGTGAAGTACCCCTCCATCTCCAACGCCATCGTCGGCGAGAAGGCCGCCGCCATCGAGGCGACGGGCGCCGGGCTGCTGCTGGGCGGCGACCTCGGCTGCCTCATGAACATGGCGGGCGCCATGCACCGCCGTGGCACGACGGTGCGCGCCTTCCACGCGGCCGAGATCCTGGCGGGGATGGGCGACGGCCCCGCCATCGGGGAGGAGGACGGGGCATGAAGGTCGACCTCTCCTTCAAGGGCGTGACCGGCCGCGCCATCGCGGACCGCCGGCTCAAGACCGCGATCGACCGCACGACGATGACGGCCGAGACCAAGCGCCGCCTGGCGCTGATGGACTACCCGCAGTTCGAGGCGGCGCGCGCGCGCGGCACGGCCATCAAGGACCACGTCGTCGCGAATCTCGACCACTACCTCGAGGAGTTCGAGCGCAACGCGGTGGCCAGCGGCGCGGTGGTCCACTGGGCCGCCACCGCCGAGGAGGCCTGCGGCATCGTCGTCGGCCTCTGCCGCCAGGCGGGCGCGCGCCACGTGACCCGGGCGAAGTCCATGCTCGGCGAGGAGATCGGCCTGCCGCACGCGCTCGAGGCCGCGGATATCGAGCGCGTCGAGACGGACCTCGCCGAGCACATCATCCAGCTCGCGAAGGAGGCGCCGTCCCACATCGTCTGGCCCGCGCTGCACAAGACGCGGGAGGAGGTGGCCGAGCTGTTCCGCGTCGCCCATGGCCGCCCGCAGGACAGCGAGGACGTGCCGGCCATGGTCGAGAGCGCGCGCCGGCAGCTCCGGAGCCTCTTCCTCGGCGCCGATGTCGGCATCTCCGGCGCGAACTTCCTCCTCGCGGACACGGGCGGCGTCTGCACCGTGACGAACGAGGGCAACGCGGAGCTGACGACCACGCCGCCCCGGATGCACATCGTGACGGCGGGCATCGAGAAGCTAGTGCCCTCGCTCCCCCACGCCTACGCGCTGCTGCGCCTGCTCGTGCGCTCCGCGACGGGCGCGGACATCACGCAGTACACCACCTTCCACACCGGCCCGAAGCGCGCGGGCGACCGCGACGGACCGGAGGAGTTCCACATCGTCCTCGTGGACAACGGGCGCAGCCGCATGCTGGCCACGGGGCTGCGGGACATGCTCCGCTGCATCCGCTGCGGCGCCTGCATGAACCATTGCGTCGTCTACCGGCAGATCGGCGGCCACGCCTACGGCGCGACCTACCCGGGGCCGATGGGCGCCGTCCTCACCCCCGCGTTGGAGGGGGTCGAGAAGACGCGCGACCTTCCGCACGCCTGCACGCTGAACGGCCGCTGCCAGGAGGTCTGCCCCGTCGGCATCCCCCTGCCCACCCTCCTGCGGGGCTGGCGGGACACGAGCTGGAAGGAGGGGCTGGTGCCCGGCTCCGTCCGCGCGGGGCTGTGGGCCTGGCGCTTCGTGGCGGAGCGGCCCCGGCTCTACCGGCTGGCGACGGCGGCCGCCGTGCGCGCCATGCGCCTCTTCGGCCGCCGCGGATGGATCGCCGGGATGCCCGGCGCGGGCGGCTGGACGGATTACCGCGACCTCCCGGCCCCCGCCGGCCGCACCTTCATGGAGCAGCTGCGGGACAGGAAGACGGGCCGGTGAGCGCGCGCGACACCATCCTCGGCATGCTCCGGGCGGCGCTCGGGCCGCACCGGCCGGACCGCGCGGCGATCGCGGCGGAGGCGGCGGCGCTGCTCGCCGATCCCGCGCTGATCCGCCCCGCCCTGGCCGCGGAGGACCCGGTGGAGGCCTTCGCCGCCCGCGTCGTCTCGCCGAAGGTGAACGCGACGCTCGACCGCATCGGCGCGCTGGCCGGGCTTCCCGCGGCGGTCGGGCGCTACCTCGCGGCGCAGGGGCTCGCCCCCGAGATCACGGTCCAGCCCGACCCGGTGCTCCGCGCGCTCGACTGGACGGGCTTCGCGGTCCGCGAGACGGCGCTGCCGGACGAGGCGGTGGCGCTGGGCCGCGCGCGCTGGGGCATCGCGGAGACGGGCTCGCTCGTCTTCGAGTCCGGGCCGGAGACGGCGGTGCTGAACCACTTCCTGCCCCTGCACCACCTCGTGGCCGTCGCGGCGGGGGACATCCTGCCCTATCTCGAGGACCACGCGGCGGTGATGGGCGCCGCCCCGCGCAACCTCAACCTGATCACGGGCGCCAGCGGCACGACGGACATCGAGGGAAGCTACGTCCGCGGCGCCCACGGGCCGCGCTTCCTCCACATCCTGCTCATCGGGCCCTGACCGGGCGGAGCGGCAGGCCGCGCAGCCAGCGGAGGAGCGCCGCCTGCTCCGGCACGGGGGCGTCGAGCGCGGCCAGGGCGTCGCGCACGGCGGCCAGCTCGGCCGCCGTGTCGGCGTCGAAGAGGCGCGGCAGCCGCGCGACGGGCGCGCCGAGCGCGGCCAGGAACCGCTCCGCCGTGTCGTCCCGCGAGTAGGCGACGTCGGTCCAGACCGCCTCCGGCACCGCCGCGCGCCCGCCGAAGAGCCAGAAGCCGCCGTCCTCCGAGGGGCCGATCGCATAGGGCTCGCCCCCGGCCGAGACCGCCGCCGCGGCCTCCGCGAGAAGGGCGGGCGTCATCTGCGGCGAATCCGCGCCGACGAGGATCGCCGAGCCGTGCCGGGCGAGCAGCGCGGCGTAGACCCGCGCCATCCTCTCCCCGAGCCCGCCCTCGCCCTGCAGGAGGCAGGGCAGCCCGGCCCAGGCCGGGTGGCCGATCGCCTCGGGCTCCGCCACCGCCCAGGCCGGCGCCAGCGCGGCCCCCGCTGCCCGGGCGACGCCGGCCACGGCCTCCGCCGCCATCCGGTGGAAGGTCACGGCGGCCTCCGTCCCGATCTCGGCGCCGAGGCGGGTCTTCACCGGCGAGAGGCCGGGCGTCTTCACGAAGATGGCGAGGCCCGTCGTCATCCCCGGCGCCACTCCCCCCAGGCCTGGGCGAGGGTGAGCCGCCAGTGCAGCCAGGTCGTCGCCCCCCAGCCGTGCTGCGCGTATTTCCGAGCGGAGGTCGAGAGGCCCGCGCCCACGCGCCGCAGCGGCAGCCGCCCCCGGCGCGCGGCCCAGACGAGGAGGTGGTCCTCCCCGTAGGCGGCGCCCTCGTCGTAGCCGCCGAGCCGCGCGAAGTCGGCGGCCGGCAGAACGAGGCCCTGGTCGCCGAAGGGGAGGCCGAGCAGGGCGGAGCGGCGGTTGGCCCCCCAGGCGTTGAGCCGCGCGAGCCGCGGCCCGTCCCGGAAGGCGAGGTCGAACCAGCCCATCGCCGCCTCCCCGCGGCCGAGGAAGCGGAGGAGCGCGGGCAGGCTGTCCGGCGCGAGGCGGCTGTCGGCGTGCAGGAACCAGAGCCAGCGGCCCCGCGCGGCACGGGCGGCGGCGTTCATCTGCCGTGCCCTCCCGCGGGGCGCCTCCACCTGGCGGAAGGCGGTGGCGGCGGGCCACCCGGCCGGCGCCGCGCGGGGCCGGGCGTCGGCGCAGGCAAGGATGACCTCGCTGCCGGGCGGCAGGGCGTGCAGGGCCGCGAGGAGGGGCCCCTCCTCCGTCTCTCCGGGCGCCAGCGGCACGATGACGGAGAGAAGCGGCTCGGTCGTTTCCAGTCCTGCGCTCCTTGGCCGGCTTCGGGCATCCGCCCGCATGGCTTATAGGGCCGGGCTTATAGCGCCGGACGGACCGGCTTGAGGATTCCTCCATGGGCGGGCGCATCCTGCTGCTCGGCGCCGGGCACGCGCATCTGCTTCTCCTGCGGCGCGCGGCGGCGATCCGGCGGCGGGGCCACGCGCTGGCGATCGTGGCGCCCGGCCCGTTCTGGTACTCCGGCCTGGCGACGGGCGTGCTGAACGGCGAGCGCGCGCCGGAGGAGGACCAGGTGGACGTCGCCGCCCTGGCCGCCCGCGCCGGCGCCGCCTTCCACCGGGGGCGGGTGGCCGGGCTGGACCGCGCCGCGCGCCTCGTCCGCCTGGAGGACGGCACCGCCCTGCCCTACGACGCGCTTTCGCTGGCCCTCGGCAGCGAGACGGCGCCGCTGCCGGGGGCGGAGGCGCTGCCGGATCGTGTCTTCCCGGTCAAGCCGATCGCCAACCTCTGGGCGCTCCGCCAGGCGTTGGAGGCGCGCTTCGCAGCGGGCCGGGCGGCGAAGGTGGTCGTGGCGGGGGTCGGGATCACGGGGGTGGAGCTGGCGGCCAGCGTCGCGGGGCTCGCCGCGCGGCGCGGCGGGCGGGCGCGCGTCACGATCCTCGCCGGCGAGGGGCCGCCGCTGAGGGGCGTGCCGGACTCCGCGGCGGGGCCGCTGCTGCGGAGCCTCCGGGCCCGCGGCGTCGCGCTCGCGTCGGGTCGCGCCACCGCCGTCCGGGCCGACCACGTGGAGACCACGGCCGGTCCCCTCCCCTTCGACCTGCTGGCGGTCGCGACCGGGCTCCGCCCGCCGCCGGTCCTCGCGGAACTCGGGCTGCCGCTGGCGGCAGACGGCGCGCTGGCCGTCGACGCCCGTCTCCGCTCCCCCGCCGATCCGCGCGTTCACGGCGCGGGGGACTGCGTGGCGTTCGAGGGGCACGCGCTGCCGCGGGCGGGGGTCTTCGCCGTGCGGCAGGCGCCCGTGCTGCGGCACAACCTCCTGGCGGCGGTGGAGGGCGGCGCCCCCCGCCGCTTCCGGCCGCGGGCGCGCTACCTCTGGATCATGAACCTCGGCGACGGCACCGGATTCGCCAGCTACGGCCCGCTCCACGCCCGGGGGCGCCTCGCGCTCCGCTGGAAGGACTGGCTCGACCGGCGCTTCCTCGCGGGCCTGGGGCCGTAGCCCCGGCCGGGGCTGCGCTCGGCGCCGGGCGTCCTATTTCAGGGGCAGGCCGGCGATCCCGCGGGCCGGAGGAGGGGCCATGGCGCCGCAACCCGCCGGGGAGGCCGCGGCGCCCAGGGGCGCGCTCGCCCGCGCCTGGCCGCTGCTGCTGGTGATCGGCGCCCTCGGCCTCGCCTACGCGCTGGGGCTGCACCGCTATCTTTCTTTCGAGGCGCTGGGGCGGCAGCAGGCGGCGCTGCAGGAGCTCGTCCGGGCCCATCCCCTGCTCGCGCCGCTCGCTTATGTCGCGGCCTACGCGGCGGCGGCGGCTCTCTCGCTGCCGGGGGCGGTGGTGATCACGCTGGCGGGCGGGCTGCTCTTCGGCACGCTGCTCGGCGGCGCCGCGGCGGTGGTGGGCGCGACCCTTGGCGCGACCCTGCTCTTCCTCGCCGCGCGCCATGCCCTCGGCGGCTGGCTCGCGGGCCGCGCGGGGCCGCTGATGGAGCGGATCCGGCCGGGGCTGGAGCGGGACGGCTTCTCCTACCTTCTCGCGCTCCGCCTGCTGCCGCTGTTTCCCTTCTGGCTGGTCAACCTCGCGCCCGCCCTCGTCCGCATGCCGCTGCGGACCTTCCTCGGGGCAACGCTTCTCGGCATCCTGCCCGGCACCTTCGTCTTCGCCTCGGTCGGCGCCGGGCTGGGCACGGTGCTGGCGGAGGGTCGGCAGCCGGATCTTTCGATCATCCTCCGCCCGGCGGTGCTGCTGCCGCTGGTCGGGCTCGCCCTGCTCTCCCTGCTGCCGGTCGCTTGGCGGCGCTGGAAGGAACGCCATGCCTGACGCGCCCGAGCTGGACCTCGCGGTAATCGGCGCCGGCTCGGCCGGGCTGTCCATCACCTATGTCGCGGCGCGCCTCGGGCTGCGGGTCGCGATCATCGAGCGCGAGCGGATGGGGGGCGACTGCCTCAACACCGGCTGCGTCCCGAGCAAGGCCCTGCTGGCCGCCGCCCACGCCGCCTCCGCCGCCCGCCGCGCCGGACGCCTCGGGGTGCGGCTGCCGGAGCCGGAGATCGACTGGGCGGCCGTGCGCGCCCATGTCCACGGCGCCATCGCCGCCATCGCGCCGCAGGATTCGGAGGAGCGCTACCGCTCCCTCGGCGCCGAGGTCATCCGGGCGGAGGCGCGCTTCACCGGGCCGGGCACGCTCGAGGCCGGGGGCCGGCGGCTGACCGCCCGACGGATCGTCGTCGCGGCCGGCAGCCGGGCCAGCGTGCCGGACATCCCCGGCCTCCGCGACGTGCCCTTCCACACCCACGCGACGATCTTCGGGATGGAGGAGAAGCCGGAGCACCTCCTCATCCTCGGCGGCGGCGCGATTGGGGTGGAGATGGCCCAGGCCCATGCCGCGCTCGGCTGCCGCGTCACGGTCGTCGAGCACGGCCGCGTCGCGGGGCGGGAGGACGCGGAGCTTGCCTCCGTCGTCCGGGACGCGCTGCTCACGGAGGGCGTCGTCCTGCGGGAGGGCGTGACGGTCGCGGCCGTCGAGCCCGGCCCCGTGCTGGTGCTGGGGGACGGCACCCGTCTCCGCGGCAGCCACCTGCTCGTCGCCGCCGGCCGCACGCCGAACCTCGGGGGACTGGGACTGGAGGCGGCGGGCGTCCGCGCCACGGCCCGGGGCATCGCGACCGACACGGGGCTGCGCAGCCTGACCGCCCGCCACGTCTACGCCGCCGGCGACATCGCGGACCCCGAGGGGATCGGCCCGCGCTACCTCACCCATGTCGGCGCCTACCACGCGGGCATCCTCGCCCGCCGCATCCTCTTCCGGCTGCCCGCGCGCGTCGACTACCGCGCCCTGCCGCGCGTGACCTACACGGACCCGGAGCTCGCGCAGGTCGGGATGACCGAGGAGGAGGCACGGGCGGCCGGGCGCGAGGTCCGCGTCCTCCGCTGGCCCTTCGCCGAGAACGACCGCGCGATCGCCGAGGGGCGGACGGAGGGGCTCGCCAAGCTCGTGGTCTCGACGGGCGGGCGGCTGCTCGGCGCCGGCATCGCCGGGGCCCATGCGGGGGAGATGATCGGCCTCTGGACCGCGGCCATCGGCCGGCGCCTCTCCGCGGACGCGGTGGCGGGGATGGTCCTGCCCTACCCGACGCGGGCGGAGGTCGGGAAGCGCGCGGCCTCCACCTTCTCGCTCGACCGGCTCTTCGCCCCGCGCACCCGCTGGCTCGTGCGCGCCCTCGGGCGGCTTCCCGGCTGAAGCACGGGGCCGCGAGGCTGCCGACGATCGCCACTTCCCGGCGTTCTGTCTGACAGAACTCTTGGGGAACACACGGTGGCACTGGTGGCGGAACCGGAGGGCCTGCTGGCGGCCCGGCTCGTTGAACTCGGCGCGGCGGGCGGCGCGGTCCATGTCGCCCGGAGCGAGGCGCGCGCCGCCCGTCTGGCGCGCGCGGCCCGGGCGCTGGAACCCGGGCTTCCCGTGACCATGCTGCCGGCCTGGGACTGCCTCCCCTACGACCGCAGCTCGCCCTCCCGCGGGGTGATGGGCGCGCGCATGGCGGCGCTTCGCGCCCTCTCGTCCCGCCCGGGCGGGCCCGGCCTCGTCCTGGCGAGCCTCGACGCCGCCACCCAGCGCCTGCCGCCGCCCGAGGCGCTGGCGGAGATCGCCTTCCGCCGGGGCGACGCCTTCGACCCCGCGCGCGTCGGGCAACGGCTGGAGAGGCTCGGCTTCCTTCTCGACGAGCGCGTGGACGAGCCCGGCGAGGCCGCGCTGCACGGGGCCGTGCTCGACGTCTTCCCGGCCGAGGAGGGCGCCCTGCCCTGCCGCGTCGAGCACGCGGAGGGCCGGATCGCCTCCATCCGCCACTACGACCCGCTGACCCAGCGGAGCCTCGACGAGACCGAGGCGGTGATGCTCGGCCCGGCCTCCGAGGTCGTGCTGGCCGCGGATGCCGGCGACGCCCACGCGCCCGGCATCGAGCACGGCCTCGCCGGCTTCTACCCGCGCCTCGTCACGCTGTTCGACCTCGTGCCCGGCGCGGCGGTCGTGCTCGACCCCGAGGTGGAGGCGATGCGCCCGCCGCGCGCGGTGGAGGTGGCGGAGGCCTTCCGCAGCCGCCTGGCCCTTCTGCCGCCCGGCGAGGAAGCGCGCCCCGCCTCCCCGCCCGACGCGCTCTTCCTCGACGAGGCGGCCTGGGCGCGGGCGCTGGAAGGCCGGCGGGTGGTCGCCCTTCCGGAGCCGCCCGAGCCGCCACAGGGCACCCTGCCTCGCCTCCTGGAAGCGTCCGACCCGGAGGAGGCCTGCCTCGATCTCCTGGAGGCGGCGCGCGAGGGGGGGGCGCGCGTGGCCGTCGCCGGCGGCGGCACCCGCCGCGCCCGGGCGCTCCTCCGGCTCGCGGAGGGGCGGCCGGGTCTGCGCCCGCAGCGCTTCCCGGGCTGGCTCGCCTTCCGGGCGGCGCCGCCCGGCGGCCTCGGCGTGCTCGACGGGCCGCTCGAGGCCGGCTTCCGGGAGGAGGGGGCCGTCGTCGTCGCGCCCGGCGACCTCCGCCCCTCCCGCCCGGTCCCGGAGGGCACCGGGCCGCGCGGGCTTCCCGGCCTGGCGGAGCCCGGGCTTCGCCCCGGCGACGCCGTGATCCACCTCGACCACGGCCTGGGGGCGCTGCGCGGGGTGGAGGCGGTCACGGTGGGGGAGACGACGCTCGACTGCCTTCGCCTGGACTACGCGGGCGGCGCGACGCAGCTCGTGCCGCTCGACGAGACGGACCGGCTCTGGCGCTACGGCGCCGAGGCCGGCGCGGTGACGCTCGACCGCCTCGGCGGGGAGTCCTGGCCGAAGCGCCGGGCCGGGGTGGAGGCGGCGATCGACGAGACCGCCCGCAGCCTCGTCCGCCTGGCGCGCGAGGCCGCGGCGCGGACCGCGCCCGCGCTGCGGCGGCGGAGCGGCGCCTATGACCGCTTCGCCGTGCGCTTCCCCTACGTGCTGACGACCGACCAGGCGGAGGCGATCGACGCGGTGCTGGCCGACCTCGCCTCCGGCCACCCGATGGACCGGCTCGTCTGCGGCGATGTCGGCTTCGGCAAGACCGAGGTCGCGCTGCGGGCGGCCGCCGTGGCGGCGCTGGCCGGGAAGCAGGTGGCGGTGCTGGCGCCGACGACCGTCCTCGTGCGCCAGCACCTGAACACCTTCCGCCGCCGCTTCGCCGGCCTGCAGGCGGGCGGGCGGCCGATCCGCGTCGAGCAGCTCTCCCGCCTCTCCTCCGCCGCCGAGGCGAAGGCCGTGAAGGCGGGGCTGGCGGAGGGCGAGGTCCGCATCGTCGTCGGCACCCAGGCCCTGGCGGCCAAGGGGGTGCGCTTCCGGGACCTCAGCCTCGTCGTCATCGACGAGGAGCAGCGCTTCGGCACGCGGCAGAAGGCCGCGCTGCGGCGGCTGGCCGAGGGGGCGCATGTCATGGCCATGACGGCGACGCCCATCCCGCGCACGCTGCAATCCGCGCTCGTCGGGCTGCAGGCGCTGAGCGTGATCGCGACGCCGCCGGCGCGGCGCCAGCCCATCCGGACCGTGCACGTCCCGCTCGACGACGCCGTCCTCGTGGGCGCGCTGACCCGCGAGCGGCGGCGCGGCGGGCAGAGCTTCGTGGTCTGCTCGCGCATCGAGGACCTGCCGGCGCTGCGCGCGCGGATCGCCGCCCTGCTGCCGGATTTCTCCCTCATCGAGGCCCATGGCGAGCTGCCGGCGGCGGAGGTGGACAGCGCGCTGGTCCGCTTTGCGGAGGGAGAGGGCGACGTGCTGCTCTCCACCAACATCGTCGAGACCGGGCTCGACGTGCCCCGCGCCAACACGATGCTCGTCCACCGCGCCGACCGCTTCGGCCTCGGCCAGCTCCACCAGCTCCGCGGCCGCGTCGGGCGCGGGCGGGTGCGGGGCTCGATCTTCCTGGTGACCGACCCGGCGGAGCCCCCCTCGCCGCTCACGGAGAAGCGCCTGAAGACGCTCGAGGCCTTCGACCGCGTGGGCGCCGGCTTCGCCATCAGCGCGCAGGACATGGACCTCCGCGGCGCCGGCGACCTGCTGGGGGAGAGCCAGGCGGGGCACCTGAAGCTCATCGGGCTCGACCTCTACCAGCACCTCCTCGACCGCGCGCTCCGCGCGGCGCGGGGCGAGGCCGTGGCGGAGGACTGGACGCCCGCGCTCTCGATCGGCGTCTCCGCCTGGATCCCGGCCGACTACGTCGAGGACGAGGCCGCGCGGGTGGAGCTGCACGCGCGCCTCGCCGCCATCCTCCGACGCGGCGACGGCGACGCGCTGGAGGACCTCGCCGACGAGATCGCCGACCGCTTCGGGCCGCTGCCCGAGCCCGTGGAGAACCTCCTCACCCTCGCGCGGCTCCGCGCCCGCTGCCGGCGCCTCGGCATCGCGCGGCTGGAGGTCGGCCCGAGCGCCGCGGCGGCAAGCTTCCGCGACGAGCCGCCCGCGGTGCGGCCCCCGCTTGAGCGGCGCGGGGAGCGGGTGGTGCTGCCGCGCCGCGCCGACGGGGAGGAGGGGCTGCTGGCCACGGCAGAGGCGCTGCTCGCCGCGCTCCGCCCACGCCGGGCGGGCGCGGCCCGGGCGGCGTGAGGCGCCTCCTCAGAGAAGGGTCTCGACGAGCTTCGCCCCCAGTTCCTGCAGCCGCGGGCCGAGGCCGCGCGCGCGCCAGGCCTCGAGGTCGATGCGGTGGGAGGCCGCCACGTCGCGCTGGAAGAGCGCCTCCATGCGGCCGCCGAACTCCTCGCCGAGGATGATGGCGTCGATCTCGTTGTTCCAGACTGTGCTGCGCCAGTCGAGGTTGGAGGAGCCGACGGCGGACCAGGCGCCGTCCACCACCGCGGTCTTGGCGTGCAGGACGCGCCCCTGTCGCTCGTGGATGCGGACACCGGCCTCGAGGAGCTCGTCGTAGCCGGCGCGCCCGGCGGCGACGGCCGCGTTGCTGTCGCTCTGGCCGGGCACCACGATCTGCACGTCCACGCCGCGGCGCGCGGCGGCGATCAGCGCGCGGGAGAGGTCCGGCGTCGGCACGAAGAAGCCGGTGGTGAGGTGGATGGACTTCTGCGCGAGCGCGATGGCCGCGAGCAGCGTGCGGTAGATGAGCGGCTGGTCGCTGTCGGGCGCGCCGTCGATCGCCTGCACCGTGACGTTGCCGACGGGCCCGCGGGGGGCGGGCGGCGGCTCGGCGATCGGCGAGCCGTTCTGCTGCCGCCAGGTCTCCATGAAGTAGCGCGAGAACTGCGCGACGACCGGCCCCTCGATGCGGACGTCCGTGTCGCGCCAGGCCTGGTCCTCGGCGTCGGCGCCCGCCGGCTGCGGGGCGTTGTGGTAGACGCGGCTGATGTTCACCCCGCCGGTGATCGCGATCCGCCCGTCCACGAGGAGAAGCTTGCGGTGGTCGCGCTTGTTCAGCGCCACCGGCACGCGCTCGTTCGGGCGGAGCGGGTTGAACTCGAGCACGCGGACGCCGCCCGCGCGCAGCCGGTCGAAGAAGGCCTTGGAGGTCTCCACCGCGCCCCAGGCGTCGTAGACGAGGTTCACCTCCACCCCGCGCGCCCGGGCGGCGAGGAGGAGGTCGGCGAAGCGCCCGCCCGCCGCCTCGTCGAACTCGTAGCTCTCCATGTCGATGCGCGTGCGCGCGCCGCGGATGGCCTCGGACAGGGCGGCGAAGGTGGCCGGGCCGTCCACGAGGAGGTCGACGCGGTTGCCGTCCACGAAGGGCACGCCGGCGAAACGCTCCCCCTGGCGGCGGATGAGGTCGATGCTGTCGCCCGGCCGGGCCGCGGCGGAGGCCGCTAGCAGGTCGCGGCTGACGCCCGGCGTGGGCGCGGAGACGCAGCCCCCGAGGGCGGCGGCGCCGAGAAGCGCGAGGAGCGGGATCGCGGCGGGAGGGGGGCGGTTCATGACCCGTCTGTGCTGTTCGTCTGGGGCTAAATTAGGACTTCCCCGGGGCAGAACAGACGGATCACGGAATGATGTTTCCCCGTTGCGAGCGCCGCTGGGCGGGCGGCGGCCTCAGCGGTCGGCCGGCGAGCCGCCGCGGGACGCCGCGCGGTCGCCGAGAAGGCTCTCGAGCGTGCTGCGCAGGTGGCGGAAGCCGTCGGGCTTCTCCAGCAACGCCTGGGGCTGCACGCCGAGGCTGAGGAGCGTGCGGTTCTGCTCCTCGGTCATGTAGCCGCTGAGGACCACGATGGGCATGCCGGGCCAGGTCGAGACGATCTTCCGGACGAGGCCGACCCCGTCGAGGTTGGGCATGCGCACGTCCGTCACCACGGCGTCGAAGGGCTCCGCGTCGAGCGCCGCCGCCGCCACGGCGCCGTCGGGCGCGCAGGTCACGTGGTAGCCGCTCTCGCTGAGGTCGAGGTCGATGAGCAACGCCACCGCCTCCTCGTCTTCCGCAACCAGGACGCGCGCTGACCCGTCTCGGGCCGGTTCATCGGGCATGTCGTCTCACCTGATACTTATGCCGGTTCAACGCGGAATACCGATTGGACGCAAGGCCGCTGCAACCCCTGGTGGCACATGGTGAGACGAATCGGGAGAACCGGTGCGCAATCCACCAACGAAACGCGGATCGGGGGTGGCGCGGAGGTTCTAGCCGCGTTTCGATCCGAGATGAAGCCGTGACGGATGCGCTTCGAGGCCCGTTTTCCGGCCCTTTCCGCTTGCCGCGATTCGTCCGGGTTGAACGGCGGCCCGGTGTTGCACGCCTGCCCTCCGGCTTGTTGCGGCCCGCGCAACGGCAATATCATCCATGACGAACGGAGGGACCGTGCCGGCATGCCCCCGCGGCATGGCGGCCGGTTCCCCCGGCACCCGGGGCTCGTGGGAGCGGGCCAGGAAGGATCGGCGAGGCATTGGACGGCATCGACGCCCCCACGCGACTAATAGGAGAGGCCCGGGCCGTCGCCGAACCGGCGGGCCGGGGAAGGGAGCGTTGGCTCATCGCCGCGCTGGTCCTTCTGCCCTTGCTGGTCATGGCGGCCGGCGTCTGGTCGGCCTGGCGGGAAACCTGGCGCGCCGCGGCGGGCGAACTCGAGCGGAGCGCGGCCGCGGGGGCGGAGTTCGGCCTGCGCGTCCTCACCTCCTACGCCGTTGCCGCCGGGCGGGTGGACGCGGTGCTGCGGGGCCTGTCCGACGAGGAGATCCGGGCGCGCGAGAGCGATCTCCACGTCGAGCTCAACGCGCTGGTGGTCGAGGTGCCCCAGGCCGAGGCGAGCTACGTCGTCGACCGCGGCGGCTACCCGCTGGTCAGCGCCAACCTGTACCCCCTGCCCCGGGGGCGGCCGGTCGCGGCCGACCGCGACTTCTTCGCGGCCCTGCGCGACCCGAAGGCGCCGGCCCTGCATGTCAGCCGCGTCCAGGAGGGGCGCTTCGACGGCCTCCCCTTCTTCGCCGTCAGCCGCCGGCGCACCCGCACCGGCAACCGCGGCCTGCCGCCCGGCGCCTTCGACGGGCTGGTGAACCTGTCCGTCTACCCGGACCGGCTGCGCGGGGCCCTCTCCCGCGTGGCAGGCCATCCCCGGGACGTCGTGGCCCTCCTCCGGGACGACGGCGAGGTCCTCGTGCGCGGCGGCCCGGAGGGCGCGGCCGGCCTTCCGCGGGACGGGCGGGCGCTCGCCGAGGCGGAGGCGGCGCCGGAGAGGGCGCTCTACCGGGAGGGCGGCGCGGAGGGGGCGGAGCCGTCGCTCGTGGCGGTCCGCCGGATCGAGGGATGGCCCGTCCTCGCCGTTGCCGGCCGGACCCGCGGCGCCATCCTGGCGGACTGGCGGGCGGAGGTCGCGGCGCAGCTCGCGGTCGGGCTGCCCGCCTCGCTCGCCCTGCTCGGCCTCGCGCTCCTCCTCTACCGGAGCCAGGGCCGGCTGGCCCAGGCGAACGCCGGGCTGGAGGCGCGGGTCGCGCAGCGGACCGCCGAACTCGCGGGCAGCAAGGCCCGCTCCCGCGCCACCTTCGAGCAGGCGGCGATCGGCATCGCCCATGTCGGGCTCGACGGGGCCTGGCTGCGGGTGAACCGCCGCCTCTGCGGGATGCTGGGCTTCGCGGAGGAGGAGCTGCTGGCCCGCTCCTTCCAGGAGATCACGCATCCCGACGACCTCCCGGCGGACATGGAGGCCGTGCGCCGCCTGATCGCCGGCGAGATCAGCACCTGCACCCTCGAGAAGCGCTACCTCCGCCGCGACGGGTCGCTGATCTGGGTGGACCTCACCGTCTCCCTCATGCGGGACGAGGGCGACCGGCCCTTCGCCTTCCTGGCGGCGATCGGCGACAACTCGGCGCGCAAGGCGGCGGAGGCCGCGCTGGCGGCGCGCGAGGCCGAGTTCCGCGCGATCTTCGAGAGCACCCTCATCGGCATCGTCCAGGCTGAATCGCGGACGGGCCGCCTCCTCCGGGTGAACCCGCGCTTCTGCGAGATCGTCGGCTACGGCGAGGGGGAGCTCCTCGGCGGGATGTCCCTGCCCGCCCTCACCCACCCCGACGACCTCTGCGCGAGCCCCACGAGCGTCCGGCAGGCGCTGCAGGCGAGCGGCCGCTACGAGGGCGAGCGGCGGCTGCTCTGCAAGGACGGGCGGGTGATCCAGGTCGTCATGCACGTCTCGCTGGTCGACCAGGACGCCGGCGGGGGCTGCCCGGACCTCGCCGCCTCGGCCCGCAGCGTCGCGGCCATCCAGGATGTTACCGAGCGGCGCCGGGCCGAGGAGCGCCAGGCGCTCCTCGCGCGCGAGGTGGACCACCGGGCGAAGAACGTCCTCACGGTCGTGCAGGCCGCGCTGCGGCTCACGCCGAAGGGCGATGCCGCGGCCTATGCCCGCGCGGTCGAGGGCCGCGTCCTCGCCCTCGCCCGCGCGCACACCCTTCTCTCGGAGGCGCGCTGGCACGGCGCCGCGCTGCGCGGGGTGGTGGAGGCGGAGCTGTCCGCCTTCCTTCCGAGCCCGGCCGCGCCTCTCGGCGCGACGCCAGGCGGGCCGCCCTGCGCGCTCCTCGAGGGGCCGGACCTCGTGCTCGCGCCGGTCGCGGTGCAGCCGCTGGCGATGGTGCTGCACGAGCTGGCGACGAACGCGACGAAGCACGGCGCCCTCTCCGTGCCCGGCGGGGCCCTTCGTCTGGCCTGGCGGGTGGACGAGGCCGCGGGGCTGCTCCGGCTGCGCTGGGAGGAGCGGGGCGGGCCGGCGCCGGGACCGCCGCCGGCGCGGCCGGGCTTCGGGTCCCGCGTGGTGGAGGCGACGGTGCGCGAGCAGCTCGGGGGGGCGCTGCGCCGCCACTGGGAGGCGGCGGGACTCTCCTACGACATCGAGGTCCCGCTCGCCCGCGCCCTCGCCGGGCGGGCCGCGGCTTGAGGGCCGGGCCGGCCCCGCGTCAGGCCGGCACGTCCAGCACGTGGATGCTGAACAGCGCGGCGGGGTCGGTCCAGACCTCGGCCGGGCAGTAGCCGGCCGCGCGCGCGAGGCCGGCGAAGGCGTCGCGCCCGTACTTGTAGGAGTTCTCCGTGTGGATCGTCTCGCCCTCCGCGAAGGCGAAGCGGTGCGGGCCGAGCGGGACCTCCTGCGCGCGAAGGCTGACGAGGTGCATCTCCATCCGGCTCTCGGCGGGGTTCCAGCGGGCCTCGTGGCGGAAGGCGGCGAGGTCGAAGCCGGCGCCGAGCTCGCGGTTGATGCGGCGGAGGAGGTTGAGGTTGAAGGCGGCCGTCACCCCGGCGGCGTCGTCGTAGGCGGGCACGAGGATAGATGGGTCCTTCGGCAGGTCGGCGCCGACGATCATGAGCGAGCCGGGCCCGAGCAGCCGCGCGGCGCCGCGCAGGAAGGCCGTCGCCTCCCCCGGCGTGAAGTTGCCGATGGTCGACCCCGGGAAGAAGCCGACGCGCCGACGCGGCCCGACGCCGGGCACGGGCGGAAGCGAGAAGGGCGCCGTGTAGTCGGCGCAGACGGGGGCGATCGGCAGGTCCGGGAAGTCTTCCGCCAGGCTGTCGGCCGCGGCCGAGAGATGGTCGCGCGAGATGTCCACAGGAACGTAGAGCGCAGGCTCCCGCAGAGCTTCGAGAAGGAGGCGGATCTTCACGCCGGCGCCCGAGCCGAACTCGACGAGCACCGCGCCCGGCCCGGCCAGGGCCGCGATGTCGCCGGCGCGCGACCGCAGCAGCGCCACCTCGGTCCGCGTCGGGTAGTATTCGGGAAGATCGCAGATCCGGTCGAAGAGGCGCGAGCCCTCGGCGTCGTAGAGGAACTTGCAGGGCAGCGTCTTCGGCGAGGCCGAGAGGCCGCCGACGACGCTCTCCCGGAACTCGTCGAGCCCGGGCGAGAGGTCCTGGAGCTCACGGAGGGACCGGGCGACGTTCATGCATCCTCCGCGAGGCGAAAGCCCGAGAACTGCCAGCGCGCGTGCGGCGGGAAGAAGTTCCGGTAGCTGGGACGGTCATGGCCCTCCGCCGTGGCGCAGGGCCGGCCGCGGAGCACCATCTGGTTGATCATGAACTTGCCGTTGTACTCGCCGAGCGCCCCGGGTTGGGGTCGGTAGCCGGGGTAGGGCGAGTAGGGGCTCGCGGTCCATTCCCAGACATCCTGGCGGATGCCGGGGCGGAGGGGGCGCGGGTGCGGGCGGGCGCCGCCGGGGGGCTGGCCGGTGCCGGCGTGGCGCCGCGCCGCGACCTCCCACTCGAACTCCGTCGGCAGGCGCTTGCCCGCCCATTCCGCGTAGGCCGCCGCCTCGTAGAAGCTGACGTGGCAGACGGGCTCGTCGTCCCGGACGGGGAGAAGGCCGTGGAGCGTCTGGACGTGCCATTCCCCGTCCCGGCGCTGCCAGTAGCCGGGCGCCTCCCAGCCCGCGGACTGCGCGAGCGCCCAGCCCTCGGAGAGCCAGAGCTCGGGCCGGCGGTAGCCGCCCCCCTCCATGAAGGCGCGGAACTCGCCGTTGCTCACGGGGCGGTCGGCGATCGCGTGGTCGCGCAGCAGCACCTCGTGCCGCGGCCCCTCGTTGTCGAAGGCGAAGTCGAGGGGATCGCCGCCGGGCTCGTAGCCGGCCTCGTGGATGCCGCCGGGCCCGTGCCACCACCCCGCCGGGGCGAGCGCCGCCGGGGCCGCGGGCGTCGGCGGCGGGAGGTAGGCGGGGTGGAGCGGCGAGAGGGAGAGCGCGTGCTTGATGTCGGTCAGCAGCAGCTCCTGGTGCTGCTGCTCGTGGTGCAGGCCCATGACGACCAGGGCGGCGACCGCCTCGTCGCCGCGCGCGAGGAGGCGCTCCATCGCCGCGTCGACATGCGCCCGGTAGGCCGCGACCTCGGCGATCCCGGGGCGGCTGAGCATGCCGCGGGAGGGCCGGGGATGCCGTGGCCCGACGGCCTCGTAGTAGGAGTTGAAGACGTAGCCGAAGGCGGGGTCGAAGGCCGCGTAGCCCGGCAGGTTCGGCGCGAGGACGAAGGTCTCGAAGAACCAAGTCGTATGCGCGCGGTGCCACTTCGCCGGGCTGGCGTCGGGCATGGACTGGACCGTCTGGTCCTCCGCCGAGAGCGGCGCGGCCAGCGCCTCCGTCTCCGCCCGGACGCGCCGGTAGAAGGCCGCCGTCCGGGACGCGGGAGTGCCGGCCGCGCTCTCGTCGGCGGCCGGCCTAGGGGGCCGATGCGGCAGGGGATGGTCGGGCATTGGGCTTCCCATGGCTGGACAGGTGCAACGCGCCAGGGCGCCGGCAAGGTCTCAGGCTATGTTCGTGAACACCGCCTCCGTGAAAAGTACGGAATGATGGACGATCACGATCGGGTCATCCCGCGGTGACCCGCGTGGCGCCGGGGGCCTCCAGCGGCTCGGGGCGGACGATGAAGGGCTCGCCGGGCACGGTCGGCACGCCCGCCGCCTGGGCGTCCAGCCGCTCCCGGTCGCGGCGGCGGACCTCGCGCTCCACCGCCTCCGCATCGTCCTCGGGCACGCCGAGGCTCACGAGGGCCTCGCGCCCGAGGGCGAGGGCGGATTCGATGGTTTCGCGGACCTCCACCACCCCCATCGCGCGCAGGCGCAGCGCGTGGCGGCGATCGAAGGAGCGCGCGACGAGGGGCGTGTCCGGGAAGGTCTCGCGCACGAGCTCCACCACGCGATCCGTGACCTCCGGCTCGTCCGTGCAGACCGCGATGAGCTGGACGCGGCCCGCGCCGGCTGCCCGCAGCACGTCGAGGCGCGTGCCGTCGCCGTAGTGGATCCGCGCGCCGAAGCGGGCGGCGGCCTCGATCTGCTCGACGTCGGCGTCGATGATCGTGAGCGCGACGCCCCGCCGGATGAGGACCTGCGCGACGAGCTGCCCGACGCGGCCGAAGCCGATGACGAGCACGCTGCCGCGCGCGTCCGAGTAGTCCTCCTCCGGCGCCGCGCCCGCCTGGCCGCGGATGAACAGGGGCGCGAGGCGCACGACGAGCGGCGTGAGGGCCATGGAGAGGGTGACGAGGGCCACGAGAAGCGTCGCGTGGTCCGCCGTCATGACCTGCGCCGCCGCCGCGGTGGCGTAGAGGACGAAGCCGAACTCGCCGCCCTGGGCGAGCAGCAGGGCCGCGCGGACGGCGGCGGGGTGCGAGTGCCCGAAGGCGCGCGAGACGCCGTACATGGCCAGCGCCTTCGTCAGCGTCAGGAAGGTGGCCGCGGCGAGCAGCGCGCCGATGTTCGCGCGCACCACCGCAAGGTCCACGCTCATGCCGACCGAGAGGAAGAACAGGCCCAGCAGGAGGCCGCGGAAGGGCTCGATATCCGCCTCCAGCTCGTGCCGGTAGGTCGATTCCGCGAGCAGGAGGCCCGCGAGGAAGGCACCGGTGGCCATGGAGAGCCCGACCGCCGCCATCAGCCCCGCCGCGCCGAGCACCACGAGCAGCGCCGCCGCCGTCATGATCTCGCGCGCGCCGCCGCGGGCCAGCAGGCCAAAGAGCGGGCTGAGGAGGAAGCGGCCCGTGAGCACGACGGCCGCGACGGCGCCGAGCATCTCGGCGACCGCGATCCAGACCGGGCCGTCATCGGCGCGCGGGAGCGGCGAGAGGAAGCCGACGAGGGCGAGCAGGGGCACGATCGCCAGGTCCTGCATGAGCAGCACGGCGAAGGCCGTCCGCCCGTGCGGCGCCTCCACCTCCCGCCGCTCCTCGAGGAGCTGCATGACGAGGGCGGTGGAGGAGAGGGCGAGGCCGAGGCCCGCGACGATGGAGGCCGGTAGGCTCCGCCCGACGACGAAGTAGGGGTAGAGGGCGATGAGCGCGCCCGAGACGGCGATCTGCGCCGTGCCGAGGCCGAAGATGTCCCGCCGCATGGACCAGAGGCGCGAGAGGTTCAGCTCCAGCCCGATGACGAAGAGCAGGAGCACGATGCCGAGCTCCGCGACCCCCGTCACCCGCCCCGGCTCCGCGAAAAGGCCGAGGACGGAGGGGCCGACGGCGATGCCGGCCGCGATGTAGCCGAGTACCGAGCCGAGCCCGATCCGCTTGGCGATCGGCACCGCGACGACGGCGGCGGCGAGCAGGACGATGGGCTCGAGAAGAACCGTTGCGTGGGCGGCTTCGGCCATGGGGTCTCCCGGGATGGGCTGCGTCCTCGGGGGTCATAGGTGGCGGAGGCCCGGCGGCTTGGCAATGACGGGGGAAACCGTTCCAGGCACGGGGTTTGCTTGGCGACGGGTCCCCGCGCCCCATTCCCGGAGGACGACCCATGCGTCGCCGCACCCTGATCGCCTCGGCCTCCGCCGCGCTGGCCGCCCCCGCCCTGCGCCCGGCCGCGGCCCAGCCCGCGCCCACCCGGGCCGAGACGCTCCTGCTGGTGCAGGAATACGGGCCGAACAGCCTCGACATGCAGGGGATCGGCTCCTCCCAGCCGGTGAACGGGGTCGCGCTGAACTGCTACGACCGGCTGGTGCGCTACAAGCGGGTCGCGCTGCCCGGCGAGGGCAACGGCAGCACCTTCGACATCACCTCCCTCGAGCCCGAGCTGGCGGAGAGCTGGCAGGAGGCGAGCGACGGGATGAGCTGCACCTTCCGCCTGCGGGAGGCCCGGTTCCACTCCGGGCGCCCGGTCGCGGCCAAGGACGTGAAGTGGTCGCTCGACCGTGCCGTCTCGATCGGCGGCTTCGCGACGACGCAGATGAACGCGGGCAGCCTCGAGAAGCCCGAGCAGTTCGTGGCGCTGGACGACCGCACCTTCCGCGTCGACTACGTCCGCAAGGACAAGCTGACGCTGCCCAACCTCGGCGTCACCATCCCCTTCGTCTTCGACAGCGAGCTCGCGATCCGCAACGGCGGCGGGGACCCCTGGGCGAAGGAGTGGCTGAAGAACAACGTCGCGGGCTCCGGCGCCTTCCGGGTGGAGGCCTTCCGGCCGGGCACCGAGACCATCTACGTGCGCAACGACGACTGGAAGTCGGGGCCCCTGCCCTCGCTCCGCCGCGTCATCGCGCGCGACATCCCCTCCCCCTCGACCCGCCGCGCGCTGATCGAGCGCGGCGACACCGACATCTCCTACGGCCTGCCGCCAAAGGACTTCAAGGACCTCGCCGAGGCGCGCCGCGTGAAGGTGGTGGGCGTGCCCGTGCCGAACGCGATCTGGTACGTGGCGCTGAACGCGACGACCGGGCCCTTCACGGATGTCCGGCTCCGGCAGGCCGTGGCCTGGGCCCTGCCCTACGAGGCCATCATGCAGGCCTCGCTGTTCGGCCGCGGCGTGCCGATGTGGGGCGCCCTGGGCGGTCCCACCACCGCTTGGCCGCAGCCCTTCCCCTACAGCACAAACCTCGCCCGCGCGCGGGAGCTCGTGCAGCAGGCGGCGCCGGGCGGGGTGACGACCAGCCTGCTGTTCGACGCGGGCTCGGGCACCATCGCCGAGCCCATGGCGGTGCTCGTGAAGGAGGCGCTGGCGCCGATCGGCATCAACGTCGAGCTGAGCAAGATCCCCGGCGCCAATTTCCGGGGCGAGCTGAACAAGAAGACGGCGCCCATGGTCATCAACCGCTTCGGCGGCTGGCTCGACTGGCCCGACTACTTCTTCTTCTGGAACTATCACGGCAACAACTCGATCTTCAACATCGCCTCCTACCAGAACCCGGCGATGGACCGGCTGATCGACGCCGCCCGCTTCGCCGCCGACGCCGACACCTACGCGGGCGCGGTGAAGGGCTTCATCGGCCTGGCCGAGCAGGAGGTGCCGATGATCCCCATCGCCCAGCCGCTGCACGACGTGGCGATGCAGCGCTCGATCGGCGGCTACCAGTTCTGGCCCTGCCGCGAGCCCGACTTCCGCTTCCTGACGAAGGGCTAGGCGCGTGCTGCGCGTCGCCCTCTCGCGCCTGGGCACCGCGGTGCCGAGCCTGATCGGCGTCGTGGTCGTCACCTTCCTGCTGACGCGCGTGCTGCCCGGCGACACCGCCACCTACTTCGCGGGGCCGGTCGCCTCGGCCGAGGCCATCGCGCAGATCCGCGCCCAGCTCGGCCTCGACCAGACGCTGCCCGTGCAGTTCGGGCGCTACGTCGCGGACCTCGCGCGGGGCGACCTCGGGACGTCGCTCGGCACGGGGCAGCCGGTGCTGCACGAGATCGCGACGCGGCTGCCGGCCTCGGCCGAGCTGACCCTGAGCGGGCTGCTGCTCGCCGCCCTGGCCGCGGTGCCGCTCGGCATCCTGGCCGCGCTCCGCCAGGGGTCCTGGGTGGACCATCTCTGCCGCGTGGTGACCACCGCGGGGGTCTCGCTGCCGGTCTTCTTCACAGGGCTGCTCGCGGTCTACGTCTTCTACTTCCTGCTCGGCTGGGCGCCCTCCCCGGTCGGGCGGCTGGACGCCTTCGCGACGGCGCCGCCCGCCGTCACCAACTTCCTCCTGATCGACAGCCTTCTCGCGGGCGACACCGAGACCTTCCTCGCCGCGCTGTCGCAGATCGCGCTGCCCGCCCTCACCCTCGCCCTCTTCGCGCTCGCGCCCCTCGCGCGGATCACCCGCGCCTCCATGCTCGCCGCCCTCGATTCCGAGTTCATCCGCACGGCGCGCGCGAGCGGCCTCAACCGGCGCACAATCGTCCTCACCTACGCCTTCCGCAACGCCATGCTGCCGGTGGTGACGACGCTCGGCATGGTCTTCTCCTTCCTGCTCGGCGCCAACGTCCTCGTGGAGAAGGTCTTCGCCTGGCCGGGCATCGGCTCCTACGCGGTGGAGGCGCTGATCGCCTCGGACTTCGCGCCGGTGCAGGGCTTCGTGCTCACCATGGCGGTGCTCTACATCGCGCTGAACCTCGCGATCGACCTTCTCTACGGCCTGATCGACCCGCGGGCGAAGGAGGGATGATGCCGGAGAACCCTGCCCTCGCGCTGCCGCGGCCCTCCGCCGCGGGCAACCTCCTCCGCCACGCGCGCTACGTGCTCGCCGGCAATCCCGTGACCGCCTTCTCCTTCCTCCTGCTGCTCTTCCTCCTCGGCTGCGCGCTGCTCGGGCCCTCGCTGGTGCCGCACGACCCGCAGGCGAGCAACGCGCTGCGCGCGCTGCAGGCTCCCTCGGCCCAGCACCTCTTCGGGACGGACCAGCTCGGGCGCGACATCCTCAGCCGCGTGGTCGTCGCGACGCGGCTCGACCTCGGGATCGCCTTCTTCTCGGTCGCGCTCGTCTTCGCGGTCGGCGGGCTGGCCGGGGTCGCGGCCGGTTTCTTCGGCGGCTGGACGGACCGGATCGTGGGCCGGCTGGCCGACACCATCATGGCCTTTCCCCTCTTCGTGCTCGCGATGGGGGTGGTGGCGGCGCTCGGCAACACCGTCACGAACATCGTCATCGCGACGGCGGTCGTGAACTTCCCCCTCTACGCCCGCATCGCGCGCGGCGAGGCGCTGGTGCGGCGGAACGCGGGGTACGTCCAGGCCGCGCGCCTCACGGGCAACGGCGAGCTCCGCATCCTGCTCACGACGATCCTGCCGAACATCCTGCCGATCATGGCCGTGCAGATGTCGCTGACCATGGGCTACGCCATCCTCAACGCGGCCGGGCTCTCCTTCATCGGCCTCGGCGTCCGCCCGCCCACGCCCGAATGGGGGATCATGGTCGCGGAGGGGGCGAGCTTCATCGTCTCGGGCGAGTGGTGGGTCGCCCTCTTTCCCGGCCTCGCGCTCATGCTCGCGGTCTTCTGCTTCAACCTTCTCGGCGACGGGCTGCGCGACATCGTCGACCCGCAGCGCCGCACATGAGCGCCGTCCCCCTCCTTGACGTCCGGGACCTGACGGTCGAGTTCGCGACCCGCCGCGGCACCGTGCGCGCGGTGGAGCGGGTCGACCTCTCCATCGGCAAGGGCGAAACCCTCGCGGTGGTCGGGGAGTCCGGCTCGGGCAAGTCCGTCACCTCCTACGCCGTCATGCGCATCCTCGACCGCGCCGGGCGGATCGCGGCCGGCACCGTCACCTTCTCCGGCATGGCGCTGCGCGACCTTCCGGAGGGCGAGATGCGCGACCTGCGCGGGTGGGAGATCTCGATGATCTTCCAGAACCCGCGCGCGGCGCTGAACCCGATCCGCCCGGTCGGCCGCCAGATCGAGGACGTCCTCCTCCAGCACGGCCAGGCCGGCCGGGGGAACGCGAGGGCGCGCGCCGTGGAGGTGCTGGAGAGCGTGCGCATCGCGCGCCCGGCCGAGCGCTACCACGCCTATCCCTTCGAGCTCTCGGGCGGCATGTGCCAGCGGGTCGTCATCGCCCTCGCGCTGGCCTGCCGGCCGCAACTCCTCATCGCGGACGAGCCGACCACGGGGCTCGACGTCACCACCCAGAAGTCCGTCATGGAGCTGGTGACGGAGCTGACGCGCGCGCGGGGCATGTCGACCCTGCTGATCACCCACGACCTCGGCCTCGCCGCCGCCTATTGCGACCGGGTGGTGGTGATGGAGAAGGGCCGCGTGGTGGAGACGGCGTCCGCATCCGCGATCTTCCGCGCGCCCTCCCACGCCTACACGCGCCGCCTGATGCGGGCGACGCCCCGGCCCGGCGCCGGGCTGCGGGACCTGCTGCCGGAGGGCGCGGCGCCCTTCCCGCCCGCGCCGATCCCCGGCGCCCCGCTGCTGGTGGTGGAGGGGCTGGTGAAGGAGTACCCGCGCGCGGGCGGCAGCCTTCTCGGGCGCCTGGCGGGACGCGCCCCGGCGGAGGCCCCCTTCCGCGCGGTGGACGGCATCGGCTTCGAGATCCGGCGCGGCGAGAGCGTCGGGCTTGTCGGCGAGTCCGGCTGCGGCAAGTCGACGACCTCGATGATGATCATGCGCCTGCTCGACCCCACGGCCGGCCGCATCGCCTTCGACGGGGAGGACATCGGCGCCATCCCCGCCCGCCGCTTCGCTTCCTCGGCGGCGCGGCGGCGCATCCAGATGGTTTTCCAGGACCCGACCGACAGCCTCAACCCGCGCCACAGCGCGGCGCGCGCGATCGCCGACCCGATCCGGCGCCTGGGCACGCTCCGCGGCGCGGCGCTGGCCGCCCGGGTGGAGGAGCTCGCCTCCCTCGTCGGCCTGCCCGCCGCGCTGCTCGACCGCTTTCCCCACCAGCTCTCGGGCGGGCAGAAGGCGCGGGTCGGCATCGCCCGCGCGATCGCGCTGAACCCGGAGCTGGTCGTGCTGGACGAGCCGACGGCGGCGCTGGACGTCTCGGTGCAGGCCGTGGTGCTGAACCTGCTGCACGAGCTCAAGCTGCGGCTGGGCATGAGCTACCTCTTCGTCAGCCACGACCTGAACGTCGTGCGCCTCCTCTGCGACCGCGTGCTCGTCATGCGCGCCGGCGCAATCGTGGAGGAGGGGCCGGTCGAGCGGGTGCTGGGCAACCCCGCGGCCGCCTACACCCGCGAGTTGCTCGCCGCCATTCCCCACCCTCCCGCCTGAGAGACGCCCTTGCCCGCTGACCTCCCCCCGCTGCCCGACGACGCCACCCTGCTCGCCCTTCTCGACGCCGCCGCGCTGGCGAACGGCATCCCCGTCGATCCCGCCTGGCGCCCGGAGGTGCTGGCCAACTTCCGCGCCGTCGCGAACGCCGCGCGCGCCTTCCTGCCCTTCCCGCTCGAGGACGAGTCCGAGCCCGCGCCGGTGTTTAGAGCATGAGCGTTCCGGGCATGAGCGATCCGACGGGCCCGGACGCGACCGCGGCCGGCATCGCCGCCGCCGTCGCCGCGGGCGAGGTCACGGCGCAGGCGGTGACCGAGGCCGCCCTCGCGCGCGTCGCGGCGCGGAACGGGCTGCTCAACGCCTTCACCGACGTCCTCGCCGCGCGCGCCCTCGCGACCGCCGGGCGGGTGGACGCGCGGCGGGCGGCGGGGGAGCGGCCCGGCCCCCTCGCCGGCGTGCCCTTCGCCGTGAAGAACCTCTTCGACATCGAGGGGCTGCCGACCCGCGCGGGCTCCCTCATCAACCGCGAACGGGCGCCGGCCGCGCGCGACGCGGCGCTGGTGCGGCGGCTGGAGGCGGCGGGGGCCGTGCTGCTCGGCGGCCTCAACATGGGCGAGTACGCCTATGACTTCACCGGCGAGAACGCCCATGACGGTCCCTCGCGCAACCCGCACGACCCCTCCCGCATGACCGGCGGCTCCTCGGGCGGCTCGGGGGGCGCGGTCGCGGCGGGCATGGTGCCGCTGGCGCTCGGCTCCGACACCAACGGCTCCATCCGCGTGCCCGCCGCCTTCTGCGGCCTCTTCGGGCTGAAGCCGACCTACGGGCGCCTGAGCCGGGCCGGCAGCTTTCCCTTCGTCTCCTCCTTCGACCACCTCGGCCCGCTCGGCCGCTCCGTCGACGACCTCGCCCTCGCCTACGACGCCCTGCAGGGCGAGGACCCCGACGACCCCGCCCAGGCGCCGCGGGGCGCGGAGCCCTTGCGGGGCCTCGTCGAGGCCGGGGCGGAGGGGCTGCGCATCGCCGTCGCGGGCGGGCATTTCGCGCGCAACGGCGATCCCGAGTGCTTCGCGGCCGTCGCCCGCGCGGTCGGCGCGCTGGGCGCCGCCGCCACGGTCGAGATCCCGGAGGCGCCGCGCGCCCGCGCCGCCGCCTTCGTCATCACCGCCGCCGAGGGGGCGGCGCTGCACCTGGACCGCCTGCGCGAGCGGCCGGCCGACTTCGACCCCGCGACCCGCGACCGGCTGATCGCGGGGACGGCGATCCCCGCCGTCTGGGTGATGCGGGCGCAGCGCTTCCGCCGGTGGTACCGCGAGCGGGTCCTCGCCCTCTTCGAGGAAGTCGACGTCATCCTGGCCCCCGCCACCCCCTGCCGCGCGCCGGCGCTCGGCCAGGCGACGATCGTCATGGACGGCGCCACCCTGCCGCTGCGGCCGAACATCGGCGTCTTCACCCAGCCGATCTCCTTCATCGGCCTGCCCGTCTGCGCCGTGCCTGTCTGGGTCGACGAGGGGCTGCCGCTGGGCGTGCAGGTGATCGCGCCGCCCTGGCGGGAGGACCTGGCCCTGCGCGTGGCGCGGGCGCTCGAGCGCGCCGGCGCGGCGGGCTGCCGCGCGGCGCCCTGAGGCCCCGCCCCGCTCACGCAACCGGGACGCGGAACGCGCGTGACCTTTCGCGCGCGCCGGCCCTAGGCTGGCCGCGAAGAAGGGGAGACGGCCGTGGACGACCATGTCGAGGACTACCCGACGGCGGAGGGCGACTACCTGCCGCACGTCATCAACCGCTGCGTCGAGAAGGCCAACCGGCACGGCCGCCCGCACCGCTTCCGGCTGAACGGCGCCGAGGTGGTGGTGCGGCCGGGCCAGACCGCCGAGGCGGTGAACGACGAGGTGCAGCGCCAATGGCAGGCCGGCCGCTCCCTGGCGGCGGGCTGAACGGCCGCGCGAGGAAGGTTTCACCGGCTTTCGCCGCAAAACGGGCGGACGCGCGCGCCTGACGAAGAAGTGACCTCCTCTCAGGGACCGGAATGCTTCTCCCGGGGCGGCAACCCGTCTCTTGTGCCGGGGCAGTCGAGCGTCACGCTGAGACGGCGGGGGGCCGTGATCCGGCGCCGGTCCGGGGGCCGGCCGGGACGGCATGTTTGGGGGTTGGTCCGATGGTGAATGTTCCGCTCTGGCCGCGACCGGCCGTCCTGGCCATGGTCCCGGCGCTGCTCGCGCCGCTGGCGGGATGCGGCGGCGCGCTGCAGTCGGACTCGCGCCTCGCCACGATGGAGAGCTCGCTCCAGGCCTCGCAGGCGCGCGGCGGCTTGCTGCAGCAGCGGGTCGCGGAGCTCGAATCCACCCTTGCCGCGGAGCGCCGCGCCGCCGGGGAGCTGGTGGTGCTGGAGCAGCGCCTGGCGCTCGCCCGGACGGCGCTCGGCACCTCGCAGCGTGCGCGGGCCGCCGCCGAGGGGCAGGCCCGCGCGCTGCGCGAGCGCCTGGCGGCCGAGGAAGGCCGCGTGGCCGGGTTGCAGAGCGAGGCCGGGGAGCTCCAGCAGGTGAGCGAGGCGCGCCGCGGCACGATCTCGGAGGCCGAGCGCAACCTCGCCGGCCTGCAGGACCAGGTCGGCGCCGCCGAGCGCCGGCTGGCCGCGCTGCGCGAGCAGTCGACCGCCCAGGACGGCCGGCTGGCCGCGCTCTCCGAGCGCGCTGCAGCCGAGGAGCGCCGCCTGGCCGGGCTGCGCCAGGCCGCCGCCGCGGAGGAGCGCCGACTGGCCGACCAGCGCCAGCAGGGCGTGGCCGAGAACGGGCGCCTCGCCGCGCTCCGCACCTCCATCGAGGAGGCGCAGCGCTCGCTCAACGAGCGCCAGCAGGCAAGCGCCGAGACCGAGCGCCGCCTCGCCGCGCTGCGCAACGACACCACGGCGGCCGAGCGCGACCTGGCCGCGCGCCGCGCCTCCATCGGCGAGGCGGACGGGCGCCTTGCCCGGACGAACCAGGCGGCCGAGGAGGCCACGGGCCGCGTCCGCGCCCTCGAGGCGCGCGCCTCCGGCCTCACGGATTCGACCGGCACCGCCGAGCGGCGCTTGGCCGAGCTGCGCGCCTCCCTCGCCACCGCCGAGAGCAGCGTGAACGACCGGCAGACGGCGGTGACGCAGGCGCAGGCGGAGTTGACGCGCATCTCCGCCGCGCGCGACGAGGCCGCCAACACGTTGCGCGGGCTGGAGGCGCGGACCGCCGAGCTCCGCACCCAGGTGGGCGCCGCCGAGCGCCGCCTCGCCGAGCTGCGCGAGGGCGCCACGGCCGAGGAGCGCCGCCTGCAGGCCGCGCGCTCCCAGGCGCAGGCCGCGGAGGCGGAGCTGGCCACGCGCCAGGCCGCGCTGCGCGAGGCCGAGGGGCGGCTGGCGGGGGTGAACCGCGCCTCCGACGAGGCCGGCGGCCGCGTCCGCACCCTCGAGGCCCAGGTCCAGCAGATCGCGGCGAGCAGCGACACGGCGCGCCAGGAGCAGGGCCAGCTTCGCGAGCAGGCGCAGAGCCTGCGCAACGAGGTCCGCGGCCTGGAGCAGCGCCGCCAGGAGCTGAGCGGCCAGATCGCCGAAGCGCAATCCCGCCTCGAGCAGCAACGCCGCGAGCTGGCGGAGCTCGGCGCGCAGCTCACGCGCGACCGGCAGGCGGCGCCGCAGCGCCTGCTGCCGACCAACGGCAGCGGGCCGGAGCAGCCCCCGGCCGGCCAGTCCGCCAGCCCCTGAGGCGGCCTAGAGGCTCATCAGGCTGGCGTTGCCGCCGGCGGCCGCCGTGTTGGTGCTCGTCGAGCGCTCGGCGGCGAGCATGTCCAGCGGGTAGACCTCGCCGCGCGCGAGGGCCCCGGGCGCGAGGGCCAGGACGGGCCGGATCGGCCCCTCCATCGCCGCGACCTCGCGGTTAAGGGCCCGCAGGCCCGCCTCCTCGCCCTCGAACAGCACGGCGTCGAAGGAGGTTCCCTCCGGCGCAAGGCGAGCGGCGACGCCGGCGGGGAGCCCGACCGGCCGCCTCGCCAGCAGGGCGCGGTTGCCCGTGGCGAGGCAGGCCGCGAGCTGCAGGGCCGTGCCCTCCTCCGAGGCGGCCTCGCAGCGCACCACGCCCCGCGGGTGCAGGGCGTAGCGGTTCACCTCCCCGACCGGCCCCGGCAGGACAATCCCGAGCCCGGCGCGGCCCGCCGAGACCTGGCGCGCGCAACGCGCGGCCAGGGCGTCCAGGCCCCGCTCCTGCAGCCAGTCGACGAAGGCGGTGGCCTCCGCCGGGGGCTCGACCGTGGGCAGCGGCGGATCGGCGGGCGCGGCGGCCAGGAGGCGCCGGAGGTAGAGCGGCCCGCCGGCCTTGGGGCCCGTGCCCGAGAGCCCGTGGCCGCCGAAGGGCTGCACGCCCACCACGGCGCCGATGAGGTTCCGGTTGACGTAGACGTTCCCCGCCGAGGACAGGCCCACGAGGCGCTCGATCGTCTCGTCGAGGCGGGAGTGCACGCCGAAGGTCAGGCCGTAGCCGGTGGCGTTGATCGAACGCACCAGCGCCTCGGCGTCCGCGCGGCGGAAGCGCAGGACGTGCAGCACGGGGCCGAAGACCTCGCGCTCCAGCTCCTCCAGCCCGCCGATCTCGATGATGGTGGGCGCGACGAAGGTGCCGTCGCGGCAGGCCTCCGGCAACGGTGCGGCGTACACCTTCCGCCCGCGCGCGCGCATCGCCTCGACATGCGCCTCGATGCCGCGCCGCGCCTCCTCGGTGATGACGGGGCCGATGTCGACGGAAAGCCGGTCGGGGTTGCCGAGGGAGAGCTCCGCCAGCGCGCCGCGGAGCATGGCCAGCACGCGGTCGGCGACCTCCTCCTGCAGGCAGAGCACGCGGAGCGCGGAGCAGCGCTGCCCCGCGCTGTCGAAGGCGGAGGCGAGGACGTCCGCCACCACCTGCTCGGCGAGGGCGGAGCTGTCGACGACGAGCGCGTTCTGCCCGCCCGTCTCGGCCACCAGCGGCACGGGCTGCCCGTCCGGGTTCAGGCGGCCGGCGAGCTGGCGCTGGATGAGGCGCGCGACCTCGGTCGAGCCCGTGAACATCACGCCCCGCACGCGCGCGTCCGCGACGAGCCGCGCGCCGACCGCACCATCCCCGGGCAGGAGCTGCAGCGCGGCGGGCGGCACCCCGGCCTCGCGCAGGAGGCCGGTGGCGAGGGCCGCGATAAGCGGCGCCTCCTCCGCGGGCTTGGCGAGGACGGGGTTGCCCGCGGCGAGCGCCGCCGCGACCTGGCCGGTGAAGATCGCGAGCGGGAAGTTCCAGGGCGAGATGCAGGCGACGGGGCCGAGCGGCCGGTGCGCGCCCGCCGCGAGGTCCTGCGCCCCGGCGGCGTAGTAGCGGAGGAAGTCGACGGCCTCGCGCACCTCCCCGATCGCGTTCGGGATGGACTTGCCGGCCTCGCGGACGATGGGGCCGATCAGCGCGTCCATCCGCGCCTCCATCAGCGCGGCGGCGCGCTCCAGCATCGCCGCGCGGTCGGCCGGAGGGGTCGCTGCCCAGGAGGCGGACGCCTCCTCCGCCGCGGCGAGGGCGGCCTCCACCGCCGCCGGGGAGGCGTCGGTGACCTGGCCGACGAGGTCGCGGCGGTCCGCGGGGTTGCGCGCCTCCCGCGCCTCGCCCTCCCTCTCTCCCCCGGCCAGCATCGGCGCCGCGCGCAGCGGACGCGTGTCCAGCGCGGCGGCGAGGGCCGCGAGGCGGTCCTCGTTCGTCAGGTCGAGGCCCGCGGCGTTCGCGCGCGCGCTCCCGAACAGCGCGCCCGGCTGCGCGATGCCGTCATGCGGCCGGCCCGGCGGCACGAGGGCTGCGGCCTCGGCCACGGGATCGGCGAGCAGCGCCTCGATCGGCACGGAGAGGTCGTTGATGCGGTTCACGAAGGAGGAGTTGGCGCCGTTCTCGAGCAGGCGGCGGACGAGGTAGGCGAGCAGCGTCTCGTGCGTGCCCACGGGCGCGTAGATGCGGCAGGGGCGGTCGAGGCCCTTCGGCCCCACGACCTCCTCGTAGAGCGGCTCGCCCATGCCGTGCAGGCACTGGAACTCGTACTGGCCCGGCGTGAAATGCGGCCCGGCCATCTCGTGGATGGCGGCGAGGGTGCGCGCGTTGTGGGTGGCGAATTGCGGGAAGACGGCGTCGGGCGCAGCCAGCAGCCGGCGCGCGCAGGCGAGGAACGACACGTCCGTGTGGATCTTGCGCGTGAAGACGGGGAAGCCCTCCAGCCCGTCCATCTGCGCGCGCTTGATCTCGCTGTCCCAGTAGGCGCCCTTCACCAGCCGGACCATCACGCGGCGGCCGGTGCGGCGGGCGAGGTCGACCACGAAATCGATCACGAAGGGCGCGCGGCGCTGGTAGGCCTGGACGACGAAGCCGATGCCGTCCCAGCCCGCCAGCCGCTCGTCGTGGCAGAGCGCCTCCAGCAGGTCGAGCGAGAGCTCCAGCCGGTCCGCCTCCTCGGCGTCGATGTTGAGGCCGATGTCGTACCGGCGCGCGCGCAGCGCGAGCCCGGCCAGGCGGGGCAGCAGCTCCGCCATCACGCGGTTGCGCTGGGCGCGGGCGTAGCGGGGGTGCAGCGCGGAGAGCTTGATCGAGATGCCCGGCCCCTCCTGGATGCCGCGCCCCGCGGCGGCGCGCCCGATGGCGTCGATCGCGCCCTCGTAGTCCCGGAGGTAGCGGGCGGCGTCCTCGGCCGTCGTCGCGGCCTCGCCAAGCATGTCGTAGGAGTAGCGGAAGCCCTTCGCCTCCATCGCGCGGCTGTTCGCGAGCGCCTCCTCGATCGTCTGGCCCGTCACGAAGCGCTCGCCCATCATGCGCATGGCGAGGTCCACGCCGCGGCGGATCACGGGCTCGCCCGCGCGCGCGACGAGCCGCGTCAGCGCCGCGCCCAGCCCCGCCTCGCCGCCGGTGGAGGCAAGGCGGCCGGTGACGACGAGCCCCCAGGTGGCCGCGTTCACGAAGAGCGAGGGCGAGTGGCCGAGATGCGCCCGCCAGTCGCCGCCGCCGATCTTGTCGCGGATCAGGGCGTCGCGTGTGGCGTCGTCGGGGATGCGCAGCAGGGCTTCCGCGAGGCACATCAGCGCGACCCCCTCCTCGCTGGAGAGGGAGAACTCCTGCACCAGCGCCTCCACCCCGCCCGGGCGGCGGCGGCCGCGCAGCGCCGTGACCAGGCGCCGCGCCAGGGCGACCGCCCGCGCCTCCGCATCGGGCGGCAGGGCCGCGGCCTCGATCAGCGGCGGCAGGCACCGCTCCTCCGGGCGCCGGTAGGCCGCCGTCACCGCCGCCCGCAGCGGGGATTGCGGCCGGAGGTCGCGGCGGGAGGCCTCGAAGGGGCGCGACGCGGCGACGGGCGCCAGGGTGTCGGAGATGCTCAAGCGGACGCTTCCTCGCTCGCGGGCCGTGCCTCGTCGCGGCCGGGGAAAAGGCACCGCGCTCCCCGCCCGTCCCGGAATATAGGCGCGCGCGCCCGGCGGGGCACCGTCCGCCACGCTTGACCTCCTCCCGGCACCGACAACCTCTGGCCAGCGCTCGCCGGACCCAGGGCGCGAAGCGCGCGGGGAGCGAGGCAGGCATGGCGGAGACGGAGGCGACCGGAAGCGGCCCGGACGCGGCGTGGATCGCGGCGCGCGGGGCGGCGTTCCGCGAGGCGCTGGGCCGCTTCGATCCGGCGTGGCCGGTGCTGGTCCTCGGCCACCACGACGCCGACGGGCTCTCCTCCTCGGCCATCCTCGCCCGCGCCCTCGCGCAGGCCGGGCGGCGGGCGGAGGTGCGGGTGCTCGGCCGGGGCGAGAACGCCTGGTCGGAGGAGATGGCAGCCGAGCTTCGCGAGCGCGCGATGGGCGGGCTGATCGTCGCCGACCTCGGGACCCGCGCGGAGCCGCCGCTTCCCGGGATGCCCACGATCCTGATCGACCACCACGTCCCCACGGGCGTGCCGGCGGAGGCGACCCTGATCGGCGGCCACGGCCTGCAGCCGACGCCGACCACCTCGCTCCTCGCCTGGTGGTGCGGCTCGGCGATCGGGGAGGCGGAGAGCCTCCTCTGGCTCGCGGCGCTCGGCATCATCGGCGACATGGAGGAGGGCGCTGGCTTCGCCGAGATGGTGGCGGCGCGGGCGCGCTGGGGCATCACCGCGTTGCGCAACGCCGCCTCCCTCGTGAACGCGCCGCGGCGGGCGAGCGCGGGCGATGCGGGCCCGGCCCTCGCGCTGCTGATGAAGGCGGACGGCCCTAAGGCGGTGCTGTCCGGCGAGCACTCGGAGACCGCGGTGCTCCGGGCCGCCAAGGAGGAGGTGCAGCAGGCCCTGGCGGAGGGGCGCCGCGCCGCGCCCCGCATCCGGGGGGAGGTCGCCGTCATCCCCCTCCACTCCGCCTGCCAGATCCACCCGCTGATCGCGCAGCAATGGAAGGGACGGCTGCGGGACAAGGTCGTCATCGCCGCCAACACGGGCTACCGGCCGGGCTGGGTGCATTTCGCGGCCCGGGCCGGGACGGGCACGGACCTCATCCGCTTCTTCGCCGAGCACCGGCCGGAGGGCGCCGATCCCGTGCACTACGGCAACGGGCATCCCCAGGCCTCCGGCGGGGCGCTGCCGCCCGAGGCCTGGGACCGGTTCCTCGCGGGGCTCGGCTTCGGGGCCGAGGCGGGGCTTGCGGCTCCGGCGGGCGGCGCCGACTAGTCCCGCCCGCGGACCCCTGGGCACCAGGACCCGCGCGGCACCGAAGCCGACGGGACACACCCCGCGCGCACCCGCCGCAAAGAGCACCGGGGCGCGAGAAAACGCTTCAACGGATTGTGATCTCCCGATAACGTGTCCGTGAGCGAGGCGGGGGCCTTGCGGGGACAGGGACCAGGGTGATGCTGGACTTCGTTGAGGCGGCTTCCGCGCGGTTCGCGGCCCTCGAACCGGCGCCGCGCCCGGGCTTCATGTTCGCGACGGGGATCGAGAACAGCGCCCCCACCATCGGGGGCGGCCGGATCCGGCGCGACCAGCTCGCCGAGTGCGGCCACTACGACCGCTGGCGGGAGGACTTCGCCCTCGTGCGGGAGGTCGGCTGCGGCTACCTCCGCTACGGCCCGCAGCTTCACCGCTGCCTCGTGGCGCCCGGCGTCTACGACTTCAGCTTCGCCGACGAGGCCTTCGCCGCCCTTCGCCGCCAGGGCACGGTCCCGATCGTGGACCTCTGCCACTTCGGCGTGCCCGACTGGATCGGCGACTTCCAGAACCCGGACTTCCCCGAGATCTTCGCCGACTACTGCGGCGCCTTCGCGCGCCGCTTCCCCTGGGTGCAGCTCTACACCCCCGTGAACGAGATGTTCATCACGGCCGTCTTCTCCGCGAAGTACGGGTGGTGGAACGAGGAGCGGAAGGACGACCGCTCCTACGTCACGGCCATCAAGAACATCGTGCGCGCGAACGTGCTGGCCATGCACGCGATCCTCGAGGTGCGGCCGGACGCGCTCTTCGTGCAGTCGGAGTCGACCGAGCACTTCCACCCGGAGTGCCCGGCGGCCCTCGCCCACGCGGAGTTCCGCAACGGGGAGCGCTTCCTCACGCTCGACCTCAACTACGGCCAGCGCGTCTGCAGCGCGATGTACGAGTTCCTGCTCGACAACGGCATGACCCGCGACGAGTACCGCTTCTTCATGACGCAGGACCTTCGCCGCCACTGCATCATGGGCAACGACTGGTACGCGACCAACGAGCACCTGATCACCGGCGAGGGCACCAGCCGCTGGGCCGGCGAGGTCTTCGGCTACGGCCCGGTCACGCGCCTCTACCACGACCGCTACCGCCTGCCGGTCATGCACACCGAGACGAACTGCGACGAGGGGCCGAACGGCGACGAGTCCGAGCGCTGGCTGTGGAAGCAGTGGGCCGGCATCATGCGGCTGCGCCAGGACGGCGTGCCGATCCTCGGCTTCACCTGGTACTCGCTGACGGACCAGGTGGACTGGGACGTCGCACTCCGCCAGCAGCGCGGGCGGGTGAACCCGCGCGGCCTCTACGACCTCGACCGTCGCCCGCGCGCGGTCGGCCGCGCCTACCAGAAGCTCATCCGCGGCTGGTCCGAGGTGCTCTCCCGCCAGAGCTCCTGCCTCCACCCGGTGCTCGCCTCCATCGCCTGAGCGGGCCGTCGCGCGGGGTCGCCGCCGCCGCCGGGGGAAAGTGCCCCCGCCGGGGAACGACGGGGGCGCCGCCACGTTCTGCCGGGACAGTGGAGGACACCCTCATGGCCCCGATTTCCGAGCAGCGCCTCTTCGACGCCCTCGCCACCATCACCCACTCCTTCGCCGACGGCGGCGTGCCGGGCGTGGAGGGGCCGGGCGCCGGCGCGGCGACGGAGAGCGGCGAGGGTCCCTCCCCCGCCATCGAGGCGCTCAGCCCCCACACGCGCGAGGTCCTGGGAGAGGCCGCCCTGGCCGTCGCCTACGGCGCCTTCGCCTCCCGGGGCGGCGAGGGCGGGGCGATGCACACGCTCATCGCGGCGATGGGGCTGATGGCGCACCTCTCGGGCGAGGAGCCCGACCCGCCCGCGGAGATCCTGGCCATCGGCGCGCAGGACGGCCGCGTGGAGGAGGAGATCGACCGCGCCGGAGACGCCGTGGACGAGGAGTTCGGCCGCGACGCCTCGCCGGAGGCTCTCGTGGCCGCGCTGGAGGCTCGGATCGTCGGGACCGCCATCACGCTTGCGGGCTGCACGCTGCCCGAGGGGGCAGGCGGCCAGGCGGCGGTCCGCCTGCGGGCGGCGCGCGCCCTGGCGCGGCTCTCGGCGGGGCTGATGGCGATGAACGTCGCCGGCGGCGTGGGGGCGGCGAGGCCCGCTTCCGATGCGGCGCCGCAGCCGGCCGAGGCGCGGTAGACCGTACCGCCGCAACGAGCCGGCGGGGACTTAGCCCCGCCGGTCAGGAGTCTCCGCGCCGGGCGCGAAGACCGGTGACACGAGAAGGCGGCGGACCGGAAGCCCGCCGCCCGTCGCCGTCAGCGCTTGTCGGCCGCGTCGCGGAGGGTGTCCTTGGCGCCGCCCATGGCGTTCTCGCCGGTGCCCTTCGCCTTGTCCATCTTGCCCTCGGCCTGCATCTTCGAGTCGCCTGTGGCCGAGCCGACAGCGTCCTTTACAGCGCCCTTGGCCTTGTCGACCGCGCCGGAAATCCGATCCTTGTCCATCTCGCGTCCCCTTGCTGCCCGTTGATTCGGGTCATGGGATAGAACGCCCCCCTCTTCCCGCGGTTTCCCCGGCCCCCCGGCCCGGCTTGCGCACCGGCCCCTCCTGCCCGGATGCTGGCGCCCGTCCCTCCCGCGCCCCTGGGTCCCGCCACCGCGCGGCGGGAGGGAGGAGGACGCCGCCATGCTTCGCCGAGCCCTGATCGCGGCCGCCGCGCTGCCCCTCGCCCGGCCCTCGGTGGCGGCCGAGGCCTTGCCCGTGCTGAACGTCCTCGTCCCCGCGGCGCCCGGGGGCGGGTGGGACGGGCTCGGGCGGGCGGTCGAGCGCGCGGCGGTCGCGGCCGGGCTGGTTGGCCGCTTCGCCTTCGAGAACGTGCCGGGCGGCTCCGGCACGGTGGGGCTCGCGCGCTTCGTCAACCAGCGGCGCGGCCGGGCGGAGAGCCTTCTCGTCGCCGGCGCGAGCGTCGTCGGCGCGGCCATCGCCAGCCGCTCGCCGGTCAGCCTCAAGGACGTCGTGCCGGTCGCGCGCCTGACCGAGGAGGCGGGCGTCATCGTCGTGCCCGCCGGAAGCGAGTACCGCAGCATCGGCCAGCTCGCCGAGGCGCTGCGGGCGGAGCCGCGGGGCATCCCTATCGCCGGGGCGGGCGGCGGGTCGGTCGACCACGTCATCCTCTGCCTCCTGCTGAAGGCGCTCGGCCGCCGGCCGCTCGAGGCGCAGCTCGTCGCCTTCCCGGGCGGCGGCGCGACGCAGGCGGCGGTGATCGGCGGGCAGGTGAAGGCCGCGGTGGCGGGCTGGGGCGAGTTCGCCGAGCAGGTCGCCTCCGGCCGCGTCCGCGCGCTGGCGACGAGCGGCGAGCGGCGCCTGCACCCGGAGGTCCCGACGCTCCGGGAGAGCGGCTACGACGTCGCCGCGACGAACTGGCGCGGCCTCTTCGCGGCGCCCGGCGTGAGCGAGGCCGCGCGGCGGGCGCTGGTGGACCTCGCCACCGCCCTGCACGGCACCCGCGCCTGGCAGGAGACGCTCGCGGCCCGCGGCTGGGACGACGCCTTCCTCGCCGGCCCCGACTTCGCGGCCTTCGTCGCCCGCGACCAGGCGGACACCGAGGGCGTGCTGCGGGAGCTCGGCCTCGCCTGAGCCCCGGCCCTCAGCCTCGCTCTCAGCTTGGGCGCCGCTGGTAGAAGGGCACGCCGCCCGTGCTCATCAGCGCGTGGTCCGTGGCGAAGAGGTCGGCGTAGTGCAGCAGCCAGGCCTCGGTTGTGGAGCCGTGGAAGGGCGCGTTGGTCGCGTGGGTCGCGACCGTGTTCACCACCCGCGGCGCGAAGCCCATCTCCCGCAGCATCATCGCCCCGGGCACCCCGTGCGGCAGCTCGGCGGCGAGCGGCGACGCCCGCACCACCCCGTCCTCCCGCCGCATCAGCAGCGGCTTGTCGATGTCGTGCAGCACGAGGATGGGCACGAGCACCTCGGGGTCGGTCTCGCGCCCCCAGTCGCGGGCGGCGCGGCGCGCGAGGTCGATCCCCGCCCGCGTCACCTCGTTGACGTGGTCCATCAGCCGGTAGGCGGGCGCGATCAGCGAGTAGGGCATCTCCTCCAGCGTCTCGAAGGGGCTCGCGGCCCAGCTCGACACCCAGGCGGTGACGATGGCCTCGCGCGTCTCCGGCCGGACGCCCTGCAGCCCGTCCAGCCAGCCCGCGACGCGCTGGCGGCGCGCGGGATCGCCGCGCTCGATCCTGTAGAAATCCATCGGCCCGGCCCCCCTGCCATCCGCCGGCATTGTCGACAACTTCGGGCGCGCGGCCTAGACCGGCGCCATGGAGACGCCGCGCCTCGCCCTCATGCGATCGAAGCTCTTCGTGCCGGGCAGCCGGCCGGAACTGTTCCCCAAGGCGCTCGCCTCCGAGGCCGACGCCCTCTCCCTCGACCTCGAGGACGCCGTCACCCCCTCGCGCAAGGAGGAGGCCCGCGCGGCCGTCGAGGCCTTCCTGCGGGGCCGGCCGGAGGGAGGGGACGGCAAGATCGTGATCGTGCGGGTGAACGGCCCCGCGACGCCCCTCTTCGAGCCGGACCTGCGGGCGGTGCTCGGCCGGGGGCTGGATGTTGTGAACCTGCCCATGGTGGAATCGGCCGCGGACATCCAGCGGGCGGTCGACGCCATGCAGCGCGTCGAGCATCTCGGCGGCCTCTCCTCCCGCGCCCGGATCCTCGCCAACATCGAGACGCCGCGCGGGCTCCACGCGGCGGCGGAGATCGCGGCCGCCCACCCGCGCGTGGCCGGCCTGCAGGTCGGCTACGGCGACCTCTTCGAGCCCGCGGGCATCGCGCGCGACCACGCGGCGGCGCTCGACCACGTCCGGCTCGTCGTGCGCTTCGCGGCGGCAGCGGCGGACATCCCCTGCTTCGACGGCGCGCTGGCGGACGTGGCCTCGCCCGAGCGCTGCCGCGCCGAGGCGGAGGCGGCGCGGCGGCTCGGCTTCGCCGGGAAGTCCTGCATCCACCCGTCCCAGGTGCTGGTCGTGAACGCCGCCTTCGCGCCGACGCCCGGGGAGGTCGCCCGCGCGCGCCGGCTGCTCGACGCCGCGCGCGAGCGGATCGGCAGCGGCACCGGCGCCTTCCTCGTGGAGGGGCAGATGGTCGACGCGCCCTTCATCGAGAGCGCCCGCGCGCTCGTCGCGCTCGCGGCGCGCCTCGGGATGCCGGAAGCGCGCGGGGAGACGCCGTGAGCGCGCCGGCGGGCGGCCCCTCCCTGCATCGGCGCCGCTTCGACCCCGGCGCGCGGGGCGCGCTCGACGGGGTGCGCGTGGTGGACCTCTCGCGCCTCGTCGCGGGCAACCTGCTGACCAAGGTTCTCGCCGACCACGGGGCCGAGGTGGTGAAGGTCGAGCCGCCGGAGGGGGACTCGCTCCGCGCCTGGAAGGTCCAGGGGGTCGAGACCTCCTGGAAGACCTGGTGCCGGAACAAGCGCAGCGTCTGCCTCGACCTCCGCCGCGCCGAGGCCCAGGCGATCGTGCGGCGCCTCGCGGCCGGCGCGGCCATGCTGGTCGAGAGCTTCCGCCCCGGCGTCCTGGAGGCCATGGGCCTCGACCCCGACGCGCTTCTGGCGGCCAACCCCGCCCTCGTCGTCGTCCGCGTCTCCGGCTGGGGGCAGACGGGTCCCTACCGGCACAAGCCGGGCTTCGGCACGCTGGTGGAGGGCTATTCCGGCTTCGCGGCCATCAACGGCTTCGCCGACCGCGAGCCCGTGCTGCCGCCGATGTTCCTGGGCGACGCCTATGCCGGCCTCTACGGCTCGGCGGCCGCCCTCGTCGCGCTTCGCCACGCCGAGGCGACCGGGCAGGGCCAGGTGATCGACCTCTCGCTCTTCGACCCGATGCTGGCCGTGCTCGAGCCCCAGGCGGCCAGCTACGCGGTCACGGGGCGGCTGAAGCAGCGCACGGGCAGCCGCTCTACGAACACCGCGCCGCGCAACGCCTACCGGACGAAGGACGGCGGCTGGGTCTGCCTCTCCTCCTCCACCCAGGGCATGACGGAGAAGCTGTTTCGCTCCATCGGGCGGTCGGACCTGATCGAGGACCCGCGCTTCCGCACCAACCCCGACCGGCTGCGGAACTGGGAGGTGCTGGACGGCATCGTGGCCGGCTTCGTCGCGGCGCGGAGCACGGCGGAGAACCTCGCGCATTTCGACGCGGCGGGCGTCACGATCGGTCCCATCAAGGACGCCGCCGGGCTGCTGGAGGACCCCTTCGTGGCGGAGCGGGAGTCCCTCATCGAGGTGCCCGACAGCGACATGCCCGGGGGCTGGCTGCCGATGCACGGGGAGGTGCCGCGCCTCTCCGCCACCCCCGGCATCCTCGCCCGCCCCGCCCCCCGCCTCGGCGAGCACAACGAGGAGGTCCTCTCCCCCCTCCTCGGCCCGGAGGAACTCGCCCGCCTTCGCGAGGCGGGGGTGATCCGGGGCTGAGGGACGGGCTTGCACCGGGGCCGCCGGGCGTGCACCCCATCCGCCCAGCAGCGTCGAGCAGGAGCATCCGCAATGAAGGCCCAGAGCGTCCTCGAAACCATCGGCGGCACGCCGCATATCCGCCTCAACCGCCTCTTCCCCGACCACGAGGTCTGGATCAAGTCGGAGCGCTCGAACCCCGGCGGCTCCATCAAGGACCGCATCGGCATCGCGATGATCGAGGCGGCGGAGGCGGCGGGCACGCTCCGCCCCGGCGGCACCATCATCGAGCCGACCTCGGGCAACACCGGCGTGGGGCTGGCCATGGCCGCGGCGGTGAAGGGCTACACCCTCGTGCTCGTCATGCCCGAGAGCATGTCGATCGAGCGGCGCCGCCTGATGCAGGCCTATGGCGCGACCTTCGACCTGACCCCGCGCGAGAAGGGGATGAAGGGCGCGATCGCCCGCGCGGAGGAGCTCGTGGCGGCCACGCCCGGCGCCTGGATGCCCCAGCAGTTCGAGAACCCCGCCAACATCGACGTCCACCTCCGCACCACCGTGCCGGAGATCCTGGCGGACTTCCCGGAGGGGGTGGACGCCCTCGTCACCGGCGTGGGCACGGGCGGGCACATCACGGCCTGCGCCCAGGCGCTGAAGCCGAGATGGCCGGGGCTGAAGGTCTTCGCGGTGGAGCCCTCGGCCTCGCCGGTGATCTCGGGCGGCGCCCCCGCCCCGCACCCGATCCAGGGAATCGGTGCGGGCTTCGTGCCCGCCAACCTCCACGCCGCGCTCCTCGACGGCGTCATCCAGGTCTCGGCCGAGGACGCGAAGGAGTACGCGCGCCGCTCCGCCCGGGAGGAGGGGCTGCTCGTCGGCATCTCCTCCGGAGCCACCCTCGCGGCCATCGCGCAGAAGCTGGCCGAGCTGCCCGCGGGGGCGCGCGTGCTCGGCTTCAACTACGACACGGGCGAGCGCTACTTCTCCGTGCCGGACTTCCTGCCGGGCTGAGGCGGGGCGCCCCGGCCGGGGGGCAGCCCGAGCCGGCAATTGACCTTTCGGGCCGGCCGTGCGGCAATCCCGGAAGGCGTCGCCGGCAACAAGGGGACCCTTTGGGCAGGGCGCCGTCACCCCCCTCGTGACGGAGACTTCCATGGCCAGCACAAACACCCGGCTGCCGCGCCGTGCCTGCCTCGCGCTCCCGGCGCTCGCCCTGCTGCCGCGCGGCGCGGCCCTCGCCCAGGGGAGCGGGGCGCAGGGCGCCTCGGCCGCCGGGTCGTCGACGCTGAACCTGGCCGTCGCGGCCCCGCCGACGACGCTCGACCCGCACTACCACACGCTCTCGCCCAACAACATGATGGCCGAGCACTTCTTCGACCGGCTGGTGGGCCTCGACTCCCGCGCGCAGCTCCGCCCCGGCCTCGCGGAGAGCTGGAAGCTGGTGGACGACAGCACCTGGGAGTTCAAGCTCCGCCAGGGCGTGAAGTTCAGCAACGGGGACGACTTCACGGCCGAGGACGTGCTGACGACGCTGCGCCGCATCCCCAACGTCGTGAACAGCCCCGGCTCCTTCTCGATCTACACGCGCGGCATCGCGTCGTCCGAGGTGGTGGACCCCCACACGATCCGGTTCCGGACGAACGGCGTCTACCCGCTGCTGCCGCAGGACCTGAGCCAGATCTACATCATCTCCCGCTCGGTGGGCGACCGCGTCTCGACCGGCGACTTCAACAACGGCCGCGCGATGATCGGCACCGGCCCCTTCCGCCTCGTCTCCTTCTCGCCGGACGACCGCGTGGTGATGGCCCGGAACGACGCCTACTGGGGCGAGAAGCCGGACTGGTCCCAGGTGACCTACCGCTTCATCGCGAATGACGGCGTGCGGGTCGCGGCCCTTCTCTCGGGCGACGTCCAGCTCATCGACGTCGTGCCGCCCGCCGACATGCCGCGCCTGCGCACCACCCCCGGCATCACCTTTGCCGAGACCCCGAGCCTGCGCTCTATCTACATCAAGCTCGACATGGAGCACGAGGTCTCCCCCTAGATCACCGGGCCGGACGGGGGGAAGCTGGACCGGAACCCGCTGCGCGACCTCCGCGTCCGGCAGGCGCTCTCCATCGGCATCAACCGCCAGGCGATCGTGGACCGGGTGATGCAGGGGGCGGGCGTCCCCAGCGGGCAGATGATGCCGGCCGGCGCCAACGGCTACGTCGCCGACCTGCCGGCCCCCGCCCTCGACATCGAGCGGGCCAAGGCGCTGCTGGCCGCGGCCGGCTACCCGCAGGGCTTCGGCATCACGCTCCTTGGTCCCAACAACCGCTACGTGAACGACGCGCAGATCATCCAGGCCGTGGGGCAGATGTGGCAGCGCATCGGCGTCCGCACGCGGGTGGAGGCAGTGCCCTTCTCGGTGCTGGCGCAGCGCCAAGCGCGCAACGACATGTCGGCCATGCTGATCGGCTGGGCCACGGCGGGCGAGCCCTCCACGGCGTTGCGGGGCAACCTCACCACCCGCATTCCGGACAAGGGCTTCGGCACGGTGAACTTCAGCGGCTACTCCAACCCCAAGGTCGACGACCTCGTGGAGGAGGGGCTGCGGACCGCGGACGACGAGAAGCGGGAGGACACCTTCAAGCGGGCGATGCGCATGGCGATGGAGGACGTCGCGCTGATCACCCTGCACATGCAGAAGAACATCTGGGCGCTCCGCAGCGGCCTCTCCTACGAGGCACGGGCGGACGAGTACACCCTGGCCATGGGGGTGAAGCGCGCCTAGCGCCCGCCGGGCGGGAAGGGTGGCGGCGGGGTTTGAAATAGTTGACGCGTGGGGCCAAATGCCGCGGAATAGGAAGGGCGCCACCGCGCCCAACAGAGGAAAGAGAGCCGCATGACCTGGAAGACCCCCAAGATCGTCGAGATCTCCGTCGCCATGGAAATCAACTCCTACGCCTGCGCCGAGGTCTGACACGGGCTCTCCCCGGCCCTCGCGGCCGGGGGAACCGACCCGGCCCGGGACAGCGATGCTGCACCTGATCGTGCTCGGCTCCGCGGCCGGGGGAGGCTTTCCGCAGTGGAACTCCGCCGGCCCGGGGTGTCTTCGCGCGCGCGCGGGCGACCCCGCGGCCAGGCCGCGGACCCAGTGCTCCCTCGCGGTGAGCGCCGACGGGGAGCGGTGGGTGCTGCTGAACGCCGCGCCCGAGTTCACGAGCCAGATCGCCGCCACCCCCGCCCTTCACCCGCGCCCGGCACCCGGCCAGGTGCGCCATTCCCCCATCGCCGCCGCCGTCCTGACGGGCGCCGAGGTGGACACGGTGGCGGGGCTCCTCTCGATGCGCGAGCGACACCCCTTCGCCCTCTACGCGGCGCCCTCGGCGCTGGCCGTGCTGGACGATAACCCGATCTTTCGCGCGCTGGACCCCGCGCTCGTCCCGCGTCGCGCGCTGACCGTCGCCGCACCGCTCCCGCTGCGCGACGCCGGCGGGACGCCCCTTGGCCTGACGGTCGAGGCCTTCCCGGTGCCCGGCAAGGTGCCCCTCTTCCTGGAGGAGGGCGAGGACCCCGGCCGCGACGAGGAGGGCGCCACCATCGGCCTCGCGATCCGGACCGGCGACGGGCCGGCCGCCTACTTTATCCCGGGCTGCGCGGCGATGACGCCCGCGCTGCGCGAGCGGCTGCGCGGCGCCGCCCTCGTCCTCTTCGACGGCACCCTCTGGCGCGACGACGAGATGCCGCGCGCCGGCGCCGGGCCCAAGACCGGCGCGCGCATGGGCCACATGAGCGTGGACGGCCCCGACGGCGTCATCGCCGCCTTCGCCGACCTCGGCGTCGCGCGGCGCGTGCTCATCCACGTCAACAACACCAACCCCGTCCTTCTCGCCGACAGCCCCGAGCGCGCGACCGCGCGGGCCGCCGGCTGGGAGGTGGCGGAGGACGGCATGAGGATCACCCTTCGCGCCATGACTGCGGCCGAACCCGCATGAGCGGCCCCCTTCTCCCGCGCGAGGAGCTGGAGGCGCGGCTCCGCGCCATCGGCGCCGAGCGCTACCACAGTCTGCACCCCTTCCACCGCCTGCTGCACGACGGCCGGCTCAACAAGGGCCAGGTCCAGGCCTGGGCGCTGAACCGCTACTACTACCAGGCGAGCATCCCCGCGAAGGACGCCTCCCTCCTCGCCCGCCTGCCGACGACGGCGCTTCGCCGGGAGTGGCGCCGGCGGCTGGAGGACCATGACGGGGACGGCAGCAAGCCCGGCGGGGTGGAGCGCTGGCTGCGCCTCACCGGCGGCCTCGGGCTGGACGAGGGCTACGTCACCTCGCTCCAGGGGCTGCTTCCCGCCACGCGGTTCGCGGTCGACGCCTATGTCCACTTCGTCCGCGAGCGCACGGTGCTGGAAGCCGTGGCCTCCTCGCTGACCGAGATGTTCTCGCCCGCCATCATCTCCGAGCGGGTGAGCGGCATGCTGCGCGCCTACGACTTCGTGGACGAGGCGACGCTCGCCTACTTCACGCCGCGCCTCACCCAGGCGCCGCAGGACGTCGCCTTCGCGCTCGACTACGTCGCCGAGGAGGCGCGCACGCGCGAGCAGCAGGAGGCCGTCATGGCCGCGCTCCGCTTCAAGTGCGACCTTCTCTGGGCGCAGCTCGACGCGCTGCACCACGCCTATGTCGCGCCCGGCCTGCCCCCGCCCGGCGCCTTCGTGCCGGAGGCCTTCGCGCCGGGCGCGCGCGTCGCCGAGCCCGCATGACGGTGGAAGGTGCCACCGTGCTCCGCCTCGCGCGCGGCATGCGCCTGCGCGAGGACACGGCGCGCGGCCGCTGGGTGGTCATGGGCCCCGAGCGGCTCTTCGTGCCCGACGAGATCGCCCTCGAGATCCTCCGCCTTCTCGACGGCGCCCGCAGCGTGGACGCGATCGTGGACAGCCTGGCCGCCCGCTACGACGCCCCGCGGGACGCCATCGGCAACGACGTCACGGCGCTGCTGCAGGACCTTGCGGGTCGCGGCGTGGTGGCGGCGTGACGGAGCCCCCCGCCCCGCTCGGCCTGCTCGCGGAGCTCACGCACCGCTGCCCGCTGCGCTGCCCCTACTGCTCGAACCCGACCGAGCTCTCCCGCGCCTCCGAGGAGCTCGACGCCGCCACCTGGGGCCGCGTCTTCCGCGAGGCCGCGGCGCTGGGCGTGCTCCAGCTCCATCTCTCCGGCGGCGAGCCCGCCGCGCGGCGCGACCTGCCGGAGATCGTCGCCCACGCGGCGGCGGCGGGCCTCTACAGCAACCTCATCACCTCCGGCGTGCTGCTCGACGCGCCCCGCCTCGCGGCCCTGGCCGCCGCCGGGCTGGATCACGTCCAGCTCTCCGTGCAGGACGCCGAGGAGGGATCGGCCGACCGCATCGGCGGGCTGCCCGGGGGCCACGCGCGCAAGCTGCGCTTCGCCGAGGAGGTGCGCGCCACAGGGCTGCCGCTGACGCTCAACGCCGTGGTCCATCGGCAGAACCTGGACCGGCTGCCAGCGCTCATCGACCTCGCCCTCGCGCTCGGCGCGGGTCGGCTGGAGGTCGCGCACGTGCAGTACTACGGCTGGGCGCTGCGCAACCGCGACGCGCTGCTCCCCACCCGCGCGCAGCTCGACGCCGCGACCGAGGTGGTGCGGGCCGCGCGGGTCGCGCTCAAGGGACGCCTCGTCATCGACTACGTCGTGCCCGACTACCACGCGCACCGGCCGAAATCCTGCATGGGTGGCTGGGGGCGCCAGTTCATCGCCGTCTCGCCGGCCGGGCGCGTCCTGCCCTGCCACGCGGCGGAGAGCCTGCCGGGCTTCCGTTTCCCGAGCGTGCGCGAGCACTCGCTCGCCGAGATCTGGTCCGGCTCGGACGCCTTCCAGCGCTTCCGCGGCACCGCCTGGATGCCCGAGCCCTGTCAGGGCTGCGAAAGGCGGGAGCTCGACTGGGGAGGCTGCCGCTGCCAGGCCTTCGCGCTGACCGGCGACGCCGCGGCGACCGACCCGGCCTGCGCCCTGTCGCCGCACCACCACCTCCTCGACCTCGCCCTGCACGAGGCGGCCGAGGCCGGCAGGGAATTCACCTACCGCGAGATGGGCCGCGCCGCCGCGGCGACCTGATCCTCAGCGCTGGGCGACGTAATGGGCGATCGCCGCGATGTCGGCGTCGCTCAGCCCCTTCACCACGCCGTTCATCTGCGTGTCCGAGCCGCGGCGCTGGTCGTCGCGGTAGGCGCGCAGCGTGCCCGCGAGGAAGTCCTCGCGCTGCGCCGCGATGTGCGGCACCTGGTTCTGGCCGGACAGGTCGGCGCGGTGGCAGATGCCGCAGCGGAGCGGCCCGGCCAGCGCCTCGCCCCGCGCGAAGGCCTCGGCGTTGCGCGCGGGCCGGTCCTCCGGCGGCGCGTGGGGGAGCGAGGCGAAATGCGCGGCGAGGTCCTCCACCTGCGCGTCGGTGAGTCCGGCGGAGGGCGCCTCCATCGGCGGCACGTCGCGCAGCCCCTCCCGGAACAGCACGAGCTGCACCGCGATGAACTCCGCTTGCTGCCCGGCGAGCGAGGGGATGTTCTCGATGGCCGAGACCCCGCGCGGCCCGTGGCAGGCGCCGCAGCCGCGCTCCTCCGCGAGGGCGGCCCCGCGCGCCGCGTCCTGCGCGCGGGCTCCGGCAAACGCGCCAAGAAGCGGGAGGGCCAGCGCGAGCGCCAGCCCTCCCCGAAGCAGTGCCCGCAAGCCCCTCACCGCCCGTAGGAGATGCGGTAGATGGCGCCGTTCTGCTCGTCCGAGACCAGCATCGAGCCGTCGGGCATCACCAGCACGTCGGTCGGCCGGCCCTTGAAGCTGTTGTCGCCGGTGTCGAGAAGCCCGGTCAGGAAGGGCTCGACCGTGCCGCGCGAGCCGTCGGCGTTCAGCGTCACGGTGACGACGTCGAAGCCGCTCTTGTCGTCGCGGTTCCACGAGCCGTGGCGGGCGACGAAGGCGCGGCCGCGATAGGCCTCGGGGAACATCGCGCCGTTGTAGAAGCGCATGCCGAGCGGCGCCGCGTGCGGGCCAAGCAGCGCGACGGGCGCCGGGAACTCGGAGCAGACCCGGCCGGTATGGCCCGGGTCCTGCCACGCCTCGCCCGAGCAGAAGGGGAAGCCGTGGTGCTCGCCCACCCGGTTCAGCCGGTGGAAGCTGTCCTGCGGCGTCTCGTTGCTCACCCAGTCGCGCGCGTTGTTGCTCGCGTAGAGCACGCCCGTGCCCGGCTGCCAGTCGAAGCCGACGGAGTTGCGGATGCCGCGCCCCACCACCTCGCGCCCGGAGCCATCGGGGTTGTAGCGCACGATCAGCGCATGGCGGTTCTCGTCGATCTCGCAGACATTACAGGGCGCGCCGATGTTCATGTAGAGCTTGCCGTCGGGCCCGAAGGCCGCGAACTTCCAGCCGTGATGCGCCTCGGTCGGCAGCGCGAAGGCCTGGGTCAGCTCGACCGGCTCGGCGTTGGGGTTGCTCGCGATGTTGTCGTAGCGCAGCACCCGGTTGATCGCGATGACGTAGAGAGCGCCGTCCCGCACCGCGACGCCATTCGGGTTGTCCAGGCGCTGGGCGAGCACCCGCGGCGTGCGCGTGCCGCCCTCGTCCTTGACCGCGTAGACGCGCCCGATGGTGCGCGTCCCCACATAGACCGTGCCGTCCTCGCCGCGCGTCATCATCCGCGCGCCGGGCATGCCGGAGGCCCAGAGCTCCGCGCGGAAGCCCTCGGGCAGTCGGATGCTGTCGAGCGGGATGCGGTCGGCGGCGGTCGCGGTCAGGCGCGGCGAGTGCGGCGCCAGCGGGCTGGACGCCTGCTCGGGGCTGCGACCCTGCGCCCAGGAGGGCGGGGCGGCCGGCTGCTGCGCGAGGGCGGGCAGGGCGAGGGCAAGGCACAGCGCGCCCGCCAGCGGCGCGCGCCAAGTGATCTGGGGCATCGGTTTCCTCCGGGATGGCGTTTGATGGGCCATTCTTGTGGAATGGTAATCACGCCGCCATCCGCAAGACAACAGGCCTTCGCACCGCGCGGGCGCCGGGGCTTGCCGTCCGCACGGGCGCGCGCCAGCCTTCCGTTCCCGCGCGAGGAACCACCGGATGAGCCGCCTCTTCGAACCACTGCAACTCGGAGGCCTCCGGCTCGCCAACCGCATCGTCATCGCGCCCATGTGCCAGTACTCGGCGACGGACGGCGCGGCGGGCGACTGGCATCTGATTCACCTCGGCCACCTCGCTCTCTCCGGCGCCGGGCTGATGATCCTCGAGGCCACCGCCGTGTCGCCGGAGGGGCGGATCTCGCCCGCCGACCTCGGCCTCTACGACGACGCGACCGAGGCGGCGCTGGCGCGCGTGCTGCCGGCCGTGCGCGCGAACTCGCCCATGCCCATCGCGGTGCAGCTCAGCCACGCCGGCCGCAAGGCCTCCAGCCGCGCGCCCTGGGACGGCGGCGCGCAGATCCCGCCCGGCGCGCCCGGCGGATGGAAGACGGAGGCGCCCTCGGCCGTGCCGCATTCCTCGGACGAGGACGCGCCGCGCGCGCTCGACCGCGCGGGGCTCGACCGCGTGCGCGGGGACTTCGTGCGGGCGGCCGAGCGCGCGGCGCGCCTCGGGCTGGACGGCATCGAGATCCACGGCGCCCACGGCTACCTCCTGCACCAGTTCCTCTCGCCGCTCGCCAACCACCGCACCGACGAGTACGGCGGCAGCCTCGAGAACCGCCTGCGCTTCCCGATCGAGGTCTTCGACGCCGTCCGCGCCGCCTTTCCCGCGGAGCGTCCGGTCTGGATGCGCATCTCCGCGACCGACTGGGTACCGGGCGGCTGGGACGTCGAGGGCACGGTCGCGCTGTCGCGGGCGCTGAAGGAGCGGGGCTGCGCGGCCATCCACGTCACCTCGGGCGGCGTCTCGCCGCAGCAGGCGATCAAGCTCGGCCCGGGCTACCAGGTGCCTTTCGCGCAGCGCGTGAAGGCGGAGGTCGGCCTGCCCACCATCGCCGTCGGCCTCATCACCGAGGCGGAGCAGGCGGAGGCGATCATTGCCAACGGCGAGGCCGACGCCGTCTCCCTCGCCCGCGCCATGCTCTACGACCCGCGCTGGCCCTGGCACGCGGCGGCCAGGCTCGGCGCGCGGGTCGTCGCGCCGAAGCAGTACTGGCGGTCCCAGCCGCGCGAGTACAAGGACCTGTTCGAGGCCGCCAGCTTCGGGCAGCGCTGAGCGAGGCCCCTAGCCGCGCCCGCCGGCGAGCCGCGCCGCGGCAGGGCTGCGGCCGAGGCGCAGCATCGCGGCGCAGCCCAGCGACGGCCCGGCCGCCAGCACCGCGAAGGCTAGGCCCCAGCCGCCGCCCTCCACGAGGACCGGCATCAGCTGGATGGTGAGCAGCGTCAGCGCGAAGCCGAGGCAGGTCTGCAGCGTCAGCATCGTGCCCGTCAGCGCGGGCTCGGAAAGCTCCGCGAGGCTCGCCGAGAACTGCGCGGAATCCGCGACCACCGCGACGCCCCAGAGAAGGCACAGCGCGAGCGTCACGGCCGGGTGCGCCCCGAAGGCGGGGCCCGCGAGGAGGCAGCAGGCGCCCGAGGTCGCCATGGCGCCGACCGTCACGCGCACCCGCCCGAGCCGGTCCGCCAGCCACCCCGCGGCCACGCTGCCGAGCGCGCCCGCGGCGATGACGAGGAAGGTCGCGAGCGAGGCCCCCGCCCCGGCCGCCTCCGCCACGCCGCGCCAGGCGCCGAAGCTCGCCGAGAGATAGAGCCCGACCCAGGCCCACATGGCGTAGAGCTCCCACATGTGGCCGAGATAGCCGAGGGTCACGAGGCGCTTGTCGCGGTCCCGCCACAGCGCCAGCGCCGCGCCCGGGCGGAACCGCGCGGCCCGCGCGTGGCGCGGCCCGGTCCGCGTCAGCCCGATCAGCCCGGCCGCCGCCACGGCCGAGAGCGAGGCCATGCCGAGCGTCACGCGCCAGTCCAGCCCGCCAAGCGCGTTCACCAGGTGCGGCGAGGCCGAGCCGAGCGTGAGACCGCCGACGACGAGGCCGATCACCCAGCCCGCGTCGCCGCGGTCCGCCCAGCCGGCCGCGAGCTTCATGCCCACGGGATAGACGCCCGCGAGCGCCGCGCCTGTCGCGAAGCGCGCCGCGATCGCCGCCGTGCCGCCGGCGGGCAGCAGGAGGATGAGCCCGTTCGCCGCCGCGCCCGCCAGCGCCGCCGCGGCGAAGACGCGCCGCGGGTCGAAGCGGTCGGGCAGCGAGAGCGCCGCGCTGGCGAGCGTGCCCGCGACGAAGCCGGCCTGCACCGCGGCGGTGAGCAGCGCCTGGAAGCCGGGCGCGGTTTCCGCGGCCTCGCGCGCCATGCCCGGCCCCGCCGCCGTGCCCGAGAACCAGAGGGCGAGCGCCATGACCTGCGCGACGACGATCAGGGCGAGGTTGGCGGCCTTCCCGGCCATGCGGTCATCCCCCCAGCGCGCCGGGCGGCAGGTTGCACAGGGCCGGAGCGCGCCGCAAGCTGGCGGCCCCGCCCGCGCCGGCCCTGCCGCGCCGCGGGACCCCAGAACCAGGACACGAGATGCCGCGCGAGATCCGCCTGAACGCCTTCGACATGGCCTGCGTCGGGCACATCCAGCACGGCCTCTGGACCCATCCCCGGGACCAGTCCACGCGCTTCGGGGAGATGGCCTACTGGACCGACTACGCGCGGCGGCTCGAGGCCGGGCTCTTCGACGGGATCTTCTTCGCGGACGTGCTCGGCGTCTACGACGTCCTCGGCGGCAGCCCGGACGCGGCGATCCGCGGCGCGGTGCAGGTGCCGGTGAACGATCCGACCCTCGTCATCCCCGCCATGGCCGCGGTCACGCGGCACCTCGGCTTCGGCGTCACCTGCAACCTCGTCTACGAGCCGCCCTTCCTCTTCGCGCGGCGGATGTCCACGCTCGACCACCTCACGGGCGGGCGCATCGGCTGGAACATCGTCACCGGCTACCTCGACAGCGCGGCGCGCGCGGCCGGCATCGGCGGGCAGATCGCGCATGACGACCGCTACGACCTCGCCGACGAGTACATGTCCCTCGTCTACAAGCTCTGGGAGGGGAGCTGGGACGACGACGCCGTGCTCGCCGACCGCGCGCGCGGGATCTACGCGGACCCGGCGAAGGTGCGCGCGGTCCACCACGAGGGGCCGCAGTACCGGCTCGACGCGATGCACCTCTCCTCGCCCTCGCCGCAGCGCACGCCGGTGCTCTACCAGGCCGGCGCCTCGAGCCGCGGGCGGCGCTTCGCGGCGACCCACGCCGAGTGCGTCTTCGTCAACGGGGGCAAGAAGGAGGCCGTGCGCGAGATCGTGGACGACATCCGCGCCCGCGCCGTGGCCCTCGGGCGCGCGCCCGGCGACGTGAAGGTCTTCATGGGCGCGACCCTCGTCCTCGGCCGCACCGACGCCGAGGCGGAGGAAAAGTTCGAGGAGTACCGGCGCCACGCGAGCAGCGAGGCCGCGATGGCCCACGCCGCCGCCTCGCTCGGCATCGACTTCGCGCGCTACGACCTCGACGAGCCGATCTCGACCGAGGGCACCCAGGCGATCGTCTCGAACGTGGAGGCGATGACGCGCAGCGCCGGCCCGCAATGGACGCGCCGCAAGCTGCTCGACCAGCTCGTCCTCGGCAGCCGCCAGCAGCCCTGGGTCGGCTCGGCCGAGCGGCTGGCGGACCGGCTGGTGGAATGGAGCGAGGAGACTGGGGTGGACGGCTTCAACCTCTCCCGCACCGTGGTGCCCGAGTGCTTCGACGACGTCGCCGCGATGCTCGTCCCCGCCCTGCAGGAGCGCGGCGCCTACAAGACCGCCTACCGGGAGGGCACCTACCGCGAGAAGCTCTTCGGCCGCGCCCGCCTGCCCGCCTCCCACGCCGCGGCGCGGCACCGGGGCGGGTGAGGCCGTCCCGTCAGATGAACTGGCCGTGCAGGAAGCCGAGCGCCGGAAGCGGGCGCCAGCTGCGCGGCAGGTCGGCGCGGCGGATCGGCGAGACGCTGTAGTTCGGCACCGGCATGCTCGAGCTCCGCAGGAAGGCCGCGTAGGCCCGGACCTGCTGCTCCCGCCAGTTGCGGTCGGCGTCCGCCGCCGCCCGGCTGGGGTAGATCTCGGCCACGCGCGTCTTGCGGCCGATGGCGGCGACGACCGCCCAGAGCTTGTCGTCGCGCGCCCGGCTGAGGCTGACGACCCGCTCGGCGGGGCTTCCCTGGACGGTCTGGTTCATGCACCGGGCCTCGTTGGTCCAACGCCGGGGGGATGGCTGCTGGCTGTCGCATGCATCCCCTCCATCTGTGCCCTGCCGGGGCCGCGCACAAGGCGGCCGGGGCACGCGGCGCCGGGGCGTCGCGCTTGCCCGCCGGCCGGGGTTCGGGAATGCTCCGCCTCCCCCGGGCGGCGCGGGGCGGGGCCGACGAGGGCCCCTTCCGGCCGGCCCGCGCGGCACGAAGCACGAGGAAGCGCCCGCCATGACGACCATCCGCCGATCGGAGTTCATCGGCCTCGCCGCCGGAGCCGCCGCCCTCGGCCTGGCCCCGCGGGCAAGGGCCGCGGACTACCCGACCCGCCCGATCGAGCTCATCGTCCCGGCCTCGGCCGGCGGCGGCACGGACGTCCTCGCGCGCGCCTTCGCGGAGGCGGCCAAGCGGCACTCGCCCCAGCCCTTCATCATCGTCAACCGCCCCGGCGCCAGCGGCGCGGTCGGCTTCGGCGAGGTGCTGAACGCGCGGCCCGACGGCTACAAGGTCTGCGTCGTCTTCGTCGAGCTCGCGATCCTTCCCTTCCTGAACCAGATCCGCTTCTCCGCAGACGACTTCCGCATGATCGCCCGGCTGAACGCGGACCCGGCCTCGATCCTCGTGCGGACGGAATCGCCCTGGCAGAGCTTCGAGGACTTCATCGGCGAGGCGAAGCGGCGGCCCGGCGGCGTGACGCTCGGCGACTCCGGCGTCGGCTCCATCTGGCACCTCTCGGGCGCCGCCATGGCCGAGAAGACCGGCACCAGCTTCCTGCACGTCCCCTATCCCGGCGCGGCCCCGGGGCTGACGGCCCTGCTGGGCGGTCATGTCGACGCCATGTGCTGCGGCCCGGGCGAGGCGAACGCGCATGTGCAGGGCGGCAAGATGCGCGCGCTCGTCGTCATGTCGGACCAGCGCGTGCCGGGCTTCGAGAGCGTGCCCACGCTGAAGGAGCGCGGCGTGGACCTGGCGATCGGCACCTGGCGCGGCCTCGGCGTCCCGCGCGCCACCCCGGCGCTGGTGCTGGAGACGCTTGGGGAGATCGCCCGCAAGGCCGCGGCCGAGCCCTCCTTCAAGGAGGCCCTGGCGCGGGTGAACCTCGGCTACAGCTACGCCGAGGCCGCCGAGTTCGACGCGAACGTGGCCGCCGACCGGGCCTTCTTCCGCGACCTGACCGCGCGCCTGAAGCTCGGCTGAGGGACTGGCGCGGCGGGCCCGGATCGCGGCCCGCCGCCTCCGGAGCGGTTGCACCGGTTCAACTGATCCATGGATCAGTTCTTCTTGATTTCACAGCCGCGTGATGCGATACCGGGGAAGTGTCGCGGGCAAGCCAGCCTCGCGTCCCGGGAACGCCGCGGTGGCCGCGATCATTCTGCCCTTCGCCCGTCCGATTCCGACGGTGCTGAGCATCACGCAGTCCGAACGGCACCTAGCCGCCGGCTGGGCCGCCCATCTCGCGGCGACCCTCGGCGGGACCTGGTGGGTCGAGACGCATCTGAGCGACGACGGGGAGGTCTGGCTCGGGGTCGTCACGCCCTCGAGCCACGGCGCGCTGGTGGGCGATCTCTCGCTCGCCTGGCTCGTCTCTCGCACGGTGGACGGCTTCGAGGTGTCGAGCGTCCCGGCCTGCACCAAGTCCGGCGTCTACCCCAGCCTGCGCCGCGCCCTCGCCGCCATCGAGGCCGCGGAGAAGACGCCGCGCGCCATCGCCTACGGTACCTGAGCGCCGCGGGCGCGTCCCACTACGACGCGCCGCTGGCGACCTTCACGGGCTCCTGCGGGGACGCGGCGGCCTCGCCCATGATGGTGCGCATCTCGCGCAGGAGGGCGGCGCCCTTGACGGTGCGCTGGACGAGGACGGAGCGGCGGTCCTGGGGGTCGGTCTTGCGGCGGGCGAAGTCGAGCTCGCCCAGCCGGTCCAGCGCGCGCGTGATGGCGGGCTTGGAGACGTTGAGCGACGCGGCCAGGCCGCGCACGGTGTGCGGCCCCTCGCCGAGGTAGACCGTCAGGAACACGCCGAGCTGGCGCGCCGAAAGGTCGGGGCCGTCGCGGCGCACGAGGGCGACGATCGTGTCCCGCAGAATTCCGACGAACTGGTCCGGTGTGCCTTGCACGGGCATCGAAGCTCCTTTTCCATGCCGGTCTGGCTATGCAACGTATCATAGATGATCGTGCGATCATATCAACAGGCGGATTGATCCATCCGACTTCCGTCGACATTTAATTATCGGCCCTGACGGATTTTCGCGGGTTAAGGCGGAAAAGCGGGCCCGCGGCACAGCCGGCAATGACCCTGACCAAGCGTGACGCGTCCCTGCCCCGTCTTTTCAAAGGCCTGCGGCAGGCCGGCGGCCCGGTCCGGCTTCCGGCCGCCTGCCGCACTCCGGCATTCCGCCCTGAGACATTTCGCTTGAAAAAATACGCGCGTTTCGTCTCTTTAGTTGAGAAAACGCGCAAAGGTTGCCGCCGCGCTTTGCCGATATCACCCACCCGGATCTTTGAGCGATATTCTAATTGGCGAAAGGTGAGTGGGCGCCGTCAGCGCGCGGGGATGGGCAGGCTGATCCGGCAGCAGACCCCGTCCGGGCGGATGGCGTAGGCGGTCTCGGCCTGGAGCTGGTAGGGGAGCGCGCGCTCGATCAGCTCCCGGCCGTAGCCCCGCTTCGCCTCGGCGCCCTCGGGAGGCGCGGGAAGGCCGACGCCCGATTCCTGCCATTCGATCTGCAGGCGCGGCTGGCCCTCGCCGTCCTGCTCGACGCACCACCGGACGGAAAGGTGCCCGCCGGGGACAGAGAGCGCGCCGTATTTGAGGGCGTTCGTCGCGAGCTCGTGCAGCGCGAGCGCCAGGGTCTGCACCTTGCCCGAGCGCAGCCCCACGCTCGCCGGTCCCTCCAGCGTCACCTGCCCGCCGTCGTCGAAGGCGCCCGGCCCGGAGAGGCTCGTACGGATCAGCTCCCCGAAGGTGACGCGCTGCCCGGTCTCCTGCCGGGCCAGCAGGCCCTGCACCCGCGCCAGCGCCCCCAGCCGGTCCGAGAAGCGACCGCGGAAATCCTCCATCGAGGCGCTCCGCGCGAGGGTGCTGTCGGCCAGCGAGCGGACCACCCCGATGAGGTTGCGCGTGCGGTGCTGGAGCTCGGCCACGAGGACCGACTGCACCTCCTGGAGGTGGCGCAGCTGGTGGACGTCGGTCGAGGCGCCCACCCACTCGCTCGCCGCCCCCTCCCCCCGCCGCACCGGCCGCGCGCGAGTCTGGTGCCAGCGATAGGCGCCGTCCGCGCGCCGCAGGCGGTGCTCGACGTAGAGGCCGCTCTCCACGGCGGCCTCGGACCAGGCCCCGCGGGTGGCCTCCCGGTCGTCGGGATGGACGGCGTCGAGCCAGCCGTAGCCGCGGCTCGCCTTCGCGCCGAGGCCGGTGAAGTCGCACCATTGCGGGCTGCTCCAGTCGCGGGCGCCCGTGGGCTCGCCGAGGAAGACGAGCTGGTCGATGCCCGTCGCGAGCGTGCGGAACAGCGCCTCGCTGCGCGCCAGCTTCTCCTCCGCCGCGCGGCGCCCGGTCACGTCCTGGCCGATCTTGAGGAAACCGCGCAGGGCGCCGTCGGCGCGGCGGAGCGCAACGGACCGCCCGTCCAGGAAGACGCGCCCGCCGTCCCGGCGAAGGTGCCAGCGGGCCGAGGGCGCGTCGCCGGTCTCGCGGGCGAGGGCGAATTCCTGGCCGGGCAGGCCGGCCGCGCGGTCCTCGGGCGTGAAGAGGACCGAGGCCGGCTGGCCGACGATCTCCTCCGGCCGCCACCCGAAGGCCGCCTCGGCGCCGGGAAACCAGCTGGTGACGACCCCCTGCGGGTCGGTGATGAGGATCGCGTAGTCGCGCACGTTCTCGATGACGAAGCGCAGCCGTTCCTCGCTCTGGCGGAGCAGCTCCTCGGCGTCGCGCCGGGCGGTCAGGTCGATCGTCACGACGAGAAGCTTCGCGGCCTCGCCCCCGGCGTCCCGCAGGCGGGTGATGGTGCTGCTGGCCCAGACATGGCTCCCGTCCGGGCGGATGTAGCGCTTGTCGAGCGAGCTCGGCTCGCCCGTGCGGAGCGTGCGGACCACCGCGTCGAGGCTGGGCAGGAGGTCGTCGGCGAAGGTGACGTCGGCGACGCCCGATTGCATCAGCACCTCGCGCGGGCGCCCCAGGATGCGGCACAGCTCGTCGTTCACCGTGATGAACCGCCCGTTGGTCCCGACCACGGAGAGGCCGACGGAGGCGTGGGTGAAGATGTCCGCGAGCTGGTCCTCGCCCACGCGGCCGACGCCCCCCGCGGCGTCGGGCGACCGGCCGGGACGGGATGGGCTGGCCGCGACGCCGCAGAAGCCGGCGACCGCGCCGTCCTCGCCCCAGACCGGCGTCAGGGAGAAGGCGGAGCGCCGCCGCGGCGTCGACGCCGTCCCCGGCAGGCCGAGCCCCTCCCAGGCCAGCCGGTGCGGTTCGCCGGCCCGAAGCGCCTCGCGGACGGGCGGCGGAAGCTCCACGTCCCGCCCGAGCGCGGCCTCGCACCCCCCGGGCGAGCCCGCCTCGCCCAGGAGGGACAGGAAGCCGTCGTTGTGGAGAAGGCAGGCGCGCGGCCCCCAGAGGAGGAAGACCGGCTCGCGCACGGCCAGCATGAGATCGACCGCCGCCCGGAGGCCCGGCGGCCAGTCGCCGATCGGGCCGAGCGCCGTGGCGGGCCAGTCATACGCCCGGATGCGCGCGGCCATCCCCCCGCCGGCCGGCCAGCCCTCGCCTCCCCCTGCGGACAGCGGCATCCTCGCGCCCTCCCCTTTTGGTCCTCGCGCAACGGCCGGCCGCTCGACCGCCACCACGAAGCGAACCCAGGCGGGAGAAGCGACCGTGAGCCGGGGCGGGATGGTGGCACATCCGGGCGGGAGAGGGGCAGTTTTCGTCGCCCGCCGCCGGCGGCCACCGCCTTGGGCAGGGGGCCGCGCCGGGTCAGCCGTCCGCCAGGCCGAGCTCCTCCTGCACGAGGCTCACCCAATAGGCGGAGCCCAGCGCCAGCGCCGCGTCGTTGAAGTCGTAGTGCGGCGTGTGGACGTTGTGGAAGCTGCCGTCGGGGTTCATCCCGTTGCCGATCCGCATGAAGGCGCCGGGCTTCTCCTGCAGCATGAAGGCGAAGTCCTCGCCGCCCGTGCTCATGGGGACGTCGCCCACCCGTCCCTCGCCCACCAGCGCCGCCGCCGCGGCCCGCGCGACGGGCACCTTCTCCGCGGCGTTCACGGTCGGCGGGCAGAGGGGCTCGTAGAAGGATTCCGCCGTGCAGCCATGGGCCTCGGCGAGCGAGCGGGCCAGCTCCTCCAGCCGCCGCCGGATGACCGCCTGCGCCTCCGGGCGGAAGAAGCGCGCCGTGCCGCGCACGACGACCTCGGACGGCATGACGTTGGGCGAGTTGAAGGCGCCGCCCGACACGTGGCCGACGCTGACCGCCGCCGGCTCGGTCGGGTGCAGGTTCCGCGGCAGGATGGTGTGGACGGCGAGGAGGAAATGGCCGAGCGCCACCGTCACGTCGGTCGCCAGGTGCGGCGCGGCGCCGCCGTGCCCGCCGGTGCCGCGGAAGGTGACCCCCCAGAAGTCCGCCCCCGCCAGGATCGGCCCGGCGCGCGTCGCGAACTCGCCCACGGGGATGCCGGGCGAGTTGTGCAGGCCGTAGACGGCGTCAACGGGAAAGCGCTCGAAGAGCCCGTCCCGCAGCATCGCCTTCGCGCCCGTCGCGGCCTCCTCGGCCGGCTGGAAGATGAACTGGACCGTGCCTGCGAAGTCCCGGTGCTGGGCGAGGTAGCGCGCCGCGCCGAGCAGCATCGCGGTGTGGCCGTCATGCCCGCAGGCGTGCATCTTGCCGGGAACGGTCGAGCGGTGGTCGAAGCCGTTCGCCTCCTCGATGAACAGCGCGTCCATGTCGGCGCGCAGCCCGATGGCGCGCTGGCCCGGGCGACGCCCCTGCAAGGTGCCGACCACCCCGGTGACGCCGACCTTCTCGGTCACGTCCAGCCCCCATTCCCGCAGCTTGCCCGCGACCAGCGCCGCCGTGCGGACCTCCTCGAAGCGGGTCTCGGGGTGCCGGTGGATGTCGCGCCGGATGGCGATCAGCTCCTCCGCGTAGCCTTCGATTTCCGTAAGAACTGCATCGCGCGGCATGGATGATGGACCCCTCGGGAAGCGGCGTGGCGGCCGGGGAGGCTGCTTGCGCCATCCCGTCCGGTCAAGGCGGCCGGCGCCGGCGGCTTCACGGGCGGCTTCACGGGCGGCTGGTCCCGGCGCCCCCTTCCCGGCAGGATCGCCGGGGACGCCGGAGGGAGAGGACGGGATGAGCCATCGAACGGGCCGCCGCGCCGCCTTGCTTGCCCTTCCGGCGCTGGCCGGCTGCGCCGCGCCGCTGCCGCCGGTCGAGGGGACGGGCACGGGGGCGGAGGCCGAGGCCCTCCTCGCCCGCAGCGCCGCGGCGCACGGGCTGCCGGCGCTCGGCGCGGCCCGCGACCTCGCCGTCCGCTACGAGGGCGAGTGGCCCGGGCTGATCGACCGCCTGCAGCCCGCGCTCGTCGACAAGGGCTTCCGCGGCGGCTCGGAGGAGCGGCTCCTCCTCCGGGCGGGGATCGTCGCCCAGCAGCACAGCGGGCCGGCCGGCCGGAAGGCGGTCGTCCGGCGCGCGGAGGCCACGGGCCCGGGGGAGGTCCGCGTCTGGTTCAACGGGGAGGAGGCGCGGGACGCGGAGCGGCGGGCGGCGGCGGCGCTGGTCGTGGACGGCTACAGCCTCTTCCTGCTCGGCCCGATGCACCTCGCGCGGCTGCGCGCCGGCGGCCGACCGATGCGGCTCGCCCTGGCCGGGGACGAGCGCGTGTCCGTAGACGGAGTGGCCCACGACTGCCAGGTCCTCCGCGCCCGCCTCGCGCCCGGCCTCGGCTTCTCGGAGGCGGAGGAGCTTGCCCTGTTCATCGACCGCGCCGAGGGGCTGATGCGCCGCGTGCGCTTCTCGCTCAATGGGCTGGAATCCACGCGGGGCGCCGTCGCCGAGGTGGACTGCTCCGGGCACTTGGCGCGCGACGGGATCCGCTGGCCCACCCGCTTCCACGAAAGGCTCCTCCGGCCCCTGCCGCTGCCGGTGCACGACTGGCGCCTGACGGGCCTCGACCTCGACCGCGGGGTCGAAGCCGGGGAGGTCGGCGGCCCCGCCTTCCTCGGCCGCGCCGCCCGGCCGGCGGCGCCCCTGGGCTGACGCCGCCTAGGCGCCGCCGGCGGGGCGGATCGCGACGGCGAGGTCGGCGCCCCCGAAGCGGAGCGGCAGGGCGAGCCCGTCGCGGCCAGCCGTGGCGGAAACCCGCCCCGCCTCCTGTCCCGCCGCCGTGTCCCAGAGAACGGCCTCGTAGGCGCCGGGCGCGAGGCCGGGAACGGTCAGCCCGACCGCGCTCTCCCCGCCGGTCGCCGCGCGCCGGAGCGCCCGGCCGCGGAAGGCCGTCGCCTCGCCGAGGACGGGCCGCAGGAGCCAGACGACCGCCTGGCGCGCGTCGGCGCAGCCGAAGACGTGGACCGGGGTGCCCTCGGCCCGGATCTCCTCGCTCAGGTTGCGGCGTCGGAACCGCGGCCAGTCCACCAGCGGGAGGAAGCGCGAGAGGCCCGCCTGCGCCTGCCGCATTCCGGGGCTGAGGACATGCGGGTGGCGGTTGGGCCAGCGCATGCCCCCGCCCGCCCCGCCCGAGGCGAGATGCGCCCACTGGATGTGCCGGAAGTACTCGTCGTCGAAGGGCTCCGGCAGGGTCGCGTGGCGGTCCTTGAAGCTGTGGATCGGGCCGTGCTCGGAATCGAGGAAGGGGCGGAGGTCCGCGATGCGCGACAGCGCGTCCCGCGTCAGCCGCCCGACGCTGACGGCGGGTGCCACGGTGTCCGCGGGGTGGTCGATCGTGCCGCTCTCGTAGAAATGGCTGCTCGCGAAGTCGAGACGCGGGTGGCGGAAGATCGGCTCCGCGATGGCCGGGCTCGCCAGCAGCTCGGGGCCGAAGACGGAGACGCATTGCGGGTGCGCGCGCCCGTGCAGGCCTGTCTCCAGGTCGCGCAGGAAGGGGCCGACGTCGTCGATGAAGGCAGCGAAGGCGCCGTGGTCGTTCTCCGCCTGGGCGGGGTGCATCTCGTTCCAGAGGTCCCAGGCGAAGACCACCCCGCTGCCGCCCCATCGCCGCGTGGCGAAGGCGAGCCGCGCCTTCACGGCCTCCCGCGCGGCGGGGCAGGTGAGGAGGCGCGTGCGCGCCGAGCAGGGACCGCCATTGGCGGCGTTGTAGGGATGGTGCCGCCAGCGGATCCAGGTGAAGAAGGTGTCGAAGGGCGTGAGGAGGACGCGCAGGCCGAGGCGCGCGCAGAGCCCCAGCAGGTCGTCCCAGAGCCGCACCATGGCCGGGACGAAGCGGCCCACCGGCCGCTCGAGGAAGCGATGGTTGCCCTGCGCGTACTCGAGCATCAGGCGCAGGCAGGTCACGCCGCTGTCGCGCAGGTGCCGCAGATGGGCCTCGACCGCCGGCAGGTCGCGGCGGCGGTAGAGCCCCTCGAGCTCGGGCCAGGTGATCGCGTCGTTCTGCCCCACGGGGGTCCAGGGGTCGCCGTCGGCGGTGACGAAGTAGGGCGCGCCGGGCGCGCGCCGGATCCAGGGCAGGTCGCTCAACATGGTCCTTCCGGGTGGGACCGGCCGTGAATTCGGCGGGGGTGGGGTGAACGCGGGCGCGCCGGTCGCGTTCCCAGCCGCGAGGCGCGCGCGGCGGCCTCCGGAGGACATGGCTTGAGCATCGGCCTGCTGGCGATCCTGGACGACCTCGCGGCCCTGACGAAGGTGGCCGCCGCCTCCCTCGACGATGTCGTCGGGCAGGCGGCCAAGGCCGGGACCAAGGCGGTCGGCGTGGTGGTGGACGACGCGGCGGTCACCCCGCGTTACGTCGTCGGCTTCGCCGCGTCGCGGGAACTGCCCGTCGTCGGCCGGATCGCGCTCGGCTCCCTCCGGAACAAGCTCCTGTTCCTCCTGCCGGGCTTCCTCCTGCTGAGCATCATGGCGCCCTGGAGCATGACGCCGCTGCTCATGCTCGGCGGCACCTATCTCTGCTTCGAGGGCGCGGAGAAGGTCCTGCACGCCCTGCGGCCACCGCACTTGCCCTCGGCGGCGGCGGCCGCCGCCCCGGCCGACCCCGCCGCGCTGGAGGAGCGGCGGGTGGCCAGCGCCATCCGCACGGACTTCATCCTCTCCGCCGAGATCATGGCCCTCACCCTCGCCTCGCTCGAGCCCGGGCCGGTGCTCACGCGCGCGCTCGTCCTCGCCATCGTGGGCACGGGGCTGACCGTGCTTGTCTATGGCGCGGTCGCCCTCATCGTGAAGGCGGACGACGCCGGCGTCGCGCTGGCGCGCAACGCCCGCCCGGCCTCGACGCGGCTCGGCCTGCGCGCCGCGCCGGGCGGGGCGCCGACCGCGGCGGACCGCGGGCTCGTCCGGCTGACCCGTCCGCTCGGCCGCGGCCTCGTGCGGGGCATGCCGCCCTTCCTGCGCGTGCTCGGCGTCGTCGGCACCGCGGCCATGCTCTGGGTCGGCGGCGGGATCGTGCTGCACGGGCTGGAGGCCTTCGGCGTCGCCGCGCCCGCGCACCTCGTGCAGCACCTGGCGGAGCGCGCGGCAGAGGCGCTTCCGTCCCTGGCTGGTGCCGCCGGATGGAGCACGGGCGCCGCGCTCTCCGGCCTGGCCGGCCTGGGGGTCGGCCTGGCGGTGATCCCGCTCGCCTCCTTGGTCCTCGCCCCGCTGGTCCGCGCGGCCGCGGCGCTGCTGCCGGGCGGGCGCAAGCAGAGCGCCTGAGGACGCCCGAAGCGCGCCCCTCGCCGGAGAGGCAAAGGGGCGCGCGGTGGCGCCGGCGTCACTCGGGGCCCGAAAGCCGCCGCCCTCGTCCTGCTGCAGTTATCGCTTGATTGCGAAAATACCCCCGGGTGCCCAGTATGGCGCCGCGAATCCGGCCGCCCGGCCGGAGCGGAAGGGGGACCGGCCATGACGCTGCGATGGGGAATCGGGCGGGTTGCCCTCGGCGCGGCGGTCGCGGCGGGCACCGCCCTCGTGGCGCCGGCGGCCATGGCGGCGCCCTTCAGCAGCCTCACCGTCTTCGGCGACAGCCTGACCGACACCGGCAACGCGCAGCTCGGCGCCCAGGCGCTCGGCCTGCCGAGCCCCACCCCGGCGGCGATCGGCTACGCGGACGGCCGCTTCTCGAACGGGCCGGTCTGGGTGGACACCCTCAGCGAGCGGATCGGCACCGGGGCCGTGGTGCCGCGGCTGGCGGGTGGCACGAACTACTCGGTCGGCGGCGCGCGCGCGGTCACCAACGCCGATGCCTCGCCCGACCTCGCCGCGCAGATCGGCGCCTTCGCCGGCGACATCGCCTTCACCGGCAAGCCCGCCGACCCGACCGGGCTCTACGTCCTCAACATCGGCGGCAACGACGCGCGCTCCATCCGCGCGGCGAACCTCGACGCGCCCGACCCCTTCGCCGTGGCGGCCGCCGTCGCGGCCGGGGTCTCCGCCCTCAACCAGCTCGGCGCGCGCAGCATCCTGGTCGCGGGGATTCCCGATGTCGGCCTCCAGCCCGAAGCGAACGGCGGGGAGGCCGCCGGGCAGGCGATTTCCGTGCTGCTGAACACCGCGCTCGGCGGCGCGCTCGACCAGCTCAGCCTCCTGCCGGGCAGCAGCCTGTATCGGCTGGACTTCCTCGGCCTGACCGACGCCATCGCGGCCAACCCGGCCTCCTTTGGCTTCACGCAGTCCATCGACACGCCCTGCCTCGCCGCGCCCGGCGCTGCGCCGGCCTGCGCGGGCTTCCTCTTCTTCGACGCCATCCACCCGACCACCGCGGCGCACCAGCTCATCGGGGCCGCGGCCGGAAGCCTCGTCAGCGTGCCCGAGCCGGCCTCGGTCGCGCTGTTCGGCCTCGGGCTGCTGGCGCTGGCGGGATGCCGGCGCCGCGCGGCCTGACGCGACGCCGGGCCGTCACGCCACCGGCGGCAGCCGGTCGAGCAGCTTGTCGAGGGTGATCGGGTAGTCGCGGACGCGGATTCCGGTCGCGTTGTGGATCGCGTTCGCCACCGCCGCGCCCACGCCGCAGAGCCCGAGCTCGCCCACGCCCTTCGCCTTCATCGGCGAGGAGATCGGGTCCGCCTCGTCGAGGAAAACGACCTCCTGGTGCGGGATGTCGGCGTGCACCGGCACCTCGTAGCTGGCGAGGTCGTGGTTCACGAAGAAGCCGAGCCGCTTGTCGACGGAGAGCTCCTCCGTGAGCGCGGCGCCGACGCCCATCGTCATTGCGCCGATCACCTGGCTGCGCGCCGACTTCGGGTTGAGGATGCGCCCCGCCGCGCAGACGGCCAGCATCCGCCGCACCCGCGTCTCGCCCGTGAAGGCGTCCACGCCGACCTCGACGAAATGCCCGGCGAAGGTGGATTGCTGGTAGCGCTTGGCGAGGTCGCCGTACTCGATCAGGTCCTCCGCCACGAGCCCGCCCTCGCCGGCGGCCTGGCCGAGCGGCGCGCGCCGGTTGCCCGCCCTCACCTCGCCCTCCGCGAAGACCGCGTCCGCCGAGTTGAAGCCGAGCTTCTGCGCCACGGCCTCGCGCAGCTTCATGCAGGCGGCGAAGACGCCCGCGGTCGAGTTGTTCGCGCCCCATTGCCCGCCCGAGCCGGCGGAAGCCGGGAAGTCGGAATCACCGAGGCGCACGACCACCTTTTCGATGGGCAGGCCCATCGTCTCCGCGGCGGTCTGCGCGATGATGGTGTAGCTGCCCGTCCCGATATCCGTCATGTCGGTCTCGACCGTCACGACGCCCTCGCGGTCGAGCCGCACGCGCGCGGCGGACTTCGTCAGCATGTTGTTGCGGAAGCCCGCGGCCATGCCCATGCCGACAAGCCAGTTGCCCTCGCGCCGCTCGCCGGGGCGCGCGTTGCGCCGGTTCCAGCCGAAGCGCTCCGCTCCCTGGCGCAGGCACTGGACGAGCTGGCGCTGCGAAAACGGCCGCTCCGGGTGCTCGGGATCGACCTGGGTGTCGTTGAGGACGCGGAACTCGACGGGGTCGAGGCCGAGCTTCTCCGCCATCTCGTCCATGGCGATCTCGAGCGCCATCAGCCCCGGCGCCTCGCCCGGTGCGCGCATGGCGTTGCCCTCGGGCAGGTCGAGCTCGGCGAGGCGAAGGGAGGTCAGGCGGTTCGCGCCGGCGTAGAGCAGCTTCGTCTGCTGCACCGCCGTCTCCGGCTTGCCGTCCTTGAGGTTGCCCGAGGTGCTCTCGTGCGCGATGGCGGTGATCCGCCCGTCGCGCCCCGCGCCGACGCGGATGCGCTGGATCGTGGCCGGGCGGTGCGTCGTGTTGTTCGCGACCTGCGGGCGGGTGAGGGCCACCTTCACCGGCCGCCCCGCGGCCCGCGCCGCCAGCGCGGCCATTACCGCGTCCGCCCGGAGGAAGAGCTTGCCGCCGAAGCCGCCGCCCACGAAGGGGGAATCCAGCCGCACGTTCGCGGCGGGGATGCCGAGAGTCTTCGCCAGGTCCCGCTTGCCCCAGGCGATCATCTGGTTCGAGGTCCAGATCGTGACCTTCTCGCCCTCCCAGGCCGCGATGGAGGCGTGCGGCTCCATCGCCGCGTGGCTCTCGTCGGGCGTGGTGTAGGTGGCGTCGAGCCGCACGGGGGCGGCCGCGAAGGCGGCCTCGAAGTCGCCGACGCGGTCCTCCGCCGGGGCGCCGCTGCCCTCCTCGCTGTCGCCGGACGAGAGCGGCGCGTCCTTCGCCGCGGCCGCGAGGTCGAAGCGTCCGGGCTCGGGCGCGTAGCTCACGCGGATCATCGCCGCGGCGTCGCGCGCCTGCTCGAAGGTCTCGGCGACCGCCACGGCGATCGCCTGGTGGTAGTGATGGACCTCCGCGCCCCCGAAGAGGAGGGCGACGTTCGTCTGGCCTTTCGCGAGGGGGGGCATGTCGAGCGTCGTGACGATGGCGACCACGCCCGGCGCCGCCTTTGCCGCCGCCGTGTCCATGGAGACGATCCGCCCCTTGGCGATGCCGGCGCCGAGGACGTGGCCATAGGCTTGGTTGGGCGCGGCGTCATGGCGCTCATAGGCGTAGGGCGCCGTGCCCGTGGTCTTGCGCGGCCCGTCGATGCGGTCGATCGGCTTGCCGACCACGCGCATCTGGTCGATCGGGTTGCGGGTGGCGGGGGTGTCGAACTTCATGGCTCAGCCCTTCGCCTCGGCGAGCACGGCGGCGAGCGCCCGCTCGGCCAGCTTCACCTTGAACGCGTTCTCATGGGTCGGGCGGGCGCCCTCCAGGATCGCCGCCATGGCGGGCCCGGCGCCCCGCGGCAGCTCGCCCTCGGCCGCCTCCACGCGCCACGGCTTGTGCGCCACGCCGCCGAGCGCCACGCGCCCCGTGCCGTCCCGCTGCACCACCGCCGCGACGGAGACGAGGGCGAAGGCGTAGGAGGCGCGGTCGCGCACCTTGCGGTAGAACTGGCGCCCGCCGGCCGGCGGCGGCAGCGTCACGGCGGTGATGAACTCGCCGGCCTCCAGCGCCGTCTCAATGTGCGGGGTGTCGCCGGGCAGGCGGTGGAAGGCGGCGACGGGGATCGCACGCTCCGTGCCGTCCGGCCGCACCGTCTCCACCACCGCGTCCAGCGCGCGCATCGCGACCGCCATGTCGCTCGGGTGGGTCGCGATGCAGGCCTCGCTGGCGCCGATCACCGCCAGCCCGCGCGTTGAGCCGCCGATCGCCGAGCACCCGCTGCCGGGCTGGCGTTTGTTGCAGGCGGTGTTGGTGTCGTAGAAATAGGGGCAGCGCGTGCGCTGGAGCAGGTTGCCCGCGGTCGTCGCCTTGTTGCGGAGCTGCCCGGTGGCGCCCGCGAGGAGCGCGCGCGAGAGAACGCCGTAGTCGCGCCGCACCCGCTCGTCCGCCGCAAGGTCGGTGTTGCGCACCAGGGCGCCAATCCGCAGCCCGCCCTCGGGCGCCGCCTCGATGCGGTCGAGCCCGAGGCCGTTCACGTCGATGAGGTGCGCGGGCGTCTCGATCTGCAGCTTCATCAGGTCGAGCAAGTTCGTTCCGCCCGCGATGAAGCGGGCGCCGGGCCGCTGCGCCGCCGCCGCGGCCTCGGCCGGGCTCCGCGCGCGCTCGTAGGTGAAGGGCCTCATGCCTGTCTCCCCGCGACCTCGGTGATCGCCTCCACGATGTTCGAGTAGGCGCCGCAGCGGCAGATGTTGCCGCTCATGCGCTCGCGGATCTCGTCCGCCGTGAGCTGCGGCGCCGCCGTCAGGTCGGCGCTCACATGGCTCGGCACGCCCGCCTTGATCTCGGCGAGCATCGCGACGGAGGCGCAGATCTGGCCGGGGGTGCAGTAGCCGCACTGGTAGCCGTCATGCTTCACGAAGGCGGCCTGCATCGGGTGCAGGTCGCCGGGCTTGCCCAGCCCCTCGATCGTCGTGACCTCGTCGCCCTCGTGCATGACGGCGAGCGTCAGGCAGGAGTAGATCCGGCGCCCGTCGACCATCACCGTGCAGGCGCCGCACTGGCCGTGGTCGCAGCCCTTCTTGCTGCCCGTCAGGTGAAGGTGCTCGCGGAGCGTGTCGAGCAAGGTGGTGCGCGCGTCGAGCTCGAGCGCGTGGCGCTGCCCGTTCACCACCAGCGAGACCTTCTCCATCGCCGGTGCCGACGCCGGCGGGCTGGCCGCCGCGCCGGTCTGCGCCTGGGCCGCGGGAGGGCCGCCCGTGGCCGCCGCGGCGGCGGCGGTCACGATCGCCAGTCCCCGCCGGGACAGCTGGAACTCCTTGCCTTCCTGCATGATCGTCTCTCATCCTTCATCGCCCACGACCGGCCGCGGCGCGCCCGCGCCGGTCCGCCCGGCGCGATCGCACCCGCGCCAGGCCGCGGTGTCGTCGGGGTGAGAACGCCCCGTGGCCGGGAAGGTGACCGGCCGGGGCCCGAAAATGAAGTTCCGGTAAGGTGACGAACGGCCGCGCGCGGCGACGAGGGTCGCTGCGCCGGTTGTGGGCTAAGGATTGAAGGACGCGCGGCGGGTCGGCGTCCGGCGTTGGGTGTGCCCGGTAAAGGGGATGGTTGCGCCCGCGGCGTCAGCGGCCTTGCGACGTCGACGGGCCGTCTGGCGGCCAAACCGGCCCCGCGCATGGGGCGCGGGGACGCCCTGCCGGACGCCGTCCGCTAGCGCGCCGCCCCTCAGGCGGCGATGGCGAGGGTCCCGGCGCCGGGGCTCGTCATCTCCGCCGCCGGTGCCTCGAGTTCCAGCGCGTCGATCCCGTTCCCGGTGCCCGGGTCGAAGCGGCTGGCGACCTCCACCCCGCGCTTCGCGTCGAGGCCGACCGCCATCACGGCCAGCGCGTACTCGCGGCCCGACCCGATGGCGGTGAACCCGTCCTCCACCGGCCACTTGCCGTCCCGCCCGTGCAGCCAGCAGCGGCCGTCCGGCGTGACCTCGAGCGCCGTGCACCAGCGCTCCGAGCCCTGCCCGTCCGGGCGGGGGCCGCCCTTGTCGAGCCAATCCATGACCGCGCAGGCCACGTACCAGTCGCCCGTGGCGCCCAGGAGGCGCCCGTCGGCGGTTCGGCGGATCTTGGTGGAACTGTAGGTGGTGGTGCCGACGCTGACCCTGCGGTCCCCCACGAGAGTCTTGCCGTCCCAAGCGATGGTGGTCATCCAACCCGCCCCAAACCGATCAGACTTCACTTTTTAGTGATCAATCGACCTTGGGGCAAGAACAACAGGGAACCGACGCGAATAGATTTCCATTCGCAACGAAATATCAGCCTGCGAGCCAGCCACCGTCGACCGGCAGCTCGATGCCGGTCGTGAAGCCGGCGGCGTCGCCCGCGAGGTAGAGCGCCGCGTCCGCCACCTCCTTGGCCTGGCCGAGCCGCCCCAGCGGGTGGCGGCTCCGGGAGCGCTCGCGCGCCTCCGCCGGATCCGCGGCGCGCCCGAAGCCACGGCGCAGCAGGGGCGTGTCGATCGCGCCCGGCAGCAGCGCGTTCACGCGCACCCCGTCCGGCGCGGAGTCGAGCGCCATCGTCCTCGTCATCGCGAGGATGCCGCCCTTCGCCGTGACGTAGGCAATGTTGTTCCGCCCGCCCGCCCGCGCGAGCTGCGAAGCAACGGTGATGATGCTGCCGGAGCCCCGCGCCCGCATGCCCGGCAGGACGGCGCGGGCCCAGAGCCAGGTGCCGTCGAGATGCACGCGGAGCACGGCGCGCCAGTCCTCAGGGCTCGTCGTCAGCGCGGTGCCGCCGGTGGAGAAGCCGGCGGCCGTCATCAGCACGTCGATGCGCCCCCAGGCGTCGAGCGCGGCCCCCGCGTCCGCCTCCGCCGCGCCGGGCTCGCCCACGTCCGAGACGCGCGCGATGGCGTCGTGCCCCTCCCCCCGCAACCGGGCCGAGAGCGACGCCAGCGACTCCTCGTCGCGGTCCACGAGGAGAAGGCGGGCGCCGTTGCGCGCGAAGAGGAGCGCCGTCGCCGCCCCGATGCCGGAGGCCGCGCCGGTGATGGCGGCGACCTTGCCCTGGAGCCTCATGCGGACCTCGGCGCCGCAATCAAGCGGGGGCGCACCGGGAACGGTGGCGAGGGTCTGTTCGGCATAGCATCGGTTCCCCCTGGCCTCCGCATTTTCTTTGCGGGGTGGCGCCGCGATTCGTAACATGCGCTCCCTACGCTGGGGTCGGGAGGTCCACGCAATGCTGGGCTCTAAGCTCGCTGGCCGGGCGCTCGCGCCCTTCCTCCTCGCCCTCGCTGGCTGCGCCAACCTGCCGGAATACCGGCCGGCCGGCGAACTCGCCTTCGCCGAGCAGAACTGGAGCCCCGCGCAGCGGGGCTGGTTCTATCACACCTCCCAGGGCACGCGGCTCATGCCCATGGCCTGGTTCCTGGCGCTCGAGCAGCCGGAGCTCAGCCTGACGGGCGCCCCGCGCTTCGCGGCGCCCGAGTACCTCGCGCGCTTCGGCTTCCTGCCCGACCCGCCCTCCGCCGCGAACCCCCAGGGCCTTCCCGTCGGCTTCGCGCCCGACGACCGCTTCCCGGGCGAGGACGGGCAGGCCCGCGAGGTGATCGTCGGCCTCACCTGCGCCGCCTGCCACACCGGCCAGATCGAGCGGAATGGCCGCGCGCTCCGCGTCGACGGCGGGCCCGCCATGACGGACACGGCCGCCTTCCAGCGGCAGCTCGGCGTCGCCCTGTTCCTCACGCAGCAGTCCGAGCCGCGCTTCGGCCGCTTCGCCGCGGCGGTGCTCGGCGCGGAGGACGGGACCGCCGCGCGCGAGCGGCTGAAGGCACGGCTGGACCGGGCCATCGCGGCCGGCCAGGACGAGACCGGCCAGGCCCGGGAGGCGCGGCTCTACCCCGTCGCCGAGGGCTTCGGGCGGCTCGACGCGCTCGGGCGCGGCGGGAACTTCGTGTTCGGCACGGTGCTCAACGACCGGCGCAACTTCGCCGTGGCGGACGCACCCGTCAGCTACCCGGCCCTCTGGGACGCGCCCTGGTTCGACTGGGTGCAGTACAACGGCGCCATCCGCCAGCCGATGGGGCGCAACGTCGCGGAGGCGATGGGCGTGCGCGCCGGCACGAAGCTGTCCGGCCCGCCGGAGGAGCTTTACCGCTCCACCGTCCGGATCGAGAACATCCACGCCATGGAGGTCCTGCTCGCCGGGCCCGCCCCGGGCGCGGGGCTGCGCCCTCCCGCCTGGCCCGAGGACCTGCTCGGCCCGATCGACCGCGCGGCGGCAGGCCGCGGGGAGGTCCTCTACCGCAATCTCTGCGCCGGCTGCCACGAAGGCCGCTGGGAGAGCGCGGCCGACCTGCCGGGCGAGCCGCCGCGGCGCGAGCTTCGCCTCACCATGGTCCCGCTGGAGCGCATCGGCACGGACCCGAAGGCCGCCACGAACTTCATCCGCCGCCGCGCCTACCCGGAGGCGGGGTCCACGGCGCAGATCTCGGCGGCCGAGGGCCTGCAGCGCGTCACCACCGGCGTCATCGGGGCCTGGTACGCCCAGAACGGCATCCCCGAGGCGCGGCGCCGCGAGATGGACGGCTACCGCGTCAACGAGTGGCGCGCCCCGGCGGCCTACCGCGCCCGCCCGCTCAACGGCGTCTGGGCCACGGCGCCCTATCTCCACAACGGGTCGGTGCCGACGCTCTACCAGTTGCTCCTGCCGGCCGAGCGGCGCGACGCTGCCTTCTTCGTCGGCAGCCGGCAGTTCAACCCGCGCGAGGTCGGCTTCGAGACCCGCCCCTTCGAGGGCGGCTTCCGCTTCGACACCGCCATCCCCGGCAACTCGAACCGCGGCCACGAATTCCGGGACGGCCCGCGCGGCAACGGCACCATCGGTCCCGCCCTGGGCGAGGACCAGCGGCGCGACCTCGTGGAGTTCCTCAAGACGCTCTGACCCCGCGGCGGCGGGGCCGCCGGGTGCTGGCGGCCATGACAGGGCGCGGCCGGCCGGGCAGGATCGCGGGCGGGGCACCGCCGGAACAGGCGGGCCCGCAGGAGGAAGGCGTCATGGACGAATTTGATCGGCCGGCCATCGGCCGGCGGGCCGGGCTGCTCGGCGCCGGGGCGGTGCTGGGCGCCCTCCCCTTCCCGGCCCGGTCCCAGGGCGGCTGGCGGCCGAGCCAGCCCGTCCGCATCGTCGTGCCCGCGGCCGCGGCCGGGACCACCGACATCATGGGCCGCCTCCTCGCCCCTTTCCTGCAGGAGCGCTGGGGGCAGCCCGCGGTGGTGGAGAACCGCTCGGGGGCCGGCGGCACGCTCGGCACGGCGGAGGTGGCGCGCGCGCGGCCCGACGGGCACACGCTCCTCATCGGCAACATCGGCCCGCAGTCGATCGCCTACTCCCTCTTCCGCAACCTTCCCTACCGGCCCGACCAGCTCGCCCCCGTCTCCAACATGATCCGCGGGCCGAACGCGCTCATGCTCCACCCCTCCGTGCCCGCGCGCACGGTTCCCGAGTTCGTGCAGTACCTCCGGGACCGGAAGGGGCGGCTAAATTACGGCACCTCGGGGCCCGGCCAGTCGGGCCACCTCTCCGCGGTCTGGTTCCAGCAGCTCACGGGAACGGAGGCCACGGCGGTGCATTTCCGCGGCGCCAGCCCGGCCATGCTGGCGCTGATGGCGGGCGACGTCGACTTCCAGATCGACAACCTGACCACGGCCGTCGAGCAGATCCGCGCGGGGAAGGTGCGCGCCCTCGGCGTGACGAGCGCCGACCGGATCGCGCAGATGCCGGAGCTGCCCGCCCTGCGCGAGACGATGCCCGAGCTCGCTTCCTACGATGTCAGCACCTGGTTCGGCGCCTTCCTCCCAGGCGGCACGCCGGAGCCGGTCGTCCAGGCCTTCAACGCGCAGATCAAGGCGATGCTGGACCTGCCGGCGACCCGCCAGCGCTTCGCCGAGATGGGCGGCGTGCCCGCCTACGGCACGGCCGCGGAGTACGCGACCTTCGTGCGGGCGGAGATCGAGAAGTGGCGCGCGGTGGTGCAGCGCGAGGGCCTTCAGATGGATGTCGGGTAAGCCGCCAGCGCCCCTTCGCCGCACCGCCCGGCCGGGTGCAACCGGCGCGAAGCCCAGGGCAGGCGCGCCGGCGCAGCACAACCTCGCGGCGATGAGACGAAGATCCACTCGCGTCGCAACGGCCGACGCGGCGGTGCCCCGCGCGGCGCGTGGGTGGACACCCCCTCCGTTCCTGCCTAACAGCCCTCCGCCCTTACGGACGGATGGCCTCGAGCATGCAGGAACGGCGCGTCGCCAACAACTTCGACCTGATCCGGCTGGCGGCCGCCCTGGGGGTGCTGTTCTCGCACGCCTTCCAGCTTTCCGAGGGGAACTACCGGAGCGAGCCCGTCTGGCAGATCGGGGCGCACCAGACGACCATCGGGCGTCTGGCGGTGATCGTCTTCTTCATCGTCTCGGGCTACCTCATCACCGCCTCCTTCCAGCGCCGGCCGGACGCCGCGCGCTTCTGTCTCGCGCGCGCCCTCCGCCTGCTTCCCGGCCTCGCGGCCATGCTCCTGCTCGTCGCGCTCCTGGCCGGCCCGGCGCTCTCCACGGTCGGCCTGCGCGACTACCTCGCCGATCCCCAGACTCACCGCTTCGTCGTCGGCAATCTGCTCGTCTTCGGCTATCAGGAGTGGCTGCCCGGCCTCTTCGCGGCGAACCCCCTGCCTCGCGTCGTCGCCGGCAGCCTCTGGACGCTGGCCTACGAGGCCGGCTGCTACGGCGCCGTCCTCGCGCTGGGCCTCGCGGGGCTGCTGCGCCGTGGGCCCGTCCTCGCGCTCTACCTGGGGCTTCTCGTCGCGAACAAGCTGTGGCTCGGGGGAGAGTGGGTGCAGCTCGGCAGCTTCTTCGCCGGCGGCGCGGTGATGCAGCTCTGGGCGGTGCCGCTGCGCGCGGGGGTGGCGTGGGGCTGCGCCGCGCTGCTCGCGGCCTCCGTGGCCATCACCGGCTTTCCGGTCGCCGCCGCCACGGCGGGCGTCTACCTCGTCATCTACCTCGCGCTCGCGACACGCCCGGTGGCGCTTCGCTTCGGCGACCTGTCCTACGGCACCTACATCTACGGCTTCCCCGTGCAGCAGGCGGCCACGATGCTGCTCGGCGCCGCCGCCTCGTGGTGGTCGAACTTCCTGGTCAGCCTGCCGGTGGTCCTGGCGCTGGCCTGGATGTCCTGGCACTGGGTGGAGGCGCCCGCGCTGGCGCTCCGCCCCTGGCTGGAGAGGCGGTTGCCACCGGCGCCGGGACGTGTGGCCCTTGGCAAGCCGCCAGCCGCCTGATCCCGCCCGCGCCGGGCGGGGCTGGTGGCCGGAGCAGGCCAGGCGCCCGCCCGATCGCCGCGCCACGCGGAACCGCCCGGCCGAGATCACGGTAAGTAGCCCATCTCCTCCGGGAAGCGGAACGCGCCCTGGGGAAGGCGGCGCCAGTCCTGGGCCACGTAGATGGCGGACCAGGCGAGCTGGCAGACCGGCAGGTAGCCCGCGCCGCGAAGGAACTCGTCGAGCGCTCCCTCGCGCCGCCCCGCCTGGAAGCCGCGGAACCCCTCGAAGTCCTCGACGATGAGAACGGTGGGCCGCATGTCGTCGAGCCCGGCCGACCGCAGAACCTCCAGATCCAGCCCCTCGCAATCGACCGAGAGCAGATCGACGTGCCGGCCGGGCAGGTGCTCGCCGACGATATCGCGCAGCGAGCGGCACTCCACGGCATGCTGGCCCTTCAGCGGATTGCCATCGGCCGCGATGAGGTTCGCCCGCTCCTCCGAGAAGGTGTTGAACTTGTCGTACTCGAATTCGTAGTAGGTCAGCGTGCTCGGCGTCTCCGCGACGCCCATGGTCAGGTAGGTGTCACGCGGCCGCGCCTTCCGGAACTTCGCCGCGAACTGCGGGTTGGGGTCGATCGCGAGCCCGCTCCATCCGAGAGAGTAGAGGAAGGCCGTGTTGGATCCTTCCAGCGGGTCGTTCGCCCCGACATCGACGAAGGTGCCCTGGGGCTGGGGACGCAGGAGCCGCAGCATCGCGTGGTCCTCGCCGAACTGCGAGAACGAGGGGAGCAGGCTGCGCAACGCTTCCGGGGGCAGGCGCGTCAGCTGGCGGACGCGGCGGTAGATTCGGTGGCTGATGCTGTGCACCATCAAGGCAGCGACCTTTTTCCCACGACGGAAGTCACCCTATGGGAGGACGTCCGCCCCGTCAGTGGCCGGCCGCTCACTTTGTCGACGGCAGGGCAAGGCTCCGTGCCAGGCCCAGGGCCGCGCGCGAGCCCTGCGCCGCCCCGGGGGCGATGCCCGGCGTTCCCGCGCCCGCGCGGCCCCGTCAGGCCGCGCGCGCCGGGCGGCTTCGCTCCAGCGCCGGGAGCGCGGCGGCAAGCTTGCGCTCCTCCTGCTCGTCGAGCGCGAGGCGGAGCCGGGTCTCACCCGGGCCTCCCGCGCCAATGATGGAGGCGGCGAGCGGGAAGGCGAGGAACGGCACGCGAAGCGTCGCGCGCGCGCCGGGCGCGAGGCCGGGGCCGCCGGTCACCCGCGCACCGCCGGCGGAGATGTCGACCAGCTTGACCGGGTGCTCCTTCCCCGCGCTCCCGAGCACCGCCTCGCACGGCATGTCGAAGCGCGGCGCGCTGCGGCGGTTCACCTCCGGCGTGGAGGTGCGCACGACCCTCACCAGCGTGCCCCGCATGCTCTCGATCTCGATCCGCGCCTGCGCTGCCGCCTCGCGCACCTGGCCGGCGCGGTGGCCCGCGTCGGCCGTGGCGGAGGACACGTGCCCGATCTGGACGGCCACCTCGCGCGCGGCGCCGGCGGCCCCGGCGACGCTCCGGGCGATCTCGTTCGTCGCCGCGGACTGCTGCTCGACGGCCGCGGCGACGGCGGTGGACATGGCGCTGATCTCGTCGACCCCGCGCGCGATCTCCTGCACGGTCCGCACGGCCTCGCCGGTGGCGGCCGAGATCTCGCCCACGCTCTGCCCGATCTCCTCCGTCGCCTTGGCCGTCTGCGCGGCGAGCGACTTCACCTCGGCGGCCACCACGGCGAAGCCCCGGCCGGCCTCGCCCACGCGCGAGGCCTCGATGGTGGCGTTGAGCGCCAGCAGGTGGGTCCTGGAGGCGATGTCCGCGATGAGCACGAGAACCTCGCTCACGCGGGACGCGGAGGCCGAAAGTCCCCGGATGACCTCCTCGCTCGCACGCCCCTGCTCCACGGCGCGAAGGGCGACGGCGGAGGCGGTGGCGATCTGCGAGGAGATCTCGCGCACGCTCGCCGACATCTCCTCCGTGGCGGCCGCCACGGTCTCGGTGTTCTCCAGCGCCTCGCGCGCCGCCGCGGCCACGGTGGCGCTGCGCTCCGCGACCGTCTCGGCCATCCGCGCCATGCTGTCGGCCTCGTCGGCCATCATCGCCGCGCGCTGGCCGATCGCCTCCACGGCGGCGCCCGTCTCGGCCTCCACGCGGCTCGCCATTCCCTGCAGCGCGCCGCGCTTCGCCTCCTCCGCGGCCTCCTGGTCCGCCGCCTGCCGCTCGCGCAGCGCGGCCGCCTCCGTCATGTGGTTGCGGAGCACGGCGAGGGCCGCGGCCATCCCGCCGATCTCGTCGGACCGCCCCTCGCCCGGGATCGCGGCCGTCGCCTCGCCGGCCACGATCCGCCGCATGGAGGCGGCCAGCTGGACCACCGGCCGCGCGAAGCCCGCGCCGATCCAGAAGCCGAGCGGCACGATGCCGAGAACCGCGGCCAGGAGGAGCACCATCCCCTTGCGCTCCACGTGGTCCAGCGCCGCGAAGGCCTCCGCCGTCGGCACGCGGACCAGGGCGGACCAGCCGAGCCCGGCGAAGCCCATGGCGCCCTTGCTGCGCGCGTAGCCCACGGCCTGGTCGATCCCCTTCCGGAGATGCAGCGCGATCATCGCGCCGCCGTTGCCGCCGGCCACCGCCTCCCTCGCGGCGGGCACGCCCTCCTCGACAAGGTTCAGGCGCCCGATGACCCCGAAGTCGCGGGCGTAGGCGCCGGGCCGCGACGCCGGGTCGTGGTCGACGATCACCGCGCCGGACGGGTCGAGGATCGTCACCTCCGCCCTGGGCATGCCGCTGGCGACGAGGCGCGCCTGGAAGTCGGAGACGATGCTCTCGACGAGCCCGAAGTCGGCGAAGTTGGCCCAGACCCCGATCAGCTCGCCCGCGAGGTTACGCACCGGCGCCGCGAAGACGATCGAGTAGCCATCCTCGCCCGGGAAGGCCGCGGCGATTTCGGCCGAGCGCGCGGGCGCCTCCACCACCGTGCCGGTCAGTCCCTCGGGACCGACGAGGAACTCCTCGCGCAGCGTCCGGCCGAGCCAGGCGGCGTCGGCGAAGGAGCGCGCGTAGAGCCCCTCCGAGGCGATCGGTGCGCCCGCGGCGTCGCGCGAGTTGACGGCGAGCACCTCCCCGGACGGGCTCACGAGAAGGGAGAGCTTGTAGACGCCGTAGGCGGCCACGTACTGGTCCATGACCCGGACCAGCGGGTTGTCCGCGGAGGGGCGGCGCCAGTTGCCGGGCTCGTGCGCCGCGGTGTTCAGCCCGAAGGCCTGCACGTCGCCGTAGCGCTCGAACAGGTTGCGGTCGATCGTGTCGCTCAGCGTCGCCGCGGCGTCGGCCAGGCGCGAGAGGGAGACCGCGCGGAGCGAGGAGCGCTCCCACAGGTAGGCACCGCCGAGCAGGGCCGCCGGCGTGAGGCCGAAGAGCAGCAGCAGCAGGACGATGCGTCCGCGGATGTTCAGCGAGGCTGATCGCACGAAGGCGCCCTCCGTTCAGCGAAACAGGCCGAGGCAGGCTGAGGGCGCGGGCTTAATGGAGGGTTTCCGCGGAAGCCCCGGCGTAACGCGCGGTGGCGCGGCGCGGAACGGCCGGCCCTGGCGGGGGGCCCGCCGCGGTGGCACCGTGCCGCGCGTCCGCCGGGGCGTGGCGGGCGAGGCGACGGGGGGAAGGGGTCAGGCCATGGACGGGATCGACGAGGCCGCGGCCGGTCGCGCGCGGCGCGACGGCGGGGACGGCGCGGTCGTGGTCGTCGGCGCCGGCCCGGTCGGGCTGGTGGCCGCGATCGAGCTCGCGCGGGCGGGCCTGCGCCCGGTCGTGCTCGACGCGAAGGAGGGCGTGGCCTGGAGCAGCCGGGCGATCTGCATCTCGCGCCGCAGCCAGGAGATCCTCGACCGGATCGGGGCCGGGCCCGCCTTCGCCGCCAAGGCCCTGCCCTGGTCCCGCGGCCGCACCTTCCACCGGGACCGGCTGGTCTTCCGCCTGGAGATGCCGCACGCGCCCGGCGACCGCCACGCCCCCTTCGTGAACCTCCAGCAGTTCTACACCGAGCGCTTCCTCCTGGATGCGCTACGGGAGCACGGCATCGAGCCGCGCTGGGGCAGCCGCGTCACCGGCCTCGCGGAGGACGAGGACGGCGTGACGCTCGAGGTCGCCGGTGCCGAGGGCGCCTCCCGGCAGCGGGCGGGCTGGGTCATCGCGGCCGATGGCGGCCGCTCGGCGCTGCGCGAGCTGAAGGGGCTCTCGCTCCGTGGCAATTCCTACGAGGGCCGCTATCTCATCGCCGACATCGAGGTGCCCGGCGCCGACTGGCCGGTGGAGCGCCACGTGTGGTTCGACCCGCCCTCCAACCCCGGCTCCACCGTGATCCTGCACGTGCAGCCCGATGGCGTCTGGCGGATCGACTACCAGCTTCGCGACGACGAGGACTCCGAGAAGGCGCTGCGCGAGGAGAACGTCCTCTCCCGCCTCTCCGCGCAGCTCGGCATGATGGGCGTGCGCCAGCCCTGGCGGCTCGTCTGGCGAAGCCTCTACCGCGCGCACTGCCTCACCCTCGACGCCTACCGGCACGGCCGCGTGCTCTTCGCCGGCGACGCCGCCCACCTGGTGCCGATCTTTGGGGTGCGCGGCCTCAACTCGGGCCTCGACGACGCGCATAACCTCGGCTGGAAGCTCGCGATGGTCGCGCGCGGGGAGGCGCCGGCGGCGCTTCTCGACAGCTACTCGCACGAGCGCCTCCGCGCCACGCGGGAGAACATCGCGGCGGCGTCGAAGAGCACCTGGTTCATGTCCCCGCCGGCCGGCGGCGTCCGCCTGCTGCGCGACGCCGTGCTGACCCTCGCCGCCGAGCATCCCTGGGCGAGCGTCCTCGTGGACCCCCGGCAATCCTCGGCCCATGTCTACGACGATTCCCCGGCCGTGCTGCCGGACGCGGCGCCGGGGGGCGCGGGCGTCGCGCCCGGCTCGCCCCTGCCGAACCCGCCGGTGGTCCTCGCGGGCGGGACGGGCGCGGAGCACCTGCACGACGCGCTGCCGCCCCGGGGCTTCGCGCTGCTCGTCTTCCCGGCGGCCCTCGGCGCCGGGCACCTCGCGGAGCTGTCGGCGCTGCCGCTCTCCGTCGTCGCGATCGGGCCGGCGGAGGGGCTCGCCGCCCGGCCGGGGGCGGGGCCGGCGGTGCTGGACCCCGACGGCGCCCTCGCCCGCCGCTTCGCCGCCGCGGCCTTCCCGATCTACCTCGTCCGCCCGGACGAGCACGTCGCCGCCCGGCTCGGACCGGCGGCGGGCGCCGGGGAGGTGGCCGCCGCGCTCGACCTGGCCCTCGGCCGCCGCGGGGCCGGCCTGCCCCGCCCCGCCGTGGCGGCACCGCCCGCCGGCGACGCCCGCGTCGGCGCCCTCGGGCGAGAGGGGCTGGAGCGCGTCTTCGAGGCCGTGAGCGCGGGCGTGGACGCGGCCGGGGAGGAGGCGGACCGCCGCTTCCTCGCCCGCCTCGCCCTGCTGCTGGCCGAGGAGGTGGGCGACCCGGCGCGCGTGCTCGCCCTCGTGGCCGCCGCGTCCGAAGCGGCAGTCCCGGCGGTGCCAGCCACGGCGGAGATGGCCTGACGCCCGGACGCGACCGTTCGGGGCGGGCAGGGCGCGGCCAGCCTAGAGCTGCGATTCCAACGGGAGGCGCCGGACGAGCCAAGCCAGCGCGCGCCGCGACGCGGAGGCCTCGGGCTCGCGGCGCCAGGCCTCGCCCGCGCCGCCGGCCGTCCAGAGCAGACCGCCCGCGGGGTCGAGTGCCAAGCGCCAGCTTCGCGCGGGGGCGCAGAGGCGCCGGTGCTCCTGTCGCACCCCCTCCGCCACCGCCCGGTCCGCCACGAAGGTGCCCATCTCGGTGTTCAGCGCCCAGGAGCGCGGGTCGAGGTTGAAGGAGCCGACCGCCGCCTGCGCCCCGTCCACCACCAGCGCCTTCGTGTGCAGGCTCGCCCCGCGCGAGCCGAGGATGCTGGCCCCGTGCTCGCCGGACTGGCGCAGCTCGTGCAGCTCGACCCCCGCGCGCAGCAGGCGTTCCCGGTAGCGCGCGTAGCCGCCGTGGACGGCGACGACGTCGGTCGCCGCGAGCGAGTTCGTCACCACCACGACCCGCACGCCGCGGCGCGCCAGGCGTTCGAGCACCACCGCCCCCGCCTCGCCGGGGACGAAGTAGGGGGAGATGAGCAGCGCCTCCGAGGCGGCGCCCTCCAGCAGCGCGCCGATGGCCGGCGCAATCCGTTCCGCGGCCTCCCCCTCACCCGCCGCCTTGCCGGGGTCGTCCGCGATGAAGCGGATGCACCCGGAGGGCACCGACGACAGGGGCGCGCGCTGGCCGCTGAGGATCTCGGCCGCCACGGGATCGGCGCGGAGCGCGTCGCGGAAGGGCCGCGCCTCCGGCCGGTCGGCCGCGCGGTCCAGCCGACGGGCCAGGCCGCGCAGCCCGCCGCGGCGCTCGTGGGCCGCGCGGCAGATCTCCGCGACCGGGCGCGAGAGGGGATGCTGCCAGTAGCGGTCGAAGACCGCCCGCGCCGCGCGCGCCTCCGGCCCCGCGACGGCGAGGTCGAGGTCGCGGAAGTTGAAGTCGCCGGAGGCGTCGAAGTACTCGTCGCCCACGTTCCGCCCGCCGCAGATCGCGACCTGCCCGTCGGCGATCCAGGCCTTGTTGTGCATCCGCCGGTTCAGGTGCCAGCCGCCGAAGAGCATCTCCAGCAGGAGGCCGGCCTTGCCGAAGCGCCGCCAGCGCGTTGCGTTGAACAGCCGCACCTCAATGAAGGGATGGGCGTCGAAGGCGGAGAGGTAGCGCTCGCGCCCGATCGCGTACATGTCGTCGAGCAGGAGCCGCACGCGCACCCCGCGCCCCGCCACCCGCAGAACCTCGCGCGCGAGAAGGCGGCCGCTGAGGTCGTCCCGCCAGATGTAGTACTGCAGGTCGAGCGTGCGCGTGGCGCCCCGGGCCGCGCGCACGCGGGCGGCGAAGGCCGCGAGCCCGCCCACCGCCAGGCCCACCTCGTTCCGCGGCGCGTCGGGCAGGGGGCGGAGGGCGGCCCGGCCGCCCTCGCTGGCGGCCGCGGGCGACACGCTCAGGCCGCCTCCGAGGCCCCGTCGAGGGCGGCGCCGCCGGCCAGGATGGCCGGGTCGAGGCGCGCCCTCAGCGGGAGATGGTCCGAGGCCAGCCGCGCGAGCGGCGTGTCGTGCGCCTCCACCGCCGCGACGAGGCCCGGGCGGTTCCAAAACATGCGGTCGAGCGCGAGCACGGGCAGGCGGCTCGGGAAGGTCGGCGGCGACGCCCGCGCGTGGCCGAAGCTCCGCTCGAGCGCGCCGAGGGAGGAGCGCTGGCCGGGTCGCCACTCGTTGAGGTCGCCCAGCACCACCGTCGGGACCTCGGGATCCTCCGCGAGCGCCGCGAGGATGGCGGCCGCCTGGCGCTCCCGGTGCCGCTTGAGAAGGCCCAGATGCGCGGCCACGACGCGGATGCGCCCGGCCGGAAGCTCGAGGTCGGCGATGACGGCACCCCGCGGCTCCCCGCCCGGGAGCGTCAGGCGCCGCACGCCCGCGGGCTGGCCGACGCGGACGAGCAGCGCGTTGCCGTGCCACCCATGGCCGCCCGGCGTGGTGGAGAGGGGCACGAGGCGCAGCCCGGTGCGGCGCTCGACGGTCGCCATGTCCAGGAGGCCGACGCGGCGCCCGAGGCGGCGGTCGGCCTCCTGCAGGGCGACGATGTCGGCCCCGGTCTCGGCGATCACCTCGGCGATGCGCGCGGGGTCGAAGCGCTTGTCCACGCCGACGCATTTGTGGACGTTGTAGGAGACGATGGTGAGGGCCCCGGACACGCGGCGCGCCGTCATCGCCGGGCGGCTGCGGGCGCGGAGCAGCGCGAGCACGCCGAGCGCTGGCGACACGGCCTCGCGGCCCCGGCGCGCGATCAACCCGTTCATTCCACGCGCGGTCCGCTCAGGGGTATCGGTCATGCGACCCTGGTTTGGCCCTTTCCGCCCGGGCCTTCAAGGCGGCTCCGGCCCGCGTGAACCCCCGGCCCGGCGCCCTCGAGGGCACCGGCGGAAGCGCACGACGCGACAGGCCGCGCACGCCGTTACAACAGCGCACCGGTTGCGTCACGCGCCAATCGCGCGCGGGTGATCGTTGGGCACAAAACCTTACTTGCGGAATGCATGGTGCAGCGCAACATAGGGGGGAGGAATAGGGAGGGAACAGGCATTAGGAGCCCCTTGCCATGTTCGCATTCCTCGTTGGCCTCGCTGCCGTCTGCGCCGTCAATGTCTGGGTCAGCCGCTCGATGCACGACCGGCACCCGCGCGGCTTCAGCAACGCCCCCGTCGGGTCGTAGCCCGGGGCCCTAGCACCGGGCTCTCGCCCGACAGCGGCCGGTGGGCGGGGGCCGGTGCCCCCGTCCTCGGCCAGCCGGGCTCCGCCCCGCCGCGCGCCGCCCATCCACTTCGGAGCGGCGGGACGGCCTAGTCGTCTCCCTCTTTCTCCCGGCCCGGCGAGGCATCACCCTCGTCCGGGGCCGGCGGCGCGGCGGGCCGCATCGTCGCCGCGGCCGCGGCGTTCGTCGCCATGGCGGCGGCCGTCAGCGCGGCGGCGCTGGCCGCGACCGCCCGGACCGTCATCGTCGCCATCGCCTCCGCGCCCGCTTGCGCGAGCGAGGGCATGCCGGCCGCGTACCAGCGCGCCCTGCTCCGCGCGGCCAGGGCTGGCGCCGCGTCCTCGGGCGTCGCGGGCTCGGTCGCCGGTGGCATCGGCGTCTCCGAGCCGGCGCGCTGCTCCTCCGGAGCGACCGGGCCACGGCCCCGGGGCTTGCTCGCCGCGGCGTCGCCGGCCGGCTGGACCGGGCGCGAGGCCGCGCGGCGGGGCGCCGGGTTGGTCTTCGGCGCCTCTGCCTTCTTGGTTGAAGCGGCGCGCCGCGTCCTGGCCGGCGACGCGCCCTTGGCCAAGGCCGGCCGGGCGCTGCGCTTTGCGGGCCGATCGGCCGCGGCCGCCTTGCCGGCGCCGCGCCGCGCCGGCTTCGCCGTGGCGGTGCCGGCCGCGCGCTTCGACGTCGCGGGGCCAGTCCTGCGCGCCGTTGTGGCCTTCGCGGCCGCAGCCCGCCCCGCGCTCGCCGTTGCGGCCGGCGCCTTCGTGGCCCCTGTCTTGCGGGGAGCCGCCTTTGCCGGCGCGGGCTTCGCCGCGCGCGCCCTGGCGGGCTCGCTCCTGGCCGCCGCTGCGGGCTTGCGCTTCGCCGCCGTGGGCCTCGGCGTTGCGGCCGCGGCGCGCGACCGCCGCCTCGCCTCCGGCGCCGGGGCGGCCTTGTCCTTGTCGCGGGGGGTCTTTGCCATGGGGATCACCTTGCTCGATCAGGCCTGATGAGGAAACGAATCGCGCGGAAGGCCGAAGGTTTCCGGCTGGTTTCGCCTGACGGTGCGTCCCAGCAGGTCCCCGGCGGCCGCTGGACAGGCGGCGCGGCGCGGGGGACGCTCGCCGGCGGAGGGCCGATGGGAAGCTGGAGCGCGATCGCCGGCGGGGAGAGCCACCGCTTCGACGGCCTGGCGACGCTTCTCGCCGCCGCCTCCCCGCGCCGCTCGGGCGACGAGCTCGCGGGGATCGCGGCCGGGAGCGACGCCCGGCGGGTCGCCGCGCGCCTCGCCCTGGCCGACCTGCCGCTCGCGGCCTTCCTTTCCGAGGCCGTCGTGCCCTACGAGGCCGACGAGGTCACGCGGCTGATCCTCGACACCCATGACGCCCGCGCCTTCGCGCCGCTCTCGGGCCTGACGGTGGGGGCCTTCCGCGACTGGCTCCTCTCGCACGAGGCGGACGGCCCGGCCCTCGCCGCGGTGTCGCCGGGCGTCACGCCGGAGATGGCGGCGGCGGTGTCGAAGCTCATGCGCAACCAGGACCTGATCGCGGTCGCGCGCAAGCGGCGGGTGGTGAGCGCCTTCCGCTGCACGCTCGGGCTGGAGGGAAGGCTCGCCACGCGGCTGCAGCCCAACCATCCCGCGGACGACCCGCGCGGCATCGCCGCCTCCACCCTCGACGGGCTGCTGAACGGCTCCGGCGACGCGGTGATCGGCGTAAACCCGGCCACCGACAGCCTGCCCACCGCGCTCACGCTGCTGGAGATGCTCGACGGGCTCCGCGCCCGCTACGACATCCCGACGCAGACCTGCGTGCTGACGCACGTGACCAACGCCATCGCCCTCATGGCGCGCGGCGCGCCGGTGGACCTCGTCTTCCAGTCCGTCGCCGGGACGGAGGGGGCCAACCGCGGCTTCGGCGTCGACCTCGCGACGCTGCGCGAGGCTCGCGACGCCGCGCTGTCGCTGAACCGCGCCGGCCCCTCGGGCGAGGTGATGTACTTCGAGACCGGCCAGGGAAGCGCGCTCTCGGCAGAGGCGCATCACGGCGTGGACCAGCAGACGCTGGAGGCCCGCGCCCAGGGCGTCTGCCGCGCCTTCCGCCCGCTGCTGGTGAACACGGTGGTCGGCTTCATCGGCCCCGAATACCTCTACGACGGCAAGCAGATCATCCGCGCGGGGCTCGAGGACCATTTCTGCGGCAAGCTCCTCGGCCTGCCGATGGGGGCGGACGTCTGCTACACGAACCACGCCGAGGCCGACGGCGACGACATGGACGGGCTGATGACGCTGCTCGGCGTCGCGGGCGTGCACTTCCTCATCTGCGTGCCGGGCGCGGACGACATCATGCTCAACTACCAGAGCCTCTCCTTCCACGACGTCCTCGCGCTGCGCGCCCTGCTCGGCCTGCGCCCCGCGCCCGAGTTCGAGGCCTGGCTCGCGCGCATGGGGATCGCGGGAGCGGACGGCGCCATCCGCCCGCCTCCCCTCGCCTCCTCCCGCCTGCTGCAGCTCGCCCAGGAGGCGGGCGGTGGCTGAGACGCCGCGCGCCGCGGCGCCCGATCCCTGGGCGCGGCTGCGCGGGGCCACGCGCGCCCGCATCGGCCTCGGCCAGGCCGGCGACGCCCTGCCGCTGCGCGAGGTGCTGGCCTTGCAGATGGCGCATGCCCTGGCGCGGGACGCGGTTCACGCGCCGCTCGACACCGCCGCGCTGGCGGAGGCGCTCCGTCCGCATCCCGTCCTCCAGGCCCGCAGCGCCGCGCCCGACCGCGGCACCTATCTCCGCCGTCCCGACCTCGGCCGGCGCCTGCACCCCGGGGCCGCGCTGCCCGCGGGCGCCTGCGACGTCGCCTTCGTGCTCGCGGACGGGCTCTCGGCCACCGCCGTGCAGCGCCACGCCCCCGCCCTGTTCCACGCCTGCCTCGCGCGGCTGCCGGGCTGGCGGATCGGCCCCGCCGTCATCGCGACGCAGGCGCGCGTGGCGCTCGGCGACGCGGTGGGGGAGCGGCTCGGGGCGCGGCTGGTGGCGGTGCTGATCGGCGAGCGGCCGGGGCTGAGCGTGCCGGACAGCCTCGGCGTCTACCTCACCTTCGAGCCCCGGCCGGGCCGGCGGGATTCGGAGCGCAACTGCCTCTCGAACATCCACGCTCAGGGCGGGTTGAGCCCCGAGCTCGCCGCGGCGAAGCTCGCCTGGCTGATGCGCGAGGCGCTGAACCGGAAGCTGACCGGCACGGGGCTGAAGGACGACGCCGATCCCGCGGGCCTCGATGGGCCGGCAGGGGGCTGAGACGACACGGGAAGGAAACGCGGATGGACCTCGAACTCTCCGGCAAGCGCGCCGCCGTCACCGGGGCCTCGAAGGGCATCGGCCGCGCCATCGCCCTCGCCCTCGCGCGGGAGGGATGCGAGCTCGTCCTCCTCGCCCGGGACGCCGCCGCCCTGGCGCGCGTGGCCGAGGAGATCGCGGGCGCCGGCGGGCGCCCGGCCCAGACCATCCCCGCCGACCTCTCCCGGCACGAGGAGCTGGAGCGGGCGGCGGGCGGGATCGGCGCGCTCGACATCCTTGTCAACAACGCCGGCGCCATCCCCGCGGGCAACCTGCTGGAGGTCGGCAACGACGCCTGGCGGGCGGCGTGGAACCTGAAGGTCTTCGGCACGATCGGCCTCAGCCGCCTGCTCTACCCCGCGCTCAAGGCGAGCGGCGGCGTCATCGTCAACATCATCGGCGCGGCGGGGGAGCGGATGAACCCCGACTACATCGCGGGCAGCACGGGCAATGCGGCGCTGATGGCCTTCACGCGCAGCCTCGGCATCGGCGCGGCGCGGGACGGCATCCGCGTCATGGGCATCAATCCCGGCCCGGTCTCGACCGAGCGGAACGAGACCTTGCTGCGCGCCCGCGCGACGAAGGAGCTCGGCGACGCCGGGCGCTGGCGCGAGTTCCAGGCGACCATGCCCTTCGGCCGGGCGGCGACGGTGGAGGAGATCGCCTCCGCCGCGGCCTTCCTCGCCTCGCCCCGCTCCGCCTACACCAGCGGCACCATCCTCACAATCAACGGCGCGCCCCCCTGAGCCGCGCGCTCAGAGCCCCGCCGACGCCGCGGGGCAGGCCGCGGCGAACCAGTCGGCGATCTCGTGCGACTGCACGAAGAGGGTGTCGTCGCGCGCCTGCAAGGTGTCGAGCATCGCCGCCAGTTCCCCGATCCGGTGCGGCACCGCGATCAGGTGCGGGTGCAGCGCGAGGGTGAGGATGCGCGGCCCCGCGGCGAACTCGCCCTCCAGGCAGGCGAGCGTGCGGGTGAAGCGGCTGTGCATCTCGCCCGTTGCCTGGCGCTCCACCGCGTAGATGACGCTGTCGTTCAGCTCGAGCGTGTAGGGCATGGCGATCATCGGGCCGCCGGTGGTGCGCATCCAGCAGGGCTGGTCGTCCAGCACCCAGTCGAAGACGTAGTCGATCCCCGCCGCGCGCAGCAGGTCCGGCGCGCGCGCGCTCTCGCGCAGGCCCGGGCTGAGCCAGCCGCGCGGGCGCCGCCCGCTGAACCGCTCGATCTTGTCGAGCGAGGCGTCGATCACCCCGCTCTCGTCGCCCTCCCCGTGGAGGGCCTTCTGGTGGAACCCGTGGCCGATGAACTCCCAGCCCGCCTCGAGCACGGCCGCGGCGCATTCGGGATAGGCGTCGATCACGCCGGCGTTGAAGGAGGCGCCGGCGGGCAGGCCGCGCTCCCCAAAGAGGCGGAACAGCCGGGGCATGCCGCAGCGCATCCCGTACTCGGCCCAGGCGAAGTTCGGCACGTCCGGCACCTGGTCGCGGCCGTGCGGGGGCGTGAGCACGGTCCGCGGCATGGGCTGGTCGAAGAGCCAGTGCTCGATGTTGACCACGAGCTGCACCAGCAGCCGCTTGCCCTGCAGCGGCGGCAGCGCGGGCGCGGCGGAGGCCATGCGGTAGGGGATGCGGGGGTTGGACTGCATGCGGGGCGCTCCCTGGCGGTCGTCCCATCCACTCTAGGGCGCGCCGGGGAAGCGGACCCATTTTTGCCGCCGCGCTAACAGCTATGCTGTCGCGGCATCGGCGCGGGGACGGGACGGCATGGAGTTGCGGCAACTGGAGTACTTCCGCGAGGTCGCGCGCATCGGCAGCTTCTCGCAGGCGGCGGCCATCCTCGCCGTGGCCCAGCCCGCCCTCAGCCGCCAGGTGCGCAAGCTGGAGCAGGAGCTCGGCGCCGACCTCCTCTACCGGCACGGTCGGGGCGTGGTGCTGACCGAGGCGGGCGGCCGCTTCCTCGCGGTGATCGAGGAGGTGCTCGACCGGCTGGAGGGCGTGCGCGCCGCCGCCGCCGCGGAGCGCGAGGTGCCGCGCGGCGTGGTGACGCTGGGCATGCCGCCCTCCCTCAGCTCCGTCGTCGGCGCGCCGCTGCTGCAACGTCTCCGGCGCCGCTGGCCGGAGCTCCACCTGCGGATCAGCGACGGCTTCTCGGGCTACGTCAACGAGTGGCTGATGTCGGGGAGGATCGACCTCGCGGTGCTGCACCGGGGGCAGCACGCGGGCAGCGTCGTGACGGACCCGCTCCTGCGGGAGGACCTCTACCTCCTCACCGCCGGCGGGCGGGGCGAGCCGGACGCGCCGCTTCCCTTCGCCGCCCTGGCCGGCCGCGGGCTGATCCTTCCGGGCCAGCACCACGGGCTGCGGCGCGAGCTCGACCGGGTCGCGCTGGAGACCGGGACGACGCTCGCGGTGCTGATGGAGGTGGACTCGCTGGCCGCCATCCGCGACCTCGTGGCGGACGGCGCGGGCGACGCGGTGCTGCCCTATGGCTGCGTGTGGAGGGACATCCGCGACGGCCGCATCGCCGCGCGCCGCCTCTGCGATCCCTTCGTGGTGAACGAGCTCGTCCTCGGCATGTCCGCGCGCCGCCCGGTGCGGCTGGCGATGCGGGAGGTGGTGAAGGCGCTGCGGGCGGAGATCGCCGCGCTGCTCGCGGCGGGGCGCCTCGCCGGGACGGAGCGGGCGGAGGGGTGACGCCGCGCCCTCAGCGCCCGGGGTGCAGCGCCTGCATGATGTCCGCCTTGTAGGCGACGAAGCCGGGCTGCGTCAGCAGGGCGAGCGAGCGCGGGCGCGGCAGGTCGATCGGGATGTCGCGCAGGATGCGCCCGGGCCGCGCGGTCATGACGCAGACCCGGTCGGCCAGCAGGATCGCCTCGTCGATGTCGTGCGTGACGAAGAGGACGGTCGTGCGGAGCGTCTGCCAGACGTCCAGCAGAAGCTGCTGCATCGCGAGCCGCGTCTGGGCGTCGAGCGCGCCGAAGGGCTCGTCCATCAGCAGGGCGCGCGGCTGCATCACCAGAGCGCGGGCGAGGCCGACGCGCTGGCGCATGCCGCCCGAGAGCTGCGAGGGCAGCGCGTCCTCGAAGCCCTGCAGCCCGACCAGGCCAAGCAGCTCCGCGGTGCGCGCGGCGTAGCCCGCGGGCGCGTCGCCGCGCATGCGGGGGCCGAAGGTGACGTTGTCCTGCACGCTGAGCCAAGGCAGCAGCGCCGCGTCCTGGAACACCACGGCGCGGTCGGGGCCGGGCCGGCCGATGGCGGCGCCGGCGAAGCCGATCCCGCCCTCGCTCGGCGCCTCGAAGCCGGCCAGCAGGTTCAGCAGCGTCGACTTGCCGCAGCCGGAGGGGCCGAGCAGGGCGACGAACTCCGCCTCCTCGATCCGCAGGTCGATCCCGTCCAGCGCCTGCACGGGGCCGTAGCGCTTGGTGACGCCGTGGAAGTCGATCAACGCCCGCCCCCGTGCGCCGCGAGGGCGCGCCAGCGGAGCAGCCGCCCGGCGAGGAGCAGGATCGCGCGATCGGTCAGCAGGCCGAGCACGCCAATGGTCGCCATGTCCGCGAGCACCACGTCCATGCGCCCCACATAGTAGGCGTCCCACAGCACGTAGCCGAGGCCGGACTTCACCGCGACCATCTCCGAGACGATCACCGCCGTCCAGCCGACGCCGAGGCCGATCCGCATGCCCGTGAAGATCGCCGGCAGCGCGGCCGGGAGGACGACATGCAGGAGGATCTTCATCCGGCCGGAGCCGAGCATGAGGGCGGCGCGGATCCAGTTGCGCTCCACCTCCCGCGCGCCCTGGGTCGCGTTCACCACCACCGGGTAGAAGACGCCGAGCGCGATGAGGAAGATCGCGCCGAAGTCGCGGATGCCGAAGATGGCGATGGAGAAGGGCAGCCAAGCCGTGATCGGGATCGGCCGCAGCATCTGGATGGTCGGGTCCACCAGGGCGGCGGCGCCGCGGCTCCAGCCGATGAGAATGCCGAGCGGCACGGCCAGCGCGACGGCGAGCAGGAAGCCCTGCGCCACGCGGCCCGCCGAGAACAGCACGGCGCCGAGCCAGGTGCCGCTGTAGGCGTTCAGCCCCATGCCCACGGGCCCGAAGGCCCAGGCCTGCCAAGCCTCCCAGACGCGGAGCGGCGTCGGCAGCGCGCCGCCGAGCAGCACGCCGCGCTCGCCCCCCGCCCATTGCCACGCAGCCAGAATCAGCAGCGGCAGGGCCAGGGCGGAGGCGCCGCGCAGCGCGGCCAGGGCCGGCTGGCGCCAGCGCGGCTCCGCGGGAACGCCCGTCAGGCGCGTGCCGTCACGCGCCATTCGCGCGCGCGACGAAGCCCGCGTCCCAGTGCTTGGGGATCTCGGCCGACACGTCGCGCGGCACCACGCCGAGCTGGTGGAAGGCGCGCGCCTGGGCCGCGATCTGCTCCGGCGTGACGACGCCGCCGAGGGTGATCGGCTTCGCCGCCTCGCGCGCGACGTTCAGCTCGAGCCCGGTGAAGCGCGCGTAGGCCTCGGCGAAGCGGGCGGGGTCGTCGGAGAGGGCGCGCTGGGCCTTCGCGTAGGCCCAGATGAAGCGGTCCACCGCGTCCTTCTTCGCGCGCGCCGCGGTCTGGGTCGCGACCAGCATGCCGAGCTCGGCGCCGACCGCGCGCGAGCGGCTGTACTCGAGGTTGCGCGCGAAGAAGCCGTAGCCCTCGATCACGGGGATGGATTCGAACGGCTCCCAGGTGACGATCGCGTCCACCTCGCCGCGCTTGAGCGCCTGGTCGAAGTTGGCGCCGCCGCCCTGGATGTTGACGGCGGTGAAGCTGTTGTAGGGGATGCCCTTCTCGGTCAGCGTCGCCGCGAACTGGAACCACACGGCCGAGCCCGGCGCGATCGCGATCTTCTTGCCGCGGAGGTCGTTCCAGCTGTCGAGCGTCACGCCGTTGCGGCCGATGACATATTTCTCGGAGCTGCCGACGCCGGTGAGGCCGACGATGTCGGTCGCGCCCTGGGCGAGCGCGATCGCGAGATCGGCCGGGCCGACCGTCGCGAGGTCGAGCGAGCCCGAGATCAGCGCCGTGCGCGCGTCGGCGTAGCGCGCGAATTCCACCATGCGAAGGTTGACGCCGAGCGGGCCGAGGTCGGCCTCGACAAGGGCGAAGGGGGCGAGGTGCCCGACCTTCTGGTAGCCGAGCGTCAGCGCCTCGGGCTTCGCCAGCGGCGCCGGCTGGGCGGCCAGGGCCGAGGCGCGCCGCGGCTTCGCGAGCGCCGCCGCCCCGAGGAGCGCCGCGATCGGCAGCGCCGTGATCGACCGTCTGGGTAGCATCGTCCCCTCCACCGCGCGCGCCGGCCAGCCCTGGACGGCGCGCTAGGCTATGGGCCGGCCGCGCGGCGAAGCCAGGACAAACAAGCACTAGCAGTTATGCCGCAACGGCATGGTACGGGAGCTCGTTTGGCGTGGCCACGGCAGCAATCCAGCACTGAGAAGGGGGAGCGGCGCCGGATCGGGGACGGGGATGGCCTCGATGAAGCCGAGCGGGCGGCCGGTCGGGGGCCACGGCGGTCCGCCCGCGCGTCAGGCCTCCTCCATCATCGGGGAGGCCGGCCAGCCCGCCGCCCGCTCGTAGACCGCGGCCAGGTGCAGCAGCCGCGCCTCCTCGAAGTAGCCCGCCACGAACTGGACGGAGAGCGGCAGGCCGCCCGTGGAGAGCCCGGCCATCATCGCCAGGGCGGGGTGCCCCGTGACGTTGAACGGGGTCCGCGCCTGGCGCGGGTAGGTGCGGGCGACGGCGGGCGCGTCGTCGATCCGGGCGGCCGGGTCCATGGAGCTCGCGGTCATCAGCACGTCGACCTCGGAGAGGGCGCAGTCCACCGCCTCGATCATCTCGCCGCGCGCCCGCTGCGCCCGCAGGAGGTCGTCGGCCGAGAGGAAGGCGCCGGTGAGGAGCGAGGCCCGGGTGAGCTGCGCGTAGTCGCCCGGTCGCTCGCGCAGCCAGGGCGCGTGGATGGCGTAGGCCTCCGCGTGCAGGATCGCGCGGTTGATGGCGGAAAAGGCGGTCAGCGAGGGCAGCGTCACGTCGCGCAGCACCGCGCCCTCCCCTTCCAGCACCGCGGCCGCGCGCTCGAGCGCCGACGCGACCTCGGGATCGGCGGGCATGTCGGTCTCGTGGAAGTGCCGGACGAAGCCGACGCGCAGGCCCGCGATGCCCCCGCCCGGCCGGCGCGGGGGCGGCGCGGGCGCGCTGCCCGGGTCCCGCGCGTCGTGCCCCGCGATGGCGTCGAGCAGCAGCGCCGCGTCCTCGGCGCTCCGCGCCATCGGCCCGACATGGTCGAGCGTGAAGGCGAGCGGGAAGACGCCGCGGCGTGAGACCAGCCCGTAGGTTGGCTTCAGACCGACGATGCCGCACTGGCTCGCGGGGTTGCGGACGGAGCCGCCGGTGTCGGTGCCGAGGGCGAGCGGGAAGAACCCGGCCGCCAGCCCCGCGCCCGAGCCGGAGGAGGAGCCGCCGGGATGGTGGTCCGTGTTCCAGGGGTTGCGCGCGGGCGGGAAGGGAAGGTCGAAGGCGGGGCCGCCAAGGGCGAACTCGTGCGTCGCCAGCTTGCCGAGGATGATCGCCCCCGCCCCCCGCAGCCGGGCGACGACGGCGGCGTCCGCGGTCGCGACGTTGTCGAGAAGGATGCGGGAATGGCAGGTGGTCGGCAGCCCCGCGACGTCGATGATGTCCTTGATGCCCACGGGAACCCCGTGCAGCGGCCCGCGGTCGCGCCCCCGGGCGAGCTCCGCCGCCGCGGCCTCGGCGGCCTCCATCGCGGCCTCCGCGTCGAGCCGGACGAAGGCGTGGACCCGGGGCTCCAGCCGCTCGATGCGGTCCAGCAGGTGCCGCAGCAGGCGCGGCGGCGTCAGCGTCCCCTCGCGGTAGGCACGCGCGATCCCGGCGGCGCCGAGCCGGTGCAGCGGCGTCACGGCCGCGGCCCCGCCCGCATCGGGGGCACGGGCTCGACGGCGGGGTCGCGGGGGTCGGGCAGCGCGGCGCGGATGAGGGCCGCGCGCTCGCCGGCGGCGAGCACGTCGTCGCGGTGCTCCGCCAGCGCCCTCTCGAGCCCGAGCGAGCGGGCCAGGGCTTCGGTGAGGGACGGGTCCATCGGGGCACCTCGCGGGAACGACGCGGCCATCGTGGCAGGGCGCGCGCCGGAGGGGTAGCGCCCGGCCGGGCGCGCGGAAGATGTTTCCCTCGCCCGGCTCCGCCTGCTATGGCCCGGGGAACAAAGAACGACGGACGGGGACGGAACGATGCCGGAAGCCGGTGTCCGGTCGCATGCCGAGCGCATCCAGGCGGCCCTGCAGGACGGCGCCGCCGTGCGATCGACCATCGCCGCCTCCTGGCGCCGGTCGGCCCTCCTCTACGGCCTCGACCCCGCGGCGCGGGCCGCCCGGCAGGCGCTGGCCGCCGCGGAGCTCGGGCGGGACCGGGAAGCGATGGGACCGCTCCTCGCCCTCGCGGGACCCGTGATGGACCGCCTGTTCCAGGCCGTCGGCGGCATCGGCTGCTGCGTCGTCCTCACGAACGAGCGCGGCGTCCTCGTGGAGCGGCGCGGCGCGGGCGGCGAGGACCGGCAGTTCCGCGACTGGGGCCTCTGGACCGGCACGGTCTGGAGCGAGGCGCGCGAGGGCACCAACGCCATCGGCACCTGCCTAGCCGAGGGACGGCCGCTGACGGTGCACCGCGACCAGCATTTCCACGCCCGCAACGCCCGGCTGAGCTGCACCACCGCGCCCGTCTACGACCACGAGGGGCGGCTGGCGGCCGCGCTCGACGTCTCCTCCTGCCGCGCCGACCTGACGGAGGGCGCCACGGCCCTCATCGCCGCCGCGGTGACGGAGGCCGCGCGCCGCATCGAGGAGCGCTGCTTCCGGGAGGCCTTCCCCCGGGCGCGGATCGTGCTGGCCGACGACCGGGCCGCCGGCGCGCTGCTGGCGATCGACGCCGACGACCTCGTGGTGGGTGCCAGCCGGGCCGCGCGCCAGGCGCTGGGCATCACCGCGGCGCGGCTGAGCCGGCCCCTGCCCGCCGCCGACGTGCTGGGCCTGCCCGGGGCCGAGGCCGGCCCGCCCGCCCTCGCCCAGGCCGAGCGCGGCGCGCTGCAGCGGGCCCTGGCGCGCGCCGGGGGCAACGTCTCTGCCGCGGCCGAGGCGCTCGGGATCAGCCGCGCGACGCTGCACCGCAAGCTCCGCCGCCTGGGGCTGCGCGGCGGCTGAACGCCTCGGCCGGGGAGTTGTCGCAGATCTGCGACACGCCCCGCCCCGGCCCCGCGAAGGGCCGTGACACCGGCGGCCCGCCCGCTCCATCCTGCCCCCGATGCGATCCACAGAGGACGCACGGAGGAAGGCATGACCAAGATCGACGCGGCCCGGCAGGGCGAATCCCCCTTCAAGCACCGCTACGGCAACCTCATCGGCGGCCAGTGGATGGAGGCGGCGAGCGGGCGCAGCTTCAGCAACACCTCCCCCATCAACGGCCGCGTGCTCTGCGACGTCGCGCGCTCGGACGCGGTGGACGTCGAGCGCGCCCTCGACGCCGCCCACGCCGCCCGCGAGGCCTGGGGCCGCACGAGCACGACCGAGCGCGCCAAGATCCTGAACGCGATCGCCCAGCGGATGGAGGACAACCTCGACCTGCTGGCGCTCGCCGAGACGCTCGACAACGGCAAGCCGATCCGCGAGACGACCGCGGCCGACCTGCCGCTGGCGATCGACCACTTCCGCTACTTCGCGGGCTGCATCCGCGCCCAGGAGGGCGCGCTCAGCGAGATCGACCACGACACGATCGCCTACCACTTCCACGAGCCGCTGGGCGTGGTCGGGCAGATCATCCCCTGGAACTTCCCGCTGCTGATGGCCTGCTGGAAGCTGGCCCCGGCGCTCGCCGCCGGGAACTGCGTGGTCCTCAAGCCCGCCGAGCAGACGCCCGCCTCCATCCTCGTCTGGGCGGAACTGATCGCGGACCTGCTGCCGCCGGGCGTGCTGAACATCGTCAACGGCTTCGGGCTGGAGGCCGGCAAGCCGCTGGCGTCGAGCCCCCGCATCGCCAAGATCGCCTTCACCGGCGAGACGACGACCGGGCGGCTGATCATGCAGTACGCGAGCCAGAACCTCATTCCCGTGACCCTCGAGCTCGGCGGCAAGTCGCCGAACATCTTCTTCGCCGACGTCGCCGCCGAGGACGACGACTTCTTCGACAAGGCGCTCGAGGGCTTCACGATGTTCGCCCTCAACCAGGGCGAGGTCTGCACCTGCCCCTCGCGCGCGCTGATCCACGAGAGCCTCTACGACCGCTTCATGGAGCGGGCGCTGAAGCGCGTGGGCGCGATCACCCAGGGCGACCCGCGCGAGCCCGGCACCATGATCGGCGCCCAGGCCTCGAGCGAGCAGCTCGAGAAGATCCTCAGCTACGTCGACATCGGCAAGCAGGAGGGCGCGGAGGTCCTCACGGGCGGCGCGCGCGCGGAGCTGCCGGGCGAGCTCGCCGGCGGCTTCTACATGCAGCCGACCGTCTTCCGCGGCGAGAACCGCATGCGCGTCTTCCAGGAGGAGATCTTCGGCCCCGTCGTCTCCGTCACGACCTTCAAGGACGACGCCGACGCGCTCGCCATCGCCAACGACACGCTCTACGGCCTCGGCGCCGGCGTCTGGACGCGCGACGTGAACCGCGCCTACCGCTTCGGCCGCGGCATCCAGGCCGGGCGCGTCTGGACGAACTGCTACCACGCCTACCCCGCGCACGCGGCCTTCGGCGGCTACAAGCAGTCGGGCATCGGGCGGGAAAACCACAAGGCGATGCTTGACCACTACCAGCAGACGAAGAACATGCTCGTCAGCTACAGCCCGAAGAAGCTCGGCTTCTTCTGATTCCCGGGCGCGGGCCCCTCGGCCCGCGCCCTCCCCCCCTGCGGAGGCCCGCATGTCCGACGCCGAGAACCGCGTGAGCGCGACGCCGGAGGCGCTGGCGCTGCTGGCCGAGATCCAGGCGGAGCACGGGCCGGTGCTGTTCCACCAGTCCGGCGGCTGCTGCGATGGGTCCTCGCCCATGTGCTACCCGCAGGGCGACTTCATCCTCGGCGACCGGGACGTGCTGCTGGGGAGGATCGGCGGCGCGCCCTTCTACATCGGCGCGGCGCAGTTCGAGGCCTGGCGGCACACCGGCCTCGTCATCGACGTGGTGCCGGGCCGCGGCGGCATGTTCTCGCTCGACAACGGGCGAGAGCGGCGCTTCCACACGCGCTCCTGCCTCCTCGCCGCCCGGCCGCCCGCCGCGTCCTGACCGCCGCCCCGCTCAGTCGAGGCCGAGCAGCCAGCGGTCCAGGGGCACGGCGCGGATGCGGGCGCCGGGCAGTGTCCTGTTGAGGTCCGCCCGGTTCTGCATGATCCAGCGCAGGCAGCTGAACTCGCTGTCGAAGGGCACGAACTCGTCCCGGCTCGGCCGGAGCGTGAGCGAGTTCACCATGTAGCGCGCCCCCCGCCGGCAGCCGGGCGCGCCCGCCCAGTTGCGCTCGGGGGAGACCACCGCCGGCACCCAGTAGGCGCGCGACGGATCCAGTCCATCGACGTCCCGGCGACGCATCGGCCGCTCCTCTCGCCTGAGGCCACCCGTTGCCGCGGCAGGGGCGCCGCGGCGGGGAGACAGCCCGCCCCGAAGGGCGGGCCACCAGCGCTCAGTGCGGTCGGAGGTCGAAGCGGTCCGCGTTCATCACCTTGGTCCAGGCGGCGATGAAGTCGTCGACGAACTTCCGGCCGGCATCGGCGGAGGCGTAGACCTCGGAGAGCGCCCGGAGCTGCGAGTTGGCGCCGAAGACGAGGTCCGTGCGGGTCGCCGTCCAGCGCGGCTGGTCGGTCTTGCGGCAGGTGCCCTGGAAGACGTCGTCCGCGTGCCCGTCCACCATCTTCCACGCCGTGCCCATGTCGAGCAGGTTGACGAAGAAGTCGTTGGTGAGCTGCCCCGGCCGGTCGGTGAGCACGCCCTCCTTCCGCCCGGCGTGGTTCGCGCCGAGGACCCGCAGGCCGCCGACGAGAACGGCCATCTCCGGCGCGCTCAGCGTGAGGAGCTGCGCGCGGTCGAGAAGCAGCTCCTCGGTCGGCACGTTGAACTCGACGCCGAGGTAGTTGCGGAAGCCGTCGGCCCGCGGCTCCAGCGGCTCGAAGCCCTCGGCGTCGGTGTGCTCGGCCGAGGCGTCGGTGCGGCCGGGGGTGAAGGGCACGGACACGTCGTGCCCGGCCTCCCGCGCCGCCTTCTCCACCGCCGCCACGCCGCCGAGCACGATGAGGTCGGCGATCGAGACCTTCTTGCCGCCGGTGGCCGCGCCGTCGAACTCGGCCTTGATGCCCTCCAGCACGCCCAGCACCTTCGCTAGGCGCTCGGGCTCGTTCACCTCCCAGTCCTTCTGGGGCGCGAGGCGGAGGCGGCCGCCGTTCGCGCCGCCGCGGTGGTCCGAGCCGCGGTAGGTCGAGGCGGAGGCCCAGGCGGTCGCGACCAGCTCCGCGGTGGTGAGGCCGGAGGCGAGGATGCGGCCCTTGAGGGCGTCCACGTCCGCCGCGTCGATCGGCGCGTGGTCGGCGGCCGGGATCGGGTCCTGCCAGAGCAGGTCCTCGGCCGGCACGTCGGGGCCGAGGTAGCGCGCCTTCGGCCCCATGTCGCGGTGGCAGAGCTTGAACCAGGCGCGGGCGAAGGCATCGGCGAACTCCTCCGGGTGGTCGCGGAAACGCTCCGAGATCTTCCGGTAGGCGGGGTCCACCTTCATCGCCATGTCGGCCGTGGTCATCATCGTCGGCAGGCGGCGGTCGGGGCTGTGCGCGCCCGGCGCCATGTCCTCGGGCCGCTGGTTCACCGGCTGCCACTGCTTCGCGCCGGCGGGGCTGAGCACGAGCTCATAGTCGTAGTCGAGCAGCATGTGGAAGTAGCTGTTGTCCCAGCTCGTCGGGGTGGGCGTCCAGGCGCCCTCCAGGCCGCTGGTGATGGTGTGGTCGCCGATGCCCGTCTCGTGCCCGCTCTGCCAGCCAAGCCCCATCTGCGCGACGTCCGCGCCCTCGGGCTCGGCGCCGACCTTCTTCGCGTCGCCCGCGCCGTGGCACTTGCCGAAGGTGTGGCCGCCCGCCGTCAGGGCGACGGTCTCCACGTCGTTCATGCCCATGCGGGCGAAGGTCTCGCGGATGTCGCGGCCGGAGCCGGCCGGGTCGGGCACGCCGCCCGGGCCCTCCGGGTTGACGTAGATGAGGCCCATCTGGATGGCGGCCAGCGGGCTCTCCAGCACCTTCTCCTTCTCGGGGTCGATGCGGGTGTCGCCGAGCCACTCCTCCTCGGTGCCCCAGTAGATGTCCTTCTCGGGCTCGAAGACGTCCTCGCGACCGCCGCCGAAGCCGAAGACGGGCCCGCCCATGGACTCGATGGCGACGTTGCCGGCGAGGATCATCAGGTCGGCCCAGGAGAGCTTGCGGCCGTACTTCTGCTTGACCGGCCAGAGCAAGCGCCGCGCCTTGTCGAGGTTGGCGTTGTCCGGCCAGGAGTTGAGCGGCGCGAAGCGCTGCGAGCCGGAGGAGGCGCCGCCGCGCCCGTCGCCGGTGCGGTAGGTGCCGGCGCTGTGCCAGGCCATGCGGATGAGGAAGGGCCCGTAATGGCCGTAGTCGGCCGGCCACCAGGGCTGGCTGTCCGTCATGAGCGCGTGCAGGTCGCGCTTCACCGCCGCGAGGTCGAGCGTGAGGAACTCCTTCGCGTAGTCGAAGTCGTCCCCCATCGGATTCCCGGTGAGGCCCTTCTGGTGGAGCATGTCCAGCGAGAGGTGGTTCGGCCACCAGTCGCGGTTCGTGCGCCCGAGCAGCGACCGCAGCGCGGCCGGCTTCTTCATCGGGCAGCCCAGCGGATCGGCGACGTTCGTGTCCATGCGGATGTCCTCCCCTACGTCTTGTTGGAGGAAGGCTAGGCTCGGGCCGCAATCGCAGGAAACGGTTTTTTTCGATCAGGAGCATCGAGGCGCTCGATCAACACGGCCCCTCTGCAAGGGGCCTAACCGCCGGCACCGGCCGGTGCGAGGGACCGGCCACCGCGCCGCCTTGTCGCCCTCCAGGGACCAACATTCGAGGGCGCCCACCGCCGAACCGGCATCCGGCACGGGCCGCCCCGGACCCGAGACGCCCCGCCGCCTTTCGCTGGACGCACCGGCTTCGAACAGATCACTTGATCACAAACAGGTGATCATATATGTGATCACTTAATAGAGATTTCGGGAATGACATGAAAACTGGGCGCTGAGGCCCGGAGCGTGCAGATCCCGTCCAGGCGAGAGGCAGAAGTCGAAGATGGCTCATATCGGACACATTGCCCCCTCCGCGGGCCGCCTCTCCTGGGAGGAGCTCGCCGGCGTGACCCGCGAGGGCACGCCCCCCACCTCGCTCACCTACGCGAACCTGCAGGGCGAGTTCGACGCCGCCTCCGGCATCTGGTGGGCCCGCATGGCCCCGCTCGGCCGGCCGAGCTTCACCAGCGGCCTGCTCCACGACATCGGCGAGATGCACCGCGAGCTCACCCGGATGATGCAGGCGGCGCCGGGCGCCGTGCGCCACGTGGTGCTCGGCTCCTCCGTTCCCGGCATTTACAACCTCGGCGGCGACCTCGCCCTCTTCGCGCGGCTCATCCGCGCCGGCGACCTCGAGGGGCTGCGCCGCTACGGGCACGTCGCGGTCGAGGCCATCCACCGCAACCACACGGCCTTCGGCCTGCCCGTCACCACCATCGCCCTCATTCAGGGCGACGCGCTTGGCGGCGGCTTCGAGTGCGCGCTGGCGCACGACGTCATCGTCGCCGAGCGCTCCGCGAAGTTCGGCCTGCCGGAGGTGCTGTTCAACCTCTTCCCGGGCATGGGCGCCTACTCCTTCCTCTCGCGCCGCATCGGGCGGCAGGCGGCGGAGCGGATGATCCTCTCCGGCAAGGTCTACGGCGCGGCCGAGCTTCACGAGATGGGCCTGGTCGACGTGCTCGCCGAGGACGGCCAGGGCGAGGACGCCGTGCGCGAGTACACCGAGCGCACCGGCCGCCGCTTCAACGCGCACCGCGCCCTCTTCGAGACCCGCCGCCGCGTCGAGCCCGTCACGCTGCACGAGCTGCGCCACGTCGTCGACGGCTGGGCCGAGGCGGCGCTGAACCTCGGCGAGGGCGACCTGCGCAAGATGCTGCGGCTCGCCGGCGCCCAGGACCGCCGCATCGCCGGCCTCGCCGCCGGCTGAGCCGCGGCGCTAGGCCCCGCGCAGCTCGCCGAGCGCCGCGCGCACCCGCTCGAACTCGGCGGCGATCGCGCCCGCGTCGTCCGGCCCCCGCGCGCGGAGCGCCGTGCCGGGCAGGCGCTGCGCGTCGGCGCAGAGCCGGTGGAGCCGCACCGCGCCGATGCTGGCGGAGATGCTGGACAGCGCATGCGCCTGCCGCCGGAAGGCCGTGGCGTCGCAGGCGGCGGCCGCGGTCGACAGCCCGCCCAGCAGCTGCGCCCCCTCCTCCAGGAAGTCGCCGGCCACCTCCGTGACGAACTGCGCGCCGCCCAGCCCGCCGAGCTGCCGCACCACCTCGAGGTCGAGCACGGGCGCAGGGTCCGGCGCCGCCTGCGGCCGGCCGGGCAGGGCGCCGGGCAACGGTGGGGGCGCTTCCGGCAGGGCCCGGCGGATCGCCGCCAGCAGCGCCTCTGGCTCCACCGGCTTGGTGATCAGCCCGTCCATGCCGGCTGCGAGGCAGCGGTCGCGCGTCTCCGGCGTGGCGTCCGCCGTGAGGCCGAGGATCACCAGCCGCCGGCCGGCGCCCACCTCGCCGAAGCGGTGCAGCTTCGTGGCCTCCACGCCGTCGAGCACGGGCATGTTCACGTCCATCAGGGCGAGATCGTAGCGCGCCCCCTCGGCGGAGAGCGCGTCGAGCGCGGCCTCGCCGTCCCTCACCAGCACGGGCTCGTGCCCGGCGCGCCGGAGGATTCGCTCCACCACGCTGCGGTTCACCTGGTTGTCGTCGGCCACGAGCAGCCGGAGGCCACCGGCCTCGGGCGCGGGCGCCGGCGCGGCGGCCGGCGCCTCCGCGGCCGACGCGGGGGCCGCCACCCGCAGCAGCCGCGCGAGGTCCGCGGGCTTGCCGTCGGGCGAGACGATGCCGAGCGCCCAGCGCGCGGCGCCCCGCGGCAGCCCCTCGCCGGGCGGCGCGCCGAGCAGCACCACGGGCCGGCCCGCCCAGGCGGGCGGCGCGAGGCCCGTCCCCGCCGGGGCCTGCGGCAGCAGCAGGCCGGCCTCGGCCAGGAGGGGGCGCGTCCCGGCCTCCGCCACCGCCGCGACTCGCCGGGCGACCAGGCCGGCGGCCGCGAGACACGGCGCGAGGCGGGCGGCGACGGACTCCGAGGCCAGCAGCGCCACCTCGGCGACGGGTGGGGCGGTCGCGGCCGGCGCGGCCAGCGGCTCGGCCAGGACCGTGAACCAGAAGGTCGCCCCCTCCCCCGGCGCGCTCTCCACCCCGATCTCCCCGCCGAGGAGGCCGGCGAGTTGCCGGCAGATCGACAGGCCCAGCCCCGTGCCGCCGAAGCGGTTGGCGATGCCGGCGTCGGCCTGGGTGAAGCTGTCGAAGATCCGCGCCTGCGCCTCCCCGGCGATGCCGATGCCGGTGTCGGAGACCTCGAAGCGGAGCCGCACGCGGCCCGGTCCCGCGGGGTCGCCCCGCACCGCGACCGAGATGCCGCCGGACTCGGTGAACTTGAGCGCGTTGCCGCAGAGGTTCAGCAGGATTTCCCGCAGGTGGCGCCGGTCCGCGCGCAGCCGCTCGGGCAGCCCCGCGGCGAGGTGCAGGCCGAAGACGAGGCCCCGCCCGCGCGCCTGGGGCTGGATGATGCTCCGGAGCTCGACCAGCAGGTCGGACAGGCTGAAGGCCTCGAGGTCGACCCGCATCCGCCCGGACTCGATGCGCGAGAGGTCGAGGAGGTCGTCCACGAGGTCGAGCTGCGCCCGCGCCGCGGCGAGGATGGTGCCCGCCATCTCCGCCTGGTCGGCGTCGAGGCGCGTGTCGCGCAGCAGCGCGCCCATGCCGACGATCGCGTTCAGCGGGGTGCGCAGCTCGTGGCTGACTGAGGCGAGGAAGAGGCTCTTGGCCTGGTTCGCCGCCTCCGCCGCGCGGCGCGCGTCCGACAGCTTGCGGATCAGCGCGCCCGCGTAGAGCGGCAGGACCACGAAGCCGACGAGCAGCCCCGCCGCGAGGTGCGGCTGCTCGCTCCAGAAGGGCGTCGTCGCGGCGACGGCGGCGAAGCCCGCGACGGTGGCGACCGTCGCCGCCCGCAGCCAGGGGAGGCCGAAGCGGAAGCCGTTGCCGAAGACGACCCAGAGGTAGATCGCGACGAAGCTCGAGTGCTCCTCGCCGCCGATGTGCAGGTACCAGGAGAGGCAGCCGACATCGAGCAGCAGCGCCGCGACCCGCCGCGGCGTGGAGGCGCTCGGGAAGGCGAGGATGTGCCCGAAGATGGCCGCGGCGGCGAGGCACCAGCCGCCGAGCGCAAGCTGGGCGCCGAGCGGGTCCGGGCCGGGGATGACCGCCTGGCAGCCCAGCAGCAGGGCCGCGAAGCCGAGCCGGTTGAGGCTCATCTCGTGCTCGGAGTCCGGCCGCCCCCGCAGGCGGGCCAAGCCCTCCCGCAGGCCGCGCACGCGCGCTAGCCCCCGCCCGCGAGGGGTCCCGGGAGGCCCGCGGCCGGGTCGAGCTCGAGCGAGGTGCTGAGCACCCCGACCACGGCCCCGTCGGCCGCGCGGAGGGGCGCCTTCGAGGTCAGCAGGAGGAGCCCCCCCTCCGCCGTCTCCCAGAAGGCGGGGATCCCCTGCCCCGTCTCGATCACCGCGCGGTCCTTCGCGCGGCCCAGCGCCGCGCGCTCCGCCCCGAGGACGCGCGCCATGTCCTGCCCGACCAGCTCCGCGGCCGGGCGGCCGAGATGCCCGGCCATGCGCGCGTTGACGAAGAGGCAGCGCCCGTCGCGGTCGGTCGCGAGGACGAGGGCGGGCAGGTCGTCCATCGCCGGGGCCACCACCGGGCGCGGCGCGGCGGCGGCCGGCGGCAGCGCCAGCAGGTTGCGCGCGCGCGCCACGAACTCGAAGTGGTCGACCGGGCTCTGCAGGAAGTCGGTCGCGCCGGCCTCCATCGCGGCCTGGCGGAAGCCGCGGTCGTCGTAGGCGGTGACCACCAGCACGGGCACCGCCGCGCCGCTACGCAGCGCCCGGAAGCGCCGCGTGAACTCCGCCCCGTCCATCTCGCGCATCGAGTAGTCGGTGATGACGAGGTCCACCTCGTTGCTCTCGAGCCATTCCAGCGCGTCGAGCGGGTTGGCGAAGCTCTCCACGATGACCTCGTCCGCGATGAGCTGCGCGAGGCGGGTGAAGATCGCGCGGTTGGTTGCGCGGTCGTCGAGGATCAGGATCAAGGGCATGCGCGAGTTCCTGTGCGCCGCCTCAGGGCTGCGCCGGGCCGGGCAGCGGGATGTCGATCTGGCATTCCAGCCCCGCCTCGGGCCAGTGCTGCGTCAGGTACCCGCCGAGCTGGTTCTGCACGGTGGTCTGCAGGACCCGCGAGCCGAAGCCGCAGCGGGACGGACGCGCCGGGAGGCTCGGCCCGCCCGACTCCCGCCAGCGCAGCGTGAGGCGGCGCGTGCTGCCCGGCGTGACCGACCAGTCGATCCGCACGAGCCCGCCGGGCACCGACAGCGCGCCGTGCTTCACCGCGTTGGTGGCGAGCTCGTGGACCGCCATCGAGAGGGGCTGGGCGATGACCGGCGGCACCATGGCCGCGGAGCCCGAGACGACCACCGTCGGCCCGAGGCCGCCGGTGGTCAGGAAGGGCGCGAGCTCGCCCTCGATGAGCGTGCGCAGGTCGGCGCCCGACCAGCCGCTCTGGGTCAGCAGGGTCTGCGCCCGGGCCAGCGCCGCGACGCGCCCCTCCACCGCCCGCACATAGGCCGCTTGGTCCGGCGCGCGGGTGAGGCGGAGGATGGCCTGCACCACCGTCAGCGCGTTCTTCGCGCGGTGGTCCACCTCGCGGATGAGGAGGGTCTGGCGCATCTCGGCGTCCTTGCGCGCCGTGGTGTCGACGTGCATGCCGACGATCGAGCCGCGGCTACCGGCGCGGCCGGGCATCCGCCGCCCGCGCCCGTAGAGCCAGCGCGTCTCCTCGCCCCCGTCGCGGGTGCGGCGGCGGATGCGGAACTCGGCCTCGTACTCGCCGGTCTCCTCCGCGTGGGCGAGGGCGGCGCGAAGTGGCGCCTGGTCCTCGGGAAGGACGAGGGCGACGAGGCGCTCGACGGTCGGGCGCGCCTCGGCGTCGAGGCTCGTCCCGAACAGGGCGTGTTGCTCGGGCGACCAGTCCTGCTCCTCCGTGCCGGGATGCCACTCGAAGGTGCCGATCTCGGCGACCTCCTGCGCGAGGCGGAGCCGCCCCTCGGAGGCGCGCAGCTCCTCCTCCGCGGCCTTGAGCCCGAGCGCCTCGGTGCTGGCCTCCACGATCAGGGACTCGGCGCCGGCGCGGCGCATCTCCCAGGCGGTGGCGACCGTCGTCTGCACGCCGTCGCGGCGCCGATGGCGAAGCTCGCCCTGCCAGTGCCCGGCCTGCATGAGCTCCGCCATGGCGGTCCGCCGCCCGCCCTCCATGAAGCGGGTGCGGAGAAGCTCGTGCGCGAGGCGCCCGACGGCCTCGCCCGCCGTGTAGCCGAAGAGGCGCTCCGCGCCGGGCGACCAGTAGCGGATGGTCCCCTCGGGGGTGCGGACGATGACGGCCGCGAGATCGAGCGCGAGGCGCTCCACCGAGCCGGGCAGCGCCTGGCCGCGGTAGCCGCGGGTTGCCGCCAGGAAGCCGGCGCCGAGCACGAAGCCGGCCACGCCCGTGAGCAGGGCCAGGGAGGCGAGCGGGGTGCCGACCGCGGTGAGCGCGAGCGCCACGCCCGCGGCCAGCGCGAAACCGGCGGCGAGCAGCGCGGGCCGCGCGCCTGGCAGGGACAGGGAAGGCGGACCATCGGCCTTATCCCCGCGCCGGAACGGGGCAGGATCGGCTCGCCGGGCCATGGACGGGGTGCCGGAGGTGAAGGGCGGCATCGTCAAGCCCCAGCGCGATCGCACGACGCCGCGGCACCAACCGATGGTTGAGCAACGCGCCTCGCCATGCCGATCGCCTCCTTGCCTGAACGCGTGGACGGCGGAGACCATCGGGCATTATCTGACGGCTCCGTGATCCTAACTTCACAAACATGTGCGGTTTCAGCAAGAAAAAGTCGAGAAAGTTACGTATATGAATCTGTATTGATTACCTAACATTCTGCGTGCCGGTTTGCATTGTGGGCGGGATACTGCGCTTCCACTGGCCGTCGCGCGTGACCCGGCGGGGCGAAGACGGCCCTGCCGGCCGCGTGCATCGCCACTAACGGCGTGGGAAGCACCACTCACCGGAAGGCAACCTGCGAGAGTGTCGGCCGATTTTACAGCACTTTCGAGGCGAGCGTCCCTGTTAACGAAGTCGCGTTGATTTAGTTGCGATTTAGCAACTGGCATACGGATCGCTATCGAAACTTCACCACCGCAAAGGGAGGGTGGAGACATGAAGTTCACGACCCACGTCATTGCCGGCCTCATCGCCCTCGCGGCGGCCGCCGCGCCCGCCAAGGCTGCCCTCATTTCTGCCGGCTACTTCGAAGGGAACGACTGCTCCGGTCGCGGCGGCTTCGCCAACTGCTACGCCACGACCACTGGCGTCACCAACATCGCCGCCTCAGGTGGCTCGCCCACCATCTATAAGTACAACTTCGGAGGCGGTCAGGACTTCGGTCGCTTCGAAACCATCTCTGGCCAGGAATTCACCGTCAGCTACGCGTCGAGCAGCAACAGCCTCTCCTTCGTCTACACCCCCGGCGCCGACGACCCCGTCATCCACTATTTCAGCATCAAGCAGGCCGACGGCTACGCGCTGTTCTACGACCTGCAGAACGCGATCACGAGCGCGACGATCAACCTCACCGAGTACTTCGGGCGGCGGAGCGGCTACTCGCACATCACCTTCTACGACACCGGCTCGACGCCGCCGCCGCCGCCGGTCGCCGTGCCCGAGCCCGCCTCCATGGCGCTGTTCGGCATGGGGCTCCTCGGCCTGGGCCTGGTCGGCCGGCGCAAGCTCCCCCCGACGGCCTGAGGCGTGGGCTACCGCCCCGCGACAAGTCCCCAACGGCCGGGCGTCCACGCGCCCGGCCCCTCCCCGGCTCCCTGCCCCCAACCCTGAGCGGGGAGCCGCCAGGCTTCACGAGAAAGACCCCCATGCCGCTGCCGGGCACGCCGGATGAACTCATGGCGCTTCTGCACGAGACCGTCGCCGCGCTGGTGCGGCGCGACGGGCCGGACCTCACCACGCGCCAGCTTGGCGTGTTCCTGCGCGTCTACGTCTACGCCGCGCCGCACACCGGGCATGACCTCGCCCTCGCGCTCAACCTGCCGGACGGCGCCGTCTCGGACGCGCTGGACCAGCTCTGCGGCGCGGTCCTCGTCCGCCGCGAGGCGAATGCCCTGGACGCTCGCTCCGTGCTCGTGCAGCGCACCGTCAAGGGCGCGGCCCTGATCCGCGAGATCCGCCAGATCATGCGCGAGGCCATCTCCCTGCCGCCCGCGGGCTGAGGCCCTCGCCGCGCCGGCTTGCCTGCCTCTAATCCTCCGTGGCGGCGAAGGCGATCGCGGCCTTCGCCTCGGCCGCGCTCGGCTGGGAGGCGCGGGTCCAGGTCACGCGCTCCTTCAGCACGCGCATGGGCACGCCGCCGACGAGGGTGCAGGGCGCCACGTCCCGGGTCACGACCGTCCGCAGCGCGACGATCGCGCCGCGCCCGACGGTGACGCCCCGCCCGATGACGACGTCCGCCCCGATCCAGGCATGCGGGCCCACCCGGATGCTCGCGGGCGGGTTCAGCGCGGAGGAGGGATCGTCGAGGGAGACGATGCCGTGGCTGTCGCTGGTGCGGATCTGCACCCCGTAGGACACCATCGCGTCGTCGCCGACGACGATGCTGCGGCGCGGCCCCTCCACGAGGAGGCTCGCGCCGTTGACGGTGAAGTCCCGCCCGAGGAAGAGCGCGCCCTCGTGCCCGCGGAAGGTGGCGTTGAGGTGCAGCGTGCCGCGGCCGTTGCAGAGGACCAGGTGGCGGTCTCCCTCGAAGCCAATCCGGCCGGCCAGCAAGCCGTCCGCGCCCAGCGCCACGACGCCGCCCGAGTGCCCGCCGAAGTGAAGGCGCAGGTTGTGCCCGGCCCGCGGCGCCGCGAGCAGGACGGCGTTGTCCCCGCCTCCCTCGACCCGGATGCCGAGCGCGGCGAGGGCCGATAGGTCCTCCGGGCCGGTGCCGTAGGTGACGGCGGAGCCCAGCTCCGGGAAGCCGTAGCCGGGCCGCGGGCGATCGAAGAAGCCGCCCCACGCCGGATGGCCGACCAGGGCCCGGACCAGCGCTTCCCGGTCCGGCGGCACCGCGCGGTCAGCCGTCGAAGCGGTTGGACTTCGGGAAGCCGTTCGGCGGCATCTTGCCCGCCCCGCCCCGGTTGCCCCGCCAGGGCGCCAGCGCGGTCTCCGTGCGCGTGCGGTCGCCGAGGCGCCAGGTGAGCCCGTCCGCCTTGGCGAAGACCTTCACGTCAGAGAGCTTGCCGTCGCGGTAGCCCTGCAGCGCGACGCCGCGCCCGCGCGTCATCTCCGGCACCTGCTCCAGCGGGAAGACGAGGAGCTTCCGGTTCTCGCCGATCACCGCGACCGTGTCGCCCTCGACGGGCGCGCAGGCGACGAGGGCGTCGGGCGCGTCCACCACCAGGATCTGCTTGCCCGTGCGCTTCTCGGACAGCAGGTCCTCGGCCTTGCAGACGAAGCCGCGGCCGGTCGCGGAGGCGAGGAGGAAGCGCTGCCCTTCTCGGAACACGAAGGCGGAGAGGATGTTGTCCTCGTTGCCGAGCTCCACCATCAGCCGCACCGGCTGCCCGTCCCCGCGGCCGCGCGGCACGGCGTCGGCCTTGATCGTGTAGGCGCGCCCATTGGAGGCGAGGAGGCCGATGCGGTCCGTCGTCTCGGCGTGGAGGTGCATGGCGAGGCCGTCGCCCTCCTTGAACTTCAGCCCGGCCGTGTCCTCGATGTGACCCTTCACCGCGCGCAGCCAGCCCTTCTCGGAGAGGATGACGGTGATCGGCTCGCGCTCGACGAACTGCGCCTCGTCGAAGGCAACGGCGACGGCCTCCGTCTGCGTCGTGCGGCGATCGCCGAGCGCGCCGCTGCCGAACTTCTGACGCGCCTCCTCGATCTCCTCGGCGATGCGGTCCCACTGCGCCTTCTCGCTGCCGAGCAGGCGCTGCAGCCCCTTGAGCTCCTTCGTGAGCTTCGTGTGCTCGCGGCGGATCTCCATCTCCTCGAGCTTGCGCAGCGCGCGCAGCCGCATGTTCAGCACGGCCTCGGCCTGCGTGTCCGTCAGCGCGAAGGTGCGGATCAGCGCCTCCTTCGGGTGGTCCTCCTCGCGAACGATGCGGATGACCTCGTCGAGGTTGAGATAGACGATGAGGTAGCCGTCGAGGATCTCCAGCCGCCGCTCGATGGCCGCCAGCCGGTGGGAGGAACGGCGCACCAGCACGACCTGCCGGTGGTCGAGCCAGGCGCGCAGCACCTCGCGCAGGCCCATGACGCGCGGCGTGCGCGAGGCGTCCAGCACGTTCATGTTCAGCGGGATGCGGGATTCGAGCGGCGTCGCGCGGAAGAGGCTCTCCATGAGCATCGCGGGCTCGATGGTGCGCGTCTTCGGCTCCAGCACCATGCGCACCTTGTCCGTGCTCTCGTCGCGCACGTCGGCCAGCAGGGGCAGCTTCTTCGCCTCGAGAAGCTCGGCGATGCCCTCGATCAGGCGGGACTTGCCGACTTGGTAGGGGATCTCGGTCACCACGACCTGCCAGGTGCCGTTCTTGAGCTTCTCCACCTCCCACCGCGCGCGCAGCCGGAAGCCGCCGCGCCCGGTCTCGTAGGACTGGAGGATGCTGTCCGCGGGCTCGACCATGATGCCGCCCGTGGGGAAGTCGGGGCCGGGCATGTGCGCCAGCAGCTCCGCCGTGGTGGCCGCGGGGTTGCGGATCAGCTCGAGGGCGGCGGCGCAGGCCTCGCCGGCGTTGTGCGGCGGGATGGAGGTCGCCATGCCGACCGCGATGCCGTTGGAGCCGTTGGCGAGAAGGTTGGGGAAGGCCGCCGGCAGCACCACCGGCTCCTGCTCCTCCCCGTCATAGGTCGGGCGGAAGTCGACGGCGTCCTCGTCGATGCCGTCCAGCAGGGCCTTGGCGACCTCGGTGAGCTTCGCCTCGGTGTAGCGCATGGCGGCGGCGTTATCGCCGTCGATGTTGCCGAAGTTCCCCTGCCCCTCCACCAGCGGGTAGCGGGCCGCGAATTCCTGGGCGAGCCGCACCAGCGCCTCGTAGACGGAGGCGTCGCCGTGCGGGTGGTACTTGCCGATGACGTCGCCCACCACGCGGGCGCACTTCTTGAACCCGCCCGCCGGGTCCAGCTTCAGCTGCTGCATGGCCCAGAGCAGCCGGCGATGGACCGGCTTCAGCCCGTCCCGCACGTCCGGGAGCGACCGGGACATGATCGTGGACATGGCGTAGGCAAGGTAGCGCTCCGATAGGGCGCCGGCGAGCGGGGTCTCGTTGATCCGGCCGCCGTCGGGGATGGACTTCACGTCGTCGGGCATGGCGGGCCCCTGTTCTCTCTTCGTTCTATGCACCTTTTCTAGCAGCCGGCGCCGCGCGGCGCCAGGGCATCCCGCGCGATCCGGCGCCTTCCGGGCACGAAGCTGTGGATTGCCGGGCCGACCGGTGCCGTCTAGCAACGGCCGGCGGGAAGAGGGGGATCGTCGATGCGGCAGCGGGATGGGGGTGTGCGGGGCGGATCGCCGCGGAGCCGGTCGGCGCGGGGCCGGGCGGGGGTCCTCGCCCTCGCCCTCGCGGCCCTCGCGCCGGCCACCGGCGCGGCCCTGGCCGGGGATCTCGCCCGCCCCGTGCAGGGCGGGGCGCTGAAGAGCCCGGCCCCGCCTTCCCCCGCCCCGCCGCCCGCGGCGCCCGCGCGGCCGCCGGCGCCGCCCCGTCCCGGTTACGCGCTGAGCGCGGCCGAGGCGGCGCGCACCCCGCCGCTCCAGCCCGACCGGCCCGTGCGCGTGAATCTCTCGCGCGGGCAGCAGGCCTTCTTCCGGGTGGCGCCCGAGGCCGGGGAGGCCTGGGCCGTGACCACCCGCGGGCTCTCGCGGAACACCGACACGATCGTCGCCGTGCTCGACGACGCCGGCGGCCTGGTGGCCGAGGACGACGACGGCGGGGAGGAGAGCCTTTCCTCCCGGCTCGAGGTGCAGCCCGGCGACGGGGCGCAGGTCGTCCGCGCCGGCACGCTGGAGAACGCCGGCGGCCGCTTCGAGGTGGTGCTCACGCGGATCGCGCCCCAGCCCTCCGCGAGCTTCGCGACGAGCCCCGCCGAGGCCGCCGCGCGGCCGCCGGCCGAGGTGGGGCAGCCCATCCGCCTCCGCCTGCGGCGGAACCAGGAGGCCTTCTTCGCCCTGCCGGCCGACCGCGCTAACCTCGTCGCCCGCACGCGCGACCTCGCGCGCGGCACGGACACGGCGCTCGCGCTGGTGGACGCGGCGGGGACCGTGATCGCCGAGGACGACGACGGCGGCGAGGGGCTGGCCTCGCTGCTGCCGCTGAACCGCGCCGCGAACGGGCCGGTGCTGCTGCGCGCCTCGCTCGTCAGCGGCACCGGCCGCTTCGAGCTCGTGCTGGAGCGCGAGGCGCCCGCGCCGGCGCCGGACTACCCCACCAGCCTGGAGGAGGCCCGCGCGCGCGGCCCGCTCAGCCCCGGGCAGGTCGTGCGGGTCGAGCTCGGGCGCGGCGGGGAGGCCTTCTTCGCCCTGCCGGAGGGGCAGCCCGTCACGGTCTCGACGCGCAACCTGGGCGGCGACGCCGACACCGTGCTCGCGCTGCTCGACGCCGAGGGGCGGGTCCTGGCGGAGGACGACGACGGGGGCGGCGGCCTCGCCTCGCGCGTGACGACCCGCGGCGCCGGCGCGGGCGCGGCCTTCGTGCGGGCGAGCCTGCTGAACAACGCGCGCGGCGGCTTCGACCTGGCCGTGCAGGCCGCGGCCGGGGGCGGCGTGGGGGCGGCCGGCGACCTGGCGGAGGCCGCGCGGCGGCCCGCCCTGGTGATCGGCGAGGCCGTGCGGGCGACGGTGGAGGCCGGCGAGGCCGCCGTCTTCGCCCTGCCCTTCGACGGGCGCCCGGCGGTGGCAATCACCTTCGGCCTCGCGGACGGGGCCGACACGGTGCTGGAGCTGCTGGACGCGGACGGGTCGGTGCTCGGCGAGAACGACGACGCGGAGGGGCTCTCCTCCCGCCTCGACATCCCCGCGGAGCCGCGCCCCGCCTTCCTCCGCCTGCGCCTGCTGGAGGACCGCCCGGGGGAGGTCAGCCTCGTGCTGGTGCGGCCGGCACCCTGATCAGGCCGGCGCCTCGCCGGCCGGAAGCGCCCCAGCCCGGACGGCGATCCGGTCCGCCAGCGCCTCGCGCGCCGCGGGGACGGGGCGGTGGCGGGTGCCGAAGGCGTCGCGGGCGAGGAAGTGGCCGGTGACGCGCAGCGCGGCCGCCCAGTCCTCCGGGCCGCTCGCGAGCGAGGCGTCGCGCAGGAACGGCGGCAGGGGAAGCATCCGGTCGGCGTAGGGCGCGGCGACGTCCGCCCGCGCCGCCCGCCCCGACTTCGGCGAGACATGGGTGAGGCCCGCGGTGTCGCCGGTGACGGCGCAACGGGCGAGGTCCAGGCCATAGCCGAGCTCCGAGAGCAGCAGCACCTCCCAGTGGAGGTAGTCGGGGATCACCTCCTCCGCCCCGCGCTGCAGGTGGGCGAGGATCGGGAGCAGGGCGCGGAAGACGGCCGGGTGTGGCTCGCGCTCCGGCAGGGCCTCGGCCGCGACCGTGCAGGCGGAGGAGAGCAGCGCGAGGGCCAGCGGGTCGTCCAGCGCCAGCGCCGCCGTGGGGTGGACCAGCTCGCCGCTGAGGGAGCCGAGCTGGTCGGCCAGGCGGGCGACCCAGTGGGCCTCGACGAGGTTGCCGGGCAGCCAGGTCGCGGCCTGGGCGCGCGACGCCCCGCCCTTGGCGAGGCCGCCGTGGCGCCCGTGCTCCTCGGTGAGGAGGGTGATCACGGCGCCACCCTCGCCGAGCGGGCGGGCCTCCAGCACGATGCCCGGGGCGGTCCATTCCATGGGGGAAAGATGGGGGCTCGACGCCGCCGGCGCCACCGGCCGGCCATCGGGGCCGCGCGGTGCCGCTGACCGGGCCCTTGGCCCGTTGTCCCTCCTCCAGGCCGGTGGCCGCAACGAAGGAACGACGGCGATGAGCAAGCAGGGCGCGACCTGGTACGTGGTGGCCGATGGCGGCAAGGCGCGGGTGCTGGTGGGCGGCGACGGCGGCCTGCGGACGCAGCACCGCTTCGACGCCTCGGGCCGGGGCAACGCGGTGGAGGACGCCGACAGCGGCGTCAGCCAGCTCAAGGCCCCCAAGGCCGACCCGAAGGACCAGGCGGAGGGCCGCTTCGGGCGCGCGGTCGCGGACTACCTGAACGAGGGCGTGCGCTCCGGCCAGACGGCCTCGCTCGTCATCGCGGCAGCCCCCGCCATCCTGCACGAGATCCGGGAGGGGCTGAACAAGCAGGCCGCGGACGCCGTCGAGAAGACGATGCCCAAAGACCTCACCAACATCGCCGACGCGGAGATGGCCTCCCACTTCGCCTGAGGACGCGGCGGCCGGCCGGCTTCGGGCGGAAGGCGTCCGGCACGGCCACCGTGCCGGCCGGGCGCGGGTCGCTAGTCCAGGTCCTCGAGGCCGAGCGCGCGGAGCCGCCCGCGCTCCTCGTCCCAGCCCGGCCGGTCCTTCACGTTGAGGAAGAGGTGCACGGGCCGCTCCAGCAGCTTCGTCAGCTCGGCCCGCGCCCGCTGGCCGATCTCGCGGATGCGGGAGCCGCGGTCGCCGATGAGGATGGCCTTCTGCGAGGCGCGGCCGACGTAGATCGTGCAGTCGATGCGGACGGAGCCGTCCTTGCGTTCCTGCCAGGACTCCGTCTCCACCGTCGCGTGGTGGGGGACCTCCTCGTGCGTCTGGCGGAGGATCTGCTCGCGCACGATCTCGGCGGCCAGCATCCGGTCGGTCACGTCCGACAGCTCGTCCTCGGGGAAGAGCCAGGGGCCGAGCGGCATGGCCTCGCAGAGGCGGGCGCGGAGGCGGTCCACGCCGTCGCCGGTCTCGGCGGAGATCATGAAGGTCTCGGCGAAGGAGAGCAGCGCGGTCAGCTCGGCGGTGAGCGGCAGCAGGCGCTTGGTGTCGAAGAGGTCCGTCTTGTTCAGCACGAGCCAGAGCGGCGGCGTGCCCTGGGCGAGCTTGCGGATGATGGCGCGGAGAGGGTCGGTCAGCCCCGCGCGGGCGTCGACCACCAGCATCGCGACGTCGGCGTCCTGCGCGCCGCCCCAGGCGGCCGCGACCATCGCGCGGTCCAGACGGCGGCGGGGGGCGAAGATACCCGGCGTGTCCGTCAGCACGACCTGCGTCGGGCCCTCGTTGAGGATGGCGCGGATGCGGAAGCGCGTCGTCTGCGGCTTGTTCGAGACGATCGAGACCTTCGCGCCCGCGAGCCGGTTCACCAGCGTCGACTTGCCGGCGTTGGGGGCGCCGAGCACGGCGGCCAGCCCCGCGCGGGTCGGCCCCGCGGGCGGGGCGGCGTTCGCGCCGGCATCCTTCGCGCTGGCATCCGTAGCGCCGGTGCCGTTCTCGTCGCCGCCGTTCTCGTCAGCCACGGGCCAGTTCCTTCAGCAGCGCCTCGGCGGCCAGTTGCTCGGCGCCGCGCTTGCTGTCGCCGGAGGCCTCGGCGCTCTTGCCGCAGGCGCGGACGCTGACGGTGAAGAGGGGCGCGTGGGACGGGCCCTCGGCGCTCACCGTGGTGTATTCGGGCAGCCCCATGCCGCGGCCGAGGGACCACTCCTGCAGGCGGCTCTTCGCGGACATCGGCGGCGTCGCGTCGGCCTCCATGAAGGCCGTCCACTCGCGGTGGATGAAGGCGCGGGCCTTGTCGAGGCCGCCGTCGAGGTAGAGGGCGCCGATCAGCGCCTCGGTCGCGTCGGCGAGGACGTTGGCGCGCTGGCGCAGCCCCGTGCGGCCCTCGGCGGGGGGGATGCGGAGCGCGGCGGAGAGGCCGATCACGTCGCCCACCTTGGCCAGCGTGTCCGCGGCGACGAGCACGGCCAGACGCTTGCCGAGCTCGCCCTCGCGCTCCTGCGGGAAGCGGTCGGACAGCCACTCGGCCATCAGCAGGGCCAGCACGCGGTCCCCCAGGAACTCCAGCCGCTCGTTCGAATCGAGCCCCTTGCGCTTGGGGTCGGCCGCGGAGCGGTGGGTGAGCGCCTGCTCGAGCAGGGCGGGGTCGTTGAAGTCGTGACCCAGCCGCAGGGACAGGGCGGCGACAGGCGCTTTCACGGCGGCGTCTTCATCAGCGGATGCCCGAGAAGAGGCGGTTCCAGCGGACGGCCATGGGCCAGGCCCAGACCTGCCACCAGTTCGCCGAGCCGTCCCAGGAGAAGAAGATGAACTCGGCGCGCCCCACCAGGTTCTCGACCGGCACGAAGCCGACATAGTTGGTCGCGCGGCTGTCGAGGGAGTTGTCGCGGTTGTCGCCCATGGCGAAGACGTGGTCCGCGGGAACGACGAATTCCTGCGTGTTGTCGTAGGGGCCGTCATCCGAGGCCTCCAGGATGTCGTGCGTGCGCGCGGGGCCGCCCGGGCTCGGCGGCAGGGTCTCGCGGAAGAGGCCGACCGTCAGGCGCGGGCCGTCGCCCTCCACCGTGTAGGGGCCGACGCGCACCCGGTTCACGGGGGTGCCGTTCACGCGGAGGATGCCGCCCCGCACCTGGATGCGGTCGCCGGGCAGGCCGACGATGCGCTTGATGTAGTCGGTCACGCCGTCGCGCGGGAGCTTGAACACGGCGACGTCGCCGCGCGCCGGCAGGCTGCCGAGGATGCGGCCGCGGAAGAGGTTCGGGCTGAAGGGCAGCGAGGCCCGGGAATAGCCGTAGGAGTACTTCGAGACGAACAGGTAGTCGCCGACCAGGAGGGTCGGGATCATGCTGCCCGAGGGGATGTTGAAGGGCTCGAAGGCGATGGTGCGGATGCCGACGGCGATGAGGCCCGCGTAGAGGATCGTCTTCAGGCTCTCCAGCCAGCCGCCGGAGGACTTGTTGCTCATGTGGTGATGCTCGCGGCCCCAACCGGCCGGCCGAACGCCCCCAAAAACCCATGAGTGGGGCTCGGGTCGGGCCGCCGCAGGGCCGTTGGGTGCGCCAGATGGGCGCGCCTGTCAAGGAAGGGGGCTGGCGAGGGGGACGGCGGAGATGATCACCACCGCCTCCGCGTAGGGGTACTCGTCGGTCATGGTGAGGGAGACCACCGCGCTGTGCCCGGCGGGCGTCAGGCGTTCCAGCCGCGCCAGCGCCCCCCCGGTCATGCGGAGCGTGGGCTGCCCCGAGGGAAGGTTCACCACCCCGAGGTCCCGCCAGAAGACCCCGGCGCGGAAGCCGGTGCCGAGCGCCTTGGAGGCGGCCTCCTTCGCGGCGAAGCGCTTGGCGTAGGTGGCGACGCGCGTCCGCTCGCCGCGCCGCTCGGCCTTGGCGCGCTCGGCCTCGGTGAAGATCCGCTCGAGGAAACGGTCGCCGTGGCGGGCGATGGTCCGCTCGATCCGGCGGATGTCCACCATGTCGTTGCCGAGGCCCAGGATCATGAAAGGGTCATCATGGGAGGCTCATCTGGCGCGGGGAATCACGACTTGGCCCGCTCCACCTGCTCGATACCAGGGAGGGAGCGGAGCGCCGCGATGACGCTCGACAGGTGGCGGAGGTCCTTCACCTCGAGGTCCACGTTCAGCTCGGCGAAGTCGGCGGCGCGGTGGAGGAAGCGCAGCGACTGGATGCGGGCGTCCTGCTTGGCGATGGCGGTGGTCATGCCCGCGATGGCCGGCCCCTCGTTGGAGGTGACGACCGAGAGGCGGGCGACGTGCTCCCCGGCCGCGCCCGGCTGGGTGTCCCAGTCGACGTCGATGAAGCGCTCGGGCGTCGCCGCGAAGGCCTCCAGCGTGTGGCATTCCTGCTTGTGGATGGTGACCCCCCGGCCGGTGGAGACGATGCCGACGATCCGGTCGCCGGGCACGGGGTGGCAGCAGCCGGCGAAGCTGACGGCCATGCCGGAGACGAGGCCGGTGATGCCGTGGGCGACCTCCCTCTCCCGCGGGCCGCGCGCGACGGTCGATCCCGGCTTGCCGCGGGCGCGGGTGAGGGCGAGCGCCTCGAGGCCGGAGACCGCCGGGCGCGGCGGGCCGCGGAGCTCGGGCACGGCGGCGTGGAGGACGTCGCGCGCCGTGATGTTGCCGTTCCCGACGGCGATGCAGAGCTCCTCGAAGCCCGGCTGCTTGAGGGCCTTCACCGCGGGCTCGGCGATGCGCTCGGAGAAGTCGAGCCCCTCCTGGCGGAAGGCGCGGGCGATGGCCTGGCGGCCGTTCTCGCGGCTCTCCTCGCGCTGGCGGGCCAGCACCGTCCGCCGGATGCGGGCGCGCGCCTTGCCGGTGACGACGAAGCGCTCCCAGGCCGGGTTGGGCGTGCCGCCGCGGGCGGTGATGATCTCGACCTGATCGCCGTTCTCGAGCTGGTGGCGCAGCGGCACGATGCGGCCGTTGATCTTCGCGCCGACGCAGCTGTCCCCGATCTGGGAATGGACGTGGTAGGCGAAGTCCACGGGCGTCGCCCCGCGGGGCATGGCGATGAGGTCGCCCTTGGGCGTGAAGCAGAACACCTGGTCCTGGTGGAGGGCCAGCTTCGTGTTCTCGAGGAAGTCCTGCGCCTCGCCGGCGTTCTCCAGGATCTCCAGCAGGTCCTTCACCCAGGGGAAGCGCTTGCGGTCCCGCGCCGCGTTCACCACGCCGTCCGGGCCCTGCTTGTAGATCCAGTGGGCGGCGACGCCGAACTCCGCGACCTCGTGCATCTCCGGCGTGCGGATCTGCACCTCGATCTTGGCGTTCCGCCGCTCGGGCACCGTCACCCCGGTGTGCAGGGACTGGTAGCCGTTGGGCTTGGGGGTGGAGATGTAGTCCTTGAAGCGGCCGGGCACGACGCGGTAGGCCGAGTGCACCGCCCCCAGCGCCGCGTAGCAGTTCGCCTTGTCGTCGGTGATGACCCGGAAGGCCATGATGTCCGAGAGCTGCTCGAACTCGACCTTCTTGGAGTGCATCTTGAGCCAGATGCCGTAGGCGGACTTCTCGCGGCCCTGGATGTCGATCACCGGCACGTCGCCGTCCCGCAGGCGCCGGCGGAGGTCCTCGGCGATCTCGGCGATGAGGTCCGCGCCCTGCCCGCGCAGGAAGGCGAGGCGGGCGGTGATGGTCTGGGAGGCGTCGGGCTGGAGCTCCCGGAAGGCGCGGTCCTCCAGCTCGTCCTTGACGGCCTGCATGCCGATGCGCTCGGCCAGCGGCGCGTAGATCTCCATCGTCTCCCGCGCCGTGCGCTCGCGCCGGTGCTGCTGAGGGACGAAGTGCAGCGTCCGCATGTTGTGCGTGCGGTCGGCGAGCTTGACCAGCAGGACCCGGATGTCCTCGCTCATGGCCAGCACCAGCTTGCGGAAGTTCTCGGCCTGCTTCGTGCGCTCGGACTGGAGCTCGAGGCGCGTCAGCTTCGTCACGCCGTCGACCAGCCGCGCCACCTCGGGCCCGAAGTCCCGGGTCAGGCTGGCGAGGGTGATGCCGGTGTCCTCCACGGTGTCGTGGAGGAGGGCGGTGACGATGCTGGCGGCGTCCAGCCGGTAGCCCGCGAGGATGTTCGCGACGGCGACGGGGTGGCCGATATAGGGGTCGCCGTTGTCGCGCTTCTGCTCGCGGTGGGCGGCCTCGGCGACGCGGTAGGCCTTCTCGATCAGCGCCCCGTCGGCCCGGGGGTCGTAGCCCGTGACGAGAGCGGCGAGGGCGCGGCCGGGGTCGGCCTCCAGCCCCTCGGGCGCGCGGCTGGCCACGCCCTCGGGCGCCCGGAGGGGGCCCGTGGCGGCACCGGGAAGGAAGGAGCTCCCGGCGCCGTCGGTCATGGGGTGCTGCGGCGGTGCGCGGTCAGCGGCGGCCGCCGAGCTCGGCCGCGATGGCGGCCTCGAGGTCGTCGCCGGACATGTCCTCGACCTGCATGCCCGCCTCGTTCGCGCTCTCCTCGGTCACGTCCATGACGCCGAAGATGTTCTCGTCGGTGGCGATGAGGTCGATCACCTCCTCCTCGACGGGCTCCGGCTCCGGGGCGCGGAGGAGCGACTTGATGATGTCCTGCTCGAGGCCGTCGAGCTCGACCGTCTGCTCGGCGATCTCGCGGAGCGCGATGACGGGGTTCTTGTCGTTGTCGCGGTCGATCGTCAGCTCGTCACCGCGCGAGATGGCGCGGGCGCGCTGGGCGGCGAGGAGGACGAGGTCGAAGCGGTTGGGAACCTGGAGGATGCAGTCCTCGACCGTGACGCGGGCCATGGCGGACTCCCTTTAGCTGTGCACGGGGCTGTGTACGGGGCGAAAGGGTGAAATAGAGACGCGGCGCACCAAAGGCAAGGCCGCGCCGGCACGAGCCTATCCCGCCGGGCGCATGGGTGCGTCCGGGAGGGCAAGGAGCATTTCGGTGACGCTACGTCCGCTCGCCGGGTCCGTCCAGCCCGGGAAGACCTCCCGCAGGGGCTCCAGCACGAAGCGGCGGAGATGGGCGCGGGGGTGGGGAAGGACGGGGTCCGGCGCCGTGCGGAGGAGGCGGCCTATGGCCACGATGTCGAGGTCGAGCGTACGGGGCGCGTTCGGGTAGGGGCGCACCCGCCCGGCGGCGGCCTCGATCGCCTGCAGGGCGGCCAGCAGCGCGGCCGGGTCCGCCTCCCCCCGCAGCCGGGCGACGCCGTTCACGTACCAGGGGCTGGCGGGATCCGGCGGCTCGGGCGCCGTTTCCCACCAGCGGGAGACGGCGACCAGCGAGAGGCCGAGGAGGCCGTCCAGCGTCCCCGCCGCCCGCCGGCAGGTGGCCAGCGGCGCCGCGCCGTCGGTCCCCGGCAGGTTGGCGCCGATGGCGACGAGGATGTCGCCCCCGCCCTCAGGAATAGCGCTCCTCCTTCCAGGGGTCGCCGCGCTCGTGGTAGCCGCGGACCTCCCAGAAGCCGGGCCGGTCCTCGGCGATGAGGGTGATCCGGCGGATCCACTTCGGGCTCTTCCAGAGGTAGAGGTGCGGCACGACCAAGCGCAGCGGGCCGCCGTGCTGGCGGGTCAGCGGCCGGCCCTCCCAGTGGGTCGCGAGGAGGTTCTCGGGCCGGGCGATGTCGTCGAGCGGCAGGTTCGTCGTGTAGCCGTCATGCGACTCCATCGTCACGAAGCGCGCCTCCGGGCGGGGCTCGGCCCGGGCGAGGAGGTCGATGACGGCGATGCCCCGCCAGTCGTTGTCGTAGCGCGACCACTGGGTGACGCAGTGGATGTCGTTGCGGCGCTCCTCCTGCGGCAGCGCCATCAGCTCCGCCCAGGAGAGGGAGAGCGGGTTCGCCACGAGGCCGTCGATGTCGAGCCGGGCGGCGGCCTCGGCGACGGCGGGCTGGATGCCGAGGTCCAGCACCGGCCAGTCCGTGACGAGGCGCTGCCCCGGCGGCAGGCGGTCCCGCTCCGGGTCGCCCGCGGTGCCCGTCAGCAGCCGCCCCTCCTCCGCCCAGCGCTGCTTGGTGCGGACGAGCTTCTCCTTGATGCCTTCCGGCGTGCCCTCAGGGCGGCTGCTCTCGGTCATGGCGGGAGAGGTGCCCTCGCCGGGCGCCGGATGCAACAGGGACGCGCGCGCCCGTCAGGGATGGGCGTCGAGCCAGGCATCGACCGGCGGCCCCCAGGAGGCCTCGCCGCCCCGCCCGTAGAAGAGGTCGTGCCCGTCCCGGCCGTAGGCCGGAAGCGCGAGGAGCGTGGCGCGGCCGCCGGCGCGGGCGTGGGCGGCGGCCATGGCGGCGACGAGTTCGGTGCCGAAGAAGCTGTCGTTCGGCGTGTGGAGCCAGAGCACCGGCAGGGCGCCGGGTCCGCCCGCCGCGGCGAGGCGCCCGGTGTCCTCGGCCAGCCGGTCCGGCCGGCAGTTATCGTTGGGGCGGTCGCCGCGCCGCCCACCGCGGCCAGGGGCGACGGCGACCACCGCCGAGACGCCGGGCGGCGGGTCGGCGGCGAGCGCCAGCGTGCCCCATCCGCCGGCGGACTGGCCGATCACGGCGATGCCCTCCGGCGCGACCTCCGGCCGGGCCCGGGCGGCCGCGACGGCGCCGCGGATGTCGCGGCCGGTCTCCCGCGCGGCGCCGGCGTAGTCGGGGCTCTCGCAGGCGCCGAAGCCCTCCATCCAGGGCCCCTCGTCCGCGCCGTAGCCGCGCCGCAGCGGCGCGAGCACCGCCTGGCCGCGCGCGAGGAAGTGCCGCGCGATCGCCGAGCCGCAAGGAAGAAGGGCGTAGCGCGCCCGCGCGGCCCGGTCCGCCCCGGGGGAGCCGTGGTTGACCACGACCAGGCGGGCGGGTCCGCCGCCCGCGCGGGGCGGGGGAAGGCAGAGGCGGGCCTGGATGGGACGGAGGGCGCCGCCCGGCTCCGCCACCGCCGCGGTGATCACCTCCCCCTCCCCGGGCGGCCCGCCCCCGCAGGCCGCGAGGAGGAGGGCCGCGCCGATGAAGAGGGCGGAACGGCCGATCATGCCCAGATAGGGAGGAGCGCGGGACGGGGCCGCCCCGTTCCGCGGCATCGGTGGCGAAGGGTAACGAGGCATGGGGTCATGGCGGGATCCGTCCTACTATAAGAGGGTGCAAGACGCGATTTCACGGACCTGCCCTCCCCGCGCCACGCGACGGGGCACCACCCGGCTCATGCTCGGGGCGGCCCTCGGCGCGCTCCCGGCGGGCTGCGCCCTCCTGCCGGACGGCATCCCCGGCCTCGCGATCGGCCCCGACCGCTTCCGCGAGGCCGGGCGCGACGCGCCCGCCGCCTGGCCCGACCCGGACTGGTGGCGCGGCTTCGGCTCGGCCGAGCTCGACCGGCTGATGGCGCGCATGGCCGCCCAGAACCTCGACCTCGCCCAGGCCCAGGCCCGGGTGCGGCAGGCGGACGCCTCGGCGCAGATCGCGGGCTCGGCCCTCCTGCCGCAGGTGACGGCCGGGGGCGACACCCAGCGCAGCCGGACGGGGCGGGGCGGCACGGCCGTGCGCCGCTACTCCGTGGACCTCGCCGCGAGCTACGAGATCGACCTCTGGGGGCGGAACCGGAACAACCTCGAGGCCGCGCGCCTCTCGGCCCAGGCGCAGCGCTTCGACCTCGGCACCACGCTCATCACGACCGAGGCCTCGGTCGCGAACACCTACTTCACGATCCTGGAGGCCCGGAACGCGCTCCGCATCCAGGAGGAGAACCTGCGGGCGGCCCGTCGGGTCCTTGCCGTGATCCGCCAGCAGGTGGCGGCCGGCACCGCGACGGGGCTCGACCTCGCGCAGCAGGAGACCGTCGTGGCCCAGCAGGAGGCGGCGGTGCCGCCGCTGCGCCAGGCGGTGGCGCAGAACGCGGCCTCGCTGGCCGTACTGATCGGGGCGGCGCCGGTGGAGCTGGACGTGATCGGCGAGGGCTTCGAGGGCCTCGACGTCCCCTCCCCTGCCCCCGGCCTGCCGACCGCCCTCCTCGCCCGGCGCCCCGACGTCCTCGCCTCCGAGGCGGCGCTCGCGGCGGCCAACGCGGATGTCGCGGTGGCGCGGGCGGCGTTGCTTCCCAATATCACCCTCTCGGCCCAGGGCGGCTTCGCCTCGGCGCTGGCCGGGACGCTGCTCCGGCCGGAGGCGCAGTTCTACAGCATCGCCGCCAGCCTCACGCAGAGCGTGTTCGACGCGGGCGCCATCCGCGGGCGGATCGCCTTCTCTCAGGCCCAGGCCGAGGAGCTCCTGGCGGCCTACCGCCAGGCGATCCTCTCGGCCCTCTCGGACGCGGAGGGGGCGCTGGCGGCGCTGCGGGAGACGACGGAGCAGGAGCGCCTCCTCGCCGAGGCGGAGCGCCGGGCGGCGCGCGCCTACTCGATCGCGGAGGAGCAGTTGCGGGGCGGGATCATCAACCTCATCACCTTGCTGAACACGCAGCTCACGCTGTTCACGGCGCGGCGGAACCTCTCCCGCGGGCGGCTGCTGCGCTTCCAGGCGGCGGTGGGGCTGTTCCGCGCCCTCGGCGGCGGCTGGGGGCCTGGGGCGGGCGGGCTGAGGGTATCGTCGGCGGGAATTTCGGGGGGCGGCCGATGAGGCGGCGATTCGGTTGGCTCCTGGCCCTGGTGGTGCTCGCGGGCGCCGGCGGGGCGGGCTGGTGGTGGTGGGAGAACCGCGACGCGCGCGACCCCTCGGCCGCCCGCGACCAGATGCAGGCGCAGGGGCCCCAGGGGCAGTCCGCCGGCCAGGGACCGGGGGCGGCGCGCCAGCGGGGAGCGGGCGGTGGTGCCGGGAGCGGGCGCGGCGGGAGGCCCGGCGGCGGCATCCCCGTGCCGGTGACGGTCGCCGAGGCCGCGCAGCGGGACGTCGCGCTGACCGTGGACGCGCTCGGCACCGTCCTGCCGCTCGAGAGCGTGGTCGTGCGCACCCAGCTCGACGGCCAGCTGATGGAGGTGAACTTCCGCGAGGGCCAGGAGGTCGCCAAGGGCGAGGTGCTGGCCCGCATCGACGACCGCGCGGCCCAGGCGGCGCTGCAGCAGGCCGAGGGCAAGCGCGCCTACGACCAGGCGCAGCTCGCCAACGCGCGGGTGGACCTGCAGCGCTACCAGGGGCTCGCCCAGGGCGCGGGCGTCACCCGCCAGCAGCTCGACACGCAGCGCGCCCAGGTGGCGATGCTCGAGGCCCAGGTGCGGCAGGACGACGCGGCGATCGACCAGGCGCGCACGCAGCTCGGCTTCGCGACCATCCGCGCGCCGCTGGCCGGGCGCGTCGGCATCCGCCAGGTGGACCCCGGCAACATCGTGCGCGGCTCCGACACGAACGGCATCGTCACGGTCACGCAGATGGCGCCGATCGGCGTCAGCTTCACCCTGCCCCAGCAGGAGCTGCCGCGGTTGCTGCGGGCGCTCGCCGCCGGCCCGGTGCCGGTGGAGACGCTGCCCGGCCCCAGCTCCTCCGCCGGCAGCGCGCCAGTCGCGCGCGGCACGGTGCTGACCGTCGACAACGCGGTGGACGCGACGACCGGCACCATCAAGGCGAAGGCGGTCTTCCCGAACGAGGAGCGCGCGCTCTGGCCCGGCGCCTTCGTGAATCTCCGCCTGCGAATCGAGGTCGTGCCGCAGGCGACGGTGGTGCCGCTCGTCTCCGTTCAGCGCGGGCCGGACGGGACCTACGCCTTCGTCGTGAAGGAGGACCGGACGGTCGAGCAGCGCCCGGTGACCATCGGGCAGATGACGCAGTCGGACGCCGTCGTGCAGTCCGGGCTGCGGCCGGGGGAGCGCGTGGTGACCTCGGGCGGGCTGCGGCTGAGCGCGGGCACGACGGTGGCGCTGGCCGATGACGCGCCGCCCGGCCGCCCCCCCGGCGGGCGGCCGCGGCGGACGGCCGACGCCCAGGCGCCGGGCTCGGGCACGCCCAATTGAACATCTCGGGCCCCTTCATCGCGCGGCCGGTGGCGACGACCCTGCTGTCGGTGGCCGTGCTGCTGCTCGGGCTCTGGGGCTACTGGCGCCTGCCGGTCTCCTCGCTGCCCGAGGTGGACTTCCCGACGATCGAGGTCTCGACCCAGCTTCCCGGCGCCTCCCCCGACACCATCGCGCTCCTCGTCACCGCGCCTCTCGAGCGGCAGCTCGGGCAGATCGCGGGGGTCGCCGTGATGACCTCCACCTCCGGCCCGGGCACGAGCCGGATCGCGCTCCAGTTCGCGCTCGACAAGGACCTCGACGAGGCCGCGCAGGACGTACAGGCCGCGCTCGACGCCGCCCGCGGGACGCTGCCGAGCACCCTTCCCTACCCGCCCCTCTACGCGAAGGTGAACCCGGCGGACCCGCCGATCATCACCCTCGCGCTCACCTCCGACACCCTGCCCATCGCGCGGCTGTCGGACACGGCGGACACGCTGCTCGCGCAGAAGCTCGCGCAGTCGGCCGGCGTCGGGCGGGTGACGGTGCAGGGGAACATGCGCCCCGCCGTGCGGCTGCGGATCGATCCCGCGCGGCTGGCGGGCTACGGCCTGTCCATGGCCGACGTGCGGAGCGCGGTGACCGGCGCCAACGCGAACACGCCCAAGGGCTCGCTCGACGGCGCGCGGCAGGCCTCGACGATCATGTCGAACGACCAGATCACCTCCCCGGCCGAATTCGCCGAGGTGATCGTGGCCTACCGCAACGAGGCGCCGATCCGCCTGCGCGACCTCGGCCAGGCGGTGGAGGGGCTGGAGAACGACCGCAACGCCGCCTGGTTCAACGGGCGCCCCGCGGTCATCCTCGACGTGCAGCGCCAGCCCGGCGCCAACATCGTCGACACCGTGAGCCGCATCCGCACCCAGCTCCCCGAGCTCGAGCGCGGGCTGCCGGCCGGGATCAGCATGTCGGTGGTCTCGGACCGGACGGAGACGATCCGCGCCTCGGTGCGCGAGGTGGAGCTGACGCTGGTGCTCTCCACCGTCCTCGTCGTCGCCGTGATCTGGCTCTTCCTGCATTCCGGGCGCGCGACGATCGTGCCGGCGGTGTCGCTGCCGCTGTCCCTGATCGGCACTTTCGCGGTCATGTCCTGGCTCGGCTTCTCGCTCGACAACCTCTCCCTCATGGCGCTGGTCATCGCCACGGGCTTCGTCGTGGACGACGCCATCGTCATGATCGAGAACATCGTCCGCCACATCGAGGAGGGCATGGCCCCCCTCCCCGCCGCCTATGCCGGCGCGAAGGGCATCGCCTTCACCATCGTCTCGCTCACCGTCTCCCTCATCGCGGTCTTCATCCCGCTGCTCTTCATGGAGGGGGTGGTCGGGCGCCTGTTCCGGGAATTCGCGGAGACGCTGACGGCGGCGGTGCTCGTCTCCATGGTCATCTCCCTCACCCTCACGCCGATGATGTGCGCGCTGCTGCTGCGGCCGGCCTCCCTCCACAAGGGGCGGATCGCGCGCGCCTCGGACCGTGTCTTCGACGGGCTGCTCGGCGCCTACCGGCGCGCGCTCCTGGTCACGCTCCGCTTCCGCCCCCTCACCCTCCTCGTCGCGCTCGGCACGCTGGCGCTGACGGGCTGGCTCTACCTCGTGATCCCCAAGGGCTTCCTGCCCGCGCAGGACACGGGGCTGATCCAGGTGGCCACCGAGGCGCCGGGGGACGTGTCCTTCGCCCGGATGGCCGAGCTCCAGCGCCAGGTCGCGGAGCTCGTCCGGGCCGACCCGGCGGTGGAGGCGGTGACCTCCGTCGTCGGCGCGGGAACGGTGAACGCGACCCTCAACGGCGGCCGCGTGACGGCGGTGCTGCGCCCGCGCGATGAGCGCGACGAGACGGCGCAGGAGATCATTGCGCGCCTGGCGCCGCGCCTCGCGGGCATCGCGGGGATCGTCAGCTATCCCTCGGCCGTGCAGGACATCCAGATCGGCGCGCGGGCCAGCACCACGCAGTACCAGTACACGATCGTCGACGCCGACGCCGCGACGCTGGCCGCCTGGTCGCCTCGCATCCTCGCCGCCCTCCGCCAGCGGCTGGAGCTGCTCGACCTCTCGAGCGACCAGCAGCAGGAGGGGCTGCGGATCACGGTGGACGTGGACCGCGCGCGCGCCGGGCGCCTCGGCGTGACGATGCAGGCGATCGACGACGCCCTCTACGACGCCTTCGGGCAGCGGCAGATCTCGACCATCTACGCGCAGAACAACCAGTACCGCGTGATCCTCGAGGCTTCCGCCGACTTCCTGGCGGACCCCACCCGGCTTGGCCTCCTGCGGGTGGCCGGCAGCACGGACGGGACCACGACCGTGGTGCCGCTCTCGGAGGTCGCGCGGCTCGGCCGGGCCGCGGGGGCGCTGCAGGTGACGCGGGAGAACCAGTTCCCCGCCGTGACCTACTCCTTCAACCTCGCCGAGGGCGTCTCGCTCGGCGGCGCGGTCTCGGCGGTGGAGGGGACCATGCGCGCGCTGGGCGTGCCGTCCACCGTGACCGGGCGGTTCGCGGGGGACGCGGCCGAGTTCAGCTCCTCCCTCCGCAGCCAGCCCTGGCTGATCCTCGCCGCGGTGGTCGTGATCTACATCACCCTCGGCGTGCTCTACGAGAGCCTCGTCCACCCCCTGACCATCCTTTCGACCCTCCCCTCCGCCGGGATCGGGGCGCTGCTGGCGCTGGAGCTCTTCGGGCTGGACCTCTCGGTCGTCGGCATCATCGGCATCCTCCTCCTCATGGGCATCGTGAAGAAGAACGCGATCATGATGATCGACTTCGCGCTCGAGGCGCAGCGCGAGCGCGGGATGGCGGCCGAGGACGCGATCGTGGAGGCGGCGGTGCTGCGCTTCCGCCCCATCACCATGACGACACTCGCCGCGCTCCTGGGCGCGCTGCCGCTGGTGCTCGGCCACGGCGCGGGGTCGGAGCTGCGGCTGCCGCTCGGCGTCTCCATCGTCGGCGGCCTGCTGCTGAGCCAGCTCGTGACGCTGTTCACCACGCCCTCGGTCTACCTCGCCCTCGAATGGGTGCGGACGCGGGGGCAGCGCCGGCCGTCGGCGGTGCCGGCGGAGTGAGGGGCGCCCGGTGAGCATCTCCGGCCCCTTCATCGCGCGCCCGATCGCGACCTCGCTGCTGGCGATCGGCATCGCGCTCGTCGGGCTCGTCGCGCTCTTCCGCCTGCCCATCGCCTCCATGCCGCGGGTGGACATCCCGACCATCGTCGTGACCGCGAGCCAGCCCGGCGCGAGCCCGGAGACGATGGCGAGCACGGTGGCGGCGCCGCTCGAGCGGCGGATCGGGACCATCCCCGGCGTCACGGAGATGACCTCCTACTCCTCCCTCGGCAGCGCGGTCGTCATCATCCAGTTCGACCTCTCCCGCACGCAGCGGAGCGCGGCGCGGGACGTGCAGGCGGCCGTGAACAGCGCGCGGCAGGACCTGCCCTCGGGGCTGCCGACGCCGCCGGGCATCCGGAAGATCAACCCCGCCGACGCGCCGGTGATGATCCTGGCCATGTCCTCCGAGACGATCACCGCCCAGGCGGTTTACGACGCCGCCGACACCCTCGTCGCCCAGCGCCTCGCGCAGGTGCCGGGGGTCGCCCAGGTCTCGGTGAACGGCGGCGACCAGCCGGCGGTGCGCGTCGCCGTGAACCCGGCCGCCGCCTCGGCCGCCGGCATCTCCCTCGACCAGGTCCGCACGGCCATCACCGGCGCCAACGTCACCCAGGCCACCGGCTTCATCGAGGGCCCCGACCAGTCCGCCGCGATCCAGACGAACGACCGCATCGCCAACGCCGAGGCCTACCGCGGCGTCGTGGTGAAGGCGCAGGGCGGCGCGATCGTGCGGCTGGGCGAGATCGCGCGGGTGGAGGACGGCGTGCGCAGCCGCCGCCAAGCCGGCTGGTTCAACGGGCGCCCGGCCATCCTGCTGGTGGTGATGAAGCAGGCCGACGCAAACGTCATCGAGGTGGTGGACGGCATCCGTGCCATGCTGCCGGAGGTGCAGTCCTGGGTCCCCGCCGGCGCGCGGATCGAGGTGGTGAGCGACCGCTCCGTCACCATCCGCGCCTCGGTCGAGGAGGTGCGGCTGACGCTCGTGCTCACCATCGGGCTGGTCGTGGGCGTCGTCGCGGTCTTCCTGCGGCGTTGGGCACCCGTCCTGGCGGCGAGCGCCGCGGTGCCGCTCTCGCTGCTCGGCACGGTCGCGGTGATGTGGTGGATCGGCTACTCGCTGAACAACCTCTCCCTCATGGCGCTCACCATCTGCGTCGGCTTCGTCGTGGACGACGCGATCGTCATGATCGAGAACATGGCGCGCCACCGCGAGCGCGGGCTCGCGCCGCTCGAGGCGGCCTTGGCCGGGGCGAAGGAGATCGGCTTCACCGTCCTCTCCATCACCGTCTCCCTCATCGCGGTCTTCATCCCGCTGCTGGCGATGGGCGGGATCATCGGCCGCATCTTCCGCGAGTTCTCCGTCACGCTCGCGGTGGCCGTCGCCATCTCGGGCGTCGTCTCCCTCACGCTGACGCCGATGATGGCCGCCTGGATGGAGCGCGGCGCGGCCGAGAAGCCGCCGGGCCGCCTGGCGCGGGCCTTCGAGGGCGCGCTCTCGGCCACGGTGAACGGCTACATACGCAGCCTGGGCTGGCTCCTCCGCTTCCGCCGCACGATGCTGCTGGCCACCTTCGCGCTGATGGGCCTCACCGTCTGGCTCTACGTCGTCGTGCCCAAGGGCTTCCTGCCGAACCAGGACACGGGGCTGATGACCGGCAGCACCCAGGCCGCGCCCGATACCTCCTTCGCCACGATGGAGGGGCTGCAGCGCCGGGTGGTGGAGATCATCGCGGCCGATCCCGCGATCGAGAGCGTGGGCGCGACGGTCGGGTCCAACTCCGGCCAGGGCGCGGCGAACCGGGGGCAGATCTACATCACGCTGAAGCCGCTGGCCGAACGCGGGGTCGGCTCGGACGCGGTGATCGCCCGGCTTCGCGCGCCCCTGGGCCGCATCCCCGGCGCCGCCGTCTTCCTGCGCGGGCAGGAGGACGTGCGGATCGGCGGGCGGCAGGACGCGGGCAGCTTCTCCTACGTGCTGCTCGGCAACGACATCGAGGAGCTGCGCGAGTGGTCGCAGACGATGGTGCAGGCGCTGCGCGGCGTACCCGGCATCAACGACGTCAGCAGCGACCAGGACCGCGCGGGGCTGGTGACCCGGGTGGAGGTCGACCGCGCCGCCGCCGCGCGCCTCGGCGTGCAGCAGACCGAGATCAACGCGACGCTGAACAACGCCTTCTCCCAGCGCCAGGTCTCGACCATCTACCGCGCGCGCAACCAGTACCGCGTGATCCTCGAGATCGACCCGGCGCTGCAGCAGGGGCCGACCGACCTCTCGCGCATCTTCCTGCCGGGGCAGGGAAGCACGCAGGTGCCGCTCTCGGCGATCGCGCGGGTGGTTCCCTCCTCGGCGCCGCTCGCGGTGACGCACCAGGGCGGCTTCCCTGCCGCCGCCATCTCCTTCAACCCCGACCCCGCGCTGAGCGTCGAGGAGGTCCGCCAGAAGATTGAGGAGGTGCAGCGCCAGGTGCGCCTGCCGAGCTCCATCCGGCCGCAGTTCGGCGGCAACGCCGCCGCGGCGCAGTCCTTCTCGCGCGACATGCCCCTGCTGATCGCGGGCGCCTTCCTCGCGATCTACGTCGTGCTCGGCATCCTCTACGAGAGCTACGTCCACCCGCTGACCATCATCTCCACCCTGCCGACGGCCGGGCTCGGCGCGTTGCTGGCCCTGCTGGTCACGGGCACGCCGATGACGGTCATCGCGCTCATCGGCGTGATCCTCCTCCTCGGCATCGTGAAGAAGAACGCGATCATGATGGTGGACTTCGCGCTCGAGCACGAGCGGCGGCACGGGGGCACCAGCGAGGAGACCATCCTCGCCGCCTGCCGGGAGCGCTTCCGGCCGATCCTGATGACGACGCTGGCCGCCCTCTTCGGCGCGGTGCCGCTCGCGCTCGGCACCGGCACGGGATCGGAGCTGCGCGCGCCGCTCGGCATCGCCATCATCGGCGGGCTGGTCGTCTCGCAGGTCCTCACGCTCTACACGACGCCGGCCGTCTACATCGCCCTTGACCGGCTGCGCCGGCGGGACCGGCCGCGCGCGGGGGCGGGCGCTGCGGTGCCGGCGGAGTAGGCGGGGCTTGCGGCGGCGCGGCAACGGGGGCCTCCTGGCCGTCCCTGTCGCGAGGAACGCCGCTTGGACCCCATCGAGGACGCCGCCCGCCAGCTCGCCGCCGCCCGGCGCGGCGCGCCCCTGCCCGGCCTCGCCGAGGCGTCGCGCCCGCGCGACCTCGCCGCGGCGGAGGCGGTGCAGCACGCGACGCTCGCCGCCCTCGGCGAAGGGATCGGCGGGTGGAAGCTCGGGCGCCACGGCGGGGCTCCGTTCAGCGCGCCCTTCCCGGCCTCGCGTGTGCTGGAGGACCGGGGCGGCCTCCGGGCGGCGCTGCCGCCCGGCAGCCTCATCGAGCTCGAGATCGCCATCCGCTTCCGCGACGCGGTGCCCGCGTCCCGCGTCGCGTCGCTCCGGCCCGAGGACCTCCCCGGGCTCGCGACCCTCGCCACCCTCTTTGAGTTCGTGCAGCCCCGCTTCACCGCCGACGCCGTGACCGGCCCGCTCGACCGCGTTGCCGACGGCCTGGCGAACAACGGCGGTGCCGTGCGGGAGAGCGAGGCGGCCTGGTCGCTCGCGCGGCTCGACGCGCCGCCCGTCACCCGGTTGTCGCAGGACGGCGCCCCCCTCGCGCGCCACGAGGGCCCCCATGTCGCGGCGCCCATCCGGCCGCTCGTGGAGGCGTGGCTCGCGCGGCTCGGGCGCGAGGGGCGGGGCATCGGCGCCGGCGAGGTGCTCACCTTCGGCAGCCTGACGGGCATGCGGCCGATCCCGGCCGGGGGCGCCGAGTACCGCGGCGAGATCGAGGGACTGCCGCCGCTCCGCTGCACCATCGAGCCCGCGGGCGTGAAGAAGAGGTAATGCGGAACGCCGCGTCGCCGCCCGCGGGCCGGCGGGCGCAACGCCCTCCCTGCCCAGGCGTTGCCGCCCTGGCCGGAGCCGATCCCGTGCGGATCGCCGGCCGGGCGCGGGCTGCCGATGGCGGCGGGCCGGGATCGCCAACAGCATCGGGTGGGGCAGCGGCATGAGCGATCGGGACGAGACGGTTCACTACGACAGCCCGGCCGGCGGCTGGGGCTCGCTCCGCGGCATCGCCCGCATCTTCGGGGACGAGTGGAACACGCCGGCCGTGATGGAGACGCTGGCGCGGCAGAACAAGCCCGGCGGCTTCATGTGCGTCTCCTGCTCCTGGGCGAAGCCGGCCGACCACAACGCCTTCGAGTTCTGCGAAAACGGCGCGAAGGCGACCCTCTGGGACCTGACGACGCGCCGCTGCACGCCCGAGTTCTTCGCCGGCCACACGGTGACGGAGCTGCGGGGGTGGTCGGACTACGAGCTGGAGCAGACTGGCCGCCTCACCCACCCGATGCGCTACGACCGCGAGACCGACCGCTACGTCCCCTGCGCCTGGGATGAGGCCTTCGCGGCCATCGGCGGCGAGCTGCGGGCGCTCGCCCCGAAATCCACGGTCTTCTACTCATCCGGCCGCGCCAGCCTCGAGACCTCCTATCTCTACGCCCTCTTCGCGCGCCTCTACGGCCACAACAACCTGCCCGACAGCTCCAACATGTGCCACGAGACGACCTCGGTGGCGCTGAAGAAGATCATCGGCGCCAGCGTCGGCACGGTGGTCTTCGACGACCTTTCGAAGTGCGACGCGATGTTCTTCTTCGGGCAGAACACCGGAACCAACAGCCCGCGCTTCCTCCACCCGCTGCAGGAGGCCGTGCGGCGCGGCGCGAAGATCATCACCTTCAACCCCGTCCGGGAGCGGGGGCTGGAATCCTTCACGAACCCGCAGAGCCCCGTGGAGATGCTGACAGGCCAGGAGACGCGGATCAGCGAGCAGTACTACCAGGTGCGCCCGGGCGGCGACATCGCGGTGCTGCTGGGAATGTGCAAGCACGTCTTCGCCGCGGACGACGAGGCCCGCAAGCGCGACCGCCGCGTCCTGGACGTCGACTTCATCGCCCAGCACACCACCGGCCTCGAGGAATTCGAGTCCAAGGTCCGCTCCACCACTTGGCAGAGCATCGAGGCGGAGTCCGGCCTCTCCCGCGCCGATATTGAGGCGGCGGCGCAGGTCTATGTCGAGGCCGAGCGCGTCATTGGCATCTACGGCATGGGGCTGACCCAGCACGTGCACGGCTTCGAGAACATCGCCATGTTCGTGAACCTGCTCCTTCTCCGCGGCAACATCGGCCGGGAGGGCGCGGGCATCTCGCCGGTGCGCGGCCACTCGAACGTGCAGGGGCAGCGGACGGTCGGCATCTCCGAGAAGCCCGAGCTCGTCCCGCTCGACCGCCTCGCGGCGCAGTTCGGCTTCGAGCCGCCGCGGGACGAGGGCCTGAACACCGTCGCGGCCTGCAAGGGCATCCTGTCGGGCGACGTGAAGGCCTTCATCGGCCTGGGCGGCAACTTCGTCCGCGCCATCCCGGAGCGCGAGCGCATGGAGGCGGCCTGGACGCGCATGCGCCTGACCGTGCAGATCGCGACGAAGCTCAACCGCAGCCACCTCGTGAACGGCGAGGTCGCCTACCTCCTGCCCTGCCTCAGCCGCACGGAGAAGGACGTGCAGGCCGGGGGCGCGCAGGTGGTCACGATGGAGGACACCTTCAGCTGCATCCACGGCTCGATCGGCCACCGCGTGCCGGCCAGCGAGCACCTGCTCTCCGAGCCCGCGATCGTGGCCGGCATCGCGAAGGCGACGCTGCCGGCAAACCCGCGCATCACCTGGGATGCCTGGGTCGCCGACTACGCCCGCATCCGCGCCGAGATCGCCGAGACCTACCACAAGGAGTTCCACGACTTCGAGGAGCGGAAGTTCACGCCGGGCGGCTTCTACCGCGGCAACTCCGCGCGCGAGCGCGTCTGGAAGACCGAGGCGGGCAAGGCGATCTTCACGGCGCCCAAGATGATGTCGGCCACCGGCTTCGACGACGCGCCGGGGCGCTACCGCCTCATCACCATGCGCAGCAACGACCAGTTCAACACGACGATCTACGGCTACAGCGACCGGCTGCGGGGCATCGAGGGCACGCGCGACGTGCTGCTGATCAACCCCGCCGAGATGCGCCGCGCGGGCCTCGAGCCGGGGCAGGTCGTCTCCCTCCTCAGCGACGCCGGGGACGGGATCGAGCGGTCGGTGCACGGCCTCGTGGTCACGCCCTTCTCGCTCCCGGACGGGTGCCTCGGCGCCTACTACCCGGAGATGAACCCGCTGATGGCCGTGACGCACCACGACGAGCACTCGAAGACGCCGGCCGCGAAGTCGGTGCCCGTGCGGATCCAGCCCACGGCCGAGTTCCGCCCGACGCCGCCGCTGGAGCCGGAGGGACAGGGCCTGCGGCCGTCCTGACGGGAACGGCCGCGCGGCCCCGCCTCAGAAGCCGACCTTGTCGGCTCCCTTGAGGGACAGGATCTCGCGCGCCTCGTCCGGCGTCGCGACGGCCAGGCCAAGGCCCTCGATGATCTGGCGGACGGCGCGCACCTGCTCGGCGTTCGTCTCCGCCAGGCGCCCCGGCCCGGCCCAGAGGCTGTCCTCCAGCCCGACGCGGACGTTGCCGCCCATCGCCGCGGCCATGGCGGCGATGTTGAGCTGGTTGCGCCCGGCGCCGAGCACCGACCAGCGGTACTGGTCACCGAAGAGGCGGTCCGCCGTCCGCTTCATGTGCAGCACGTCGTCCGGGTGGCTGCCGATGCCCCCCTGCAGCCCGAAGACCGTCTGGATGAAGAGCGGCGCCTTCACCAGCCCGCGGTCGAAGAAGTACTTCAGGTTGTAGAGGTGCGCGGTGTCGTAGCACTCGAACTCGAAGCGCGTGTCGTTGCCGGCGCAGGTCGTCAGGATGTACTCGATCTGCCCGAAGGTGTTCCGGAAGATGATGTCCTTGTTCGCGAGGTAGCTCCGCTCCCACTCGTGCTTGAGGTCCTTGAAGCGATCGAGCATCCCGAAGAGCCCGAAGTTCAATGAGCCCAGGTTGAGCGACGCGACCTCGGGCCGGAAGGTCGCGGCGGGGCGCACGCGCTCCTCGATGCTCATGGTGGGTGCGCCGCCCGTGGTGATGTTCACCACGCAGCCGGAGCGCTGCTTGATCACTGGCAGGAAGCGCGCGAAGGCCTCCGGCGTCTGGTCGGGCTCGCCGGTCTCGGGGTTCCGCGCGTGGAGGTGGACGATCGCGGCCCCGGCCTCCGCCGCGCCCACGGCGGCGTCGGCGATCTCCTCCGGCGTCACCGGAAGGTAGGGCGACATGCTGGGCGTGTGGATCGCGCCCGTCACGGCGCAGGTGATGATGACCTTGCGCGGGCTGGCCATGGCTATTCCCCTTCTTCCTGGGACATCTTGTGGGCACGGAGCGCCGCCAGCCGGCGATCCCGGCGGCGCATGCCGCTCGCGAGGTCGGAGGCCGCGGGCCATTGCGAGAGAATTTTCGCGGTCGCCTCGGGCCCGTAGACCTCCGGCGCGGGCGGCTCCGCGGCGAGGCGCTTGTAGAAGCCGGTATAGCGCGCGCAGTAGTCGGGGATGCCGCCCGGCGCGTTCAGCTCGATCGTGGCGAAGGGCCCGAGGAAGGACCAGCGCAGCCCGAGCCCGTCCGCCACCGTGCGGTCGAGGTCCTGCGGCGTGACGTAGCCCTCGGAGACGAGGCGGAAGGCCTCCGCGAGCAGCGCGCCCTGCAGCCGGTTGAGGATGAAGCCCTCGATCTCCTTCAGCACCGTGACCGGCGTCTGGCCGATCGCCGCGTAGACCTCGCGGGCGCGCTCGATCGTCGCGGGCGCGGTCCATTCGGCGCCCGACAGCTCCACCAGCGGGATGAGGTGCGGCGGGTTGACGGGATGCCCGACGAGGCAGCGCGCGCGCCCCGCCAGCCCCTCGGTGAAGAGCGAGCAGCGGATCGCCGAGGAGGAGGAAGCGAGGATCGCCGAAGGCGGCGCGGCCGCGTCCAGCTCGGCGAAGAGCGCCTGCTTGACCTCGAGCGTCTCGGGCCCGTTCTCCTGCACGAAGTCGGCCTCCCCGACGCAGGCGGCGAGCGTGTCGGCGGCGGCGATGCGGGCCGCGCTTCCCTCGGGATCCGCGCAGAGGCCGTGGGCGGCGAGGTCGCGCAGCCCCTCCGCGCAGAGGCCCACCGCGCCCGCCGCGACGCCCGCGGCCGGATCCCAGAGGCGCACGCGCCACCCCGCGCGCGCGAAGATCATCGCCCAGGCCCGGCCGATCAGGCCCGACCCCACGATCCCAACCGTTCCGCTCACAGCCAAAGCACCCTCCGCCGAAGTTCCTCGTCCTCGCGCAATAGTCGCGAGGCGCCCGTCCACTGCACCGTGCCGCGCTCGAGCGCGACCGTGCGGTCGGAGATCGACAGCGCGAGGTCTAGGTGATGGTCCACGATGATGATGGCGACCTCCCGGCGCAGCTTGTCGAAGGTCTCGAACAGCTCCTCCGTCACGGCCGGCGATAGCCCCTCGAAGGGCTCGTCCAGCAGCAGGAGGCGCGTGTCGCCGGAGAGGGCGCGCGCCACCGCGACCATCTGCTGCTCGCCGCCCGAAAGGCGGTCGGCCGCGACCGTCCAGCGCTCGCGCAGGCGCGGGAAGAATTCCAGCACGCGCTCCTCCTCCCAGTGCACGCCCGCACCGGTGCGGCGCTTGAGTCGGCCGAGGCCAAGGTTCTCCTCCACCGTCATGCCCGCGAAGAGCGCACGGCCCTGCGGCACGAAGCCGATCCCGAGCCGCGCCACCTGGTCCGGCCGCAGGCCCGCGAGCTCCGTCCCCGCGAGGGAGATGCGGCCGGAGGCGGCGCGCGCCGTCCCAATGAGCGTCTTCAGCAGCGTGGACTTGCCGGCGCCGTTGCGGCCCAGCAGGGCGACGATCTCGCCCTCGCGCACCGTCAGGCTGACGTCGTTGAGGATGTGCGACTTGCCGTAGAAGGTGTTCACCCCCTCCATGATCAGCAGGTCGCGCTCGCCGGCGGCGCTCGCCCGCGGCTTGCCCGCCAGCGCCTCGGCGCCCGAGCCGAGATAGACGGCCTGCACCCGCGCGTCGTCCCGCGCCTCGGCAACGGTGCCGTCCACCAGCACCTCGCCGTCGGCCATGACGGTCACGTGGTCGGCCATCCGGAAGACGCGATCGATGTCGTGCTCCACCAGCAGCACGGGGATGTCGGCCGAGAGGGTCTTGATGAGGTCGCCCACCCGCTCGCGCTCCGCCGCGGCCAGGCCGGCCAGCGGCTCGTCCAGCAGGAGGATGCGGGGCCGCGTGGCGAGGGCGAGGCCCATGTCCAGCAGCCGCTGCCCGCCATAGGAGAGGCTTCCCGCCTCCGCCCGCTCCGCGCCGGCCATGCCGGCCCAGCGCAGGAGCTCCGCGGTGTCGTCCCGCAGGTCGGCGATGCCGCGCGCGTCGCGCAGCACGCTGAAGGCGGCGGGGTGGCGGGCCTGCACGGCGAGGCGGATGTTCTCCTCCACCGTGAGCCCGGGAAAGAGGTTCGTGATCTGGAAGGATCGGCCGATCCCCGCGCGCGTGATGGCGTGCGGTTCCAGCCCGTCCACCCTCCTGCCGTCGAGCAGCACCTGCCCGGTGTCCGGGCGGAACATGCCGGAGAGAAGGTTGAAGGCGGTGGTCTTGCCCGCGCCGTTCGGACCAATCAACGCGTGCAGGCGCCGGTCCTCGACCGCGAGCGAGACGCCCCGCACCGCGCGCACGCTGCCGAAGGACTTGCCGATGCCGTCCGTCGACAGGACTGGGCCGCGGGACAGGCCCTCGCGGATGAAGCGGGCAGGGATGCGCCCGCTCTCGCCGGCCCGGCGCGCCGCCATGGCCGCGGCCTCGGCCGGCGCCTTCTTGCGGAGCGGCGCGAGCAGCCGCGCGCCGATGCCGACGAGCCCGTCCGGCGAGAAGACGATGAAGCCGACGAAGAGCAGGCCGAAGACCAGCAGCCAGTTCGCGGTGTAGATCGACAGGAACTCGCGGAACAGGATGTAGAACAGCGCGCCCACCGCGGGGCCGAGGAAGGAGCGCATGCCCCCGATCACGACCATGGCCAGCAGCTCGCCCGAGAAGGCGATGGAGATGGGATCCGCCGAGGCGAAGCGGTGGTTGAAGACGCTCAGCACGCCCGCGAAGCCCGTCAGCGTGGCGGAGACGGCGAAGGCGAGCAGCTTGTAGCGGTTGGTGTCGTAGCCGAGGAAGCCGGCGCGCCCCTCGTTCTCGCGGATGGCGACGAGCACGGTGCCGACCGGGGAGCGATGGAACCGCCAGAGCAGCAGGAGGAGCAGGAAGGCCAGGGCGGCGACCACCGCGTAGTAGGCGCGCGGGTCCGCCAGCGAGGCCCAGCGCTGCACGTTGCCGAGGCCGTTCTCGCCGCCCGTCAGCTCCGTCCAGCGAAAGGCGATGGAGAAGAGCATGGCGGTGAAGGCGAGGGTGAGGAGCGAGAAGTAGACGCCGCGCCGGCGGAGGATCAGCAGGCCGGCGACGAGCGAGAAGGCGCAGACGACCAGCACCGCGCCGAGCCCCGCCAGGACCATGCTTCCCGGCAGGAGCTGGCGCTGCAGGATCGCCGCGGCGTAGGCGCCGATGCCGAACCAGGCGCCGTGGCCGAAGGAGACAAGCCCGGTCCAGCCGACGAGGATGTTCAGCCCCATGACCGCCAGCGCGAAGACCACGACGTCGGAGGCCGTCGTCATCGTCAGGCCGATGAGGTCGAGGGCGAAGGGCAGCACCACGAGCGCGACGAGCGCGAGCAGGAGCGGCCGCGCATCGCGGAGGGATCCGTTGAGGGTCAAGGCGTTCACTCGAATCGCTGGATGCGCTCGCCGAAGAGGCCGCGCGGGCGGAGCAGGAGGACGAGGACCATGAGGAAGTAGACGGCCGCCTCGGTGGCCGGGGGGAAGGCGTAGGCCGCAAGGCCGCGCACGATGCCGACGATCAGCGCCGCCAGCACCACGCCCCAGAAGGAGCCGAGCCCGCCGATGACCACGACGACGAAGGCAAAAGTGAGGACCTCCGCCCCCATCGTGGGTGTCACGCCCGTGACCGGCGCCATCATCGTCCCGGCGAGCGCCGCCAGCGCGACGGCGATCATCACCACCGCTGTCATGTAGGGCTGCAGCGAGATGCCGAGCGCCGCCACCATGTCCGGGTTCTGCACGCCCGCCCGCACGACGCGCCCGAAGGAGGTCCGCGTGAGCAGAACCCAGAGCCCGGCCACGCAGGCCACGGCCACGCCGAGGATGATGAGCCGGTACTTCGAGTAGATGAACTCGCCCAGGAAGACCTGCCCGCGCAGCCAGAGCGGGATGGAGAAGGGCACCGGCGCCGCGCCGAAGATCATGCGCAGCGCCTGCTCGGCCACCATCGCCAGCCCGAAGGTGAGGAGCAGGCTGAGGATGGGGTCCGCGCGGTAGAAGCGGCGCAGCAGGAAGCGCTCGATGACGAGCCCGAGCAGCGCGACAATGGCCGGCGAGGCGACGAGCGCTCCGCCGAAGCCGATCGCCGGCGACAGCGCGACGGTGAGATAGGCGCCGATCGCGTAGAAGGCCCCGTGCGCCAGGTTCACGATCCCGCCGAGGCTGAAGATCAGGGAGAGGCCGAGCGCGATCAGCAGGTAGTTGGCCCCGATGAGCAGGCCGTTGACGACCTGCTCCAGGATGAAGACGAGTTCCAAGTGCGGCTTCCCTCAGCCCCTACCGACAGCCGGCTTCGCTCAGGCCGGGAAGGTGCAGGCGGCTTCCTCGGCCGTCGGCGCGATGACCTCCAAATCCTCCGAGGGGCCGGGGACGGGGGCGGAGGAGGAGAAGATGTCCCAGCGGTTGCGCACCTGGTCCGCGGGCAGGGCGGAGATGGCGTACATCTCCATCATGATCTGGTGGTCGCGCGCCCGGAAATAGCCCTCGCGCGTCTTCAGCACGTCGAACTTCGCGCCCTTCTCCAGGTGCTCGACCACGCGCGTCGCGTCCACCGCCTTCAGCTCGTTCATGGATTGGGCGATGATCTTCAGCGCGCAGTAGTCGCCCCAGGCCTGGTTCTCCGGCGGGCGGTTGAACTTGCGCCCGAAGGCCGCGACGAAGGCCTTGGTGGACGGCGTGTCCACGAGGTGGTGCCACACGGTCGGCCAGGTGCCGAGGAAGTTCCCCTGCCCCGCGCCCCAGGCCAGCGCCGTGTCGAAGCCGAAGCCGGCCACGGGGAAGCGCAGCCCGTACTCGCTGTACTGCTTGAGGAAGTTCGTGATCTGCGCGCCCGCCAGGTTGAGGATCACCACGTCCGGCCGCGCCTGGCGCAGCTTCAGCAGGAAGGGCGAGAAATCCGTCAGCTCCGTCGGGATCAGGTCCTCGCCCGCGGCCGTCGCCTTGTTGGCGGTCAGGAAGTTCTTCGCGACCTTCAGCAGGTCGTGCCCGAAGGCGTAGTCCGCCGTCAGGGCGTAGTACTTCTTGCCGTTGATCTTGCCCTCGGCCAGCAGCGCGCGGCCGACCGACTTCACGTACATCGAGTTCGCGCCCTCGATGTGGAACATGTAGCGGCGGCAGTCCGACCCGCGCAGCGCGTCAGAATTCGCGCCCGTGTTGATGAACAGTGCCTTCTCCCGCTGCACCACCTGCCCGATGGCGAGCGCCGAGGCCGAGTTGATCTCGCCGACGATGCAGGAGACGCGGTCGCGCTGGATGTAGCGCTCGGCCTTGGCGGAGGCCGTCTGCGGGTTGACGCTGTCCTCGAGCAGGAGCTCCACGCGGCGCCCGGCGATGCCGCCGGCCGCGTTCACCTCCTCCGCCGCGAGCTGCACGCCCTGCACGGCGTACTCGCCGAGCGGGCCGAGGAACCCCGTGCGCGGCGTGAGATGGCCGATGCGCACCACATCGGACTGCCCTTGCGAGAGCGCCGGGGTCGCGAGGAGCGCGACGCCGCCCGCGGCCAGCGCGCGGCGGGAGAGAACGGGTTGCGGCATGCGGTGCTTCCTCCGGGTTGGCCTGAGCGGCTCTTGTCGTGATCTGTGATCACAGAAGCTTGCCGAGGGCGCGGCCTTCTGTCTAGGGTTTCGTGCATGAGCGCCGCCCGTGCCCTCGCCGCCCTGCCCCCGCCTGACCGCCGCACCCTCGGCAGCACCGTCTACGGCCACCTCGCGGAGCTTCTCGTCTCGGGCCGCCTTGCCCCGGGCGAGCGCCTCTCCCTCCGCGACAGCGCGGCGGCCCTCGGCGTCTCCGTCATGCCGGTGCGGGAGGCGGTCAGCCGGCTTGTGGCCGACCGCGCGCTCGAGGTCGCGCCCAACCGCGCCGTCCGGGTCCCCCTGATGAGCGCCGCCCAGTTCCGCGCGCTGGCCGACACGCGCCAGGCGGTGGAAGGCCTCGCGGCCTCGCGCGCCGCGACCCACCGCACGGCCACCCAGCTCGCGGCGATCCGGGGGGCGGAGGCGGCCTTCCGCGCGATGGCGCTGCGGCGCCGGCCCGACAAGATCCGCGCCGTCGCCCTCAACCGTGATGTGCACTTCACCATCTACAGCGCCTGCGGCCTCGCCCCGCTCCAGGAGATCATCGCCGGGCTCTGGCTGAAGGCCGGGCCGGTCATCAACCTCGACCTTCGAGAGCACCCGGAGCGGCTTCGCACGGGAAGCGCGCTGGCCCACCACGCGGCGGCGCTGGCCGCGATCGAGGCAGGGGACGGCGCCGCGGCAGCGAGCGCCATCTCCGCCGACATCCGGGACGCCGCCGACTTCATCATCGCCCGCGGCAACCTGCCCGGCGAGGACTGACCAGGGGGAAACACCATGGATCTTGGCATCGCGGGGCTGCGCGTGCTCGTCACCGCCGGGGCGGCCGGTATCGGGCGCGAGATCGTGTCGGCCTTCGTCGAGGAAGGGGCGCGGGTCTTCACCTGCGACCTCGACGCGGAGGGGCTCTCCACCCTGCCCGACGGCGTCGGGCACCGGGTGGCCGATGTCTCCGACCGCGCGGCGGTGGCCGACCTCGTCGACGGCGCGCTGGCGGCGCTCGGCGGGCTCGACGTGCTCGTGAACAACGCGGGCATCGCGGGCCCGACCGGCGCGGTGGACGAGATCAACCCGGAGGACTGGGACCGCTGCCTGCAGGTCTGCCTCACCAGCCAGTTCAACCTCGCCCGCCTGGCCGTGCCGCATCTCCGCCGCAGCGCGAACGCGTCGATCGTCAACCTCTCCTCGGCGGCGGGGCGCTTCGGCTTCGCGCTGCGCAGCCCCTACGCGGCGGCGAAATGGGGCGTGATCGGCCTGACGAAGTCGCTCTCGATCGAGCTCGGCGAGGCCGGCATCCGCGTGAACGCGATCCTGCCCGGGCTCGTCGCCGGCGACCGCCAGCGCCGCGTGCTCGAGGCCAAGGCGCAGAGCCGCGGCCGCTCCTTCGCGGAGGTCGAGCAGGAGGCCTTCTCCTACACCTCGCTCAAGGCCTACGTCACGCCGCGCCAGCTCGCGGACCAGATCCTGTTCCTGTGCAGTGAGCGCGGGCGCTCCATCTCGGGCCAGGCCATCGCCATCGACAACGACATGAAGATGCTCGCCTGAGGCGGGCGCGCGTCAGCCCTTGTCGCGCATCACCCGGGCCTTGTCGCGCTTCCACTCGCGGTCGGCGATGGCAGCGCGCTTGTCGGCCTTGTTCTTGCCCTCGGCCAGGCCCAGCGTCAGCTTGGCGAGGCCGCGCTCGTTGAAGTGGATGTCGAGCGGCACGATCGTCGCGCCCTCGCGCGAGATGGCGCCGGCAAGGGTCTGCGCCTGCTTGCGGTGCAGCAGCAGCTTGCGCGGGCGCCGCGGCTCGAACTTGGCGACCACGCTGCCGGCCTGCCATTCCGGGATGTAGAGGTTGAAGATCCACATCTCGCCGTCGCGCTCGCCGGCCCAGGCCTCGCTGAGCGTCGCCCGCCCGGCGCGCAGGCTCTTCACCTCCGGGCCGACAAGGGCGATGCCGGCCTCGTAGGTGTCGAGGATCTTGAAGTCGAAGCGCGCCTTGCGGTTCTGCGCGGCGATGCCGTGGCTGATGAGGGTCTTCTTTTTCTTCGGCTCGGCCATGGGCTCAGTTCAGCAGGCCGGCGCCCGAGAGCGCGTTGCGGACGCGCGCGCGGGAGGCTTCGGCGATGGGGGCCAGGGGCGGGCGGCAGTAGTCGCTGCCCTTGCCCAGGAGGCTCGCGGCGTACTTCACCGGGCCGGGCGAGCTCTCGCAGAACATCGCGTCGTGCACCGGCAGGAGGCGGTCCTGGATCGCCATGGCGTCGGCGAGGCGGCCCTCTGCCCAGGCGTCGTGCATCTCGCGGAGGAGGCGGGGCGCGATGTTGGCGGTGACGCTGATGCAGCCGACGCCGCCGGCCGCGAGGAAGGAGACCACCGTGTGGTCCTCCCCCGAGAGCTGGCAGAACTCGGGGCCACAGGCGGCGCGGGTGTGCAGCGGCCGCGTGAGGTTGGCCGTCGCGTCCTTCACGCCGACGATGTTCGGGTGCTTCGCCAGCCGCGCCATCGTCTCCACGCTCATGTCGATGACGCTGCGCGGGGGGATGTTGTAGATGATGATCGGCAGGTCGACGGCATCCGCGATGGTGCTGAAGTGGAGGTAGAGCCCCTCCTGCGTCGGCTTGTTGTAGTAAGGCGTCACCACCAGCGCGGCGTCGGCCCCCGCCTCCTTCGCGTGCTGCGCCAGCGCGACCGCCTCGGCGGTGGAGTTCGACCCCGCGCCCGCGATCACCGGCACGCGCCCGCCCGCGGCTTCCACGCACATCTCGACGACGCGCTGGTGCTCCGCGTGGGAGAGGGTGGGGCTTTCCCCGGTCGTGCCGACGGGGATCAGGCCCTGGGTGCCCTCGGCCACCTGCCAGGCGACGAGGTCCTGGAAGGCGCGCTCGTCCAGCTTGCCGTCCGGGGTCATGGTCGTGATGAGGGCGACGAGCGAACCCTTGAACATCTGGCGCTTCCTGGCGGCGGGGATGGGCAGGATGTGGGGTGCCGGCGCCCCGCGCGCCAGCCTTTCCGGCTTACGCGGCCCCCCGCCAGGGAACAAGGGGCGATGGGGTCCGCCGGGCGGGACAGGGCGCTCGCGAAAGCGCTAGAAACGGGGTCGATGCGAATCCGTCCCCGGCCGGCCGCGGCCCTGCTCCTCCTGTCCCTCGCCATGCCGGTCTCGGCCCAGCCCTGGGCCGACGAGGCCCAGCGGAACGCCGGCCGCACGGCCATCGCCCTCGCCAACGGCGGGCGCTACACGGCCGCCGAGGCTGCGGCGGCCCAGGCGGACCCGCTGGTGCGCAAGATCGCGCTCTGGCTCCGGCTGCAGCAGCGCGGGCAGGGCACCGGGGCGGAGCTCGCCGCCTGGGTGGCCGCCAACCCCGACTGGCCCCTGCCCCAGACGATGCTGCGGCGGGCGGAGGAGGCGCTGGCCGCCGACCCCGACGACGCCCGCGCCCTCGCCCACTTCGCCCGCAACCCCGCCCTCACCCTCGACGGCGCCCAGCGGCACGCGGACGCGCTGGTCCGTGCCGGGGACGCGGCGCGGGCGGCGGCCCTCCTGCGCGCGGCCTGGGCCGGCGGCTTCGGGGAGGCCGCGGCCGAGGCGGGCTTCGCCGAGCGCAACGCGGCCCTGCTGACCGCCGAGGACCGGTGGCGCCGCTTCGACCGCCTCTTCCTCTCGCGCGACCTCGCCGACGCGGGCCGCGCCGCCGCCTGGGTCGACCCGTCCCAGCGCCCCCTCGCCGACGCGCGCCTGGCCTTGGCGGCCGAGGCCGGCGCGCCGGTGACGGAGGGAGGCGACCTCGGCCTCCTCGCCGCCAGCGCGCGGCTGCTGCGCCGCCAGGACCGCGACGCCGAAGCCGCCGCCGCCTGGGCCGCCGCCGCCCCGCTCCAGCGCGACCTCCAGCCGGAAGCGGCCAAGGCGGTCTGGGCGGAACGCCAGGTCCTCGCCCGCAAGCTGCTCCGCCTCGGGCAGGACCGCCTCGCCTACGACGTCGCCGCCCGGCACGGCGCCGCGGGAGGGGAGCCACGGCAGGAGGCGGAGTTCCTCGCCGGCTGGATCGCCCTCCGCCGCCTGGGCGACGCCGCCGCGGCCGCGCGCCACTTCGCAGCCCTCGGCGAGGGCAGCAGCAGCGTCATCACCCGGGCGCGCGCGGCCTACTGGCAGGGCCGCGCCCTCGAGCGCGCCGACGCCGCCCGGGCGCGGGCCCGCTACGGCGAGGCGGCGGCTCTCGGCACAGCCTTCTACGGCCAGCTCGCCGCCCTGGCGCTGGGCGAGGACGAGGCGCGGCTCTCCGCCCGCATCGCGGCCATCCAGCCCGCCCAGCCCGCGCCCGAGGCGGCCGCGCTCTTCCCGGAGCGGGAGCTGGCCGCCGCCGCCTCGGCCCTGACGGACCTCGGCGACCCCCGGCGCGCACGGATCTTCCTCCTCCGCCTCGAGGAGCTCTCGCCGGACGCACCCGACCGCGTGCTGATCGCGCGGCACGGCGCCGGGCTTGGGCGGCCGGACTTCGCGGTCTGGATCGCCCGGCGCGCGGGGGCCGACGGGGTGATGCTGCTGCCGGAAGGCTGGCCCGCCCCCTACCCCGCCCCGCCCAGCGCGCTGGAGCCCGCCATCGTCAACGCCATCGCGCGGCAGGAGAGCAACTTCGACCCCGAGGCGGTCTCCTCGGCCAACGCGCGCGGGCTGATGCAGCTCCTGCCGGCCACGGCGGCCGGCGTCGCGCGGCGCCTCGGCATCCCGCACCAGCCGGGCTGGCTGGTCACCGACCCTGCCCACAACATGCGGCTCGGCTCCCAGTACCTGGCGGATCAGATGGAGCGCTTCGGCGGCAACCTTGCCCTGGCGGCGGCCGCTTACAACGCGGGCCCGGCGCGGGTCGGCGAATGGCTGGGCACCTACGGCGCGCCCGGGGAGGGCGGGGTGGACGTGATCGACTGGATCGAGCTGATCCCCTTCGCGGAGACGCGGAACTACGTGCAGCGGGTGGTGGAGAACACGGTGGTCTACCGCGCGCGCGACCCCGCCTCCGCGGCCCTGCCCCACCCGCTCCGGCGCTGGATGGCCGCGCCTTGACGCCGCGGCACCGCCGCGTCCGCGCGCGGGACGGGCTCGGCCTCAGCGCGCTCGAGTGGCCCGGCGACGAGGAGCGCACGCCGCTGCTGCTCCTCACGGGCATCTGCCGCACCGCCTGGGACTACGAGGGCCTCGCCGCGCGCCACGCCGGCAAGCGGCGCGTCGTCGCCCTCGAGTACATGGGCCACGGCGACAGCGACCGCGCGCCCGAGGTCTCGCGCTACCGGCCCGAGCGCGCGGTCGGCGACGTGTTGGACGCCTGCGCGGCCCTGCACGTCTCCCGCGCGGCCGTCGTCGGCACCTCCTTCGGCGGGCTGATGGCGATGTTCCTCTCCGTGCTGCGGCCGACGCTGCTCCGGGGCGTGGTGCTGAACGACATCGGCCCGCGGATCGACCCGAGGGGCCTGCAGGCCGTCGGCGGCTTCGCGGGCCACGATCCCGGCGCGGAGACGATCGACGAGGCCGTCGCCTATCTCCGCACGATCATGCCGCTCATCCCCCTGCCCGACGAGGACGCCTGGCGGCACTTCGCGGGCCTCACCTACAAGCGGGGCGAGGACGGGCGGCTGCACCCGCGCTGGGACACGCGCATCCAGCAGGCGATGGAGGCGGGCGGCGGGGCGCTGGACCTCGGCCCCGTCTTCCGCGGGCTGCGCCCCTTCCCGGCCATGCTCGTCTGGGGCGAGGCGAGCGAGTTCCTGGCGGCCGAGACGGTGCGCGCCATGGTGCGCGACAAGCCCGACCTCGAGCTGGTGAGCCTGCCCGGCGCCGGCCACGCGCCCACCCTCACGGAGCCCGAGATCGCGGGGCCGCTGGACCGCTTCCTGGACGCCATCCCCTAATGGGCCCCGCCATGGCCATGGCTTCCCTGCTCGGCATCGGCCGCCTCCGGCCGGCGCCGGGCACCTGGGGCTCGATGGCCGTGCTGCCGGCCGCCCTCCTCGGCCCGGGCTGGTGCCTCGCCCTCGGCATCGGCTTCGCCCTCGCGGGGTTCTGGGCGGTCTGGCGCCTCCCGGAGGCGCGGGAGGACCCGGCCTGGGTGGTGGCGGACGAGGCGGCGGGCCAGTGCCTCGCCCTCTCGGCCCTTCCCATGGGCGCCTCCTTCTGGTGGATCCTCGCGGCCTTCGCGCTCTTCCGGACCCTCGATATCCTCAAGCCCGGCCCCATCGGCTGGGCCGACCGGATGAAGGGAGGCCGCATGCGGCGATGCCTGAGCGTGATGCTCGACGACGTCCTGGCGGGGCTGGCCGCGGCCGCGGCGCTGCTCGTCCTGCGGCTCGCGGCGGGAGGCGGCGCATGACGGAACCCGGCTTCGAGGCGGCCTCGGCGCTGCTGGACCTGCTGCGGGCGCAGGGGCTGACCATCGCCACCGCCGAATCCTGCACGGGCGGCCTCGTCTCGGCGGCGCTGACCGCCGTGCCCGGTTCCTCCGACGCGGTGCTGGCGGGCTTCGTCACCTACTCCAACGCCATGAAGACACGGATGCTCGGCGTGCCCGAGGCGGTGCTCGCCCGCGTCGGCGCCGTCTCGGAGGACTGCGCGCGACGCATGGCCGAGGGAGCCCTGGAAGGGAGCGGGGCGGCGATCGCCGTCTCCACCACGGGCATCGCGGGGCCGGGCGGGGGCAGCGCGGAGAAGCCCGTCGGCCTCGTCTTCATCGGCGCGGCCCGCCGGGGCGGCGGCACCACGGTCGAGCGCCACGTCTTCCCCGGGGACCGCGCGGCCGTGCGCGCCGCGACGGTGGAGGCGGCGCTGCGCCTCGCCGCGGCGGTCGCGCGCGGCTGACCGCCGCGCCCCCTCTCAGTGCCGGACGATGCGCCGGACGGCCTCCAGCGCCTCGCCGATCATCGGCGCGTGGACGTCGAGATGCGTGCAGGCCCGGAGCCGCCCGCCGAGGGCGCTGACCGAGATGCCCTCGGCCAGCAGCGCCGCCTGCAGGGCCGCCGGCGCCATCCCCGTGCCCGTCGGGTCGAAGTAGACGAGGTTGGTGTCGGGCTCCTCCACCGCCATGCCCTCGATCTGGCGGAGGCCGGCCGCGAGCGCCCGGGCGTTGGCGTGGTCGTCGGCCAGGCGACCGACATGGTGGTCCAGCGCGTAGAGGCAGGCGGCCGCGCAGATGCCGGCCTGCCGCATGGAGCCGCCGAGGCGCTGCTTCCACCGCCAGGCCCGGCCGATGAACTCCTCGGACCCGACCAGCACGGCGCCGAGCGGCGCGCCGAGGCCCTTGGTGAAGTCGAGCCAGGCGGTGTCGAAGCCCGCGCACATCTCGTCGGCCGGAACGCCGGCCGCGACGCAGGCGTTCATCAGCCGCGCGCCGTCCATGTGGGTGGCCCAGCCGTGGTGATGGGCGATGCCCGTCAGCTCGTTCAGCACCTCGACCGGCCAGACGGCGCCGCCGCCCGTGTTCGCGGTCTGCTCGATCTCGAGCAGCGTCTGCGGCGGCGCGTAGCGGGTGCGCGCGCGCACGGCGCCGCGCAGCGCGTCGGCGTCGAACATGCCGCGGGGGCCGCGCAGCGGGTGGATCTGCACGCCCGCGATGGCCGCGTGGCTGCCGCCCTCGCTGCTCAGGATATGCGCGGTCTCGTGCGCCACCACCTCGTCGCCGTTGCGGCAATGGGTGTTCAGCGCCACGACGTTGCACATGGTGCCGGAGGGCAGGAACATCGCGGCCTCCTTGCCCAGCAGCGCCGCCATGCGGTCACACAGCGCGTGCACCGTCGGGTCGTCCCCGTGCTGCTCGTCGCCGACCTCGGCCGCCATCATCGCCTCCTTCATGGCGGGCGTCGGGCGGGTCTGGGTGTCGGAGTAGAGGTTGATGCGGACCGGGGGCGCGCCGGGAACGGGGCGCTCGGGGGCATGGACCATGGGGGACCTCTCGCGACGTGTCGCAAGGGTTCTGCCAGCAGGGACGCGCCGCGACCAGGGGCCGGGTCAGCCCTCGCTGGGCTTGGGCGCCGGGCGCGGCTGGGCGGTCAGGCCCGCGCTCGGGCGCTCTCGGCCGTAAAGGGCCATGGCGCGGCGCTCGAAGGCGCGGACCATCAGGCGGACCGCCTCGTTGAAGACAGTGCCAATGACGGCCTGAAGGAGGCGCGACTTGAACTCGAAGTCGACGAAGAACTGCACCTCGCAGCCGCCCTCCACCGGCGCGAAGCGCCAGTGGTTGTTGAGGTAGCGGAAGGGGCCGGTCAGGTACTGCACGTGGACGTGGTCGGGCCGTTCCAGCCCGACCCGGCTCCGGAAGGTCTCGCGGAACATCTTGAAGCCGATGGTCAGGTCCGCGATCAGCTCCCCCTCCGACCGCGAGACGATGCGCGCGGCCACGCACCAGGGCAGGAACTCCGGGTAGCGGCGCACGTCCGCCACCAGGTCGAACATCTGCTCGGGCGTGTAGGGAAGGCGCTTCCGCTCCGCGTGGGTGGGCATCAGGCCGCGTTCACCACGGGGGCGGGGCGCGACCGGAGCGAGGCCTCGCGGGCCGCCCGCAGCTCCGCGAAGTCGCGGTCCGCGTGGTAGGAGGAGCGGGTGAGCGGGGTGGCGGAGACGAGCAGGAACCCCTTCGCCCGGGCCATGCGCGCGTAGTCCTCGAACTCCGCGGGCTCGACGAAGCGGTCGACAGCGGCGTGCTTCACCGTCGGCTGCAGGTACTGGCCGATGGTGAGGAAGTCGATCTCGGCGGAGCGCATGTCGTCCATCACCTGCAGAACCTCGGAGCGGGATTCGCCCAGGCCCACCATGACGCCGGACTTGGTGAAGATGCCGGGGTCCAACCGCTTCACCTCGTCCAGCAGGCGGAGGGAATGGAAGTAACGCGCGCCGGGCCGGATGGTCGGGTAGAGCCGGGGCACGGTCTCAAGGTTGTGGTTGAACACGTCCGGCCGCGCCGCGACGACCACCTCCAGCGCCCCCTCCTTGCGGAGGAAGTCGGGGGTGAGGATCTCGATCGTGGTCTCGGGCGCGGCCGCCCGGATGGCCGCGATGGTGCGCGCGAAGTGCTCCGCGCCCCCGTCCCGCAGGTCGTCGCGGTCCACCGAGGTGATCACGACGTGGCGCAGCCCGAGGGCCGCCACGGCATCGCCGACCCGGCGCGGCTCGTCCTCGTCCAGCGCTTGGGGCATGCCGGTGGTGATGTTGCAGAAGGAGCAGGCGCGCGTGCAGATGCCGCCCATGATCATCATGGTCGCGTGGCGCTGCGACCAGCACTCCCCGATGTTGGGGCAGGCCGCCTCCTCGCAGACGGTGACGAGCTTGTTGGCCCGCATGAGCTCGCGGGTCTCGTGGTAGACCGGGTGCGTCGGCGCCTTCACCCGGATCCAGTCGGGCTTGCGCTTGATCGGGTTGTCCGGCCGGTTCGCCTTCTCGGGGTGGCGGAGCGCGGCGGGGGCGGCGCTGGGCACGACGCGGGCGATCGCCGCCGGCGGGACGGCGACGGGCGCGGGCGCCTCGGCGGCGGTGGCGCCGCCGGCGCGGTGATCCACCAGGATACGGGTGGCCATCTGGTTCATCCTCGGCCCCGCCCCCGGGAGGGGGGCGGGGCGATGGGGGTGGAAGCGGGGTTCCGGCCGCTAGATGTGGATCACCCGGCCATAGGCATCAAGCACGGCCTCGTGCATCGCCTCGCTGACGGTCGGGTGCGGGAAGACCGTGTGCATGAGCTCGACCTCGGTCGACTCGAGGGTGCGGGCGATGCCGTAGCCCTGGATGAGCTCCGTCACCTCCGGCCCGACCATGTGGGCGCCGAGAAGCTCGCCGGTCTTGGCGTCGAACACGGTCTTCACCAGCCCCTCGGGCTCGCCGAGCGCGATGGCCTTGCCGTTGCCGATGAAGGGGAAGCGCCCGACCTTGACCTCGTGCCCGGCCTCCTTCGCCCGCGCCTCGGTCATGCCGACGCTCGCCACCTGCGGGCGGCAATAGGTGCAGCCCGGGATGTTCCCGACGTCCATCGCGTGGGGGTGGAGGCCCGCGATCCCCTCCACGCAGATGATCGCCTCGTGCGAGGCCTTGTGGGCCAGCCAGGGCGGTCCCGCCACGTCGCCGATCGCGTAGAGGCCGGGCTCGCCCGTCCGGCAGAGCTCGTCGATCACGATGTGGGAGCGCTCGACCACCGCCTTCGTGTTCTCGAGGCCGAGGTCCTCCACGTTCCCGACGATGCCGATCGCCGAGATCAGCCGGTCCGCCGTGATCTCCTGCACCTTGCCCCCGGCCTCGACGCTCACGGTCACAGAATTGGCGCCCTTGGTGACCTTGCCGACCTTGGCGCCGGTCAGGACCGTCATCTTCTGCTTCGCGAAGGCCTTCTGCACGAAGGCGCTGATCTCGGCGTCCTCCACCGGCAGGATGCGGTCCAGCGCCTCGACGAGCGTCACCTGGGCGCCCATGTTGAGGAAGAAGCTCGCGAACTCGCTGCCGATCGCCCCGGAGCCGACGACGATGAGCGACTTCGGCATCGCGTCCGGCACCAGCGCCTCGCGGTAGGACCAGATGAGCTTGCCGTCCGGCTCCAGCCCCGGCAGCACCCGGGCCCGGGCGCCGGTGGCGAGGATGATGTGCTTGGAGGCGAGCTCCGCGACCGGCTTGCCGTCCTTCGTGACCGACAGCTTGCCGGGGCCGGCCAGCTTCGCGGTGCCGTCGTAGACGGTCACCTTGTTCTTCTTCATCAGCCCCTTCACGCCCGCCGAGAGCTGCCCGGAGACCGCGCGGGAGCGCTTGACCACCTTCTGGAAGTCGAAGCGGATGTTGTCGGCCGAGAAGCCGTAAGCATCCAGCGTGTGCAGCAGGTGGTTGATCTCGCTCGCGCGCAGCAGCGCCTTGGTCGGGATGCAGCCCCAGTTGAGGCAGATGCCGCCGAGGTTCTCGCGCTCCACCAGCGCGACCTTCATCTTCAGCTGGGAGGCGCGGATGGCCGCGACATAGCCACCGGGCCCGCCGCCCACCACCACCAGATCGAACTCGTCGGCCATGCTGGCCTCCCTTCCGTTATTCCGCGCGTGCTACTCGGCGAGCCGCGCGAGAGCGTCGCCGCTCACCCGCCGCCCGCGCCAGTCGTCGAGCGCCTCGGCGCCCAGGCCCTCGTAGAAATGGATGGCCGGCGCGTTCCAATCCAGCACCTGCCAGTCCAGCCGCGCCCAGCCGCGCGCCACGGCCAGCCGCGCCAGGTGCTGGAAGAAGGCGCGGCCGATGCCGAGGCCGCGATGGGCGGGCTCGACGAAGATGTCCTCAAGGTGGATGCCCGGCCGGCCGGTGAAGGTGCTGACGTTGTTGTACCACAGCGCGCCGCCGACCACCCGCCTGCCGACCTCCGCCAGCACGGCGTGCAGCAGGGGCGCCGGCCCGAAGAGGAGGTCCCGGAAATCCTCCTCCGTCGCGACCGCGCGGTGGAGGAGGCGCTCGTACTCGGCGAGCGCGCGGACGAGGCGCAGCACCTCCGGCAGGTCCCCGGGCACCGCGTCCCGCAGGGTGAAGGGCGCGCCGCTCACGCCGGCCCCTCCCCGGCCGGCGCGACGCGCAGCGCCGGCCAGCGGCGGGCGGCGAGCGAGAGGATCGCCCAGGCGGCCGCGACCGAAAGCCCCAGCAGGAGCGCGAGGTTGTAGCGCTCCTGGTTCACCGAGGCGCCGGCGTGGACGGCCAGCATGATCCAGGCCGGCGCGGCGTAGAGGGCCAGCAGCCCGAGCCGCCCGGCCCGGCGCGCCGCCAGCAGGCCAAGCGGCAGCAGCAGCAGGGCCAGCAGCCCGGCGTCCCGCCCGATCAGGAGGCCCCGCCAGGCGAGCGACAGGGTGGAGGCCGCGTAGGCGACGGGCCGGCCGAGCACCTCCGCCCGGAGCAGGCCCGGCACTTGGTCCTCCACCGGCCCGGGCGCCTCCAGGGCGTCGTGCCGGCGGTGCTGGCCGATGTCGTAGAGGCTTCCCGGCCGGTTCCAGTCCAGCCGCGCCACGGTGTCCGCGCCGAAGAGGCGGCTCGCCAACCCGTCGCCGAAGCCGGGCAGCCAGTAGATGAAGGAGGCGCCGAATTCCCGCGGCGTCATCTCGTTGTAGGCCATCCGCTCGATCAGGACGGCCGGCCCGTAGCCGGCGGTGAGGCCGAAGCGGCCGAGCACCGCCTCGTTCCTCGCGGCCCAGGGCAGGGTGGCCGCGGCGACGCCGAGCGCGAAGAGGCCCGCCACCGCCAGGCGCCGCCGGCAAACCCGCGGGCGCAGCGCCAGCAGGCCGAGCGCCGCGAGCGCGACGGGCAGGAGGACGACGTGGCTCGGCCGGGTCAGGAGGAGCAGGCCGAGGAACGCGCCCCCCAGCAGCGCCGCCCCCCGCCGCGCGTCGAGCGCGGCGCGGAGGAACAGGAAGGCCGCGCCGGAGAAGAGGAACAGCCCGAGGCTCTCGGTCATCGGCAGGCTCAGCAGGCGGGCGTAGGCGAGGGCCATGGCGAGCCCGATGCCGGTCGCCAGCCCCGCCGCCGCCAGGCTGCCGGTGACCCGCCGGGCGGCCGCCGTGAGGAAGCCGAGCGCCCCCGCGACGAGGACCATGTTCACGGGCATGACCAGCCCGCGATAGGCGGGGCAGCGCGCGGCGGCGTCGCCGGCGGGCAGGTGGCGCACCGTGCAGGCCGCGGCCTCCCGCAGCGCGGGGTCGAGCCGCATCACGGCCGCGAGCAGCACGGGGTAGCCGGGCCCGAGGAACATGCCGGGCGGCGGCGGGGCGGTGGCGCTGTCCACCGCGTCGAAGAAGCCGTCCGAGAAGGTGCCCCAGGTCAGGAGGTCCCAGGCGGTGGAGGTGTAGAAGTAGCCATCGCCGTGGGTGAGGTCGCGCGGGGGCGCGCGCAGCCCGGCCCCGAGCAGGACGAGGAGGCAGAGCGCGAAGGCCAGCACCGCCGGCCGCGCCCCCTGCCCCCAGCGGGCGGGACCGAGGGGGGCCGGCACCGTCAGGCCCCCTTGCCGCCCGCGCATCGCATCAGAGCATCAGGCTCAGCGGGTCCTCGACGATCGACTTGAAGGTCGCGACCCACTCCGCCGCCAGCGCGCCGTCGATGGCGCGGTGGTCGACCGAGAGCGTGACCGTCATCACGGTCGCGACGGCAAGCTGCCCGTCCTTCACCACCGGCCGCTTCTCCCCGGCCGAGACCGCGAGGATGCCGGCCTGGGGCGGGTTGATGATGGCCGAGAACTCCTTCACCCCGAACATGCCCATGTTCGAGATGGAGAAGCCGCCGCCCTGGAACTCCTCCGGCTTCAGCTTGCCGGACTTCGCGCGCGCCGCGAGGTCCTTCATCTCGTTCGAGATGGTGACGAGGCCCTTCTGGTCCGCGCGCCGGATGATCGGCGTGATCAGCCCGTCCGGGATGGAGACGGCGATGCTGATGTCCACGTCGTCGTAGAGAACCATCGCGTTGTCGGTCCAGGTCGCGTTCGTCGCCGGCAGCTTCCGCAGCGTCGCCGCCGCCGCCTTGATGACGAGGTCGTTCACCGAGAGCTTGTAGGCGCCCGGCCCATCCTTGGGCGACCGCGCGTTGAGGTCCGCCCGCAGCTTCATCAGCGCGTCGAGCTCCACGTCGATCGAGACGTAGAAGTGCGGGATGGTCTGCTTCGCCTCCGTCAGGCGGCGCGCGATGACCTTGCGCATGGAGGAGTGCGGCACCGTCTGGTGCGGGGCCGTGATGACCGGCGCGGGCGCCGCGGGCTTGGGCGCCGGGGCGGGCGCCGCGGCGGGTGCCGCCGGGGCGGCGGCCTGAGGCGCGGGCGCGGCGGCGGGCTTGGGCGAGGCCTGCGCCGCCTCCACGTCCGCCTTCACGATCCGCCCGCCCGGGCCGGAGCCCTTGAGCGCGCGGAGGTCGAGCCCCGCCTGCTCCGCCATGCGGCGGGCGAGCGGCGAGACGAAGATGCGCCCGCCGTCATGCCCGTTCGCGAGCGGCGCCGGAGCGCTCGCCTCAGCCTTGGGCGCATCCGCCCGGACCGGCTGCTCGGCCGCGCCGGCCACCTTGCCCCCGGCGGCCTGCACGCCCTCGAGCGCGGGGCTGGAGGGAGAGGGCGCGGATTCCGTGGCCTTCGCGGCCGCGGGCGCCGGAGCCCCCGCGGGAGCGGCGGCTCCGGCGGGAACCGCCTCGCCCTCCTCCACCATCACGCCGATGGGCTGGTTGACCTGCACGCCCTCGGTCCCGTCGGGCACGAGGATCTTGCCGAGGACGCCCTCGTCGACCGCCTCGAACTCCATCGTCGCCTTGTCGGTCTCGATCTCGCAGATCACGTCGCCCGACTTGACCTGCTCGCCCTCCTTCTTGAGCCAGCGGGCGAGCGTGCCCTCCGTCATGGTGGGCGACAGGGCGGGCATCAGGATGTTGGTCGCCATGGTGCGCGCGCCCCTCTTACTTGTAGGTCACTTTGCGCGCCGCCCCGACCACCTGCGCCACCGTGGGCAGCGCGAGCTTCTCGAGATTGGCGGCGTAGGGCATCGGCACGTCCAGGCCCGCGACGCGGGCCGGGGGCGCGTCGAGGTAGTCGAAGGCCTCCTCGATCACCTGCATCGCGACCTCGGCACCGATGTTGGCGAAGGCCCAGCCCTCCTCCACGGTCACCAGCCGGTTCGTCTTGCGGACGGAATCCAGCACCGTGTCGATGTCGAGCGGGCGGATGGTGCGGAGGTTGATCACCTCGGCCGAGATACCGGCCTTCTCGAGCTCGGCGGCCGCCTGCATCGCGAGCCCGACCATGATCGAGTAGGACACGATCGTGACGTCGGTGCCCGGCCGCTCCACCTTCGCCTTTCCGATCGGCAGGATGAAGTCCTCGGCCACCGGGCAGTCGAAGGTCTGGCCGTAGAGGATCTCGTTCTCGAGGAAGATGATCGGGTTCGGGTCGCGGATGGCCGCGCGCATCAGCCCCTTGGCGTCCGCGGACGACCAGGGCGCGATCACCTTCAGCCCCGGCACGTGCGCGTACCAGGAGGTGTAGTCCTGGCTGTGCTGCGCCGCCACGCGGGCCGCGGCCCCGTTCGCGCCGCGGAAGACGATCGGGCAGCCGAGCTGGCCGCCCGACATGTACAGCGTCTTCGCCGCCGAGTTGATGATGTGGTCGATCGCCTGCATCGCGAAGTTGAAGGTCATGAACTCGACGATCGGCTTCAGCCCGGTCAGCGCCGCGCCGACGGCCATGCCGGTGAAGCCGTGCTCGGTGATGGGCATGTCGAGGACGCGCTTGGGCCCGAACTCGTCGAGCATCCCCTGCGAGATCTTGTAGGCGCCCTGGTACTGGGCGACCTCCTCGCCCATCAGGAACACGTCCTTGTCGGCGCGCATCTCGATCGACATCGCGTCGCGCAGCGCCTCGCGCACTGTGGTCGGCTTCGTCTCGCCCCAGTCCTTCTCGGGCTCGGCCGCCGGCGCCGCCGGCCGCGCGGAGACGCCCTCGCGCTCCTCCGCCCCCTTGGCCGCGACCTGCGCGTGGTCCTCGGCGCCCTTGGCGACCTGGCCGGTCGCGCCGCCGTGCTGCGTCGCGTTGGACTCCGGCTGCTGCGGGGCGGCCGGCTTGCTGCCCTGCTCGGCCGCAGGCGCCGCGTTGCCCGAGGCCGGAGCCGCGCTGCCGTCGCCGCCGTCGAGCTCGGCGATGGCGGCGTTCACCTGCACGCCCTCCGTCCCCTCGGGCACAAGGAGCTTCGTGATCTTGCCCTCGTCCACGGCCTCCACCTCCATGGTGGCCTTGTCGGTCTCGATCTCGGCGAGGACGTCGCCGGACTTCACCTCGTCGCCCTCCTTCTTCAGCCACCGGCTGAGCTTGCCCTCCGTCATCGTGGGCGAGAGGGCGGGCATCAGGATCGTCGCGCCCATGTCAGCGGGTCTCCACCAGGATATCGGTCCAGAGCTCGGACTCGTCGGGTTCGGGGCTGGACTGGGCGAACTCGGCGGCGTCAGCCACGATCGCCTTCACCTCGTCGTCCACGGCCTTGAGGTCGGCCTCGGCGCGACCGCCCTCCAGCAGCAGCTTGCGGACCTGCTCGATGCAGTCGCTCTGCTCGCGCATCTTCTGCACCTCGTCGCGCGTGCGGTACTTCGCGGGGTCGGACATGGAGTGCCCGCGGTAGCGATAGGTGAGCATCTCCAGCAGGTAGGGACCCTTGCCCTCGCGGCAGTGGGCCACGGCGCGCTCGCCGGCCTCCTTCACCGCCAGCACGTCCATGCCGTCCACCTGCTCGCCCGGGATGCCCCAGGGCGCGCCGTTCTGGGAGAGGTTCCGGGAGGCAGAGGCGCGCTCCACGCTCGTGCCCATGCCGTAGCGGTTGTTCTCGATGACGAAGACGCAGGGCAGCTTCAGCAGCGCCGCCAGGTTGAAGCTCTCGTAGACCTGGCCCTGGTTGGACGCGCCCTCGCCGAAATAGGCGAGGCTCACCTGCCCGTTCTCGCGGTACCAGTTGGCGAAGGCGAGCCCGATGCCGAGCGAGACCTGCGCGCCGACGATGCCGTGCCCGCCGTAGAAGCCCTTCTCGCGCGAGAACATGTGCATGCTCCCGCCCTTGCCCTTGGAGTAGCCGCCGATCCGGCCGGTCAGCTCCGCCATCACGCCGCGGGCCTCCATGCCGGTCGCGAGCATGTGGCCGTGGTCGCGGTAGGAGGTGATGACCTGGTCGCCGTCCTGCAGCGTCATCTGCATGCCCACCACCACGGCCTCCTGGCCGATGTAGAGGTGGCAGAAGCCGCCGATGAGCCCCATGCCGTAGAGCTGCCCGGCCTTTTCCTCGAAGCGGCGGATGAGCAGCATCTCGCGGTAGGCGCGGGCGAGGATGCCCTGGTTATGGCCGGCGGCTGGGGCCGCCTGCGTGCCGTTGCCGCCGCGGCGCTTGACCGCGCTTTCCGTCCCGTTGGCCATGGGCTGCTCCTGGGTTCAAGCCGGCTGGAGAAGCGGCTTCCAAGGGGCAGATACGGCCGACGCTGCCGATCAGCAAGTTATAGGACTCGGCTAAGTCCTTGATGTTGCGCTGCATCATGACGATTCCCAGGGAATCGCTGACTTTTTTGTGAGACAGCCGTCGTTCCCGGCGACTCGGGCCGCCGCCTGGACGACCGGCGCGACCCCTTCGCCGCGGTCAGAAGAGGCGCCGGTCCACCGCGTAAGGCACGATGATCTCGTCCCGGGCGACCACGTTCAGCAGGGCGCGCGCGCGCTCCTCCAGCATGTCGCGGTCGAGGTGCTCGGCCCGCAGGCCCGCCACCTTGCGCTCCATCGCGTCCCGCTCGGCCTCGGCCTCGGCGAGGACGATCCGGGCGGCCGCGATTTCGGCGTTCCGCGTGTCGCGGGCGATGAGGCCGCGCGTGCCGTGCGTCGCGTGGTGGGCGAAGTACCCGCACAGCGCGAAGAAAATTCCTGGAAGCACCAAGGCTTGCGCCCGGCGCTTCACACCGCTGAAGAAAGCCAACTGCCCCTCCCCCGAAGAGCTTAGGCTGATCGGAAGTGATCCCCTGAACGTGAGTAGAAGGGCACCGGCGCTGCCATGCAAGCCGTTTCGCGGCGGCGCGGCATAAATGTCTGGGGACGTTGCGAAAAACACGCGCCCCGCGGTCTACAGGGGGCCGGACGGGGCTCCGCCCCGTCCGTCGAAGGGACGCGTCAGCGCCCGCGCGGCAGCACGCCGCGCCCGGCGTAGCGCCCGGCGGTGCCCAGCTCCTGCTCGATGCGGATGAGCTGGTTGTACTTGGCGAGGCGGTCGGAGCGCGACAGCGAGCCCGTCTTGATCTGCCCGCAGTTCGTGGCCACCGCGAGGTCGGCGATCGTCGCGTCCTCCGATTCGCCGGAACGGTGGGACATGACGGCCTTGTAGCCGGCGCGGTGGGCCATCTCGACGGCCTCCAGCGTCTCGGTCAGCGTGCCGATCTGGTTCACCTTCACCAGGATGGCGTTGCCGACGCCCCGCTCGATTCCCTGCCGCAGGCGCTCGGGGTTGGTGACGAAGAGGTCGTCGCCGACGAGGTTGACCGTCCCGCCCAGGCGCTCCGTCAGCAGCTTCCAGCCGTCCCAGTCGTCCTCGGAGCAGCCGTCCTCGATCGAGACGATGGGGAAGCGGGCGCAGAGGTTGGCGAGGTAGTCGACCATCCCCCCGGCATCGAGCTTCTTTCCCTCGCCCTCCATGTCGTAGGTGCCGTTCTTGAAGAACTCAGTCGCCGCGCAATCGAGGGCGAAGACCACGTCCTCGCCCACGCGGTGCCCCGCGGCCTCGCAGGCCTTGGCGATGAAGCCGAGCGCCTCCTCCGCGCTCTGCAGGTTCGGCGCGAAGCCGCCCTCGTCGCCCACGTTGGTCGCGTGGCCAGCGTCGTGCAGCGCCCGCTTGAGGGACTGGAAGATCTCGGAGCCGATCCGCACCGCGTCCGCCATCGTGCCGGCCGAGACCGGCATGACCATGAATTCCTGGATGTCGATCGGGTTGTCCGCGTGCTGCCCGCCGTTGATGATGTTCATCATCGGCACCGGCAGGGTGCGCGCGAAGGTGCCGCCGACATAGCGGTAGAGCGGCAGCCCGTAGTGCTCGGCCGCCGCCTTGGCGGAGGCGAGCGAGACCGCGAGGATGGCGTTCGCGCCCAGCCGCGCCTTGTTCGGCGTGCCGTCGAGGTCGATCATTGTCTGGTCGAGCTTCACCTGGTCGGTGACGTCGAGGCCGGAGAGGGCGTCGAAGATCTCGCCCTCCACGTTGGCCACCGCCTTGCGCACGCCCTTGCCGCCGTAGCGGGACTTGTCGCCGTCCCGGAGCTCCACCGCCTCGTGCGCGCCGGTCGAGGCGCCGGAGGGCACGATGGCGCGGCCCATGGCCCCGCTGTCGAGCACCACCTCCACCTCCACCGTCGGGTTGCCGCGGCTGTCGAGGACCTCGCGGGCGATGATGTCGGCGATGGCGGACATGGGCTGGCTCCGGCGCATGGTTGGGTCCGGGCGGCGATACGGCGGCGGGGCCGGGCCGGCAAGGGGGCAGCCCTTGCCAAACCCGTTACGAGGCCCGCCGCGGTCGCCGCCGCCCCCTCCCCCGGGCTCAGCCCGCGAGCTTCGCCGCGATCGACGCCACATGGGCGCCCTGGAATCGCGCCCCCGCCAGGTCGTCCTCGGTCGGCTTCAGGCTGCCGTCGCCGCCGGCGATGGTGCTGGCGCCGTAGGGGGTGCCGCCCTGGGCCTTGGACGGGTTCATCTGCGGCTTGAAGGAATAGGGCAGTCCGACCACGACCATGCCGAGGTGCAGCAGCACCGTGTGGGTGGAGGTGAGCGTCGTCTCCTGCCCGCCATGGGGCGAGGCCGTGGAGGTAAAGGCCGAGCCGACCTTGCCGACCAGCGCGTCGGTGAACCAGAGCCCCCCGGTCTGGTCGATGAAGTTCTTCATCTGGGCCGCCATGTTGCCGTAGCGGGTCGGCGTGCCGATGACGATGGCGTCGTAGCCCGCCAGCTCGTCCACCCGCGCGATGGGAGCCGCCTGGTCGAGCTTGTAGTGCGAGCTCCGCGCGACCTCCTCGGGCACAAGCTCCGGCACGCGCTTCACGTCGGCGACGGTGCCGGGCACGGAGCGCGCGCCCTCGGCCACCGCCTGGGCGAGCGCCTCGATGTGGCCGTAGCTGGAGTAGTAGAGGACGAGAACCTTCGCCATCGGGCGGCTTCCTTTTCCATGGGGCCCACCGGCCGGTGGGGCGGGTCGGGACCGCCCGGACTTGGGGGGGCCGCCGCCCGGCGTCAAAACCCGGGCGGCGGATAACCGTCATTCACCGGGCGGCATGACATTCCCGTCATCCCGTCCCGCCGCGGGCGCGACCGTCGCGTTTCCCCGGGCATGCAGACCCCACCGACGATCGCGCGCATCGACGCGCAGGCCGGCTTGCAGCGACGGGTCTGGCTCGCCTCCCGCATCGCCTGGTGGGCGATGGGGGCGGCGCTGCTGCTGGCCGCCGGCGGCGCCTTCGGGGACGGCCCGCTGGCCGAGGCCGAGGCGGCGTCCGGGGACGGGTCGGTCACCGTCCGCTACGACCGCTTCCAGCGCTCCGACGCCGGCTCCCCCCTCCTCATCCGCCTCGCGCCGCGGCCGGGCGCCGCGGGCGAGGCGCGCTTCTGCCTCGACCACGCCTTCTCCCGCGCCTGGCAGGTCACGGAGATCGAGCCGGCCGCGCTCCGGGAGGAGCTGGAGGCGGGCGGCACCTGCCACGTCGTGCCCCTCGCGGCCGCGGCGCCCGCCGCCCCGGTCATCGGAATCCGGGTCCACCCGCGGCGCGCCGCCCTGCGGGCCGAGGGCGCGGTCTACCTCCCCGGCGGCGGCGCCGCGCGCGTGGCGGCGCTCGTCTGGCCGTGACCGACATCATCCTCCGCACGGCCGTCGCCTGGCTCGGCCTCACCGTCCTCCTCCGCCTCTCCGGGCGCCGGACGCTCGGCGAGATGAGCGCGGTGGACCTCGTCGTGCTGCTGATCGCCGGGGACATGATCCAGCAGTCGCTGCTCGGCGACGACGCCAGCCTCACCAGCGGCTTCGTGGTGATCATCACGCTGCTCACGCTCACCATGGCCTATGCCCGGGCCAAGGCCTCCTGGCCGGGCGCCGTGCGGCGGCTGGAGGGCGTGCCGACCGTGCTGCTGCGCGACGGCCGGCCGGACGAACGGCAGATGGCGAACAGCCGCGTGGCCCTCGACGAAATCCTCGAGGCCGCGCGCCTGCAGGGCATCACCGAGCCGGAGGAGATCCGCTTCGCGCTGCTCGAGGTGAGCGGCCAGATCAGCATCATCCCCCGCGCCCCGCCGGGCCGGGGCTGAAGCGTCAGCCCGCCTTCGCCAGCGCGTCGAAGGCCTTGAGCCGCGCGATGAGCGCCGGCAATTCGCGGAGCGGGATCATGTTCGGCCCGTCGCTCGGCGCGTGGTCCGGGTCCGGGTGCGTCTCGATGAAGACCATCGCCACCCCGACGGCCACCGCCGCCCGCGCCAGCACGGGCGCGAACTCCCGCTGCCCTCCGCTGCTGCCGCCAAGCCCGCCGGGCTGCTGCACCGAGTGGGTGGCGTCAAACACCACCGGGTAGCCCGTCCGCGCCATGATCGGCAGGCCCCGGAGGTCGGAGACGAGGGTGTTGTAGCCGAAGGAGGTCCCGCGGTCGCAGAGCAGGATCCGCTCGTTGCCCGTGGAGGCGATCTTCGCGGCCACGTTCTCCATGTCCCAGGGCGCGAGGAACTGGCCCTTCTTCACGTTGATCGCCCGCCCCGTGCGGCCGGCGGCCAGCAGCAGGTCGGTCTGACGGGAGAGGAAGGCCGGGATCTGGATGCAGTCGACGACCTCGCCCACCGGCGCGCACTGCGCGGCGTCGTGCACGTCGGTCAGCACGGGCAGGCCCGTGCGGTCGCGCACCTCCGCGAGGATGGAGAGCCCCTCCTCCAGCCCAACGCCACGCGCGGCGCCGGCGCTGGTGCGGTTGGCCTTGTCGAAGCTCGACTTGAAGACCATCCCCACGCCCGCCTCGCGCGCCATGGCGGCGATAGCCTCCGCGCATTCGAGCGCGTGCGCCCGGCTCTCGATCTGGCAGGGGCCGGAGATGAAGGCGAGCGGCAGGTCGTTCCCGGCCTGCACGTTCCCGATCAGGACGCGCGTCATACGAGGCGCGCCTGGCGGATGGCCGCGCCGATGAAGCCGGCGAAGAGCGGGTGCGGCTCGAAGGGCTTGGACTTCAGCTCGGGGTGGTACTGCACGCCAAGGAACCAGGGATGGTCCGGCCGCTCCACGATCTCGGGCAGCACGCCGTCGGGCGACATGCCGGAGAAGCGCAGCCCCGTCGCCTCCAGCTTGTCGCGGTAGTTCACGTTCACCTCGTAGCGGTGCCGGTGCCGCTCGCTGATCTCGGCGCGCCCGCCGTACAGGGAGCGCACGAGCGAGTCCTCGGCCAGAAGCGAGGGGTAGGAGCCGAGCCGCATGGTGCCGCCGAGGTCGCCCCCCTCCTCGCGCCGCTCGAGCTGGTTGCCGCGCTTCCACTCCGTCAGCAGGCCGACCACCGGGTCCTCGCAGGGGCCGAACTCCGTGGAGGAGGCGCCGGGCAGACCCGCCTGGTTCCGCGCGGCCTCGACCACTGCCATCTGCATGCCGAAGCAGATACCGAGGAAGGGCACCTTCTGCTCGCGGGCGAACTGCACCGCGCGGATCTTGCCCTCGCTGCCCCGCTCGCCGAAGCCGCCGGGGACGAGGATGCCGTGCACCCCCTCCAGCCGCTTCGTCGCGCCCTCGCCCTCGAAGATGGAGCTGTCCACCCAGTCGAGCTTCACCCGCACGTTGTGCGCGATGCCGCCATGGGTCAGCGCCTCGCCGAGCGACTTGTAGGCGTCGAGCAGCGACATGTACTTGCCGACCACGGCGACCGTCACCTCGCCCTCCGGCTGCTGGAGGGAGGCGACGATCCGGCGCCAGCGCGACAGGTCGGGCTCGCCGTAGACGGACATGTCGAAGTGCCGCAGCACCTCCCGGTCCAGCCCCTCCGCGTGGTACTGCAGCGGCACGGCGTAGATGGAGCTGGCGTCGAGCGCCGGGATCACGCTCTCGGGCCGCACGTTGCAGAAGTTCGCGATCTTGCGCCGCTCGTTCTCGGGAATCGGCCGGTCGCTGCGGCAGAGCAGGACGTGCGGCTGGATGCCGAGCCCGAGCAACTCCTTCACGCTGTGCTGCGTCGGCTTCGTCTTCAGCTCGCCGGCCGAGGCGATCCAGGGCACCAGCGTCAGGTGGACGAAGATGCTGCGCCGCGGCCCGAGCTCGTTCGCGAGCTGGCGCAGCGCCTCGAGGAAGGGAAGGCTCTCGATGTCGCCGACCGTGCCGCCGACCTCCACCAGCACGAAGTCGTACTCCTCGACCCCCGCGGTGATGCCGTCCTTAATGGCGTCGGTGATGTGCGGGATCACCTGGACGGTCCCGCCCAGGTACTCCCCGCGCCGCTCCTTCGCGATCACCTCGGAATAGATCCGCCCGGTGGTGTAGGCATCGGCCTGGTTGGCGTGCACCCCCGTGAAGCGCTCGTAATGGCCGAGGTCGAGGTCCGTCTCGGCCCCGTCATCGGTCACGAAGACCTCGCCGTGCTGGTACGGGCTCATCGTGCCCGGATCGACGTTGAGATAGGGGTCCAGCTTCCGCAGGCGGACCTTGTAGCCGCGCGCCTGCAGGAGGGCCGCAAGGGACGCGGCGGCGATGCCCTTGCCGAGGGAGGAGACCACGCCGCCGGTGATGAATACGTACCGCGTCATGGGAGACCCTCATAGCAAGCGTTCGGGCGCCGCGGCCAGGGGCCGCGGACGCAGGAGTGGCATGCGCCGCCCCGCCTTGCGGCAGGGTGGGCGACGACGGGCTAGTTGGTGGGCACGGCCGGCGCCGGCGGCAGCGCGGGCAGGCTCGGCGCGGCCGGGGCGGTGCCGGCGGCGCCCGCGGGGGCCGTGCCGGGCGCGGCGGAGGGCGGCGGCGCGTCGAAGATGGAGCGCTGGCGCCCGGTGCCCTGGTTCAGCAGGCCGAGCGCGAGGGCGAGCGCCATGAAGATCGCGGCCAGCACCCCGGTCGCCCGCGTCAGCAGGTTGGCGGTGCCCCGGCCCGTCATGAAGTTGCCCATGCCCTGGGAGGAGCCGATCCCCAGCCCCCCGCCCTCGCTGCGCTGGAGCAGCACCACCCCGATGAGGGCGGCGGCGACGAAGAAGTGCAGGACGAGGAGGACGGTGATCATGGCGGCCGGGTTCTAGACCCGTTGCATCCCCGGGGGGAAGGGCAAAGCCCTGCCCGAGGAGAAGGGCCCAGGCCCCGCCAAGGGGAAGGGGAGGCCCTCCCGGGCGAAAACCCGTCGTTACGCCGGCACCGCGGCCGCGATGCCCAGGAAATCCGCGGCCTTCAGGCTCGCGCCCCCGACCAGCGCCCCGTCCACGTTCGGCAGGGCAAGGATGCCTGCCGCGTTGGAGGGCTTCACCGAGCCGCCGTAGAGAAGCCGCAGCGTCTCGCCCTGCCCCGGGAAGCGCGCCGCGATCTCCGCCCGCATCCGGGCGTGCATGGCCGCGATGTCGGCCTCGGTCGGCGTGCGGCCGGTGCCGATCGCCCAGACGGGCTCGTAGGCCACCACCCCCTTGGCGACCGCGAATCCCTCCGGCAGCGAGCCCGCCATCTGCGCCGCGACCACCGCCTCGGCCTCCCCCGAATCGCGCTGCGCCTCGGTCTCGCCGACGCAGACGACCGGGATCAGCCCGGCCTCGATCGCCGCCTCCGCCTTGGCCCGCACCAGCGCGTCCGTCTCGCCCCGGTCCGCCCGGCGCTCAGAATGGCCGAGGATGACGTAGCCGCAGCCGGCATCCGCCAGCATCGCCGCCGAGACGTCCCCCGTGTGGGCGCCGTTCGGCTCCGCCGCGCAGTCCTGCCCGCCGATGCCCACGGCCTTCCAGCCCATGGAGGCCGCCGCGACGTGCAGGTGGACGAAGGGCGGGCAGATCAGCAGGTCGGCGCCCCCCACCGCGTCCAGCCCGGCGCGAACGCCCTCGGCCAGGGCCGCGGCCTCGCGCAGCGTGCCGTTCATCTTCCAGTTGCCGGCGATGAGGGGACGGACTCCGGGGGTCATGGGCACACACTCTCTCTCGTCGTTGGCTCTCGGCGTCGGGCGCTCCCGCCGCGTATCGGCCGGGGGCGGGTTTGGCAACCGGGCGCGCCGCCGCCCGGCACCGGGCGTCCGCCACGGCATCCGGCCTCGCATCCGGCCTCGCATCCGGCATGGGCGTTTGGCATCGGGCGCCGGTTGCGGTAGGGGCAGCGCCTCAACCCGCCTCCCTGCAGGTCTCCCGCCATGATCACCGCGTTCCGCCGCCTCGCCGGCACCTGGTTCGCCAAGGGCCTGTTCATCCTGCTGGTGCTGTCCTTCGGGATCTGGGGCATCGAGGACGTCGTCCGGAACTTCGGGCGGGACAGCGCGGTCGCGCGCGTCGGCGGCCTGCCGATCGAGCTGACCGAGGCCCAGAACGCCGCCCGGCGCGAGGGCCAGCGCCTGCAGCGCGAGCTCGGCCCACGCTTCGAGCCCAACGACGCCTTCCGCAGCGCCGTCGCCCGTCAGGCGCTCGAGAACCTCATCGCCGGCCGCGCCCAGACGATCGAGGCGCGCCGCATGGGGGTGGGCGCCTCGGTGGACGCGGTGCGCGCCTACACCTTCGGCATCCCCTCCTTCCAGGGGGCGGACGGCCGCTTCAACCCGCTGATCCTGAACCAGTTCCTGCGGCAGAACGACCTCACCGAGGCCGACTTCACCCGCCTCGTCGTCTCCGACCTCGAGCGCCAGCAGCTCGTCGGCGCCGTGCGCGCCGGCGCCCGCTCGCCCGAGGCCCTGACCCGCCTCCTGCTCGCCTTCGCCGAGGAGAGGCGCGTGGCGGAGGTGGCCGAGTTCCCGCTGCTCAGCGCCCCCGAGGTGCCCGAGCCGACCGAGGCCCAGCTCGCCCGCTTCCACGAGAACAACCCCGCCCAATTCTCCTCGCCCGAGTACCGGGAGGCCTCGCTCGCCCTCCTCACCCCGGAATCGATCCTTCCCCGCGTGACCGTCACCGACGCCGAGGTGGAGGCCGGCCTCGACGCGCAGCGCGAGCGCAACGGCTCGCCCGAGCGCCGCACGGTGGAGCAGGCGCTCGTCAGCACGAAGGAGGCCGCCGACGCCATCCGCGCCTCCTGGGCGGGCGGCGCGACGCTGGCCGCCATCACCGCCCAGGCCGAGGCCGCCGGCGGCTCGGCGCTGGAAATGGGCGAGGTCACCCGGGCCGAGATGCCCGTCGAAAGCATCGCCGCCGCCGTCTTCGCCGTGCCCCAGGGCGGCGTCACCGAGCCGGTCCAGAGCCCCTTCGGCTGGCACGTCATGAAGGTGACGGCGGTCCAGGCCGCGGCCGAGGTCCCGCTCGAGCAGCTCCGCGCCCAGACGCGCGAGGCGCTCGCGCTCGAGAAGGCCGCCGACCTCACCTTCGAGGAGGCGAACAAGCTCGAGGACGCCCTCTCCGGCGGCGCCACGGTCGAGGAGGCGGCCCAGCGCTTCGGCCTCGCCCCCGCCCGCGTCGCGGTGGACCGCCAGGGCAACGGCCGCGACGGCCGGCGCATGGAGCTGCCGGGCGGCCCCGCGGCGCGCGCCGCCGTGCTGGAGGCGATCTTCGCCAGCCCCGTCGGCAGCGGCCCGCGCGTCGCCGACGCCGCCGGCGGCTTCGTGGCGCTCGACGTGCCCTCCTCCACCCCCGCGGCGCTGAAGCCCCTCGCGGAGGTCGAGGGCGAGGTGCGCCGCGCCTGGACGCTCGACGCCCGCCGCCGCGCCCAGGAGGAGCGCGCGGCCGCCCTCCTCGCCGCCGCCCAGGGCGGCAAGGACTTCGCCGAGGCCGCGCGCGAGGCGGGCGCGGAGGCGGTCCGCATGGGCCCCTCCGGGCGCGACCCCCGCGCGGCCACCCCCGGCGGCATCCCGCCCGAGCTCCTGCCCGGCCTCTTCGCGGCCAAGCCCGGGGAGGTGACCATGGCCGCGACCGCCGCCGGCTTCGCGGTCGCCCGGCTCACCGAGGTCGTGCCGGCCGATGCCGCGGCCGACGCCGCCGGCCTCGCCCGGGTGAAGGCCGAGGTCGAGGGCTCCATGCAGGACGACCTCGAGGCGCAGTTTGCGGCCGCCCTCCGCGCCCGGGCGGGCGTCACCATCAACCCCGCCATGCTGGAGCAGGTGGCCGGGCGATGAGCGTCGCCGGGAGCTACGCCGCCTTCGCCGCGGCCCACGCCGCCGGGCGCGGCCAGGTCCTCTCGCGCGAGCGGGTGGCCGACCTCGACACCCCCGTCGGCGCCTTCCTCAAGCTCGCCGAGGGCCGCCCGAACACCTTCCTGCTCGAGAGCGTGGAGGGCGGGCAGAGCCGGGGCCGCTACTCCGTCATCGGCCTCGCCCCCGACCTCGTCTGGAGGTGCCGCGACGGACGGGCCGAGATCAACCGCCACGCCCTCTCCGCCCCCCACGCCTTCGTGCCCGAGGCGGCGCCCCCGCTCGACAGCCTCCGCGCCCTGATCGCCGCCTGCCGGATGGACCTGCCCGCCGGCCTCCCGCCCCCGGCCGCCGGGCTCTTCGGCTATCTCGGCTACGATATGGTGCGCGAGATGGAGCGGCTGCCGGCGCGCAACGCGGACGTGCTCGGAATCCCCGACGCCATCCTCGGCCGCCCCACCGTCATCGCCGTCTTCGACCACGTCCGGGACGTGCTGACCCTCTGCGCCCCCGTCCACGCGGACCGCGGCGAGACGCCCCGCCAGGCCTGGGAGGCCGCGCAGGCCCGGCTGGACGAGGCCGAGGCGGCGCTCGACCGCCCGGTGCCGCGCGCTGCCCCCCCGGCCGCCCTGCCCGCCCCCGGCGAGCCGACGTCCAACTTCACGAAGGCGGGCTTCGTCTCGGCGGTGGAGAGGGGCAAGGAGTACATCGCCGCCGGCGACGCCTTCCAGATCGTCCTCAGCCAGCGCTTCCAGGCGCCCTTCGCGCTCCCGCCCTTCGCCCTCTACCGCGCGCTCCGCCGCCTGAACCCCGCGCCTTTCCTCTTCCACTTCGACTTCGGCGGCTTCGCGGCCGTCGGCGCCAGCCCCGAGATCCTCGTGCGGCTCCGCGACGGCACCGTGACCGTCCGCCCGCTGGCCGGCACCCGCCGCCGCGGCGCGACGCCCGAGGAGGACGCGGCGCTCGAGAAGGAACTGCTCGCCGACCCCAAGGAGCGCGCCGAGCACCTCATGCTCCTCGACCTCGGCCGGAACGACGTGGGGCGGGTCGCCGCCGTCGGCAGCGTGAAGGTCACGGCGCAGTTCGGGATCGAGCGCTACAGCCAGGTCATGCACATCGGCAGCGAGGTGCAGGGCCGCCTCCGCCCCGGCCTCTCCGCGCTCGACGCCCTCGTCGCGGGCTTCCCGGCCGGCACCCTCTCGGGCGCGCCCAAGGTCCGGGCGATGGAGATCATCGAGGAGACCGAGCCCTCCCGACGCGGGGTCTACGCCGGCTGCTTCGGCTACTTCGGCGCCGACGGGGGCATGGACACCTGCATCGGGCTCCGCATGGCGCTCGTGAAGGACGGCGTCATGTCGGTCCAGGCCGGCGCCGGCGTGGTCGCCGACAGCGACCCGGAGGCCGAGTACGAGGAGACCCGCCAGAAGGCGCGCGCCCTCTTCCGCGCGGCGGAGGAGGCCGTGCGCTTCGCCGCCGTCCACCGCCAGGGCGGCTGAGGCGGCGCGCCCATCTCCCGCTTGACCGCCGCCGGCCGCTCGGACGAAGTGGGGGCGCCATGATCCTGCTCATCGACAACTACGACAGCTTCACCTTCAACCTCGTCCACTTCCTGGGCGAGCTGGGCGCGGAGGTGGAGGTCTGGCGCAACGACGCGCTGTCGGTGGAGGAGGCCCTCGAGAAGCGCCCCTCGGCCATCGTCCTCTCGCCCGGCCCCTGCACGCCGACCGAGGCCGGGATCTGCCTCGACCTCATCGGCGCGGCGTCCCGGCGCGGCGTGCCGCTCTTCGGCGTGTGCCTCGGCCACCAGGCCATCGGCCAGGCCTTTGGCGGCGCGGTGGTGCGGGCGCCCGAGCCGGTGCACGGCAAGGTCCACGAGATCACCCACTGCAACACCGACGTCTTCGCCGGCATTCCCTCCCCCTTCCGCGCCACGCGCTACCACTCCCTCGTCGTCCGCCGGGACGACCTGCCGGACCAGCTCGCGGTCACCGCCGAGACCGCGGACGGGCTGGTCATGGGCCTCGCCCACCGCGACCTCCCGGTCTGGGGCGTGCAGTTCCATCCCGAGAGCATCGCCTCCGCCCACGGCCACGACATCCTGGCCAACGTGATGCGCATGGCCGGCATCAACCTGCCGCCTTTCACCCGACACCTGCCCAGCGCGGCCTGAGCATGTCCCTCAAGCCCGTGCTCGCCCGGCTCGCCGCCGGGGAGCGCCTCGCCGAGAGCGAGGCGGAAGCCGCCTTCGGCACCGTCATGGCCGGCGAGGCGACGCCGGCCCAGATCGCGGGCCTGCTGATGGCCATGCGCGTCCGCGGCGAGACGGTCGCCGAGATGACCGGCGCGGTGCGGGCCATGCGCGCGCGGATGATCGCCGTGGAGGCCCCGGACGGCGCCATCGACCTCGTCGGCACCGGCGGCGACGCGAGCGGCACGCTCAACATCTCCACCGCCGCCGCCCTGGTCGTCGCCGGCGCCGGCGTGCCCGTCGCCAAGCACGGCAACCGCGCCCTCTCCTCCCGCGCCGGGGCGTCCGACGTGCTGGCCGCGCTCGGCGTGAACACCGACGTGCCCTTCGAGCGCCTGCCCGAGGTCATCCGCACGGCCGGCATCTGCTTCCTCATGGCGCCCCGCCACCACGCGGCGCTGCGCCACGCGGCCGGCCCCCGGATGGAGCTCGGGACGCGGACGATCTTCAACCTGCTGGGACCCCTGACCAACCCGGCCAGGGTGCGCCGCCAGATGACCGGCGCCTTCGCCCCGCAATGGCTCCGTCCCATGGCCGAGACGCTCGGCCGGATCGGCACGGAGCACGCCTGGCTCGTCCACGGCCAGGGCCTGGACGAGCTGACCATCGCCGGCCCCTCCAATGTCGTGGAATTGAAGGGCGGCCTCATCCGGGAGTTCGAGGTCTCGCCGGAGGAGGCGGGGCTGCCGCGCCACCCCGCCGAGTCCCTCCGCGGCGGGGAGGCCGCGGAGAACGCGGAGGCCCTTCTCGGCGTGCTCAGGGGCGAGGTGGGCGGCTACCGCGACTGCGTCCTGCTCAACGCCGCCGCGGCCCTGGTCGTGGCGGGGCGGGTGGACAGCCTCCGGGCCGGCGCCGCCATCGCCGCCGAATCGATCGCCGCCGGGGCGGCCCTCTCGGCGTTGGAGCGCTTGAGGGCGGCCACCGCCGCCTGAAGCCGCCGCCCGGCCGGCGCCCCGTGCGGCGCGCCGGCCCCGGGGGCGCGGGATGGCTGCCCTGCGGCCGGGGCGGCCGCCTCCGCTTGACGCGCGGCGCGCATCGGCCCCAGGAACCGCCCATCATGGACCAGACCTTCCCGGTTACGGACGCGCCCTTCTCGGACACGCTCCGCAAGATCCTCGACGAGAAGCGCGCCGAGGTGGCGACGCGCCAGGGGCAGACCCCGCTGGCCGAGATGGAGCGGCGCGCCCGGGCCGCCCCGCCGCTCCGCCCCTTCACCGGCGCCCTCTGCGCCGCCGTCGCCGAGATGCGGATCGGGCTCATCGCCGAGATCAAGCGGGCCTCGCCCTCCGGCGGCCTCATCCGCGAGCCCTTCGACCCCGCCGCCATCGCCCGCGCCTACGAGGAGGCCGGTGCCTCCTGCCTCTCGGTCCTGACCGACGAGCCCTGGTTCCAGGGCACCGCCGAGCACCTTCGCCTGGCGCGCGAGGCCACGGGCCTGCCGGTGCTGCGCAAGGACTTCATGATCGACCCCTGGCAGGTCTTCGAGGCCCGGGCGATGGGGGCGGACGCCATCCTCCTCATCATGGCGGCGCTGAGCGACGCCGAGGCCGAGGCGCTCGAAGACGTGGCGCGCAGCCTCGACATGGGCGTGCTCGTCGAGGTGCACGACGAGGCGGAGCTCCAGCGGGCGCTCGGGCTCGACACCCGGCTGATCGGGGTCAACAACCGCGACCTGCGCTCCCTCAAGACCGACATCTCCATCACCGAGCGCCTGGCGCCGCTCGTGCCGGCCGACCGCATCCCGGTGGCCGAGAGCGGCATCCGCACCCCCGGCGACGTCCGCCGCATGGCCGCCTCCGGCGCCCGCTGCCTGCTGGTGGGCGAGCACCTGCTGCGCCAGCCCGATCCCGGCGCCGCCGCGCGCGAGCTGGTCGCGGCCGCTTGAGCGCCCCGCCCGCCCCGGGCGGGGAGCGCGACGGCGGCGCCCTCACCCATTTCGACGCGGCCGGCCGCGCGGCCATGGTGGACGTCTCCGCCAAACCCGAGACGGTGCGCGAGGCCACCGCCCGCGGGCGCATCACCATGCGGCCCGAAACCCTGGCCCTCATCGCCGAGGGCCGCGCCGGAAAGGGCGACGTGCTCGGCGTCGCGCGGCTGGCGGGCATCATGGCGGCCAAGCGCACGGCGGAGCTCATCCCGCTCTGCCACCCCCTCCCCCTCTCCGCCGTCACCCTCGACCTGGAGCTCGCGGCACCCGACGCCGTCGAGATCGCGGCCACCGTCCGCACCGCCGGGCGCACGGGCGTGGAGATGGAGGCGATGACCGCCGTCAGCGTCGCGGCGCTGACGATCTACGACATGGTCAAGGCCGCCGACCGCGGCATGCGGATCGAGGCGGTGCGGCTGGTGCGCAAGTCCGGCGGCAAGTCGGGCCTCTTCGAGGCGCCCTGATGATCGCCGTGGACGAGGCGCTGGCGCGGATCCTCGCGAACCTCCGCCCGACCGGCCCGGAGACGGTCCCCCTGCCCGAGGGCGCCGGCCGCGTCCTCGCGCGCGCCGTCGAGGCCCGCCTCACCCAGCCCCCCGCGGACGTCTCCGCCATGGACGGCTACGCCCTGCGCGCGGCGGACGCCGCGGTGGGCGCCCGGCTGCGCGTCACCGGCGCCTCCCCGGCCGGGCATCCCTTCGCGGGGGCCGTTGGGCCGGGCGAGGCCGTCCGCATCTTCACCGGCGGCGCCCTGCCGCCGGGCGCCGACGCCATCCTCCTGCAGGAGGACGCGACGGCCGGGGACGGGGTCGTGGTGCCCACCGAGGCACCGCGGGCCGGGCGCTGGATCCGCCGCCAGGGCCTCGACTTCCGCGCGGGCGAGGCGCTGATCGAGCCCGGCCGCCGCCTCACCGCGCGCGACATCGGCCTCGCCGCCGCCGCGAACCACCCCTGGCTCGCCGTGCACCGGCGCCCGCGGGTCGCCATCCTGGCCACGGGCGACGAGATCGTCCTGCCCGGCGAGGCGCTGCCGGCCGGCGGCATCGTCTCCTCCAACGCCCACGCGCTGGCCGCCCTCGTCCGCGCCGCGGGGGCGGAGCCGCTGGTGCTGCCGATCGCGGGCGACGACCGCGAGGCAATCGCCGCGGCGGCCGCGGCGGCCGCGGGCTGCGACCTCCTCGTCACCACCGGCGGCGCGAGCGTCGGCGAGCACGACCTCGTACAGGCGGCGCTCGGCCCGGAGGGCTTCTCGCTCGACTTCTGGAAGATCGCGATGCGGCCGGGCAAGCCGCTGATCTGGGGCGCGCTGCGGGGCACGCCGCTGCTCGGCCTGCCCGGGAACCCCGTCTCGGCCTTCGTCTGCGCGGTGGTCTTCCTCGTCCCCGCCCTCCGCCGCCTCTCGGGCCTGCCGGGCGGGCCGGTGGAGACGCGGCAGGGGATCCTCGGCGCGGCGCTGGAGGCGAACGACCGGCGGCAGGACTACCTTCGGGCCGCCCTCGCGCGCGACGCCGAGGGGCGCGCCGTGGTCACGCCCTTCCCGGTGCAGGACAGCTCCATGCTGGCCACCCTGGCCCGGGCGGAGGCGCTGGTGGTGCGCGCCCCCCACGCGCCCTCGCTCGAAAAGGGCGCCCCCGTCGCTTTTGTGGAACTTTCCGCACTGGGTGCCTGAGGAGCAGCATTGACCGACACGGTGGAACTTTCATAGAACTTCGCCGTCGGTTGCCCGTTTGTTCGTGCAGAAGACCCCCTTCGCCCCCAGGGAGACGCCCGGACCATGCTGACCCGCAAGCAGCACGAACTCCTCATCTTCATCGACAAGCACCTCCGCAGCACCGGCTTCTCCCCCTCCTTCGAGGAGATGAAGGAGGCGCTGAACCTGAAGTCGAAGTCCGGGATCCATCGCCTGATCACGGCGCTGGAGGAGCGCGGCTTCCTTAAGCGCCGCGCTCACCGCGCCCGCGCCCTCGAGGTGCTGCGCGTGCCGGACAGCCTCTCGCCCCGCGGCGCCCCCGCGGCGGCCGCCCCGGCCCCGGCCGCGGCGGGCCCCGCGCAGCCCCTCTTCGCGCCGAACGTCATCCGCGGGAACTTTGCGCCCAACCTGCCGGGCGCCGTCCGCACCGCCAACGACGCCGCCGCCGTCCACCTGCCGCTCTACGGCCGCATCGCCGCCGGCCTGCCGATCGAGGCGCTGCGCGACGGCGGCGAGAGCGTGGAGGTCCCGGCCGCGATGCTCGGGGGCGGCGAGCACTACGCGCTCGAGGTCTCCGGCGATTCAATGGAGGGCGCCGGCATCCTCGACGGCGACACCATCATCATCCGGCGCGGCGACACCGCGGACAACGGCTCGATCGTCGTCGCCCTCGTGGACGAGAACGAGGTGACGCTGAAGCGCCTCCGCCGCCGCGGCAACTCCATCGCGCTCGAGGCCGCCAACCCGCGCTACGAGACCCGCATCTTCGGGCCGGACCGCGTGAAGGTGCAGGGCCGGCTGGTGGGGCTGGTCCGCCGCTACCACTGAGCGGCCGGGGGATGACCTGAAGGGCCGGGGGGGATCCCTCCCCGGCCCTTTCTCTATTCGGTCTCCGCCGGCGGCTCGGCCTGGGGCTGCGCGCGCGGGACGGGCACGGGCGGCACCCAGGGCCGGTCGCCGCGGAAGGCCCGGTCCGAGAGGACGACCACGCCGTCCCGCCCGAGCCAGATCGCGTGCGACCCGTCGCGCCAGGCGCTGAAGCGGTCGACACGGGGCACGTCGCGGCAGCGGCCCCGGATCGGCTCCAGCGACACCAGGACCGCGGCCTCCCCGCAGCCCGTCTCCGCCAGCACCGGCCCGGCCGGCGCGCGCCGCCCGCGGCCCCCCTCTCGCGGCGGCGCGCGGAGAAGCACCGCGGCCGGTCCGTCCCCGCGCGGGCGGAGGAGGCAGGAGAGCGGCGTGCAGGCGGCGCCGGGCACCTCCCCCTCCCGCGGCAGGGCCGCCGCGTCATCCTCGCCCCAGGCGCGCAGCCAGGATTCCCGCGTCAGCCGGCTCGAACCGGAGGCCCGCTCCGACAGCACGCCGGCGGGCGTGGCCACGGCCAGCATCCGCCCGTCCGCCGCGAGAAGGATGTCCGGCGGGGCCGTCGCCAGCCCCGAGAGCAGCCCCGCCGCCATCAGCGGCACGCCGGCCCAGCGCCAGGGGAGGCGCCAGAGGCAGAGCCAGAGCATGCCGAGGGAGAACAGGCCGAGCCCCCAGGCCGGGATCGGCGCCGCCGAGAGCGCGGCCCCCGGCCAGGACGCGACCGTGCGCCCGACGAGGAGCGTCGCGTCCACCCCCCACCCCATGACCGCCAGCGCCGGCCCTTCCCAGCCCAGCGGCATGAGGAAGGCCGCGAGCATCCCCGCGGGCATGACGACGAAGGAGGTGAGCGGCACCGCGACGGCGTTGGCCGCGACGCCGTAGAGCTGCAGCCGGCCGAAATGGTGCAGGCCGAAGGGCGTGGTGGCCGCGCCCGCGACGATCGAGGTTCCCATCAGGCCGATCAGCAGGAGCGCGAGCCGCCCCGCGCCGCCCCTTTCCCGCAGGCGCCGCGTGGGCCCGCGCATCGCCTCCGCCGCGGCGATGAGGGCGAGGACGGCGGCGAAGGACATCTGGAAGGAGGGCCCGACCAGGGCCTCCGGCGCGAAGAGCAGCACGAGGGCCGCCGCCACCGCCAGCGCCCGCGGCGAGAGCGCCCGCCGCCCCGTCAGGATCGCGAGGGTAAGAGGGCGGCCATGGCGAAGGACCGCACCATCGGCACCCCCGCCCCGGTGAGCAGCGTGTAGGCGCCGCCGAGGGCAAGGCCCGCCACCGCCGCCGCCCCCTTGGAATCGAAGCGCAGCGCAAGCCAGGGAATGGCCGCGATTCCCGCCCGGAGCACAACGAAGGCAAGGCCGATGACGATGGCGACGTGCAGGCCGGAGGGCGAGAGCAGGTGCGCGAGGCCGGAGTCGCGCAGCGCCGCGAGCTCGGCCGGCGGGATGGCCGATTGCGACCCGGTGAGCAGCGCCGCCGAGACCGCCCCCGTTCCCCCCGGCAGGGCCGCGGTCACGCGCGTCTCGATCGCGGTGCGGAGCCCGGCGAAGAAGGGCGCCTCCCCCCGCGCGGTGATCTCCGCGGGGTTGAGCGCAAAGCCGGACCCCGCCAGGCCCGAGAAGAAGGCGGCGCGCTGGAAGTCGAAGGCGCCGGGAAAGGCCGGCGGCATCGGTGGGCGGATCAGCGCGCGCACCGCGATCACGTCCCCCGGCGCCGGCCGCGCGGGGTCGTTGGCGCGGAGCCGGATGCGGACCCCGCGCGCGAGCGGCGGCCCCTCGCCCAGCCGCGGCGCGTCCAGCAGCACCCGCCGGCCCTCCGGCAGCAGGTCCACCGCCGCGACGCGCCCGCTGACGACGACCGCGGTCCGCGGCAGCTCCGGCAGCGGCGGCGCCACGCCCGCGTGGAAAATCGCCGCGGCGAAGCCGAGCGCCCCGGCCCCCGCCAGCGCCAGCCCCGCCCCGAGCAGCGGGTGCCGCGCCCGCGCGAGGAGGGCGAGCGCCAGGATCGGCCAGGGCAGCGCCATCCAGCCCGCGCCCGGCTCCGCCCGAAGCCCGAAATAGGCGAGCACGCCCGCGCCCATGGCGACGGGCAGCCAGAGCGGCCAGCGGCTCCACTCCGCCACGATCCACCCCTCCGCCCGCTCGGCAAGGGTCGGTCGGGGGGCGGCGATCAGCCCGGGCGCGGCGTGGGTGAGCATGGTCGGCGCCCATCATAGACCAACTGATCACGCGGGCGTGAGGGGTCAACAGCGGCGCCTTGCGTGATAGAGGGGCGCATGACCGTCCGAACCCGCTTCGCGCCCTCCCCCACCGGCTACCTGCACATCGGGGGCGCGCGCACCGCCCTCTTCAACTTCCTCTTCGCGCGCCATCACGGCGGGGAATACCTCCTGCGGATCGAGGACACCGACCGCGCGCGCAGCACGCCCGAGGCGGTGCAGCAGATCCTGGACAGCCTCGACTGGCTCGGCCTCTCGCCGGACGAGCCCCCGGTGATGCAGACCTCGCGCGAGGCGCGGCACGCCGAGGTCGCGCGGGCGCTGCTGGAGAAGGGCGCCGCCTACCTCGCCTACGACACGGCCGAGGAGCTCGTCGCCATGCGCGAGCGCGCCCAGGCCGAGGGCCGCCCGCCCCGCTACGACGGCCGCTGGCGCGACCGCGACCCGTCCGAGGCCCCCGCCGGCATCGCCCCCGTCATCCGCATCAAGGCCCCGCGCGAGGGCGAGACGGTCGTGCGCGACCTAGTGCAGGGCGAGGTGCGGGTCGGCAACAGCGAGCTGGACGACATGATCATCCTGCGCTCCGACGGCACGCCCACCTACCTCCACGCCGTGGTGGTGGACGACCACGACATGCGCATCACCCACGTCATCCGCGGCGACGACCACCTGACGAACACCTTCCGCCAGTGCATGGTCTACGACGCCATGGGCTGGGCCCTGCCGGAATTCGCGCATATCCCGCTCATCCACGGCGCGGACGGCGCGAAGCTCTCCAAGCGCCACGGCGCCGTCGGCGCCCTCGAGTTCCGCGACCAAGGCCTGCTGCCGGAGGCCGTGTGCAACTACCTCCTCCGCCTCGGCTGGGGGCACGGGGACGAGGAGTTCGTGCCGCGCGAGCGGGCGATCGAGCTGTTCGACCTCAAGGACGTCGGCCGCGCCGCCTCCCGCATGGACTACGCGAAGCTCATGCACCTGAACGGCCAGTACCTCCGGGCGGCCAGCCCCGAGGCGCTGCTGCCCCGCGTGCTGGCGCGGCTCGGGGAGGTCGGCGAGGTCCAGGCGGCCCGCGTCGCGGCCCTCATCCCCGACCTCCAGCCCCGCGCGCGCAGCCTCGAGGAGATGGCCGAGGGCGCGCGCTTCGCCTTCGCCGGCCGCCCCCTGAAATACGAGCCCAAGGCCGCCCTCGCGCTCGAGGACCACGTCGCGCGGGAGCGGCTCTCCGCGCTGTCGACGGCGCTCGCCGGCGCCGAGTGGGAGCGCGCGTCGCTCGACGCGGCGCTGCGGGCCTTCGCGGAGGCGCAGGGCGTGAAGCTCGGCCAGGTGGCCCAGCCGCTGCGCGCCGCCCTGACTGGCAGCCTGCAGTCGCCCCCGATCGACGCCGTGCTCGCGGCCCTGGGACGGGAGGAGAGCCTGGCGCGCATCGGCGACGCGGCGGAGGGCATCACCCTGGTCGGAGGCTGAGGCCAGGGGGTTCCATCCACCGCATGGATGGAGCCTATCCAGGCCTTGGAGTGGATCATCGCGGGGAGGCGGGCGCATACCGCCGTCACAAGACGACGACGTCGTGCCGCCGCCATCCACCAAGGATATGAGCGATGACCGCTTCCAACCCCTCCAAGACTCTCCGCGCCCTCGGCCTCGCCGCCGCCGTGATCGGGTCCCTCGCCGCGCAGGGCGCTTCCGCCCGCACCCTCTACACCGTCGACGGCCCGATCACCGTGCCCGACGCCGTGCTGACGCAGAGCCGCACGCCGCTGTCGAGCCCGGCCCAGACGCCCGCCCAGATCTTCCTCGAGCGCAGCGGCGCCACCGGCGGCGGCGGCCAGCACTCCTGACCGCCGGGGCCACCGGCCCCGCCCCGTAGAACGCAGAAAGGGCCGCCGGTCATGCCGGCGGCCCTTTCTCATGCCCGCGCCGCGCTCACATGCGGTCGCGCGGGACGATCCGGCAGGCGGCCGCGGTCGCCCGCGCCAGGGTGATGAGGCGCCGCGCGGCGACCGCCCCCGTGGCCGCCTCGCCCACCACATGGCCGATGAGGGGGTTGGTGACGATCGCGCGGACCGCCGTGTCGGTCGCGACCTCCGTCGCGGCGACGGTCGCGGCGTCGAAGGCCGCGCGGCGGAGCAGCGAGGCCGTGGCGACGATCCCCGGCCGCATCCCGTGCAGCGCCGCCACCTGCCGCACCAGCCGCAGCCCGCGCCACCCCACCACCAGCGCGTCGAGCGAGGGCGAGGGGCTGATCGCCGTGGCCGCGAAGCCCTGCAGCGCCGCCACCCGCCCGAGCGCCCGCGCATCGGCGTCGAGCGCCTCCAGCGGCCCCGCCTCCAGCAGCGCGCGGAGGGCCGGCAGGTCCGGCGCCTCCCGCAGCGCCGGCAGCGCCGCGGCGGCGAGCGGGATCGGCTCGGCCCAGGCGAGGACATGCGCCTTCGCCGAGCGCAGGTCGCCGCGCGCGAAGGCCTCGCGGGCCGCGTCCACCTGGCGCAGCCGGAACAGCGCGCGGAACTCCCGCACCGCCGCCCAGCCGATCACCCCGAAGCCGCCGAGCGACACCGCGAGCGTCAGCCAGCCGAGCCAGGCGGCCCGCGTGAACTGCTCGGCCACGTAGTTCCCGGCGGCCAGCGCCGAGAAGCCGAGGATGAGGGCCGAGACCCCGATCGCGAGCAGCGAGAGGGTCGAGAAGCCGACGGAAGGGATGGCGAGCGGCTCGGTGCCGGCCTCCCAGGCGTGGTCGAGCCGCGCCGGGCCGGCTTCCTCCTCCAGGATGATCCGGGGGGGACGGGGGACGGTCTCGCTCAAGGCAGCGTCTCGCTCATGCCGGGGGCCTCCTGCGCGCGGGCCCCCGATATGGCCCGCGCCGGCCGCGATTACAGCGCGTCGCCCAGCAGCCCCGCGAGGAGCGCGTCGAGGCCGAGATGGGGCACCCCGCCGCGCCCGTCCGCGTCCAGCCCGGGCGGGCGGAAGACGGGCATCTGGAAGTAGGGCGCGTGCCAGAAGCTCTCGGGCGGGCGCCGGGCGGGCACCAGGCCGGGATCGACCGTCGCCCAGCGCCCGTTCTCGAGGAGGACGCCGCGCACCGCCGGCGAGGGCCGCCCGTCATGCGTCGCCGTCGCCTCCTGGGTGCAGCGGATGGCCGCGACGGCGTGGACGGAGACGGCCGCCCCCGCGATCTCCGCGCGGCGCCGCGGCGCGTCGACGAGGTCCGACAGGAGCGAGGAGAGGCTGTCCCGGCTCACCTCCGGCACGTGGTCGGCCTTGGTGGCGGCGAAGGCCACGCGGCCGATGCCGCCGCCCGTCAGCAGGTCGAGCCAGCCGCGGCCGTAGCGGAGCGTGCCCGAGATGGCCGCCAGCGCCTCCGCCGTGTCGTCGAAGGCCTCCCGCCCGGCGTGCAGCGCGCCGAGCACGTCCACCAGCACCACCTGCCGGTCGAAGCGGCGGAAGACGGGATCGAGGAAACGGTCGCGCTGGTCCCGGAGGTAGGCGGCGTGGCGGCGCTCCAGCAGCTCGCCCAGCGGCGAGCCGCGGGCAGCCTCGGGCAGGGGGAAGAACCAGAGGAGCGGCGCGTCCCCCGCCGGCCCCGGGTTGAGGAAGCGGCCGGGCTGGAGGAAGCGCAGCCCGAGCTCGTCGCGCGCCGCGAGGAGGAAGCGGCGGTAGAGGGCGTGGCCGCGGCGGGCGAGCGAATCCTCCGCCGGGGCGTTGGCGGGCAGCGCGCGGGCGAAGGCGAGGAACTCGGCCGCAGGCGCGGCCCGGATGCCCGTCGAGAGGCGCGCCAGGGTCTCGTCCGACCAGGCCGCGAAGTCCTGCAAGAACATGGGCAGGTCGAGCAGCCACTCGCCGGGGTAGTCGAGCAGGTCGAGCGTCACCTCCCGGTCCGGCAGGAACTGGCCGTAGAGGCCGTGCCGCCGGAGGGTGAGCGAGAGGGAAAGGGTGGAAAGGTCCTCCGTCCGCGCCGGCCATTCCGGCGGGTCGGCGGCCAGCGCGGCGAGATGCGCCTCCGCGTCGAAGCGCGGCGTCGCCTCCACCCCCGGCGGGATGGCGCGGGCGCGGCGGAGGCGGCCCTCCCCGAGGTCCAGCCCCGGCAGGGTCCGCCGCCCGGCCCCCGCCGCCACGAGGTTGGCGACGAGGGAGGTGAGGAAGACGGTCTTCCCGGCGCGCGACAGGCCCGTGACGGCCAGCCGCACGCGCTCGCGCCCCGCCAGCGCGAGGGCCGCCTCCGCGCTGCGGCTGGCGGCCTCGTTGAGGAGGCGGACGGGATCGGGAAGGAGCGCCACGCCGGTTACTGGCGCTGGATCAGCTCGATCTTATACCCGTCCGGGTCCTCGACGAAGGCGATGATCGTCGTGCCGTGCTTCACCGGCCCGGCCTCGCGCACCACCTTGCCGCCCTCGGCGCGGATCCGCTCGCAGGCGGCGGCCACATCCGGCACGCCGATGGCCAGGTGGCCGAAGGCGCTGCCGAGGTCGTACTTCTCGGTGCCGTAGTTGTAGGTCAGTTCGATCTCCGCCTCGCCGGTGGCGTTGCCGCCGTAGCCGAGGAAGGCGAGCGTGTACTGGCCGGCGGGCACGTCGTTACGGCGAAGCTCCCGCATGCCGAACATCCGCGTGTAGAACCCTACGCTCCGCTCGAGGTCGCCGACCCGGATCATCGTATGGAGGAACTTGCCCTTCGGGGTGTCGCTCATGCTGTGGCTCCTGCTGTCGCGGCGCCCACATGGTCACGCGGGTCGATGGCGAGAAGGAAGAGGCCCGCAGAATCCGCGCGCTCGACCATCTGGGCGCGGTCGAGCAGCAGCGCCCCTTCCGCCTCGAAGGCAATCCCGGCAAGCCCCGCGGCGACCGCGTTCTCCACGGTGCGCGGGCCGAGAGCGGGCATGTCCACCTCCCGGTCCTGGCCGGGCTTGACCAGCTTCACCAGCACGCCGCCAGGGCCGTCCCGCCGCAGCCCGCCCACCCGGGCCAGCAGCGCGTCCGTGCCCTCGATCGCCTCGACGCCGAGCACGAGGCCCTGCTGCACCACCGCCCCCTGCCCCACGTCCACGGCGCCGAGCGCGCGCACGACCGCGACGCCGCGGGCGATGTCGGCCATGGCCATGGCGTTCGGCCCCGCGCGCGTCAGCAGGCCGGACGGCGCCTGGGCCTCCGACAGGAAGCGCGTCGGGCCCACGGGCTCGAACCCCTCCTCGCGCAGGACCTCGCGGACGGCCGAGAGAAGCGTGTCGTCGCCGCTGAAGGCCTTCATCCCAATCCGGGCGAGGTGCTTGGCCGCGCCCGCGTCGGGCCGGAGCGAGAGGATGGAGGGGCGGCGGATGTCGCCCACCAGCACGACCTGCCGGGCGCCCTGGCGCTTCAGCCACTCGATACCGGCGCCGGCCGCGCCGAGGCGGATGCTGATCTGCGGCACCCCCGCCCAGTCGGCCGGGCGGGCGAACCCCTCCAGCAGCACGGCGACGAAGGGCCGGCCGGTCGCGCGGCACGCGGAGGCCACGCGCAGCGGCATGGCCCCGCCCCCGGCCACGATGGCCACGGGCGCCTCGTTGCGGGGATCAGTCATGCGGGCCTCAAGCGGCCTCCGCCTCGGCGTCCCCGGCCTGGCGGCCGGCGCGCATCAGGCCGCGGCGCGTGGAGGCCTCGATGAAGGCGAGGACCTCCGCCACCTGGGCCTGCTCGCCCAGCTCCTGGGTGACGAGGGCCACCCGCGCGTCGAAGGTGCCGCGGCCGAGGAAGAGGCCCCGGTAGGCGGCGCGGAGCGCGTTGATCGCCTCCCGCCCGAAGCCGCGGCGCTTGAGGCCGATGAGGTTCAGCCCGATCAGCCGCGCCCGGTTGCCCATGCAGGAGCCGAAGGGGATCACGTCGCGCTCCACCCCGCTCATGCCGCCGATCACGGCCTGGCGGCCGATGCGGACGGACTGGTGGATGGCCGTGCCGCCGCCGACGAAGACGTTGTCGCCGATGTGGACGTGGCCGCCGAGCATGACGTTGTTGGCGAGGATCACCCGGTCCTCGAGCACGCAGTCGTGCCCGACATGGGCGACGCACATGATGAGGCACTCGGCGCCGAGCCGCGTCACCCCCTCGCCGGAGACGCTGCCGCGGTGGATCGTCGCGTGCTCGCGGATAACGCTGCGCGGTCCGACCTCGACCCGCGTCGGCTCGCCCTTGTACTTCAGGTCCTGCGGCGGCAGGCCGACCGAGGCGAAGGGCAGCACCTGCACGCCCTCGCCCAGGTGGGTGATGCCGTCGAGCACCGCGTGGGCGCCGACCTGCACGCCGTCGCCGAGCACGACCTCGGCGCCGACGGTCGCGTAGGGGCCGATGGTGACGCCGGCGCCCAGGCGGGCGCCCTCGGCCACGATGGCGGTGGGGTGGATCTGGGCCACGTCAGCCGTCCAGGATCATGGCGGCGTAGGTGGCCTCGGCGACGACCGCGCCGTCCACCTTCGCCTCGGCGGAGAACTTCCAGACGTTCCCGCGCTGGCGCTCCTTCGTGACGTGCACCCGCATCTGGTCGCCGGGGACCACGGGCTTCCGGAACTTCGCGCCCTCGATCGACATGAAGTAGACGAGCTTGCCGCGCGCGCTCTCGCCGAGCGTCTCCACGACCAGCACGCCGGCGGTCTGCGCCATGCTCTCGATGATCATCACGCCCGGGAAGACCGGGTGGCGGGGGAAGTGGCCCTGGAAGATCCCCTCGTTGATGGAGATGTTCTTGATGCCGGTCGCGCTGACGCCGGGGATGAGGTCCACCACCCGGTCCACCAGCAGGAAGGGGTAGCGGTGGGGGATCGCCTCCATGATGCGGGCGATGTCGAGCACGCCGCGCGTCCCGCCCACCGTGTCCTCGCCCCCTTCCCCGGAGGTCTGTGCCTTGCTGTCCGACATGCTCAATCGCTCTTTGTTTCGGGCATGCGGGCCGCTGCCTTCGATCGTCCCAGCTTCCGCATCGCGGCCGCAACCCGCAAGCCCTCCCGCGCCGGCATGGCGGGGAAGCCGAAGACGTCCATTCCCTCGGGAACGTCGTCGATCACGCCCGACTTGGCGCCGACGCGCGCCCTGGAACCGATGGTGAGATGGCCGGAGATGCCGGCCTGCGCCGCCACGACGACGAAGTCACCGAGGACGGTGGAGCCCGAGATCCCGGCCTGGCCGACGATGACGCAGCCGCGCCCGAGGCGCACGTTGTGGCCGATCATCACCTGGTCATCCAGCCGGCTGCCCGCGCCGATCACCGTGTCGTTGCCCGAGCCGCGGTCGATGCAGGTGTTGGCGCCCACCTCTACCCCGTCGCCGAGGAGGACGCGGCCGAGCTGCGGCACCGTGACGTGCTCGCCCTCGCGGGTCGTGGCGAAGCCGAAGCCCTCGCTGCCGATGCGCGCGCCGGGGTTCAGCGTCACGCGGTGCCCGGCGACGCAATGGGTCGCCGTCGCGTGGGAGAGGATGCGGCACTCGTCGCCGAAGACGCAGTTGGGGCCGACATGCGCGTGCGGGCCGACGATGCAGCGCGCGCCGAGCACGGCGCCGTCCTCGATGACGGCGTAGGGACCGATCTCGCATCCCTCGCCGAGCACCACCCCCTCGCCGATGACGGCGGTCGGGTGCCGGCGGCCGTCCGCCGCGGCCGGCGGGTGCAGCAGCGCCGCGATGCGGGCGAAGGCGAGCACCGGGCTCGGCGCGACGAGCGCCACCGTCCCCTCGGGAACCGCTCCCGCGTTCGCCGCGGCGAGTACGACCGCGCCCGCGCGGCTCTCCCTCAGGCTCGGCAGCCAGCGCCGGCCCTCGAGGAAGGACACGTCCGAGGGGCCCGCCGCCTGCAAGGTGGCGACGCCGGTGAAGAGGCGGCCCTCCGAACCCTCGGGCGGCGCGATCCCGGCGGCCGCCGCCAGGCACGACAGCGGCAGGGGGCCCGCCGCCGCGTGGAAGCGCGTGTCCGCCGCCACGGCTCTAGCGGCGGGGCTGCGCCGGCGGCGCGGCGGGCTGCGCGGGGGGCGCGGCGGGACGGCCGGCGGGGGCGGCAGCCCCCTGCCCGGCGGGCTGCGCGGGCGCCTGGCCCTCGGGCGGGAGCGCGACGGTGCGCAGCACGCGGTTCACCTGCTGGCTGATCTCGTCCGTCAGGTCGAAAGGCGCGTCGTTGAAGATGACGAGCGGGCGCGGCAGCACGAGGTTCACGTTGCGGCTGGCGGCCACCTGGCGGATCACCACGGCCAGCGCCTGCTCGATCTCGGCCAGCGCCGACTGCGCGACCGCCTCGATCGCACGCGAGCGGTCGCGGAAGACGCGCTGGCTGTCCGTGATGCGCTCCTGCAGCTCGCGCTCGCGCTGGCGAAGCTGGTCGGGGTTCATCGAGGCGCGCTGGCCGGCGAGCGCGGTCTGCTCGTCGCGCCAGCGGGTCTGCTCGCGCTGCAGGTCGTCGTTCAGGCGCTGGCGGCGCCGCTCGACCTCCTCGCGCACGCCGTTGAAGGCGGTGGAGTTCCGCTGGATCTCCGGCACGTCCACGATGCCGATGACCGCGGCCGGCGGCGGCTGGCCGGGCGGCAGGGGCGCGGGGTTGGGCTGGGGCGGGCGCTGCGCCTGCTGCGGCGGCCGCTGGGGCTGCTGCGATTGCTGCGCGGGCCGCGCGGGCGCCTGCGCCGGGCGCGACTGGTTGCCGCCGCCCTGGGGCGGGATGAAGAAGCCGGGATCGGACTGCGCGAGGGCCGCCCCGCCGAGCACAGGGAGGAGGAGGGCCGCAAGGGCCGCGATCGCGGGGCGCGCGGGCATCATTCGTGTTCCAGTCTCTTCGTTCTCAGAACCGCGTGCCGAAGCCGAAGCGGAAGATCTGCGTCTCGTCGTAGGACTTCTTCACCACCGCCTTGCCGAAATCGAGGTTGATCAGGCCGAAGGGGCTGCGCCAGGACACGCCGACGCCGGCGCCGACGCGCGGCGAGGATTCATCGACCACGCCCACGCCGCTCGAGGAGCCGCTGAGCCCGCCGACGTCGACGAAGGCGCGGCCGGTGATGCCGATCTCGTCGGGAATGGGCAGCGGGAAGCGGAACTCGGTGGTCTGCGTGTAGAGGAAGCGGCCGCCGAGGCTGTCGCGCGAGACGCTGGCGACGTCGCGCGGGCCGGCGCCGGCCGTGCGGAAGCCGCGCAGGTTCTCACCGCCGAGGAAGAAGCGGTCGACGATGCGCTCGTCCTTGCCGCCGAAGGGCGCGAGGTAGCCGACCGAGCCCAGCAGGGCGAGGACGTAGTTCGGGTCGCCCAGCAGGCGCTCGAAGGGGATGTAGTAGGCGCCGTCCACGCGGCCGCGCACGTAGCTCACGTCGCCGCCGAGGCCGGCCACGTCCGTGCCGAGGCGGATCAGGTAGCCCGTCCGCGGGTCGAGGCGGCTGTCGCGCCGGTCGTAGGTGAGGGTCTGGCCGACCTGGGAGAGCAGCGTCTCGCCGCGCTGCTCCTGGATGTAGCGCGAGGCGCCAGCGACGATGTCGTAGATGTTGCGCTGGGACAGCGTGTAGGAGAAGGACTGCCGCAGGAACTCGTTGTACTCGTAGCCCGCGCGCAGCGCGAAGCCGTAGCGCCGCTCGCGGTAGCCCGAGTAGCTCGTCAGGTCGCGGTTGATGTAGAACACGTCCGCGCCGACCGCGAGGTTGCGGTCGAGGAAGGACGGGTCCGTCACCGAGAGGTCGAGCTGGCTGCGGCGCTGGGCGAGCACGCCGTTGATGCGCGCGTCCACGCCGGTGCCGAGCAGGTTGCGCTCGCGAAGCCCCACGTCGGCCAGCGCGCCGGCGTCGGTGGAGTAGCCGCCGCCGAGCGAGACCTCGCCCGTCGCCCGCTCCGTCACGTTGGTGCCGAGGATGACGCGGTCGGGCGCGGAGCCGGGGCTCGTGTTGATCGTCGCGTCGCTGAAGTAGCCGAGGTCGCGGATGCGCTGGCGGGAGCGCCGCACCTGCGCCGCGTTGAAGGCGTCGCCCTCGGCCAGGCGCAGCTCGCGGCGGATGACGCGGTCCTGCGTGCGGACGTTGCCGGTGACGTCGATGCGCTCGACGTAGAGGCGGTTGCCCTCCTTCACCTCGAAGGTGATGTCGACCGTCCCCGCCTCGGCGTTGCGGACGATGCGCGGCGTGACCTCGACGAAGGGCGCGCCAAGGGCGTTGGCGCGGTCGGACATCGTCTCGGCGATCCGCTCCACCGCCTCGCCGTCGTACTGGTCGCCGCTGGAGATCGTGACCTCCGGGCGGAGCTGGTCGGCGGTGACGTTGCGCAGGCTCGACGTCGTCTCGACCTTACCGAAGCGGTAGCGGCGCCCCTCCTCGACGACGTAGGTGACGAAGAAGCCGGTGCGGTCGGGCGTCAGCTCGGCGGTGCTCGCCGTCACGTTCACGTCGGCGAAGCCCTGGCGGAGGTAGAAGCGGCGCAGCAGTTCCCGGTCGAAGTTCAGGCGCTCGGGGTCGTAGGTGTCGCTGCTGCTGAAGGGCCGGTACCAGGCGGCCTCGCGCGTGGCCACGATCTCCTTCAGGCGGCTGTCCGAGTAGGAGCGGTTGCCGACGAAGTTGATGCGGCTGACGAGCGCGACCTCGCCCTCGTTCACCTCGAAGACGACATCCACGCGGTTCTGGTCGAGGCGGATGATCTTGGGCTCGACCGTCGCCGAGAGGCGGCCGCGGCTGGCGTAGAGGTCGAGCACGCGGGAGCGGTCCGCCTGGGCGGCCTGGGGCGTGAAGACGGAGCGCGCGCGAAGCTGCACGGCGTTGCGCAGCACGTCGTCGCTGAGCTTGCTGTTGCCCTCGAAGGCGACGCGGCTGACGATCGGGTTCTCCTCGACCTGCACGAGGATCCGCTCGCCCTGGCGCGAGACGCGCACGTCGCGGAACAGGCCCGTCGCGTAGAGAGTGCGCAGCGAGCGGTCGAGCCGGTCCTCCTCGAAGGCGTCGCCGGGCTGCAGCAGCATGTAGGAGCGGATCGTCTCCGCCTCGATGCGCTGGTTGCCCTGCACGTCGATCGCCTGGACCGTGCCGGGGGCGAAGCGCGACGCGCGCGCGGCGGGCCGGGCGGCCGGGCGCGGGGCGATGGGGCGGCTCGCCTGGGCCAGGCGCACGCGCGGCTCGGCGCCGCGGCCCGCCTCCGCCCGCGCGCCGTCGCGCCGCTGCCCGGCCTGGGGCTGCGCGGCCGCGTCCGGGGACGTCACGACGGGGACGAGGCAAGTGGCGGCCAGGAGGAAGGCCCGGGAGATAGGCGAGACTTGCAAGGCTTGATCCTGTGCCGGCTGTTCCGGTGGGCGGGTCGCACCCCCGCGACCGGGCCGCAACCTAGCGGCAAGGGCGGTGTGTTGCCACCCCCGCCAGGGTTGCCGGCCGGCCGGTCGAAAAAAAGCGATCTGGTGTGGTTCAGCCGAACAGGCCGTGCACCCAGCGGAACAGGCCGAAGTTGGAGAGGTCGTTCCAGGTCGCGAAGATGAACAGCGTGGCCAGCACCGCGAGCCCGGCGCGGAAGCCGTACTCCACGGCGCGCGGCGGCAGCGGCCGGCCGCGGATCGCCTCGAGCGCGTAGAAAACGAGGTGCCCGCCGTCGAGCACGGGAATCGGGAAGAGGTTGATGAGGGCGAGGTTGACCGAGAGAATCGCCATGAAGGTCACGAGGCTCGAGAGGCCGAGGCTCGCGACCTGCCCCGAGAGCTGGGCGATGCGAAGCGGCCCGCCGAGCTCCTCCGTTCCGCGCTCCCCCGCGATCATCTGCCAGATGCCGCCGAGCGTCTGCACCGTGACCTCGCCGGTGTAGGCGATCCCGCCCCAGACGGCGGAGAACGGGTCCGTCCGCTCGTAGGTCGGCGCGCCGCCGCCGATCCCCAGCAGCCCGACCGGCGCCGCGCCCTCCGCCGCGCCCGGGCGGGGCAGCGGGGTCGCGCTGAGGGTCACCTCCCGGCCGTCCCGCATCAGGCGGAGCTGGATGGGCTGGTTGGCGCGCGGCTGCACATGGGCCTGCACCTGCTCGAAGCGGGTGACGGGCACGTCGTCGAGGGAGAGGATCCGGTCGCCCGCCAGCACCCCGGCGCGCTCCGCCGCGCCGCCGGCGACGACGGAGGCCACGGTCGTCGTGCCGACCGGGCGCCCGACCGCCATGAAGAGGGCCGCGAACAGCACGGCGGCGAGCACGAAGTTGGCCGCCGGCCCCGCCGCGACGACGATCGCGCGGTCCAGCACGGGCTTGTCGTGGAAGCGCGGGCCGCGCGGGTCGTGGCCGGCCGGGGCGTCGACCGAGTCGGTCACGTCGCCCGGCCCCTCCTGGCCGTAGAGCTTCACGTAGCCGCCGAGCGGCAGCCAGCCGATCTGCCACTCCGTCCCGCGCCGGTCGGTCCAGGCCGCGATGCGCCGGCCGAAGCCGATCGAGAACTTCTCGACGTAGATGCCGCGCCAGCGGGCCGCGGCGTAGTGGCCGAGCTCGTGGAAGAACACGAGCACCCCCAGCACGACGACGAAGGCCAGGATGGTGCGGAAGGGATCGGGGAGGAACTGCACCGGTGTCTCTCTGGCTGGTCGGCTTGCGGGTCAGGCGGGGGCGTGGAGGCTGCCGGCGATGCGCTCCGCCTCGGCACGGGCGGCGGCGTCGAGGTCGAGCACGGCGCCGAGGCTCGCCACCGGCGGCGCGCCGAGGCGTTCCAGGGTCTCCTCCACCACGCGCGCGATGTCGAGGAAGCCGAGGCGGCGGTCGAGGAAGCGCGCCACCGCTACCTCGTTCGCCGCGTTGAGGATGGTGGGGGCGCCGCCGCCCGCCAGCAAGGCCTCCCGCGCGAGGCGGAGCGCGGGGAAGCGAACGGGATCGGGCGCCGAGAACTCCAGCCGGCCGAGGGCGGCGAGGTCCAGGCGGGGCACGTCGGCCCGCATCCGGTCCGGCCAGGCCAGCGCGTGGGCGATGGGCGTCCGCATGTCCGGCGAGCCGAGCTGGGCCAGCAGCGAGCCGTCCGCGTACTGCACCAGCCCGTGGACGGCGGACTGGGGATGCACCAGCACCTCGATCCGGTCCGGCTCCACCGGGAAGAGCCGCGCGGCCTCGATCAGCTCCAGCCCCTTGTTGAACATGGTGGCGCTGTCGACGCTGATCTTGGCGCCCATGGACCAGACGGGGTGGCGCACCGCCTGCTCGGGCGTGGCCGCGCGCATCTCGGCGAGGCTCGCGGTGCGGAACGGCCCGCCCGAGGCCGTGAGGATGATCCGCTCCACCATGGCGGGGTCCCGGGCGTCGAGGGCCTGGAAGATCGCGTTGTGCTCGGAGTCGACGGGCAGCAGCGTGGCCCCCGCGTCGGCGACGGCGCGGAGGAAGATGTCGCCGGCGCAGACCAGCGCCTCCTTGTTCGCCAGCGCCAGCGTGCCCCCGCGGCGGAGCGCGGCCAGCGCCGGGCCCAGCCCCGCGGCGCCGACGATGGCGGCCATGGTCCAGTCCACCGGGCGGGCCGCGGCCTCGGCCACCGCCTCCGGCCCGGCCGCGGACTCGATTCCGCTGCCGGCCAGGGCGTCGCGCAGCGCGGGCAGCCCCGCGGGGTCGGCCAGCACGGCCAGCCGGGCGCGGAGGCGCCGCGCGGTCGCGGCCAGCGCCACCGCGTCGCGCCCGGCGATGAGCGCCTCCACCGCGAAGGCGCCCTCGGGCGCCGCCTCGAGGAGGGAAGCGGTGGAGCGCCCGACCGAGCCGGTGGCGCCGAGGATGGTCACGGTGCGCGTCATGGCGTCGCCCCCGGGTTCAGGTTGGGGGAGCTTAGCGCCACAGCGCGCCGCCGTAGCCGATGAGGAGCGCGAGGAGCATGGCGGCCGGCGCCGCGGCCAGCAGCCCGTCCAGCCGGTCCAGCAATCCCCCGTGCCCGGGGATGAGGCTGGAGGTGTCCTTCACGTTGAAGTGCCGCTTGATGCCGGATTCCAGCAGGTCGCCCGCCTGGGTCGCGACCGCCAGCACCGCCGCCGCCGCCGCCGCCCGCGCCGGGCTGCCGGGCGCGAGCTCCGGGGCCAGGACCGCGCCGATCGCCATGGCGAGCAGCAGCCCGCCGGCCGATCCGCTCCAGGTCTTGGCCGGCGAGACCTGCGGCCAGAGCAGCGGCCCGCCGAGCGCCCGCCCCGCCAGGTAGGCGCCGATGTCGCTCGCCCAGACCACCAGCAGCAGGAAGACGAGGTTGGCCCGCCCCGCCTCGTTCTCGTGCCGGAGCTCGATGAGGCAGAGGCCGGCGACGCCGATGTAGAGGACGCCGAGCGCGAGCCGCAGCGCCGGCTGGCGCGGCCGGTCCCGCCCCCGCAGCCCCGCGGCGGAGACCCAGGTCAGCAGGAAGCCGCCGCCGAGCACGAGCCAGGCGGCGAGCGGGTATTCCAGCACGGCCAGCGTGCCCGCCAGCAGCACCGCCGCCGGCACCACCGCGCCCGGCATGGTCACCGTGCGCAGCCCGCAGAGATGCACCCATTCCCAGGTCAGGATGGCGGCGCCGAGCGCCAGGAGGAAGGTGTAGGCGTTCGCGCCGAGCCAGACGCAGAGAACGGCGGCCGGGGCGAGGACAATGGCCGAGAGAGCGCGCTTGCGAAGGTCCCGCCAGTTCTTGCCGGGCGTTGCGGGAGGGGTCGCCGGGGCGCCCCCCTCCGGCACGCTGCCTGCCTGGGCCACCGTCTCAGCCGGTCCGGGCGCCGAAGCGGCGGTCCCGGCGGTGGTACTCGGCGACCGCCTCCCGCAGGTGCGCGGCGTCGTAGTCGGGCCAGAGGACGGGCTGGAAGACGAGCTCCGCGTAGGCGCACTGCCAGAGAAGGAAGTTCGATAGGCGGCTCTCGCCGGAGGTGCGGATGATGAGGTCGGGGTCGGGCATCCCCGCGGTGTCGAGATGGGCGGCCAGCGCCGCCTCGTCGATCTGCTCCGCCTTGATCTCCCCGGCCGCGACCCGGCGGGCCAGGGCGCGCGCGGCCCCCACCAGCTCGGCCCGGCCGCCGTAGGAGAGGGCGACGTTGAGGTTCAGCCGCGCGTTCCCGGCCGTCGCGGCCTCGGCGCGCGCGATCTCGGCCTGCATCCCCGGCCCGAAGGCGGTGCGGTCGCCGATGACCCGGAGCCGGACGCCCTTCTCGACGAGCTGGCCCACCTCGTGGCGGAGGTAGTGGCGCATCAGGCCGGTGAGGTCCCGCACCTCGTCCGCCGGGCGGCGCCAGTTCTCGCTGCTGAAGGCGAAAAGGGTGACCCAGGAGATGCCGATCTCCCCCGCCGCCTCGATCAGGCGGCGCGTCGCCTCGGCCCCGGCCTTGTGGCCGAGCGCGCGGGGCACGCCGCGGGCCGCGGCCCAGCGGCCGTTGCCGTCCATGATGACGCCCACGTGGAGCGGGGCGGGAGGGGCGTCCCCCCTCATCCGTTGGGTCTGCGTCGCGGCGCTCATGATGTCGGGCCGGTCAGACGGCCTTGATGTCCTTTTCCTTCTCGGCGTAGGCCGCGTCCACCTTCTTCACGTACTCGTCCGTCAGCTTCTGGACGTCGTCGGACCAGCGCTTGGCGTCGTCCTTCGATACCTCGGACTTGGTTTCCCAGCCCTTGATCGTCTCCATCCCATCCCGGCGAACGCCGCGGATGGAGACCTTGTTGGCCTCGGCGTACTTGGCCGCCTGCTTGGCCAGGTCGTTGCGGCGTTCCTGGGTCAGCGGCGGCAGGGGCACGCGGATGACCTGCCCCTCGGCCTGGGGGTTGAGGCCGAGATTGGCGTCGCGGATGGCAACCTCCACGGCCTTGGTGACGGACTTGTCCCAGACCTGCACCGACAGCAGCCCGGGGCCGGCGACGGAGATGTTGGCGACCTGGCTCAGCGGCTGGTTGGTGCCGTAGGCCTCGACCCGGATCGGCTCGAGCAGCGCCGGGCTCGCGCGCCCGGTGCGAAGGCCCGTGAACTCCTTGCGAAGCGTCTCGAGCGCGCCGTCCATCCGGCGGACGAGGTCCTTGCGCAACTCGGGGAAGTCAGGGGGAGCGGCCATGGGTCTGCCTCAGCTCTCGTGAACCGTGGTGAACTTGCCCTCGCCCTTCATGACGGCGGTGAAGGCACCCGGTTCGTGGATGTCGAAGACGATGATCGGGAGCTTGTTCTCGCGGGCGAGCGAGATGGCCGCCGCGTCCATGACGGCCAGGTCGCGGGCCAGCATGTCATGGTAGGTCAGGGCCTCGTAGCGCTCGGCCAGCGGGTCCTTGCGGGGGTCGGCCGTGTAGACGCCGTCCACCTGCGTGCCCTTGAGGAGCACGTCGCAGCCCATCTCGGCCGCGCGGAGGGCGGCCGCCGTGTCGGTCGTGAAGAAGGGGTTGCCCGTGCCGGCGGCGAAGATCACCACCCGCCCCTTCTCCATGTGCCGCACGGCGCGGCGGCGGATGAAGGGCTCGCAGAGGGTCGTCATGGGGATGGCGGACTGCACCCGGGTCGCGACGCCCGCCTTCTCCAGCGCGTTCTGCATGGCGAGCGCGTTGATCACGGTGGCCAGCATGCCCATGCCGTCGGCCTGGGCCCGGTCCATCCCGGCGGCCGCGCCGGAGACGCCGCGGAAGATGTTGCCGCCGCCGATCACGAGGCCGACCTGGATGCCGAGCTGGGTGACGGCGAAGATGTCCTCGGCGATCGCGTTCACGGTCGCGGCATCGAGGCCGTAGTTGCCCGGCCCCATCAGGGCCTCGCCGGAAACCTTCAGCAGGACGCGCTTGTAGCGGAGGCTTGTCATTCTGTGCTGCGGTCCCGGAAGCTGGCGAGGTTAATCGCGCCCAGGCGGCCCGGCAAGGCACCGGGCCGGACGGGCAAGGCGTCCGCCGCCCGGGCGCCGGGCGGCGGCAGGCCCCCCTCCGCGGCGGAGGGGGCGGTCCGGGCGCGCGGGGCGCCCGGCGCCGGGCTCAGCCGGCGGTGCCGGCCGCGGCGGCGACCTCGGCGGCGAAGTCGCTCGTCTCCTTCTCGATGCCCTCGCCGAGCTGGAAGCGGGCGAAGCCGATCAGCGTGGCGCCGGCCTTCTGGACGACGGCCTTCACGCGGCTCTCGCCGTCATGCACCCAGACCTGCTCCAGCAGCACCACCTCCTCGTAGTACTTGCGGATGCGCCCCTCGACCATCTTCTCGATGACCGCGGGGGGCTTGCCGGAGGCCTGGGCCTGCTCGGTCAGCACCGCGCGCTCGCGCTCGAGCGCCGCGTTGTCCACGGCCGTGACGTCGAGCGCCTCCGGGCGGGCGGCGGCGACGTGCATGCCGATCTGGCGGCCGAGCGTGACGATGGCGTCCCCGCCGTCGGCGGCCTCGAGGGCGGCCAGCACGCCGATCTTGCCCAGGCCCGGCTTCACCGCGCTGTGGACGTAGGTGGCGACCGCGCCCGAGGGCACGGAGAGCACGCGGGCGCGGCGGATCGTCATGTTCTCGCCGATCGTGGCGATCAGGCGGGTCAGCTCCTCGGCGACCGTGTGGCCGGCGCCCGGGTAGGCCGCGCCCTTCAACGCCTCCACGTCCTCGCCGGCGTCGAGGGCGATCTTCGCGACCGTCTCCACGAAGCCCTGGAACTGCTCGTTGCGGGCCACGAAGTCGGTCTCGGCGTTCACCTCGACCATGGCGGCCTTCGTGCCGGCGGCGGCGACGCCGATCAGCCCCTCGGCGGCGACGCGGCCGGACTTCTTGGCGGCGGAGGACAGGCCCTTCTTGCGCAGCCAGTCGATCGCGGCCTCGCTGTCGCCGTTGCTCTCCACGAGCGCCTTCTTGACGTCCATCATGCCCGCGCCGGTCTTCTCGCGCAGGTCGCGCACCATGGCTGCCGTGATCTCGGCCATCTCTCTATCCCGTCTTCTGGCGTGCCGGCCCGGCCGGGCGAACCCGGAGCTTGGCATCGCGGCCACTCGCTCGTGACCGGGGCGCGGCGTGTATGCGACACGCCGGGGCGGCAATGCCACCCCGGCGCGATCAGTTCATTGCGAGCCTGGCGGGAACACCGCCGGGCAAGGCCCGATCAGCCCGCGCGGTTGCCGTCGTCGCGGTTGTTCTGGACCATCGTCTCCAGGCTCTCGCCGTCCACGCCGGCGGTGACGCTCGACTGGGCCGTCTCGAGGGCCGGGCCGGCCGCCACGTCGGCGCCGCCGAGCGTGTCGAGGATGCTCTCGGCGAAGATGCCCACGCCCTCGGTCGAGGCGATGTCGAGCGGCGCGGAGGGCAGGGCCTCGTCGCCCGGCAGAGCGTCGACCGGCAGCGCGTCGACCGGCAGGTCGGCCTGGGCGCCGACGTCGATGCCGGAGTTGGACAGCTCGGCCGAGATGCCGTCGAACACGGCCGCTGCCATCATGTCGCAGTAGAGGTTGATGGCGCGGATCGCGTCGTCGTTGCCCGGGATCGGGAAGGCGACGCCGGAGGGGTCGGCGTTGGAGTCGCAGACGGCGATCACGGGGATGCCGAGCTTGTTGGCCTCCTCGATCGCCAGCTTCTCCTTGATCGTGTCGATCACGAAGATCAGGTCGGGCAGGCCGCCCATCTCGCGGATCCCGCCGAGCGCGCGGTCGAGCTTCTCCTTCTCGCGCGTCAGCATGAGGATCTCCTTCTTGGTGAGACCCTGGGTGTTGCCGCCGAGCTGCTCGTCCATCTGCTTCAGGCGCTTGATGGAGCCGGTGATGGTCTTCCAGTTCGTGAGCATGCCGCCGAGCCAGCGGTGGTTCACGTAGTACTGGCCGCAGCGGGTCGCGGCCTCGGCCACGTAGTCCGCCGCCGCCTTCTTGGTGCCCACGAAGAGCACGCGGCCGCCGCCGGCCACCACGTCGCGGACGGTGCGCAGCGCGCGGTCCAGCATGGGGACGGTCTGCTGCAGGTCGAGGATGTGGACCTGGTTGCGGACGCCGAAGATGTAGGGGGCCATCTTCGGGTTCCACCGGCGGGTGTGATGGCCGAAGTGGACGCCGGCCTCGAGCAGGCCGCGCAGGGTGACATCGGGCATCGCCATGGTGGCGGTTCCTTCTTCCGATTGATCCGGTTAGGCCTCCGCGGCGCTGTACCAGCCGGATGTTCCTGACGGAAAACCGGGAGGACCGGACCCTGCCGCGTGTCTCGGAAGGGCGCACCGCGTGCGGATTTGCCGGGCGGAGGGAGGTCCCCCCGCCCGGCGGGCCGCATATGGCACGCCGGGCCCGGCCGGGCAAGGGCGCCCCCCCGTCCGTGCCTCAGGCCGGCCCGCTCCGACCGGCCCCTTCCAATCGGCCGCGTCAGGCGGCGAAGGCGTCCTCCAGCCGCTTGAGCATCGCCTTCTCGTTGGTCGAGGTCTTGCTCATCAGCCCGAGGAAGCCCCCCGACGCCTCCGCCACCTGGTGGGCGCGGGCCATGACGTCCTTGTGGAGCGCGGCGCGGGCCTCGGGCGCGAGGGCGTGGACGTAGTCCGTCCAGAGGGCGAGTAGGTCCTGCGGGGGGTGCTGGGCCAGCCAGTGGTCGAGCAGCGCGTGGGCGGCGGTGCCGGCGGGAATGCCGGCCCCGTCGGCCGCGGCGAGGACGGCGCGGCGCTCCTCCTCGTCCGGGCTGCCATCCGCCCAGGCGACGAGCACGAGGGGGGCGAGGGAGAGGGCGGCCAGGGCGTTCGTCCCGATGCCGTGGGCCTCCAGCCGCTCCATCATCTTGGGGTCCTGCAGGCCGGCGGCGCCGGAGAGCTCCTTCTGGCCCTCGGGCGCGTGCAGGCGCCGGATCAGCTCCGCGTTCTCGCGCGCGAAGAAGGCCTCCTCCAGCGCCTTGCGGCGGTCGTCGAGGAAATCGTGGCTCATGGCATGCTCCAGGATGCTTCGTGGCCCTCGCGGGCGGCGGGGCCAGGATATGGGCAGCGGGCGCCGGCTCCAATGCCGGCCGCCGGGCTCGGCGGAAGCGGGCCGCTCCGGTTGTCAGGCGCGGCCCGCTTCTGCCACGCTCGGCCGCCAGGGCAAGGCGCCGGCAACAGGCGCCCGCCCACGGGAGGTACACGCATGACGACGCACCCGCGGGGGCGCCTGCCCCGCCGCCGCCTTCTCGCCCTCGGCGCTGCCGGGTTTGCCGCGCCCGCCATCGCTCAGTCGGGCTTCCCCAACCGGCCCATCCGCCTCCTCGTGCCCTGGCCGCCCGGCGGTTCGGCGGACGCCCAGCTCCGGTCGCTCGCGGACATGGCCACGAAGGCCATCGGCCAGCCCGTCCTGATCGAGAACCGCTCCGGCGCGCGCGGCCTGCTGGCGGCCCAGGCGCTGCTGCAGGCGGCGCCGGACGGCTACACCCTCGCCCAGCACCACCTCTCGGTCCTCCGCCACCCCTTCATGACCAAGGCCCGGTCCTGGGACCCGGTCGCGGACTTCACCCCGGTGCTGGGGCTGACGGGATGGCTCTTCGGCGTCGTCGTGCGGGCGGACAGCCCGATCCAGGACTGGGCGGGCTACGTCGCCGCCGCGCGGGCCCGGCCGGGGCGGATGACCTACTCCACGAGCGGCATCGGGACGAGCAACCACATCGCCATGGAGGACATCTGCGCGCGCCTCGGCCTCGAGATGACGCACGTCCCCTTCCGCGGCACCACCGAGGGCGTCACCTCGCTGCTCGGCGGGCAGATCGACAGCATCGCCGACAGCTCCGCCTGGGTGCCGCAGGTGGAATCGGGCGCCTTCCGGCTCCTCTGCGTCTGGTCGCCCGAGCGCGCGGCGCGCTTCCCGGCGGTGCCCACGCTGAAGGAGCTGGGCGTGGACGTGGTGGTCACCTCGCCCTACGGCATCGCGGGCCCCAAGGGCATGGACCCCGGCGTGGTGCGCGCCCTGCACGACGCCTTCAAGGCGGCGCTGATGAGCCCGGAGAACACCGCCGTCCGCGAGCGCTGGGACATGCCCCTCGCCTACATGGACACCGCCGCCTACCGCGACTTCATCGCGGAGCGCGTGGCCTACGAGCGCGAGATGGTCGGGCGCCTCCGCCTGAGCATCGACAGCTAGGGCATCGACAGCTAGGCCGCCTCCACCGCCTCCACGCCCGGGATCACCTTCATCGCCTGGGCGAGGCGGGGCGAGACGTTCCAGCGGCCGGGCAGCGTCAGCTCCACCTCCTGGCCCGGCCCGGTGCGGGGGATGAGGATGACCTCCCCCCGGCCCTTCCCTTCCCGCTCCAGCAGGCTGCGCAGCGGCTCGATCGCCTCCATGCCCGCGACCTCGATCCGCAGGCCCTGGCCGATCGACTGCGCCGCTCGCTCCAGCGGCTCGCAGTCGAGCGCGGTCAGCCGCACGGCCTCGCCGTCGGCGCGCACCTCGGTCGAGAAGATCACGGCGTTCCCCTCCACCAGCATCTCCCGGCACTTGCCGAGGATCTCGGAGAAGCAGGTCACCTCCGTGCTGCCGCTGGCGTCCGAGATCCGGATCCAGGCCATGCGGCTGCCGGTCTTCGTCGTGCGCTCCTTCGCGCCGATGATGGTGCCCGCCAGCTTCAGCCGCGCGGCGCCGCCCTGGGCGCGCTCCGTCATCTTCGCGATGGGGCACACGTTCAGCTTGCGCAGCGTGTCGATGTAGGTGTCGAGCGGATGGGCCGAGAGGTGGAAGCCGATCGCCTCCGCCTCCTTCTCCAGCCGGTCGAGCTGCGGCCAGTCCGGCATGTCCCGCAGCCGCAGCGGCGGCGTGTCGGCGGCGGCGCCGGGCGCGCCGAACAGACCGATCTGCGCGCTTCCTCGGTCCTCGGCCGCCGCCTGGGCGCGGCGGAGGATTTGCTCGGCGCCCTCCGTCACGCGGGCACGGTTCGGGTCCAGGCACTCAAAGGCGCCGGCGCGCGCTAGGTTCTCGACCTGCATCTTGTTGAGCTGCTTCGGGTCCACCCGGTCCGCGAAGTCGGAGAGCGATCGGAAGGGTCCGCCCTCCCCCCGCACGCGCACGAGGTCCTGCATGGCGGCGAGCCCCACGCGCTTGACGGCCGCCAGCGCGAAGCGGATCGCCTCCACTTGCGAGCCGTCCTCGCCCTCCCGCATCTCCACCGTGAACTCGGCGGCGCTGCGGTTCACGTCCGGCGGCAGCACCTTGATGCCGAGGCGCGACGCCTCCTGCAGGTGGGAGGCGAGCTTGTCGGTGTTCGCCATGTCGAGCGTCATGGAGGCCGCGAGGAAGGCCACCGTGTGGTTCGCCTTCAGCCAGGCCGTCTGGTAGGACACCAGCGCGTAGGCGGCGGCGTGCGACTTGTTGAAGCCGTACTCCGCGAAGCGCTCCATCAGGTCGAAGATCTCGCCGGCCTTGCCCTCCGGGATGCCGCGCTTCGTCGCGCCCTCCACGAAGATGGCGCGCTGGGCCTGCATCTCCGAGCGGATCTTCTTGCCCATGGCGCGGCGGAGCAGGTCCGCGCCGCCGAGCGAGTAGCCTGCCAGCTCCTGGCTGATCTGCATGACCTGCTCCTGGTAGACCAGGATGCCGTAGGTCTCCTCCACCAGCGGGCGCATCGCGGGGTGCACGGGCTCCCAGGGCTCGCCGTGCTTGCGGGCGCAGTAGGCGGGGATGTTCGCCATCGGCCCCGGCCGGTAGAGCGACACGGCCGCGATCAAGTCCTCGAACCGGTCCGGGCGCATCATACGGAGGCAGTCCCGCATGCCCTGGCCTTCGAACTGGAACACCCCGGCCGCGTCGCCCTTGGCGAGCATGGCGTAGGTCTTGGCGTCGTCCAGCGGGATGGTGGTCAGGTCCACCGTGATCCCCTGACCCTTGAGGATGTTCACCGCGCGCTCGAGCACGGTCAGCGTCTTCAGGCCGAGGAAGTCGAACTTCACCAGCGACGCGCTCTCGACGTATTTCATCGAGTACTGCGTCACCAGCATGTCGCTCCGCGGGTCGCGGTAGAGCGGCACGATGTCGATTAGCGGGCGGCGCCCGATCACCACGCCGGCGGCGTGGGTGGAGGCGTTGCGGTAGAGCCCCTCGAGCTGCAGCCCCGTGTGCATGAGGCGGTCGACGTTCTCGTCGGTCTCGCGCATCTCCTTCAGCCGCGGCTCGCCGTCCAGCGCCTCCTGCAGGGTGGGCGGCTTGGCGGCGTTGAAGGGAATGAGCTCCGCGATGCGGTTCACCTGGCCGTAGGGCATGCCCATCACGCGGCCGACGTCGCGCACCACCGCCTTGGCCTGCAAGCGGCCGAAGGTGATGATCTGGCCCACGCGGTCCTCGCCGTATTCCCGCCGCACGTACTGGATCACCTCCTCCCGCCGGTCCTGGCAGAAGTCGATGTCGAAGTCCGGCATCGAGACGCGCTCGGGGTTCAGGAAGCGCTCGAACAGCAGCCCGAAGCGGAGCGGGTCGAGGTCCGTGATCAGCAGCGCCCAGGCCGCGACCGACCCCGCGCCCGATCCGCGCCCGGGCCCCACCGGGATGCCCTGCTCCTTCGCCCACTGGATGAAGTCGGCGACGATGAGGAAGTAGCCCGAGAAGCCCATCTTCTCGATGACGTTCAGCTCGAAGGCCAGGCGCTCGCGGTACTCGGGGCGCTTCTCCTCGGGCGTGCCCTGGGCATCGAGGCGCCCTTCCAGCCCGCGCGTCGCCATGTCCCGCACCGTCTCCGCCTCGGTCATGCCGGGCTGCACCTTCGGGCAGATCGGCAACTCGGGCTTGCGCGTCTCCGCCATGACGGCGCAGCGGCGCGCGATGGCCAGCGTGTTGTCGCAGGCCTCCGGCAGGTCCGCGAAGAGGGCGCGCATGGCGGCCGGCGGCTTGAACCAATGGTCCGGCGTCACGCGGCGGCGGTCGGGCTCGGCCAGCGTCCGGCCCTCGGCGATGCAGAGAAGCGCGTCATGCGCCTCGTGCGCGGCCTCGGTCGCGAAGTAGACGTCGTTGGCGGCGACGATCGGCACGGCGGCGGCGTCGGCCAGCGCCAACAGCCCCGGCTCCACCGCGCGGTCGCGCTCCGTGCCGTGGCGGGTCAGCTCCACCGCCAGGTCGTCGCCATAGGCCTCCCGCAGCGCGGCCAGCAGCGCCTCGGCCTGCGCGCGGCGCCCCTCCGCCAGCAGGCGCCCGAGCGGGCCCAGCGTGCCACCGGTCAGCAGGAAGATGCCCCCCGCGTTGGCGCGAAGCTGGTCGAGGTTGATCGCGGGCTTGCCCGAGGGGTCCTCGCCGAGCCAGCCCAGCGAGGACAGCCGCTGGAGGTTCTGCAGCCCCGGCGCGTCCATCGCCAGCGCCACGACCGGGTCGGGCGGAAGCCGCGCCGCCTCCGGCCGCTCCGGCTCCTTCGCGCGGGCGAGCCAGAGCTGGCAGCCGATGATGGGCTGCACGCCCTCCTTGGCCGCGTACTGACTGAACTCGAGCGCGCCGAACATGGTGGCGGTGTCGGTCAGCGCCAGCGCGGGCATGCCGGCCTTGCGGGCGAGGCCGGGGAGCTTGTCGGCCTTGATGGAGCCTTCCGCCAGCGAGTAGGCGGAGTGGACGTGGAGGTGGACGAAGCTGGAGGCCATCCCCCGAATATAGGCCCTCCCCGCCCGATTCGCGCCCGTCCGCGGGCGGCAGGCCCGAGAAACGGGCCTCCGCCGGCGGAACATCGGCGCCTGTGGCTCTAGGTCGGCACGATCAGCCCGTCGCGCAGCGTGACCGTGCGGTCCATCCGCGCGGCCAGCTCGGGGTTGTGGGTCGCGATCAGGGCCGCGACGCCGCGCCCGCGCACGGCCTCGAGGAGCTCGGCGAAGACGCGGTCGGCCGTGCCGACGTCGAGGTTCCCGGTCGGCTCGTCCGCCAGCAGCACCTTCGGGCCGTTCGCCAGCGCCCGGGCGATGGCCACCCGCTGCTGCTCGCCGCCCGAGAGCCGCGTCGGCCGGTGGTGCCCGCGGTCGGCCAGGCCGAAGGTGGCCAGCAGCTCGCGCGCCCGCGCCTCCGCCTCCCGCCGCGGGCGATTGGCCGCGAGTTGGGGGAGGACGACGTTCTCCTCCGCGGTGAACTCCGGCAGCAGGTGGTGAAACTGGTAGACGAAGCCGATCGTGTCCCGCCGGAGCGCGGTGCGGGCGTCGTCGGAGAGGCCGCCAGAATCGCGGCCCTCCACCAGCACCCGCCCGGCATCCGGCTTCTCCAGCAGCCCCGCGACGTGCAGCAGCGTCGACTTGCCCGTGCCGGAGGGGGCGACGAGGGCCACGATCTCCCCCGCGAAGAGGTCGAGCTCGGCGCCGCGCAGCACCGGCAGCTCCCCCGCCTCGGTGCGGTAGCGGCGCTCGACGGCACGGAGCGCGAGCGGCGCGTCAGGCATTGCGCAGCCCCTCCACCGGGTCCAGCCGCGCGGCGCGCCAGGAGGGATAGATCGTGGCCAGCAGCGAGAGGCCGAGCCCCATGCCGACCACCTGCGCCACCTCCATCGGCTCCACCACCGCTGGCAGCTTCGTCAGGAAGTAGATCTCCGCGCTGAACAGCTCCGTGCCCGTCAGCCCCTGGAGGAACTGCCGGATGTTCTCGATGTTGAGGCAGAAGACGAGGCCGATGAGGAAACCGATGAGCGTGCCCGCGATGCCGATGGAGGCGCCGGCGAGGAGGAAGATGCGCAGGATCGCGCCGCGGGTCGCGCCCACCGTCCGCAGCACCGCGATGTCCCGCCCCTTGTCCTTCACGAGCATGATCAGCGACGAGACGATGTTGAAGGCGGCGACGATGATGATCAGCGTCAGGATGAGGAACATCACGTTCCGCTCCACCTGCACCGCGTTGAAGAAGGAGGAGTTGGAGTCCTGCCAGTCGAGCACCCGCACGGGCAGGCCGCGCAGCGCCCCGAAGATCTCGCGCGTCGCGTTCCGCACGCGGGAGGGATCGTCGACGAAGACCTCCACCTGGGTCGCGCTGTCGCGGTGCTGGAAATAGATCTGGGCCGCGCCGAAGGGCAGGAAGACGTAGCTGGAATCGTACTCCTGCATCCCCGCCTCGAAGAGCGCGACCACCTCGTAGGCGCGCAGCCGCGGCACCGTGCCCATCACCGTCGTGCGCCCCTGGGGCGAGACGAGGGTGATGCGCTCGCCGACGCGGATGCCGAGCTTCCGCGCCAGGCGCGTGCCGATGACGATGGTGTCGTCGCCGCCGAAGCGCGCGAGGTCGCCCGCGCGGATGTTCCCCGCGATCAGCGGCCGCGCGCGCAGGTCCTCCGGCCGGATGCCGCGGGCCAGCCCGCCCGTCGCGCCGCCCTCGTCGCTCGTGAAGAGGACCTGCCCCTCCACGATCGGGGTCGCGGAAGCGATGCCCGGCAGGCCGCGGATGCGGGCGGCGATGTTGTCGAAGTCGCGAAGACCGTCGTTGTCCTGCGCGTAGACGCCGAGATGCCCGTTCAGCCCGAGGATCCGCCCCAGCAGCTCCTGCCGGAAGCCGTTCATCACGGACATGACGATGATGAGGGTCGCCACCCCGAGCGCGATGCCGACGAGCGAGAAGATCGCGATGACCGAGACGAAGCGCTCCCCCTTGCGGGCGCGGAGGTAGCGGAAGGCGACGGCGCGCTCGAAGGGGGAGAACATCAAGCGAGCGTCGCGCGGATCCGGGCCAGCGCCTCGTCGAGCGGCAGTTCCAGCCGCTCGCCGGTCGCGCGGCGCTTCAACTCGACCACGCCCTTGGCCGCGCCCCGCGGCCCGACGATGGCCTGCCAGGGATAACCGACGAGGTCCGCGTCCGCGAACTTCGCCCCCGCGCGCTCCGGCCGGTCGTCCAGCACCGCCTCGCTGCGGAGCGCGCCGTAGAGCTGCTCGCAGAGCGCGTCCGCCGCGGCGTCTCCCGGCTTGAGGTTGAGGATGGCGCAGGCGTAGGGCGCGACGGCGTCGGGCCAGATGATGCCGCCCTCGTCGTGCCCGGCCTCGATGATGGCCGCGAGCAGCCGGGAGACGCCGATGCCGTAGGAGCCCATCTCCGGCACCACCGGCGTGCCGTCCGGCCCGGCAACCGTCAGGCCCATGGGCTTGGAGTACTTCGTGCCGAAGTAGAAGATGTGGCCGACCTCGATCCCGCGCGCGGTGACCTGGCTCTCCGCGGGGATCGCGCCCCAGGCGGCCTCGTCGTGCTTCTCGTCGGTCGCGGCGTAGCGGCTGGTCCAGAAGTCCACCACCGGCGAGGGGTCGCCCGTGCCGCTCGGGTCCTGCGCCAGCACGTCGAAGTCGAGCAGGTCCTTGTGGAGGTAGACGAGGCTCTCGCCGGTCTCGGCGAGGATGATGAACTCGTGGCTGAGGTCGCCGCCGATCGGCCCCGTGTCGGCCTGCATCGGGATCGCCTTCAGCCCCATCCGCGCGAAGGTGCGCAGATAGGCCCGGAACATCAGCCGGTAGGAACGCCGCGCGCCCTCGGCGTCGAGGTCGAAGGAGTAGGCGTCCTTCATCAGGAACTCGCGCCCGCGCATGACGCCGAAGCGCGGCCGGATCTCGTCCCGGAACTTCCACTGGATGTGGTAGAGGCTGCGCGGCAGGTCGCGGTAGGACTTCGCGTAGCCCTTGAAGAGGTCGGTGACCATCTCCTCGTTCGTCGGGCCGTAGAGCATCTCGCGGTCGTGCCGGTCGGTGATGCGGAGCATCTCCTTGCCGTAGTCCTCATAGCGGCCGCTCTCCTTCCAGAGGTCGGCGGGCTGCACCGTCGGCATGAGGATCTCCTGCGCGCCGGCGAGGTCCTGCTCCTGGCGCACGATCTCCGAGACCTTGCGGAGCACGCGGAGCCCGAGCGGCAGCCAGGCGTAGATGCCGGCGCTCGTCTGGCGGATGAGACCCGCGCGCAGCATGAGGCGGTGCGAGACGATCTGCGCCTCGGCGGGCGTTTCCTTCAGCGTGGGCAGGAAGGCGCGGGAAAGGCGCAAGTGCGGAGGCTCCGGTGGGCCAGGGGATGCGGTCGGGGCGCAACCTAGAGCAAGGCGCGGGGGGCGCAATCCGTGACGGGCTCCCGCCGCCCCGCGGTGCAAAAAAGAAGGGCCGCCCCGAAGGGACGGCCCGAGTTTAGGGAGGAAACGCCAGTCACACGGCGGAAGAGGAAAAGCCCTCTTCCATGTCCCTATGATGAGCCCCGACCTCTCCCCGGAGAAGAGTTTTTGGCCGCCGGACGGCGTGAAAATAGGCGAATAAGAAGCCTATTGATCAAAAAGAAGGCCTCAAGACGCCAAAACCATGCATCTGCCTAATCGTTGGGCTTTGCCAGCCAGCCCTCGCGGAAGGAGAGCCAATCCGCCAGGACGAGCCAGTCGATGAAGAACCACACGAGGATGGAGACAACCGTGGTGGTGAGCACGACTCGCAGCACCCGCACCTGCCGGGGCGCCCCGCGCCAGCCGCCCGTCGCCTCGGCCTCGGGGTCCGGGTTCACGCCCAGCGGCAGCACGGCGAAGAGGACCGTCCACCAGACGAGGAAGTAAACGACCGTTCCGGTAACCCAGCCCATCCCTGTTCCCCACGCCGCCCCGAAGGGGACTGCCGGGCCGCCCCAGGCGCCCGGACCCTGCCGTATCAGCCGCGATCACCATCAGGCGGAAACGGGAACATACCCCGCGCCTGCCGGATCAGACCCGCAGGAGGTGAAGCTCCACCAGCGGGCGCTTGCGCACCCGGCGGCCGATGGCCTTGCGCAGCGCGGTCCGGGCCGCCTCGCGCAGCGCCGTGTCCTCGCGCCGCAGCCCCGCAGGCATGTCGTTGACGAGGCGGGCGAGGTCCGTCGCGATCTGGTTCGTCGCGTCCTCGCCTTGCTCAAAGAGGCCGGGCGCGGAGATCTGCGGCAGGCCGCGCACCTTCCCGCTGTCGTCCACCGCGAGCGAGCCGACGACGACGCCGTTGAAGAGCATCCGCCGGCGGGCGCCGAGCACCGTCCCCTCCAGCGGCAGCAGCCGGGCGCCGTCGACGGCGAGCTTGCCGCTCTGCACCGTCTCCGACACCTCCACAGTGCCCGGGCCGAGGCGGAGCATGTCGCCGTCCTCGATCAGGTGCGGGATGGCGCCGAAGTCGCGGGCCAGCGCCGCGTGCTGCTGCAGGTGACGCCACTCGCCGTGCACGGGTACCGCGTGGCGTGGCTTCACCAGGTCGTAGAGGCGTCGCAGCTCCTCCTTGGCGGGGTGGCCGGAGACGTGGACCGGGTGCTCGGAGTCCGGCGTAATGACTCGGCAGCCCGCGCGGAAAAGGGCGGACTCCACGGCCATGATCGCCTTCTCGTTCCCCGGGATCATGCGGGAGGAGAAGATGACGGTGTCCCCCTCCCCCAGCGAGATCTGGGGATGCGTGTCCGCCGCGATCTTGGCGAGCGCCGAGCGCGGCTCGCCCTGGCTGCCCGTGCAGATGATCAGCAGCTCGTCATCCGGCTGGTAGCCGGCCTCGTCCTCCTCCAGGAAGGGCGGGATGTCCTTGAAATATCCCGTCTCGCGCGCCGACGCATCGGCGTTGCGCAGCGACCGGCCGAAGAGCGCGACCCGTCGCCCCGCGGCCATGGCGGCGCGGGCGATCGATTCGACACGGGCGATGTTGGTCGCGAAGCAGGCGACCGCCACCCGGCCCTTCAGCCCCGCGATGAGGCTGGTCAGGGCGACGCGCACGTCCGCCTCGCTTCCGGAGAAGCCGTCCACCAGGGCGTTGGTGCTGTCGCAGACCATGGCCAGCACGCCCTCGCGCCCGAGCGCCGCGAAGCCGGCCTCGTCGGTCGGCGGCCCGATCAGCGGGTCGGCGTCGAGCTTCCAGTCGCCGGTGTGCAGGACCGTGCCGTAGGGGGTGCGGATGGCCAGGGCCTGGGCCTCGGGCACGGAATGCGCGACGCGGAGGAACTGGAGGTCGAAGGCCCCGATCAGCAGGCGGGAGGCCAGCGGCACGGTGTGGAGCTTCACCTCGCCGAGCAGCCCGGCCTCGCCGAGCTTGCGGCGCAGGACGGCCGCGGCGAAGGGGCTGGCGTAGAGCGGGCAGCGCAAGAGCGGCCAGAGCGACGCCACCGCGCCGAGATGGTCCTCGTGCGCGTGGGTGATCACCAAGCCCACCAGCCGGTCCCGCCGCTCCACCAGCCAGGCGGGATCCGGCACGAGGATCTCCGCCTCCGGGAACTCGCTTCCCCCGAACCCGATGCCGCAATCCACCGCCAGGAGGGCCCCGTCCAGGCGATAGACGTTGAGATTCATCCCGATCTCGCCCGTCCCCCCCAGAGGGAGGAAGGCGAGGTCGTCCGTTGTATCGAAGGTCATTCGGTCTCGTTCTTGAGAGCTTCTGGAAGCGTTGTCTTGTGGAAGATGGGGGGTGGGTTGCGGCCAGCCAACAGGCGCAACCCTTCCAGCGTGATATCGGGATCAGTGTGTTGAATGACCGTCGTCCCTTCGGCGAACAAGGGGGCGAGCCCGCCGGTCGCGATCACCTTCAGGGGACTGCCGTGCTCGGCCCGGATGCGGCTCACGAGGCCCTCGATGAGGCCCACGTACCCCCAGAAGATGCCCGACTGCATGGCGGGCACGGTGTCCCGCCCGATCACCGCCTGAGGGCGGCCGATGCCGATCCGGGGCAGCCGGGCGGCGGCGCGGTGCAGCGCCTCGATGGAAAGGTTGATGCCGGGCGCGATGACGCCGCCGATGTAGGCCCCCCCCTCCCCCACAACGTCGAAGGTGGTCGCGGTGCCGAAGTCGATGACGATGAGGGGCCCGGAATAGTGGTGGTGGGCGGCCAGGGCGTTGAGCAGCCGGTCGGCGCCCACCTCCTTCGGCCGGTCCATGAGAATCTCGAAGCCCCAGTTCACGCTGTCCCCGCGCGCGACGAGGGGCTCGCAGTTGAACCAGTCCCGCACCAGCCGGCGAAGGTTGTAGAGGGCCGCGGGCACGACGGTGCCGAGGGCGCAGCGGGTGATCTCCGCCGGCCTCAGCCCCGCGTGGGAGAGCAGGGTGAGCAGCCAGACGGCGTACTCGTCGCTCGTCCGGTCCGGCCGGGTGGCGATCCGCCAGCGACCGCGCCACTCCCGGCCGTCATGGACGGCGAAGACGACGTTCGTGTTGCCGGCATCGATCGCCAGAAGCATCGCGGTCATCCTTCTGCGCGGCCCGGGGGGCGCCGTTCAGGCGTGAACGTCCCCGGCCGTCACCGTTTCCATGCCGAGAGCGGTGCGAAGACGCAATGCGCCGGTCTCGTCCAGCCCCTCGAACGCGCCGGTGACGGTCCCGCGCGGCCCGGTGACGGTCGTGGGGGTGCCGGGCGCCGGGCCGCGCTCGAGCCAAGCCCGCCGGATGGCCGCGAAGCCCTCCGCCTCCCGCACCGCGCGCCAATGATCGAGCGAGGCCAGGAGCGCCGCGGCCGCCCGCTCCGGCGGGAGGGCAGGCGGCGGCAGGGCGGCGGTCCGCCGGCCGGGCACCTCCGGCGCGAAGGCGAGGTTCACGCCGATGCCGAGGGCAAGCCAGTCCAGCCGCCCCTCCGCCGAGAGCGCGGCCTCGGCGAGGATCCCCGCGCATTTGGCGCCGCCAAGAAGAAGGTCGTTCGGCCATTTCAGGCACAGCCCGGCGGCGTGGGGCTCCAGCGCCGAATGCAGCGCGACCGCCACCAGCAGGCCCCATTGCGGGACCTCCCGCACCGGCGCCGCGGGGCGGAGAAGCACGGAGAGGGAGAGGTTGCCGGGCGGGGACTCCCAGTGCCGCCCCCGGGTGCCGCGCCCCGCGGTCTGCCGCCGGGCGAGGATGGCGAGCCGCTCCGGCTCCCCGGCCTCGGCGCGCTCCCGCAGCAGGTCGGCGGTGCTGGGGAGCTGGTCGTGCACCAGCATCCGCCAGCCCGCCGGCAGGTCGCTCACCCCGCCAGCGCCGCGACCGCCGCCGTGGCCGCCGCGACGATCGGCGCGGGGAAGAGGAAGAAGAGCACGTTGAAGAGCCCCGCCCCCGCCAGCACGAAGGAGACGGCCGAGCTGCGCGGGTCCAGCGCCGCCTCGGCCGCGTCGAAGTACATGATCTTGATGATGCGGAGATAGTAGAAGGCCCCGACCACGCTCGTCAGCACGCCCACCGTCGCCAGGACCCAGTAGCCCTCCTGCACCGCGGCGAGGAAGACGTAGAGCTTCGAGAAGAAGCCCGCGAGCGGCGGGATGCCGGCCATGGAGAACATGAAGACGGCCATGGCCAGCGCCATCGCCGGATCCGTCCGGCCGAGCCCCGCGAGGTCCTCGATCCGCTCGAGCGAGCGCCCCTGGCGCCGCATGGCGACCAGCACCGCGAAGACGCCGGCGTTCATGACGATGTAGATGGCCATGTAGAGCATCACGCCGCGAAGCCCGGTGTCGGTCGCGACCGCGAGCCCCATTAGCGCGTAGCCGACATGGCCGATGGAGGAATAGGCCATCAGCCGCTTGATGTTCGGCTGCCGGATGGCGGCGAAGGAGCCGAGCAGCATGGAGCCGAGGGAGGCGAGCCAGATCACCCCCTGCCACTGCGCGGCCAGGTCGGCGAAGGGGTCGGCCAGGACCCGGACCAGCAGCGCCACCGCCGCCACCTTCGGCGCCGAGGCGAAGAAGGCCGTCACCGGCGTCGGCGCGCCCTCGTAGACGTCCGGCGTCCACATGTGGAAGGGCACCGCGGAGATCTTGAACGCGAGCGCCGCGACGACGAAGGTCATGCCGACCACCACGCCCAGCGACACGCCGCCCTCCCCCGACACCGCCGTCGCGATGGCCGAGAAGTTGGTCGAGCCCGCGAAGCCGTAGGTGAGGCTCGCACCGTAGAGGTAGAGGCCGGAGGCCAGCGCGCCGAGGACGAAGTACTTCAGCCCGGCCTCGGCCGAGCGCGCGTTGTCACGGTCGAAGGCCGCGATGACGTAGAGCGAGAGCGAGAGGAGCTCGAGCCCCATGTAGAGGGTGATGAGGTCCGAGGCCGAGACCATGGCCATCATCCCGATCGTGCTGAACAGCACGAGGATCGGGAACTCGAAGCGCGCGATGCCCTGCTTCTCGTTCCAGTCGAGCGCCAGCAGCAGGCCGGTCGCGGCGCCGAGCAGGATGAGGATCTTGGCGAAGCGCGCGAAGGCGTCGGAGACGAACTGGCCGTGGAAGGCCTGCCCGTCCGCGGATCCCAGCACGAGCACCGCCGCCACGAGCAGCGCGCCGAGCGTGCCCATGGTGATCGGGAAGGTCATGTCCCGCTTCGGGATCACGCCGGCGAGCAGCAGCACGAGGCCGGCGACCGAGAGCAGCGTCTCGGGAAGGGCGAGGGTCCAGTTCATCGTCTCACAGCCCGGCCATGCGGGGGATCGCGAGGGCGGCCTCGTGCCGCTCGATGAGCGCGGCGACGGAGGCCTCCCAGACATGGGTGAAGGAGGAGGGATAGAGGCCCATCCAGAGGGTGAGCAGGATGAGCGGCGCGAAGATCGCGAGCTCGCGCGGCGAGAGGTCGAGCAGCGCGCGCACCTCCGCCTTCGTCACCTTGGAGAAGATGACCCGGCGGTAGAGCCAGAGCATGTAGCCGGCGCCGAGGATCATCCCCATGGCCGCGCCCAGCGCCACCCAGCCGTTGGCGCGCCAGGCGCCCGTGATGACCAGGAACTCGCCCGGGAAGCCGGCGGTGCCCGGCAGCGCAACGCTCGCCATGGTGAAGAGCATGAACACCAGCGCGTAGGCCGGCATGATCTTCGCGACCCCGCCGTAGCGCGCGATCTCCCGCGAGTGGACGCGGTCGTAGAGCACGCCGACGCAGAGGAAGAGCGCGCCGGAGACGATGCCGTGCGACAGCATCTGGAAGATGGCGCCCGAGATGCCCTGCTGGTTGAAGGTGAAGAGCCCGATTGTGACGATCCCCATATGGGCGACCGAGGAGTAGGCGATGAGCTTCTTCATGTCGTCCTGCGCGAAGGCGACGCAGCTCGTGTAGATCACGGCCACGACGCTGAGCGCGAACATGAGCGGCGCGAAGAAGGCGGCCGCGTCCGGGAAGAGCGGGATGGAGAAGCGAAGGAAGCCGTAGCCCCCCATCTTCAGCAGCACGCCCGCCAGGATCACCGAGCCGGCCGTCGGCGCCTCGACATGGGCGTCCGGCAGCCAGGTGTGCACCGGCCACATCGGCACCTTCACCGCGAAGGAGGCGAAGAAGGCGAGGAACATCCAGTACTGCCAGGAGACGGGCACCGGGTTGTCCATCAGCCCCGCGATGTCGGTCGTGCCGGCACGGTACCAGAGCGCGAGGACCGCGAGCAGCATCAGCACGGAGCCGAGCAGCGTGTAGAGGAAGAACTTGAAGGCCGCGTAGACCCGCCGCTGCCCGCCCCAGACGCCGATGATGAGGAACATCGGGATCAGCACGCCCTCGAAGAAGACGTAGAAGATGATGAGGTCGAGCGCGCAGAACATGCCCACCATCATCGTCTCGAGGACGAGGAAGGCGATCATGTACTCCCGCACCCGGTTCTGCACGGCCTCCCAGGAGGCGAGGATGCAGATGGGCGTCAGCAGGGTCGAGAGCAGGACGAAGAGCATCGAGATGCCGTCGACGCCCATGTGGTAGTTGACGCCGAACTCCGGCAGCCAGGTGGCCTGCTCGACGAACTGCGCGTCCGCCACCCGCGGATCGAAGCGGACCCAGAGGATGAGGGAGAGCACGAAGACGATCAGGCTTGTCCAGAGAGCCGTCCAGCGCGCGTTCGAGGCGACGGTCGCCTCGTCGCCGCGGATGGCCAGGATCGCCAACACCCCCGCCAGCGGCAGGAAGGTGAGCAGGGAGAGCAGCGGGAAGCCGGCCGCGTTCATCGGGTGAAGCCCAGGAAGATGACGGATACGAAGACGACGAGGCCCGCGATCATAGTGAAGGCGTAGTTGGCCACGCGCCCGGTCTGGAAGCGGGCCACGCCGCGGGCGGCGTCGACCGTGATGGCCGCCACCCCGTTCGGCACGCCGTCGATGATCCTCACGTCGCCGGTGCGCCAGAGCACCCGCGCGAGCCGCCGGAAGGGGCGGACGAAGATCATGTCGTAGAGCTCGTCGAAGTACCACTTGTTGAGGAGGAACCGGTAGACGGCCGGGAAGGTCTCCGCCAGCCGCACCGGCAGGCCCGGCGCGAACATGTAGAAGAGATAGGCGAGGGCAATGCCCGCGATGGCCACCACGGTGGGGGCGAGCGGAACCCAGCCCGGCACCTCGTGGATCGCGTGCATGATGTGGTTGTGCTCGCCGCTGAAGATGGCGCCGTTCCAGAACTCGCGCTCGTGGTGGCCCACGAAGAGGTCCGAGAAGGCCGCGCCCGTGAAGAGCGCGCCCAGCGCCAGCACCAGCAGCGGGATGAGCATCACGGCCGGGCTCTCGTGCACGTGCTCCATCGTGTGATGGTCCGCGCGCGGCCGGCCGTGGAAGGTCAGGATGAGCAGCCGCCAGGAGTAGAAGGCCGTCAGGAAGGCCGCGATGATGCCCATGGCGAAGGCGTAGAGCCCGGCGCCGGTGTGGGCGGCGAAGGCGCTCTCGAGGATGGTGTCCTTCGAGTAGTAGCCGGCGAAGAAGGGGATGCCGGCCAGCGCCAGGCTGCCGATCCACATTACCGCGTAGGTGACGGGGATCTTCGTCCAGATGCCGCCCATCCTGCGGATGTCCTGCTCGTCCGACATCGCGTGGATGACCGAGCCCGCGGAGAGGAACAGCAGCGCCTTGAAGAAGGCGTGCGTGAAGAGGTGGAACACCGCCGCCTGGTAGGCGCCGACGCCGATGGCGAAGAACATGTAGCCGAGCTGCGAGCAGGTCGAGTAGGCGATGATCCGCTTGATGTCGTTCTGCACGCAGCCGACCGTCGCCGCGAAGAAGGCCGTCGAGGCGCCGACGATGGTGACGAGCGTCAGCGCATTCGGCGCGTACTCGAAGAGCGGCGACATGCGCGCCAGCAGGAAGACGCCCGCCGTCACCATCGTCGCCGCGTGGATGAGGGCGGAGACCGGCGTCGGCCCCTCCATCGCGTCCGGCAGCCAGGTGTGCAGGCCGAGCTGCGCCGACTTGCCGCAGGCGCCGAGGAAGAGCAGCACCGAGATGACCTCGAGCGCCGGCATGCCCGCGAAGGTCGCCGAGCGCATCTCCTCCACCCGGCCGAAGATCTCGCCGAAGTTCAGGGCGCCGAAGGTCCAGAAGGTCAGGGCCATGCCGAGCATGAAGAACAGGTCGCCGACCCGGTTCACGATGAACGCCTTCATCGCCGCCCGGTTCGCGCTCTCGCGGTCGTACCAGTAGCCGATCAGAAGGTAGCTCGCGAGGCCGACGCCCTCCCAGCCGAAGAAGAGCTGCACAAGGTTGTCCGCCGTCACCAGCATCAGCATGGCGAAGGTGAAGAGGCCGAGATAAGCGAAGAAGCGCGGCGGGGTCTCGTCGTGGGACATGTAGCCGACGCTGTAGAGATGGATAAGGGTGGAGATGAAGGTCACCATCCCCACCATCATGGCGCTCAGCGTGTCGTAGCGGAGCGCCCAGTCGACGGTCAGCCCGCCGACGTCGATCCACTCGGCGATCGTGACGGTCCGCGGCGCCGAGTGCAGCCCGACCTCCACGAAGGCGGAGACGCCGCAGATCGCGGCCAGCACCATGCAGCCGACGGAGACCCACATGGCCAGGCGGTCGCCCAGCCAGCGGCCGAAGAACCCCGCGAGCGTCGCGCCCAGCAGGGGGAAGAAGACGGCACCGACGAACATGGCGCCCTAGCCCTTCAGGGTGGAAACGTCTTCCACCTCGATGCTTCCGGTGTTCCGGAAGTAGATGACGACGACCGCCAGCCCGATCGCGGCCTCGGCGGCCGCGACGGTCAGGATGAACATGGCGAAGATCTGCCCCGTCAGGTCCCCGAGCCGGGCCGAGAAGGCCACGAGGTTCAGGTTCACCGAGAGAAGGATCAACTCCACCGACATCAGGATGACGATGATGTTCTTCCGGTTCAGGAAGATGCCGAAGACGCCCAGCACGAAGAGGATCGCGCTGACCGTCAGGTAGTGGCCGAGGCCGACGTCGAGCATCAGTGATGGCCCCCGTGAGCGTGGTCGTCCTGCGCGATGGCCTTCGGCTTCTCCTCCGGCACCGGCGGGCGAAGGATGCCGAGCTCGCCGATGGAGGCGCCGACCGGCACCCGCGCCATATCGAGCTGCGTCCGGCGCGTCACCTGCGCCTCGATGTCCTGGCGCCGGCTGCGCACGCGGTCGCGGTGGGTCAGCACGATCGCGCCGATCATGGAGACCAGCAGGATCAGCCCCGCGCCCTGGAACAGGAACACGTAGTCCGTGTAGAGCACGCGGCCGATGGCCACCGTGTTCTGCACGCCCTCCGGCATGGCGTTCAGGCGAAGCCCCTCGGCCTGCCCGCTCGACTGCCAGGCGCCGAGCACGAAGACGAGCTCCAGGAACAGGATGCCGCCGATCACGGCGCCGATGGGCGCGTAGCGCTGGAAGCCCTGCCGCAGCCGCACGAAGTCGATGTCGAGCATCATGACCACGAACAGGAACAGCACCGCGACCGCGCCGACGTAGACGATGACGAGGATCATCGCCAGGAACTCGGCGCCCGCGATCAGGAACAGCGCGGCGGCGTTGAAGAAGGCCAGGATCAGGTACAGCACGCTGTGCACCGGGTTCCGGCTGGTGACCACCATCACGGCGCTGGCGATCAGCACCGCGGCGAAGGCGTAGAAGGCGAGGCCGGCGATCATCGGAAGGGCGCATCCGCCTTGAGGCGGGCCGCGAGAACGGGCTCCCAGCGGTCGCCGTTATCGAGCAGCTTCTCCTTGTTGTAGAGCAGCTCCTCGCGGGTCTCGGTCGCGAACTCGAGGTTCGGTCCCTCGACGATGGCGTCCACCGGGCAGGCCTCCTCGCAGAGGCCGCAGTAGATGCACTTCGTCATGTCGAGGTCGTAGCGGGTCGTCCGCCGCGACCCGTCCTCGCGCGGCTCGGCCTCGATCGTGATGGCCAGCGCCGGGCAGACCGCCTCGCAGAGCTTGCAGGCGATGCAGCGCTCCTCCCCGTTCGGGTAGCGCCGCAGCGCGTGCTCGCCCCGGAAGCGCGGGCTCAGCGGGGAGCGCTCGGAGGGGTAGTTGATGGTGGCCTTCGGCTTGAAGAAGGCACGCAGCGTCAGCCCCATGCCGGAGATGATCTCCGTCAGCAGGAGGCTGCGCGCGATACGGTCGAGCGTCGCCATTCAGCGGACCTTTCGCGGGCGCAGGGTGCGCCGGGGTGTCGGAATCATGTCGGGAGCCAGCCCCCGACCTTCAGCACGCCCGCCGTGATGACGAGCCAGATGAGGCTGATGGGCAGGAAGACCTTCCAGCCCAGCCGCATGAGCTGGTCGTAGCGGTAGCGCGGGAAGGTCGCGCGGACCCAGACGAAGACGAAGAGGCAGAAGCAGACCTTCAGGATGAACCAGACCGGCCCGGGCAGCCAGTTGAAGGGCGCGACGTCCATCGGCGGCAGCCAGCCACCGAGGAAGAGGATGGTGGTCAGCGAGGACATGAGGATCATGTTCGCGTACTCGCCCAGGAAGAAGAGGGCGAAGGTCATCGCGGAGTACTCGACGAAGAACCCCGCCACCAGCTCGGACTCGCCCTCGGGCAGGTCGAAGGGCGCCCGGTTTGTCTCGGCGAGCGTCGAGATGAAGAAGATGACGAACATCGGGAAGAGCGGGATGAAGAACCACACGGTCTTCTGCGCCAGCACCACGTCCGTCAGGTTCAGCGACCCCACGCAGAGCAGCACGGTGACGATCACGAAGCCCATCGAGACCTCGTAGGACACCATCTGCGCCGCCGAGCGAAGCGCGCCGAGAAAGGCGTATTTCGAGTTCGACGCCCAGCCCGCGATGATGATCCCGTAGACCCCGAGCGAGGAGATCGCGAAGAGGTAGAGCACGCCGACGTTGATGTCGGCCACCGCCCAACCCTCGTTCACGGGGATCACCGCCCAGGCGATCATCGCGAGCGAGAAGGTGAGCATCGGCGCCATGATGAAGAGGATCCGGCTCGCGCCCGCGGGCACGATGGTCTCCTTCATCAGCATCTTGCCGGCGTCGGCGAAGGGCTGCAGCAGGCCGAAGGGCCCGACCACGTTCGGCCCCTTGCGGAGCTGCATCGCGCCCAGGATCTTGCGCTCGGCCCAGGTCAGGTAGGCCACGAAGATGAGCAGCGGCACCAGGAGCGCGAGCGCCTGGGCCACCGTCAGCGACAGCACCCCGATGGGGGAGTTGAGGAAGTCGGTCATCACTCGGCCGCCATGGCGGGGGTTGGCGCGTGGGTGCGGGCGCACTCCGCCATCACGTCGCTCGCCCGGCCCATGACGTCGGCCTGGTAGTAGTTCGTGATGAAGGGCTGGAAGGGCTCGCCGCCCACCGCCCCGGCGTCGCCGCCCGGCGTGGCGGAGACGGCGGCCGGCGCCGGCACCTCGTCGGTGCGCGCGAAGGCCGGGTTCACCTCGGCCAGCCGCGTCCGAACCGCGAAGAGGTCGTCATAGGGCAGCGGGTGCCCCAGCACCTCGCTCGCCGCGCGGAGGATCCGCCAGTCCTCGCGCGCCTCGCCCGGCGGGAAGACGCCGCGGCGGCCGCGCTGCACCCGGCCCTCGGTGCTGACATAGGTGCCGTCCTTCTCGAGGTAGGTCGCGCCCGGAAGGATCACGTCCGCCCGCCCGGCGCCGCGGTCGCCGTGGTGGCCCTGGTAGATGACGAAGGTGCCGGGCGCGATCAGCGCGGGGTCGAAGCCGTCCGCCCCCAGCAGCCAGAGCGCGTCCACGCCGCCGCCGAGCATGGCGCCGAGGTCCTTGCCCCTCTCCCCCGGCAGGAAGCCGAGGTCGAGCGCGGCCACCTGCCCGCCCTGGGTGTGCAGCAGGTTGAAGCCGTTCCAGTCCTCCCGCACCGCGTCGAGCGACCGCGCGAGGCCCCAGGCCGCCGCCAGCACCGCCGCGCCGTCCGGCCGCGCGAGCGCGCCGCGCCCGACGATGATCATCGGCCGCTTGGCGCTGCGCAGCACCTCGCCGTAGGCGCCGCCCATCACCTCGGCGATCGCCGACGGCCCCTCGCCCAGGTACTGCACGGGGTAGGTGAGGTCCGCCCGCGGCCCGATCGCCGCGGCCGGCATGCGGTTGTTCATCACCTTGCGGCGGATGCGCGAGTTCAGCACCGGCGCCTCGAGCCGCGGGTTGCTGCCGATGATCAGCACCGCGTCCGCCACGTCGATCCCGGCGATGGCCGAGTTGAAGAGGTAGAAGGCCCGCTCCGACCCGTCGAGCGCCGCCCCGTCCTCGCGGCAGTCGAGGTTGGAGGAGCCGAGCGCCCCCATCAGGTCGCGCAGCGCCACGATGCTCTCGGCATCGGCCAGGCCGCCGGCCACCGCCCCGATGCGCTCGCCCGGCAGGCCCTTGAGCTTCGCCGCGATCGCCCCGAAGGCCTCCGGCCAGCTGGCCGCGCGAAGCTTGCCGTTCTCCCGGATCCAGGGACGGTCCAGCCGCCGCTTCTTGAGAGCGTCGAAGGAGAAGCGGCCGCGATCGGCCATCCACTCCTCGTTCACCTCCTCGTGCACGCGCGGCAGGATGCGCAGCACGTCCGGCCCGCGCGCGTCCACGCGAATGTTCGTGCCCGTCGCGTCCAGCACGTCCACGCTGTCGTTCTTCACGAGCTCCCAGGGGCGCGTCATGAAGGCGTAGGGCCGGCTGGTCAGCGCGCCGACCGGGCAGATGTCGATCAGGTTGCCCGAGAGCTCGGAGGACAGCGCCTTCTCGACATAGGTCGTGATCTCCATCGCCTCGCCGCGGCCGACCGCGCCCAATTCCGGCACCCCGGCCACCTCGGTCGCAAAGCGGACGCAGCGCGTGCACTGGATGCAGCGCGTCATGATCGTCTTGATCAGCGGGCCGAGATACTTGTCGGTCACCGCCCGCTTGTTCTCGTGGTAGCGGCTGCTGTCGCCGCCATAGGCCATCGCCTGGTCCTGCAGGTCGCACTCGCCGCCCTGGTCGCAGATCGGGCAGTCCAGCGGGTGGTTGATCAGCAGGAACTCCATCACGCCCCGGCGCGCGTTGCGCACCACCGGGCTGTCCGTGATGATCTTCATGCCGTCCATCACCGGGAAGGCGCAGGAGGCGACGGGCTTCGGCGCCTTCTCCACCTCCACGAGGCACATCCGGCAGTTGCCGGCGATCGACAGGCGCTCGTGGTAGCAGAAGCGCGGGATCTCCGCGCCGGCCAGCTCCGCGGCCTGGAGGGCCGTGGCGCCCATCGGCACCTCGACCTCCTTCCCATCCACCGTGACCTTGATGAGCTTCACCTCGCTCATGGTTCCTACTCCGCCGCCATCGGCATGGCCGCCGGGGCCATGGGTGCGGCAATGCGCGCCTTGTAGGCGGCGATGCGTTCTTCCATCATCGGCCGGTAGTGGCGGATGAGCCCCTGCACCGGCCAGACGCCGCCATCGGCGAGCGCGCAGATCGTGTGCCCCTCGATGCGCTTGGTCACGTCCTCCAGCACCGAGATCTCCTCGATCTCGGCCCGGCCCTCGACCATGCGGTCCATCACCCGGCTCACCCAGCCCATGCCCTCGCGGCAGGGCGTGCACTGGCCGCAGCTCTCGTGCTTGTAGAACTTCGACAGCCGCGCGATCGCCCGGATCAGGTCCGTGGACTTATCCATCACGATCACCCCCGCCGTGCCGAGGCCCGACTTGTGCTCCCGCAGCGCGTCGAAATCCATCAGCACGTCGTCGCAGATGTGCTTCGGCAGCAGCGGCGTGGAGGAGCCGCCGGGAATGACACAGAGGAGGTTGTCCCAGCCCCCGCGCACGCCGCCCGCGTGGCGCTCGATGAGCTCCCGCAGCGGGATGCTCATCTCCTCCTCCACGTTGCAGGGCTTGTTCACGTGGCCCTGGATGCAGAAGATCTTCGTGCCCGAGTTCTTCGGCCGCCCGAAGCCCGCAAACCAGGTCGCGCCCCGGCGCAGGATCTCCGGCACCACCGCGATCGTCTCGACGTTGTTCACCGTCGACGGGCAGCCGTAGAGGCCCACCGCCGCCGGGAAGGGCGGCTTCAGCCGCGGCATGCCCTTCTTGCCCTCCAGGGACTCGATGAGCGCCGTCTCCTCGCCGCAGATATAGGCTCCGGCGCCGCGGTGGACGTAGAGGTCGAAGTCGTACCCCGTCCCCGCCGCGTTCTTGCCGAGCAGCCCCGCCGCGTAGGCCTCCTCGATCGCGGCCTGCAGGATGAGGTGCTCGTTGTAGTACTCGCCGCGCACGTAGATGTAGCCGGCGGAGGCGTTCATCGCCACGGCGGCCATCAGGCAGCCCTCGACCAGCGTGTGCGGGTCGTGCCGGATGATGTCGCGGTCCTTGCAGGTGCCGGGCTCGGACTCGTCGCAGTTCACGACGAGGTAGGAGGGCCGGCCGTCCGGGTTGGACTTGGGCATGAAGGACCACTTGAGGCCCGTGGGGAAGCCCGCGCCGCCGCGGCCGCGCAGGCCGGACTGCTTCACCTCCTCGATGATCCAGTCACGCCCCTTGGCGATGATCTCCGCCGTGCGGTCCCAGTTGCCGCGTTTCTGCGCCGCCTGCAGGCCCCAATGCTGGGTGCCGTAGAGGTTGGTGAAGATGCGGTCCTTGTCCTGCAGAGCCATGGTCAGTCCCCTCCCGGGACGTCAAGCAGCGTCAGCGGGCCGCCCTCCGGCGCGCTCGTCTGGCGCCCGGTGGTGCTGCCCGGCGCCGGGCGCTCGCCGCGGCGCAGCTCCTCGATCAGCTGGACCGTGCGGTCGTAGTCCAGGTCCTCGTAGTAGTCGTCGTCCACCTGCAGGATCGGCGCGTTCACGCAGGCGCCGAGGCACTCCACCTCGGTCATGGTGAAGAGCCCGTCCTCGCTCGTGTGGCCGTAGCCCGGCAGCTTCGCCGCGTCCTTGCAGGCGCGCAGCACGTCATCCGAGCCGCGCAGCATGCAGGGCGTCGTCCCGCAGACCTGGAGGTGGTAGCGCCCGATCGGCTTCGTGTTGAACATGAAGTAGAAGGTCGCGACCTCGTAGACGCGGATCGGCGCCATGCCGAGGCGCTCGCCCACCCGGTCCATCGCGATCCGCGGCACCCAGGCGCTGCCCGTCTGCCGCCCCATCTGCTTCTGCACGACATAGAGCAGCGGGATGACGCCCGAGGCCTTCTTGCCCTCCGGGTAGCGCGCCAGGATCTTGGCGATCTGCGCCTCGCTCTCGGCGTCGAAGTCGAAGCGGTCGGGCTCCGCGCGGCTGTTCCGCCAGTTCGGGTCGAGGTGGTCGACGGCGGCTTCGGTCATCGGTCGATCTCCCCGAACACGATATCGAGGCTGCCGATCACCGCGACGGCGTCGGCCAGCATGTGGCCTTTGGACAGCACCTCCATCGCCTGGAGATGCGCGAAGCCCGGCGCCCGGATCTTGCAGCGATAGGGCCGGTTGGTCCCGTCCGCGACCAGATACACCCCGAACTCGCCCTTCGGCGCCTCGACCGCCGTGTAGGTCTCGCCGGCCGGCACGTGGTAGCCCTCGGTGTAGAGCTTGAAGTGGTGGATCAGCGCCTCCATCGAGCGCTTCATCTCGCCCCGCTTCGGCCCAACGATCTTGCGGTCGTCGATCTTCACCGGCCCCTCCGGCATCTGGTCGAGGCACTGGTGGATGATCTTCAGGCTCTCCGTCATCTCGGCCATGCGGACGAGGTAGCGGTCGTAGCAGTCGCCGTGGCGCCCGACCGGGATCTCGAAGTCCATGCGGTCGTACATGTCGTAGGGCTGCTGCCGGCGCAGGTCCCAGGCCATGCCGGAGGCGCGGAGGCAGGGGCCCGAGAAGCCCCACTCCATCGCCTGCTCGGGCGTCATGATGCCGATGTCGACGGTGCGCTGCTTGAAGATGCGGTTGTCCGTCAGCAGCCCCGCCACCTCGTCGATGAACTTCGGGAAGCCGTTCGCCCAGGCGCGGATGCGCTCCGGCAGCCCGTCCGGCAGGTCCTTGGCCACGCCGCCCGGCCGGAAGTAGTTCGCGTGGTAGTGGCTGCCCGAGACCTGCTCGTAGAACTCGAGCAGGGTCTCCCGCTGCTCGAAGCCCCAGAGGGAGGGCGTGATGGCGCCGCAATCGAGCGCGTAGGTCGTGATGTTCAGCAGGTGGTTCGCGATGCGCGTGATCTCGGCGAACATCGTGCGGATGTACTTGCCGCGCTCCGGCGCCTCGATGCCGAGCAGCCTCTCCTGCGCCAGCGCGAAGACGTGCTCCATGCACATCGGCGAGACGTAGTCGAGCCGGTCGAAATACGGCATCGCCTGGATGTAGGTCTTGTGCTCGATCAGCTTCTCGGTACCGCGGTGCAGCAGGCCGATATGCGGGTCGGCGCGCTCCACCACCTCGCCCTTCATCTCGAGGATGAGGCGGAGCACGCCGTGGGCGGCGGGGTGCTGCGGGCCGAAGTTGATGGTGTGGCTGTCCACCTCGACGCGGCGCGTCTCGGCCGCCGTCTCGGCATTGGCCCCTGGCGCCGAGGCGCCAAGCGGCATGGACTCGGCCGTGGTCAGGCTCATGGCTGCTTCTCCGCCGCCGGGCCCTCGACCTGCGGCTTGTCCAGCAGCGAGGTCTCGGAGGGCGCGATGCGGTTCAGGTGGACCTTCTCGTCGCCGGGCAGGGTCGTCAGGCCCTCCCAGGGAGAAAGGAAGTCGAAGTTGCGGAAGTCCTGCTGGAGCTTCACGGGCTCGTAGACCACCTCGCGCCGCTCCTGGTCGTAGCGGACCTCGACATGGCCGGTGAGCGGGAAGTCCTTGCGGAGCGGATGCCCCTTGAAGCCGTAATCCGTGAGGATCCGGCGCATGTCCTCCAGCCCCTCGAAGGCGATGCCGTACATGTCCCAGGCCTCGCGCTCGAACCAGCCCGCGCTCGGCCAGATCGCGGTCACGCTCGGCACGGCGTTCTCGGCGTCCGTGCGGGCCACCACGCGGATGCGATGGTTGTGCGTCAGCGAGAGAAGGTTCCACACCACGTCGAAGCGCTCCTCGCGCTCCGGGTAGTCGGCGCCGCACACATCCATGCACTGCTCAAAGGCGAAGCGCGGGTCGGTGCGCAGCACCGTCATGACGTTGCGCACCTGGTCGCGGTGGATGCGGATGGCCAGCTCCGCCCCGCGGGCGATGGTGGCCTCCAGCAGCACGCCCGCCGGCAGGGTCTCGGTGAGGGCGGTGCCGAGCGCGGAGAGGTCAGCCACGGAGGATGGTTCCCGTCCTGCGGATCTTCTTCTGGAGCTGCATGATCCCGTAGACCAGCGCCTCGGCCGTGGGCGGGCAGCCCGGCACGTAGACGTCCACCGGCACGATCCGGTCGCAGCCGCGCACCACGCTGTAGGAGTAGTGGTAGTAGCCGCCGCCGTTCGCGCAGGACCCCATGGAGATCACCCAGCGCGGCTCGCTCATCTGGTCGTAGACCTTGCGCAGCGCGGGCGCCATCTTGTTGGTCAGCGTGCCCGCCACGATCATGACGTCCGACTGCCGCGGCGACCCGCGCGGGATCACGCCGAAGCGGTCGAGGTCGTAGCGCGCCATGTAGGCGTGGATCATCGGCACGGCGCAGCAGGCCAGGCCGAAGGTCATCGGCCAGAGGCTGCCCGTGCGGGCCCAGTTCACCACCTTGTCGAGGTTGGCGACCACGAAGCCCTTCTCCTCGACCTCGTCGGTCACGCCGCGCAGCAGCGCGTCCTGTTCCGGGCCGGGCGGCAGTGCTTTGCCGTTCCAGGCGATCTGAGGTTCGTTCATCGGTTCGCTGACGCCGCTCATCGCATCGTCCTCCGCGCGTTGCCGCGCGTCATGTTCCTGCGCGCACGCCCCGGATGGGCCGCCGCGTCTCGCCGCGCGACTACGCGCGACTCGTTTTCCCGCGCGTCGAAGCGCCGGTCATTCCCAGTCCAGCGCGCCCTTGCGCCACTCGTACACGAAGCCGACCGTCAGCAGGCCCAGGAAGCCCATCATCGACAGGAAGCCCAGCCAGCCGATCCCGCCCAGCGCCACGGCCCAGGGGAACAGGAAGGCCACCTCCAGGTCGAAGATGATGAACAGGATGGCCACGAGGTAGAAGCGGACGTCGAAGCGCCGCCGCGTGTCGTCGAAGGGCTCGAAGCCGCACTCGTAGGTCGAGAGCTTCTCCGAGTCCGGCTTCTGGCGCGCCGCCAGGACGGAACCCCCGACCATGGCGATGCTGATCGCCGCGGCAATGCCCAGGAAGACCAGGATCGGGAAGTAGTTGGCCAGCAGCGGCTGGGTCATCGTGCCCTCAGTGCTCTCGGGCGGACCGGGACCAGAACGAGGCACCGGATACGCCCATGGGCGCTGGGGCGATGCCGCAGCGCAACGCACGCTACATATAGGCCCCGCGCCCCTTCCGCCATAGGGCTCCGGCCGCGCGGCCGCAGAATAAACGCAGCGTAATCAATGGTTGCGAGACGTTCGCAACAGCGCTTCCGCACGGTAAGGCGCGCAAAACGAAAACGCCGCCCGGTGAGGGGCGGCGCTTCGATTTCGTCGCGTGGCGCGAGTGACGGGGCTCGAACCCGCGACCTCCGGCGTGACAGGCCGGCGCTCTAACCAACTGAGCTACACCCGCTCGCGTCGTGGGGGCCGTTTATGAGGTCCGCCCCGCGGTGTCAAGCAGGCCTCAGCGCAGCACGACGACAACCGGCGGCGGCGCGAGCCAGGAGGCCAGCAGCGCGGCGTTCCAGAGCGCGCGCGTCTCCTCCTGCCGCAGGGCGAGCGCGCGCTGGAAGTCCCGCTCCTCCCGCTCGGCGCGGTCGATCGCGGCAAGGTCACGCCGCGCGGCCGCGTCGCCGCGCCCGGCTGCGAGCGACAGCCAGCTCCGCGCCTCGCCGAGGTCCTGTCCCATCTCCTCCAGCCCGGTCATGTAGAGCCGGCCGACCGCCCGCTGCGCGCGCAGGTCACCCCCCTGCGCCGCGCTCCGCATCCACTGCAGCGCTTGGTAGGACTGGCGCGGCACCCCCTCGCCGCGGAAGAGCATCGTCCCGAGCGCGTACTGCGCCTCCGGGACCCCGCCCTCCGCCGCGCGCGTCATCCAGCGCGCGGCCTCGCCGCCGTGGCGCGGCAGGCCGCGGCCCTCCTGGTAGGCCACGGCCAGGTTGTAGGCCGACGGCGCGTGCCCGGCCGCGGCCGCCGCGCGCGTGAGGTCGAGCGCCCGGCGCCGTCCCCCCGGCGCCACCCCGCGCTCGACCAGCGTGGACAGGCGCCAGGTGGCCCAGGGATGCCCCTCCGCCGCCGCGTGCTCGTAGGAGCGGGCCGCCGCCGAGGGGCTGCGGGCCGCGCCACCCAGGCCGAACTCCTGGGCCTGGCCGAGCTTGTAGGCGGCCCGGGCGTCCCCGGCGGCGGCGGCGTCCCGCAGCGCCCCGACCTCCTCCCCCGCGTAGGCGTCCGCGTCCGTCGGACGCTCGGGCTCCCGCGCGTAGGTTGCCGTCACCTGCTGGGAGGACTGGGTCCGGCACGGAACCCCGGGCGGGCAGACCACCACCGAGGGCCCGAAGCCGCCGCCGGGTTGCCCGGAGGAGGCGCAGGCGGCGAGGCCGAGGCCCGCCCCGAGGAGGGCCAGTCGGACGACGCTCACGGCGGCCTCAGTTCACCCGCAGCCGGCCGCCGGTGCCCATGCCGCCGCGCACCTCCTGCGCCTGATAGTTCTGCAGGGCCACGACCATCTTGTTGTAAGCGTCCACGAAGGCCGCGACCGTCGCCTGCCCCGCCGGCGTCCGCTGGTAGCCGCCAAGCGCCCCGGCCGCGCCGCCGCCGAAGCCCGCCAGCACCGCGCCGAAGTTGGTGGCGGTGGAGGACCCCTCCGACGCCGCGACCTGCACGCCCGCCCGCATGTTGAACACCGAGAGCGTGACCTGCGTGGAGGAGCTGGACATGGCGGCGCCCGCCAGGCCGACGGCGAGCCCGCCCCAGCCGCCGATCCCCGCGCCCAGGCCGCTCGTGTCCTGGTTGGCGAAGAGGATCGCGGGCTCCATGAAGTAGTCCGCCGCCACGCGCTGGCCGCGCTGCATGTTGGAGCCGGCGCGGAACTCGCCGCTGTTGCGCATGTCGCCGATCATGCCGCGCATGCGGCCCTCGAGCCGGTCGTTGCCCATGGCCGTGATGACGAAGCAGTTCGACTGCTGGACGATCAGCCGCACCATCGGCTCGATCGTCGTGATCTGCGTGCGCTGCGTGAAGGGGCCGAACCAGCTCGCCTGCCGCCCGTCGTCGATGGCGATCGTGCCCAGCGTCTCCGGGCAGCGGACGATGCCGCCGCCGACGCTGGTGCCGCCCGCCGCGGCCCCGGTGACCGGGCCGCTGGCGGTCCCCTGCTGGAGGCAGCCACCGAGCGCCACGGCGGCGACGGCGGCCAGGAGGCCGTTGCGGAAGATCATGGAATGGATGGTCCCTCTGAGCCGGCCGCCGATTCGGCCTCCAGACGAAACATTCCACAAGGGGATTAACAGGACAATATTGCAACACCGCGACGATATTACGGCCTGCGGGCATGGGCGCTGAGGGATTCGAACCCCCGGCATCCTCGGTGTAAACGAGGCGCTCTACCGCTGAGCTAAGCGCCCGCGCGAGGCGAACCTAGCGCAGCGCCCGCCGCAGCGCCATGCCGCCCGCCGGCCGGCCCGAACGCGAGAAGGGGCGCCGGCCCTCGCCGACGCCCCTTCCCTGATCCAGCCGCCGCCCGGTCAGTGCGGCAGCAGCGCCGTCCCCGCCGGGTCGCCCGAGGCCGGCTTGGAGGGCGTGACCTCCTCCGGCTCGATCCAGTCGATCGGCTCCGGCCGGCGCACCAGGGCCTGGGCGATCACCTCGTCCACATGGGCGACGGGGATGATCTTCAGGGCCTTGCCGACGCTGTCCGGGATATCGGCCAGGTCCTTCTCGTTCTCCTTCGGGATGAAGACGGTGCCGACGCCGGCGCGGAGCGCCGCCAGCAGCTTCTCCTTCAACCCGCCGATCGGCAGCACCCGGCCGCGCAGCGTGATCTCGCCGGTCATGGCCACGTCCTTGCGGACAGGGATGCCCGTCAGGATCGAGACGATGCTCGTCGCCATCGCGATGCCCGCGGAGGGCCCGTCCTTCGGCGTCGCACCCTCGGGCACGTGGACGTGGATGTCCCGCTTCTCGAAGATGTTCGGCTTGATCCCGAAGGTCGTGGCCCGGCTGCGGACATAGGACACCGCGGCCGAGACGCTCTCCTGCATGACGTCGCCGAGCTTGCCCGTGTGCTTCACGGCGCCCTTGCCGGGCAGCAGCACGGACTCAATCGTCAGGATCTCGCCACCCACCTCGGTCCAGGCGAGGCCGGTGACGGCACCCACCATGTCCTCGGCCTCGGCCTCGCCGTAGCGGAACTTCCGCACGCCGGCGTACTTGCCGAGGTTCTCGTCGGTGATCTCGACCTTCGTCGCCTTGCCCGAGACGATCTCGCGCACGGCCTTGCGCGCCAGCCCGCCGATCTCCCGCTCGAGGTTACGGACGCCGGCCTCGCGCGTGTAGTAGCGCACCAGGTCGCGCACGGCCTCGTCGGTCACGCTCCACTCGCCGGCCTTCAGCCCGTTCGCCTCGGAGACCTTGGCGATCAGGTGGCGCCGCGCGATGCCGATCTTCTCATCCTCGGTGTAGCCGGGGATGCGGATGATCTCCATGCGGTCCAGCAGCGGCTGGGGCATCTTCAGCGAGTTGGCGGTCGTGATGAACATCACGTCCGACAGGTCGTAGTCCACCTCGAGGTAGTGGTCGTTGAAGGTGCCGTTCTGCTCTGGGTCCAGCACCTCCAGCAGCGCCGAGGACGGGTCCCCGCGCCAGTCGGCGCCGAGCTTGTCGATCTCGTCCAGCAGGAAGAGCGGGTTGGAGCTCTTCGCCTTCTTCATGCCCTGGATGACCTTGCCCGGCATGGAGCCGATATAGGTCCGCCGGTGGCCGCGCACCTCCGCCTCGTCCCGCACGCCGCCGAGCGACATCCGGACGAAGTTGCGGTTCACCGCCTTGGCGATCGACTTGCCGAGCGAGGTCTTGCCGACGCCCGGGGGCCCGACGAGGCACAGGATGGGCCCGCGGATCTTCTGGCTGCGCGACTGCACCGCCAGGTACTCGATGATCCGCTCCTTGACCTTCTCCAGGCCGAAGTGGTCGGCGTCGAGCACCTTCTGCGCGGCCTCCAGGTCAATCCGCACCTTCGTGCGCTTCTTCCAGGGGATGGTCAGCATCCAGTCGAGGTAGTTGCGGACGACGGTCGCCTCGGCCGACATCGGCGACATGCCGCGCAGCTTCTTCAGCTCGCCCATCGCCTTCTCGCGCGCCTCGGCGGAGAGCTTGGTGGCCTTGATCTTGGCCTCGAGCTCCGCGACCTCGTCCTTGCCCTCCTCGCCCTCGCCCAGCTCCTTCTGGATCGCCTTCATCTGCTCGTTCAGGTAGTACTCGCGCTGGGTCTTCTCCATCTGCCGCTTCACGCGGTTCCGGATGCGCTTCTCGACCTGAAGGACGCCGATCTCGCTCTCCATGTGGGCGAAGACCCGCTCGAGCCGGGCGGGCACGCCCACCGTCTCCAGCAACTCCTGCTTCTCGGCGATCTTGAGGTTCAGGTGGGCCGCCACCGTGTCAGCGAGCTTTGCCGGCTCCTCGATCTGGTTGATCGAGACGAGGACCTCGGGGGCGATCTTCTTGTTGAGCTTGATGTAGCCCTCGAACTGACTCACCACCGAGCGGCTGAGCGCCTCGACCTCGCGGGGCTCGGGCGCCTCCTCCTCGATCGTCTCGGCGAAGGCCTCGAAATGGGTGCCGGTCTCCTTCCAGCCGACCACGCGCGCGCGGCGGCCGCCCTCGACCAGCACCTTCACGGTGCCGTCCGGCAGCTTGAGGAGCTGGAGCACGGTCGAGACCGTGCCGACCTCGAACAGGTCCGTCGCGCCGGGGTCGTCCTGGGCGGCGTTGCGCTGGGCCAGCAGGAGGATCTGCTTGTCCTCCCGCATCACCGTCTCCAGCGCGCGGACAGACTTCTCGCGCCCGACGAAGAGCGGGACGATCATGTGGGGAAATACAACGATATCGCGGAGGGGAAGGACGGGCAGCGCCTCGCCCTTGATCAGCTCCACATCAGAATCCGCCATCGGGACCTCACTTGGACAGTCGGCGCGGGACCGCCCCAAACGGGCACGGCCCCTTGCCACGGGGGAGTGCCCTATGTGGTACCGGGGCGCCCCTCTCACAACAGCGGACCCCGCAGCAGGAGAATGGCGCCCCGGTGAAAGGGACATAGCAAGAATGATGCCTCTCCCGAGGGAGAGAGGCCGCCCGGCGGGGACGGCCCGCCCGGCTAGGCGCTAGTCTGCTCCGCCGGTCGTTCACCGTAGATGAACAGCGGCTGCGCCCGCGTCTCGGCCACCTCCTTGTTGACGACAACCTCCTCCACCTCGTCGAGGCCCGGAAGCTCGAACATGGTGGAGAGAAGGATGCCCTCCATGATGGAGCGCAGGCCGCGGGCGCCCGTCTTGCGCTGGATGGCGCGGGTGGCGACCGACTTCAGCGCGTCCTCGGTGAAGGTGAGCTTCGTCCCCTCCATCTCGAACAGCCGCTGGTACTGCTTCAGCAGGGCGTTCTTCGGCTTCGTCAGGATCTCGATGAGGGCCTTCTCGTCGAGATCCTCGAGCGTCGCGATCACCGGCAGGCGCCCGATGAACTCGGGGATGAGGCCGAACTTCAGCAGGTCCTCGGGCTCCACCTCGCGCAGGATCGCGCCCTGGCGGCGCTCGTCCGGCCCCTTGACGTCGGCCCCGAAGCCGATCCCCGACCCCTTGCCCTTCGCCGCGATGATCTTCTCGAGCCCCGCGAAGGCGCCGCCCACGATGAAGAGGATGTTGGAGGTATCCACCTGCAGGAACTCCTGCTGGGGATGCTTCCGGCCGCCCTGGGGCGGCACGGAGGCCACGGTGCCCTCCATGATCTTCAGCAGCGCCTGCTGGACGCCCTCGCCCGACACATCGCGCGTGATCGAGGGGTTGTCCGACTTGCGGGAGATCTTGTCGACCTCGTCGATGTAGACGATGCCGCGCTGGGCCCGCTCCACGTTGTAGTCCGCGGACTGGAGGAGCTTGAGGATGATGTTCTCGACGTCCTCGCCCACGTAGCCCGCCTCGGTCAGCGTGGTCGCGTCGGCCATGGTGAAGGGCACGTCGAGGATGCGGGCCAGCGTCTGGGCCAGCAGCGTCTTGCCCGAGCCCGTCGGGCCCACGAGCATGATGTTACTCTTGGCGATCTCCACCTCGCCGGTCTTGGCGCCGTGCGCCAGCCGCTTGTAGTGGTTGTGCACGGCCACCGAGAGCACCTTCTTCGCGTGCTCCTGCCCGATGACGTAGTCGTCGAGGACCTTGCAGATCTCCTTCGGCGTCGGCACCCCGTCCCGGGACTTCACGAGGTGCGTCTTGTGCTCCTCGCGGATGATGTCCATGCACAACTCGACGCACTCGTCGCAGATGAACACGGTCGGGCCCGCGATGAGCTTGCGCACCTCGTGCTGCGACTTCCCGCAGAACGAGCAGTACAGGGTATTCTTCGAATCGGCGGATTTGCTCATGCGCGCTCCTCGCCCCCGGGCCGGCCATACGGCGCGACAGGGGCGTTTAGGGGGCAGAATAACCCCGCCCTCCCCCCGGGGGAAGCGCGGGACGAAATCGTGAAGGCCGCCCCGTCCCAGCGCCAGCCGGCCGGCCCGGGGCTCTCCCGGGCCGAATCGGCGCGGCGCGGCGCGGGTCCGGGGGCACCCATCAGGGCCGCGGCGGCTCCACCGCGGGGGTCGCGACATTCGCGCCCGCGGGCAGCTTCACCACCACCTGGTCGATCAGGCCGAACTCCTGGGCCTCCTCGGCGGACATGTAGCTGTCGCGCTCGAGCTTCTTCTCGATCTCCTCGATCGGCTGCCCGGTGTGGTGGACATAGATCTGGTTCAGGCGCTTGCGGAGGCTGAGGATCTCGCGGGCCTGGATCTCGATGTCCGTCGCCTGCCCCTGGGCGCCGCCGGAGGGCTGGTGGACCATGATCCGGCTGTTCGGCAGGGCGAATCGCTTGCCCTTCTCGCCGGCGGTAAGCAGCAGGGACCCCATGGAGGCCGCCATGCCGAGGCAGACCGTGGACACGGGGCTGCGGATGTACTGCATGGTGTCGTACATCGCGAGGCCCGCGGAGACCACGCCGCCGGGGCTGTTGATGTAGAAGGCGATGTCCTTGTTGGGGTTCTCGCTCTCCAGGAACAGCAACTGGGCGCAGATCAGGGACGACATCTGGTCGTAGACCTGACCCGTCAGGAAGATGATCCGCTCCTTCAGCAGGCGCGAATAGATGTCGAAGGCGCGCTCCCCGCGGGCGGTCTGCTCGACCACCATGGGAACGAGGTTGTTGTACAGTTCCACCGGATCGCGATCGACGAATACTGAGCGAGTCATCGTTTGTCCTTCCCCGCCGGCGAGGAGGCGCGTCCCCGATGGCACTGCCCGGAGGGACACCCGGCCAGGCCGCGGCGTCCGCCCGGCCCACTTCGCCGGCATTCTTCAAACCCCAAGATGGGGCAAGCCGCCCCCCCGCGAAAGGGGGGCGGAGCCGGTATTCAACCCGTGACCGTCGGCCCGGCCCAGAGGAGGCCCCGGAGAGGGGGCCCGGGCCGCTCCTCAGGCCGCCTGGAGGTCCGAGGCCGAAACGGTCGTGTCCGTCACCTTGGCCAGCTCGAGCATGAAGTCGACCACCTTCTCCTCGAAGATCGGCGCCCGCAGGTTCTCGAGCGCCTGCGGGTTCTTCTGGAAGAACTCGAAGACCTGCCGCTCCTGGCCGGGGTAGCGGCTCGCCTCGGTCCGCATCGCCTGGGCCAGCTCGTCCTGGGCGACCTGGATGTTGTTCGTGCGCCCGATCTCGGACAGTAGCAGGCCCAGCCGGATGCGCCGCTCGGCGATCTTCCGGTACTCGGCGCGCAGCGTCTCCTCGTCCTTGCCGGCGTCGTCGGCGTCCAGGCGGCCCGCCTTGCGGTCCTCCTCCACCCGGCCCCAGATCTGGCCGAACTCGGCCTCCACCATGCCCTCGGGTACCGGGAAGTCGGCGCGGTCGGCGAGCTGGTCGAGCAGGGAGCGCTTCACGCGCAGCCGCGTGAGCTGGTCGTACTCCCGCTGGATCGAGGCGCGCAGCTCGTCCCGCAGCTTCTCGGCGCTCTCGAGGCCGAGGGACTTGGCGAACTCGTCGTCCGCCGGGGCCGCGGAGCGCTTCTTCAGGGCCTTGGCCGTGATCTCGAACTCGGCGGGCTTGCCGGCCAGCTCGGCCGAGCCGTAGCCCTCGGGGAAGCTCACCCGCACCTTGCGGGTCTCGCCGACGCGGATCCCCTCCAGCCCCTCGGTGAAGCCGGGGATGAAGCCCTCGCCGCCGACGTCGATCGGCATGTCCTGGGCCGTTCCGCCCGGGAAGGCCTCGCCGACCACGGCCTCGTCGCCCTCGCCCTCGACCAGCCGGCCCACGAAGTCGGCGACCACCGTGTCGCCCTTCTCGGCCGGGCGCTCCTCGGTCACGTCCTCGAGCTTCGCGTTGCGCGACGCCAGCCCGTCCAGCGCCTTCTGCACCTCCTCGTCCGAGGGCTCGGCGCGCGGGCGCTCGATCTCGATCCCGGAGAAGTCCGGCATCGGGATCTCGGGCAGCAGCTCCATCTCGATGTTGAAGGATAGGTCCTGGCCATCGGCGAAGTCGCCCGCCAGCTCCACCTTCGGCTGCAGCGCCGGGCGCAGGCCGCGGCCGGTCAGCAGCTCGCGCGTCGCGCTCTGGACCTGCTCCTCCAGCACCTCGCCGGTGACGGCCGTGCCGTAGCGCTTCTTGACGACCGACATCGGCACCTTGCCGGGGCGGAAGCCGGGCATCCGCAGGTCGCGGCCCAGGGCTGCCAGCCGCTTGTCGCGCGTCGCCTCGATATCGGCCGCCGGCACAACCACCGAGAAGGACCGCTTCAGCCCCTCGGCCGAAAGCTCCGTCACCTGCATTCGCTCAGTTCCACATCCAAGACATTACAAAGGACAATCGGGGCGGCGCCGGGCTGGTTGGTGCGGGCGGAGGGATTTGAACCCCCACGGCTTGCGCCACTGGAACCTAAATCCAGCGTGTCTGCCAGTTCCACCACGCCCGCCTCGCGCAGGCACCGAAGGGGCGGGCCATAGCGCACCCGCGCCCGCTTTCCAAGCGGCGGCCGAATCGGGCCGCCCCGCCCGCGGTGCCGGACCCCGCCGGCCTCAGCCCCGGTCGAAGCCCCGCCCCGCCGCCCGCAGCGCCGCCGGCAGCCCCGCGACCACGTCCTCCGCCACCACCCCGGGGCCCGCCGGCACCGCCGCGCCCTGCAGCCAGACGGCGGCGCAGGCGGCCTCGAAGGGGGCCATGCCCTGCGCCAGCAGCCCGCCCAGCGTGCCCGCCAGCACGTCCCCCGTCCCCGCCGTGGCCAGGCTCGGCGGCGCGTTGTGGTTGATGGCGGCGCGCCCGTCCGGCGCCGCGATCACCGTGTCCGGCCCCTTCAGCACCACCACCACCCCCGTCCGCCAGGCGGCGTCCCGCGCGGCGGCGAGGCGGTCCGGCCCGGGCTCCCCGAAGATGCGCGTGAACTCGCCGGCGTGCGGGGTGAGCACCGCGGCCCCCCGCAGCGCGTCCGGCCGCCCCGCGCAGGCGCCGAGCGTGCCGGCATCGGCCACGATCGTCCGCCCGGCCCAGATCGCGGCGTCCAGCAGCTTGCGCGTGTCCCGGTCGGGCGCGAGGCCGGGGCCGATCACCCAGGTGCCGCGCCGCGCGTCCTCCAGCAGCGGGCGCACGGGCGGGCCGGCGACGATGATGCCGGGCTCCCCCGTCAGGAAGGCCGTGGCCGCCTCGGGCGTCTCGGCGGCCAGCGTCACCAGCCCCGCCCCCGCCCGGCGCGCGGCCGAGGCCGCCAGCCGCGCCGCGCCGGGCATGGCCCCCCCGGCCACCACGACGTGGCCGCGGTGGTACTTGTGCCCCCCCACCTCCGGCGCCGGCAGGCGCCAGAGGCCGGGCGCGTTGCGGAAGCTCCGGGGCTCGTCCCCCGCGAGCGCCTCGGCCAGCGCCGCCTCCGGCAGGCCGATATCTGCCAGGACCAGCTCCCCGCAGAGCGTCCGCCCCGGCAGCAGCAGGTGGCCGGGCTTCAGCCGCGCGAAGGTGACGGTGACCGCCGCCCCCACCACCTCCCCCAGCGGCTGCCCCGTCGCGCCGTCGAGGCCGCTCGGCACGTCGACCGCCAGCACCGGGCCGCCCGCCGCGCGCAGCACCGCCAGGGCCCCCCCGGGCAGCGGCCGGGACGGCGCGGCGCCGAGGAGCGCGTCGATCACGAGCCCGGCCCGCGCCGCCTCCGCCGGCTCGAAGGGCACGACCGGTCCCCGCCAGCGCGCCGCGGCCGCTTCCGCCGGCCCGCCCGGCCGGGGCGGCGCCAGGGCCGCCACGGCCACCCCCCAGCCCGCCTCCTCCAGCCGGCGGGCCGCGACGTAGCCGTCCCCCCCGTTGTTCCCCGGCCCGGCGAGCACGAGCACGCGCGCCCCGCGGAACCGCGCCGCCGCCTCCCGCGCGACGGCCAGCCCCGCCGCCTCCATCAGGCGCTCGACCGATACTGACGACGCCGCGTCCGCCCGCGCCATCGCGGCCGGCGAGAAGAGGTCCAGCGGCCAGGCGCTCGGGACGGACCGGCCGGGGGCGGGAAGGCCCGGCGCCGCCCCGCCGTCCGTGCCGCCGGGCTCCCGGCCGCGCTCCCTCACCGATCTGGCGCGGCGGAAGCCACCAGGGGGACGTTTTGTCATGCGATCAGGACGCTCACTCGCCGAAGTTGCCGAAGCTTACGCCCTGCCTCCGGAAAGGCGAGATGCCCCCTCCCCGGGAAGCCGGCTCGCCCGCTCGCGGCCGATACGCGCTAGGCTCGCCCCGAATCGGGTGGGGGTGCGGGCATGGCCTTCGTGGTGGCGGTGGCGCAGCGGAAGGGCGGGGCCGGCAAGTCGACCGTCGCGGCGAACCTCGCGGTAGCCCTGGCCGAGGCCGGCTTCAGCGCGGCCCTCCTCGACACGGACCCGCAGGGAACCCTCACCCGCTGGCACGCGCTACGGGGCCAGGCCGCCCGCGACCTCCATTTCGACAACCCCGCGGGCTGGCGCGTGCCCCAGGCCGTCACCCGGCTCCGGAAGGCCGTGGACTTCGTCGTCCTCGACACCCCGCCCCACGCGGACACGGACAGCCGGCTGGCCATGCGCTCGGCCGACCTCGTCCTCATCCCCCTCCAGCCCTCGGTCGCGGACCTCTGGGCCATGGAGGGCACGCTCGAGGTGGCGGCGGCCGAGAAGCGCTCCGTCGCCCTCATGCTCAACCGGGTGCCCGCGCAGGGCCGGGCGGCGCAGGAGGTGGCGGCGACGCTCGATCAGCGGAAGCTCCCCCTCCTCCCCTCCCCCTTCGGCAACCGCACTGCCTTCGCCGCCGCCTTCGCGGAGGGGCTCGGCGTCACCGAGCACGCCCCCCGCAGCCAGGCCGCCACCGAGGCCCGCGCCCTGGCCGAGGCCGTCCGTCGCGAGAGCGCCTAGCGGCCCCGGCGCGAAGCAGCCTAGCCCGCCCGCACGACCTCCGTCCGCCAGAGCGCGAGCCCCGCGCCGACGAGGACGAGGAACCCCGCCAGGTCCCACTCGTCCGGCACCTCCCCCCAGAGCAACACGCCGAGCGCCGTGGTCCAGAGGATCGCCGAGTACTCGAAGGGCGCGACCAGCGTCGTGTCCTCCGCCCGGTAGGCCGCGGTCATGAGCATCTGCGCCACGACCGAGACGAACCCCACCACCAGCAGCAGCCCCCATTGCAGCGGCGTCGGCCAGGTCCAGCCCGGGATCGCCGCGAGGCCCGTGGCGAGGGCGGCGCCGATGGCGAACCACAGCACGATGGTGATGCCGGACTCCCCCGCCTCCCCCATGCGGCGGATCGAGACCATGGCGCAGGCCCAGCCGAAGGCGCCGAGCAGCACCCCCCCGACCGCGCCGAGGTGCAGCGGCCCGCCGCCGCTCCCGGGCTGGAGCATCAGAAGCACCCCCCCGAAGCCTGCCAGCACCACCGCCACCCGCTGCCAGCCCACCCTCTCCCGCAGGACGACCACCGAGAGGGCCGTGAGGAAGAGGGGCATGGTGAAGTTGAGCGCGGTCACGGTCGCCAGCGGCAGCAGCGCGTAGCCGAAGAAGGAGCCGTACATGCCGACCAGCCCGCCCACCAGCCGCTCCAGGTGCCGGCGCGCGTGCCGCGTCCGCAGCGCGCCCCGCACCCCGCCCGGCGCCGACCGCGCCAGGAGGAACAGGACCGGCAGGGGCAGCAGGTTGCGGAAGAACACGAGCTCCGAGAGCGGCACGCCCCCCTGCAGCCCCTTCACCGCCGCCGCGGCCAGGGCGAAGAGGCCGGCCGAGCCGGTGACGCAGGCGATCGCCCGGACCCGCGCGGCGCGCGGGCCGGCGGTGCGGGACAGGGAGGGGTTCATGCGTGGGGCTTCGTGTGACCGTGCTGGGCGTGACCGCGCCGCCATTCTCCCCCCCGCCGCCCCGGCCGCAACCCCCGCGGGCGACCGTTCCGTCGCGCCGCCCCGCGCCCGCCTCCCACCTCCCCGCCGATTTCCCCCCCGCGGCCATCCGCGGTAGCGTCCCGCCCCCGATGACCGACCACGACGGCCCGCCCGCCCCGCCCCCGGCCCGGCCCGCCAACGCCCCGCCCGTGCCCCCGCACCCCCTCTACGCCCCCGAGGCCGACGACGTGGTCTGGGCCGGGCGCTTCCCGGTGCAGCGCGTGCGCTTCCGCTTCCGCAAGCGCGACGGCACCCTCTCCGGCCCCCTCACCTGGGAGCTGATGCGGCGCGGCCAGGGCACGGTCATCCTTCCCTGGGACCCCGTCTCGGACCGCATCGCCCTCATCGAGCAGTTCCGCCTGCCCGCCCTGGCCGCCGGCGAGGAGCCGCGCATGACGGAGCTCCCGGCGAGGCTCGTCGAGCCCGGCGAGGACCCGGCCGCGACCGCCCGGCGGGAGCTGGAGGAGGAGACCGGCCTCCGCTGCTCGCGCCTGGAGCCGATCGGCACCTACATGCTCATGCACGGCGCCTCGGACGAGCGGGTGCACTTCCAGCTCGCCCGCGTCGCGCTCGAGGAGGGCGCCGGCACGATCGGCGGCCTGGCCGCCGAGAGCGAGGAGACGGCCGTGGTCGTGGTGACGGCGGCCGAAGCCTTCGCCATGGTGGCGGAGAACCGGATCCGGAACGCCCCCGCGGCCCTTGCCCTGCTCTGGTTGCAGGTGAACCACGCCCGCCTGCGGGCGGAATGGACGAGATGATGCAGACCCAAGCCCTCTACCGCGACGACGCCTACGCCGCCGCCACCCCGGCCACCGTGATCGAATCCTCCGAGGCCGGCGTCCTCCTCGACCGCAGCGTCTTCTACCCCCGCGCCGGCGGCCAGCCCGGCGACACCGGCACGCTCGTGTGGGAAGGCGGCGCGATGCCCGTCGCCGACACCGTGAAGGCGTCGGACGGCTCCCCCCTGCACGTCCCCGCGCCCGGCGCCCCCCTGCCCCCGCCCGGCACGACGGTGGAGGCGCGCATCGACTGGACCCGCCGCCACCGGCACATGCGCATGCACACCACGCTGCACCTTCTCTGCGCGGCGATGCCCGGCATCTACGCCACCGGCAACCAGATCGGCGCCGAGAAGTCCCGCCTCGACTTCGACCTGCCGGAGCCGCCCACGAAGGAGTGGGTGACGGAAAAGCTGAACGAGCTCATCGCCGGCGACCACCCGATCGGCGAGCGGTGGATCACCGAGGCCGAGCTGGACGCCAACCCCGGCCTCGTCCGCACCCTCTCCGTCCAGCCCCCGCGCGGCGCCGGCCAGGTGCGCTTGGTCCGCATCGGCCCGGAGGACGCGCCGGTCGACCTCCAGCCCTGCGGCGGCACCCATGTCCGCCGCACCGGCGAGATCGGGCGCGTGGAGGTGCTGAAGATGGAGAGCAAGGGCAAGCAGAACCGGCGCATCCACATCGTGCTGGCGGAGGACACCCCATGAACGACCCCACGAATAGCCTCGTCTCGACGGAGTGGCTGGCCGCCGAGCTCGGCAAGCCCGACCTCGTCGTGCTCGACTGCACCCTCTTCCTGCCCAACGAGCCCGGCGACAAGTTCGAGGGCTTCCGCGCCGCCCACATCCCCGGCGCCCGCCTCTTCGACATCGACCTCTTCGCCGACCCCGACAGCGACCTGCCGCACATGGTCCCGACCCCCGCACGCTTCGCCAAGCTCGCGGGCGCGCTCGGCATCGCCAACGCCAGCCGCGTCGTCTTCTACGACCAGCACGGCCTGCGCGCCTCCGCCCGCGGCTGGTGGCTCATGCGCCTGATGGGCCACGAGAACGCCATGGTGCTCGACGGCGGCCTGCCGAAATGGAAGCGCGAGGGCCGCCCGACCGAGACCGGCGAGGCCACCCCCGCCCCGGCCGCCACCTTCGTGCCGGACTTCCGCGCCGACCGCCTCCGCGGCATCGGCGACATCAAGCGGATCGTGCGCCAGGGCGGCGGCGAGGCCCTGATCCTCGACGCCCGCGCCGCCGGCCGCTTCGACGGCACCGCGCCCGAGCCGCGCCCCGGCCTGCCCTCCGGCCACATGCCCGGCGCCGCCAACATCGCCTTCACCGAACTCCTGACGCCGGACGGCACCATGCTGCCCTCCGACGCGCTCCGCGCCCGCTTCGAGCGCGCGGGCGCGGACGGCGAGCGCCCGGTGATCCTCTCCTGCGGCTCCGGCGTCACCGCCTGCGTGCTGGCGCTCGGCCTCGTCCGCGCCGGCCTGCCCGAGGGCGCCGTCTACGACGGCTCCTGGACCGAATGGGCGCTGCGCCCGGAAACACCGAAGACCACGAAGGACGCCGCCTGATGGCTGATCCCACCGATAAGCAGCTCGGCTTCGCCACCCGCATGTCCCACCACGGGCGCGCGGGCGCCAAGGTGCACGGCTTCGTCAACCCGCCCGTCCACCGCGGCTCCACGGTGCTGTTCCCGGACTGCGAGAGCCGCAAGGCCGCCGCCAAGCAGCGCTACGAGCAGGTGCTCACCTACGGCACCGCCGGCGGCCCCACCCACCACATGCTCGAGGACATGATCGCCGAGATCGAGGGCGGCACCCGCGCCCTTATCGTCGGCACCGGCCTCGCCGCCGTCATGGTCCCGCTGCTGGCCTACCTGAAGGCCGGCGAGCACTGCCTCATGCCCGACAGCGTCTACGGCCCTGCCCGCAACCTCGCGGACGGCCTCATGAAGGGGTGGGGGATCGAGACGACCTACTACGATCCCACCGTGGACGAGGCGGGGATGCGCGCGCTCCTCCGCCCGAACACGAAGGTCGTCTACACCGAGAGTCCGGGCAGCCACACCTTCGAGGTGCAGGACATCCCCGCCCTCGCCCGCGCCGCCCACGCGGCCGGCGCCAAGGTGCTGATGGACAACACCTGGGGCTTCTACAACTTCCAGCCCTTCGAGCACGGGGTGGACGTCTCCATCCAGGCGCTGACGAAGTACGCGGGCGGCCACTCCGACGTCCTGCTCGGCAGCGTCGCCGTGAACACGCCCGAGGACTGGACGGTGGTGAAGACGGCCGCCAGCCAGCTCGGCCAGTTCGCAAGCCCCGACGACTGCTGGCTCTGCCTCCGCGGCCTGCGCACCCTGCCCGTGCGCCTGCGCGAGCAGGCCGAGGCCGGGCTCGTCGTCGCCCGCTGGCTGGAAGGGCGTCCGGAGGTGCTGCGCCTGCTGCACCCGGCGCTGCCCTCCCATCCCCAGCACGCCCTCTACGCCCGCGACTTCGCGGCGCCCTGCTCGCTCTTCGGCGTGGTGCTCCAGCCCCGCTACTCCGAGGCGGACGCGGAGGCGGTCTGCGACAACCTCGCCCTCTTCGGCATCGGCGCCTCCTGGGGCGGCTACGAGAGCCTGGCCCTGCCCACCGCGCCCTCCATCACCCGCACGGCGCGCGACCCGGGCCTCGGCGGCCCGGCCATCCGCATCCACATCGGCCTGGAGAACACCGAGGACCTGATCGCCGACCTCGCCCAGGCGCTGGACCGCCTGCCCCGCTGAGCCCGCCCGCCCCGTCCGGTCACGCCGGGCGGGGCGCCGCCTCCGCCGCCTCCGCCCGCTCCTGCCGCCGCCCGAGCCAGAAGCTGAGCCCGAGCCAGAGCACCGAGAGCGGCACCGCGACCACCGCGACCCCCGTCATCCCGAGCCCCAGCGCGGCCAGCCCCGCGTAGGACCAGGACCCCACCTGGTCGCCCCCGCGGTAGACCACCGTGTCGATGAAGTTCTTCGCCTTGTAGCGGTCCTCCCGCGGCACCGAGGTGAACAGCACCTCCCGCGTCGGCCGGGCGAGAGCGAAGTTGCTGACCCGCCGCAGCACCTGCACCGCGACGAACACCGCGACCGTCGGCGAGGCCGCCAGCGCCGCGAAGCCGGCCACGCTGAACAGCGGCAGCGCGCAGAGGGTGAGCGCGACCCCCAGCCACCCCATCAGCCGCCCCGTCAGGAAGAGCTGGAACACCAGCGTCAGCACGTTCACCCAGAAGTCGATGTCGGCGAAGAAGGCCGTGCGCGCCGCCCGGCTCGGGAAGTTCGCCTCGGCGATCGTCGCCTGCTGGAAGTAGAGGAAGGTGGAGGTGACGGAGTAGAAGAGGATGAAGAAGGCGATCCCCAGCAGGTAGGGCGAGCGGAAGGTGTGCGTCATCCCCGCGAAGATGCCGCCCCCCACCGCGCGGTGCGGGTCGTCCCCCGGCACCGGCCGCGCGAAGGCGTCGCTGATCCGCGACAGCCGGCGCGACGCCAGCACCGCCACCTCCAGCAGGAGGATGGAGGCGAGCAGCAGCCAGGTCTGCCCCACATGCTCCACGAAGCCCGCCGTCAGGCTCGACCCCGCGATCCCCCCCAGCGTCGCGCCCGCCGCCAGGAAGCCGAAGAGCCGCTTGCCCTGCTCCGCGTCGAAGACGTCCACCACGAAGGACCAGAAGACCGACACGACGAAGAGGTTGAAGACCGAGATCCAGATGAAGAAGGCCCGCCCGATCCAGACGTGCTGCTCGGGCGTGGCGAAGCCGAGCAGCGCCATGAAAAGCAGCAGGTTCAGCATGAAGAAGCGGTAGGCGATCGCGATGAAGCGCTCCCGCGGGAAGCGCCGCACGGCAAAGGCGAAGAGCGGGTTGACCGCCAGCATGGCCACCAGCGTGCCCGTGAACAGCCAGGGCAGGTTCCGCACCCCGCCCGCGACGCCCAGCTCGTCCCGGATCGGCCGCAGCACGTAGTAGGCGAGGAACAGCGCGAAGACGTAGAGCCAGGACCAGGCCAGCGCCCGCGCCTCCGCCGGCCGCACGTCGATCGCGCGCCGGAGCAGCCGGTAGGCCCAGCCCCCCTCCGCCGCCGCGCCAGGGAGCGCGGGGCGCGCCTCAGAGGGCATCGATGTATTGCTCCATCCGCCGCCGCAGCGCCGCGTCCGGCATCCGCCCCTGGGCGGCCTTCAGGTTGTCGTCAACGTAGCGCGCCTGCGCCATGCCCGGGATCGCGCAGGTCACGGCCTCGTGGGAGACGATGTACTTCAGCATCACCTGCGCCCAGCTCGTGCAGTCGATCTCCGCCGCCCAGTCCGGCAGCGGCCTTCCCTGCGTCGCCCGGAACACGCTGCCCCGCCCGAAGGGCAGGTTGATGAAGACCGCCATGCCCCGGTCCCGCGCCAACGGGATGATCCGCTCGGCCGCGTTGCGGTTGTCGAGCGCGTAGTCGATCTGGATCGAGTCGAGCGTCTCGCGCCGCATCATCGCCTCGAAGGCCTCGTACTGCCGGTCGAAGGAGGTGGTCGCGCCGAGGTAGCGGATGCGCCCCGCCGCCTTCAGCTCCCGCAGCGTCGCCAGCTCGTCGGCGATGTCGCGCAGGTTATGCACGGCGATAAGGTCGATCCGGTCCGTCCTGAGGTTGCGGAAGCACCCCTCGATCTGCGCCCGCCCCTGCTCCTTGTTGTCCACCGCGACCTTCGTGCAGACGAACATGGAGGGCCGGATGCCGAGGTCCGCCATCAGCCCGCCCATCACCGGCTCGGCCACGCCATAGGTCGGCGAGGTGTCGAGCACCGTGCCGCCGAGCTGGTGGAACCGCCGGAAGGTCTCCCGCAGCGGCGCGAGGTCCTCCTCGGTCTTCGCGTCCTCGTAGCGGCGCGCCGAGCCGAGGCCGACCACCGGGATCATCTCGCCGGAGGAGGGAATCGGCTTGCGGAGGAGTTCCGCCGGCGCCGCCGCCGGCTGGGCCGCGGCCCCCGGGGGCAGGGCCAGGGCGGCCCCGGCGGAAAGGCCTGCCGAGAGAAGGCTGCGGCGGCTGGCTTGCATGGCGTCGTCTCCCCGGGGAGCGGGCCGCGGGATGCGGCCTGCGGCGTCGTGCCGGGCGCGAGGTTTGCGCGGCCCGCCGCCTGGGTCGATACCGGTCCGGGCAAAAAACGCTCAGCCCGCCGCGGCGCAGCTCCCGCAGGTCCCCTCGACCTCCACCGTCGCCCGCACCGGGCTGAACCCCGCCGCCCGGGCCGCGGCCGCGACGGCCCGCGCCACCGTGTCGTCCGACAGCTCCGCCGTGCGCCCGCACTTCCCGCAGATGAGGAACTGGTGGGGATGGTCGTGCTCGTGCCCGTGGGGCGCCTCCATGCAGGGCAGGAAGGCGTTCAGCCGCTCGATCCGGTGGATCAGCCCCTGGGCCATCAGGAAGTCGAGCGCGCGGTAGACCGTCGGCGGCGCCGCCCCCGGCCGCTCGGCGCGCAGCCGGTCGAGCAGCGCGTAGGCGCCGACGGGCTGCCCCGCCTCCAGCACCATCTCCAACACCCGCCGGCGGAGCGGCGTGAGCTGCACGCCGCGGCGAAGGCAGGACTCCTCGGCCTCGCGAAGGGCCTCGGCCGCGAGCGGGGCTTGGGGGTGGTCGCCGTGGGGCATCCGGTCCTCGGGGCGGCGCGCATGGAAGGGGGCCGCCGCGACCCCCTATATAGTCGGCATGGCCGAACCGCCCAACCTCGCCCCTGCCCCGCCGACCCGCCCCGCCGCCCTGCCGGCCTGGCACCCGCCCTCCCCCGACGCCCGCGCCGCCTTCGTCGCCGCGCTCCGGCCGGACGAGAAGGGCCTCGTCGCCGCCATCGCCCAGGCCGAGGGCACGGGGGAGGTGCTGATGCTCGCCTGGATGAACGCCGAGGCCGTCGCCGAGACGCTCGAGACGGGGCGGGTGACCTACTACAGCCGCTCCCGCCGGAAGCTCTGGCGCAAGGGCGCGACCTCGGGCCAGGTGCAGCACCTGCTCGACCTCCGCCTCGACTGCGACGGCGACGCGCTGCTCGCGACCGTCCACCAGGAGGGCGTCGCCTGCCACACGGGCCGCCGCTCCTGCTTCTCCTGGGGCCTGGCCGGGGAGGCGGTCGCGCCGCTCGAGCCCGTCCTGCAGGACCCGGCGCGCCTTTACGGCCGGGAGGGCTGAGGCCGCCCCGCCCGACCCCGCCGGGGTGAGGATCCCGCCCCGCCGGATTGACGGCCCGGACGGGGCGGCGCTTCCCTGGCCGCTCCGCCACGGAAGGACCGCCCCATGCCCCTGACCATGCCGGAGGAGCTCATCCTCCTCATGCTGGACGACCGCAGCGGGCGGCTGAACGAGCCCGCCGGCCCCGCCTCGGGCGACGCCGTCGCCTGCGCCATCCTCGGCGAGCTCGCGCTGCACAAGCGCCTCGAGACCGCCCCCGGCCGCCTCTTCGTGACCGACCCGACGCCGACCGGCGACCCCCTCCTCGACCCCGTCCTCGCCCGCATCGCCGCCGACCCCGGCCCGGCGCCAGGAGAGGGCGGGCCGCACGACAGCCGCTGGTGGATCGAGGCGCTGGGCCTCGAGGCCGAGGGCTTCCGCGAGGCCATCCTCGCCCGCCTCGTCGCCCGCGGCATCCTGCGGGAGGAGGAGGGGCGGTTCCTGTGGATCTTCCCCGAGCGCCGCTACCCCGCGGTCTCCGACAAGGAGGAGCGCGAGGTGAAGGCCCGCCTGACCGGCGTGATCTTCGACGACCACACGCCCGCCCCGCGCGACAGCCTCCTCATCGGCCTCGCCCGCGCCGCCGGCCTTCTGCCCCTCATCCTCGCGCCCGACGCGCTGGAGGCGGCCGAGCCGCGGATCGCCGAGGTCGCCGACCTCGATGAGCTGAGCCGCTCCCTCGGCAACGCCGTGCGCGACATCTTCGTGGAGATGGCCCGCTACGCGCCGATGATGTGAGGCCGCCTCAGCCGAAGCGGAGCTTCATCGCCAGGATGTAGGCGGACAGGACCAGCGTGGCCGCGTTGGCCAGGATGATCCCGTTGCTGCCGATCAGCAGCCCGTAGGCGAGCCAGAGGCCCACGCCGGTGGTGAAGAGCAGCAGCATGGGCGTGGAGAGGTCGCTCGCCGAGCGCGTGCGGTGCGTCCGCAACACCTGGGGCACGAAGGCGATGGTGGTGAGCACCCCCGCGACCACGCCCAGCCACTCCACCCCGTCCATCGCCCGCCCCCGCGCGCCGCGCCGCCCCGGGACTCCGGGGCGCTTTCCCTGGCGGCCGCCCCCGCCTATGCATCAGCCCATGCCCGAAATCCACCGCCCTCCCACGGGGCCGGCATGACCCTCGTCTACGTCGTGGCCGGCGAGTCCTCCGGCGACGTCCTCGGCGCCCGGCTCGTCGCGCGCCTGCGCGAGGCGCGGCCGGACCTCCGCTTCGCCGGCATCGGCGGCGAGCGCCTGGCCGAGGCCGGAATCGAGAGCCTCTTCCCCATGCGCGAGCTCGCGCTGATGGGCCTGCTCGAGGTGCTGCCGAACATCCGCGCCCTCGCCCGGCGCCTCGACGAGACCGTCGCCGACATCGCCGCCCGCCGCCCCGCCGTCCTCGTCACCATCGACAGCCCGGGCTTCGCGCTCCGCGTCGCGGCGCGGGTGCGGCCGCTCGGCATCCCCGTCGTCCACTACGTCGCCCCGCAGGTCTGGGCCTGGCGCCAGGGGAGGGTGAAGCGGATGGCCGGCCGCATCGACCGCATCCTCGCCCTGCTGCCCTTCGAGGCCCCCTTCTTCGAGCGCGCGGGCATCCCCGTCACCTTCGTCGGCCACCCCGTGCTCGAGAGCGGCGCCGACGCCGGCGACGCCGCCCGCTTCCGCCGCCGCCACGGGATCGCCGAGGGCGAGAGGGTGGTCCTCGTCATGCCCGGCAGCCGCCGCACGGAGGTCGGCCGGCTGCTGCCCATCTTCGGGGAGACGCTCCGCCTCGTCGCCGGCCGCCACCCGGGCCTGCGCCCCGTCGTGCCGCTGGCCGGCCCCGTGGAGGAGGCGGTGCGGGACGCGGCCGCCGGCTGGACCCCCGCGCCGATCCTCGTCCGCGACCTCGCCGACAAGCACGACGCCTTCGCCGCCGCCGAGGCGGGCCTGATCAAGTCCGGCACCTCCTCTCTCGAGGTCGCGATGGCCGGTGTGCCAATGGTGGTCGGCTACAAGCTCAACCCCGTCACCGGCTGGCTCATCCGCCGCATGGCGAAGGTGAAGTACGCGAGCATCGTCAACCTCCTCGCCGACGCCCCGGTCATCCCGGAGCTCCTGATCGAGGATTGCCGCCCTCCCCTCCTCGCGGAGGCGCTGGGCCGCCTCCTCGCCGGCGAGGGCGTGGCCGAGCAGCGGGAGGGCTTCGCCCGCGTCATGTCGCTCCTCTCGCCCCCCAGCGGAGGCAGCCCGAGCGAGGCGGCGGCGCGGGCGGTGCTGGCGACGGTCCGCGCCTGAACGCAGGAAGGGCCGCGGCTTCCACCGCGGCCCCCCTGCTCCACCCAACCCGCGCGGTTCAGACGCGCGGCTTGCCCGTCGTGCCAGAGGTCGTGCCGGTGGTCGTGCCGGTGGTCGTGCCGCTCGTGCCCGTCGTGGTCCCGGCGGTGCGGTCGTCCTCGACCTCCACCTCGGTGTGGCGGACGGTGTCGGTCACGTTCTGCGTGCGCTCGCCGACATCCTTGCGGATGACCAGCTCCTCCTTCACGCGCGCCTCCTTGGCGACGACCGCCTCCTCGGAGTGCTCCACCGCGTCGATGACGCGCTCGCGGAAGGCGTCGTCGGCGGCCGAGAGCGGCTGGTCCACCACGCGGCGCTCGATCGAGACGTGCTCGTCGCGCAGCGTCACGCTCTCGCTGACCGGCGTCTCGACGATGTAGGAGCGGACGCGGACCCGGCCGCGATCCATCTCGCGCTTGCCGACGCGCAGGCGCTCCTCGACGACCGGGATGCGCTCCTCGTTCGTCGTGCTCGCGCCCGTCATGCGGTCGCCCGTCGCGCGCTCGCCCGTCATCCCGGTCTGCGGCATCGCCGCGCCCGTGCCGACGGCCGGGGTGGCGGTGCCGCCCATGCTCGCCGCGCCGACCGCGCCCGTGGTGCCCATCCCGCCAGACATGCTGTCGGCGGAGCCGCTCCAGCCGGACGCGCGCCACTCGGCCTCGCGGCTGTCGAGATCGACGGCGCCATGCGCCTCGAAGACGTCGAGCGCGTGGTCGACCACGCTGTCGTCGACCTGGGCCGAGACGACAAAGCCGCCGCGGCGAATGCCCTCCGCATAGGCCTGACGATCCTCGTCGGCGATGAAGAGGTCCTTCAGCGAGGCCCAGAAGCCGGTCTCGCCCGTGCCGGTGCCGCCCGCCCCCTCGGTGTTGCCGTGGATCGAGATCTGACTGGAGTCGATGCCGTCATGCGAGCGAAGATGGGAGACGACGGCCTCCGCCTCGGAGCGACTGTCGAAAAGGCCGGTGATCGTGCGGGTCATGCGTGCATTCCTTCTTGGCTGCAACTGGCTTTGCTTGAAACGGGATGGGACGCCCTGGCTTCAGGAGCCGGACGGCTCCGGCACCGCGGGGATGCGCTCGACCGCGGCGTGCTGCACCCGGCGCGTCGCCGGCTGCTCGAACGACTTGTCCTCGTCGATCATCCGGACGTGGATCTCCTCGCGCAGAACAAGGCGCTTCTCGACGACGAGAACCTCCTCCACAACGGGAATGATCATCACGTCCCCTTCCTGTCGCACGGCGGGGGCCTCGGTGACAGTGTGGCCCATGGGACGTCGCTCCACCTCGGCCCGGCGGCTTCGGAGCGTCGCGCGGAGAACCTCGTCCACCACCTCCGTGGTGAGGGCCACGCGCACGCGTCCCGTCTCCACCTGCCGCTTCCCGAGCAGGAGAGTTTCCTCGACGAGAGGAACGACGGTCTCGGCAGGAGCCTCATACGTCATCGCAACCTCACCCCGGACCGTTCTGAAAACGGGGGACTCGCGAGGGGGTTGCGGCGCCGGCCGGAAAAGTCGGGCGGTCAGGCGGCCCGCGTCACACCGCGTGCCGCTTCGGCCGGGCCTTGCGGCGAAGCTCCATCAGGTCCGCCTCCTCCCGCACCGCGCTGCGAAGGATCGCCTCCTGCCCCCAGCGGTACTGCGGCGGGCAGGCCGTCCGCACGCCGTAGCGCGCGGCCGCGTTCATGGTGAAGGCCGGGTCCACCAGGTGCGGCCGCGCCAGCGCCACGAGGTCCGCGCGCCCCGCCGCCAGGATGGTGTTCACCTGGTCGGCCGAGGTGATGCTGCCCACGCACATGGTCGCGACCTTCGCCTCGTTGCGGATCATGTCGGACCAGGGCACCTGGAACATCCGCCCGTAATGCGGCGCGCTGCCCGCCACCGTCTGCCCCGTGGAGACGTCGAGCAGGTCGCAGCCCTCCTCGGCGAAGGCGCGGGCGATGGCCAGGGTCTCCGCGTCGGTCACGCCGCCCTCCGCCCAGTCCGTCGCGGAGACGCGCACGCTCATCGGCTTGTCCGACGGCCAGGCGGCGCGCAGCGCGCGATAGACCTCCAGCGGGTAGCGCAGCCGGTTCTCGAGGCTCCCGCCATAGGCGTCCTCGCGGCGGTTGAGCAGCGGCGAGAGGAAGCTCGCCATGAGGTAGCCGTGGGCGCAGTGGAACTCGAGCATGTCGAAGCCGGCCCGCGCGCCCCGCGCCGCGGCCTGCACGAAGTCGTCGCGCACGCGGTCCATCTCGGCCCGCGTGATCGCGCGCGGCACCTGGCTGTTCGGGAAATAGGGAATGGCGCTCGCGGACACGATCGGCCAGCCGCCCTCCGGCAGGGGCTGGTCCATCCCCTCCCACATGAGCTTCGTGGCCCCCTTCTGCCCGGCATGGCCGAGCTGCAGCGCAATCCGGCTGCCGCCATGCGCGTGCACGAAATCGACGATCCGCTTCCAGGCGGCCTCCTGCGCGTCGTTCCAGAGTCCCGTGCAGCCCGGCGTGATCCGCGCCTCCGGCGAGACGCAGGTCATCTCCGTGAAGATCAGCCCCGCGCCGCCCGTCGCCCGCGCGCCGTAGTGCATCAGGTGCCAGTCGTCGGGCAGTCCGTCCGTCGCGGAGTACTGGCACATCGGCGCCACCACCACGCGGTTCGGAAGCTCCATGCCGCGCAGCCGGAAGGGCTGGAACATCGGCGGCGCGCCCTTCACCGCCGGCAGGCCCTGCCCGCGCACCTCCTCCTCGAACAGCGCGCGCGATTCCTCCACGAACTCCGGCGCGCGGAGGGTGAGGTTCTCCCAGGTGATCGCCTTCGAGCGCGTCATCACCCCGAAGGCGAAGCGCGCCGGCGGCATGTCCCAGAAGCGCGCGACGTGCTCGAACCAGACGAGCGACACGTCCGCCGCGTGCTGGATCTTCTCCACCTCCTCGCGCCGCCCGCCCTCGAAGCGCGCCAGCGCCTCCTCCACGGTGCCGCCGCGCATGAAGGCGGCGTGCAGGTGGATGGCGTCCTCCATCGCGAGCTTCGTGCCGGAGCCGATGGAGTAGTGCGCCGTCGCCTTCGCATCCCCCAGCAGCACCACCTTGCCCTTCGACCACCGCGCGCAGCGCATCATCGGGAACTGCCGCCACAGGCTGCGGTTGGTAATGAGCCGGTGGCCCTCCAGCTCCTCCGCGAAGACCTCCTCCATGAAGGCGGCGCTCCTCTCCTCGCTCATCGCGCCCAGCCCCGCGCGCTCGAAGGTCCCGGGATCGGTCTCCAGCACCCAGGTGCTCGCGCCCCGCTCGTACTGGTAGCAATGGGCGATGAAGATCCCTTCCGGCCGCTCCTTGAAGAAGAAGGTGAAGGCGTCGAAGGGCCGGGTGCTGCCCATCCAGGCGAAGCGGTTGGGGCGCAGGTCCACGGTGGGCTGGAAGTGCTCGAGGTCGCGCGCCCGTACGGGGCTGTTGATGCCGTCCGCCGCCACCACCAGATCCGCGTCCGGAAAGTCCTCGGGCATGGCGTCCCGCCCGAACTCCAGCTCCACGCCCAGCGCCCGCGCCCGCTCCTGCAGCAGCATCAGCAGGGTGCGGCGCGAGCAGCCGCAGAAGCCGTTGCCGCCGATCCGGTGCGCCGCCACCTCGTTGCCGCGCTTGGCCACGATCTCGATGTCGTCCCAGTAGGCGAAGGCGCCGGTGATGGCCTCGTAGGATTCCCGGTCCGCCCGCTCGAAGGTCTCCAGCGTCTGGTCGCTGAACACCACGCCGAAGCCGAAGGTGTCGTCGGCCCGGTTGCGCTCCACCACCGTGATCCGCGCCTCCGGCCGGTCGCGCTTCATCAGGATGGCGAAGTAGAGCCCGGCGGGGCCGCCGCCGATGACCGCGATCCGCATGGGAAATCTCCTGGGCTGCCCCGGCGTCAGCCGGTGTAGAAGATAGTTTAGGCTTCAAGCTTTCAAGGTTTCAACGGGCGCTTGCGGCCGGCCGCCGAAATCCTTTAGGCTTCAAGGATCATGGACGGCATCAGCGGGCGCCAGGCGATCGTGACGGGCGGCGGGACCGGCATCGGCCTCGCCGTCGCGGCCGCCCTCACCCGCGCCGGCGCCCGCGTGACCGTCGCGGGCCGGCGCGAGGCGCCGCTGCGTGCCGCCGTCGAGGCCGGCCACGCCGCCGGCTTCGAGGTGGCCGACGTCACCGAGCCCGGCGCCTTCGCCGCCGCCCTCGCCCGCGCGGGCCACCCCGCCATCCTCGTCAACGCCGCCGGCGCCGCCGAGAGCGCGCCCTTCCTCCGCAGCGACGACGCCCTCTGGGACCGCATGCTCCGCGTGAACCTCCTCGGCGCCGCCGCGGCCACCCGGGCGGCCCTGCCCGCCATGCTGGAGGCCGGCTGGGGCCGGGTGGTCAACGTCGCCTCCACCGCCTCGCTCCGGGGCTACCCCTATGTCACGGCCTACGCCGCCGCCAAGCACGGCCTGCTCGGCCTCACCCGCTCCCTCGCGCTGGAGGTGGCGACGCGCGGCGTCACTGTGAACGCCGTCTGCCCCGGCTTCACCGAGACCGACATCGTGGCCGAGAGCGTGTCCCGCATCATCGCCAAGACCGGCCGGACCGAGGCCGAGGCCCGCGCCGAGCTCGCCCGCCACAACCCCCAGGGCCGCCTCGTCCAGCCGGAGGAGGTCGCCTCGGCGGTCCTCTTCCTCCTCGGCAACGCGGCGGTGAACGGCCGCGCCCTCGCGGTGGACGGGGGGGAGGTCCCATGACCCCCGACACCCACGTCGACGCCGAGACCGCGCTGGACCACGCCGGGCCCGGCCACAAGGACGACCTCCGCCTCTGGCTGCGCCTCCTCTCCTGCGCCCGGCTGATCGAGGCCGAGATCCGCCGCCGCCTCCGCGTCCGCTTCGACACCACCCTCCCCCGCTTCGACTTCCTCGCCCAGCTCGAGCGCGCGCCCGACGGCCTCACCCCCGGCGACATCAGCCGCCGCATGATGGTCACCGGCGGCAACGTCACCGGCCTCGCCGCCCGGCTGGAGGAGGAGGGGCTGATCGAGCGCCGCGCCGTCCGCGAGGACCGCCGCGCCGTCACCCTCCGCCTCACCCCCGCGGGCCGGCGCGAGTTCGCCCGCCAGTCCGCGGCGCACGAGGAATGGGTGGCCGAGCTCCTCGGCGGCCTCTCCGCCACCGACCGCGCGGCCCTGCTCCGCCTGCTCGACCGCACGCGCCGCGGCGTCCGCGCCGCCATCTCAGAGGGGGGAGCATGAGCCTCGCCGGCTTCGACGCGCGGCACGTCCGCCTCACCGTGGAGGGCCGCGTCGCCTCCATCCTCCTCGACCGCCCCGAGCGGAAGAACCCGCTCACCTTCGACTCCTACGCGGAGCTCGTCGCCCTCTTCCGCGCGGCCGCGGCGGACGACACGGTCGGCGCCGTCGTGCTCTCGGGCGCCGGCGGCAACTTCTGCTCCGGCGGCGACGTGCACGAGATCATCGGCCCGCTGCTCGACCGAGACACCAAGGGCCTGATGCAGTTCACCGCCATGACCGGCGACCTCGTGAAGGCCATGCGCGCCTGCCCGCAGCCGATCATCGCGGCGGTCGACGGCATCGCGGCCGGCGCGGGCGCCATCATGGCCATGGCCTCCGACATGCGCCTCGCCACCCCCCGCGCGAAGGTCGCCTTCCTGTTCAACCGCGTCGGCCTCGCCGGCTGCGACATGGGCGCCTGCGCCATCCTGCCCCGCCTCATCGGCCAGGGCCGCGCCTCGGAGCTCCTCTACACCGGCCGCTCCATGTCCGCGCAGGAGGGACTCGACTGGGGCTTCTTCTCCCGCGCCGTCGAGCCCGAGGCGCTGGTGGAGGCCGCCGCCAACCTCGCCCGCCAGGTCGTGGAAGGCCCCGGCTTCGCCAACGCCATGACGAAGCGGATGCTCGCCATGGAGTGGTCCATGTCCGTCGAGCAGGCGATCGAGGCCGAGGCCGTCGCCCAGGCCCTCTGCATGACCACGAACGACTTCCGCCGCGCCTACGACGCCTTCGTGGCGAAGCGGCGCCCCGTCTTCGAGGGCGACTGATGGCCGACCGCGACTTCCTCCTCTGGCCCTTCCTCGAGCCCCGCCACCGCGCCTGGGCGGAGGAGGTCGAGGCCTGGGCCGGCGCCCACGCCGAGCGCCTCTCCGCGGGCGACACGGACGAGGCCGTCCGCCGCCTCACCCGCGCCATGGGCGAGGCCGACCTCCTCCGCGTCGCCGTGCCGGAGGACGGGCGCCTCGACGTCCGCGCCCTCTGCATCGCCCGCGAGACGCTGGCCCGCCATTCCGGCCTCGCCGACTTCGCCTTCGCCATGGCCGGGCTCGGCACCGGCTCCGTCACCCTCTTCGGCGACGCGGCGCTGCGCGACGCGGTCCTCCCCGCCGCCCGCGCCGGCACGTCGCTCGCCGCCTTCGCCCTCAGCGAGCCCGAGGCGGGCTCGGACGTCGCGTCGCTGGCCACCACCGCCACCCGCGACGGCAACGCGCACTGGCGGATCGACGGCAGCAAGACCTGGATCAGCAACGGCGGCATCGCCGGCACCTACGTCGTCTTCGCCCGCACCGGCGAGGCGCCGGGCGCCAAGGGCCTCACCGCCTTCCTCGTCCCGGCCGACACCCCCGGCCTTACGGTCGCGGAGCGCATCGAGGTCGCCGCCCCGCACCCCCTCGCCACCCTCCGCTTTGACGGCCTGCGCGTGCCCGACACCCACCGCCTCGGCGCGCCGGGGGACGGCTTCAAGGTCGCCATGGCCACGCTCGACGTCTTCCGCGCCACCGTCGGCGCCGCGGCGCTGGGCTTCGCCCGCCACGCGCTGGACCTCACCGTCGCCCGCGCCAGCGACCGCCATCTCTTCGGCGGCCCCCTCTTCGACCAGCAGATGACCCAGGCCGCCATCGCCGAGAGCGCGGTCGACGTCGAGACCTCCGCCCTCCTCGTCTACCGCGCCGCCTGGCTGAAGGATTCCGGCACCCCCCGCGTCTCGCGCGAGGCCTCCATGGCCAAGCTCCACGCGACCGAGGCCGCCCAGCGCGCCGCCGACCGCTGCGTCCAGATCCACGGGGGGCACGGCGTCGTCCGCGACCACCCCGCCGAGAAGCTGTACCGGGAGGTCCGCGCGCTCCGCGTCTACGAGGGCGCCAGCGAGGTCCAGCGGATCATCATCGCGCGCGCCGAGCGGGACATCGCGCGCGGGAAGGCGAAGGGAGCGGCATGATGGACACCAACCTTCCGCCGGACGACTGGTCCGGCGCCACCCCGGACCTCGCCCCCAGCGCCCACATCGACACCTTCCCGCGCGACAACCTCCCCCCGCGCGACCAGTGGCCCGAGCTCCTCTTCGACCTGCCGGACTACCGCTACCCAAGGCGCCTGAACTGCGCCGTCGAGCTTCTCGACCGCAACGTCGAGCGCGGCCGCGGCGACCACCCCGCCCTCATCACCCCCGAGGAGACCCTCACCTACCGCCAGCTCCAGGACCGGGTGGACCGCATAGCCAACGTGCTCACGCGCGACCTCGGCATGGTCCCCGGCAACCGCGTGATGCTCCGCAGCGCCAACAACGCCTGGATGACGGCCGCCTACCTCGCCGTCATCAAGGCGGGCGGCGTCGTCGTCGCCACCATGCCGCTCCTCCGCGCGAAGGAGCTCGGCCAGATGCTGGAGAAGGCGCGGATCACGCTCGCCCTCTGCGACGTGAAGCTGCGGGACGAGATGGACCGCGCCGCCGCCGAGGCGCCCCTCCTCCGGCACGTCGTCCACTGGGGCAACGGCGACCTGGAGGCCCGCTGCGCCGCCCAGCCGCCCGGCTTCGCCGCCTGCGACACCGCCGCCGACGATGTCTGCCTCATCGGCTTCACTTCGGGCACCACGGGCCTGCCCAAGGGCACGATGCACTTCCACCGGGACATGCTCGCCATCTGCGACGGCTACTCGCGCCACGTCCTGCGCCCGACGCCCGAGGACCGCTTCATCGGCTCCGCGCCGCTCGCCTTCACCTTCGGCCTCGGCGGCCTCGTCCTCTTCCCCTTCCGCATCGGCGCGACCGGCATCCTGCTGGAGAAGGCCGGGCCGGACGAGCTGCTGCCGGCCATCGAGAAGCACCGCGCCACCATCCTCTTCACCGCCCCCACCGCCTACCGCGTCATGGCCGGCAAGGTCGCCGACTTCGACCTCTCCTCCCTCCGCAAATGCGTCTCCGCCGGCGAGACCCTGCCGCGCGCCATCTTCGACGCCTGGGAGGCCGCGACGGGCCTCCGCCTGATGGACGGGATCGGCGGCACGGAGATGCTGCACATCTTCGTCGCCGCCCCCGAGGAGACGCTCCGCCCCGGCTGCACCGGCCTGCCCGTCCCCGGCTACCAGGCGCGCGTGATCGACGGCGACGGCAAGGAGGTCCCCCGCGGCACCCCCGGCTGGCTCGCCATCCGCGGCCCCATCGGCTGCCGCTACCTCGCCGACCCCCGCCAGACGGACTACGTCCGCCACGGCTGGAACATCCCCGGCGACGTCTACGTCCAGGACGAGGACGGCTACTTCCGCTACCAGGGCCGCGGCGACGACATGATCGTCGCCGCCGGCTACAACATCGCGGGCCCGGAGGTGGAGGGCGCCCTCCTCACCCACCCCGCCGTGCGCGAGTGCGGCGTCGTCGGCGCGCCCGACGGCAAGGGCGGCACCATCGTGAAGGCCTATGTCGCCCTCCACCCCGAGCACTTCGCCAACGAGGACATGGTGAGGACCCTGCAGGACCACGTCCGCGCCGAGATCGCCCCCTACAAGGCGCCGCGCGTGATCGAGTTCCTCGACGCCATGCCGCGCACCGAATCCGGCAAGCTCCAGCGCTTCGCCCTCCGCCGGATGGCCAACCCATGACCGCCCCCGGCCGGCCCGCCCCGCGCCCGGCCCCGGTGCCTGCCGCCGCCCTGCCCGCCGCCGCCTTCCGCGGCCGGGCGCGGGTCCGCTTCGGCGACTGCGACCCCGCGGGGATCGTCTTCTTCCCCAACTGGTTCACCATCGCCCACGGCACCGTGGAGGACCTCTTCCGCGAGCGCCTGCGGATCGACTTCCACGACCTCCACGGCGCCCGCGGCATCGGCACCGGCTTCGTCCACGCCGCTGCCACCTTCATGCGCCCGGGCCTGATGGGCGACGAGGTCGCGATCACCCCCCTCGTCCGACGGGTCGGCCGCGCCTCCTACGCCCTCGACGTCCACCTCCACCGCGGCGAGGAGGAGCTCGCCCGGCTCGACCTCGTGACCGCCACCACCAGCCTCGCCCGCCGCGCCAGCGTGCCCGTGCCCGACGACCTCCGCGCCGCCCTGCTGCGCTACGGCGCCGAGTGCGGGACGGTCGCCGGCCCGGAGACCGCGCCATGACCGACTCGCCGCCCGAATCCCTCCGCCCGCTCGACATCCTCCAGCCGCCGGGCTGGCCGGCCCCGCGCGGCTACGCCAACGGGGTCGCCGGGCGCGGCCGCGTCGTGCTGGTGGGCGGCCAGATCGGCTGGGACGAGGCCGGCCGCTTCGCCGAGGGCTTCGTCGCCCAGGCCGAGCGGGCGCTCCGCAACATCCTGGCCGTCCTCGCCGAGGCCGGCGCCGGGCCCGAGCACGTCGGCCGCCTCACCTGGTACGTGGTGGACATGGCCGAGTACCGCGCCTGCCTGCCCGAGCTCGGCCGCGCCTACCGCTCCGTGATGGGCCGCAACTTCCCGGCCATGGCGCTGCTCGGCGTCGTGGCGCTGGCCGAGCCCGAGGCGCGGCTCGAGATCGAGGCGACGGCGATCGTCCCGGACTGAGGGACCGGCCGCGGCCCGGCGGGCAGCTCCCGCTCCGCCGCGCAGGAGCACACCACCTGCCCGTCCCCGAGACGGTTCGGCACCGTCGGCTCCCCGCAATGCGGGCACTCGCGAACGCTCTCCATACCTCTCCCCTCCCTCGGGTCCCTCTCCGTGAAGGCATGAACGCGCCGCAGCCCAGGAAGCGTCGCGCCCCGCCTTGCCCCTGTCCCGCCCCGGTGCGAATGTCCGGCCGCCGCCGGGGGGGCCCCTCCCGGCCCCCTGCGCGCGGGCCCAGCCCGACCCCTTTTCCTGCGGGCGCCCGCCCGCCCAGTGAGCCTGCGAGGACCGGAATGGCCAAGATCAAGGTGAAGACCCCCGTCGTGGAGATGGACGGGGATGAGATGACGCGGATCATCTGGGGCTTCATCAAGGAGAAGCTGATCCTTCCGTACCTCGACGTCGACCTGAAGTACTACGACCTCGGAATCGAGTACCGCGACCAGACCGACGACCAGGTGACGGTCGATGCCGCCAACGCCACGAAGCAGTACGGCGTCGGCGTGAAGTGCGCGACGATCACCCCGGACGAGGCGCGGGTGAAGGAGTTCAACCTCAAGAAGATGTGGCGCTCCCCGAACGGGACCATCCGCAACATCCTCGACGGCACGATCTTCCGCGAGCCCATCATCTGCCAGAACGTCCCCCGCCTGGTGCCGCACTGGTCCAAGCCGATCGTCGTCGGCCGCCACGCCTTCGGCGACATCTACCGCGCGGTGGAGATGAAGGTGCCCGGCGCCGGCAAGGTCAGCATGACCTACACGCCCGCGGACGGCGGCGCCCCCGTCGAGATCGGCGACTTCGCCTTCAAGGCGCCCGGCGTCTTCATGGGCCAGCACAACCTGAACGCCTCGATCGAGGGCTTCGCCCGCGCCTCCTTCAACTACGGCCTCGCGCGCAACTACTCCGTCTACTTCAGCCACAAGAACACGATCCTCAAGGCCTATGACGGCCAGTTCAAGGACATCTTCCGCGCCATCTACGACGCCGACTTCAAGGCCGAGTACGAGAAGCGCGGCCTGACCTACGAGGACCGGCTGATCGACGACATGGTCGCCTCCGCCCTCAAGTGGGAAGGCGGCTACATCTGGGCCTGCAAGAACTACGACGGCGACGTGCAGTCCGACATCGTGGCCCAGGGCTTCGGCTCCCTCGGCCTGATGACCTCCGTGCTGCTCTCCCCCGACGGCACCACCGTCGAGTCCGAGGCCGCCCACGGCACCGTCACCCGCCACTACCGCGAGCACCAGAAGGGCCGGGAGACGAGCACCAACCCGATCGCCTCCATTTTCGCCTGGACCCGCGGCCTCGCCTACCGCGGCAAGTTCGACAACACGCCGGACGTGGTGGACTTCGCCGACGCGCTCGAGCGCGTCTGCGTCGAGACGGTCGAGGCCGGGCACATGACCAAGGACCTCGCGATCCTCATCGGCAAGGACCAGCCCTGGCTCAACACCCAGGCCTTCCTCGCCAAGCTCGACGAGAACCTGCAGAAGGCCCGCGCCTGACCCCAGGCCGGCCGCGCGCGTGAGGGAGGGGCGGGCGCCGCAAGGCCCCGCCCCTTTCCCGTGGGCCCCTTCCCATGGCCCCGTTCTTGAAAGCCCGCGGAGGACGATGACCATGCCCGGCTTCCTCACCCCGCTCGACCTGATCGCCCTCCTCGTCTTCTTCCTCTGCTGGATCGGCTACGCGACCCTGGTGGACCGCGTCCCCTCCATCCGCCGCCGCAGCGTCATCCACGCCATGGACGAGCACCGCCGCCGCTGGCTGGCCGCCGCCATCCCGAAGGACAACCGGATCGCCGACGTCGCCATCGTCGGCAACCTCATGTCCTCCACCTCCTTCCTCGCCAACACCTGCATCTTCATCATCGGCGGCGCCATGGCCCTCCTCGCCTCGCCCGAGACCGGCCGGCGGGTGCTCGGCGCCATGCCCTTCGCCGAGGGCGCGCTGACCGACGGCGGCTGGGAGGCGCGCATCCTCCTCATCCTCCTCATCTTCGTCCGCGCCTTCTTCGAGCTCACCTGGGCGCTCCGCCAGTTCAACTACGGCTCCATCCTGCTCGGCGCCCTCGGCCGGACGGAAGCCGCGCGCCCGGCGGCCGAGGTCGCGGCCCAGGTGGTCAACCGCGCCGCCCGCCACTTCAACACGGGGCTGCGCGCCTACTACTTCGGCCTCGCCGTCCTCGCCTGGATGGTCCACCCCGTGGCCTTCATGCTGGCCTCCCTCTGGGTCGTGTCCGAGCTCCACCGGCGCGAGTTCCGCTCCGCCGTGCAGGCCGCGCTCAACGCGCCGGGCTAGCGCCGCTCCTCAGCCCGCGAAGCCGAGCGCCCGCAGCGCCGCGATCGACCGCTCCGCCGAGACGTGGTGCACGAAGGTCCCGCCCTTCGCCTCCCACCCCGCGCGCGCCGAGGCCCGGTCGTCCACCAGCACGTGCCCTGGCCCCGACCAGCGCGGCTTCTCCCGGCTCAGGCAGGTGATGACCGGCACGTGCGCCCCCAGCATCCGCGCCACCCAGGCCTTCTTCTGCGAAGGCGCCCAGCTCCCCAGCGGCAGCCCCGTCAGGATGGTCGGGCGGTGCGGCGCGAGGAAGCGCCACAGCGCCTCCGGGTCGTGCAGGAAGTCCAGCGCGTGTCGAAGAAGGCCGGCGCCTTCGCCAGCGCCCTCCACAGGGCCCGCACCGGCAGCTCCTCCGGCCGCCGCCCGGTCACCGCCACCACGCCCCGGTCGAAATCCGCCAGCACCCCGTCGAGATCGACGAAAAGCCTCACGCCGCCGCGTGCTGCTCCCGCAGCTTGAGGAACTTCAGCGTCGGCCATTCCTCCTCCGCCCGGTTCCGCCGCCAGTCGCTCGTGAAGAAGGCCACCAGCGCCCCGTCATGGTCCTCCGCCGTGTCGTGCGGCGCGGAGCGGCGGAACTCGTCCATCGCCGCCCGGTCCTCGGAGGCCACCCAGCGCATCATCCCCCAGGGCGTGCTCTCGTAGCGGCTCGGCACCGAGTATTCCGCCTTCAGCCGCTCCGCCAGCACGTCGAGCTGCAGCGCGCCCACCACGCCCACCACCGGCGGCGTCCCGTCCAGCGGGCGGAAGAGCTGCACCACCCCCTCCTCGGCGAGCTGCTCCAGCGCGGTGCGCAGCTTCTTGCCGACCATCGCGTCCTCGATCATCACGCGGCGCAGGATCTCGGGCGCGAAGCTCGGCACGCCCCGGAAGTTCAGCGCCTCCCCCTCGGTCAGGGTGTCGCCGATGCGGAGGATGCCGTGGTTGGCGATCCCCACCACGTCCCCCGGCCAGGCCTCCTGCGCCACCTGTCGGTCCTGCGCGAAGAAGAACAGCGGCGCGTTGACGGGAACCTGCTTGCCCGTCCGGGTCTGCCGAAGCCGCATTCCCTTCTCCAGCCGGCCGGAGCAGATGCGGAGGAAGGCCACGCGGTCCCGGTGGTTCGGGTCCATGTTCGCCTGGATCTTGAAGACGAAGCCCGTCAGCGCCGGCTCCTCCGGGCGCACGCGCCGCGTGTCCGCCGGCCGCATCCCCGGCTGCGGCGCGAAGCGCGACAGCCCCTCCAGCAGGTGCCCGATCCCGAAGTCCCGCAGCGCCGAGCCGAAGTAGACGGGGGTCATCGTCCCCTCGCGGAAAGCCTCCAGGTCGAAGCTCTTGAAGGCCCCCGCCAGCTCCGCGCCCTCCCGCAGCGCCTCCGCCTCGGCGGCCGGCACCATCTCGTCGAGCCTCGGGTCGTCGAGCCCGGTCAGCTTCACCGGCCCGGATCCCTCCGCCAGCAGGTGCAGCGCCGGCTCCAGCATGTCGTAGGTGCCGAGGAACCCGCGCCCCGACCCCACCGGCCAGGCCGCCGGCGTCACGTCCAGCGCAAGCGTCTTCTCGATCTCGTCCAGCAGCTCGAAGACGTCCCGGCTCTCGCGGTCCATCTTGTTGATGAAGGTGATGATCGGGATGTCCCGCAGACGGCAGACCTCGAAGAGCTTCCGCGTCTGCGCCTCGATTCCCTTGGCGGCGTCGATCACCATCACCGCCGCGTCCACCGCCGTCAGCGTCCGGTAGGTGTCCTCCGAGAAGTCCTCGTGGCCCGGCGTGTCCAGCAGGTTGAACACCACCCCATCCCTCTCGAAGGTCATGACGGAGGTCGCGACCGAGATGCCGCGGTCCTGCTCGATCTTCATCCAGTCCGAGCGCGTCCGCCGCCGGTCGCCCTTGGCGCGCACCTGGCCCGCCAGCTGGATGGCGCCGCCGCGCAGCAGCAGCTTCTCCGTCAGCGTCGTCTTGCCGGCGTCGGGGTGGGCGATGATGGCGAAGGCCCGCCGCCGCGCGGCCTCGCGCGCCACGTTGGCGCTGGCGGGGTCCGTGCGGAGGGCCTCGATCGGGGTGGTCTGGTCCATGCCCGCTATCTGGCGAGGTTGCGGCCCCGCTGCAACGCATAAGGCTGCAACCCCCGGCACCCCGTGGAACAGGGCTCAGCCGTAGCGCCGACGCAGCTGGTTCAGCCCGACCGTCATCAGCCCCCCGAAGAGGATCACCAGCGTCACCGGCCGCGGCGTGCCGTCCGCGAGCAGCCCGACCGCCGTGCTGCCGAGCGCCGCCACCGCGAACTGCATCGTCCCGAGCAGCGCGGACGCCGTCCCCGCCCGCTGCCCGTGCCGCGCCAGCGCCCCCACCGCGGAGTTCGGCAGCACGAGGCTGCTCGCGGTCAGCAGCAGGACCACCGGCGGGAAGACGCCCCAGATCCCGCCCCAGCCCGTCCAGCCCAGCAGCGTCAGCAGCGCCGCGGCGCCGAGGACGGCGAAGGAGGCCGCCGTCAGCACCCGCCCGGACCCGAAGCGCGCCGCCAGCATCGGGTTGAGCTGCGCCCCCCCGATGAAGCCCGCCGCCGAGGCCCCGAAGATGATCGCGAACTGGCCGGGGGTGATCCCGAAATGCTCGATGTAGATCGCCGGTGCCCCGCTGATGTAGGCGAAGACGCAGAACATCACCGCCGAGCCCAGCAGCGCGTGGGTGAGGAAGACCGGCTCCGTCACCACGCGGCGATAGCCCCGCAGCAACCCCCAGAGCCCCTGGCGCAGCCGGCGCTCCACCGGGAGCGTGTCCGGCAGCAGCCGCCAGACGAGCAGGCAGGACAGCGCCCCGTAGCCCGCCATCACCCAGAAGATCGAGCGCCACCCCGCCACCCCCAGCAGCAGCCCGCCGAGCGAGGGCGCGAGGATCGGCGCCGCCCCCATGACGAGGATGAGCCGCGACATCAGCCGCGCCGCCTCCAGCCCCGTCGCGATGTCGCGCACCACCGCCCGCGGGATGACCGAGCTCGCCGAGGCGCCGAAGGCCGCGATCCCCCGGAAGAGCGCGAGCGTCCCCATGTCCGGCGACAGCGCGCAGCCGATGGAGGCGAGGGTGTAGACCACCGTCCCCACGATCAGCGGCCCGCGCCGCCCGAAGCGGTCGGACAGGCTGCCCTGCGTCACCTGCCCGACCGCGAGCCCGATGAACCAGGTCGCGAGCGTCAGCTGCGCGCTGCCCGCGCCCGTCCGGAACCCCGCCTCGATCGTCGGGAAGGCCGGCAGGTACATGTCGGTCGAGATCGGGTTGATCGCGGTCAGGAAGCCGAGCAGCAGGGGGAGCCAGGACGGCATGGGCACCTTCTTCCGATCACGCCCGCCTTGCTGCACCGCAGCAAGCGCCTTTGAAAGGCCTATTTCCGCATGGCCCCTGCGCCCGGGCGGCAGAATGCGACGCCGATCACTTGCGAACGATTATCATTGTCGCCAGACTGCCGGAGCACCCCGCATCGGAGAGACCCCATGACCACCCGCGGCCTTCCCACCTGGCCCTGGAGCAGTGCCGCCCCGGAGGACCTTCCCCCCGCCGAGTCCGTGCTGCTGGACGCGACCCGCGCCTGGGTGGAGGCGACCTGCGAGGGCCGGCCCGCCCTCGCCGCCCTCCGCCTGCCGCTGGTCACCGAGGGGATCGGGGAGGCCGCGCGCCCGCTCGACGCCGTGCTGCAGGGCATCGCCCTCCCGGGCTCCATGGGCTGCCGGCTCTGCCCGCGCCTCACCCCGGCCGAGGGCGCGCTGCTCATGGCCCTCGCCCTCGCCCAGCGCGCCCCGCGGCGGGAAGCGCTCGCCGCCTTCCTCCGCCTCGCACCGCCCGGCGCCGCCTACGCCGCGGTCGGGCCCGCGTTGGCCCTCGGCCTCACGCTCCGGCGCGCCGGGCTGCTCCTGGCCAACCCGCTCCGCGCGGAGCCCTGAGGCCGGCGCCGCGCCGCCCGCCGGCGCGGCCCGCCTACCAGCGGCGGGACTGCCCGCAGTCGAGGTGCACGAAGCCGTCCCGCCGGTAGAGCCCGACGCCCCCCAGCCCCATGGTCGCCGCCAGCCGCGCCATGCCCACCGAGTCCCGCCCGGGCAGCCGCATGTCCCCGGCCATGCCCGACATGTGCAGCGACACCGTCGAGACCCGCGCGAGCCGCCGCCCGAGCGCCGCGTTCGTCTCCTCGGCCCGGTAGCCGCTGATCACCTCGAAGGCCTCCGTCGCCTCCATCCGCGCGGCCACCGCGTTCATCACGTCGAACAGGCGCGGGTCCATGGGCGTCACCTCCTCGCGCGAGAGGTCGCGGAACACCCAGTCGAGCTCCTTCAGCGCCTCCGCCACGTAGCGGCCGTCGGCGAAGTAGACGCCGGAGAAGAAATCGCTCGTGTAGGCGCGCCGCACCGTCAGCCGCCGCGCGCCCCGCGCCGCCTGCGCCTCCGCCCGCCCCGGCACGGCCGCGCAGGCCAGCAGCCCGAGCCCCGCCCCGAGCAGGTTCCGCCGCCCCGTCGCGCCGCAGCAGTCGCAGGCCGGCGCCGCCGGCCGCTTGCCCCCGAAGACCCGCATCACCGCACCACCCCGCCGGAGAGGGCGACCCGCACCGCCCCCCGGTCCATCTCCCGCGCGTAGGCCTGGTCGAGGCCGTAGACATCCGGCCGCACCCGCGCCCGGCCGCCCTCCACCGTCACGGTGCTGTAGTGCAGCCGCACCGGCAGGCTCCGCCGAAGCGCGATCGTCTGGGTCTGCCGGCTGTCATAGGCGCGCGCGATGCGCGCCGCGTCCCAGCCCATGCCCTCGAGGACCACGGCCAGCAGCGCGTCGGGCTGCCCGAGCCGGATGCAGCCGGAGGAGAAGGCGCGGTCCGGCCGGCCGAAGAGGCTGCGGTCCGGCGTGTCGTGCAGGTAGATGTCGTCGGCGTTTGGCATGATGAACTTGATCCGTCCGAGCGCATTGCCGTCGCCGGCGTCCTGTCGGATGAGGTAGGGAAAGCGGTCCGCGCGCACGGCGGACCAGTCCACGCCGGCGGGATCGACCTCGATCCGCTCGCCGCCCAAGACGCTGTAGAGGCGGAAGCCCTTCGCGGTCATCCCCGCCGGGTCGCGGCGGAAGCGGGGCAGCAGGTCCTCGCGCGCGTTGCGCTCGGGCACGCCCCAGGTCGGGTTGAACTGCACGGTGGTCAGCCGCGCGCGCATCGTCGGCGTCGCGCGCGCGGGCTTGCCGACGACGACCGCCATCCGCAGCAGCGCCCGCTCCCCCTCCATCACCGTGAGCTGGAAGTCGGGGATGTTCACCTCGACGCGCCGCTCCTCCCCCGGCCGCGCCGCGTTGCGCCGGAGGTCGAGCGCGGCCCGGAGCTGCGCCACGCGCCAGGAGGCCGGGCGGTTGAGCAGCCCCTGGCTGATCGCGCCCACGCGCCCGTCCGCCTCAAGCCCGTTGGCCGCCTGCCAGCGCCGCACCGCCGCCTCGAGGGGCGCGTCGTAGGTCGCGCCGCCGTCGCGCGCCGCGGCCAGCACCGGGTCCTCGGCCCGCAGCCGCGCCCGCAGCGCCGGGACCCGGACCGCGTCCACCAGCCCGGGGTCCAGCGTCGCCGCGCCCGGGGCGATCGGCTGCCAGCCGCCGGCGGCCACGATCCCGGCGGCGCGCGCCAGCTCCGCCCGCAGCACGGCGGCGCCCTCGGGCAGGTCCGCCGCGCGGTCGATCACGCGGGCGGGCTCGGCCGCGCCCACCAGCTCGGCCTGCCAGCGCGGGAAGTCGGCCGCCGCCGGGTCGCGCAGCACGTCGCCGCGCCCGGAGGGTTGGCGCAGGCGCGCGAGCACGAGGTCCCCCATCGCGGCGTTCGCCGCGTGGTAGACCCCCGCGTGGAAGGCCGCGGGATCGGAGGCGCCGAGCCCGTCCGGCGGGATCGCGTAGGACGCGGGGTCGAGCCCCTCCTGCCCCAGGCGGCGCAGCCGCGCGGCGAGCCGGAACACGGCGTCCCAGCTCCCCGGCCCCGGCCCGGCCGGCTGGACCGGGGCGGTCTCGGCCGCCTCGGCGGAGGGCGGCAGGAACTCCGCGCGCCCGATCGAGGGAAGGAGCCCGGCCATCAGGCCGGCGAGGGCGTCGCGTCTGCGCATGGCGCACGCATAGACCCCGGGCGGGCCGGATGCCAGCCGAATGCGGCGCCTTCCCGCGCCCGGCGCGCGGGAAATCGGCCGGCCGATCAGCGGCCTGCCGGGCACGCGTCCCGCTCGCTGCCCCACCGGCGCCTCCGCCCGCGACGGGCCCGGCGCCGCTTTTCCGCCCGCCCCCGCTTGCCCCGGCCGGGCAACCCCGCGAGTCTGGCGGCATGTCACAGCACGACCCCGGGGAGGATCCCGACCCCATCCGGTCCGGCCTCGCCCGCTTCCTCGACGGCCGAATCGCCCCCGGGCTGCGCCTGGTGGCGCCCGCCCCCCTCGCCGCGCTCCCCGGCGCCCCCACCCCGCCCGAGGCGGAGCCGCCCGGCGCCGAGCTGCCGGACTGGGCCGTCGTGCCGCGCGCCGGCGCCTTCCCCGAGGAGCTCCTCCGCCGCCTGCTGGCCGAGGCCTCCCCGGTCTTCGCGAACGACGGCTACGTCGTCTTCGCCCGTCGCCCCACCTTCGGCCTGCCCAACCTCCGCGACACCCCCCCGCTGCGCGCCTTGGCCGACCGCGCGGCCGGACGGAGCGAACCGGCCCCGCCGCCCCGGCCAGCCCCCGCGCCGGGCCTGCCCCCCAGCCGGCCGCCCATCCCCCCGCCCGCGGCCCGCCCCACCGCCCCGCCGCCGCCCGCCCGCGCGGAGCCTCCCGCCCCGCCCGCGATCCCGCCCGTGCCTGCGCCCGCGACCCCGCCCGGCGAGGCCGAGTTCCCGCCTCCGCCCTCCCTCGGCGGCCCCGGCTGGGGCGGCCTGCCCGCGCGCGTCGCCGCCATGCTCGGCCCGCTTCCGGGCCGCCGGGTCGGTGCCCTCGGCACGGACGCGAACGGCACCGCCCGGGCCCTCGCCGCCGCGGCCCTACCCCCCGGCGCCCTGCTGTTCGGCGGGGAGGAGGCCCTGCCCGAGAGCTGCCTCGACGCCGCGCTCCTCCTGCCCGGCGGCGCACCGACGGGTGAGGCCGCGCGGCTGGCCGGGCTGCTCCGCCCCGGCGGCCTCGCGTTGCTGGTGGCCGAGAACGCGGCCTCCCTCGGCCGGCGCCTCGCCGCGGCGCTGAACCGCCCCGTCCCGCCCGGCGGCACCACGGCGGAGGCGCTGCGCGGCGCGGCCCACGCGGCCGGCCTCGTGCCGCTGCGCCTGGAAGGCCACGGCCTCGACGCCTGGCGCGCCACGGCCGAGGCCCCGCCCCGCGGCCTCGGCCCCATGGACGCCGCGGCCGCCCTGCTCGAGGAGGCCGGGCAGGACGCCGGCCCGCGCCACGCCGCCTGGCTCCTCCTCCTCGTCCGCAAGCCCTGATGCTAGCCGCGGAACGGTCGTGTAGTGTCGCGCCGAATGAGCAAGGGGCGCGCGGCGCATGACCTGGTCCATCGTCGCCCATGATCCCGCGACCGGCGCCTTCGCCGTCGCCGTGACCACCTGCAACTTCGCGGTCGGCGCCTCCTGCCCGCATGTCCGCGCGGGCGTGGGCGCCGTCTCCACCCAGTCCTTCACCAACCGCTACCTCGGCCCGGCGGTGCTCGACGGCATGGCGCGCGGCCTGCCCCCGGCCGCGGCGATCGAGGGCGCGCTCGCCGGCGACGACGGGCGGCACCTACGCCAGGTCCACGCGGTGGACCGCTTCGGCCGCAGCGCCGCCTTCACGGGGGCGAACTGCGTGGAATGGGCGGGGGACTACGTCGCGACCGGCTTCTCAGTCGCCGGCAACATGCTCGCGGGCCCGGCCGTGGTGAACGACACCGTCGCGGCCTTCACCATCAACGCCGGGATGCCCCTCCCCGAGCGGCTCGCCCTGGCACTCGACGCCGGCGAGGCCGCGGGCGGCGACCGGCGCGGCCGCCAGTCCGCCGCCATGCGGATGATCACGACCGAGGACTTCCCCGACCTCGACCTCCGCGTCGACGACCACCCCGAGCCCCTGGCCGAGCTGGCGCGGCTGCTCGCGATCTGGCGGCGCGACCGCGCGCCCTTCCTCGACCGGCAGCCCCGCAAGGCCAACCCCACGGGCTACGTCGACATGGAGGCCATCGAGGCCGCCTGGAAGGCCGCCGGGCTGGACCTCCGCTTCCGGCGGTAGCCCGCCTCAGGCCGCCTGGACGTCCTGCAGCCCCGCCTGCACCTGGAACTCGGCCGCCGACATCGGCCGCCCGAAGAGGAAGCCCTGCGCTTCCTCGCAGCCCTCCGCCCGCAGCATGGAGAGCTGCCCCTCGTCCTCCACCCCCTCGGCGTTCGTGATGACGTCGAGCGCGCTGCCCATCGCGATCACGGCCCGCAGCAGCGCGATGGCCTTGGGGTCGTTCTCGACGTGGCGGATGAAGGAGCGGTCCACCTTGATCTTGTCGAACCGGAACCGCTGCAGGGTCGCGAGCGAGGAGTAGCCCGTCCCGAAGTCGTCCATGGCCAGCCGGACGCCGAGGCTCCGCAGCCGCGACAGCACGGCCAGCGTGTCCGCGGTGTTCGCGAGCATGGCCGCCTCGGTGATCTCGAGCTCCAGCCGTTCCGGCGGCAGCCCCGAATGGGCCAGCGCGCGCTCCACCGTCGCGACGAAGCCCACCTGCCGCACCTGGATGGGCGAGACGTTCACCGCCAGGTTCAGCCCCTGCCAGCCGCGCGCGATCTGGCAGGCCTCCTCCAGCACCCAGGCGCCGATGGGAACGATCAGCCCCGTCTCCTCGGCCAGCGGGATGAACGTGTCGGGGCCGATCAATCCGCGGGTCGGGTGGTACCAGCGCAGCAGCGCCTCCGCCCCCTTGATCCGCCGCGTGGCCGTCGAGACCTGCGGCTGGAACAGGATCGTCAGCTCCTGCCGCTCCACGGCCTGGCGGAGATCGGCCGTCAGCGCGCGGCGCGTGCGCAGCTTCTCGTCCATCCCCGGCTCGAAGACGCGCAGGCACCCCCCGCCATCCGCCTTCGCCTGGTAGAGGGCGAGGTCCGCGTCCTGCAGCAGCGCCTCCGGCCGGTTGCCGAAGCCCTGGGTCGGCAGGACGGCGGCGCCGATCGACAGGCCCACCGCGCGGCTCTCCGTCCCCACCGGCACCGGCTCCTCCATCGCGGCGAGCAGGCGCGCGGCGAGGAGCGTGAGCCCGGCCTCGCCGTCCAGGCCGGGCGCGACGAGCACGAACTCGTCCCCGCCCACCCGGGCCAGCGTGTCGGTCGAGCGCAGGCAGCCCCGCAGGCGCCCGGCCACCACCCGCAGCACCTCGTCCCCCGCCGCGTGGCCGAGGGTGTCGTTCACCTCCTTGAAGCGGTCGAGGTCCATGGCGAGCACCACGAGCCCGGTCCCGTCGCGACGGGCCGAGGCGAAGGCGAGCTCCAGCCGGTCCCCCATCAGCGCGCGGTTGGGCAGCCCGGTCAGACCGTCGAAGTTCGCGAGCCAGCGCAGGCGCTCCGACAGGCGGCTGCGCTCCGCGGCCGTGTCCCGGAAGGAGGAGCAGGCCTCGATGAGGTCGATGATCTCGGTCGCGGCGCCCTTGGGCGGCGGCGGAATCGTCACGCTGAGGTCGCCGCGCCCGAGGCGGCGCAGCGCCTCCGTCAGCCCCGTCATGATGCCGCCGATCCGGCGCGCCGCCGCCACGGCGCCGAGGGTCAGCAGCAGGAGGAAGACGGCGACCGCCTGCGCGATGAAGCCGAGGTTCCGGTCGACCTCCGAATCCGCGAGCTCGTGCGGCACGAGCAGCAGGGCGGCGAGCCGCGGCGCCACCGGCGCCGCCTCGCCGATCCCGGGCAGCGGCACGACGGCGCCCGTCCAGCGGCGCCCGCCCGCCTCGATCGGCCCGGCCCCGGCCCGCTCCTCCGCGAGCGCGGCCAGCGCCCAGGCGGGCGCGCCCGCTCCCAGCGCGTCCCCAGTGCCGGCCAGGCTCGCCGACCGGACCTCCCGGCCCGCGACGAGCAGCATCCCGCCGCCTTCCCGGCCGACCAGCCGCTCGGCCAGCGTGTCGTCGAGGAAGGCGGCGAGCCGCAGCGCGGCGCGCGCCCCGCCGGGAAGCCCGAAGGCGACCTCGGACTGCGCCACCAGGAACTCCGGGCGCGCGCAGTCGCTCCCATCCGCCAGCGGGCAGGCCTCCGCCGCGCGCCAGCTCCGGGCGGTGCCGGCGGGCGGGGTTACGACCGCCTCGATCGAGCGGAGCATGGGCTCGGTGCGGCGAAGCTCCGCGAGAAGGCGCGCGAGGGCCTCGCCCGTCGTCACCGGGGCCCGCGGCGAATCCGCCGCCGCCAGCGCCTCCCGCAGCCCCGCGTCGCGCCCGAGCATCCGGGAGAGGCCCTCCACCCGCGCCCGGGTCTCCTCGAGCTCCGCGCCGAGCCGGGCGCCGGAGGAGTGGAGCAGCCGCTCGCCGATCCCCCCGTGGAGGTCGTGCATCAGCCAGTGGACGGAGGCGAGGAGCGCGAGGACGCAGACGACGGACGGCGCGGCCGAGAGCAGGATCACCCTCGTCCGCAAGGTTCGCAATGGGAAGAACCGTCCCGCCATCGCCCAACTCCCGTCACGTTCAGGGAGGCAGAGTGGCGGAACGGCCTTGACCGAGGGTTAAGCGCGCCCGGTCCCGCGGCGGCCCCGCGTCACGAGACGCGGCGCGCCGGCTCCGGCCCGGGGAGCTCCACCGCGATCGCCAGCGTCGAGAGGTCGCCGCCGCGCTCCAGCGAGACGTTCACCCGCTCGGGGTCGATGGAGACGTGGCGCGCCACGAGCTCCACGATCTCGCGCTGGAGCTTCGGCAGGAAGTCCTCCCCCTTGCGGGAGATGCGCTCGTGCGCGAGGACGATCTGCAGGCGCTCCTTCGCCTGGGGCGCCGTGGCAGGGGCCTCTTCCTGCTTGTTGCGGAAGAAGTGCAGCCAGTTCATGCGGCCCTCCCGCCGAACAGGCGAGAGAAGAAGCCCTTCTTCTCGTAATCGGTGAAGCGCATCTTCCGGTCCTCGCCCAGGAAGCGGGCAACCGCGTCCTTGTAGGCCTGGCCGGCCGGCGAAGGCTCGTCCAAAATCACGGGATTGCCCGTGTTGGAGGCCTTCAGCACGCTCTCGCTCTCGGGGATGACGCCGAGCAGCGGGATGCGCAGGATGTCCTGGATGTCGTCGAGCTTCAGCATCTCGCCCTTCTCCACCCGGTTCGGGTCGTAGCGGGTGACGAGGAGGTGCTCCTTCACGGGGTCCTTCTTCTCCTCGGCGCGCTTGGACTTGGACTGCAGCACGCCGAGGATCCGGTCGCTGTCGCGCACCGAGGAGACCTCAGGGTTCGTCACCACGATCGCCTGGTCGGCGAAGTAGAGCGCGAGCAGCGCGCCCTTCTCGATGCCCGCGGGGCTGTCGCAGAGGATGTAGTCGAAGTCCTTCGACAGCTCCTCGATGACGGTCGCGACGCCCTCCTTGGTCAGCGCGTCCTTGTCCCGCGTCTGGCTCGCCGGCAGGATCGACAGCGTGTCCACGCGCTTGTCGCGGATCAGCGCCTGGCTCAGCCGGGCCTCGCCGCTGATGACGTTGACGATGTCGAACACGACCCGCCGCTCGACGCCCATGATCAGGTCGAGGTTGCGCAGCCCGACGTCGAAGTCGATCACCACGGTCTTCTTGCCGGACTGGGCCAGCCCCGTCGCGAACGCTGCCGAGGACGTGGTCTTGCCCACGCCTCCCTTGCCCGAAGTCACCACGATTACTTGCGCCATGCGCAGATCTCCGCCCCCTTAAACCCTCGTCCGCCCGGCCGGCCGCGTCTTTCGCACGCCCGGCCTCGGCCCTGGAAGGGCCTTCCGCCGGATGCCTGCGAGCGCCCCGCCCGGCGGCTCAACCCAGCTTGTCGAACCGCATGCTCTCGCCGATCAGGCAGACCTGCACCGGCCGCCCGAGCGGCGCATCCCCCAGCCCGTCGCGCACCGCGTAGTAGCCGGCGATGGAGACGAGCTCGGGCTCGAAATTCAGCGCGAAGATCCGGGCCGCCCGGTTCTCCGCCCCGCCGGCGATCGCGCGGCCCTTGAGCGTGCCGTAGACGTGGACGTTCCCGTCCGCGATCACCTCGGCGCCCGGGTTGACCGTGCCGCGGATGATGAGGTCGCTGCCCTGGGCCCAGATGCGCTGCCCCGCGCGCACGGCCTGGTCGATGATCATCGTCGGCTGCCAGCCCGAGGGCGGCGGCGCCTCCGGCGTGGCCTGCGGCTCGGGCGCTGGCAAGGGCATCGGGGCCGGCTCGGCCGAGACGGGCGGCGCCTGCTCCCCCCCGGCGGCGCGGAGCGGCGGCAGCCCGGCCGCCTGGGCCGCGGCCCGGAGCTCCGGCGCGCCGCCCGTGGTGCCGATGGGCGCGATCTGCACGGCGCGCAGCTGCGCGGTCAGGTGCCCGAAATCCGGCGCGGCCGCGGGGTCGAGGTCGTCCAGCCCGAGCACGATGGGCGCGTTGCGCAGGAAGCCCGGCGCGCGGCGGAACTGGTCCGCCAGCGCCGGCACGATCACCTCCACCCGGGGATCGAGCAGGCGCAGGACCAGCAGGTTGAAGTTCGCCCCGCGCAGCCGGAACGGCTCCAGTCGGGCTTCGGACGCGGGGGAGGACATTCTGTCGTCAAGGTTCCAGGGCGTTGGGCCGCGGCGTCACATTACAGCGAACTCCGCCGCAGGCGAAGCCTTGCGTGGTCGATCGCGCGAGGGGAGTTTGCGCGCGACCACCCCCGAGGAGACCCCATGAGCGAGAGGAAGCGCCCGATCCGGGCCGATTACCGGCATTTCCTGGCCATTCCCACCCGCTGGGGCGACAACGACGCCTACGCGCATATCAACAACACCGTTTATTATTCCTTCTTCGACACCGTCGTCTCCCGCTTCCTCCTCGAGTCCGGGGCCATCGACCTCAAGACCTCGGCGGTCATCGGCGTGGTCGTGGAGACCGGCTGCCGCTACCTCGCCCCCGTCTCCTTCCCCGACCTGGTCACGGCCGGCCTCCGCGTCGCCCGCCTCGGCCGCACCTCCATCCGCTACGAGATCGGCATCTTCCGCAACGACGAGGACGCGGCGAGCGCCGAGGGCCACTTCATCCACGTCTACGTGGACCGCGCCACGCAAACGGTCCCCACCCCCCTGCCCCCGGCGCTCCGCGACGCCGTCGCGCCCCTTCTCGTCGGCTGAGACGCCCCTTCAGGCGGCCGGCGTCGCCCCGGCCGGCCCGCCCTCGGGCAGGAAGCGCACCCCGGCCCGCGCCAGGCCGCCGCCGATGCCGACGGGCGTCCCGTCCGCCCGCCAGCAGGCGGCGCCGGTCATCTCACCCTCCGGCCCAAAGGCGATGGCCCCCATGCCGCCGCCGACCGCCCGCACCCGCTCCACCCGGTGGCCGCGCGCGACCAGCGCCGCCTCCGTCTCAGCGGAGATCCCGGGCTCGAGCTCCAGGAGGTGCCCCTGGGTCCAGACCCGCGGCGCCTCCACGGCCTCCTGCAGCGACATGCCGTGGTCGATCAGGTTGATCACCGCCTGCATGGCCGAGCCGAAGATGCGGAGCCCCCCCGGCAGCCCCAGCGCCATCACCGGCGCCCCGTCCCGCAGCACGATGGTCGGCGCCATGGAGGTGAAGACCCGCTTGCCCGGCGCGACCGAGAGCGCCCGCCCGGGATGCGGGTCGAAGTTGTACATGTAGTTGTTGGCGACCATCCCCGTGCCCGGCACGGTGAAGCGCGCGCCGAAGAGGCTGTTGATGGTCTGGGTCGAGGAGACGATCGTCCCCCGGTCGTCCGCGACCGTCACGTGCGTGGTGTTCGCCGATTCGAGCAGCCCCGGCCCGGGCGCCCAGTCCCGCGCCCGGTCCATCGACACCTCCGCCCGCCGCGCGGCCGCGTAGGCCTTGGAGGTCAGCAGCCCCACCGGCACCGCGACGAAGGCGGGGTCGGCCGTCGCCACCGCCCGGTCCGCGAAGGCCATCTTCAGCGCCTCCGCCAGCAGGTGCACCCCGTCCGGCGTGCCCGCGCCCAGCGCGCGGAGGTCGTACCCCTCGAGCAGGTTCAGCATCCCCGCCACGTGCACCCCGGCCGAGGAGGGCGGCGGCGGCCCGATCACCTCGTACCCCCGGTAGAGCGCCCGGATCGGCTCCCGCTCGACCGGCGCCACGCCCCGGAGGTCCGCCGCCGTGATCAGCCCGCCCGCCGCCCGCATATGCGTGGCCAGCGCCTCGCCGAGCGGCCCGTCGTGCAGCGCCTCCGCCCCGTCCCGGGCGACCAGCCGGAGGCTCTCCGCGTAGTCCCCCCGCACCACCCGCTCCCCGGCGCGGACCGGCGCCCCGCCCGGCAGGAAGACGGCTGCGAGGCCGGGGTCCGTCGCGAGCTCCCGCGCGTTGTCCCCCACGCTGTCCGCGAGATAGGGCGTCGCCCGCCACCCCCGCGCCGCGAGCCGGATCGCCGGCTCCAGCACCTCCGCCAGCGGCAGGGTCCCGTAGGCGGAGAGCGTGTGGCACCAGGCCCTGAGCGCCCCCGGCACCGCCATGGCCAGCGGCCCCAGATGGTTCCGCCGCCCCTCCGTCTCCTGGTAGTCCGGCAGCACGTCGGACACCGTGCGGTACATGTCCGGCCGCGCCGCGGCGGGCGCGGTGGAGAGGCCGTCCACGACCACGTGCCGCCCGTCCGGCAGCCGCAGGTGGGCGACGCCCCCGCCGAGGATGCCGACCATCATCGGCTCCACCACCGTCAGCGCGAAGAGCGCGGCGATGGCCGCGTCCACCGCGTTCCCGCCCGCGAGCAGCATCTCCGCCCCCGCCCCGGAGGCCAGCGGGTGGTTCGTCACCACCATGCCCTTGCGGGCGGCGACGGGATGCTTCTCGGTCATGGACGTTCCCCTAGTCAGCTCGCTGCCGGCGCAGCGCCAGGTCGAGCAGCAGCAACAGCACGGTCATCCCCACCAGCAGCACGGCGACCGCCGCCATGGCCGGGTCCAGGTTCTCGTTGATGCCGTCCCAGATCTTGCGCGGCAGGGTGAAGACCCGGCGCGAGGCGATGAAGAGCACCACCACCAGCTCGTCCCAGGAATGGATGAAGGCGAAGATCGCGCCCGAGACGATGCCCGGCATGATCCGCGGCAGGATGACCCAGCGCAGCGTCTGCGCCAGCGTCGCCCCCATCCCCCGCGCCGCGCTCTCGAGCCGCGGGTCGAAGGCGGCCAGCGCCGTCGAGACGGTGATGACCACGTAGGGGATCCCCGTCACCCCGTGCGCGACCACCACCCCCGTGAAGCTGTCGAGCAGCCCGAGGCGCGCGAAATAGCGGTAGAGCCCGACCGCGTAGGCGATGCTCGGGATGATGATCGGCAGCAGCATCAGCGCCCGCACGAGCTCCGTGCTCCGCCGCGACAGCCGCCAGCACCCGATCGCGCAGGCCGTGCCCAGCACCACCGCGACGAGCGTCGAGGCCGAGGCGATGAGGGCCGACTGCCCGATCGCGTCCGTCCAGGCCGGCGTCGTCAGCAGCCGCGCGTAGTGCTGCAGCGACAGCGCCTCGTACGGCAGCGAGAGGAAGCGCTGGTCGGTCAGCGAGACCGGCAGGATGATGGTGATCGGCAGCAGGAGGTAGAGCACCGTCGCCCAGGAGACCCAGGCGCTCAACCATCCCGGCCGGTGTCCGCCCATCCCGCTAGCCCCCCGCCCCGAAGAGCCGCCGCAGGTTCACCAGCCGCGAGAAGACCGCGAGGGTCGCCAGGATCGCCACCACCAGCACCGTCGCCAGCATCGCCCCCAACCCCCAGCGGATGAGGTCGAGGATCTGCAGCTTGATCCACTCCGCCGCCATCAGCGTCTTGCCGCCGCCGAGGATCGCCGGCGTGATGTAGAAGCCGAGCGAGAAGATGAAGACGAGCACCCCCGCCGCGATCACACCGGGCAGGGACAGGGGCAGGAACACCCGCAGGAAGGCCCCCGCCCGCCCCGCGCCGAGCCCGCGCGCCGCCGCCAGCACCCGCGGGTCGATCTCCCGCATGGCCGAGAGCATCGGCAGCACCGCGTAGGGCACCATGTAGTGCACCATCCCCACCACGATCCCGAACTCGTTCCACACCAGCGCCAGCGGCTGCTCGATGGCGCCCGCCGCCATCAGCCCCTGGTTCACCAGCCCCTGCCGCCGCAGCAGCGTCACCCAGGCGAAGGCGCGCACGAGGACGCTGATCCAGAGCGGCACCAGCACGGCCAGCAGCCACCATCGCTGCGCCCGCGGCCCCGAGAGCGCGATGCGGTAGGCCAGCGCGTAGCCCAGCAACAGGGCGATCGCCGTCGTCACCACCCCGATCCGCAGCGTCGTCCCGATCACCCGCTGCACGCTCTCGCTCGTCAGCAGCCGCTCGTAGTTGCCGAGGCCGGGCTGCGGCTCGGTGAAGCTGATCGCCAGCACCTGCAGGATCGGCGCGACGTAGAAGGCGGTCATCAGCAGGAAGGCCGGCAGGATCAGCCCCCACCAGCCGAGGGCGTGCCGGCCCGCCGGCCTCACGCGGGGTCTTCCGCCACGGCCACCGCCGCCCCGCGCGGCCAGCCGAGCCGCACCGGCATCCCCTCCGCCGGCACCAGCGGGATGCGCCAGGCCGGCAGGTGCACCTTCAGCTCGCCGAGATCCGCGGTCGCGACGGTGATCGCGTAGCCCGCGCCGAGATAGGACCAGGCGGCGATCCGCCCCTCCACCACGTTCTCCTCGCCCTCGCCCTCCGCGAGCACCGTGATCTTCTCGGGCCGGAGCGACAGCAGCGCGGGCCCGGGCGGCGCCTCGCCCACGCCGAGCACGCGGGTCCCGCCGCGCCGCAGCACGATGCCGCCCGCGTCCCGCTCCGCCTCGCCCTCGACGAAGTTCGACCGCCCGAGGAACCCCGCCACGAAGCGCGTCGCCGGCCGCTCGTAGAGCGCGCTCGGCGCCCCCACCTGCACCAGCCGCCCGGCGTTGAGGATCGCGATCTCGTCGGACAGCGAGAGCGCCTCCTCCTGGTCGTGCGTCACGTTGATGAAGGTGCGCCCGACCCGCCGGTGCAGCGCCTTCAGCTCGTCCTGCAGCTCCGCCCGCAGCTTCTTGTCGAGCGCCGAGAGCGGCTCGTCCAGCAGCAGCAGCGCGGGATCGAAGACCAGCGCGCGCGCCAGCGCCACCCGCTGCTGCTGCCCGCCCGAGAGCTGCGACGGCCGCCGGTCCGCGAACTGGTCCAGCTGCACGAGGTCGAGCGTCGCCCGCACCCGCGCGTCCCGCTCCGCCCGCCCGAGCCGCCGCACGCGCAGCGGGAAGGCGACGTTCTCCGCCACCGTCATGTGCGGGAAGAGCGCGTAGCCCTGGAAGACCATCCCGAACTCGCGCCGCTCCGGCGGCACGGCGGTGATGTCGCGCCCGTCCAGCAGCACGCGCCCCTCGCTCGGCTCCACGAAGCCCGCGATCATCATCAGGATCGTCGTCTTGCCCGACCCCGAAGGCCCGAGCAGCGTCAGGAACCGCCCGCTGCCCACCTCCAGCGAGGCGTCCTGCACGGCCACGAAGCTGCCGTAGCGCTTCGAGAGCCCCTGCAGCGAGAGCGCGTGCCCCGCGCGGCCGCTCACGTCCGGTAGTCCGGCTGCTCGCGGTCCATCTTCCGCCGCAGCGCCTGCCAGGGCAGCCAGCCCTTCACGGGGCTCTCGCCCATCTGGTCGCGCGCGCGCACCACCACCTCCTCCGGCGGCACGGAGAGCGGCGCGCCCGTGGACTGCGCGGCCACCTGGATGCGGCAGGACTGCTCGAGGTAGTACATCCAGTAGAAGGCCTCGGCCACCGTGCGCCCCGCCGTCAGCAGCCCGTGGTTGCGCAGGATCATGCAGGGCCTCTCGCCCATGTCCCGCACCAGCCGCTCGCGCTCGGCAAGGTTGTCCTCCGCCGCGATCCCCTCGTAGTCGTGCACCGCGACGCGCCCGTGGAACTCCGTGCCCATCTGGTTCAGCGGCAGCAGCCCGCCCGCCTGCGCGGCCACCACCATCCCCGCCAGCGTGTGCGTGTGCATCACGCATTGCGCGTGGGGCGCGCCGAGATGCAGCGCCGAGTGGATCACGAAGCCCGCCGGGTTCACCGGCCAGTCCGTCCGCTGCGCCGGCTCCCCCGCCGCGTCCACCAGCACGAGGGAGGAGGCCGTCACCTCCTCGAACAGCAGGCCGTAGGGGTTCACCAGGAACCGATGGCCCTCCCCCGGCACCCGCACGGAAAGATGCGTGTAGACGAGGTCCGTCATCCCGAAATGCGCGAAGAGCCGATACGCCGCGGCCAGGTCGCGCCGAAGCTCCGCCTCGTCCGGCACGTGGTCCGGGTCGGGCCGCGCGGGCGGGGGCGGCATGGGCATGTCAGTAACCCCGCACGGGATCATAGAGGTTGGGCAGCGGCCCGCCCGCCTCGAACCCCGCGATCGCCTCCGCCACGTAGCGCGCCCGCTCCCGCCGCCGCGCCACGCTCGCGACATGCGGCGTGACCGTCACCTTCGGGTGGGACCAGAGCGGGCTCTCGGCCGGAAGCGGCTCGGGGTCGAAGACGTCCAGCACCGCGCCGGACAACTGCCCGGAATCGAGCGCCGCCACAAGGTCGGGCACCACCGCGTGCGGGCCCCGCGCCGCGTTCACGAAGCCCGCCCCCGGCCGCAGCTTCGCCAGCAGCTCCCGGTTCACGATCCCCGCCGTCTCCGGCGTCGCGGGCAGCAGGCAGACCAGCACGTCCGCCCGCGCGAGGAAGGCGTCCAACTCCCCCGCCCCCGCGAAGCTCTCCACCCCCTCCACCGCCTTGCGCGTCCGCGACCAGCCGGCCACGCGATAGCCCAGGCCCCGCAGCATCGGCGCGGCGGCCGCCCCCAGCGCGCCCATCCCCATGATGCCGACCGTCAGGTCCCGCGCCGTGTCCTCGCCGACCTTGTACTCCCAGCGCCGCTCCGCCTGGGCGCGGGCGAAGTCGCGGCCGTGGCGCAGCAACGTCAGGCAGGCCCAGGCGACGTACTCGCCCATGCGCTGCCCCGGCTCCTCCCCGCCCATCCGCACCAGCGGCACGTGCCGCGGCCAGGTGGGATCGGTGGTGATGTGGTCCACCCCCGCGCCGAGCGAGAAGATCGCGCGCAGGTTCGGCAGCCCCGCGAGCCAACCCGGCGCCGGTGCCCAGGTCAGCACGTAGCGCGCCTCCTCCGGCCGCGCGTCCGGCGCGTCGAAGGGCCGCGCCACCAGCCCCGGGCGCAGCTCCCCCAGCAGGTCGCACCAGAGCTGGCGCGTCCGCGCGCCCTCCACCTTCACCAGCAGCATTGGCTCAGCCCGTGATGACGTCGACCACGTCGGCGTTCAGCTCGGTGTAGTGGTCGCCCCACCAGTTGCCGTCGAGGATCACCTGCTGGCGCGCGTTCTCCGGGTCCGTCGGGTTGAAGCGCCGGAACTCCGCCGGCACCAGCGCCGCGGCCCGCGGGTTGGTCGGCCCGTTGCCCATGAACTTCAGCAGCTCGACCTGCGGCTCGGGGTTGGCCAGCATGCTCGCCAGCAGCCGCTGCGTCGCGGCCCCGCCCGGCGCGCCGCGCGGGATCACGAAGATGCCGGCCTGCAGCAGCCCCTGGTTCCAGGTGAACTTGATCCGCCCGTTCGTCTCCTGCTCCAGCACCTTCGCCCGCGTGTGCCAGATCTGCCCCATCACCGCCTCGCCGGTGCGCAGGAACTGCTCGCTCTCGGAGCCGTTCGTCCAGAACACCGCGTTCCGGCGGATCTCCCGCAGCTTGGCCAGGCAGGCGCGCGCGTCGAGCGGGTAGAGCCGCGCGGGGTCCTTGCCGAGCGCCATCTGCGCCGCGTCCATCACTGCCAGCGCGTCCCGCCGCAGCAGCCGCGTGCCCGGGAAGCGCCGCTGGTCCCAGAAGTCCGCCCAGCTCTGCGGCGGCCCGTTCGGGAACTTGCTGCTGTCGTAGGCGAGCACCGAGGAGAAGGAGTAGGGCGCCGCCCCGTACTCCAGCGTGAAGGCCTCATCGATTGCGTCGCTCTTCTTCACGACGCCGTAGTCGATGCGCTGGACAAGGTTCCCCTTGCCCAGCACGCGCGAGGAGGAGGCGGAGCTGTCGCAGAGGTCCCAGGTGACGGAGCCGCTCTCGACCATGCTCTTGATGCGCCCGGCCGAGGGGCCCGTGCTGTTCTGCACGACCTTGAGGCCGGGGTTCGCGGCCTCGAAGGGCGCGCCGTAGTGGCGCGCGAAGCCCTCGTTCGCGACGCCGCCCCAGTTCACGATCACCAGCTCCCGCGCGCCCTGGGCCTGCGCGCCCTGGGTCACCGCGTCCCCGGCCGCGACCAGGCCCATCGCGGCCAGCGCCCGCAACGCGCCGCGCCGGTCGACGCCGCCCCGCGACAGCGCGCGCCGCGCGAGGTCCAGGCAATCCTCGTGGAAGCTCTGCCCCATCGCTGTCTCCTCTCTCGCCCTTGCCGAAAGCGGCCCCCGGGGCGACCCTGCCGGTCCGTGAGAGCGACGCCAGCAAGTTTGATACCAGGACGGGCCGCGAAGCAATGAGCCACCCCCTCTTCGCCGAAGGCTTCAAGACCACGCCCTGGTGGTGGGAGGAAGCCGAGCCCGCGCCGCGCCCGGCGGCGCTGCCCGACCGCGCGGAGGTCGTCATCGTCGGCGGCGGCTATGCCGGTCTCTCCGCCGCCCTCACCCTCGCGCGCCTCGGCCACCGCCCCGTCGTGCTCGACGCCGAGCGCATCGGCTGGGGCGCCTCCTCGCGCAACGGCGGCATGGTCTCGGGCGCGCTCAAGCTCGCCTCGGGCGACCTGGCGCGGAGGCTCGGCGCCGAGCGCGCGGCCGCCATCGCGCGCGACGGCGCCGCCTCCTTCCCCTTCCTCGAGGAGCTCATCGCACGGGAGGGCATCGACTGCGACTACGCGCGCTGCGGCCGCTTCGCCGCCGCCTGGACTCCCGCCCACTACCGCGCGCAGGCCGCCAAGGCCGCCTTCATCGCCGAGGCCACGGGCCTGCCCACCGCCATGCTCCCCCGCGCGCGCCAGCGCGAGGCGCTCGGCAGCGACCACTACCACGGCGGCATGCTGGCCGCCGCGACCGGCAGCCTGCACCCCGGCAAGTACGCCCGCGGCCTCGCCGCCGCCGCGGCGAAGGCCGGCGCCGCGCTCGTGGACGGCACGCGCGCGGAAGGCATCGCCCGCGCCGGCGACGGCTTCGCGCTCCGCACCGCGCGCGGCACGCTCCGCGCGGACGCCGTGCTCGTCACGACCAACGGCTACTCGATCGACGGCGAGGGCCGCAGCGCCATGCCCTGGCTCGCCCGCCGCGTGATTCCCGTCGGCTCCTACATCATCGCGACCGAGGAGATCGACCCGGCCAGGATGGACTGCCTCTTCCCCGGCCGCCGCATGATCAGCGACACCAAGCGCGTGCTGAACTACTTCCGCCCCTCGCCCGACGGCCGGCGCATCCTCTGGGGCGGCCGCGCCTCCTTCGGCCCCACCACGCCCGAGGCGGCCGCGCCCGTGCTGCACGGCTTCATGACCGCCGCCTTCCCGGAGCTCGCCCGGACGCGCATCACCCATTCCTGGACGGGGAACGTCGCCTTCACCTTCGACTTCCTGCCCCATCTCGGCACCGAGGGCGGCATCCACTACGCCGCGGGCTGCCAGGGCTCGGGCGTCGCCATGGCGAGCTTCCTCGGCCACCGCGCGGGGCTGCGCATCGCGGGCGCCGAGAACGCGCCCTTCGCCCTCGCCGACCTGCCCTTCCCCAGCGCCCCGACCTACCGCGGCAGGCCCTGGTTCCTGCCTCTCGTCGGCGGCTGGTACCGCCTGCGCGACCGCCTCGACCGCCTCGCGGCCTGAGGCGCCTCAGAACAGCGGGATCACCCCGATCAGCGCGCTGAAGACGAGCATCACCGCGGCCATGCCGAGCGACCAGGGCAGCGTGAAGCGCTGGTGCGCGCCGAAGTCGACGCCGCAGAGCCCGACGAGGAGGTAGGTCGAGGCCACGAGCGGGCTCAGCAGGTGCACCTGCTGCCCGACGAGCGAGGCCCGCCCGATCACCTGCGGCGAGTGCCCGAAGGCCGCCCCCGCCTCGGCCAGGATCGGCAGCACGCCGAAGTAGAAGGCGTCGTTCGAGATGAAGAAGGTGAAGGGAATGCTCAGCACCGCCGTGATCGCGGGGATGTAGGGCCCGGCGCTCGCGGGGATGACCGCCGTCACGCTCCGCGCCATCGCGTCCACCATGCCGGTGCCCGAGAGGATCCCCGTGAAGATCCCCGCTGCGAAGATCAGCGACACCACCGCGAGGACGTTCGGCGCGTGCGCCGCCAGACGCTCCTTCTGCTCCTTCAGGTCGGGGTAGTTGATCAGCGTCGCCAGCGCGAAGCCGATCATGAACAGCACGGGCAGCGGCAGCACGCCGAGGAAGAGGCACACCATCAGCGCCACCGTCAGCCCGAGGTTGACGAAGAGCAGGTGCGGCCGCCGCTCCGCCGGGTGGGGCGCGTCCGTGTCCACCACGCCGCCCGACGGCGCCGGCACGTCCTCCAGCCCCGGCAGGTTCGCCACCCCGATCCGCGCCCGCTCCCGCCGCCCGAGGAACCAGGCGACGCCGAGCGTGAAGAGGAAGCAGCCCACCATCGTCGGCACGAGCGGCACGAAGAGATCGTTGACGTCGACGTGCAGCGCGCTCGCCGCCCGCGCCGTCGGCCCGCCCCAGGGGGTGAGGTTCGTGTTGCCCGCGGCGAGCATGATCACGCAGGCCGCGATCAGCGGGTTCATCCCCAGCCGCCGGTAGAGCGGCAGCATCGCCGTCGTCGTGATGATGTAGCTCGTGGAGCTGTCCCCATCGAGCGAGACGATCGTCGCCAGCACTGCGGTCCCGATCACGATCCGCACGGGGTCGCCGTGGACCAGCCGCAGCACCGTCCGCGCCACGGGGTCGAACAGCCCGGCGTCGATCATGATCCCGAAGAAGAGGATCGCGAAGAGAAGCAGCACCCCCGTCGGCGCCAGGTTCCGGATGCCCGCCAGGATCATCGGCCCGATGTCGATCGAGGACACCCCGAGCGCCGCCCCGAGCAGCGCGAAGGCGACCGGCACCAGGATCAGCGCCAGCAGCGCCGACAGGCGGTCGGTCATGATCAGCGCCATGAAAACGATGACCATGACATAGGCCAGGACTGTCAGCATGTTCCCTCCGAAGGCGCCGTTCCGCCCCTCGAGGGGTCCTATAGGGCGGCCGCCGCCGGATGCGAACCTCCCCCGCCCGCGCCCTTCCCGGCCGCGGGCGCCCCTAGCCCCCCGTCTCCACCGCCTGCCGCACCGCCTCGACCAGCCCCCGGAACTCCGCCGCCCGGGGCGAGCGCGCCCGCCAGGCCAACCCGAGCGTGCGGGACGCCCCCTCCTCCAGCGGCCGGAGCGCGAGCGAGGCCCCGGCCAGCACGCCCCCCTGCACCGCCAGCCGCGGCAGCAGGGTGATGCCGAGGTCGCCCGCCACCATCTGGACGAGCGTGTGCAGCGAGGTCGCGGAGAAGCCCTCCCCCGCCCGCGCGGCCGGCAGGCGGCAGGCGGCCAGCGCGTGCTCGCGCAGGCAGTGCCCGTCCTCCAGCAGCAGCAGCCGCTCCGTCGCGAGCGAGCCCATGGGCAGGGAGGCGAGCCCGGCCAGCCGGTGCGATTCCGGCATCGCGACCAGGAAGGGGTCCTCCGCCACCACCTGCGTCTCCACCCCCCGCAGCCCCGAGGGCAGCGCGAGCAGCAGCAGGTCCAGCCGCCCCGCCTCCAGCTCCTCCCCCAGCCGGTCCGTCAGGTCCTCCCGCAGCCAGAGCCGCAGCCGCGGATGGGCCGCCCGCAGCGCCGGCATCAGCCGCGGCAGCAGGAAGGGCCCGATTGTCGGGATCACGCCGAGCCGCAGCGGCCCCGTCAGCGGCTCCCTCGCCGACTGCGCCGTTTCCGCCACGGCGGAGAGCGCCGAGAGCGCCTCCCGCGCCCGCGCCACCAGCTCGAGCCCGAGCGGCGTGAAGGCCGGCCGCTTGGAGGGCCCGCGCTCGAGGATGGCGGCGTCGAGCTGCCGCTCCAGCGCGATCACCCCTGCCGAGAGGGTGCTCTGCGTCACCGCGCAGGCCGAGGCCGCCCGGCCGAAATGCCCCTGCTCCGCGAGGGCGACGAGGTAGCGGAGCTGCTGGGGGCTGGGAAGGCTGATCATCGTTGGAATCGATCATCCACTCGAAAACAATTCATTGGAAGCGGGAAATGCTGCGCCGCATATAAGGGACAGGGCCGTTGCCGATTCGTCGGCGCCTCGCTCCCCGGCCCCCAGGCCAATTCCCAGGGGCCGGACCAGACCAGATCCTCAGGAGAAACCCCGCGCATGCTGACCGTCGGCGATCGCTTCCCCTCCTTCAAGCTCACCGCCGTCGAGGGCGGCCCCAAGGGGCTCGACTTGAACACCGCCTTCACGACCGTCACCGAGGCCGACCAAGCCGGCAAGTGGAAGCTCGTCTTCTTCTGGCCGAAGGACTTCACCTTCGTCTGCCCGACCGAGATCGTCGCCTTCGGCAAGCTCGCCCGCGAGTTCGAGGACCGCGACACCGTGATCTACGGCGTCTCGACCGACAGCGAGTTCGTCCACATGAACTGGCGCCTCCACCACGCCGACCTGAAGGACCTCCCCTTCGCCATGCTCGCCGACATCAAGCGCGAGCTGTCCCAGGGCTGCGGCGTCCTCGACAAGAACGAGGGCGTGGCGCTCCGCGCGACCTTCCTCGTCGACCCCGAGGGCATCATCCGCTACGTCGGCGTGAACGACCTCTCGGTCGGCCGCAACCCGCAGGAGGTGCTCCGCATCCTCGACGCGCTGCAGACCGACGAGCTCTGCCCCTGCAACTGGCAGAAGGGCGAGGACGTCCTCAAGGCCGCCTGACCCCCGCCCCGCCCCCTTCCCGGGGGCGGGACCCTCGCGGGCCGCGCCACCCCCAGGCGCGCCCCGTCCCGGGATCGCCCTCCCCCCGGGGATGATCCCGCCGGCCCTCCCGCGCGAGCCGGTCCCGGCGGAACGTCCCGCCACCGGCCGCGCGGGAGCGGTGCGCCGGCGCGACGGCCCGCCGCCGCCCCCGCGCACCGCCTCCCGATACCCCTGCCCCTGAACCGGAGACGACGATGTCCCTCGACGCCCTGCGCGATCGGCTGCCCGACTACGCCCGCGACCTCCGCCTGAACCTCGGCAGCCTCGCCACCGAGCCGGTCCTCTCGGAGCAGCAGCGCGCCGGCTGCTTCGTGGTCAGCGCGCTGGCCTCCCGCAACGCCGAGGTCTCGAACGCCCTCGTCGCCGAGTTCGGCCCCAAGCTCTCCCCCGAGGCGCTCACCGCCGCCAAGGCCGCGGCCGCCATCATGGGCATGAACAACATCTACTACCGCTTCACCCACATGGTGCACGGCGACTACGGCAAGATGCCCGCCAAGCTCCGCATGAACATCATGGCCAAGCCTGGCGTCGACAAGGCCGACTTCGAGCTCTGGTCGCTCGCCGTCTCCGCGGTGAACGGCTGCGGCATGTGCATGGAGAGCCACGAGCGCGTGGTGCGCGAGCACGGCGTGACCGCCGAGCAGGTCCAGGCCGCGGTCCGCATCGCCGCCGTGGTCCACGCCGTCGCGTCGGTGCTGGACGGCGAGGACGCCCTCGCCAAGGCCGCGTGAGGCCGCTCCGGGCTTAACCGTTCCGCAAGGCGGGCAGGGCAAACCTGCCCGCATGGCGACACCTGGCGGCGCACCGACGAATCAACCGGCGCCCCGCGCCCCGGGCACGGATCTGCGCGACCGGTTCCTCACCTTCGCCTTCGCCGCGGCCGACCTCCTGGTGGAGACCGGCCCACACGCCACCATCACCTTCGCCGCCGGCGCCTTCCGCCACCACCTGGGCGAGGCGCCAGAGGCCTTCGTCGGCCGCCCGCTCGACTGCCTCATCGCCGCGGAGGAGCGGGGCGCGCTCGGCATGGCCATCCAGCTCCTGGCCGCCCGGGGCCGCCTGCCCCCCACCGCCATCCGCCTGAACGACGCGAAGGGCACGGCCTTCTCCCTCGCGGGCCTCGCCCCGGCCGGGCCGCAGGGCCAGTTCTGCCTCACCTTCGGCCCCCTGCCCGCCCCCCCGCGCGCCGCCGCCGTGGCGGAGAACGCCGCCTTCGGCCGCGCCGCCGCCGGCATGATCCGCGGCCCCGCCGCCAGCGCCGCCCTCGCCCTCATCGACCTGCCGGACGAGATCCGCCGCATCGTCGCCCGCCGCCCCGAGCTCTCCGCCGAGCTCGACGCCGCCCTCCTGGAGGGGGCCGGCGGCGGCCTCACCGGCCGGCTCTCGCCCGGCCGCTACGGCCTCCTCGTGGGGCGCGAGCTGCCCGACCTCCCCTCCCTCGCCGCCCGGATGGAATCGGTCCTTCTCTCCTACGGCCTTGGCGGCGAGGTCAGCACCTGCAACCTGCCCCTCGAGGCCGAGGCCCTCACCCCCGCCCAGGCCACCCGCGCGCTCCGCCACGCCCTCGCCCATTTCGCGGGCCAGGGCATGGCCGGGCTCGCGGCCGGGGGGCTGACCGGGGCGCTGCGCGAGATCGCGGCCCAGGCCGGCAGCATCCGCCGCGTCATCGGGGAGCGCCGCTTCGAGCTTCTCTACCAGCCGATCGTCGACCTCCGCGGCCGCCGCGTCCACCACCACGAGGCGCTGCTCCGCCCGGACGGCTACGGCGTCGACGCCTTCATCCGCTGCGCCGAGACGGTCGGCCTGACGGAGGAGATGGACCTCGCCGTCACCGACCGCGTGCTGGACGCGCTGCGCTTCAACACCGGCGCCCGCATCGCCCTCAACATCTCCGGCCTCTCCATGCAGAGCGCCCGCTTCCGCGCCCTCCTGCAGGAGCGGCTCGACGCCAGCGCCGCCCTGCTGCCCCGCGTGATGGTCGAACTCACCGAATCCGTCGAGATTGAGGACGAGGTCGAGGCCCGCGCGACGCTGGACATGCTCCGCGCCCGCGGGATCGCCCTCTGCATCGACGACTTCGGTGCCGGTGCCGCCGCCTTCCGCTACCTCCGCAACTTCCCGGTCGACTGGGTGAAGGTGGACGGCGCCTACGTCCAGAACGCGGTCCGCAGCGAGCGCGACCGCTCCTTCGTCGCCAGCATGGTCGACCTCAGCCTCGCCGTCGGCGCCCGCGTCATCGCCGAGCAGGTCGAGACGGAGGAGCACGCCGCCGTCGTGGCCGGCCTCGGGGTCGAGCTCGCCCAGGGCTACCTCTTCGCCCGCCCCGGCCGCCTCCCCACCGCCGCCGCGCCGCTCCGCCGCGCCGGCTGAGGCCCGCCCCGCCTTAGCCGCCGTAGCCCGCCATCCGGGGCAGCCAGAGCGCGATGCCCGGGAAGGCGATCAGCAGCGCCGTCCCCGCCGCCAGCATGAGCATGTAGGGGATGATGGAGCGGTTCACCTCCGCCAGCGGCGCCCCCGTGATCGCCTTGATCACCACGAGGTTCATCGCGACCGGCGGGCTGATCAGCGCCATCTCGAGCGAGACCGTCAGCAGCACCCCGTACCAGACCTTGTCGATGCCGAGCGCCGCCAGCGAGGGCAGGATGGCCGGCATGGTCAGCAGGATGATCGAGAAGCTCTCCAGCACGAGGCCGAGGACGAAGAGCAGCACCATCATCGCGACGAGGAACCCCGTGCGGGACAGCCCCATCTCCGTCACCAGCGCCGCCAGCTCCTGCGGGATGCGCAGCTTCGTCAGCATGTAGCCGTAGACGGCGGCGCCGGCGATGATCATGAGCAGCATCGCGCTCGTCCGCGTCGCGTCCCCCACCCCGTCCCAGAGGTCGCGCCAAGTCAGCGTGCGGTAGACGATCGCGCCGATCGCGATCGCGTAGAGCGTCCCGGCCCCTGCCGCCTCGGTCGCCGTGAAGACCCCCATGTAGATGCCGCCGAGCACGAAGACCGGCAGCGTCATCGACCAGCCCGCGCGGCGGAGCGAGGTGCCGACCCGCTCCGGCGGCGGCTCGTCCGCCGGCGCCACGGCCCGCCCCTCCGTCAGGAAGATGTAGACCGCGAAGACGAGCGCCATCATCAGCCCCGGCACCACGCCCGCGAGGAACAGCGCCCCCACGCTCGTCTCCGTCACGAAGGCGTAGAGCACCATCGGCGCCGAGGGCGGGATAAGGATGCCGAGCGTCCCGCCCCCCGCCACCACCCCGAAGGCGCCCTGGCGCGACATGCCGTAGCGGAGCATCTGCGGGATCGCGATCTTGCCGATGGTCAGCGCCGTCGCGACCGAGGACCCGCAGATCGCGGCGAACACCGTGCAGGCGAGCACGGTCGCGATGCCCACGCCACCCCGCACCCCGCGCAGCATCGCGAAGGCCGCGCCGTAGAGGTCGTTCACCACCCGCCCGCGCACCATCACATGCGCCATCAGCATGAACAGCGGGATGGCCACCAGCAGGTAGCCGTTGAGGTTGCCGATGACGATCTCGCCGAGCGCGGGGATGCCTCCCTCGACCCAGAGCAGCACCGCGAGCGGCAGCAGGAACAGCGCCGCGAACATCGGCAGGCCGAGGTAGAGCAGCCCGATCAGCGCGGCCATGAGGACGAGGAAGGACACCGACCGCTACTCCCCGCGTGCCAGCGTGTCGCGCGGCAGTTCCTCGTCCCCGGTCGGCAGGTGCTCGGGCACGCCGCCCGCGACCAGCACCGCGCATTGCGCCAGCGACACCAGCAGCAGCACCGCCGCCCCCACGGGCAGCAGCAGCTGGACCCACCACTCCGGGATCTCCGCCACGTCCGTCACCAGCCCGACCATCCGCGAGAAGGCCACCGTCTCCCACCCCGCCCAGAGCAGGATGCCCGCGACGAGGGCGACCGAGGCCGCGCCCGCGAGATGCGCCGCCCGCGCGAGCCGCGGCCCCATCCGCCCCACCGCGACGTCGACGCCGATGTGCTCGAAGCGCCGCTGCGCCTCGGGCGCGGCCAGCAGCACGAGCGCCAGCACCAGCCAGCCCGCCACCTTGTCGATCCAGGGCAGCGGCGTCTGGAAGACGTAGCGCGCCACCACCGAGGCCCCGATCAGCCCGAGGCAGACCAGCGTCGAGAGGGAGGCCAGCCAGCAGGCGAGCCGGGAGACGAGGGCGACCGCGCGCAGCACCCTCAGACCGCCCGCAGCAGGTCCAGCAGCCGCGGCCCGTTCTCCGGCGACTGCCGCAGGAAGGCGTCCATCACGGGCTTCTGCATCACGTCCCGCCAGCGGCCCGCCGCCTCGGGCGTCTGCACCGTCAGCTCCATCCCCTTGGCGCGCAGCTCGCCCACCGCGGCCTCGGCGGTGCGCACGGTCACGTCCACCGCCTCCGCCTCCGCCCGCGCCAGCCCGGCCTCTATCACGGCGCGCGCCTCGGGCCGCAGCCCGTCCCACCAGCGCGGGTTCACGTAGACCTGGGTGGAGACGCTGAAGAAGGGCGAGACCGTCCCGTATTTCTGCACCTCGTAGAAGCGGCGCGACACGGCCGCCGAGACGTCCGTCAGCCCGGCGTCGAGGATGCCCGACTGCAGCGCCCCCACTACCTCCGGCGCCGGCGTCGCGGCCGGCGCCGCGCCCACCGCGGTCAGCGCCTGGTCGATGAGGCTGTTGATCCCCCGGATCTTCACGCCCCGGAAGTCCTCGGGGTTGACCAGTGGCTTCCGCCCGGAGGTGAAGATCGCGGAGTTGGTGGTGAACAGCCAGGCCACCGAGCGCACCGCCCGCCGCGCCGTGATCCCGTCCAGGAAGCGCCGCGCCTCGGACTTCGGGAAGCGCCGGTTCTGCTCGACCTCCGTGAAGAAGAAGGGGATCGTCGGCGCCGACATCTCGGGGATGGTGTTCCCCCAGGTGAAGTTCGTCGCCACCGCCGCCTCGAAGGCCCCGCGGGCCACGCCCGGGAAGTTCTCGGCCACCCGCGCGAGCTGCTCGGCCGGGTAGACCTGCACCTCCACCGCCCCGTTGCTCGCCGCCTTCACGCCCGCCGCGAAGTCCGCCAGCACGCCCGCGATGTGATGCGACGGCGGGTACTGGTGCGACAGCCGCATCACCGTCGCGCCCGCCGCCGTCCCCTGGGCCGAGGCCCGTCGGAGAGCGGGCACCGGCAGCGCGGCCGCGAGGGGCAGGGCAAGGAGATGGCGTCGTTGCATGGCTGCTCTCCGGATCTCGTTGCCCGGGGTTTTCGGCGCCGTCCCCCCGCCGGTCAAGCGCACGGCCCCCAGTCCCCTGGCCCCCAGCTCCCCGACCGCTAGTCCCCCGGCCCGCCCAGCAGCCCCCGCAGCGCCCCGGGCGCAAGGATCGAGAGGGGGTCGAGCTGGAAGTCGGGGTCGTCCAGCTTCCCCGTCATGCGGAAGTTGGCGGCAAACACCCCCCCGTTCCGCTCGGCCGTGAAGAGCCGCCCAATGCCGGGCAGGCGCCCGAGCGCGCTGTTCAGCGCGTAGGAGGGGATCACCGTCCCCCGGAGGTCGTAGCGCTCCGCCTCCCGCAGGATGCGTCCCTCCACCGTGATCCCCAGCGAGGCCGAGACCGCCCGCGCCTCGCGCAGCGTCAGCGCCTGCGGCGTCAGGGTGAAGGGCGCGCTCGCCACCGTGAAGCGCAGCCCCGGCCCCCGCGCCGCCTCGGGGATGCCGTAGATGGACAACGCTTGCAGCACCTTGCCGATGGAGGCCGCCTCCCGCACCCCGAAGTCGCGCAGCTCCGCGACCCCCGTCAGCGGCGCGCCCGGCGCGTTGCTGGGCCACTCGCCGGAGGCGTGGAAGGCGCCGTCGTCGAGCGCGTCGAAGAGGCCGATGTCGCGCAGCAGCGTGCCCAGCCCCTCCACCCGCGCCTCCATCGCCCGCCCGGCGCCGCGCGGCACCACCACCGCCTCGAAGCCGCCGCCCCGCAGCCCGCGCCCGCTCGCCCGCAGCTCCCGCAGCACGCCCCGCGCGTCCATGAACAACGCCGCCTGCACCGGCGCCAGCTCCCGCCCCTCCTCCAGCAGCACCCGATCGAAGGCGGCCTCGACCCGCACCGCGGTCTCCGCCCCCCCGCTCCCGCCCCCCGCGCCCCGCCGCCGCTCGCGCAGCAGCCCGCGCGCGTCGAGCAGCGTGCCCCGCACCCGGATGTCCCAGGCCTCCCCCGGCCCGCCCGGCGAGGCGAAGCGGCCCGTGAAGCGGCTGCCACCGATCCGCGCCTCGATCACGTCCGCGCCGTAGATGCCGCTGCCCCGCCCGAAGGCGACGCCGCCGCGCACGCTCAGCGCCGGCCCCTCCACCCGCACCTCGTCGAGCGCCACCAGCTCGTCGCCGCGGAAGCGCAGCACCCCCTCGGCCCGGGCGGCCACCCCCGGCGCCTTCACGTAGTCGAAGGGCCTGAGCGCGAGCCGCGTGTCGCGGAGGTCCGCCCGCACCGCCACCTCCGCCTCGCGCGAGCGGTGCCGCTCCACCTGCGCGACGTAGCCGAGCGGCCCCGTGGCATAGGGCGCGGCCTCCACCCCGAGCGCCCGCAGGTCCGCGGCCTCGGCCCGCCCCTCCACCCGCACCCGCTCCGTCACCTGGGAGGGCGGGCCGTTCCGGAAGTCGAGCTGCGCCTCCAGCCGGCCCGGGATCGGCCCCAGCCGCGCGTTGCCCGACAGCTTCATCCCCGCGAGGTCCACCTGCACCTCGAGGTCCGCCCGCTCCACCGGCTGGCCCCGGATGAAGTCGGCGATCCGCCCGTTGATCACCCGCCCCGTCGCGGAGACCCCCACCTCCTCCGTCCGCAGGTCCTTCTTCAGCGGCGTGGTGACGCTCAGCCGCGCGTCCACGCTCCCCCCCGCCGCGCCCAGCTCCAGCGGGCGCTTGTCGAAGAGATGCAGGCGCGGGTGGCGCACGATCGTCAGCACGTCCGCGAGCGGCCCGGTCACCCGCCCCTCCAGCTCCATCTTTTCGGCGTCGACGTCGAGGTCGAAGAGCCGCACCCGCGCCTCGGGCACGGAGAGCCCGGTGCCGGACTGCCGGTTCGCCCGCGCCTGCACCACCACCTCGGGCAGCGTGAAGGTGATCAGCCCGTCCGCCCCCTCCAGCGGCGGGATGGGCCGCAGCCAGTGGACCGTCGCCCCCTCCGCCCGCAGCGTGCCGTCCAGCGCCGTCACCCGCGGCTGGGGCAGGCCCGGCCCCATCTCGCCCCGCAGCGTCCAGCGGCCGTCCCGCCCCACCCCGGCCGTCAGGTTCTCGACGAGCCAGGCGCGCACGTTCACCGCGAGGTCGGACGGCCAGAGGCGCTCGAGGTCCACCACCGCCACCTGGTCCAGCCCGACCTCGACCTGCCCCTGCCAGACCTCGCCCTTCCGGTCCGCGCTCCCCGTCGCGCTCACCCGCGTCGGCCGCGCGCCGGGCCGGAGCGCGGGGATGGCCAGCTCCGCCCGCTCCAGCTCCAGCCGCGCCCCGTCGTTGCTCAGCACCAGCCGCGCCCCCTCGAAGGGGATGCGCCGGTCGGTCGCCACCACCTGCCCGCGCTCGGACCGGAGCTCCGCCCGGCCCGTGAAGCGCCCGTCCCCGAAGTCGTAGCGCCCGCTCAGCCGCGCCCCGAGCTCCGCCTCCAGCACCGAGAGCGCCCGGAAGGAGGGCAGCGCGAGGGCGAGCGCCGCCGGGCTCACCGCGTCGATCTCGAGCGCCGCCTCCGCCACCGGCGGGTCGCCCGCCGCCCGCCCGATGATCCGCACGGGGATCTGCTGCCCGCCCACGAGCAGCGATCCCGACCCCGCCATGCCGAGCGTCCCGTCCTCGGCGCGGGTGAGGGAGAGGCCGACCTCGTCGAGGGACCAGTTGAAGCGCAGCGGGTCGTCGCGCACCTGCACCAGCCCGCTCTCGATCCGGAGCTCGCGGAGCGAGGCGAGGGGTGAATCCGTGCCTGGCCCGCGCAGCGCCCGGGCCAGCGCCTCCCGCCCCGCCTCCAGGCTCTCCCGCGGCGTCTCCTCCTTGGCCCCCTCCCCGGGCGGCGGCGCCTCGGGCGCGACGCCGAGGTCGAGCGTGAGGTCCCCCTCCCTGTTCCGCTGGAGCGACACCGCGGGGTCGCGCAGCACCACCCGCTCGGGCGCCACCACCCCGCGCACCAGCGGGGCCGCGGCCAGCGTCACCTCGGCCGAGGCGAGCGAGGCCCGCGTCGCCCCGCCCGCGTCCACCGCGCGCAGCGCGTCCAGCCGCAGCCGGAGCGGCGCCGGCGCCCCGTCCTGCCACCCCTCCCAGGCCACCCAGGCCTGCCCGAAGGTGATCCGCACCCCCGGCGCCATCCCCGTCAGCCGCGCCGCGACGGCCTCGTTCACCGCGGGGATGGAGGGGAGCGCCAGCGGCCCCTGCGCCAGCCGCCAGCCGAGCGCCGCCAGCCCGACGCCGAGCAGGAGCGCGGCGAGCAGCAGGAGGCGGAAAAGGAAGGAAAGGGCCCCCACCACCCCCCGCCCGGCGTGCCCCCCCACTTGACCAACGAGGCGCCTCACGCGTTGCCTGCGGGTCGATGTCGATCACCGAAGACGGCCGCCGCCACCCGCCGACCCCCTTCGACCCGGGGGCCGCCGAACGGCTGGCGGAGGATTTCGCCGCCCGCGGCGCCGCCGAGGCCGCCTACGCCGCCTCGCCCGCCGGCGCGGCGCTCCTCGCGGCGCTGGGCGGCCACAGCCCCTTCCTCGCCGACCTCGCGCTGCGCGAGGCGACGACCCTGCTCCGCCTGGCCGAGCGCGGCGCGGACCAGGCCCTCGCCGCCGCGCTGGACCCCCTCGGCCGGGCGGATCCGGGCGCCAGCTTCGCCCAGCTCGGCGCCGTGCTGCGCCAGGCGAAACGGCAGGCCGCCCTCATCGTCGCCTGCGCCGACCTCACGGGGGAATGGAGCCTCGACCGGGTCACCGGCGCCCTCTCGACCCTCGCCGAGACCTGCATCGACCTCGCGGCCGCGCACCTCCTGCGGGAGGCCGCGGCGCGCGGCGACATCGCCCTGCCCAACGCCGCGAAGCGCGACGCCCGGAGCGCCAGCAAGGGCTCGGGCCTCGTCGTCCTCGGCATGGGCAAGCTCGGCGGGCGCGAGCTGAACTACTCCTCCGACGTCGATCTGATGATCCTCTTCGATCCAGCCGCCGCAACGGACCCGGACGCCGCCCAGGGCACCTTCGTGCGCCTGGCGCGCGACCTCGTGCGGCTGCTGGAGGAACGCACGGCGGAGGGATACGTCTTCCGGACTGATCTGCGCCTCCGTCCGGACCCGGCCGCGACTCCGCTCGCCGTCTCGATACAGGCGGCGATCACCTATTACGAGAGCTTCGGGCAGAATTGGGAACGGGCCGCCATGCTCAAGGCCCGCCCCGTCGCCGGCGACCGCGCCCTCGGCGAGGCCTTCCTGGCGGAGATCCGCCCCTTCGTCTGGCGCCGCCACCTCGACTTCGCGATGATCGCCGACATCCACTCCATCAAGCGCCAGATCCACGCCGTCCACGGCAGCAAGCGGGGCGCCGGGGCCGAGATCGCGGTGGCCGGGCACGACGTGAAGCTCGGCCGCGGCGGCATCCGCGAGATCGAGTTCACGGCCCAGGTCGCCCAGCTCATCTGGGGCGGGCGCGACCCGACGCTCCGCGACCCCACCACACTCGGCGCCCTCGTGGCGCTGGCCGGCGCCGGCCGCATGGACCGCCGCGCCGCGGCCGAGCTCGCCGACGCCTACGTCTTCCTCCGCGACGTCGAGCACCGCCTGCAGATGGTCGCCGACCGCCAGACCCACCGCCTGCCCGAGGACGCCGACGGCCTCGCCCGCATCGCCTCCTTCATGGGCTTCGACGGCACCGATGCCTTTGCCGCCGCCCTCACCGGCCACCTCCGCCGCGTCGCCGGCCAGTACTCCCGCCAGTTCGAGGCCTCCCCCGCCCTCAGCCTGCCCGCCGGCGAGGGGGTGGAGGGCGGCAACCTCGTCTTCACCGGCCCCGAGAGCGACCCGGCGACCCTCGAGACCCTCGCCGGCATGGGCTACGCCAACCCGGCCGGCGCCTCGGCCATGGTCCGCGCCTGGCACCACGGCAACCGCCGCGGCACCCGCAGCGCCCGGGCGCGGGAGCTGCTGACAGCCCTCATGCCCGCCCTCCTCGCGGCCTTCGCCCACCAGCCCGAGCCCGACGCCGCCCTCGGCCGCTTCGACGCCCTGCTGGAACGCCTGCCGGCCGGGGTGCAGGTGCTCAGCCTCCTGCACCGCAACCCCGCCCTGCTCGAGCGCGTCGCCGGCATCCTCGGCGCCGCCCCGGCGCTCGCCGACCACCTCGCCCGCGACCCCTCCGCGCTGGAGGGGCTGCTGGCGGGCGGCACGGGCCAGGCGGCGGCCGCCATCCCCGCCCTCGTCGGCGCCGCCCGCCACTACGAGGAGGCCCTCGAATCGGTGCGCCGCATGGTGACGGAGGGCCGCTTCGAGGTGGACGTGGCGGCCCTCGAGGGCGCGCTCGACGTGGACGCCGCCGGCATCGCCCGCAGCGAACTCGCCGACGCCGCCATCGCCTGCCTCCTCCCCCAGGTCGCGAAGGACTTCGCGACCCGCCACGGCAAGGTCGCGGGCGGCGCCATGGCGGTCGTCGGCATGGGCAAGCTCGGCAGCCGGGAGATGCTGCCGGGCTCGGACCTCGACCTCGTCCTCATCTACGACCACGCGGACGACGCGGCCGAGAGCGACGGCCCGAAGCCGCTCGCCGTCCCCACCTACTTCGCCCGCCTGGCCGCCCAGTTCGTCGCGGCGCTCACCGCGCCCGGCGCCGAGGGCAAGCCCTACGAGGTGGACATGCGCCTCCGCCCCTCCGGCAACAAAGGCCCCGTCGCCGCCAGCATCGCCGCCTTCGAGCGCTACCACGGCCCGAAGGAGGGGGGCGGCCCCGGCACCGGCGGCGCCTGGACCTGGGAGCGCATGGCCCTCACCCGCGCCCGCCCCGTCGCCGGCCCGCCCGCGCTGCGCAAGCGAATCGCCGAGTGCTGCCGCGACGCTCTCATCGCCCATGCCGGCCCGCAGGCGATCACCGACGCGCTCGCCATGCGCGCCCGCATGCTGCGCGACCTGCCCCCCGACGGCCCTTGGGACGTGAAGGCCATCCCCGGCGGGCTGGTGGAGGTGGAGTTCATCGCCCAGAGCCTGCAATGCGCCCACGCCGCCGCCCACCCGCGCATCCTCGCCCCCGCCACGCGCGACGCCCTGACCGCCCTCGCCCGCGCCGGCCTGCTCGAACGCGAGGAGGCTGAGACGCTGATCCGGGCGGAGCGCTTCTGGCGCAGCCTGCAGTCCCTCCTCCGCCTGACCGTCGGCCGGGCGCGGACGGAGGCGCTGCCCCCCGCCTCCGCCCAGGCGCTGCTGCGCGCCCTCGCCCCCACCCTCGAGGAGCCGCCCGTTGACCTCCCCGCGCTCCGCGGGCAGATGCGCGAGGTCGCGGCCGCCGTGCGCTCCATCTTCGAGCGCCGCCTCGGGCCGCTGCCGATGAAGGGGGCCGCATGATCGAGGTCGGGAGCAAGGCGCCGGAGTTCGACCTGCCGGCGGCGGGCGGAGGGCGCGCGAGCGCGGCCCTCCTGCGCGGCCGCCGCTACGCCCTCTACTTCTACCCCAAGGCCGACACCTCCGGCTGCACGGTCCAGGCCCAGGGCGTGCAGGAGAACCTGGCGGCGCTCGAGCGCGCGGGCATCACCGTCATCGGCGTCTCGCCCGACCCCGTGAAGAAGCTCGACGCCTTCGCGAAGAAGTTCGGCCTCACCTTCACCCTCGCCTCCGACGCCGACCAGTCGCTGGCCGCCGCCTACGACGCCTGGGTCGAGAAATCGATGTACGGCCGCAAGTACATGGGCATGGAGCGCAGCACCTTCCTTGTCGCCGCGGACGGCACGGTCGAGGCGATCTGGCGCAAGGTGAAGCCGGCCGAGCACGCGGCCCTCCTCCTCGCCGCTGCCTGAAACGATCCCACGCGGGGTGGACAGGCGGCGCATCCTCCCCTTTCCTGCGCGCACGACCGGACTGAAGGGGCGTGCGATGCGGCGGAACCTGGTGAAGCTTCTCGTGGTGGCGGCGCTCGCCGCCCCCCTGGCCGCGGCGGACGCCCAGCAGCCGGCGCCCCAGCCGGCCGCCCTGCCCGAGGGGCAGGCCGCGCCCCACGCCTGGCTCTTCGGAAGCTGGACCGGCGGCATCTTCCCCGCCACCGAGACCGAGGGCGCCGAGTGCGCGGCCCAGCCCACCGTCATCTTCACGCGCGACGTCGTCATGCGCGTCTCGGTGCTGGAGGTCCCCTACCGCCAGCGCCTGATCGAGACCGTCTCGGGCGGCCCCGACGCCGTCGAGTTCCGCCTGGCGCCGCCCGCCGCGTCCATCCCCCCGCTCGGCGGCCGCCTGCCGCCCGACAGCGCCTTCGGCTGCGCCAACCCGAACAACCTGCGGGTGGAGCGGCGTGGGCCGAACGAGATCGTCTTCCCCAACTGCGCGGAATTCCCGAGCCCCCTGAAGCGCTGCACCACGGCGCGCTGACCCGCCCGGCGGCCCCGTGGACGACCCCGCCCCGCCCGGTCCCCCCGGGGCCGAGGACGCGCCGCCCCTGCGCCTGACCGCCCACAGCCTGGGCACCCCGCCGCCGACCCTCCGCCCTGCCCCCGCGCGGCGGGACTGGATGGACGCGACCCCCCAGGCCTTCGCCAACCGCTGCCTGCCGCTCACCATCGCCAACGCCCATGGCTGGGAGGTCGTGGGGGAGGCCGGTTTCGAGGCCTGGTGGAACGGCGGCCCCAACGCCTCCGACATCACCATCCGCCGGGAGGGCGAGGGCCGGCCGGTGCCCGTCAGCCATTTCGGCTCGGGGGTGCTCACCTTCCACATCGACCTTGTCTTCCGCACCGACCCCGGCGTCAGCCTTTGGGTCTCCGGCCCGCCCAACCGGCCCAAGGACGGCATCGCGCCGCTGACGGGCCTCGTCGAGACCGACTGGTCGCCCGCCACCTTCACCATGAACTGGCGCTTCACCCGCCCACGCCACCCCGTGCGCTTCGCGCCCGGCGAGCCCGTCTGCTTCCTCTTCCCCATCCCGCGGAACCTCATCGACCGCGTCGAGCCAATCCTCCGCCCGATCGCCGAGGACCCCGCCCTCGACGCCGCCTACCGCGAGTGGTCCGCCTCCCGCGCCGGCTTCAACGCGGCGCTGAAGGAGCCGGGCAGCGAGGCCCGCGCCCAGGGCTGGCAGCGCGACTACCACCGCGGCCGCATCGGCCCGGCCGAGGCCGACGACCACCGCACCCGCCTCCGCCCGAAGCCCTTCGCGCGCGGCTGAGGCTGGTGCGTCAGGCCGGGCGGCTCACGCCGGCAGCGTCGCCACCGCCAGCAGCCCGCCCCCGGGCCGGTTCCGCAGCACCACGTCGCCCCCATGCGCGCGCAGGATGTTCCGCGCGATCGGCAGGCCGAGCCCCACGCCGCCGGTCTCGCGGTTGCGGCTCGTCTCCAGCCGGCGGAAGGGCTGGAACACCGCCTCCTGGCTCTCCTCGGGGATGCCCGGCCCCTCGTCCTCCACCCGGATCTGGATCGTCCCCGGCGCGGCGCCGCCGGCCCCCGGCGGCACGAGCACCACGCGCGCGGCGTTCCCGTAGTTCGCCGCGTTGGCCACCAAGTTCGCCAGCGCCCGCTTGAGCGCGATCGGCCGCCCCCGCACCGTCAGCCGCTCCGGCCCCTCGTAGGCGAAGGTCTCCGGCGCCGCCGCGGGCCGCGCGTCCGCCGCCTCGTCCAGCACCGTCCGGCAGAGGGCCGCGAGGTCGAGCGGCACCGAGGGCTCGGCCGCCGCGTCGTCGCGCGCGAAGGCGAGGGTCGCGTTCACCATCGCCTCCATCTCCTCGAGGTCGGCGAGCATCTTTCCGCGCTGCTCCTCGTCCTCCATGAACTCGGCGCGCAGCTTCAGCCGCGTGATGGGCGTGCGCAGGTCGTGCCCGATCGCCGCCAGCATCTGCGTGCGGTCGCCGACGAAGCGCCGGATCCGCTCGGCCATCGTGTTGAAGGCGTGGGCGGCGGTCGAGACCTCGAGCGGCCCGTCCTCCGGCATGGGCGGCGCGTTCACGTCGCGCCCCAGCGCGTTGGCCGCCCGCGCGAGGTCCCGCACCGGGCGCGTCAGCCGCCGCGTCGCCCAGACGATCAGCGCCGCCGCCGCCACCGTCATCAGCAGGAAGGCGATGAGGAAGGTCTCGGAGTGCCAGGGCCGGAGCGGCGGCATGTGCAGCCGGAGATTCACCCAGGCGCTCCCGTCCGGCAGCAGGGCCGAGACGTAGAGCGTCCCGAAGCCCATCCCCGCCTGCACCTCCCGCGCCCGCCAGCGCGGCGGCCCGCCGAGGAGGATCTCGGGCCGGACCATGCGCAGCACCTCGGGCGGCGCCGGCAGCATCCCCGTCCGCACCGCCGACCCCGCCTCGAGCGCCGCCTCCAGCCCCTCCGGCAGCTCGAGCTCCGCCAGCATGGCCGCCCGCCGGTCGGGCGGGCTGATCACCATGCTCCGCCAGAGCCCGAAGACGCGGGACGAGGTCTCCCGCTCCATCGCCGCCCGCTGCAGGTCCACCCGGTCCAGCGCGTGGATGGTCAGCCCCGCCGCCTGCACGGCCATGAGGGCGAGGAGCAGGAACAGCGCCGTGCGCGCGGCCAGCGTCCGCGGCCGCACCCGGCGCAGCAGCCGCCTCATACCGGGCCGCCCCCCATCGGCGCATGGGCCGCCTCAGGGGGCCGGCGCATTAGGCCGCCCGCTCGACGTCGGCCGCCAGCACGTAGCCGCCGCCGCGCACGGTCTTGATGAGGCTCGGGTTGCGCCCGTCGTCCTCGAGCTTGCGCCGCAGCCGCGAGACCGCGACGTCGATCGCCCGGTCGAAGGGCCCGGCCTGACGCCCGCGCAGCAGGTCCATGAGCATGTCCCGCGTCAGCACCCGGTTCGGCCGCTCCACCAGCACGGTCAGCAGCTCGTACTCGCCCCCCGTCAGCGGCACCTCTGCCCCGTCGGGGTTCAGCAGGCGGCGCCGCTGCGGCTCCAGCACCCAGCCGCCGAAGCGGATCGCGCTCGGCAGCGGGTCCCGCCGGGCGCCCTCCCCGTGCGCGCGGCGCATCACGGCGCGGATGCGCGCCAGCAGCTCGCGCGGGTTGAAGGGCTTGGCCACGTAGTCGTCGGCGCCCAGCTCCAGCCCCACGATCCGGTCGGTCTCCTCGCCCATTGCCGTCAGCATCACGATCGGCACGTCCGACTGCCCCCGCAGCCAGCGCGCGAAGTCGAGCCCCGATTCGCCGGGCATCATCAGGTCGAGCACGACGATGTGGTAGCGCCCCAGCGGCCAGACCTTGCGCGCCTCCCGCGCCTCCCGCGCCGTGGTGACGCGGAAGCCCTGCTTCTCCAGGAAGCGGGCGAGCAGGTCGCGGATCTCGCGGTCGTCGTCCACGACCAGGATGTGCGGGGCGGTTTCCATTACGGGTACATAGCGCGCCCCGGGCCCCTGTCGCGGGCGGCGCTTGTTACATTCCATGTCCGGACCCCGCTTCGTTGCCCGGCGTTTCACGGTCACGGGATCGCGCCTTCAACCGGCGCCCCGGCGTGCCAGATATCGGCCAACGGCGGCGCCCTCCCCCCCCCAATCCCCGGGGCGCCGTCGCAGGAACGGCGGTGGGCGGCTCGCATCCCCCCTTGTCGCGGCGCCCGCCGCCGTTCACCTACCCCGCCCGATGCCCGGAACGCCCCCCGCCGCCGTCGCGCCCGCCGCCCTGGCCGGTGAGCCGCCCGCCTGGGCCGCCACCGGCCTCGCCGCCCTGGCCCTCGCCGACCCCCTCCTCCACGGCGTGCTCGCCACGGCCGGGCCCCTGCTCTGGCGGCGCCGCGCCCCGGGCTTCCCCGGCCTGCTGCGGGCCATCTGCGGCCAGCAGATCAGCAACCACGCCGCCGGCGCCATCTGGGCGCGCCTCCGCGCCCTGCCCGGCGCCCTCGACCCCCGGGGCCTGCTCGCGCTGGACGACGCCGCCCTCTGCGGCGCGGCCGGCCTGTCGCGCCCCAAGGCCGCCCACGCCCGCAGCCTCGCCGCCGCCATCCTCGAGGGACGCCTCCGCCTCCACGACCTGCCGGCCATGACGGACGCCGAGGCCGTGGCGCACCTCTCCGAGACCCGCGGGCTCGGCCGCTGGACGGCCCAGGTCCACCTCCTCTTCGCCGAGGACCGGCCGGACCTCTTCCCGGAGGGCGACCTCGCCCTCGCCGCCTCCCTCGCCCATCTCCGCGGCCTGCCCGCGCGCCCGGCGCCCCGCGCCCTGGCCGCCCTGGCGGAGGACTGGGCCCCCTGGCGCTCGCTCGCCGCCCGGCTTCTCTGGCACCACTGGCGCCACGCCACCGGGCGCCCCGGCAAGGACCCCGAGGATGACGGCTGACCCAGGGAACCCCGGCCTGGCCGCGGGCCGGACGATCACCTTCCTCTACACGCGGGACCTGCCCCGCCTTGCCCGCTTCTACGAGGAGGTGCTCGGCCTCGAGCATCTGGTCAGCCAGCAATCCCCGGCCGGCGGCCGCGTCCGCCTCCTCCGCGCGAGCGCGACGGCCCTCCTCGGCCTCTGCGACATCCCCGGCCGCCCCCTCGGCACGGCGGGCGTGCTCGTCAGCTTCGCGGTCGCCGACCTCGACGCCGCCGTCACCGCGCTCGCCGCCCGGGGGGTGGCCTTCGAGGGCCCGCCCTCCCTCGGCATGGGCGGCACCGTCCGCAGCGCCTTCTTCCGCGATCCCGAGGGCTACCGCCTGGAGGTCCAGTCCTTCCTGCGGGACGGCGGGGCGGCCTGGCTTCCATGACCCGTCAGTAGCCCAGCGCCACTGCCGCCTCGCCGATCGCCCAGAACAGTGGGAAGGCGATCACGAAGGCCAGCATGGTCTCGCGCAGGGCGTCGTTGGGGAGGAGGGGGCGGGTTGCGGCGTGGAGGTATCGCATGGACGTTAGTGAACAAAACATGAACTAATCGGACAAGCATAGACTGCGTCCCGCCCCCCCGCCGCCCGGACACGAACCCGTGCGCGGCCGCGCCGCCCCCGTCGGCCCGCGCCCGGCCCCTCCCCCCTCGCCCGGCACGCCACTTGCTGCGACATTGGGGACAGCGGCCCGTCCCGGCCGCACCACACGGGGGGACAAGGTGCCGGCCTTCGACGAGATGCACGAGAACGGACGGGTTCGCGCCCCTTACGCGGGGATCGCGCGCTACCTCGAGGCGGCCGGGGGCCAGGAGCTCGAGGCCAAGCGGCGTGAGGCCGAGGTCCTGTTCCGGCGCATCGGCGTGACCTTCGCCGTCTACACCGAGGGCGGCGACCCCGAGCGCCTCATCCCCTTCGACGTCATCCCCCGCATCATCGGGCGCGGCGAGTGGGAAGGCCTCCGGCGCGGGCTGGAGCAACGGGTCCGCGCCCTCAACGCCTTCCTCGCCGACGTCTACGGCCCCCGCCGCATCCTGGACGCCGGCCTCGTCCCCGCCGACCTCGTCCTGAAGAACGAGGGCTACCGCGCGATCATGGAGGGCTTCACGCCCCCGGGCGGCGTCTACACCGTCATCTCCGGCATCGACCTCGTCCGCACCGGCCCCGACGAGTTCTTCGTGCTCGAGGACAACTGCCGCGTGCCCTCCGGCGTCTCCTACATGCTCGAGAACCGCGAGGCGATGATGCGCCTCCTCCCCAACCTCTGCGCCGCCCACCGCATCGCGCCCGTCAGCCACTACCCCGAGGAGCTGCTCGAGACCCTCAAGTCCCTCGCGCCCCCGGCCTGCAGCGGCGAGCCCACCGTGGTCGTCCTCACCCCCGGCCCCTTCAACTCCGCCTATTACGAGCACTCCTTCCTCGCGGACGAGATGGGCGTGGAGCTGGTGGAGGGCGCGGACCTCTTCGTGCGCGACGAGACCGTCTTCATGCGCACCACCGCCGGCCCGCGCCGCGTCGACGTCATCTACCGCCGCGTGGACGACGAGTTCCTCGACCCCCTCGCCTTCCGCGAGGATTCGACCCTCGGCGTTCCCGGCCTCATGACCGCCTACCTCGCCGGGCGCGTGACCCTGGCCAATGCCCCCGGCGCCGGCATCGCCGACGACAAGGCGATCTACCCCTTCGTGCCCGAGATGATCCGCTTCTACCTCTCGGAGGAGCCGATCCTCCGCAACGTGCCGACCTACATGTGCGAGCGGGACGAGGACCGCGACTACGTCCTCGCCCATCTCGGGGAGCTCGTGGTGAAGCTCGCGCGCGGCTCGGGCGGCTACGGCATGCTCGTCGGACCCCACAGCACCGCGGAGGAGCGCGCGGTCTTCGACGCCCGCATCCGCGAGCGCCCCGCCGACTACATCGCCCAGCCCACCCTCGCCCTCTCCACCGTGCCCACCCTCTGCGCGGGCGGCATGGCGCCCCGCCACGTCGACCTCCGCCCCTTCGTCCTCTTCGGGCGCGAGCAGGTGCGCATGGTCCCGGGCGGCCTCACCCGCGTCGCGCTGCGCGAGGGCTCGCTCGTCGTGAACTCCTCCCAGGGGGGCGGCACGAAGGACACCTGGGTGCTCGAGCAGGACCCGCCCCCCATGTCCCAATCCATGGGCCCGGGCACCATGACCCAGAGCCTGGGCGGCATGACCCAGACCCTCGGTGCCATGGACCCCATCCCCCGGAAGCCCCGCTGATGCTCGCCCGCACCGCCGACAGCCTCTTCTGGCTCGGCCGCTACATGGAGCGCGCGGGCAACGTCGCGCGCAGCCTGAACGCCTCGCTCCGCATGGCCGCCCTCGCCGCCCCCCGCGGCACCGAGACCGCGGAGTGGGAGGGGCTGCTCGCCGCCACCGGCACCGGCGCCCACTACGCGGAGCTCTACGGCGAGCCCACCCCCGACGGCGCTGCCCGCTGGCTCACCCTCGACACGCTGAACCCCTCCTCCGTCAGCGCCTGCTTCGAGGCCGCCCGCCGCAACGCCCGCGCCGTCCGCACGGCGCTGACCGTCGACATGTGGGAGGCCGTGAACGACAGCTGGATCGACCTCCGCAAGCTCGATCCCGGCGACGCCGGCGGCGACCGGCTGATGGGCTTCCTAGACTGGGTGATGTCGCGCGCCGTGCTGTTCAACGGCGCCGCCATGGACACCATGCTGCGCGACGACGCCTGGCGCTTCGTCCGCCTCGGCACGATGCTCGAGCGCGCGGACAACACCGCCCGCCTCCTCGCCTCCCGCCGCCACGCCTTCCTGCCCGGCGCCGAGGAGGACGCGGCGAGCCACGCGCAGTGGCAGGGGCTGCTCCGCTCCGTCTCGGCGCTGCGCGCCTACCAGCACATGTTCCGCGACCGCCTCCGCCCCGCGCGCGTCGTGGAGCTGCTGCTCATGCGCCCCGAGCACCCCCGCTCCGTCTCCGCCTGCTACGAGGAGGTGAACGCCATCCTCAGCGTCCTCGCGATGTCGGACGGCGAGGACCGCGTCGCCTGCCGCCGCCTGGCCGCGGCGCTGCGCGGCCGCTGCGTGGCGCAGAGCCCGGCGCGCCTCATGGACGGCGGCCTGCACGACCTCCTGGCGGAGGTGATCGACGGCAACGGCAACCTCGGCACCTCCATCGGGAAGTGCTTCCTGGTGGGCTAGCGCCCCACGAGGCGCCCCACGAAGCGCCCTACCGGGCTGCCGGAAACGAAGCGGCCGCTCGCGTGTTGCCCTCGCGCGAGGCAGGAGCCCGGACGGGAGCCACGGTGATGACCTACTGCGTCGGCCTCTTCCTGCGGGGCGGGCTCGTGATGCTCGGGGACACCCGCACCAACGCGGGCGTCGACAACGTCTCCACCTTCGCCAAGCTCTACACCGCGGGGGTGGAGGGGGAGCGCGCCCTCTGCCTCCTCTCCGCCGGCAACCTCGGCATCACCCAGGCCGTCTGGAACCGCCTGCAGGAGGGCGTGCTCCTCGACGGCGAGACGCAGACGCTGCTCACCGTGCCGACCATGTTCCGCGCGGCCCAGCTCGCCGGCGCCGCCATCCGCTCGGTCTTCGCGACGGACGGCGCAGCGCTGAAGGCCCAGGGCCTCTCCTTCAGCGCCTCCTTCCTCATCGGCGGTCAGGTGAAGGGCGGGCCGCACCGCCTCTTCCTCGTCTACTCCGCCGGCAACTTCATCGAGGCCACGGCCGACACCCCCTTCCTGCAGATCGGGGAGCACAAGTACGGCAAGCCGATCATCACCCGCGTGCTGACCCACGACACGCCGCCCGAGGACGGGGTGAAGCTCGTGCTCGTCAGCATGGACGACACGCTGCGCACCAACCTCTCCGTCGGCCTGCCGCTCGACCTGCTCGTCTACCGCGCGGACTCCCTCGCCCTCTCCCCGGTCCGCCGCATCACGGCCGACGACCCCTACTTCGCGGGCCTGCGCGAGGGATGGTCCGGCCGGATGCGCCAGACCTTCCGCGACCTCCCCTCCCCCGACTGGCTCTGAGCCCGGCCCGTGGGGTGGATCGGTCAGACCGGGATCTCCGCCGCCGCGCGCGGCTCGTGCATCGGGCAGCCGCTGTGCTCGGCGCGGAAGCGCGAGGACATCTCGTAGGCGGGCTTGCGGGCGCGGTTGATGGAGCCAAGCGGCCGGTGCGCCGCCAGCCCGTGCCAGGGGCTGAAGGACATGCCGAGGTCCACCGCGCGCGACCGCTCCTCGCTCCAGGAGGGCTGCGCGGGGACGCGGAGGCGGGCAACGGTCACGAAGGGGCTCGCCTCCTCCGGCCAGGGCACGGAGGCGTCCTCGACGGGCATCGTCTCCGCATCGGTGCAGAGCTGCACGCGCAGCTCCCACTCCGCGTCCTGCGAGGCGAAGTAGGCCATCACCTCCTCCCGCAGCGCCTCCGGCCGGCCGGCCACGTCGACCTTCCGGCCGGCGTAGCGCCGCAGCAGGGGCGTGACGGGGGCGACGGAGAACTTCGCGACGTAGGGGCCGTAGAGGAAGGGGGTCGCGCTGTAGAAGGTCTCGCCGAGGATATGCGTGTTCGGGTGGCCGCCGAGCGCGCTCAGCGTCGGGCTCTTGCCGCCCACGGCCTCGAGCGCCGCCTCCGCGCCGCGGAGAACGGCCGAGGCGGCCTTCTTGAGGACCTGCGGCGTGTCGGTCGTCGCGGCCAGCACGCGCGCGCTGGCGAGGAAGCGCTTGGCCGAGGGCGCCACGAAGGCGGGGGCGTTCACGAGGACGAAGTCCTGCGTCGCCATCCCCTCCGAGCCTGGCAGGCGCTCCCCCTCCACGCCCACCACCTTCACCGCCAGGCCGCGCGGGACGGAGACGCTGTCGTCGAGCAGGTCGCCCGGGTTGGTGGAGAAGCGGAGCACCGCGGGGTAGGTGGCGGGGCGGGCGAAGAGGCCCTGGGCGTAGCGGGGCGCGAAGCCGCCGAGGACCGTCAGCTCCCCGCGGAGCAGGCCGTGGCTCTTCGCGTGGACGGCGCGGACGGGGTAGCCGTAATGCGCGTTGGTGGTCTCGACGATGCCGCGCATGGTCTCGACGAGGCCCGCGGTCGTCTCGGCCTCGTCGGGCTCGCGGTGCTCGAGCTCGGGGCTGTAGGGGACGGGATCCTGGATCATGCGGGGCTCCTGCGAACCCGCCTCCAACGCGCCGGGCGACCGTCCCGTTTCGGGGGCGCAAGGCGGATGTGGCGGGGATGCCACAGGCGCCGGCGTCTTGTTCACGGGACTGTGAATGAGCGATCAAGCGTTGCTAACGTCAGCCCATGAGCACCTTCCGAGCCCTCTCCCTCCCCGGCCGCGTCGTCCTCGTGCACGACATGCCCGACCAAGTCGTGGTCTCCGAGTTCGACGTCGCCGAGGCGTCGACGCTCCTGCGCCAGATCGAGGACGCGCTGGCCAGCGTGCTGCGCGGCCTGTCCGAGCAGGCCAGCGGGCCGCTGCTGCCCGAAACGGTGGGCTGACGCCCTCACGCCGTCACGCGGCCAGCGCGCCGCGGATCGCGGCGAGGGCCTCTCCGGCGCGGGCGCCCTCCGGGCCGCCGGCCTGGGCCATGTCCGGGCGCCCGCCGCCGCCCTTGCCGCCGACCGCGGCCGAGGCGGCGCGGACGAGGGTGACGGCGTCCGCCTTGCCCTTCGCGGCCTCGCCGACGGCGACGACGATGCTCGCCTTGCCCTCCGCGGAGGAGACGAGGGCGACGACGTCAGCGGTGCCGCCCTTGAGGATGGCTTCCGCGAGGCCCTTGAGGTCGCGGGGCGGGACTTCGCCGAGGTCGCGCAGCGAGACGCGGAGGCCGGCGAGCTCCTCGACCTCGGCGGCGCTGCCGCCGGTGGCGAGCTTGCGGCGGAGGTCGGCGACCTCGCGCTCGAGCTTGCGGCGATCCTCGAGGAGGGCCGCGATTCGGGCGGGGACCTCATGGGCCGGGACCTTGAGGCTGGCCGCGGCCTCGCGGAGGAGGCGCTCCTCCTCCTCGATGATGGCCAGCGCCGCGGGGCCGGTGACGGCCTCCACGCGGCGGACGCCGGCGGCAACGGCGCCTTCATTGACGATCTTGAAGAGGCCGATGTCGCCGGTGCGGGCGACGTGGGTGCCGCCGCAGAGCTCCAGGCTGTAGACGCCGTGACGCGAGGTGGCCTCGGGGTCGTGGGCCATGCCGACGACGCGGACCTCGTCGCCGTACTTCTCGCCGAAGAGGGCCATGGCGCCGGCCTCGACGGCCTGCTCGGGCGTCATCAGGCGGGTGGTGACCTCGGCGTTCTCGCGGATGCGGGCGTTCACCTCCTGCTCGACCCAGGCGAGGTCCTCGGGGGATATCGGCGTGGGCTGGGAAACGTCGAAGCGGAGGCGGTCGGGGGCGTTGAGGCTGCCCTTCTGGGCGACGTGGTCGCCGAGGCGGCGGCGGAGCGCCTCGTGCAGGAGGTGGGTGGCGCTGTGGTGGGCGCGGATGGCGCTGCGGCGGGAGTGGGCGACCTCCGCCAGGACGGCGGCGCCGGTGGTGGCGGTGCCGTGCTGGACGGTGCCGAGATGGACGAAGAGGCCGAGCTTCTTCTGGGTGTCGCGGATCGCGATCTGGAGGCCGTCGGCGGTGATGAGGCCGGCGTCGCCGACCTGGCCGCCGGACTCCGCGTAGAAGGGGGTCTGGTTGAGGACGACGGAGACCTCGGTGCCCTCGGGGGCGGTGGTGACCTCCTGGCCGTTCGCGACGAGGGCGAGGATGGAGGCCTCGGCGCGCTCGGTGGTGTAGCCCTGGAACTCGGTGCCGGTGCCGAGGCGTTCCTTGATGTCGAACCAGAGGGATTCGGTGGCGGCGTCGCCGGTGCCGGACCAGGCGGCGCGAGCGCGGCGGCGCTGCTCGGCCATGGCGGTCTCGAAGCCGGCGGTGTCGACGGGGCGGCCCTCGGCGCGGAGCGCGTCCTGGGTGAGGTCGAGGGGGAAGCCGAAGGTGTCGTAGAGGCGGAAGGCGACGTCGCCCGGGAGGGGCTGGCGGTCGCCGAGCTTGGCGGTTTCCTCGGCGAGGAGGCCGAGGCCGCGCTCGAGGAGGTGGCGGAAGCGGGTTTCCTCGAGGCGCAGCGTCTCGGTGATGAGGGATTCGGCGCGGACGAGCTCGGGGTAGGCGGCGCCCATCTGGCGGTTCAGCACGGGGACCAGGCGGGGGAGCAGCGGGTCGCGCGCGCCCATCATGTGGGCGTGGCGCATGGCGCGGCGGAGGATGCGGCGGAGGACGTAGCCGCGGCCCTCGTTGGAGGGGAGGACGCCTTCCGCGATGAGGAAGGCGCCGGAGCGGAGGTGGTCGGCGACGACGCGGTGGCTGGCCTTGAAGGGGCCGTCGGGGTCCTGGCCGGTGGCCTCCGCACTGGCGAGGATGATCGCGCGGAAGGTGTCGGTGTCGTAGTTGTCGTGGACGCCCTGGAGGATCGCGGTGAAGCGCTCCATGCCCATGCCAGTGTCGATGGAGGGGCGCGGGAGGGGGCGGCGGGTGCCGGCCGGCTCCTCCAGGTACTGCATGAAGACGAGGTTCCAGATCTCGATGAAGCGGTCGCCGTCCTCGTCCGGGGAGCCGGGGGGGCCGCCGGGGATCGCCTCGCCGTGGTCGTAGAAGATCTCGGAGCAGGGGCCGCAGGGGCCGGTGTCGCCCATGCGCCAGAAGTTGTCCGAGGTCGCGATGCGGATGATCTTCTCGTCCGGCAGGCCCGCGATCTTGCGCCAGAGGGCGGCGGCGTCCTCGTCCTCGCTGTAGACGGTGACGAGGAGCTTCTCCTTGGGGAGCGCGAAGTCGCGCGTCAGCAGGGTCCAGGCGTGGGTGATCGCCTGCTCCTTGAAGTAGTCGCCGAAGGAGAAGTTCCCCAGCATCTCGAAGAAGGTGTGGTGGCGGGCGGTGTAGCCGACGTTGTCGAGGTCGTTGTGCTTGCCGCCGGCGCGGACGCATTTCTGGGCGGTGGTGGCGCGGTTGTAGGGGCGGCGCTCCGCCCCCGTGAAGACGTTCTTGAACTGCACCATGCCGGAGTTGGTGAAGAGCAGCGTGGGGTCGTTGCGCGGCACCAGGGGGCTGCTGTCCACGACGGAATGTCCGTTGCGGGCGAAGTAGTCCAGGAAGGTGGCGCGGACGTCGTTGCTGCTGGTCATGGCGGTGGTTTTGGTTCCGATTCCTCGCGGGAACGCGACCGGGGCGTGTAGCCCGGCGGGGGGCGGCGCGTCGAGGGGCGGGGCCGGCGGCGCGATCACGGCCACGCATTCCTGACCGAGGCGGGGATGCGCTTGCGGCCGAGGGCGGCTTTCGCGAGGGCGGTGAGGGCTTTCAGGTGGGCTTTGGCCGCCGCGAGGGAGGCGCGGGTGGGTTCGAGGCGGGGGTGCGGGGCCCGCGCGACGATTTCGGACAAATGCGGGTCGGGGAGGAGCCAGGGCGGGGCGTTGAGCGCGCTGCGGAGGCCGAGCCGGCGGATGAGGAGAAGGAGGGGCATGCCGCCGAGGCGAGCCGCGCGACGGGTGGCGCGGCAGATGGCGTACTCGATGGTGCGGAGGGGGTGGTTGGGGGCGGCGTCGTGCAGGGCCTCGAGCAGGCGCTGCCAGAGGCCGGCGTGGGTGAGGCGGCGGAAGAAGCGGGCGACGGTCTGGGGGTTGCCGTACTCGGGCGGGAGGGTGCGCCAGGGGTCGCCCAGGGTGTGGGCGAGGTGGAAGAGGGCGTCCATGCGGGCGCGGAGGTCGGGGATGCGGCGGCCCTGCGGGGCGCGGGGGAGGACGTAGGGGAGGAGGGCAGCCCAGGCGTCGTCGGAGAGGGGGGTCCAGGGGCGGGGTGGGGTGAGGCGGGACATGGGGGCTCCTCCCTTCGAACCATGCACGCTGAAGGAATTTTTTCCTTTTGTCAAGAACTGATTAGATCCACGATCTCTCACCCACAAACGTCGCTCCCCATCAACGATCACAAACGTTCTGTTAAAAGCCGAACTCCACCGCGTCGTAAAAACAGATCAGCTTTCGAAAGAAAGATGCGTAAGAGCCCTTAAGCATTCTCTGTACATTCTGCTCAAGGAATACCCGCAAGACATTTGTATCCACTTCGTCTCTTTGCTGAAAGGGAATCATCAATAAAGCTTTCTCTGGCGTAGTCTTCTCCAACATCTCTGCCGTTGTTAGCCCAAAAAATTCGCGTTCATATTGTTTGCGGTAGCTTTCGACTTCAAAGCCTTCTTTGTTCGTTCTTTTCACGATCGTTCTAGCCGCATCAAAGTCGGATCGGTCCAGAGCTGCCTGCGAATCGACTCCAGCAGCACGCAAATAGCGGAAGGCAGGGATATATCGATTGGACAACCTCAAGAAAGAAGGATAAGACGATTTTAGCAGATCAACCGCCGAATACTGAGATTGATCCCGAACTATGTCCGCAAGAATGTCATCCGGAAGCACCCCCGCATATCCACGGGCACCCAAAGACGATCTAACAAGGTCAGAATGAATTTCGAATGCTTCACTCTGCTGTTTCGTTGCAACACCCACTCCAACTACAAACTCCACATCTTCCTTCTGGTCTATCTCATCTAGATCTAACACAGCAAGTTTGGTCTCAGGTGTCGACGACCGCACCAACTCGTACATCTGCTCTTTACAATACCGAAGTACACGCGCCGGAATGCGTCTCTTGGTGGCATCAACGGCCGCGTAAATCTTAGAAAAATCGTCAGTTATAATATTCGTAACTCGAATTCGATCTCGGCCGATGGTTATCATAGCTCCTTCAAACGCGTCCCCCTGACCTTCGGCAGGTCGTCCCACAAAGATGAGATTACGTTCGAATTGCACTAGTTTATCAGGCGTTAAGCATTCAGCAATAGAAGCAATAATTGCTTGTATATGTGGGTCGTTGATCGAGTAACCTAAGAAAATCACTGGATGCTCGACGAAGATTGTAATTAGCTTGGCCGCCAGATAGGGATTTCTCTTCTGAAAATCAGCGTAATCTTCACGAGTAAGTACCAAAGACGCAGGCTGACTAGAGCAGCCGTGTATTTTGTAGATCTCCGCAACGGATTGAGGGTTTGAAAATAACAGCTCCTGCTGCCCTATGAAGACTTTATAATCAGGAAAGAGTTCTTCAAGAAGCAGGTCCCAGTTAGTAGTAATAATACCATCAACGTTCATCTGGGAGAGGAGTTCTATCTCCTGCTTCAACATGCCATCCCTCTCGTAATCTACCGAAATAGCACGAAGGTGATTCGAGATTTCAATTTTGAGCGCTGACGCAAAATCATTAACCTGCCCACCAAATAAACGTCTGCTTTGCTCATAATCGGGAGCTGCCCACCAAAACTCGTGAAAGTCCTTCGCAATCAATGATGCTGTGTATGGCAAATCGCCATTGGCGCTAGAAAGATAGTAGCGATAATCCTTGAGTCCTACGCAAAAACGCTCCAGCAACTTGGACCACGTTTCTAGCCCGATGTAGCGCCGGGCAAAGCCGGAACCAACAAAGAGGAAAGGTGCCCCACCACTTCTCTGGAGAAGTTGCGTGAGTTCTACCGTGATGTCTACCACTACTTACTCCCACAAAAATAGCGGCACTATCAACAAATGGACCTGCTCAAGGGTCCACATTTTTATTGCGACCATTCTAAGCAAAAAAGGCCGCAATCCATAAGGATTGCGGCCGAACTTAGCGTCGTGACGTTCTAACTACTCCGCCGCGGCGGCGGCCTCCTCGGCGTCCGGCGCGACCATCATGGCGTTGGCGACCGCGTTCGCCTGGTCGCGGATGCGCTTCTCGATGCTGTCGGCCAGCGTCGGGTTGTCGCGGAGGAACTGCTTGGCGTTCTCGCGGCCCTGGCCGATGCGCTGGCTGTCGGCGGAGAACCAGGCGCCGGACTTCTCGACCACGCCGGCCTTAACGCCGAGGTCGATGAGCTCGCCGACCTTGGAGACGCCCTCGCCGTACATGATGTCGAACTCGACCTGCCGGAACGGCGGGGCCATCTTGTTCTTCACCACCTTCACGCGGGTCTGGTTGCCGACGACTTCCTCGCGGTCCTTGATCTGGCCGATGCGGCGGATCTCCATGCGGATGGAGGCGTAGAACTTCAGGGCGTTGCCGCCCGTGGTCGTCTCCGGGTTGCCGAACATGACGCCGATCTTCAGCCGGATCTGGTTGAGGAAGATCATCATGCAGTTGGAGCGGCTGATGGAGCCGGTCAGCTTGCGCAGCGCCTGGGACATGAGGCGGGCGTGGAGGCCGACGTGGCTGTCGCCCATCTCGCCCTCGAGCTCAGCGCGGGGGACGAGGGCGGCGACGGAGTCGATTACCAGGACGTCGATCGCGCCGGAGCGGACGAGGGTGTCGGCGATCTCGAGGGCCTGCTCGCCGGCGTCGGGCTGGGAGATGAGGAGGTTGTCGATGTCGACCCCGAGCTTGCGGGCGTAGGTGGGGTCGAGGGCGTGCTCGGCGTCGATGAAGGCGCAGGTGCCGCCCAGCTTCTGGGCCTCGGCGATGCACTGGAGGGCGAGGGTGGTCTTGCCCGAGGATTCCGGGCCGTAGATCTCGACCACGCGGCCCTTGGGGAGGCCGCCGATGCCGAGGGCCAAGTCGAGGCCGAGGGAGCCGGTGGAGATGACCTCCACCTCCTCGTTAATCTGCTTGCCTCCCATCCGCATGATGGAGCCCTTCCCGAAGGAACGCTCGATCTGGGAGAGAGCGGCCTCGAGAGCCTTGTTCTTTTCCATACTGGAAGTGCCCCTTGCGTTCGGTGGACGCGGTGTTTGCGTGCCACCGGCGGATGAGTGGATGGGTTGTTACACCACCGCCTCACGCGCTTGTTAAACGGCCGGGGCGGTTGCGCACAAGCGCCAAACGCCGCCCCGGTCCGTGATGTTCATATTATGTTCAGGGTTCCGGAATCAAGGGGAACGGCGTGGTTCAGGGGAGGCCCGCGACGGTTTCGACGAGCTCGGCGGGGCGGTAGGGCTTGGGGAGGAAGGTGGGGCGGGGGTGGAGGGGGGGGAGGCCCCTGCCCTGCCCCGCTGCGCCTTCCCCGCCCGGGGCCGGGCCCGTGTCGGGGGCGGCGAGCTCGTCGCGGAGCGAGGCCTCGGCGTAGCCGCTGACGAGGACGACGGGCAGGCCGGGGCGGCGGGCGCGGAGGGCGCGGGCGAGGGCGAGGCCGTCCATGCCGGGCATGGTGATGTCGGTGACGAGGGCATCGGGCTCGAGGCCGTCGTCCACGAGCTCGAGGGCGGTGTCGCCGTCCTCGGCCTGGGTGACCTGGTGCCCCGCGCGCTCGAGGGCGACGGCGGAGAGGCGGCGGAGGGGGGCCTCGTCGTCCACGAGGAGGATGCGGAGGCTCCTGGTGCGGGGCGTGGGCGGGGCGGCGCGGTTGAAGTTGGCGGGCTCGGGGCCGGGCGGGGGGGCGGCGGTCGCGGCGGGCGCCGCCGGCTCGGCCTCGTGGCGCGGAAGGGCGATGCGGAAGCGGGTGCGGCCCGGGCGGCTCTCGATCTGCAGGGCGCCGCCGGACTGGCGGACGATGCCGTGGACGGTGGCGAGGCCGAGTCCGGTGCCGCCCTGGGCGGCGCGGGTGGTGAAGAAGGGCTCGACGATGCGCTGGAGGACCTCGGGCGGCATGCCGGGGCCGGTGTCCGTCACCTCCAGCACCACCCAGCGGCCGGGCGGGAGGGGGTCGGGGATGCCCGGTTCCTCGCGCAGCGCGACGGCGGTGTCAGTCGCGATGGTGAGGCGGGCCTCGCCTTCCGGCAGGGCGGCCATGGCGTCGCGGGCGTTGGTGGCGAGGTTGAGGAGGACCTGGTCGAGCTGGACGGGGTCGACGCGGACGCGGCGGCCGAGGGCGTTGGGGCGAAGCTCGAGGGCGACGCGGGTGCCGAGGAGGCTGCGGAGCATCGGCGTCATGGCGGTGACGGTGTCGTCGAGGTTCACGACGCGGGGCTCGAGCTGCTGGCGGCGGGCGAAGGCGAGGAGGCGGCGGACGAGGGCGGCGCCGCGGCCGGCGGCGTCGAGGGCGGGCTGGAGGTCGGCGGCCGCCCCGGGCGCGGCGACGCGCGCCTGGTCGACCGCGGAGACGATGATCGAGAGAAGGTTGTTGATGTCGTGCGCGATGCCGCCCGCGAGCTGGCCGACGGCGCGCAGGCGCTCGCCGGCGGCGGCCTCCTCGCGGCGGCGCGCGCGCTCGGAGAGGTCCTCGACGAGGAGGAGGCGGGGGCCGTTTGGCAGGGGGGCGAGGCGGAGGGCGGCGAGGGTGGGCGCCTGGCCCTCGGGGCGGGCGAGCTCGGCCTCGAGGGCGGGGGCGCCGGGGGCGTCGAGCCAGGCGAGGAGGGCGGCGCGGTGGTCGGTGCCGACGAGGCTGGCGACGGGGGTTCCCGGGCGGAGCGGCACGGCGGGGCCGAGGAGGCGGCGGAGCGCCGGGTTGGCGTGGAGGAGCGCGTCGGCCTCGTCCAGGAGGGCGGCGCCCTGGGGGAGCGCGTCGAGGATCGCGAGGAGGCCGGATTCCGGCGCCCGCACCGACCGAGAGAGTCCGAGCGCGCGCCGGATGCTGTCCACCATGGGCGCATGCTTACCGCACGCGGGGGTTGTGTCCACGGGGGACGATGCGGGGGCGGAGCGATTTTGCCGGGGTGTGCGCCGGGTGTGCGCCGTGGGCCGGGCCGCTGCGGCGGGTTCGGCCAAGGCTTCGGCGCGGGCCTCGACTTTGGTCCGGCGGCGGCCAACCTTTGGCCGGGTCACGGCCCCCCGGAGTTCCCTCATGCACGACACGCCCACGGCGCCCCGCCCCGACCTCGACCTGCTGGGGGAGCTGGAGCGGAAGGTTCTCTGGCTGGCGACCTGGATGATCCACAACGCCAACCACCTGCGGGAGACGGGCGACGGGCTGAAGGTGGGGGGGCACCAGGCCTCCTCCGCCTCGATGGCGACGATCCTGACGGCCCTCTACCTTGCGGTGCTGCGGCCGGAGGACCGGGTGGCGGTGAAGCCGCACGCCTCGCCGGTCTTCCACGCGATCCAGTACCTGCTCGGCCGGCAGACGCGGGAGAAGCTAGAGAACTTCCGGGGCTTCGGGGGGGCGCAGTCCTACCCGTCGCGCACGAAGGACACGGACGGGGTGGACTTCTCGACGGGCTCGGTCGGGCTCGGCGTCGCGCAGACGCTCTTCTCCTCCCTCACTCAGGACTACCTGCGGGCGCGGGGCTGGGGCGGGGACGGGCCGGAGGGGCGCATGGTGGCGCTTCTCGGCGACGCGGAGATGGACGAGGGGAACATCTTCGAGGCCCTGATGGAGGGCTGGAAGCACGGGCTGCGCAACACCTGGTGGGTGGTGGACTACAACCGGCAGAGCCTCGACGCCGTGGTGCGGGAGGGGCTGTGGTCGCGCCTGGAGGCGACCTTCCGCAACTTCGGCTGGGACGTGGTGGTGCTGCGGCACGGCACCCTGCAGCGGGCCGCCTTCGCGGAGCCGGGCGGGGAGCGGCTGCGGGACTGGATCGAGGCCTGCCCCAATCCCCTCTACTCCGCGCTGACCTTCCAGGGGGGCGCGGCCTGGCGGCGGCGGCTGCTGGACGACCTCGGCGACCAGGGGGAGGTCTCGGCGCTGATCGGCCGGCGCTCGGACGAGGAGCTGGCGGCGCTGATGGGCAACCTTGCCGGGCACGACCTGCCGATGCTGCTCGACGCCTTCGAGGCGGCGCGCGGGCACGACCGGCCGACCTGCTTCATCGCCTACACCATCAAGGGATCGGGCCTGCCGCTGGCGGGGCACAAGGACAACCACGCGGGGCTGATGAACCCCGAGCAGATGGAGCGCTTCCGGCGCGGGATGCGCGTGCGCGAGGGGCACGAGTGGGACCGCTTCGAGGGGCTGGACGCGCCGCCCGCGCGACTGGAGAGGTTCCTGGCGGACGTGCCCTTCGCCCGGAGGGAGGCGCTGCCGGCGGCGCCCGCGGTCCCGGTGCCCGCGGCGCTGGCGGTGCCGATCGCGGCCTCGATGTCGACGCAGGCGGGCTTCGGGCTGCTGATGCACGAGATCGCCAAGGGGGAGACGGCGCTGGCCGCGCGGATCGTCACGGCCTCGCCCGACGTCACGGTCTCGACCAACCTCGGGGCCTGGGTGAACCGGCGGGGGCTCTTCGCGAAGGAGGAGATGGCGGACCTGTTCCGCAAGGAGCGGATCCCGTCGACCTTCAACTGGACCTTCTCGCCGTCGGGCCAGCACATGGAGCTCGGCATCGCCGAGATGAACCTCTTTACCATGCTGTCCGCGCTCGGCCTCGCGCACGACACCTTCGGGGAGCGGCTGCTGCCGGTGGGCACGCTCTACGATCCCTTCATCGAGCGCGCGCTCGATGCGATGAACTACGCCTGCTACCAGGGGGCGCGCTTCATCGTCGTCGCGACGCCGTCCGGCACCACGCTCGCGCCCGAGGGCGGCGCGCACCAGTCGATCCGGACCCCGCTGATCGGCCTGGCGCAGGACGGGCTCGACAGCTTCGAGCCGGCCTATGTGGACGAGCTGGCCGTCATCCTGCGCCACGCCCTCGCGCGGATGCAGGAGCCGGAGGGGGCCTCGGCCTATCTCCGCCTCTCCACGCGCGTCGTCGAGCAGCCGCGGCGGGCGATGACGCCGGCGCTGGCCGCGGACATCCTGGCGGGCGGCTACTGGATGCGCGAGCCCGGGCCGAACCCCTCCGTGGTGATCGCCTATGCCGGCACGCTGGCGCCGGAGGCGATCGAGGCGGTGGGGCTGATGGCGGAGGACCGGCGGGACGTCGGGCTGCTCGCGGTCACCTCGGCGGACCGGCTGCACGCGGGCTGGACGGCGGCGCAGCGGGCCCGCGAGGGCGGGGAGGCGGCGGAAAGCCATGCCGAGCGGTTGCTGGCCCCCCTGCCCCCGCACTGCCGGCTGGTGACGGTGCTGGACGGGCATCCCGCGACGCTCTCCTGGCTGGGTTCCGTGCACGGGCACCGCGCGCGGGCGCTCGGCGTTGAGCGCTTCGGGCAGACGGGGACGATCGCCGAGCTGCGGCGGCACTACGGCATCGACGCGCAGGGGATCGCGGCGGCGGCGCAGGCGGTGGCGCCGGGGCGGCCGATCCGGCACCTGCGCGTGGCTTGGTGAGAGGCGTGCGCGGCGCCCCACGTCCGGCGCTTTCCCCGGGCCGGGCGCCGGCCTAGCGTCAGGGGAAAGCGGGGGGAACGGGCATGCGGCGGGTGGCTTGGCTGGCGGGGCTGCTCGCCCTCTCGGCGCCGGCGGCGGCGCAGGTGACGCGGTTCGAGGTGACGGAGGACGTGCCGGCCTTCGAGGGGCGCGCCTTCGGGGCGGCGGGGAGCTACCGGCGGGTGACGGGGCGGGCGACGATCGCCCTCGACCCCGCGGACCCGCGCAACGCCGTCATCGCGGATCTGGCGGCGGCGCCGCGCAACGCGGCGGGGCGGGTGGAGGCGGTGGCGGACGTCGTCATCCTGCGGCCGGAGGACCCGCGGCGCGCGAGCGGCACGCTGCTGCTCGACGTGCCGAACCGCGGGCGCAAGCTCGCGCCGCAATTGTTCGACGACGCGCCGCAGCCGGGCGCGAACAACCTGGCGGCCGCCGCGGACGCGGGGATCGGCTTCCTGGCGGGGCGCGGCGCCACGGTGGCCTGGGTGGGGTGGCAGGCGGACATCCCCTCGGCGCCGGGGCAGCTCGCCCTCGCGGCGCCGGTGCTGCGGGGCGTGACGGGGACCGTGCGGGAGGAGTTCGTCTTCGACCACCGGCGGAACCCCGCGACGGCGACGCTCGCCTGGCCGCTGGCCGAGCCCGCGACTTTATCCGTGACGGTGCGGCAGGCCTGGGCGGACCCGCGCGCGACGCCGCCGGGGCTGGCCGTGCGCGCGCTGGACGCGCGGCGGATCGAGATCTCGCGGGCGGAGGCGGGTTTTGACGCCGCGGCGCTGCACGAGGTGACCTATGTGGCGCGCGACCCGGTGGTGCTGGGGATGGGCTTCGCCGCGGTCCGCGACGTCGTCGCCTTCCTGCGGTGGGACGCCACGGACGCGAACCCGCTGCTGGCGGGGGGGCGGCCGCTGGTGCACCGCGCGATCGGCTTCGGCGTGTCGCAGTCGGGGCGCTTCCTGCGCGACTTCCTCCACCTCGGCTTCAACGAGGACACGGCGGGGCGGATCGTCTTCGACGGGATGATGCCGCATGTGGCGGGCGCGCGGCGGATGGCGACGAACCTCCGCTTCGGCCAGCCCGGGCGCAACCCGCGCCACCCGCAGGACCCGGCCTGGCCGGCCGACGCCTTCCCCTTCAGCTACGCGGTGCTGGAGGACCCGCTCTCTGGCCGGCGGGACGGGCTGATGGGGCGCTGCCGGCTGAGCGGCACCTGCCCGCGCGTGATGCAGACGGACAGCGAGCACGAGTGGTGGGCGTCGCGCGCCTCGCTGCTCGTGACGGACACGGCGGGGAACCACCTCGACCTGCCGCCGGACGTGCGCGCCTACATGATGGCGGGGACGCCGCACTTCGCCGAGCCCGGGGAGGCGGACGGAGGCGGCGCGGCGATCGAGGCGATGGCGCTGCCGCGGAACCCCATGCACGCGGGGCCGCCGATGCGCGCGCTGCTGGCCGCGATGGAGGCCTGGCTGGCGGAGGGGCGGGAGCCGCCCGCGAGCCGGGTGCCGATGCGCGCCCACGGCACGCTGGTGCCGGCGGCGGCGGCGATGCCGGCGGTCATTCCCGGCCTGCCCTATGCCGGGATCCACACGGCCGCGGCCCTCTCCGACCACGCCGCGGTGCCGCCGCGCGAGATCGGGCGCTACCCCGTCTTCGTGCCGCGGCTGGACGGGGACGGGATGGCGGTGGCGGGGGTGCGGGCGCTGCCGCTCGCGGTGCCGCGCGCGAGCCTCACCGGGTGGAACCCGCGGGCGGCGGGCTTCGGGGCGGGCGCCCTCTACCCGCTGCAGGGCGCGAGGGTGCCGCTGGCGCCGACGCGGGAGGCGCGGCTGGCGGCGGGGGACCCGCGCCCGTCGCTGGCCGAGCGCTACGCGGACGGGGCGGGCTATGCCGCGGCGGTGGAGCGGGCGGCGGCGGAGGCGGTGGCCGAGCGGCTGCTGCTGCTCGAGGACGCGGCGCGGCTGGTCGCGCGGGCGCGGCTGGAAGGGGCGGCCCCGCCCCGCTGAGGCGGGCGGGGCGGCCCGGGGTCGCCGGGCGTCAGGGGCCGGGGTTCAGGGGTCAGGGGGTCGGGTCCCAGACCGCCACCTTCTCGCGCGGGACGATGCGGACGGCCTCGAGGTCGCCCTCGTCGAAGAGGAACTCGGCGAGCTGGTAGGGCGGGCCGTTCAGCCAGCGCGAGAGCTTGCGGGGGTCGGCCGCGCTCTCGTCGGTGGCCCAGGTCTGGGCCTCGCCGAGGGGGCGGGGCGTGACGACGCGGTCGATCCGCACGGCCGCGACGCTGCGGGTGCCGATGTCGGTGCAGCGCCAGAGGGCGCGGCCCGTGGAGAAGGCGGTGCCGATCCCGAACGCGGCGCCGTCGGACCGAACGAGGCGGGGCTGGCGCACCTGGGCGGCGCCGGCGAGGGCGATGCGGGCGATGCGCTGGAGCTCCGCGGGCGGCAGGGAGAGGCCGAGGTCGGGCGTCGTCGCCAGCAGGGTGGCGGCCGCCTCGATCTCCGCGTCGCTGACCGTGGGAGGCAGGTTCATGGCGGGGCTCCTGCGAGGTGGCCCCGGGGCGGCGCGGGCTGGCGCCGGAGGCCCGGGCGCCGCGGCCTTGCCCGGGGTCGGGTGGCGGACGGCCCCATCCTGGCGGGTTGCGGGCCGGTCGTGAACCGGCGGGGGCGGCGGGACGGCCCGGCGCGGGTGGATTGGCCCGGCAGCGGGTGTCCGGGGCGGGTGTCCGGGGCGGGTGTCCGGCGGGGTCCCGGGGGCGGCGTGGCGGCCACGGTGCTGGCCGCCCGGTGGTGCCGGGGGCGGGGTTTTGGCGAAAGGGGCGGTTTGGGCGGGGCGGCCGGGCGGGGCGTGCCGGTCAGGCCGGGGCGCGGCCCGCCTGGCCCTGGGCCAGCCCGCGCAGGCCCGGCTTGCCCGGCGCGTAGGGGGCGCCGGCCCAGCGCGCCTCGGGCTCCAGCAGGGGGGGCCGGCTGGCCTGGGCCGCGGCGCCCCCGGCGCGGGCGATCATCGCCGCGCGGGAGTTGACGCCGAGCTTGGCGAAGATGCGGCGCAGGTGGGTCGCCACCGTCCAGGCGCTGATGTCGAGCATCGCGCCGATGCACTTGTTGGGCAGGCCGTTGGCCACGAGGCGGATGATCTCCGCCTCGCGCGGGCTGAGGCGCACGTCGTCCGCCAGGCGCCGCCGCGTCAGCGCGTAGCGGAAGCCGTCGAGGTCGAAGCTCACCAGCGTCTCCTGCCCGTCCTCCTCGGCCGCCGGGGCGGGCGAGAGGGCGAGGCTGTCCAGCGCTTCCACGATCGTGTCGAGGATGGAGCGGGCCGGCCGGTCGGGCGCCGGCGCCTCCGCGGCGGGGAGGGCGATGGTGCCCTGCGGTTGCGCCATGGCTTTCCCTCCTTCGTTCTTCCCCGGCGGGGCCTTGCCCCGCGGCCGCCACCCGCCCGGGTGCTTTCCGGTCCGGACCATCCTGGCCCCGCGCCGGGGCCGCAAGAAACAATGACAGGGTTTCCGAGCCGGCAACTGTGCGTTGTGTCACGCGGCGGTTCCTAGTCGCTCATCCGTGCGAAGCACCCTTGGGCGAGACGCGGGCGTGTTCCCCGGCACGTGCGTCTCGCGCCGGCCCGCCGCGGCACGCTTTCATGCCCCGATCGAACCCAGCGGAGGCGGTGATGAGCACGGGGACCATGTACGAGCTTCAGGGCGAGTTCAGCCCGCTGCACGAGCGGCCGGATCCGGAATTCGGCCGCTTCCTGCGGCGCGCCTTCAAGACGCTGGCGCCGATGGCGGCGCGCCTGGTGGTGGGCGCGATCCCCGGCGTGGGCGCCGTCGCCGGGCCGCTCGCGGGGAACCTCGTGCGCTCCCTCACGCGCGAGCAGCAGGAGCAGCTCGAGGCCGCGCTGCACGAGCTGGGCTCGGGCGCGAGCGGCGAGGCCTATGGCGAGTTCGGGGAGTTCGGGGAGCAGGAAGGCGAGCTCAGCCCGGAGACGATGTACGGCGAGATGTCGGGCGAGATGACCCACGAGTTCGGCGGCGCCCCGGAGTGGAGCGGCGAGGCCGAGTTCGGCCAGGAGATGGCGGGCCTCGGCGAGTTCGGGGAGTTCGGCGAGGGCGGGTCGCAGCCGGAGGGCGAGATGGGCTTCGGCGGCGCGGGCGGCGAGATGGCGCTGATGGAGCAGATCGCGCACGAGGCCGCGGCGGCCCATAACGGGGTGGCGGCCGAGGCGCTGGCGGGAAGCCTGGTGCCGCTGGCCACGCGGCTCGCCCGCGCGGGCGCCCCGGCGCTCCGCCGCGCGACGCCCGCGCTGGCGATGGCGGCGGGGCGGCTGGCGGGGGCGATGCGGCGCAACCCGGCCACGCGCCCTCTGGTGCGCGTGCTGCCCTACGTGCTGACGCGCACGGCGCAGGCGATGGCGCGCGGGGCCGGCATGGGCCAGCCGATGCCGCCGCAGCGCGCGGTGCGGATCATGGCCGGGCAGACCTACCGCGTGTTCAGCAAGCCGGACATCGCGATCAGCATCCTCGTCCGCAGCGGCCGGCGCCCGCGCGTGACGATGCGGCGCGGCTACTGAGCGCCCCTCCTCAACGTAGCGCCCCCCAACGCCTTGCCCTGGGCAGGAGCCATGCCGAGCCTCGCCGCCACCATCGACCGAGAGGCGGCCGTCCCGCCGGGCGGCGCGGACGGGCGGGCGGGCGAGGCGGACCAGCTCGCGCGCTGGATCCGCCTGCAGTCCCCGACCGCGCTGCGCCACGCCGCGGCGCTGCGGCCCTTTCTGCGGGACGAGTTCGGCAGCGGGCCGGCGGCGCCGAGCGACGGGCACCTGGAGGCCGCCAACGCCCTGACCGGCGATCTCCGCCGCAACGTGCTCGCGATGTCGCGCGAGATCGCGCGCGCGGCCGCCGCCCCGGCGCCGGACCGCGCCGCGCTGGCCCGGCTGCTCGCCTCGCGCGAGGCGATGCTGAACTGGGTGCGGCGCGCCGAGGACATCTGGGGGTTCTACCTCGCGCTGTTCGGGCAGCGGCAGTCGCGCTTCGGGCCCATGCTGCTCGCCTGCGACCGCATCGCGCTGGACTGCTACCAGTACGTCTACACGGGGATTGGGCGCGCGAAGCCCGTCCCCTCCCCCGCGCCGTTCTGCTACATGGAGACGGGTCTTGGCCCGGCGACCTGGCGGCGCGGCATCGCCATGGCGAAGCTGGGGCGGCGGCCCAATCCCTTCCCGCTGATCCAGCTTCCGCACCACCGGCTGGTCAATCCCTGGACGCTCGGCGCCGTGCTGCACGAGAGCGGGCACAACCTGCAGTCCGACCTCGGGCTGTGGCAGGCCGTGCCGCTGGCGATCGCGCGGCGGCTGCTCGAGGCGGGGATCTCCCCGGCCGTCGCGCGGGTCTGGGCGCGCTGGCACCAGGAGACCTGGGCGGACCTCGTCGCGGTGCTGCTGGGGGGGCCGGAGATCGTGGCCTCGCTGATGGACGTCACCGCGCGCTCGGCCCGCAGCACGCAGCGCTTCGACCCCGCCGGCGTGCACCCGACGCCCTGGCTGCGCATCCCCATCAACATCGAGCTCCTGCGCCGGATGGGCTTCGAGGAGCGCGCGCGCGGGTTCCGGCAGGCCTGGGAGCGGCTCTACCCGCCGCCGCCGCCCGGCGCGATCCCGCGCGCGCTGCTGGAGAGCTTTCCCCGGGCCTGCGAGGCGGCGGTGGACGCGATCGCCTTCCAGCCCTTCCCGCAGCTCGGCGGGCGGAGCCTCGCGGGCTCCGTGCGCTTCGAGGCGCGCGACCAGGGGCTGGTGGAGGAGGCGGCGCGGCGCCTGGCGGAGAGCCGCGACCCCGGCATCGTGCCCGCGGTCTTCCTTGTCGGCGCCGCGCGGCATGCGCTCGACCGGCGCTGGGCGGCGCCCGGCACCATCGCGGGCAACTTCTACCGCGCGCTGGTCCGGAGATAGGCCGATGACGCTCGCGGGCGCCTTCGAGGCCGTGCTGCAGGCGCTGGAGGAGCTCCGCGCCTGCGCGGGGGAGCGCCTGCACTGGGCGGTGCTGCACGCGCGGCCCCAGGGCGGGGAGCACGTGCTGGCGGGGCGCTACGAGGACGGGGCGACGGAGATGCTCGCCCTGGCGGAGGAGGCCGAGGCGGCGGCGCTTCGCGGGGAGGCGGCGGCGGGGCTGGGCGCGGCGCTCGACCTCGGCGGGACCGCGGCGGCGCTGGTCGCGCTGCAGCGGGGCGTGCGGGGCCTGTCGCGGCGCCTGCACGGCCTGGCCTCGCCCGAGGCGCACGCCGCGCTGCAGGCGCTGGCGGGCAGCGAGGAGGGGCGGGACTGGGGTCCCTGGGCGCGCAGCGTGGCCGAGGCGCTGGGGCGCTGCCGCGAGCCGCTCGCGCGGCTGGAGGACCGCCTCGCGGGGGCCTGGGAGGAATGGGCGGAGCTCGCCCTCGCGGCCGCGGCCGAGCCGCGGGGCGCGCGGCGGCCCCGGGCGGCGGGGCGGGGCCCGCCGGGAACACGGCCACCCGGGCGCGGTCCGTCCGGGCGGGATACGGGGGCGCCCGCTTCGCCGGCGCCGGGATCATCATCAGGAGGGCAGCCCCATGTCGAGTAACACCAGCGGCGCGCCGGCGCCGGCCCCCCTCGGGTGGGACGAGCGCTCCGCCGCCGCGCTCGAGACCATGGCCTACATCGCCTCCACGCCAGCCGGCACGGGCGGGCTGCTGGCGGCGGGTGGCTCGCTCGACCTCGCGCGGCTGGCGCAGCAGAGTATGGCGCGGGTGCTGGGCCTCTCGGCGGGCGGCGATCCGCGGCGCGCGCTGGCGCGGCTGGCCGAGGTGTTCCCGGAGACGACGGAGCGGGGGGAGAGCGCGATCGGCTACCGCCCGCTCGGCGCGCAGCCGGTGGAGGGGCCGGCGGGGGCGCTGGTGGCGGGCGCCCAGGCCGTCTTCGTGCAGCAGGCGCAGGACCTCCGCCAGGGCATCAACGCCCTGCTGGACCGGCTGGAGCCGGTGGTGACCGACCCGGACGAGGAGGCGATCGAGAGCCTGGTGGCCGCGTACCGGCGCACCTTGGACATGGTGGTGGAGGAGTACGGCCGCGAGGGCGGCGGGGCGCCCGACCGCATCGAGCTCGGCGCCGCGCACCTGGGCAAGCTTCGCGGGGCGCTGGAGCGGGCGCTGGGGCTCTCCGAGGCCTTCGACCCCGACCGGCTGGACCTGGCGCTGCTGGAGAAGGAGGGCGTGGGGGAGACGATGCGGATGCTGCAGTCCCAGACGGACCAGCTCACCCAGGACCTGCGCCACCGCTACGTGGACAACGTGCTGGGCGGCGTCGGTACGCTCTTCGCGCGGCTCACCTGGACCGTGCGCGCCATCGCCCCTTCCGTCGCGCAGGCGCGGACGGAGTTCGACGCGCTGCGGATCGACGAGGCGGACCGGCTGCTGATCACGTTGAACAGCAGCAAGACGATGAACGCCGAGCTGCTGCTGCGCTGGTGTGAATCCGCCGCCGCGGGCTGGACCCAGGCCATGGCCGAGGGGCGCCGGATCAGCATCGGGCTGGTGCGGGCGGAGGCGGAGAGGCTGGCCGAGACGCTGGACGCGCTGCGGCGCCGGGTGGCCGGCCTGCCCGGCGGCGGGCGGATCGCGGCGGCCCTGCAGGAGCTGGGCGAGCACGTGGCGGCCGTCGCGGAGCTGGCGCAGGGGATCGAGGACAAGGGGAGCGGCGCGGGCACGGGGCGGGCGGCGCCGGGCCAGCGGCACGGCGCGCCGCCGCCGGGAGGCGCGGCGGCCCGGGCGGCTGCCTCGGCCCGGCCGGTCGTGCCGGCCCGCGGCAAGGCGGGTGGGCGGCCGCCGCCCGGCGCGGGCAACGGCCATCCTGACCCGCGGGTCGCCTCCTCCTCCTCCGAGCCGCCCGCCGGCGGCACGACGCCCTGAGCCGGGCGGTCCCTGCAACAGAAGCCCCGGAGACCAGGGCCATGCCCCTACAGAACGGCAAGCAGCAGTTCCTGACGGAGAGGAAGTACCAGCTCTCCCAACGGCAGATCGCGGCCTTCCGCCAGAAGCTGATCGACGAGAACGCCTCCGTGCTGGTGGCGAACCCGCAGCTCGCGGATGTGCTGAACGGCATGGTCAACTCCATGCTCGGCGCGCTGGAGGCGGAGGCGGACGCGGCGGCGCCGCCCGACAACGGGCTGGCCGGGCTGATCGGCATCGGGCCGGACGCCGGGACCGACCTCGGCCAGGCGCGGGTCACGCCCTCCGTGAAGCCCTATGACGAGCAGATGACGGCCGAGCGCGGCAGCGCCATGGCGGACTTCTACTACGTCCACCAGGCCGGGGAGATGGCGGGCACCTTCCGCGCGGTGATGACGCTGCAGGAGCTGTTCAAGGGCGGCGTGGTGCGGCTCTCGGACGGGCCGGGCGCCTACCGGCTGTACCAGTTCGACCGCAAGCAGGTGCTGCGCTACACCCAGCAGGAGCGGCTGCAGGCCTATCTGCGCGCCTTCGGCTACCGCGCGCCGGTGCACGGGATGGCGCCGGGCGCGACCGTGCCCCCCGCCCGCTGGGCGAGCCCGAACACGGAGTTCCACGGGCTGTTCAACGCCTTCGTCGCCGAGGTCGCGCGGTTCTTCCGCGACAAGCGCATCTCCGAGGTCGTGCGCGACCGCGCCAACGACCCGAGCTTCGGGAGCATCGCCACCGTCCGTCGCGCGGGGCTGGACCTGCGCTACAACGTCAAGAACTTCTCCTACGGGCATCTGAGCGTGCTGCGCGTGGAGACCTTGCAGCTGCTGGAGGAGGCCTTCGAGATCCTCCAGGCCGAGGACGTGCGCGCCCTGTTCGGCGCCGAGAATGCCTGGGACGTGGTGGAGGACGTGATGCGTCGCTACCACAAGGAGGCGATCAACGTCTCGCCGCGGAGCCGCATGGCGGTGGCGGGGCGGGACATCCTGCGCTGGCTGTCCCAGCCCTTCATCCTGACCGCGACGCGCGCGCAGTTTGAGGCGCTGGCGCAGGACATCGCCGAGGCCGCGGAGGAGTGGCTGGCGAGCGCGCAGACGGTGGGGGTCGCCGTCGCGGTGCCGGACGCGGTGCGCGGCACGGGCGGCCCGCGCGGCCCGCGCGCCCTGCTGGCGGGGTAGCGCGCCGTGCCGCTGGACGGGGCGCCGCGCGGGCCGGGCTCCTGGTCCGGGCCGGGCGCGGGGCCGGGGGCAGGCATGGGCGCGGGCGGGGTGGTCGACGCGCACTGCCACGCCGGCCCGGCGGACGGCCTGACCGATCCCTGGAACACCGACGCGCCGCTGGAGGACTACCTGCGGCGCGCGCGGGCGGCGGGGATCGCGCGCACGGTGGTGTTCCCGGCCTTCGACAGCGACTACCGCGTGGCCAACGCGCGGCTCGCCGGCATCGTCCGCCGCCACGCGCCGCGGCTGATCGGCTTCGCCTTCGTGCACTGCCGGCGCGACAAGGGGCGAATCGGCGACATGGTGGCCGAGGCGGTGCGCGAGCACGGCTTCCGCGGCATCAAGGTGCACGGCTACGAGGCGATGCTGACGCGCGAGGCCTGCGAGGCGGCGCGCGCCTTCCGCATCCCCGTGCTGTTCGACGTCGTCGGGCGGGCGGAGGTGATGGACATGATCGCCCCGCAGTACCCGGACGTGGACTTCATCGTGCCGCATCTCGGCAGCTTCGTGGACGACTGGCGCGCGCAGCAGCGGGTGGTGGACCAGATCGCGCGGCACCCGAACGTCTACGCCGACACCTCGGGTGTGCGGCGCTTCGACTACGTGGTGCAGGCGATCCGGCGCGCGGGGCCGGGCAAGGTGATCTTCGGGTCCGACGGGCCCTGGCTGCACCCCGGGCTCGAGCTGCACAAGGTGAAGCTGCTGGGTCTGCCGCCGGCCGCGGAGGCGCAGGTGCTGGGCGGCACCATCCGGCGCCTGCTGGCGCGGCACCGCGGGGGAGCGGGTCGGAGGGTTCCGCCGGGCTCTTCCTATGGCGAGGCGTTGGCGTGAGGGGTGGGCGATGAGGGGGGGTGAGCGCGCGCGGGTTTTGCGGGGTGGGGGTGGCGGGGGTGCAAGGCGCGCTTCCCTGCCTTGGCGGGTGTGGCGCGAGCGTTGCGCGCGGTGGTCGGGCCGGTGGTGCATCGGGGGGGCCGGCGTGACGGGCGGGGCGTCCCGGGTCTGAGGGGTGCCGGGCGGGCGCTTCGCTTTCTTGTTCGCGTCGTGCGACCGGTGCGGCGGTCGTGGATCATGCTTGGGGGGTGCTGCCCTTTCTCGCCGCCCCGAGACGCGGTGCGGGACGGCATGCGGCGGGAAACCGATCCATTCCGGCTCCCGTTGGCGAAGGCCGTCAGGGCCGTTTCCGCTTGCACAGGGCGATCAACGCGCAAGCTCAGGCGGGTGGGCGGCTGCGGGCGCGCCAGACGAAGGCGATGATCTCGGCGACGGCCTGGTAGTGCTCGGCCGGGATCTCGGTCTCGACGGGGAGCTTGAAGAGGGCGCGGGCGAGCGGCGGGTTGGAGACGAGGGGGACGCCGGCCTCGCGCGCCTTCTCGCGGATGCGGGCGGCCACCTCGTCGGCGCCCTTGGCGAGGATGGTGGGGGCGGCGGAGGAGCCTTCCTCGTAGCCGAGGGCGACGGCGTAGTGGGTCGGGTTCGTGATGACGACGGCCGCGCGCGGGACGGCGGCGAGCATGCGCTGGCGCGAGCGCTGCTGCCGAATGGCCTTCTGCTTCGCCTTGACGTGCGGGTCGCCCTCGCTGTCCTTCGCCTCCTCCTTCATGTCCTGGCGGCTCATCCGCAGGCGGCGGTGGTGGCGGAAATGGGCGAGGAAGACGTCCGCCCCGGCGAGCAGCCCGAAGGCGGCGAGGGTGGCCGCGACGAGGCGGAGCCCCTGGTCCGAGACGATGCCGAGCAGGGCCGAGGCAGGCTGGTGGATCACCGCCTCCAGCAGTTCGGGCGCGGCGCCCGCGTGCCAGATGGCGGCGCCGACGAGGGCCATCTTGAGCACGGTCTTGAGGAACTGGAGCAACTGCTCGGCGCCGAGGAGGCGCTTGAGGCCGGCGAGCGGCGAGAGGCGCGAGAGCTGCGGGGCGAGGCCCTTGGCGGAGACCAGGCCGCGGGTCTGGAGGAGGGTCGTCGCGACCGCGCCCAGGGCGGCGGCGGCGAGGACCGGCAGGAGGACGAGGGCCGAGGGGGCGAGCACGTCGAGCGCCTGGCGGGCGGTCAGCTCGTGGCCGCGTTCCAGGATGCCGCGGAGGGCGCGGAGGAGGTCCCGCCCCATGGAGGGCAGCGCCATGCAGGCGGCGAGGACGGCGAAAAGGAGGGCAGCGAAGCCGGAGGCCTCGTGCGAGTTGGGGACCTGGCCTTCCTCGCGCGCCTTCTCGAGGCGCCGGGAACTGGCGGCCTCCTGGCGGTCCTCGGCATCGCCCTCTTCCTCGGCCATGGGCTACCGGAGGCCCGGGAGGTTGGACCAGCCGGCCTGCAGCGCCTCGTGGAAGCTGGCGAGGAGGGCGGGGCCGACGAGGGCGAGCAGGGCCAGCCCGGCGAGGATCTGCCCGGGCGCCGCGACGAAGAAGACCTGCACGGCGGGCGCCACGCGCGCGACGAGGGCCATGGCGAGGTTGATCGTGACGGCCGCGAGGACGAAGGGGCCGGCGAGGCGGAGGGCGAGGGAGAGCATGGCCGCCCCGGCTTCCGCGATCTCGCCCGCGGCCTCGGCGGCGGGCCAGGGGGAGCCGGGGGGGAGGAGCGCGTAGGAATCGGCGAGCGCGCGCAGCGGCAGCGCGTGCAGGCCGCTGGAGAGGACCAGCACCGCGGCGGCGAGCGTGCCGAGGCGGCCGAGTGCCGAGGCGCCGCCGCCCAGCGCCGGGTCCGGCACGAGGATGGCCGCGAGCCCGAGCAGGGTGGCGCCCATCTGGAGGGCGACGGAGAGGGCGAGCGCCACCAGCCGCGCGAGGCCGCCGATCCAGAGGCCCGTCGCGACCTCCAGCGAGAGCAGGCGGACGGTCTCGGCGGCGGAATCGGGGGCGGCGGGGAGGCCGGGCGCGAGGACCGGGAGCAGCAGGGGCACGAGGGCGAGGGCGACGGCGAGGCGCACCGAGGCGGGGACGTCCCCCTCCCCCAGACCCGGAAGGATCATCGCGGCGGCGCCGAGGCGCGACAGGAGAAGCACGGCCTGGAAGGCGAGCGCCGGCAGGGCCTCGAGGAAGGCAGCCTCGCTCACGGCATGCCGCCGAGCGCGACCATCCGGTCGAAGAGGGTGACGGTCCAGGCGCGCAGGACCTCCACCATGAAGGGGCCGAGGAGGAGCATGCCGCCGCCGGCGACGGCGAGCTTAGGCAGGAAGGCGAGCGAGGCCTCCTGGATCTGGGTCAGGGCCTGGACGACCGAGACGGCGAGGCCCACGACGAGCAGCGCAATCAGCAGCGGCGCGCCCATCTGCAGGCAGATCCACAGCGCGTCGCGCATGGACTGCGCGACGAGTTCGACTTCCATCCGGCCCTCCTGGCCTTGTGCGTCGGGATGCGGGCTAGATCGGCATCCGCATGACTTCCTGGTACGCGGAGACCACGCGGTCGCGGACGGCGACGGCGGTTTGCAGGGCCATCTCGGCCCGCGTGACGGCGAGGACCGTCTCGGTGACGCCGACCTGGCCGGTGAGGGCGCCGGCGCTGGCGGCGTCGGCCTTGCGGCCGGCGTCGACCGCGCCCTCGATCGCGCGCTGGAGGACGCCGCCGAAGCCTTCCCCGCCGCCCGCGGCGGGGGTCGCGGCCGCGCCGCGGTAGGCGGCGACCGCGGCCGCGGCGCCGATGGGCGCGGGCATCAGCGCAGCGACTCGATCGTGCGGGTGAGCATGCCGCGCGTGGCCTCGAGCACGGAGAGGTTCGCGCTGTAGGAGCGCTGGGCCTCGCGCATGTCCATGACTTCGATGAGGCTGTCGACGTTCGGGGTCTTCACGTAGCCCTGGGCGTCGGCGGCGGGGTGCGAGGGGTCGAAGCGCTTGGGGAACTCGCCCTGCGCCTGGCCGATGCGGGCGACGTTCACGGTCTGCGTGCCCGTCGCGCGGTCGAGGCGGTTGGCGAAGCTGACGGTGCGGCGCCGGTACGGGTCGGCGCCCGGCGTCTCCCCCGTGCTGTCGCGGTTGGCGAGGTTCTCCGCGACCACGCGGAGGCGCGCGGACTGCGCCGCCATGCCGGCGGCGGAGATGCGGAGCGCCCGGTCCATGTCCATGCCGTTGATCCCCTTCCTGGCTAGCCGTTGCGGCCGAGGGCCGTGCGGAACATGCCCATCCATCGCCGGTGCAGGCCCATGGCGAGGGCGTGGGCGGTATCGGTGTCGGCGACCTTGAGCGCCTGCTCGTCGAGGGAGACGGCGTTGCCGTCGGGCGAGACCTCGGCCGCGGGGTCGGGGCGGGTGCCGGCGGTGGCGCCGCTGCTGGCGAGGTGGCGCGGGTCGGTGCGCGCCAGGCCGTCCGCCGCGCCGGCGCGGGCGAGGTGGGCCGCGAAGGGCGTCAGGTCGCGGGCGCGGTAGTTGGGCGTGTCCGCGTTCGAGATGTTGCGGGCCAGCACCTCCTGCCGGCGGTCGAGCCAGCGGAGGCGGGCCTCGGCGAGGTCGATCGGGCTTCGGGCGGCCGCCGCGAGAGGGCTGATTCGGTCCATGCCCGGCATTATCCGCCGGCTTCCCTGACGCTTCCTTAACGGGACGCGGGGCGGCGTTAACGAAGCGGAAGGGTTCGCGGTGCCAGACTGGGGGCATGACGAGCACGCCGCAAAAAGCCGTTCTCGCCGCCGTCGACGAGTTGCACGGCGTGCTGAGCCTTGCCGAGGTCCTTCTCCTGACCGGGAGAAGCCTCGACCTTCAGGGACTGGACAAGGAGGTGGAGACGATCTGCTCCGCCGCCGCCGCCCTGCCGCCGGAGGAGGGGCGCATCGCGCTCCCCGCCCTCGCGGACCTTCTCAAGCAGGTGGACGGGCTGCATGGCCGGCTTAGCGCGCGATGAGCGCCGCGGGCCGGGGGGGGGCGCATGAACGACGCCATGGGGCAGTGGGTGACCGTCGCGGGCGCGCTGGCGGTCGTGCTGGGGCTGCTCTGGCTGGTGGCCCGGCTGGCGCGGCGGGGCGGGCTGGCGGCATCGGGGCCGCGCCGGGTGCGGGTGGTGGAGGCGACGCCGCTCGACACGCGGCGGCGGGCGGTGATCCTGCGCGTGGACGGGCGCGAGGCGCTGGTGCTCACGGGCGGGCCGCAGGACGTCTTCGTCGGCTGGCTCTGACGGCCGGCTTCCTGCTGCTGCCCGGCGTGGCGCTCGCGCAGTCGGTGTCGCTCGACCTCGGCGCCTCCGGCTCGGGCAGCACGGCGCGGCTGGTTCAGCTGACGGCGCTCATCGGGCTGCTGTCGCTGGCCCCTTCCCTGCTGGTCATGGCGACGGCCTTCGCGCGGATCGTCATCGTGCTGTCGCTGCTGCGCAGCGCGATCGGCGCGCAGGGCATCCCGCCGAACCCCGTTCTCATCGGGCTCGCGCTGTTCCTCACCTTCTTCGTCATGCAGCCCGTGATCGAGGCCTCCTGGGCGCAGGGGCTGCAGCCGATGATCGCGGGGCAGATGGCTGAGCTGGATGGGCTCGCGGCCTCGGCGGATCCGTTCCGGAAGTTCATGGCGGCGAACGCGCGGGACTCGGACCTCGCGCTGTTCCTCGACCTGGCGCGGCTGCCGGCCCCGGAGAGCCCGGAGGCGACGCCCTGGCGGGCGCTCGTGCCAGCCTTCATGGTCAGCGAGCTGAAGCGGGGCTTCGAGATCGGCTTCCTCATGTTCCTGCCGTTCCTCGTCATCGACCTCGTCGCGGCGTCGCTGCTGATGTCGCTGGGCATGATGATGCTGCCGCCGAGCGTCGTGGCGCTGCCGTTCAAGATCATCTTCTTCGTGATGGTCGACGGGTGGCGGCTGGTGTCGGCGAGCCTCGTGCAGGGCTTCGCCGGGCAGTAGGCGGCGGGGGGCGGGATTCTCCCCGGATCAGCCGCGCGGCGGAAGGTGCTTCGCGATGTAGGGCGGCAGGTTGAAGGCGCCCGCGTGGATTTCCGGCGTCCAGTAGCCGGTGGTGCCGAGAATGCCGGCGCGTTCCGCGCGTCGCCGGATTTCTTCCGTGGGGACGGCGCGCAGGGCGGGATCCTTCCCGGACCAGCCGAGGGTCATGAGGCCGCCGACATAGGTGGGCACGGCGGCAACGTAGGCGGCGATGTCGGGGAAGGACTTGGCGCGGCGGAGGGAGGTCTCGGCCAGCTCCTCGGCCTGCATGGCGGGGACGCCGCACTGGTTCACGACCACGCCGCGGTCCGTCAGGAGACGGGCGGCGTTGGCGTAGAACTCGTCGGTGAAGAGGGCCTCGCCGACGCCGATCGGGTCCGTGCTGTCGACGATGACGACGTCGAAGGAGCCGGCCTCGGCGCGGCGGACGTAGTCGATGCCGTCGGCCACCAGCACCTCGGCGCGGGGGTCGTTCCACGCGTCTCCGGCGATGGCCGGCAGGAACTCCTTGGCGAGGCGGATGACCTCGCCGTCGATCTCCACCATCACCGCGCGCTCGATGTTGCGGTGCTGGAGGACGCGCCGGAGCACGCCGCCGTCGCCGGCGCCGATGATGAGGACGCGCCGGGCGTCGCCGTGGGCGAGCAGCGGCACGTGGGCGAGCATCTCCTGGTAGACGAACTCGTCCATCTCGGTGATCTGCACGGCGCCGTCGAGCAGCATGACCCGGCCGTGCGTCTCGGACTCGAAGATGAGGATGTCCTGGAAGTCGGAGCGCGCCCGGGCGAGCTCGCGCACGACGCGGAAGCGCTGGCCCCAACCGGCGTAGAGGGTCTCGTTCACCCAGATGTCGGTCGTCATTCGCGCGCTCCGGACAAGAAGAAGGGGCGGACCCTGGGATCCGCCCCCGGTCAGGTCAGGTTGTGGCCAGGTGTCAGGCCTGCATGCCGCGGCGGTGTTCCGCCAGCTGCACCCGCTCCGGCAGGAAGCCGCGCTTGAGCACGGGGATCGCCAGGTAGGGGTCGCAGGCGCCGCAGACGAAGATGTCGAGCGCGGCGTAGGCCTTCTCGGGCCAGGTGTGGATCGAGACGTGGCTCTCGGCCAGCACCAGCACGCCGCTCACCCCGCCGTTGGGCTGGAAGTGGTGGAAGTGGCCGTGCAGGATCGTGGCCCCCGTCTCGATCGCGGCGTCGCGCAGGATCTCGTCGATATGCGCGGGGTCGTCGAGATTCGTCGCCCCCCACAGATCGATGATCAGGTGAGTGCCGGCGAAGCGAATGCCGTTCTTCTCGACGAAGTAATCCTTCGTCTCTTCCGTCTGCAGGGCTTCGCTCGGGCTGAAATCCGAAACCATCCCCAGCGGAGCAACAAGAGTGTCCATGAGCGGGCCCCCCAATCCTCGACCGGCGATGACCAGGGCGATCGGGAATTCGATCAGGTCAACGGGGGGCGCATATGAGGCACGGTGCCCCCCCACGCAAGCGAAATTACGATTTTTCCGGCCGAAAAAAACGCGGCGCCCCCCCGCGTCCGGCGCGCAGCTCAGCGCGAAACTGCGGCCGCGGTCCGGAAGGCCTCCAGCCCTGCGGGAATTCCCCGGAAAAGGTCCAGTTCGCGGGTGAGGCGGGGGAGGTCGGCCAGCCCTTGCACGGGGTCGGTGGTGAGCAGGCGGAAGGCCTCGGCGAGCGGCCCGGTGCCGAGCTGCGCGCCCCATTGCTGGCGGAGCGCGGCGAGGCGCGCGGCGTCGCGCGCGAGGGTGGCGAAGGCGGCGGCGCGGAGGACCTCGCGTGGGGTGGAGGGGTCCTCGGGCCGGGCGGCAGCGAGGGCGGCCGCGGCGTCGGCGGCGCTGGCCCAGTCCTGCCGCTCGGCCAGGAGGGCCGCCAGGGCGGGCAGGCCGGGCGTGCCGAGGCCGCGGAGGATGGCCGCGGCGCCTTCCGCGTCCCCCAGGCGGCCCTTCGCCCGGGCGGCGAGCAGGCCGCGCGCGACCGCCTCGTCGGGCCGGCCGGGCATCGTCTCGAGCGCGGCCAGGGTGCCCGGCGCGTCGCCGGCGGCGAAGCGGAGCGCGGCGAGCTGGGTGGCCAGCGCCGGGCGCTGGGCGGCGGGCGCGCGGTCGTAGGCGCGCTGGGCGAGCGCCGCGCCGCGCTCGGGCAGGTCCATGGCGGCGAGGCGCTCGGCCAGGCCGGAGAGGGCCTCGGTCGCGCGGGAATCGCGGGGGATGAGGGACTCGTTGGCCTCGAAGAGGGCGACGGCGATCGTCGGCTGCTCGGTGGCCAGGGCCTGGAGGAGCGCGGTCTCCTGCGCGGCGCGGAGGGCCTCGGCGCGTTCGGGGAAGGCCTCGCCGGTCTCGCGCAGGAGGTCGAGCGCGGCGCGGTTGTCGCCGGCGGCCTGGCGGAGGCTGGCGATGCGGAGGCGCGTGCCGAACTCCTCGCCGTCGCCGCGCCAGGCGAAGAGGCCGGCCTCGAGCGCGGCGGCGGCGCGGGCGGGGTCGAGGGCGCCGGCGGCGAGGCGGAGCTCCACGGAGCGGCGGATGGCCCGGGCGCGGGCGAGGCGGTCCCTCCCCTCCCCCACCGCGGCGTAGAGGGCGAGGGCCTCGGCCTGGCGGCCCTCCGCCTCGGCGAGGCGGGCGCGGGCGTAGGCGAGGTCGGGGCGCTCGCCGGCCGCGCGGAGGAGGCGGCGGGCGGAGACGAGGTCGCCGCCCTCGAGCAGGGCCTCGGCGGCCATGGGGAGGAGGCGGGCGCGGACCGGCTCGGGGTAGGTGAGGACGAGGGGGAGCGTCGCCGCGAAGCCGGGGGCCGCGTCGGGCTCGCCTTTCATGGTGGCGAGCACCGCGCGCCAGAGGGTGAGCTCGTCGCTGGCGGGCAGGCTGGGGGCGAGGAGGCCCTGGGCCTCGGCCGGGCGGTTCGCGAGGAGGGCGGCGGCGCCGTGGACGAGGAGCGCCTGGGGGTCGGTGGGGGCGCGCGAATCCTCCTGGAAGGAGAGTCGCATCATCGCCTGGGCCTCGTGGGCCATGCCGAGGGCGAGCATCCCCTCGGCCGCCGCGCGGCGAATGGGCAGGCGGGCAAGCGGGGGCGCGTTGGCCAGGCTGCCGGTCTGGGCGCGCAGGCGCTCCTGCGCGGCGCCCGGGTCCAGGGCGGGGAGCTCCATCAGGCGCGACATGGAGGCGGCTTCCGTCGCGTCGGGAAGGGTCGCGACGCCGGTGACGCCGGAGAGGAGGAAGCGGTCGCCCGCGCGGCGAAGGGCGGCCGTGTCGGCGCGGGCGAGGGCCGCGACGCCGAGCTGGGTGGGGAGGATGTCGAGCTGGGCGAGGCTGCGCGCCGTGCCGACGGCCTGGCCAGGCTCGCGGACGGTGCCGAGGAGGAGGGGAAGGCCGGTCTCCGGGTCGGCGACGGGCACCGGGCGGCCGGGGGCGGCGACGCGCATCACGAGGCGGCCGCCCTCGGCTTCCGCGAGGATGGAGCGCTCGCGCTCCGGCGCCGGGACGGGGGTGAGGATCCAGCGGCCGCCGTCGCGGCGCGCGCGGAGGGCGCCGGGCGCGGCGAGCGGGAGGCGGAGGATGGTCGCCTCGGGCTGGGTCTCGACGGTCAGGCCGGCGAAGACGGGGTCGTTGCGGAGGGCGGCCGTGTCGAGCTCGTGCGGCTGGTCGAGCACGAGCAGGAGTGTGTCGCCGCGGCGGAGGATGGCGAGGCCGGTCTCGGCCGGCAGGGGCAGGACCAGGGCGCGGGCGCCGCCGTCCGCCGCCACGCGGAGCGGCGTGCCGGTGGGCGCGGGCGGGGGGACGGCGACGGGCGCGGCGGGCGCCGGCTCGGGCACCGGGGCGGGTGCGAAGGGCTGGGCGACGGGGGTGGCGGGCGGCGCGGGCGCGGCGGCCTCCACCGCGGGCGGCGGGGCGGCGGCCGGGCGCGCGGTCGCGCGGGTCGCCGAGGGCGCGGGGCCGTCCATCAGGTCGAGGACGAGGCGGTTGCCGCTGCGCTGGGCGCGGAGGTGGGAGCCGGGGCGGAGGGTGAGCAGCAGGCCGTCCGCGTTGGCCTCGAGGCCCCGGAGGTTGCGGGGCAGCCGGCGGCCGGCGGGCAGGTCGAGCGCGTGGTCGGGGCCGAGGCGCACGAAGGTGCCCCTCGGCCATTCCTCGATCTGGTAGGGGATGGTCGGCGCGGCGAGGTCCAGCACCACCCGGCCGTGGCCGGGCTGGTCGCTCAGGCGCACCCCCACGCGCTCCGCCAGGGCGGGCGAGGCGAGGAGGAGGAGCGCGAGGCCGGCCGCCGCGCCGCGCATCAGTCGAAGCTCGCCAGCAGCGCGTCGATCTCCGCCTGGGAGGAGGCGGCGGCGACGGGCTGGGGGCCGTTGGCCAGGCGCTCGCCCTCCGTGCGGGCGGGGGCGCTGCGGGCCGGGAGCGAGGCGGCCGGGGCGTAGCGGCCCGTGGTCTCGCGCACGCGCTGCTCGATCTGCTTCAGCGCGTTCACCACCTTGCCGATGCGCTGGCCGGTGATGTCCTGGAAGGCGCAGGCCTCGTAGATGCGGGTGACGCAGACGGCGACGGTGTCGGCGGCCTCCGGGGCGAGGGTCGGCTGGAGGTTCTCGAGCGTCTCGCAGACGTCGAGGATCTCGTTGGCGGCGTTGGCGGTGCTCTTGACCACCTCGTCCAGCTCGTCGGTGGCGGCGGGGAGGTGCGTGGCGTCCACGTTCTCCACGCGCATCGCCGCGATCTCCTCCTTGGCGGCGGAGACGAGGCGGCCGAGGGCTTCCAGCTCCTGCAGGAGGGTCGCTTCGGTCTTGTTGAGGCCGGACATGACGTTCAGGGCGATCTGGGCTCGGTCCACCTTAAGCATGGGCCATCACCTTCTCGATCTTCTCGCGGAGCGTCTCGGCGTTGAAGGGCTTGACGATGTAGTTCGAGACGCCGGCGGCCCGCGCGGCGACGACGTTCTCGGTCTTGCTCTCGGCCGTGATCATGATGAAGGGGATCGGCTTCAGGCGGGCGTCGGCGCGCACCTCCTTCAGGAGGTCGAGGCCGGTCATCGGCTCCATGTTCCAGTCGGAGATGATGAGGCCGAAGTTGCCGGCGCGCAGCTTGGAGAGCGCCTCCTGGCCGTCGGTCGCCTCCTCGACGTTGTTGAAGTCGAGCTGCTTCAGGAGGTTTCGGATGATGCGCAGCATCGTCTTGTAGTCGTCGACGATGAGCACGTTGGTGTTCTTGTCCATCGTAATGGCTCTCCTTTCAGTCCGTACGATTTGTCGCGGCGCGGAGCCGGGCCAGCTCCGCGGTCAGGCTTCTTGCCCGATCGGGCCGCATGGCGCCGATCACGGGGGCGGCCTTCGCCTCCCGCATGCGGTTCACGATCTGGACGAGCACGGGCATCTCCAGGTCGTCGAATACGGTGGCGGCGTCGCGCGGGCGCATCGCCTCGTAGGTCTTGACCAGCCCGCGCCAGCCGGCCTCCTCGCGCTCGCCGCGGCCGCGCTCGAGGGCCTCAAGGCGGGACTGCAGGGCGGCCATCTCCTCGAGGCGCGCGGTCAGGCGGCGCTCGGCCGCGGCGAGGACGGATTCGCGGGCGGCGAAGGCGGCCTCGCGCGCCTCGATCTCGGCGCGGCGCTCGCGCAGGCGGCCGAGCAGCGCGCGCTCCGCCTGGTCGACCGGGTCGGGCGGCGGCGGGGGCGCGGGGGCGGCGGCCGGCGCGGGCGCGGCGGGGGGCGGCGGGGCCGGGGTGGAGGCCGCGGCGCCGGAGACGATCGCGCCGCCGTCGGGGACCGCGCGGATGAGGGCCTGCGCCTTCACCAGCGCGAGGCCGGCGCAGGTGGCGAGGATCACGGGGAGGAGGCGCGGCTTGCGGCCGACCAGCCCCGCGCCCAGGCGGCGCCGGAGGGTGGGAAGAGGGCTCAACGGGCCATCCTCAGCGCCTGAAGGAGGTCGCGCTCGGCCTGGCTGCGCGGCGCTTCCTCGGAGGGCGCGGCGACGACGCCCGGGACCGGCGCGAGGGGGCGGCCCTGGCGGACGCCGGCCTCGAGGCGGTCGGCGAGGCTCTCGGCGCGCTCCACGAGGAAGCGGAGGTCCTCGCGAAGGGCCTCGGCGGCGGCGGTCTGGCGGGCCTGGACCTCGAGGGAGGCGCGGAGCGCGGCGAGCACCGACTGCGCGCCGCGGGCGGCGGCCTCGAAGCCCTCGGCGCCGTCGTTTAGCGCGGCGCGGTCGCGGCGGATGGCGGCCAAGCCGCGCTCGAGCCGGACGGCGAAGGGGATGGCGGCGAGGAGGAGGAGCAGGAGCGCGCCCTGCAGCAGCCACTCGATCACGCCCAGGCTGGCGAGGCTCATGCCGGCTCCTCCGACTTCATCCGCTTCAGCTCTCGCTCGATCCGGACGGCGAGGCGGTTCTCGCGGCGCCCGAGCATAGCCTCGAAGAGGGGGACCTCGCCGCAGCGCAGCAGGACGGGGGCGCCAGGGCCGACGTTCAGGGTGAGGCGGTCGCCTGCCTTGAGGTTGACGATGGTCGAGAGCGGCAGGGGCTGGTCGTCGAGGACGACGTCGAGCGCGACCTCGGTGTGGCGGAGCTCGTCGGCGAGGTGGTTCTCCCAGATGGAGTCGCGGCCGAACTTCTCGCCCATGAACTGCTGGAGCAGGAGCTCGCGCACGGGCTCGAGCGTCGCGTAGGGGAGGAGCAGCTCCATGCGGCCGCCGCGGTCCTCCATCTCGATGCGGAGCTTTACGAGGATCGACGCGTTCGACATGCGGGAGATGGTGGCAAAGCGCGGGTTCACCTCCAGGCGCTCGAACTGGAACTCGACGGGGCAGAGCGGCTGGAAGGCGGCGGAGACGTCGCGCAGGACGACGCTGATGAGCCGCTCGACGAGGGTGCGCTCGATCGTGGTGTATGGACGGCCCTCGATCCGCATAGCGGCGGTACCGCGTCGGCCGCCGAGGAGCACGTCCACCACGGAGTAGATCATCGCGGAGTCGACGACCATCAGCCCGTAGTTGTCCCACTCCTTCGCCTTGGTGACGGCGAGCATGGCGGGCAGCGGGATGGAGTTGAGGTAGTCGCCGAAGCGGAGCGAGGTGATGCCGTCGATCGAGACCTCGACATTGTCGGAGGTGAAGTTGCGAAGCGTGGTGCTCATCAGCCGCACCAGCCGGTCGAAGACGATCTCGAGCATCGGCAGGCGCTCGTAGGAGACGAGGCCGCTGCTGATGATCTGCTCGATGCCGGACTTGGCCTCGCCCTGCGGGCTGTCGTCGAAGCCGAGGAGGCTGTCGATCTCGGCCTGGTTGAGGACGCGGGCAGCGTCGGCGCCGCCGACGGCGGGGGCGCCGCCGACGGCGGGGGCGCCGCCCTCCGCGTCCCCCTCCTGCTCCTCCTCCTCGAGGGAGGCGCCCCAGGCGGCGGCGAGGTCCTCGTCCTCGGTGCTCATCGGCCGGCGCTCACTGGACGATGAGTTCGACGAAGAGGACGTCGAGCACCTTGCCCGGACCGACGGCGAGGCCGGCACGGTTCCGGAGCTCCTCGCGCAGGCGGTAGGTGCCCTGGCTGCCGCGCAGCTCCTCCGGGCGCATCTCGCGGAGGTAGGTCTGGAAGAGGTCCAGCAGGCGGGGCATCGCGGCGTTGACGGCGGCGGTGTCGCCCTCGGCGGAGAGCTCGAGCTTCGCGCGGAGGCGGATGAAGGTCGCGCGGCGGCCCGTCACGTTGAGGTTGGTCAGGATCTCCGGCATGTCCATGAAGACGGGCGGGCCGGCGGGGCGCGGGGCGGCGGCGGGCGCCGCGCCGTGTCCGGCGGCCGCCCCGTGGCCGGCGGAGGCGCCGTGGCCGGCGGCGGGGGCGCCGTGGGCGGCCGCGGGGGCGACGTGGCCTTCCGCGTGGTCGGCGGACTTGCCGAAGGGCAGGAGGCCGCTGAACCAGAGGCCGGCGCCCGCGCCGCCGAGCACGAGCGGGACGAGGGCGATGAGGATGAGCTTCTTCTTGCCGCCCTTCTTGGGGGCTTCCTCCGCCTCGCTGACCGTGGTTGCCGCGCTGGACATCGCTGCCGGGTGCTTCCTGCCGTTCCGATGGGGGGATCATGGGGGGGCGGCCCTTAAGAAAGGCTTTCGGGCGGCGGGGATGGGCGCCCGGGCGGCAGATTTTGCCCGGGCCCCGGCAGGGATGGCGCCGCCGGGCCCGGGAAAGGGGTGGCACGGGGGTTGCGCAAAGGGTTTCGAAACCCTGGCGCCGCATGATGGCGCTCCCGACGGCAGGAGGCAGGCGGCAGCGATGGACAATCCCGGCTACATCGCGCTCTCGCGGCTGGTGGCGCAGAACAGGGCCACGGCCGTGCTGGCCCATAACATGGCGAACGCGGAGACGCCGGGCTTCCGGGCGTCGCGCCCCGTCTTCGCGGACCACCTGGAGCGCCAGCGTGGGCTGCGGCCGGCGCCAGGCGGCGAGTCCCTCCACTTCACGCAGGACCGCTCGACCTGGCGGGACGAGCAGGCGGGGCCGGTGCAGACCACGGGCAACCCGCTCGACGTCGCGATCTCCGGCGAGGGGCTCTTCTCCGTCCAGACGCCGCGCGGGGAGCGCTACACGCGGGCGGGGCGGTTCAGCCTCGGCCCCGAGGGCGGCATCGTCGACATGGAGGGCAACGCGCTGCTCGACGCGGCGGGGAACCCGCTGCGGGTCTCGCCGAACGACACGCGGCTGACGATTCGCGGCGACGGTACGCTGTCGAGCGAGAACGGCGAGATCGGGCGGATCCGCGTGGTGCGCTTCGCCGAGCCGCAGCGGATGCAGGCGGAGGGCGACCGGCTGCTGGCGGCGGCGCCCGGCCAGGCGCCGGAGCCGATCGAGCGGCCGGCGGTGGTCCAGGGGGCGCTCGAGGGCAGCAACGTGCGGCCGGTGATCGAGCTGACGCGGCTGACGACCGAGATGAGGGAGTTCCAGTTCATGGCGCAGTTCGTCGAGAAGGAGGGCGAGCGGGTCTCGTCCGCCGTCGAGCGCATCCTGCGGAAGCGCGGCTGATGCGGCGCGGGCGGGCGGTGGGCCGGGCGGCGCGGGCGGAGGGGGCTCCGGGCCTGCGCCGGGGCACCGGGTGGGCTTCATCACATCACGGCCGGCGCCTGCCGGCCTGGGAGTACTAGGCGATGCGCGCGCTCTGGACGGCCGGCACGGGCATGATGGCCCAGCAGACCAACGTCGAGGTCATCTCCAACAACATCGCGAACATGAGCACCACAGGCTTCAAGCGCCGGCGCGCGGAGTTCCAGGACCTCATGTACCAGAACATGCGGCGGGTGGGGTCGCAGTCGTCGGACACGGGCAGCACGCTGCCGTCCGGCGCGCAGGTGGGGCTCGGCGTGCGGGCGGCGGGGGTCTACCGCATCCACGAGCAGGGCAGCCTGCAGCAGACCGAGAACAAGTTCGACGTGGCCATCCGCGGCAACGGCTTCCTGCAGGTGCAGCTTCCCTCGGGCGAGACGGCCTACACGCGGGACGGCACGCTCGGCCTCTCGCCGGAGGGCGTGATCGTGACGGCGGAGGGCTTCCCGGTGCTGCCGGGCGTGACGGTGCCGCCGAACGCGCGGGACGTGACGATCAACGGCAACGGCGAGGTGCTGGTGAAGCTTGACGGGCAGACGGCGCCGCAGAACGTGGGGCAGTTCCAGCTCGCGATCTTCGCCAACGAGGGGGGGCTGGAGGCGGTGGGCGACAACCTGCTGATGGCTTCCAACTCGTCGGGCGCGGCGCAGCAGGGGGCGCCGGGCTCGCCCGGCTACGGCAACCTGATGCAGGGCTTCATCGAGACCTCGAACGTCAACGTCGTGCAGGAGATCACGAGCCTGATCACGGCGCAGCGGGCCTACGAGATGAACAGCAAGGTCATCACCGCGAGCGACGAGATGCTCAGCACCGTCGCGCGGCTGCGGTGACGGCCGTGCGGGGCGCCCTTCTCGCGCTGCCGCTGCTCGCGGCGCTGCTCCTGCCGGGGGCGGCGCGGGCGGATCTGGCGATGCTGCGGCCGCACGCGGTGGTGGAGGACGCGGCGATCCGGCTGTCGGACCTCTTCGAGGACGCGGGGCCGAACGCCGGGCGGGTCGTGGGGCCGGCGCCGGCGCCGGGGCGGCGGATCGTGGTGGAGACGGCTCAGCTCTATGCCATCGCCCGCGCTCACGGCGTGATGTGGCGGCCGCTCACGGCCGCCGACACGGTGGTGGTGGAGAGGCCGGGGCGCGCGGTGCCGCGCGACGAGGTGGCGGACCTGCTGCGGGGCGAGTTCGGGCGGCTCGGGCTCGATCCCGCGGCCGAGCTCGAGATGCCGGGCTTCCAGCCGCCGATGGTGCCGCTGTCCTCCTTCACGCAGCTCTCGCTCGAGCAGCCCGCCTTCGAGGCGGCGACGAATCGCTTCTCGGCGACGCTGGTGGTGGTGGCGGAGGGGATGCCGACGCTGCGGATGCGGATCGCGGGGCGGGCGGTGGCGACGGCGGCGGTGGTGGTGGCGACGCGGCGGCTCGGGCTCGGCGACGTGGTGCGGGCGGAGGACCTGCGGCTGGTGCGGCAGCGCTCCGAACGGGTCCGGCCGGGGGTCGCGACCGACCTCGGGCAGGTCGTGGGCAAGGCGCTCCGGCGGCCGGTGGCGGAGGGGCTTCCCTTCGCGCTCGTCGACCTCTCGGCGCCGGCGGTGATCGAGCGGAACGCGATGGTGCTGATGATGATCGACGGGCCCGGCATCAGCATGACGGCCCAGGGGCGCGCGATGGCCTCGGCCGCGCGCGGCGAGACGGTGCCCGTGATGAACCTTGCCTCGCGCAGCGTGGTGGAGGCGGAGGCGCTCGGCCCTGGGCGGGTGCGGGTGGCCTTCGGCAGTGTTCCGGTCAGCCGGTGAGGAAAAAATCCATGCGGATCGCCTGCCTGTTCCTGGGGGTTCTTCTGTCGGGCTGCGGCTCGGTCGAGCGGCTGGCGCGGATCGGGCACCCGCCGGACCTCGCGCCGATCGCGGACCCGACGCGCAGCCCGGACTACCGTCCCGTCTCCATGCCGATGCCCGCGCCGCAGGACGCGCGCAACCTGGCGGCGAACAGCCTCTGGCGGCCGGGCAGCCGGACCTTCCTGCGCGACCAGCGGGCGGCGGCGGTGGGGGACCTGATCACGGTGCTCGTCGCGATCAAGGACACGGCGCAGCTCTCCAACTCCTCCGAGCGGTCGCGCGACAACTCGGAGAACATGGGGATCCCGCGGCTGCTGGGGCTCGATTCGAGCTACATGCGGTTCCTGCCGAACAGCATCGACCCGTCGCGGCTGGTGCAGGCGAACTCGGCGAACAGCTCCTCGGGCGAGGGAAAGATCCAGCGCAACGAGGCGGTGACGATGCGGATCGCGGCGACGGTGAACCAGGTGCTGCCGAACGGGAACCTCGTCGTCGGCGGGCGGCAGCAGGTGCGGGTGAACGCGGAGATGCGGGACCTGACCATCGCGGGGATCATCCGGCCGCAGGACATCGCGAGCGACAACACGGTGCAGCATGACCGGCTGGCCGAGGCGCGGATCGCCTATGGCGGGCGGGGCACGGTGAGCGACGTGCAGCAGCCGCGCTACGGGCAGCAGGTGCTGGACACGATCCTGCCGTTCTAGGATGGGGACGGGATGTGGCGATCGTTCCCCTTACCCCTCGCGCATCCTCTGGCGCGGCGAGACGCGTGCCTTCGTCAACGGGGTGACGAACGCGTGTGCGGAGTGGAAGCCGCCCGCGCGTTTTGCTGGGAAGTTTGGAGGCATCACAGCGTGCCGATCCACTTGTGTGTCTCGAGGGTATTTCTGGGGGATCAGGGAATAGGCGCTTCGGTCCGGTGTCTAGACCCGGACGACCACGAAGCAGGGGAACCCGGCGATGATGACGACGCTCAACGATGGTCCTTTCGGACTCGGCAAGGGTCGGCTCGCGGCGGTAGGCAGGCTGGCGCTGGTCGCCTTGCCGCTCCTCATGGCTGCCGGTTCCACCCCGCATCCGTCGGGGGCCGAGGCCATGGCTCCCGTTCCGTCCCAGGGGCGCGACGCCGCCATGGCCCGGATGGATCCGCCATGGACCTGGGCCGAGAGGTACTATTTCACCAGCTAGTCAGGATGCTGGCCTTCTCAGCCGGTGGAGCTCCCTCCCGGCTACCCCGTGCATGGTGCCAAGACGTCCGGCTTGAACCGGCGGTGATGGGACGGCAGCCGCCCAAGAACATGGGTTCTCCGGCGGCTGTGTCGCCAGCCACCGCGGGAAGGCTGGCGGCGCTCAGGCCTTTCTCATCTGCCGGCGGACCTCGTCGGCCAGCGGGTGCAGGGCGGTCGCCGGCAGCGCGCCCACCAGGCTGTAGCCGTTCCCCTCGGACGACCAGGTGAAGGCACCGACCGCGCCGCGGGCGTGGTGGGCCATGGAGGTGTCCCGATCCACCGCCATGCCGCGCGTGAGCAGCACCAGCCGCGTGCCGTGATCGTTGTCGAACATGAACATCGCGGCCGGGCCCTGCGGGGTCGGGACCACGCGCCCGCCCATGAGCCGGTAGCCGGCGGCGGAGAGGTCGGGTGGCGTGACCGGCCGGCCGAGCCGCTCGGAGGCCCAGGCCACCAGCTCGGCCCGGCTGCTCGCGCGCAGCTCGACCGGCCGCTCGCGATCGGACGCGTAGACGGCGTAGCTGTCGGCCGCCTGCTGGGACAGCGCGGCGATGCCCTGGGTTGGTTCCTGCACGGCCGGCGCCGCCAGGCCGTGCAGGCCCCAGCCGCCGGCGCCCCCGAGGCCGAGCATCAGCAGGGCGGCCGCGGCCGCGCGCCAGCCGGCCAGGGCGGGGCGGCGCCGCGCCGCGACGAGGCGCCCGATCGCCATTCCGGGCGGCAGCGGCTCCTCGGCGACGGGCGCCAGCGCCTCCCGCAGGGCCGCGCGCTGGAGTCGGTAGCCCGCGACGCGGGCCGCGACCTCGGGATGCAGGGCGAGATAGGCCTCGACCTCGGCCTGCCGCGACGCGTCGAGGCGCCGGTCCACCAGCCCGTGCAGATCGTCCTCGGTGACCGGGCGCGTGCTCATTTGACCCTCCGAAGATGCGGGGTGCCGGCCGCTTCGGCGGCGGGCGCGCCCTCCATGGCCAGCCGCAGCCTCTCCCTCCCCCGGGACAGGCGCGACATCACCGTGCCGATGGGGATCTTCAGCGCCTCGGCCACCTCGGCGTAGGAAAGATCCTCGACCGACACGAGCAGGACGACGCTGCGCTGCTCCTCCGGCAGCGCCTGCAGCGCGCGCAGGAGGTCCCGGTGCTGCCATGCCTGCTCCTGGGCGGGCGTGCCGGCGCCGACGCCGTCGGCGGCCTCCAGCGGCAGGTGCGGGCCGCGTCGGCTGGACTGGCGCATCCGGTTGACGGCGAGGTTGTGCACGATGGCGAAGAGCCAGCTGCGCGCGCTGCCGTCGGCCCGGCGCTGGTGCCAGCGGCCCACGGCGCGCTCCAGCCCGTCCTGCACGAGGTCGTCGGCGGCGGCGCGGTCGCGCAGCAGGGCGCGGGCGTAGCGGCGGAGGGCGGGGATGAGCGGCTCGATGAGCTGCGCCATGTCGTTCATGGGGAGGCGGTCCCGGCCGGGGCGAGGGCCCGCCCGGCGGCGCCCGGACGGGCCCGCCGCATCAGGGCTGCTGCACCTGCACGGGGGCGCCCAGCCCGTCCGCGCCGCCCGGGGCGATGACGAGGTAGCGGCGCCCCGTCCGCCCGTCCTGCGGCGCCCCGCCCCCCAGCACCTGCCGGATCGGGCCCACGGTGTTGACGATGGCCGAGCCCGCGGGGTTGGTCGTGAAGGCGGCCAGCGGCTGCAGGGTGCCGCCTCCGTCGGCGTGCTCCGCCAGGGCCAGCGTGTAGGGCCGGCGCGGCGCGAGCCCCGTGACGGAGGCCTGCAGCACCTGGGTCAGCCCCTGGTCGAAGAGCGAGACGCTCGTCGGCATGCCCGCGCCGTCCGGCTCGCCGAGCGTGATGTGGGCGGTCTGCCCGGCCAGGCCCAGCGGCTGGAGGTTCGCCCTTCCGTCGCCCTCGGGCACCGCGCCCGGCACATAGGCCAGGGCCTGCGGCGCCTGCCCGACCGGCACGTTGCCGATGACCGCGTTCGTCGCCGTGTCGATGACCGCGAGCGCGTCCGCGTTCTCCAGCCCGACGTAGATCCGGCTGCCGTCGCCCGAGGGCCAGAGCCCGTGCGGCAGCTTGCCGACCGGGATGGTGGCGACCGGGGAGAAGTCGTCGGTCCGCAGCACCTTCACCTCGTTCAACCCGCCCACCGTGACGTAGGCGAAGGTGCCCCGCGGCGTGCGGGCAAAGTTGACGTGGTTGGTGATCGGGCCGGTGTCCATGGTGCGGATGATGTTGAAGGGCGGGCGGGCGTTGAACACCATGGTCCGGCCAACGTCCTTCAGCGTCATCCAGACCTGGGTGCCGTCCGGCGTCGCCGCGATGTTCGGGCAGAAGGGGCTCTCCTGCTTCACGCGGCCGACGATCTCGTGGCTGGCCGTCGCGACCACGACCGTCTCCGGGTTGAAGGAGGAGCAGACATAGCCGTAGGCCCCGTCCGGCGAGAAGATCGTCATTCCCGGGCCGGCGGGAACGCGGATGCGGGTCTTCTCCGCGTAGGTCGTCGCGTCGAGGACGGCGACGTAGTCCTCCCCGCGGACGGTGACCCAGACCTCGGAGCCATCCGGCGTGAAGAAGGCCTCGTGCGGGGAGCGGCCGACATAGGTCGTGTGCTTCACCGCGTTGGTGGCGGTGTCGACGAAGGTGACGGCGTTGCTGCCGATGGAGACCACGGCGAGGGTGCGGTGGTCGGGCGAGAAGCCCATGCCGTGCACGAGCACCTGCCCGCGGTAGAGCGGGCTGAAGTTGCCGGGCTGCGGGTCGCCGAGCCGGATCACGCCGAGCAGCGCGTTGCTCGCGGGATCGGTGACGGAGACGGTGTTGGAGAACTGCTCGGCCGCGTAGACGCGGTCCCGGTGGGAGACCGGCGTGTCGGGCGCGGAGGCGGCCGCCGGCGCCTGGCCGGCGAAGGCCGCGGGCGCGCCGAGGGCCGCGAGAAGGCTTCCGCCCAGGCAGGCGGTGGCGAGAAGGCGTGCGTTCATCGGGGCTGTCCTAGCGGTCGGAAGCGGGCGTGGCCTGGGTGGGTGCCGGGGCGGAGGGCGGGGGCGCCTCGCCGAGGGCGAGTTGCATGGCCGCGATCTCCTGCTGCTGCGTGACGATGATCTCCTGCGCCAGGCGGCGCAGCGTCTCGTTGCCGCCGTGGCGCAGGAGAGCCGTCGCCATGTCGATCGCGCCCTGGTGGTGAGGGGCCATCATCGCGACGAAGTCCCGGTCGATGTCGCCCGTGGGGCGGGCGGCCATGGCCTCCATCATCCTCGTCATGGCCGCCTCGTTCTCGGCCAGGAAGGCGGCCTCCCCGGCGGGGGCTGCCGCCGGCGGCCCGTGGTGGTGCCCCTCATGCGCCAGCACGGGGCTCGCGAGCAGGACCATGATCAGGGCGGCGGCAGCGCCCTTTCGCTTCAAGCATCCGGTCACGGCAGGTCCTTTGCACGGGTGTCGATGCGGGGGAGACGCTGGGGGCGGTGGTTTATTCCCGGGAGCCTGAAAGAAATTCCGCTCGATGACCGCCAGCCCGGGGAAGCGCCGGGGGTGGGAGCCGGTGGCCGGCGTGGCGGCGGGCACCGGCCGGGGGTTGGGTTACAAGAGGTCGAGGGGTCCCCGGTTGCGCCAGGCGGGCCTTGCCGCGGCGCCGCGGCATCCCGATCCCGCGGTCAAAGCTTGGGGAACTCCCGCGCCATGTGGTCGATGAGGGCGCGCACGGCGGGCGGCAGGCCGCGACGGGTCGTGAAGACGAGATGGACGATACCGGCCTTGCTCCGCCACTCCGGGAAGACGCGGACGAGCCTGCCGGCGGCCATCTGCGCGGCGCAGGCGTGGTCGGGCAGGAAGGCGACGCCCAGACCGTCCGCGGCGGCGTCGCCGAGAACGGCGTAGTCGCCGCAGGTCATGCGGGGCTCGTGGCGCAGCGCGTGGATCGTCCCGTCCTCGCGCTCGAGCGTCCAGGTGGCCTCGCCCGCCTCGTCGCTCGTGCCGAGGGTCGCGAGGGAGGCGAGGCCCGCGATATCGGTGCCGAGCTGGCTCGCGGTCTGCGGGCTGGCGACGAGGATCCAGCGCGAGTGGCCGAGCGAGCGCATGGTGAGGGAGGCATCGCTCGTCAGCTCGCGGCGGACGCGGAGGGCGAGGTCGACGCGCTCCTCGATCAGGTCCACCGCCCGGTCCGTCACGACGAGCTGGAGCTGGACCTTGGGGAAGCGGGCCAGGAAGCCGCGCGCGATGCCGGAGACCACCTTGACCAGGTTGGGCGGGCAGCTCATCCGGATGCGGCCGTGCGGCTCGGCCTGGGCCTCGGCGACGAGCGCTTCCGCCCGCTCGGCCTCCAGCATCATGGCGCGGCAGCGCTCGTAGAAGGTCTGCCCGACCTCGGTGACGCGGAAGCGGCGGCTGGAGCGCTCGATGAGGCGCACCCCGAGGCGGGTCTCCAGCGCCGCGACGCGGCGGCTGAGCTTCGACTTCGGCTCGCGGAGCGCCCGGCCGGCGGCCGCGAAGCCCCCGTGGAGGACGACCTCGGCGAAGATGACGTAGTCGTTGAGGTCGTGCCGCATCATCGTTCCTTGTGTGGGACGCTGCGTACCATAACTGCCGCCTGCAAGCAGCATCGTTGCCGGCGCATCTCCCTTGGCATCCGAGAGCAGGCCGTTGGGCCAAGGAGACGCGCGATGACCAACAGGTTCCAGGACAAGGTGGTGGTGGTGACCGGCGCCACGAGCGGCATCGGCCTCGCGACCGCCAAGGCCTTCTCGCAGGAGGGGGCGTCCGTCTTCATCACCGGGCGCCGCCAGGAGGCGCTGGACGCGGCGGTGAAGGCGATCGGCGGCCGCGTGACGGGCGTGTGCGGCGACATGGCGGAGCTGGCCGACATCGACCGCCTCTACGACGCGGTCCAGCGGAGGCACGCGCAGATCGACGTCCTCTTCGCGAACGCCGGCGGCGGCGGCTTCGCCCCGCTCGGCGCCATCACCGAGGAGCAGTTCGACGAGACCTTCGGCACCAACGTGAAGGGCACGCTCTTCACCGTCCAGAAGGCCCTTCCGCTCCTGAAGAATGGCGGCGCGGTGGTGCTGACGGGCTCGACCGCCGGGAGCGAGGGGACGCCGGCCTTCAGCGTCTACTCCGCCAGCAAGGCGGCGGTGCGCAACTTCGCCCGCACCTGGATCCTCGACCTGAAGGAGCGCCGCATCCGCGTCAACGTCGTCAGCCCGGGCGCGACGCGCACGCCGGGCCTCGTCGGCCTCGCGGGCGAGGATGCGGCGAAGCAGCAGGGCCTTCTCGATGTCCTGGGCGCGCGCATTCCGCTCGGGCGCGTCGGCGAGCCGGAGGAGATCGCGAGGGCGGTTCTCTTCCTTGCTTCGGACGAGGCCAGCTTCGTCAACGGCGTCGAGTTCTTCGTCGACGGCGGGCAGGCGCAGGCCTGACCGGCGGGGCGGATCATCGCCGGCTCGGTCGGCCGGTTCAGTAGGTGGGCGGGGTGATGGCGCTGACGATCTCGCTGACCCCTGGGTCGACGTTGCGGAAGCGGTGGGGCTGCTGGCTGTCGAAGTAGTAGGCGTCGCCCGCCCGCAGCACCGCCTGGCGCTCGCCCACCGTCACCTCCACCGCGCCGCGCGTGACGATGCCCGCCTCCTCCGCCCGGTGCGTCACGCTCGCCTCCGTCGCGGCGCCCGGCGCGTAGCGCTCGGCGAGCATCAGCATGCGGCGGTTAGGGTAGTCCATCCCGACGAGGCGGTAGGAGACCCGGTCGGGCCGGCCGATCTCCACCAGCTCGTCGGCGCGGTAGAAGGGGCGGCTCGGCTGCCCGCTCTCCAGTTCCGCGAAGAAGGAGGACAGGGTGGTGCCGAGGGCGCCCAGGATGGCGCCGAGCGTGTCCACGGAGGGGCTCATGCGCTCCCGCTCGATCAGCGGGATCGCCGAGTGCGACACGCCCGACCGCGCCGCGAGTTCCCGCAGGCCGAGGCCGCGCCGCGTCCGCAGGGCCTTCAGTTCCGTGCCGACCATTGCTATGGGGCGCCTCCTGCCAGGGACAGGCGTTGAGGATAATCGACAGCGCCGTGCCTGCCTACTTCCGGCCGGCGGGATGACGCGATGCCGTGGCGCGAGAGCTCGCTGGTGGACGGGATGGGGGTCGCAAGGAACCGAGGGAGTGCGGCTCCCGGCGACGGGTGTGGGCTGGCCGTGGGAGCGGACGGGCCCAGGCGGCCGGGCCGGCCGCCCTGCCCTAGCCTTCCGCGGGGAAGAAGGTCTCGAGGTCGTGCTCGTGCTTCACGAAGACCGACTTGATCACGACGTAGGAGAAGTACTTCTCGATCCCGATGCTGAGCGCCAGCATGTGCTCGATCCGCTCCTGGTAGTGGGCGATGGAGCGGGTCATGAACTTGAGCAGGTAGTCGTAGCCGCCGCTGACGAGGTGGCACTCCACCACCTCGCTCATGCCGCGCACGCTCGCCTCGAAGCGCTTGAAGTCGGCGCTGCGGTGGTCGGAGAGCGTGACCTCCGTGTAGATGGTCACGGTGTCGCCGAGGCGCTGCAGGTTGATGTGCGCGCCGTAGCCGGTGATGTAGCCCGCCTTCTCCAGCCGCTTCACGCGGGTGAGGCAGGGGCTGGGCGAGAGGCCGACCGCGTCCGCGAGGTCGACGTTGGTGGCGCGGCCGTGGCGCTGGAGGTGCGCGAGGATCCGAAGGTCGATCCGGTCGAGTTTCGGGACACCAGCCACCATGAAGTAACCATCCGGGCCGGGATGGCCGTGCGCGGGGCCGACGCTAGCTTGCCCGGGCGCCGGGTGACAAGGCGGGCCGGGCGAGGCCGTTGCCGGAGCGACGGGCGAGGCCGTTGCCGGGCATGCCGGGACGCGCCCTCCCCTAGTAGCCCCGGCTGCGGTTGACGAGGCCCAGCATCGGCTCGCCGCGGCGGTGGCGGCGGATGTTCTCGACGAGGGCCTCGCCGCCCGTGTCGGCGTGGGTCGTGCTCGCGACGTGCGGGGTGAGCCAGATGCGGGGGTGGGACCAGAAGGGATGGTCCGGCGGCGGCGGCTCGGGATCGGACACGTCGAGGATGGCCGCCGAGAGGTGGCCGGAGTCGAGCGCGGCGAGGAGGTCGGCCTCCACCAGGTGCCCGCCCCTCCCCGCGTTCACGAGGCCGGCCCCGCGGGGGAGCGCGGCGAGGCGCGCGGCGTCGAGCATGCCCCGCGTCTCCGCCGTCAGGGGCAGGAGGCAGACGAGGATGTCGAGGCCGGCGAGGAAGGCGGGAAGCTCCTCCGTCCCGGCGAAGCAGGTCGCGCCGGCGACCTCGCGCCGCCCGCGGCTCCAGGCGGAGACGGGGTAGCCGAAGCCCTGGAGGGCCTTCACGGCGGCCAGGCCGAGCACGCCGAGGCCGAGCACGCCCACGCGCCGCCGCTCCGCCCGCAGGCCCTTCGTCGCCGCCCAGACGCCGCGCCGCTGCTGATCGAGGAAGAGCGGGAACTCGCGGTGGAGCGCGAGGACGGAGAGGGTGACGTACTCCACCATCCCCGCGGTCAGCCCGGGCTCCACCATCCGCACCACCTGCACATGCGGCGGCAGGGCGCGGAGGTCGAACTGGTCCACGCCGGCGCCGACGGAGAACAGCACCTCGAGCGCCGGGAAGCGGGCGGCGAGGTCCTCCGGCGGCTGCCATGCGGCGAGGTAGCGGACGGCCGCGGGGTCGCCTGTCTCGGGCCAGAGGTGGAAGGGGAGGTCGGGCAGGGCCTCGGCGAAGAGGCGCTGCCAGGCGGCGCCGCGGAGCGGCTCGGACTTGTAGACGATGCTCATGCCGCCCCTACCCCAGCGCCTGGCTAACGAGGGCGAAGGAGAACCGGGTGCTGTCGCCGCGCGGCGGCGCGCCGCGGACCATCACCTCCCCGCCGCCCACCTGCGCCACGCCGAGCGCCTCGAGCCAGGGCGAGAGGCCGCTCGCCCCCGGCACGTCGATGCGGATGAACTGGCCGGGGCGCGAGCCGAGCCAGTGCGCGATCAGCGCCCGCGCGCCCGCCGCGTCCGGCGCCACCACGGGGCCGATGACTTGCCCGTGCCCGAAGCGGCGGATGAGCGAGAAGCCGATCGCCTCCCCGTCGCGGTCCAGGACCACGCCGTCGGCGACGGGGAGCAGGGCCCTCATCAGCGCGTCGCGCGGCACGCCGAGGGCCCGGGCGTCGAGGGCGGCGAGGGCGGGCGTGTCGCGGCGGCCGGCCGGGCGCAGCCGCTGGCCCGGCGGCAGCGCGACAAGGCCGGCCGAGAAGCTGCTGCCCCCGTGCTGGTGCACCCGGCCCGTGCCGGCGAAGCCGAGGCTGGCGTAGAGGGGGCGGCCGATATCGGTCGCGCAGAGGGTCACGCTCCGCTCGCCGAGGAAGGCGAGCACGCCCTCGGTCAGCGCGCGGCCGAGACCCCTGCCCTGCGCCGCGTCCGCCACCACCACGAAGCCGAGCGCCCCGGCCCTCGCGCCGTAGCGCCACGCCATCGCCGTCCCGGCCAGGCGGCCGTCGATCTCCGCGGCCAGGCCCTGGCCGAGGGCGAGGGCGAAGGCCCAGTCCTCGACCCGGTGCGGCCAGCGGAGCGCGGCGGTCAGCGCCTGCGCGGCCGGGAGATCCGCCTCCGCCAGCGGGCGGAGCCGCGCGGCCTCCCCCGGCGTTCGGGCTGTTCGCGTCGTCATGCCGGCCTCGTCCCCCTTCCCGTTCGCGGCGCAGGGTTGCAGGGGGCGGGCGGCACGAGGTTCCGAACTGGGGGCGGATTCGGCATCTTCGCCCGTATCGGTCGGGCCGCCGCCGGTTGTGCCGCGCGGCCGGCGCGAAACGGCATGATCTTCGCTACGCGCCCGCCGGCCGGTGCGATCGTGCCAGCCGCCGCCCTCTAGCATGGCCCCTCCCCGGCGGCGCCGGGCCGGATCGAAGGATGCCCCGATGACCCCCCTGCGGCCCAAGTTCATCACCTTCGACTGCTACGGCACGCTGACGAACTTCCAGATGGGCCCCCTGGCGCGGGAGCACTTCGCGGGCCGGGTGCCGGCGGAGCGGATGGAGGCCTTCCTCGGCGACTTCACCGCCTACCGGCTGGACGAGGTGCTCGGCGCCTGGAAGCCCTATGCCGAGGTTCTGGACAACGCGGTGCGCCGCGCGCTCGCCAAGCACGGGGTTCCCTACGAGGAGGCCGACGGCGCGCGCTTCTCCGACGCGGTGCCGGGCTGGGGGCCGCACCCGGACGTGGCCGAGCCGCTGGCGCGCGTGGCGAAGGAGTTCCCGCTCGTCATCCTGTCCAACGCCGCCAACCACCAGATCCACGCGAACGTGGCGAAGCTGGGGGCGCCCTTCCACGCCGTGTTCACGGCCGAGCAGGCGGGGGCCTACAAGCCGCGGATGCGGGCCTTCGAGTACATGCTGGGCGAGCTGGGCGCGCGGCCGGAGGAGCTGCTGCACGTCTCCTCCTCCTTCCGCTACGACCTGATGACGGCGCATGATCTCGGCATCCGCGACAAGGCCTGGGTCAACCGCGGGCACGAGCCGAGGGGGAACGCCTTCTATGGCTACCACGAGATCCCCGACATCGGCGGCCTGCCCGGCCTGCTCGGCCTCTGATCGCCCGCAACCGCACCGGAGCACCTGCCCATGTCGCCGCCCGTCGATCCCGTCACCAGCGACGCGAAGCTTCCGGCCGAGGTGGACGTGGCCATCATCGGCGGCGGCATCGCGGGGGTGACGGCCGCCTACTTCCTCGCCCGGGCCGGGCAGCGGGTGGCGGTCCTCGAGAAGGGCGTGATCGCCGGCGAGCAGTCGAGCCGCAACTGGGGCTGGTGCCGCGTGCAGAACCGCGACGAGCGCGAGATCCCCGTCATGCTCCGCAGCATGGAGCTGTGGGACAGCCTGCCGAAGGAGGCGGGGATCGACGTCGGCTTCCGCCGAACGGGGCTGGTCTACGCGACCCGCAGCGAGAGCGAGCTGGAGAGCTGGCGCCGCTGGGTGGAGATGGCGCGCGGCTACCAGTTCCACAGCCGCCTCCTCTCCGCCGAGGAGGCGCGGGGGATGGTGCCGGGGGCGGCGGATGGCTGGATCGGGGGCGTGCACTCCCCGCATGACGGCCGCGCCGAGCCGCGCAAGGCGGCGCCCGCCATCGCCGGCGCCGCGCGCAAGCTCGGCGCCACGATCCACCAGCGCTGCGCCGTGCGGGGCCTCGACATCGAGGGCGGGCGCGTCGCCGGCGTCATCACGGAGCACGGCCGCGTCCGCGCGGCGCAGGTGCTGGTGGCGGGCGGCGCCTGGTCGTCGATGCTGCTGCGGCGCCACGGGCTCGACCTGCCGCAGTCGAGCATCCGCTCGACCGTCTTCCTCACGGAGCCGGCGCCGGAGATCACGCCGGGCGGCCTCTACACGCCGGACATCACGATCGGCCGGCGCGAGGACGGCGGCTACATCGTGGCCGCGAACAACCGCGGCCAGATCGAGATCACGCCGCAGGGGATGCGCTACGCCCGCAAGTTCTGGCCGACGCTGGTCGCGCGCCGCAAGATGGTGAAGTTCGGGATCGGGGAATCCTTCTTCCGCGGGCCGCAGGCCTTTCCCCGCCGCTGGCGCATGGACCGGCCGACGGTGTTCGAGCAGGAGGACATGCGCGTGCTGGATCCCGCGCCGAAGGCGGGGGTCGCCGAGCCCGCGCTGAAGCAGCTCGCCGCCTCCTACCCCGCGCTGGCGGGGGTCAAGATGGGCAAGATCTGGGGCGGCTGGATCGATTCCACGCCGGACGCGGTGCCCGTGATCTCCCCCGTCAGCGCGCTGCCGGGCCTATACCTCTCGACGGGCTACAGCGGCCACGGCTTCGGCATCGGGCCGGGCGCCGGGCAGCTCGCGGCCGAGATCATCCTCGGCGGGCGGACGGGGGTCGACCCCTCCCCCTTCCGCTACGAGCGCCTGGTGGACGGGTCGCGCATCCAGAAGCCCGGGATGATGTGACGATGCGGATGGTGCCCTACTGGCTCGACACCGCCACGCCCTTCGCGGGCGCGGAGACGGGGCCGGTGGAGGGCGAGGTCGACGTGGCGGTGGTCGGCGGCGGCCTGACGGGACTGTCGGCCGCCCTCGCCCTGGCGCGCGGGGGGGCGAGCGTCGCCGTGCTGGAGGGGGGCAAGGTCGTCGGGCAGGCCTCCGGCCGGAACGGCGGGCACGTGAACAACGGCACCGCGCACAACTTCGCCGCCCTGGCCGCGAGCCTCGGCCTGGACCACGCCCGCCGGCTCTACCACGCCTTCGACGACGCCGTGGACACGGTGGAGCGGATCGCGCGGGAGGAGGGGATCGACTGCGACTTCCGGCGCTCGGGCAAGATCAAGCTTGCGGCCAAGCCCGCGCATTACGACGCCCTCGCGCGCGGCTTCGAGCTGCTGCAGCGGGAGGCCGACCCGGAGGCGCGGCTGGTCCCGCGCGAGGCGCTGCGCCAGGAGATCGGCTCGGGTGCCTTCTTCGGCGGCGTCCTGTTCCCGAAGAGCGCGCAGATGCATGTCGGCCGCTTCGGGGCGGGCCTGGCCGAGGCCGCGCGGCGGCGCGGCGCCCGGATTTTCGAGGACACGCCGGTGACGGCGCTGCGGCGGGAGGCGGGCGGGCACCGCGTCGCGACCGCGCGGGGGACGCTGCGGGCGCGGCAGGTGCTGCTGGCCACGGGCGCGAGCGCGCTGGGGCCGATGTACTTCCGCCGCCGCCTCGTGCCGCTCGGCTCCTTCGTCGTCGTCACGGAGCCGCTGGGGGCGGAGCGGATCGCGGCCATCATGCCGACGGGGCGCACGGCGACCACGACGCGGATCATCGGCCACTACTTCCGCACTACGCCGGACGGGCGGCTCGTCTGGGGCGGGCGGGCGCGCTTCGCGCTCCCCTCCCTCGCCTCCGACGCGAAGAGCGGGCGCGTGCTGGAGCGGGGGCTGCACGACGTCTTCCCGCAGCTCGGCCCCGTGCGGGTCGACTACTGCTGGGGCGGCACGATCGACGCCACGCAGGACCGGCTGCCGCGCGCCGGCGAGCGGGACGGCCTCTTCTACGCCACCGGCTACAGCGGGCACGGCGTGCAGATGTCGGTGCACATGGGGCAGGCCATGGCGGCGGTGATGGGCGGGCGGGCGGAGGCCAATCCCTTCCGCGACCTGGAATGGAAGCCCGTGCCCGGCCATTTCGGGCCGCCCTGGTTCATGCCGGCGGTCGGCCTCTACTACCGCGTCAAGGACCGCTTCGCCTGACGCGCCGGGACGTGGGGAGCGGGCCGTGGGCGGCGGATTTCGTCGTTGCGCGGCCCCGGAAACGGCAGGACGCTGCGGCCTTGGGCGCCGCCGGATCCCGCCGGGGCCGCCACGAGGGCGCAAGGCAACCGTGCATCCGGCGCCGCCAGGGCGACCGGGGCCGCAGAAAGGGGACTTCGCAGCCATGGACGAGATCCGTCGCACTCTCCCACGCCCCGCGCTGCCACGGCGCGGGCTCCTCGGCCTCGGCGCCGGCGCCGCGGCGGGGCTGCTGCCCGCCGGCGCGCGGGCCCAGGCGCGCCGCCCGGTGCCGCCGCCGCCGGCCGCCCGCAAGGGCCAGGTGGTGGTCGGGATCTCGCAGGAGCCGACCGTCTTCAACCCCCTGATGCCCGGCATCGAGGTGGACGAGACGGTCTGGATGAACGTGTTCGGCACCCTCTGGTACCCGACGCCCGAGGGCGAGCTGGTGGCGGACCTCGCGCGCGAGGTGCCCTCCGTCGCCAACGGCGGCATCTCCGAGGACGGGCTGGCCTGGACCGTGACGCTGCGGGAGGGCGTGGTGTGGCACGACGGCGCGCCCTTCACCGCCGAGGACGTGCGCTACTCGCTCGAGCTGATCAACAACCCCTCCTTCCGCGCCCGCACGCGGGTGGGCCACAGCCTCGTGCGCGAGATCGTGGTGAAGGGGCCGCACGAGATCGCCTGGCGCATGGAGAAGGCCTTCGCGCCCTATCTCGCGCTGATGGCCAACACCTACATCGTGCCCAAGCACGTCCTAGGCGCCGCGGCCGACCCGAACAGCGCGCCCTTCAACAGCAGCCCCGTCGGCACCGGGCCCTTCCGCTGGGACCGCCGCGTGCCGGGCGACCACATCCAGCTCGTCGCGAACGACAAGTACCACGGCGCCGGCCCCTATCTCGAGCGCGCGATCCTGAAATACGTGCCGGACCAGACGGCGCTCTACGCGCAGTTCCGCACGGGGTCGGTGGACGCGATCATCGGCACGGGCATCCCCGCCAACTTCTTCGCCGAGGCGCAGCGGCTGCCCGGGCGGCGCGTGGCGACCTCGCCCAACGCGTCGCTCGAGGTGCTGATGCCGAACCTCGAGCACCCGGCGCTCGCCGACAAGGCGGTGCGCAAGGCGCTCTACGCGGGGATGAACAAGAAGGGCATCATCGACGTCATCTTCTACGGCATGCACAAGCCGACGGAGTCCTTCGCGCCGCAGGAATCCTGGGCCTACAACCCGGGCCTTCCCGCCCACCGCTACGACCTGGCCGAGGCGAACCGGATCCTCGACGGGGCGGGCTGGGCGCGGGGCAGCGGGGGCGTGCGGCAGAAGAACGGCGTACCGCTGGAGTTCGCGGTCTCCACCACCACGGGCGCCGCGCTGCGCGAGCAGGTGCAGCAGCTGCTGATGCAGGACTGGGGCAAGATCGGCGTCTCGATGAAGATCAACAACATGCCGGCGGCGGTGATCTGGGGCGACTTCTACGTGCGCTCGAAGTTCCAGATGCTGATGGTCGGCACCGCCTTTCGCACGGGCATCGACCCCGACCCCGCGACGCGCTTCGCCTCCGACGCCATCCCCGTGCGCGGCGGGTCGGGCGGCAACTACATGCAGTGGGTGAGCCCCGAGGCGGACCGGCTGCTGGCGGAGGGGCAGAGCAGCTTCGACCAGGAGCGGCGCAAGGCCATCTACTTCCGCCTGCAGGAGATCGCGCGGGAGGAGCTGCCGATCCTGCCGATCTACCAGTACGCGACGGCCGAGGGCACGAAGGACACGCTGATCGGCTTCCGCCCGAACGTGAACGCGCGGCAGAACACCTGGAACATGCGGGAGTGGTACTGGGCGAGCTGAGGGCGCGCCCTCAGGCCGGGGCGGGCTCGGGCTGCAGCACGGCGTCCCCGTGCCGCAGCGATCCCGCCCCCTCCACCTCGCAGTAGAGGCCGAGGTCGCGGCCGAAGCGGTGGAGGAGGGCGCGGAACACCTCGCGGTCCTCGGGCAGCCCCGGCTGGGCCAGCGTCGTGAAGGCGCAACGGGCGCAGGGGATGGTGCCGCGCAGGGTGACGCCGCCGATCCGGAAGCGCCGGCCGCGCAGCGCGTATTCGGGGATGCCGTCCAGCTCCTCCGGCGTGTCGACGAGGATGTTCGGGCGGAAGCGGCGCGCGTCGATCACGCTGTCCGGCAGGATCGTCTGGAGGGTGCGGAGCGCGCTGGTCGTCAGCAGGTGGATGGGCGCGCGGTTGTAGCGGGGCCGCGGCCCCTCCCCGGCGTAGCGGCGGACCCGCGCGGGGAAGCCGAGGAAGGCCGAGAGGGCGGCGGCTTGGCGGGGCCCGGCGGGGTCGCCCCAGATGCTTCCGTCCGTGCTGACCTCCAGCGCGCCGTCGGCGCGGAGGCGGGAGAGGGCGCGCGGCAGGGCCGCCCAGCGGCGGTCGCGGCCGGGATAGGCGATCTCGCCGCTCTCGGCGTGGAAGACGCCGTGGGTGCGGTCGCCCTCGATGCCGGCGGCGGTGAGCGCCGCGCGCTCCAGACGTTCCCCGCCGAGCGAGCTGATGGGGAAGCGCCAGAGCGCGGCGACGCGCCCGAACGGGACCTCGCTCACGCGGCGCCGATCGCCGACGCGAGCGCGAGGTCGTCGCGGATGCAGGCCTTGAAGTGGCCGGGCGCCACCTCGCGCAGCGCGGGGGGCTCGGCGGCGCAGGCCGGGAGCGCGTAGCGGCAGCGCGTGCGGAAGCGGCAGCCGGACGGCGGGTCGAGCGGGCTCGGCACGTCGCCCGCGAGGACGATCCGCTCCCGCTTCACCGTCGGGTCCGGGATGGGCACGGCGGAGAGCAGCGCCTCGGTGTAGGGGTGGCGGGGCGTCGCGAAGAGGGCGCGGGTGGGCGCGACCTCCACGAGGCGGCCGAGATACATCACGGCGATGCGGTCCGAGATGTAGCCGACGACGGCGAGGTCGTGCGAGATGAAGAGGATGGTGAGGCCCAGCCGCTCCTTCAGCTCCAGCATGAGGTTCACGACCTGCGCCTGCACGGAGACGTCGAGCGCCGAGACCGGCTCGTCGGCGATGAGGAGCTCCGGCCGCAGGATGAGCGCGCGCGCGATGCCCAGGCGCTGGCGCTGGCCGCCCGAGAACTCGTGCGGGTAGCGCGCGGCGTGGGAGGGCAGCAGCCCGACGAGGGAGAGCGCCTCCTCCACCCGGCGCCGGCGCTCCGCCGCCGGCGTCGCGGGCTCGTGGATGTCGAGGGGGGCGCCGACGATCTCCTCCACGGTCATCTTCGGGTTCAGCGAGGCATAGGGGTCCTGGAAGACGAGCTGCATGCGCCGGCGGAAGGGGCGCAGCGCGTCGCGGCCGAGGGCGGTGATGTCCGCGCCGCCGAAGCGGATGCTGCCGCCGTCCGGCCGCATGAGGCGCAGCACAGTGCGGCCCACGGTGCTCTTGCCGGAGCCGGACTCGCCGACGAGGCTCAGCACCTCGCCGCGGCGGATGTCGAAGGAGACGCCGTCCACGGCGCGGACCCTCGCCCGCGGGCGGAAGGGGCCGGGGCGCGGGCCGGCGAACCACTTGCGGAGGTCCCGCACCTCCAGCAGGGCGGGGTCGGCGGCTAGCCCGTCCATCAGATCGTTCCCGCGGCCAGTTCGGGCCAGCGCACGCACCGCACGAGGTGCTCCGGCGCTGCGTGCTCGAGGGGGGGCATGGCGGCGTCGCACCGGCCGGGCTCGAAATGGCCGCAGCGGGGCGCGAAGCTGCAGCCGGGGGGCGGCGCCAGCGGGTCGGGCACGCTGCCGGGGATCGCGGCGAGGCGTTCCCGCCCGAGCCCCGCCAGGTCCAGGCGCGGGACCGAGCGCAGGAGGCCGCGGGTGTAGGGCATCAGCGGCGCGCCGAAGAGCGGGCGGACCGGCGCCTGCTCCACCACGCGGCCGGCGTACATCACCATCACCCGGTCCGCGATCTCGGCCACGACGCCGAGGTTGTGGGTGATGAAGATGACGGCCATGCGCGTCCGCTCCTGCAGGCGGCGCAGGAGGTCCAGGATCTGGGCCTGGATGGTCACGTCGAGCGCCGTCGTGGGCTCGTCCGCGATGAGGAGCTGCGGCTCGCAGGAGAGGGCGATGGCGATCATCACGCGCTGGCGCATGCCGCCGGAGAGCTCGTGCGGGTAGCTCGAGAGGCGGCGGCGCGGGTCGGGGATGCCGACGAGCTCGAGCAGGCCCGCGGCCTTGTCCAGCGCGGCGCGGCGGCCCAGGCCCTCGTGGAAGCGGACGGCCTCGGCGATCTGGTCGCCGATCCGGTGCACGGGGTTGAGCGAGGTCATGGGTTCCTGGAAGACCATGGCGGCGTCGCGCCCGCGCACGTCCCGCATCTCGGCCTCGGGCAGCGTCACGAGGTCGCGCACGCGCCCGTCCTGCCCGCGCAGCAGCACCTGGCCGGTGATGCGGCAGAAGGGCGCGCGGGGGGTGAGGCGGAGGATGCCGAGGCTGGTGACGCTCTTGCCGGAGCCGGATTCCCCGACCAGGGCCAGGGTTTCGCCCCGGCGGAGGGTGAAGGACACGTCGCGGACGGCGGGAAGCTCGCCGATGCCCGTGCGGAAGCCGATGGAGAGGTCGCGCACGGCGAGGACCTCGTCCTCGGCCAGGGCGGCCGGCGCCGTGCTGGGGGCCCGGTCGCGCTCCATCGTCGCCTCGAGCATCACCGCCCCCCCGAGCGCGGGTCGAGCGCGTCGCGCAGGCCGTCGCCGATGACGTTGAAGCTCGTGACCGCGAGGGTGATGGCGGCGCCGGGGAAAATCGCGAGCCAGGGGGCGCTGGTGAGGTAGCTCTGCGCGTTGTCGAGCATGTTGCCCCAGCTCGGCGTCGGCGGCTGGATGCCGTAGCCGAGGAAGGAGATGTAGGATTCCGCGAGGATGGCGTGGGCGACGTTCAGCGTGGCCGCCACGACGATGGGGGCGATGGCGTTGGGCAGGAGCTCGCGCAGCATCACCCGCGCGTCGCTCGCGCCCAGCGCCTCGGCCGCGACCGCGAAGTCGCGCGCCTTCAGGGCGCGGATCTGCGCCTCCACGATGCGCGCCACCTCCATCCAGGAGGTGATGGCGATGAGCACGATGATGGAGCCCACCGCCGGCCCGACGAGGGAGGAGACGGCGAGGAGGAGGAAGATGCTGGGGAAGCAGAGCATGGCGTCCACGAAGCGCATCAGCACCGTGCCGAGCCAGCCGCCGTAGTAGCCGGCGACGAGGCCGACGGTGATGCCGATCAGCATGCTGATCACCATGGCGGCGAAGCCGACGGAGAGGGAGATGCGCCCGGCCATGAGGATGCGCGCCAGGATGTCCCGCCCCAGCGGGTCCGTGCCGAGGAGGTGGACCCCCGAGAAGGGCGGCGCGAAGCGCTGCATGATGTCGATCTCGGTGTCGGTGAAGGGCAGCAGGAGCGGCCCGATCGCGCAGGCCAGCGCCAGCAGGGCGATCACCGCGGCGCCGAAGACGGCGAGGCGGTGGCGCATGAAGCGCTGCAGCGGCCCGTCCCGCCGGCGCGCCGGGCGCGGGCGGGCTTCCTCGACGACCGCCGATCCCAGCGGTGCCCCGCTCGCGCCGCTCATGCCCCGTGCGCCCCCAGGCGCGGGTCCGCGACGTGGTAGAGCAGGTCCGCGAGCAGGCTTCCCAGCAGCACCAGCACCGCCGTGAACATCAGGATGCCCATCACCACCGGGTAATCCCGGTAGGAGATGGAATCGAGGAAGAGGCGCCCCATGCCGGGCCAGGTGAAGACCGTCTCCGTGACGAGCGCGCCGCTGAGCAGGCTGGGCAGGTGCAGGCCGGTGATGGTGATCATCGGCAGGAGCGCGTTGCGCACGGCGTGGTGGATCAGGATCCGCCGCTCCGGGATGCCCTTGGAGCGGGCGGTGCGGATGTAGTCCTGGTGGATCACGTCGAGCATGGAGGAGCGCATGTAGCGGCTCCAGACCGCGGTGCTGACGAGGGCGAGCACGATGCAGGGGCCGACGAGGTGGTGGAGCTGGTCGAGGAAGGATTCGTCCCCGATCGTGTAGCGGTTGCCCGCGGGCAGCCAGCCGAGCCCCACCGAGAAGACGTAGATCACCACCAGCCCGAACCAGAAGGTGGGGATGGAGAGGGCGACCATGGCGCCGATCGTCGCCAGCGCGTCGAAGAGGGAGTAGCGGCGGATGGCGCCGAGGATGCCGACCCAGGCGCCGATGGCCATGGCGAGGAGGGTGGAGGTCAGCATCAGCTCCATCGTCGCGCCGACATGGGAGCCGATGACGGAGAGGACCGGCTGCTGGTCGCGGAAGGAGAGGCCCCAGTCGCCGCTCAGCATGCGCCAGAGCCAGTCGAGGTACTGCACCGGCAGCGGGCGGTTCAGGCCGAGCTGCTCGGCCAGCCGGTCCAGGTCCTCCTGCGTCATGTCGCCGCCGGCCGCGAACTGCGAGAGCGGCCCGCCCGGCGCGAGGTGCAGGATGGCGAAGCCGATCATGGAGACGATCAGGAGGAGCCCCGCGGCCTGCAGCAGCCGCCTGCCGACATAGCCCCCCACGGTCTCAGGCCCCGCGCCGGCGGGCGGCGTTCCCGCCGCGGGGCGGGAGGGCGGCTGCCGGTGGGTGGCGCACGGGATGGCTCGGGTCGCTCATGCCCATCTCCTCTGTCGCCGCGGCGGGTGCCGGGCCGCGGGGACGGGCCAACGGTTCATTATACTGAATAGGGGGTCAAGGAGGATTTCCGCCTCGCCGGTCCGTGACATCGCCGCTTCCGGCGCGAGAGTCCGCTGACTGACCAGGAACGGGGCAGGGTTGTGCGCGGCCTGGGCAGGCGGCTTTTCCATTGCGAAGATACAGCATAATGAACGGCGGGCGGGTGTGCGGCGCCCCGGTGGAGGATCTCTCGGCATGACCCTGGCGAAGCCGGCCCGGTCCGCGCAGGACGGCGCGAAGCAGGTGGGCGCCCGCCTGCGCCGCCTCCGGGCCGAGCACGGGCTGACCATCCTCGAGCTGGCGGCCAAGGCCGGCCTTTCCGCCGGGCTGATCAGCCAGATCGAGCGCGGCCATTCCAACCCGTCGATGCGGACGATCCAGCGGCTGCGGGCCGCGCTCGGCGTCAACATCTGGGAGTTCTTCGGCCAGGCCGCCGCGGCGAACGAGGGCGAGCCGGGTTTCGTCCGCCGGCGCGAGCAGCGCGCCCGCCTGGTGGTCGGCGGCAGCCGGCTAGTCAAGGAGCTCCTCTCCCCGCAGGGCGACAGCCCGCTCCGCTTCATGCTGATCACCCTGCCGCCGGGCGGGGCCAGCGAGGATGTGCTGGTCGGCCGCGGGGAGAAGGGCGGCTACGTCCTCTCGGGGCGCGTCGAGCTGACGGTGGACGGGCGCCGCGCGGCGCTGGCCGAGGGCGACAGCTTCCAGTTCGGGAGCCACCTGCCCCACCAGCTCGCCAACCCCTCCGCCGAGGAGGAGGCGCTCGTGTTCTGGATCATGAGCGTGCCGCCGGGCCATTTCTGACGGGCGGCGCCCCATAACCCCCGGCTATGGGGTTGCGACGGATTAGGGGATGGCCGGGCGGCGCGCGCGCTCCATACTCCGGCGCATCGGGAACGGGGTAGCGGGCATGGGCTTTCGCGTCGGCGTCGACATCGGCGGCACCTTCATCGACTTCTGCCTCTGGAACGAGGAGACGGCGGAGCTGCACAGCCTGAAGGTGCTGACCACGCCCGCGACGCCCGGCGCCGAGCTCCTGCGCGGCCTCGAGATCCTGGAGGAGCGGCACGGCGCCGCGCCGGCGCGGATCACGGGCTTCGTGCACGGCACGACGGTCGGTATCAACACCGTGATCCAGCGCAAGGGCGCGCGGCTGGCGATGCTGGCGACGGCGGGCTTCGAGGACGTGGTGGAGCTGGCCCGGCTGCGGATGCCGGAGGCCTACAGCCTCTTCTCCCGGCGCGGCGCGCCGCTCGTCTCGCGCGACTGCGTCTTCGGCGTGGGCGGCCGCCTGCTGTCCGACGGATCCGAGGAGGCGCCGCTGGACGAGGCGGGCGTGCGGCGGGCGGCGCGGGCCGCCCGGGCGAAGGGCGTGGAGGGAATCGTGGTCTCCCTCCTCAACGCCTACCGCAACCCCGCCCACGAGGAGCGGGCGGCCGAGATCCTGCGGCGGGAGGCGCCGGAGCTCTTCGTCTTCCGCTCCACCGAGGTCTGGCCGGTGATCCGGGAGTACGAGCGCACCACCACCGCCCTCATCAACGGCTACGTCCATCCCAAGGTGCGGGACTACCTCGACAACCTCATCGGCGGGCTGCGGTCGCGCGGCGTGCCGGCGGAGCCGCTGATCACGAAGTCGAACGGCGGCGTGATGTCGGCGGCGCTGGGGCGGCGGAACTGCGTGAGCATGGTGCTGTCCGGCACCGCCTCGGGCGTCATCGGCGCCGCCTTCCTGGCGCGGCAGGCGCGGCAGGACCGGGTGATCACGCTCGACATCGGCGGCACGAGCGCGGACGTGGCGCTGATCGTCGACGGCCGGCCGCAGTTCGGCCTCGGCGAGAAGATCGGCGACCTGCCGCTCTACATCCCCTCGGTCTCCGTCACCTCCATCGGCGACGGCGGCGGCTCCATCGCCTGGGTGGACGAATTCGGCGTGCTGAAGGTGGGGCCGGAGAGCGCCGGCTCCGATCCCGGGCCGGCCTGCTACGGGCGCGGCGGCACGCGGCCGACCATCACCGACGCCTTCACGGTCTGCGGCTTCCTCGGCCAGCACGAGCTCGCCTATGGCGCCCTCCGCCCCGATCCCGTGCTGGCCGAGGCGGCCATCGCGACGGTGGCCGGCCCCATGGGCCTCTCGACCGAGGCGGCGGCGGAGGCGATCATCCGCGTCGCCATCTCCGGCATGTTCGTGGAGGTGAACAAGCTCGTCGCCCGCTCCGGCGTGGACCCGCGGGACTTCGCGCTGCTGCCCTTCGGCGGCGCCGGGCCGATGCTCGGCTGCTTCCTGGCGCGGGAGCTGGGCGTGCGCCGCGTCATGGTGCCCGCGCGGCCGGGGGTTGTCAGCGCGCTGGGCGGGCTCGTCGCGGACATCCGCAACGACTTCATCCGCACCCTCTTCGCGACGGCCGAGCCGGCGCAGGGGCCGGCGATCATGCGGGAGGCGGCGGCGCTGGAGCGGCAGGGGCTGGCCTGGCTGCGCGAGGAGCAGCGCTTCGACGGGCCGGCCGCGGCGTCCTGGTTCGCCGACATGCGCTACCGCGGCCAGTCCTTCGAGATCGAGGTGGCGCTGCCCGAGGTGGCGCTGCGCGCCGGCGACACGGCCGCGCTGGCCGAGGCCTTCCACGCGGCGCACGAGGGAATCTACGACTTCGCGGACCGCGACAGCCCCGTGCAGATCGTCAACCTGCGGCTGGTGATGGCCGGCACCCCGCCGCGCCCCGCCCTGCGGCCGCCGCCGCGGGGCGAGGGCGCGGTGGTGGCGGAGCGCGTGCTGCGCGTCTTCTTCGACGAGGCCTGGCACGAGGTGCCGCTGTACCGGCGCGCCGCCCTGGGCGCGGGGCAGCGCTTCGCCGGTCCCTGCGTGGTGGCGCAGGACGACACCACCGCCTGCATCCCCCCGGGCTTCGACGCGGAGGTGGACGCGATGGGCAACATCATTCTGGAGGCATCCCTCCCGGAAGCGGCGGGGTAGCGCGCCATGGCGATCGACAAGGTCACGCTGCAGATCCTGGCCAACCACTGCCGCGCGGCGGCGGAGAACATGGCCTACACGCTGTACCGCACCGCGCATTCCACCTTCGTGAAGGAGACGGAGGACTTCACGATCCAGCTGCTGGACGTGGCGGGGCACACGGTGGGCGTGCCGATGGACCTCGGCGCCACCTGGTATCCCGGCCTGCACTACGGCAAGGCCATCGCGATGATCCCGGAGTACCGGCCGGGGGACATCGCCTTCACCAACGATCCCTATTCGGGCTTCCTCTCGACCCATGTGCCGGACCTACACCTGTGGAAGCCGATCTTCCACGAGGGGCGGCTCGTCTGCTTCGCCGCGGGCCACATCCACAACACCGACATGGGCGGCGCCGTGCCCGCGAGCCTGTCGCGCGCGCTCACCGAGGTCCACCAGGAGGGCATTCGCTTCAAGCCCTCGCTCCTCTACCGGGACGGCGTGCTGAACCGGGAGCTGCTGGACGTGATGATGCTGAACGTCCGCAAGCCCGAGCAGAACATGGGGGACCTGAAGGCCTTCGTGGGCGCGCTGAACACCGGCGAGCGCAAGGTGCGCGAGATGATCGCCCGCTTCGGCGCGGACACGCTGATGCAGGGCATGTCCGACCTGATGGACTACGCCGAGCACCAGGCGCGGGAGATCCTGCGCTCGATCCCCGACGGCGAGTACTTCTTCGCCGACTTCGCCGACGAGGACGGGCCGGAGGGGCATCCCGCGCGGCTCGCCGTCACGCTCCGCCTGCGCGGCGACGAGGCGGTGCTCGACTTCACGGGCAGCGACCCGCAGCTCACCTCCTCGCTCAACGTGCCGACGGGCGGGAACCCGCGCCACACGCTGATGCTGGTCGGCGTGTACTACGTGCTCTTCTCCCTCAACCCGAACCTCGTGCTGAACTACGGCCTCACGCGGCCCTTCACCTGCATCCTGCCGGAGGGCACGGTCGTGAACCCCTCCTCCCCGGCGGCGGTGGGGATGCGCTCCCTCACCTGCGCGCGGCTTCGCAGCCTCGTCTTCGGCGTCTTCGGCCTGGCCATGCCCGAGCGCATGCCGGCGGCCCCCGCGGGCTCCTCCTCCATCGTCAACGTGATGACGCATGACGACCGCACGGGGGAGGCGATGATCGCGGCCATCAACCCGGTGGTGGGCGGCGGCGGCGGGATGCCGCACGGGGACGGGACGGACGGCTCGGGGGCGGACGCGGCCTACCTCAAGAACACGCCGATCGAGATCACGGAGGCGGAGGTGCCCATCCGCTTCCGCCACTACGGGCTGGCCCCCGGCTCCGGCGGGGCGGGGCGCTGGCGCGGGGGGCTGGCGACGCGCATGGACTTCGAGGCCCTCACGCCGAACACGCGCGTCACCGCGCGCAACCGCGACCGCTGCCGCTTCCGGGCCTGGGGCATCCTCGGCGGCGGGCCCGGCGCGCCGTCCCGCATGGTGCTCAACCCCGGGCGGCCGGGGGAGCGCGTGCTGAACAACGTGGACACCTTCGCGCTCGACCCCGGCGACGTCGTCTCCATCACCTCGCCCGGCGGCGGGGGACGGGGCGATCCCTTCGCGCGCGAGCCGGAGCGGGTGCTGCGGGACGTGGTGCGCGGCTATCTCACGCCCGAGGCGGCGGAGGCCGATTACGGCGTGGTGGTCCGCGGGGAGGGGGTGGACGAGGCCGCCACACGGGCCCGGCGCGCCGCGCGCCTCGGCGGGGCCCCTCCCCCGCATTTCCGCTTCGGGCCGGAGCGCGAGGCCTTCGAGCGGGTCTGGGACCGGGATGCCTACGACGCGCTGACGGGGATCCTCGCGGGCCTGCCGATCCACTGGCGCCACTTCGTGAAGCGGCGGCTCATGGAGGCCGTCACGGCGGAGGGCGGGGGCGGGGCCGCGGTGCGGGCCGCCTGGGAAGCTCTTCTCGGGACGCTGCCGCCGTTGCGGGCGCTGCGTCGCTCCCGGAAGCTGGCGGCGGAGTAGCACCCCGACGCCCATGGCCCGCCGGGCCCAAGAACAACGCCGGAGCGGCTTTCAGACCTCGTTCAGGAAGGTGAAGAGAGCATGCGTCACGATCCCCTGACCCTCCCCGCCCCGCTCCGGCGCCGCGGCCTGCTGGGCCTGTCGGCGGCCGGCCTGGCCCTGCCCGCGGTGCCGCGCGCGCAGCCGGCCTGGCCCACCCAGCCCCTTCGCCTCGTCGTGCCCTACGGCGCGGGCGGCAGCACGGACATCGTGATGCGCCTGATGGCGCCGCGCATGAGCGAGTTCCTGGGCAAGCCCATCGTCGTCGAGAACCGGCCCGGCGGCGGCAGCACGGTGGGCACCGACTTCGTCGCCAAGTCCACGGACGGGCACAGCTTCGTGCACGCGACCCTCGCCTCCACCGGGGTGGCGAAGACGCTCTACCCGAACCTGCCCTACGATCCCGTGCGGGACCTGGCCCCGATCGCCCCCAGCGTCTTCGTGCCCCTCGTGCTCGCGGTCACCACCGCCGGTTGGAACGTCCGCACGGCGGCGGAGCTGATCGCGGCGCTGCGCGCCAACCCGGGCCGGTACCAGTACGGCTCCAACGGCGTCGGGGCCACGGGGCACCTGGCGAACGCGAACTTCGCGACGCGGATCGGCGCGCGGGTGGAGCACGTGCCCTATCGCGCGGGCACGCAGACCATCAACGCGCTCATCACGGGCGAGGTCCAGTTCGTGCAGGACGTCTACGGGCTCCTCGTGCCCTATCACCAGTCCGGCCAGGCGCGCTGCCTCTTCGTCACGGCCGAGGAGCGCTCCCCGCTGCTGCCGGACGTGCCCACCATGGCCGAGGCCGGGGTGCCGCCCTACAAGGCCTATTCCTGGTTCGGCTTCTTCGGCCCCTCCTCCACCCCGCGCCCGGTGGTGGCGCGTATGGCGGCCGCGGTGGACCACGCGATGGCGGACCCGGTCGTCGACCGCCGGATGGAGGAGATGGGCACCCCCGTCATGCGCGGCTGGTCGCCCGACCGCTTCGCCGCCTACGTCGCCCGGGAGGTGGCGGACTGGGGCCCGCTCGTCCGCGCCTCGGGCGCGCGGGCGGAGTAGGCGCGCCGCGTTGCCGCCGGGAGGCCGGGCGGGGGCGATGCTGGCGCCGGGCCGGTTGCCGCGGCGGGCCGCTCCGGTCGGCGCGGTGCCGGGGCGGCGACGCGGGGCCCGCCTCGGCGGCCGCGAACGTCCTGGCGTCGTTCCGGCGGTGCGGTAGGCTCGCGGCACCATGCACCTGCCGCTCCGGGCCATCACCGTGTTCCACGCCGCCGCCCGCGCCGGCACGCTCGCGCGCGCGGCGCAGGAGCTTGGCGTCACCCCCTCGGCGGTCAGCCAGCAGATCGCCGCGCTGGAGATGCATCTCGGCACCACGCTGATGGTGAGGTCCGGGCGGCGGGCCATGCTGACCGAGGCGGGCGAGCGCTACTTCGCGATGATCGCCGAGAACCTGGACCGCGTGGCCGACGCGACGCAGGCGATCCGCGGCTCCCTCTCCTCGCGCTCGCTCACCGTGCGGGTCACGCCGACCCTGGCCACGAAATGGCTGTTGCCGCGGCTCGGGCGCTTCCTCGACGCGCACGCGGACATCGACCTGCGGGTGGACGCGACCAACGAGCCGACCGACTTCGCGCGGGAGGCGGTGGACGTCGACATCCGCCACGGCGAGGGCAACTGGCCGGGGCTCTTCGTGGAGGGGCTGGCCGAGGAGCGGTTCCTCCCGGTCTGCGCCCCCTCCCTCTGCCCGCCCGGTTCCCTGGCGCCGGGGGACCTGCCGCGGCACCGGCTGATCCACTCGGTGAAGTCGCAGATGCAGTGGCCGCGCTGGTTCGGCCTCGCCGAGGTGCCCGGGCCGGCGAGCTGGCGGCGCGTGCTGTTCGACCGCAGCCACATGGCGATCGACGCCGCGGCGGCCGGCATCGGCATCGCCCTCGAGAGCGAGCTGATGATGGAGCGCGAGCTGCGCGAGGGGCTGCTGGCCTGCCCGGTGCGCCGGCCCCCGGTTGCGACGCGGGTGACGCAGTGGCTGGTCTGCCCGCATGACCGGCTGCGCCGCAGCCAGGTGGGCGCCTTCCTCGGGTGGCTGCGGGCGGAGCGCGACCTCTGGCAGGCGCGGCGGAATGATTAGACCCGCTTCACAATCGCCGCGAAAAACTCGTTTGAGCTAAATTCCGCGGCCTCCTACCGTTTGCTCAATGACACGAACCGTGCCGGCGGGACCCGCCGGCCGCGGTCGCAACGGGGGACGCCGGGTGAACCTTTCGACCATGCTGCAGATGCGCGCCGCCGGGGGACGCCCGGTGCGGGTCGGCCTGATCGGCGCCGGCAAGTTCGGCTCGATGGTGCTGGCGCAGGCGCAGCGCATCCCCGGGTTCCACGTCGTCGGCGTCGCCGACCTCGACGTCGGCAAGGCGCGCGGCTCGCTGGCCCGCGTCGGCTGGCCGGCGGAGCGCTACGCCGCGCCCACGCTGGCGGAGGCGCTGGCGACCGGCGGCACCTGCGTGCTCGACGACGCCGGCAAGCTGGCGGCCTTCGAGGGCATCGAGTGCATCATCGAGGCGACCGGCCACCCGATCGCCGGCGTGCGCCACGCGCTGGCGGCGATCGAGGGCGGCAAGCACGTCGTCATGGTGAACGTGGAGGCCGACGTGCTCTGCGGCCCGCTGCTGGCGGCGAAGGCGCGGGCGAGGAACCTCGTCTACTCCATGGCCTATGGCGACCAGCCCGCCATCATCTGCGAGCTGGTGGACTGGGCGCGGTCCTGCGGCTTCGAGCTCGTCTCGGCCGGCAAGGGCATGAACTTCGAGCCGCGCTACCGCTACTCCACGCCCGACACGGTCTGGGGCTTCTTCGGCTGGTCCGAGGAGGAGGTGGCCAAGGGCGACTTCAACCCGAAGATGTACAACTCCTTCACCGACGGCACCAAGGCGGCCATCGAGATGGCGGCGGTGGCGAACGGCACCGGGCTGGACTGCCCGGACGACGGGCTGGCCTTCCCGCCGACCGGGCTGCAGGACCTGGCGCAGGTGTTCAAGCCGGCGAGCGAGGGCGGCCGGCTGCCGCGGGCGGGGCTGGTGGAGATCGCCGCCAGCCACGAGCCGGACGGGCGCGTGGTGCACAACAACATCCAGTACGGCGTCTTCGTCACCTTCCGCGCCAACAACGAGTACACCCGCGCCTGCTTCCAGCAGTACGGGCTGCTGGTCGACAAGTCCGGCTGGTACGGCTCGATGTGGCGGCCCTTCCACCTGATCGGGCTGGAGACCAGCGTCAGCGTGCTCTCCGCCGTGCTGCGCCACGAGCCGACGGGCACGCCGAAGGAGTTCCGCGGCGACGCCGTGGCCACGGCGAAGCGCGACCTCCGGCCCGGCGAGATGCTGGACGGCGAGGGCGGCTTCGCGGTCTGGGCCAACGCCATCCCCGCGAGGAAGAGCCTGGCGGCGAAGGCGCTGCCCATCGGGCTGGCGCACCACGTGCGGCTGACGCGCGCGGTGGCGAAGGACACGGTCGTGAGCGTGGACGACGTCGAGATGGTCAACGACCTCGACGTGGTGGCGCTGCGGCGGGAGATGGAGGCGGGCGCTTGAGCGGTGGCGTCGCCGTCGCCGGGTTCGTCCTCCGCCCCGGTCGCCTGCCCGTGGCGAGGAGTTCCGGGCCGGTGGAGGCCGCGCGCCGCCACGCCGGGCGGGCGACCGGCCGTTAACGGACCCGGCGCGCGTCCCGGCCGGTGGCCACCAACGACAACGAAGGGGAAACGACATGGCGAGCGACGTCACCATCACACGACGGGCCGGGCTGCTCGGCCTCGGGGCTGCCGGCCTGCTGGCGAGGCCGGGCGTGCTGCGGGCGCAGGGCTCGGTGCGGCTCAGCCTCGGCCACGCCACCGCGCCCGGCAACCCGCGCAGCGTGGCGGCGGACCACTTCGCCGGGCTGCTGCGCGAGCGCAGCGGCGGCCGGATCGAGGTGCGCGTCGCCGGCTCGGCGCAGCTGGGCGACGACCTGGCGATGCTCACGGGCCTGCGGACCGGGACGCTCGACCTCTCGGTGAACAGCCAGGGGCCGGTCTCCTCCGTGGTGCCGGAGCTGGCGGCCTATGGCCTGCCCTTCCTGTTCGGCACCTCCGAGGCCGCGTTCCGCACCATCGACGGCCCGGTGAGCGCGGAGGTGGTGCGCAAGCTGGAGACGGTCGGCCTCGTCTCGCTGGGCTGGTGGGACAACGGCATCCGCCACATCACGAACCGCCGCAAGCCCGTGGGGACGCCGGACGACCTGCGCGGCATGAAGATCCGCACGCCGGCCGACCCGGCGACCATCGACACCTTCCAGGCGCTGGGCGCGGCGACGCAGCAGATCAACTTCAACGAGCTCTACGTCGCCCTGCAGCAGGGCGTGGTGGACGGCCAGGAGAACCCGCTGGCCAACATCTACACGGGCAAGCTGCACGAGGTGAACCGCTTCATCTCGCTGACCGGCCACAAGTGGGAGTGCTCGCCCTTCGTCGCGTCGCGCATCGCCTGGGGGCGGCTGAACGACGCGGACCGGCGACTGATGCGGGAGGCGGCGGAGGAGGCGACGGCGCTGAACCGCCGGCTGATGCAGGAGGCCGACGCGCGGCTGCTGGCCGAGTACCGCGCCAACCCGGCCGTGGCGGTGAACCAGGCCGACCAGGCGCCGTTCCGCGCCGCTACCGTGCCGGTGCTGGACCGCTGGGAGCAGCGCCCGGTCGGGGAGTTCGTGAAGCGCCTGCGCGCCGCCGCCGCGATGGCCGCCTGAGAGGGCCGCACGGGCGCCACCGTCATCGGCGGCGTTCGGCCGGGCGGTGGCGTGGTGTTGCCACGCGGAGGTCGCTGTTCGGAGCGCCGCCGATGGCGGCGGGTGGCGTTGCGCGCGGTCGCCGGGCCGCGGCGGGCTGGACCGGAGGGCCACCGTTCGTCCACCCGTTCATTATGGCCGACGTGGTTGGGGCCCGGGGCGCGCGCCGACGGCTTGGATCGCGGGTCGTGGACAAGGCGGCGGCGCCGGTGGGAGAAGGGCCCCACCGGATGGCGCGGAGTCCGCACGCGCGCCGGAAACAGGACACGACGATTATGCTTCGACGCAACCTCGGCCTCTCCGCCCTGGGCCTCATGGCCGGCGCTGCGGGCTCCCGCCCGGCGGGCGCGCAGGCGCCGGCCTACCCGACGCGCACCGTGACCATCGTGGCGCCCTTCGCGGCTGGCGGGTCCACGGACCTCATCGCGCGGCTGATCGCACAGCCGCTCTCGGCCCGCTTGGGCCAGCAGTTCGTGATCGACAACCGGGCCGGCGCCAACGGCGCGGTCGGCTGCGGCTTCGTGGCCCGCGCCCGGCCCGACGGCTACACGCTGCTGGTCACGCCCAACAGCACCTACGCCATCAACCCGCACCTCTACGCCAGCCTGCCCTACAACCAGGAGCGGGACTTCGCGCCGATCGGCCTGCTGGTGCAGAACGGGTTCTTCCTGTGCGTGCGGGGCGACTCGCGGTTCCGTACGGTGGGCGACCTCGTGGCCGCGGCCCGCGCGGCGCCGGACACGATCAGCTTCGGCTCCGGCGGGATCGGCTCGGCCAACCACCTGGCCCCGGAGATGTTCGCGGCCGCCAACGGCATCAAGCTGCAGCACGTGCCCTACCGCGGCAGCGGCCCGGGCATGCAGGCGGTGATGAGCGGCGAGATCCCGATGTCCTTCGTGGACACCGGCGTGGCGCTGCCGTTCATGCGCTCGGGCGAGCTGCGGGCGCTGGCGGTGAGCTCCGAGCAGCGCTCGCCCCAGGCGCCCGACGTGCCCACGTTGGCCGAGTCCGGCACGCCCGGCCTCAACGCGTCGAGCGACTTCGCGATGTTCGCCCCGGCCAACACGCCCGACCCGATCATCCGCCGCCTGTCGCAGGCGGTGGTGGAGGGCCTGCGCACGCCCGACCTTCGCGAGCGCCTGCAGAGCCTATCGATCGACCCGGTGGGCGGCAGCCCGGAAGCGTTCCCGGCCTATCTCGCGGCGGAGAGCGCGAAGTGGCGCGACGTGATCCGCGCCCGCGACATCCGCGTCGAGTAGCGTTCGGCGGGCGGGGGCGCCCCGGGAGCGCGCGCCTCCGGCTTGCGCGAGGGGAGCCGGGGCGCGGCGATGGTGGCGCCCTGGCCGCGCCGGTGCGGCCCGACGACGCGGCGCGGCGCGCGCCGCGGAGGGGTCGCGCCGTTCAGTGGGCCAGGAGGTGCATCCACGGGTGTGACCGGTTCACGAGAAGCCAGTACCGGGTCATGGACGCCGCCTGGTTCAGATCAGAGCCCCAGATCTCGTAGACGAGGATCATCGCGGCGCCGGCTGCCAGGCCGGCGGCGAGGAGGGTGGCGGCCCGGGAGCGCCCGCGGCGCCACACCCACGCGCCGGCCGCGGTGACGACGCCCGCGGCCGCGCCCTGGAGGAGGGTGCCATAGGGCTGGGTGAGGGTCCGCCAGCGGTAGCCGACGTCGTTGATCACGGCGAAGCGGAGGTCGTGGGAGAGGAACTGCATGGCCCACAGGAGCGCCGCGCCCGCCGCCGTCAGGGCAAGGACAGCCTTGATCCAGGTCGCGAAGCTCTCGGAGGGGCGGGACCAATTCACCATGCCGGACGAGGGCGACTCTTCGCTGACCGCGGGACCCAGCGGTAGACGATGCGCGCGGGCGTCCTGCCAAGCCCTTTCACGCGCCGGCCTCGTGGTCACGCTGCTCATGCCGGGCTGGGGAGAAGGCCGTTCAGGCCGAGGCCTGGGCCGCGGCGTAGGGGCGGGAGGACGGCACGGGGTTGGCGGCGAGGCTGCGGCCCGTTTCCGGCACGGGGTCACGGAGGACGTAGCCGCGTCCCCAGACGGTTCCGATGAGGTCCTCGCAACCGGCCTGGGCGAGCTTCTTGCGGAGCTTGCAGATGAAGACGTCGATGATCTTGACCTCGGGCTCGTCCATGCCGCCGTAGAGGTGGTTGAGGAAAGCCTCCTTGGTCATGACCATGCCCTTGCGCAGGGTGAGGAGCTCGAGGATGGCGTACTCCTTGCCCGTGAGGTGGACGGGCTTGCCGCCGACGGTGGCCTCGCGGGCGCCGAGGTCGAGGTTGAGCCGGCCGACCGAGATGTTGGGCTGGGCAAAGCCCTTCGTGCGGCGGACGATGGCCTGGATGCGGGCGATCAGCTCCTGGCTGTCGAAGGGCTTGACGATGAAGTCGTCGGCGCCGAGGCCAAAGCCCTTCACCTTGGCACCCGGGCGGGAGAGGCCCGACAGGATCAGCACCGGGGTGGTGCTGCGGCCGGCGCGCA
>NZ_RCZP01000010.1 GCF_006438825.1 Muricoccus nepalensis
CGATGCCCCCGATCGCCTCCACCGCCCGACCCGTCTCGCCCTGCATGGCCGCGATCTGCGCGCCGATCTCCTCCGTCGCCTTCGCCGTCTGCGCCGCCAGCGCCTTCACCTCGCTCGCCACCACCGCAAAGCCCCGACCCGCCTCGCCGGCCCGCGCCGCCTCGATCGTCGCGTTCAGCGCCAGCAGGTTCGTCTGCCCCGCGATGTCGCTGATCAGCCGAACCACGTCCCCGATGCTCCGCGCCGCCTCCGACAACCGACCCACCGCCTCGTCCGTCGAGCGCGCGTCCAGCGCCGCCCGCCTGGCCACCTCCGCGCTGCTCGTCACCTGGCGCGACACCTCGGCGATGGAGGCCGCCAGCTCCTCGGCCGACGCCGCCACCGTCCCCACGTTCGCGCTCGCCTCCTCCGAGGCCGCCGCCACCGCGCCCGCCCGCTCCACCCCGGCGCTCGCCGTGCCCGCCAGCTCCCCCGCCGTCGCGTCCAGCTCCGCCGCCGCCCGCGTCACGTCCCGCAGCACCGCCGCCGTCCCCTCCTCGAACCCACGCACCAGCGCGTCCACCCGCGCCCCCCGCTCCTGCTTCTGCCGACCCTCCTCCAGGCGCGCGGCGGCGAGCGCGTCCGCCTCGTGCAGCCCCTCCCGGCAGCTCTCGGTCGCGCGCGCCATCTCGCCGATCTCGTCGGCGCGGGCGGCGTCGGGCAGGGCGAAGTCGTAGTCGCGGCGGGAGAGCCGCAGCATGGCGTCGCGCAGGCGCCCGAGCGGCTGGATGACGCGGCGCCGCACGAGCAGGTTGGCCGCGAGGGCCACGGCGCCGAGCGCGAGGAACAGGGCGCCCGAGGCCGCGAGCCAGAGGCGCGCGCCCTCCGCCCGCGCCTCGGCGAGCCTGCCGATCTCGGCGATGGAGAGCTCGGCCACCTCCACGAGCTGGCCCGTGGCCCGGTCGATCGCGGCGTTCAGCGCCACCGGCGTCAGCGGCGGCTCGCGGCCCTCGGCCAGCGCCTTCTCCAGCGCGTCGCGCTGGGCGGCGAAGCGGCCGAAATAGTCCTTCCTCACGCGCTCGATGGCGGCGCGGACCGGGGCGGGCAGGCCGGCGGCCACGCCGGTGACGAGCGGCCAGGTGGCGCTCGCGCGGGCGCGGAGCTGCGCCATGGCCGCCCGCTGCTCGGGGGTCACGGCGCGGTTGGCCATCGCGCTCAGCAGGAAGTCGCGCTCCAGCCCGGCGGGGTCGCGCGTGGCGTAGGCGGCGTCCTTCACCTGGGCGAGGGTGGCGCTGGGCCCGTCGGTGCCGCGGATCCGGGCGGTGAGGGTGGCGCTTGCCTCCTCCAGCAGGTCGACCAGCGCCGTGATCGCGACGTTGTAGCGGTCGCCGATGCCGGCGGGGCGCGCGGCGAGCGGGAGGGCGAGGGCCGGGTCCGCCTCCCGGCGCAGGGCGTCGAGCGCCGCGCGCGCCGCCCGCAGCCGCGCGGGCCCGTCGCCGGGCACGCAGGCGACCTCCGCGCAGGCGGCCGCCAGGGCGTCGAGCGCGGGGTTGGCGCGGGCGCGGGCCTGGAGCGCGCCCTCGAGCAGGGAGGGGGCGCCGGGCGGCTCGCTGCGGAGCGCCAGGCGCAGCGGCCCGCGCTCCACCCGCGTGGACTGCAGGGCGATGAAGGCGGTGCGCGTGGCGTCGGCGACGGCGACGGCCTGCCCGGCCTCCCGCAGGTCCCCGGAGGCGCGGACGAAGAGCCAAGCGGAGCTGGCCATCAGCGGGACGCAGAGGGAGCCGATCAGGAGGCTCATCTGGAGCGAGAGGGAGAGGCGGGTCTTCATCCGGCGTCGATTTCCTGGCGCGGGCGGCCTCGCGGAAGGGCCGCCCCGATAGGGGGAAGATCGGGCGGTCCGGTGAAGAGGCGGTCAACGCGGGCGCCGTTCCGGCAGGGGCAACCGCGTTTTCTGTGCCCGAATTCACGCGGCGTGGCGACGATGCCGCGGGTCGGGCCGCGTTGTTCTTCTCTACGGAACGCAAGAGGCCGCCATGCCCTATCTTCTCGCCGTCGTCGCGGGGGTGCTGAACATGCTCCAGTCCGGCAGCAACGCGACGCTGCACCAGAAGCTCGAATCGGGGCCGGTGGTGCCGGCGCTGGTGGTCTACCTCACGGGGATGCTGGCGGTGCTGGCTGCCTCGCCCTTCATCGGGCGCTCGGCGGAGGGCGTCCTCGGGCGCGCGGGCGCGGTGCCCTGGTGGGGCTGGATCGGCGGCGCGATGGGGGCCTTCTACGTCGTCGTGACCCTCACCCAGGCGAAGGGGATGGGCGCGGGAGCCTTCACGGCGGTGACGCTGACGGCGGCGGTGGTGACGAGCCTGCTGCTCGACCACTACGGCCTCATGGGCTTCGAGGTGCGACCGCTGACCCTACTTCGCGTGCTCGGCGGCGTGCTCATGGTCGCCGGCGTCGGCCTCGTCGCCTGCTTCTGAGGGGTCCTCCTCCGGCTGCCCCGCGACGCGGCGGCGCCGGCGGTCGAGGAAGCGCATGGCCGGCGTCACCGTCGTGCCGTGCAGGAGAATCGAGACGAGGACGGTGAAGCCGAGCGTGGCCCAGAGCGCCTCCGCCTCGGCGAAGTGCTCCTCGTTCAGCGCGTAGGCGAGGTAGTAGAAGCTGCCGAGGCCGCGGATGCCGAAGAAGGCGACCGCCAGCCGCTCCGCCCCCGGCTGCGGCGCGCCGATGAAGGCGACCATCCCGGCGAGCGGCCGCACGAGGAGCAGGAAGGCGAGGCCCGCCAGCGCCCCCTGCCAGGTCAGCGCCGCGAGCAGCCCGCCCGCCAGCGCGCCGCCGAAGAGCACGAGGATGACCATCATCAGCAGCCGCTCGGTCTGGTCGGCGAAGTCGTGCAGGCGCTCGTGGTACTTGTGGCGGCTCTCGGCCGCGCGGATGCCCAGCGCCGCGATGAAGACGGCCAGGAAGCCGTAGCCGTGGACGATCTCCGTCAGCCCGTAGGCGAGGAAGGTGGCGCCGAGGGCGACGAAGCCCTCCCCCGTGCGCGACAGGCCCGCGCGGTTGGGCACGCGGAAGGTGAGCCAGCCGAGGCCGCGCCCGATCGCCCAGCCCATGGCGATCCCGGCGCCGAGCTTCCAGGCCACGTCCTCCAGCGCCCAGCCGAGCAGCCAGGGCCCGGCAAGCGTGCCGTGCGCCGCGGCCACCACCGCGAGGTTCACGAAGGGAAAGGCGAAGCCGTCGTTCAGCCCGGCCTCGGCCGTGAGGTTGAAGCGGACGTCGTCCTCCTCGCCGGACTGCGGCGGGCCGACCTGCACGTCGGCGGCGAGGACTGGGTCCGTGGGCGCGAGGGCGGCGCCGAGGAGGATCGCCGCCGCCAGGCCCAGGCCGAGGAACCAGCCGCCGATGAGGGCGATGCCCACGATGGAGAGCGGCATGGCGATGCCGAGCAGGCGCCAGGTCATCGACCAGGAGCGCCAGTCGAAGGCACGGTCGAGCTTCAGCCCGGCGCCGGTGAGGGCGACGATGACGACGAGCTCCGTCAGCCGCTCCGTCACCTCCGGGTAGACGGTCGGCAGCGGGTAGTCGCTGCCGGCGGCGCTGAAGCCGAGGAAGCCGAAGGCGACGCAGAACATCGGTAGGGAGAGCGGCAGCTCGCGCAGCGCCATGGGCAGCCAGGCCACGAGCAGGATGAGCAGCCCCGCGCCGACGAGAAGAACAATGTAGGGATCCATCGATGGCGGCGGCCTTTCCTCGGCGCAGGGCCGGGATCGGCCGCGGCGGCGCGCCGATCCCCTGGTCAACGCGGCAGGGGGGCGCGGGGCAGCAGCGCGGCGGCGCTTTCCGGCGGCGCGGGCTCGGCCCGCCACATCCAGCTTGACGTGGAAACCGAAATAACTTTATCGTGAGACAACTTAGGGCGCGGAGGGCGCGTCCGCCAGATCCCTGGACATGGTGACGTGGCGATGACCTGGCTTCAGGCCTTCCGGCAGGATATCGGGCGCTACCGGGAGGCCGGCGGCCCCCAGGCGGCGCTGCGGCTGGTCCTGGCCAACCAGGGGCTGCACGCGCTGCTGCAGTACCGCGTGGCGAACGCCCTCCACCGCTCCGCGCTGCCGCCGCGCGTGAAGCGGCCGCTGCTGGTGCTGATGATCGCGTGGCAGAAGCTGGTCGAGATGACCGCCCACGCCTGCATCCCCTACCGGGCGACGATCGGCCCGGGGCTCCTCCTCGGCAACCTCGGCAACACCTTCATCGGCGACGACGCGGTGATCGGGGCGGGCTGCGAGATCCGGGACGGGGCGACGCTCGGCGTGGCCGGCCGCGGCGCCCAGCGCGGCTCACCCCGCCTCGGGAACGGCGTGGTCGTCGGCGAGCGCGCGGTGATCGCCGGCAAGGTCACCCTCGGCGACCGCGCCGTGGTCGCGCCGGGAAGCCTCGTCCTCTGCTCCTTCGCGGCCGACACGGTGGTCGCGCGCAACCCCGCCTTCCCGGTCACGCGGGAGGAGGACCTGCATCTGCTCGTGCCCGGCCTGGCCACCCCGCGCCCCCCGGCCCGGCCGAACCCGAGGCGGGCGCCGGCGGCGGAGGGGCTCCTCCTCTCCTCGGCCTGACAAGCCGGGCACGCCGGGACCCGCGCGCCCACCCCCGCCCCCACGCCAACGACCGGCCGCGCTTCCACGAGAGGACCGCGCCCCCATGCTCCTTCCCGAGCGCCGCCTCCACGCACTCTTCCACGCCGCGCGGGAGGCCTTCCCCGAGCGGCCGGCGCTGCGCGCGCGGGGGGAGGAACTCTCCTACGCGGCGCTCGCGGGCCGCGCCTCGGCCATCGCCTCGGTCCTCGCGGCGGCGGCCGGCGGCGGCGCGCCGGGCCGCTGCGCGCTGCTCGGCGGCAAGGCCTGCGGCACCTATGCCGGGCTGCTCGGCATCCTCGAGGCCGGGGCCTGCTACGTGCCCCTCAACCCGCGCTTCCCGCCCGCCCGGTCGCTCGCGATGCTGGCGGCCGCGGAGGTCCGGGCGCTGGTGGTGGCGGAGGACGCGCAGGACCTCGCGCGCGGGCTCCTCGCCGGGGTTCCCGCCGGGCTGGACGTGGTGCTGGCCGGCGCGGCGGCCCTTCCCGCCTGGTGCGCGGACCTGCCCCGGCACCGCTTCCACGCAGAGCCGCCGCCCGGCCCGCCGGGACCTGACGTGCCGGCCGGGGAGGACGCCTACCTGCTGTTCACCTCGGGCAGCACGGGGGCGCCGAAGGGGATCGCGATCTCGCACGCCAGCGCCGTCGCCTACGTGGAGGGCGTGCGCGCCCGCTACGCGCCCGCCGAGACGGACCGGTTCTCGCAGGTCTTCGACCTCACCTTTGACCTCTCGGTGCACGACATGTTCGTCTGCTGGGCCGCCGGGGCCTGCCTCTACCCCCTGCCCGCGACGGGCGGCCTCGGCATCGGGACCTTCATCCGCAAGAACGCGATCAGCTTCTGGTTCAGCGTGCCCTCCACCGCCGCCGCCATGGCCGGGCGGGGCGAGCTGGCACCGGGCGCGCTGCCGAGCCTTCGCTGGAGCCTCTTCTGCGGCGAGGCGCTGCCCGCGCGGCTGGCCGCGGCCTGGGCGCTCGCGGCGCCGGGCTCGGTCGTCGAGAACCTCTACGGGCCGACCGAGGCGACCATCGCCTTCACCGCCTTCCGCGTCCCCTCCGGCTTCCGGGAGGAGGGCATCGTGCCGATCGGGCACCCGCTGCCGGGGCAGCGCGTCGCGGTGGTGGACGAGGCGGGCGTCGCCCTGCCGCCGGGCCGGGTGGGGGAGCTCTGCCTCGGCGGGAGCCAGGTCGCCGCCGGCTACTGGCGGCGCCCGGACCTGACGGCCGAGCGCTTCCGCGCCCCGCTCTTCCCGCCCGGGGAGGAGGGGGCCGGTGACGCTGGGACGCGCTGGTACCGGACCGGCGACCTCGCGGTCATGACGCCCGGCGAGGGCCTCGTCTTCCGCGGCCGCGCCGACCGGCAGGTGAAGATCCGCGGCTACCGCGTGGAGATGCAGGAGGTCGAGGACGCGCTCCGCGCGGCGGGCGGCCTCGACCTCGCCGCCGTGCTCCCCTGGCCGCCCGGCGACGCGGCGGCCGCGGTGGTCGGCTTCGTTCCGCGTGGCGTACCGCTCGAGAGGATCCTGCTTGGCTGCCGGGCGCGGTTGCCCGACTACATGGTGCCGTCGCGCCTCGTCGAGGTCGCGGACTGGCCGCTGAACGCGAACGGCAAGACGGATTACGGCGCGCTGCGCGCCCTGATGGTGGAGACGGTGGATGCCTGAGGCCGCGATACGCGCGACGGTGCTGGAGCTGCTGCGGCCGCGCCTGGAACGGGCCGGCGTCCCGGCCGCGGACGACCTCGGGGAGCAGGACCTGATGAACCTCGGGGTGGTCGATTCCCTCAACGTCATGACGCTGATCGCCGAGGTGGAGGGCGCCAGCGGCCGCGCCTTCGTCTGGGACCGCTTCGACGCCGAGAACGGCCTCACCGTGTCCGCGCTGGTGAGGGCCTTCGCCGCCTGAGGGGACGGGGCGCGGGCAGGCCCCGCCCCCCGTCGTCCCCAGGCCTGCGGCGCCTAGCGGTTGCCCGCGGGCTGGTTCTGGGCGCCCTGCTGCTGCTGCTGGTCGCGGCGGTTGGCCGCGTTGCGGCGGTGGACGCCCACCGCGCAGCCCGCGGCGGCGCCGGCGACCGCGTGGCCGCTGCCGACGAAGTGGCCGGCGACGGCGCCGACCGCGCCGTCCTTCACGCAGCCGCCGGTCTTGGCCTCGGCGGCCGGGGCGGCGAGGGACAGGCCGGCCGCGAGGGCGGCGGCGGCGGCGAAGAGGGGGATGCGCATGGGGCTGGGCTCCTTGTTTCCTTGCCCCTTCCAACGCGCGGGCCGGCCCGGCGACACATTAAAGCCCGGCCATGCAGCCTCAGGCGACCGGTTCGGGCGCGGCCGCGGGCGCCGGGGGCAGGCGCCAGAGAAGGAAGAGCATGATGCCCATGGCCGGCAGCGCGGCGGCGGTGGTCATGAGGAAGAAGCCCGTCCAGCCCAGGGCCTCCGCCAGCGCCCCGGAGGAGGCGCCGAGCGTGCGCAGCGGCACCGCGGCGAGGGAGGAGAGCAGCGCGTACTGCGTCGCCGTGAAGGCGCGGGTGGTCAGGCCCGAGAGGTAGGTGACGAAGGCGGCGTCGGCGAGGCCGTCCGTGAAGTTCTCGATCCCGACCTGGAGCCAGAGCATGGGCAGGTCGTGCCCCGCCCCGGCCAGGGCGACGTACATGAGGTTGGACAGCATCTGCCCGAGCCCCGTGACGACGAGGGCGCGCGCGGTGCCGAGGCGGGCGACGACGTAGCCGCCCGCCAGCGCGCCGCCGAGGGTGGCGAAAAGGCCGAAGACCGTGCCCACCGCCGCCACCTCGTCCCGCGAGAAGCCGAGGGAGCGGTAGAAGGGGGTCGTCATGATCCCCGCCAGCGCCTCGCCGAGCTTGAAGAGCGCGACGAAGAGAAGGATCGCCAGCCAGTGCGGGCGCCCCATGAAGTTGGCGAAGGGCCGCACGACCGAGAGCCGCAGCCGCTCGCCCCAGGGAAGCGGCGCCGTCGCCGGGCGCGGCGCCTCGCGCGAGGCGAGGGCGGCGGCCATGCCCACCAGCATGAGGGCGGCGGCAAAGGCGTAGGCCCCGCCCCAGCCGAGGGCGCCGACGAGCCAGAGCGTGCCGCCGCCGCTGGCCAGCAGCGCGAGGCGGTAGCCCCAGACGTAGCAGGCCAGGCCGTAGCCCTGGTCGCGCTCCTCCAGGATCTCGATCCGGTGCGCGTCCACCACGATGTCCTGGCTCGCCGAGAGGAAGGCGACGAGGGCGGCCAGCGCCGCGGTGCCGAAGGGGCCGGTGGCGGGGTTGCTGAAGCCGGTGGCGAGGATCGCGAGGAGGAGGAAGGGCTGGATGAGCAGCAGCCAGCCCCGCCGCTGGCCGAGCCGCGAGAGGAAGGGCGGCGCCACCGTATCCAGCGCCGGCGACCAGAGGAACTTCAGCGAGTAGGCGAGGCCGATGAGGGCGGTGAGGCCGATGTCGGTGAGCGAGAGGCCCGATTCCGTGAACCACTGCCGCAGCACCTGCCCCGCCACCAGCGGCAGGGGCACCCCCGCCGAGAAGCCGAGGGCGAGGAGGACGGCGAAGCGGCGGTCGCGGCGAAGGGGCATGGCGGGCGACCCTGCCACGGGCGGGGCGGCCGCGGGAGGGGGATCGACCCCCTCCCCGGGGCTCAGGCGCGCGCCGCGGCCTCCACCGCCTCCACCGCGCGCGCGGCGTGGCGGGGGACGAGGTGGTGCACCATGTGGCCCGCGCCCGGGACGATCTCGAGCGTGCTGCCGGGGATCTCGCCGTGCAGGCGCTCGGCGGCCCGCTTGAACACGACCCGGTCCCCCTCGCCCGCGAGGATGGCGACGGGCATCGCGATCTCCCGGTAGCCGGCGCGCAGGCTCAGCGCGCCCGGGATCATCAGCGCGGCGTCGGCCGCGGTCGCGCGGATCTGCGAGGGGCGCAGCGCCATGGCCGGGGAGAAGTCCCGCTCGAAGCGGGGCGCGACCGGGGCCGGGGCGAACATCGCGCGCTTGAGCAGCGGCGTGGTGAGCCAGCCGAAGAGCGGCGAGACCGTGTAGCGCAGGAGGTCGCCCAGCACCGGCACGGCGCCGAGGGAGGCGATCCACACGTCCGGCCGCAGCGTCCAGAAGTAGTAGCCCGACAGCAGCACCAGCCCCGCCGTGTCCGCCGGGTGCCGCTGGGCGAAGGCCAGCGCGACGATCGCGCCCCAGGAATGGCCGACCACCACCGGCCGCTCCACGCCAAGCTGGCGCAGCGCCTTGCGGAGGAGGGCGGCCTGCTCGTCGGCGGTCCAGAGCCGCCCGCGCGGCCGGCTGCTGTGGCCGAAGCCCGGCCGGTCGAAGACGATGACGCGGTGGCGGGCGATGAGGAGGTCGGCCAGGCCGCTCGTGTCGTAGTCGGCGCCCGTCACGACGTTGCCGTGGATGAGCACGACGGGGCTGCCCTCGCCGCGGTCCGTGTAGTGCAGGCGGACGCCGTCCACCTCGAGGAAGCGGCCCTCGGGCGGGTGCCGGCGCTCGGCCAGGCGGGCAAGGGCGTGGTTGGTGAGCGCCAGCGCGCCCAGCGCCGCGGCGGTCCAGGCGAGGCGGCGGGCCGGGCGCGTCGCGCCCCGCCGCGCGCCACGCGCCAGCTCCTGGCCGAGGGTGCGGGACAGCGGGCGGGAGCGGCCCGGGAGGCGGGTCAGGAGGTTCATCGGGGCCCTTTGCGCAGCACGGCACGGCCGCCGGGGGGGCCGGCAGCCTTCGGGGGCCGAACGTCGCGGGGCGCGCGATGTTGCGCGGGGGTCCCCGGGGAGGCGGGCCTCCCCGGGGTAAGGGTTCAGGTGCCCCGACCGGTCTTGTCCTGCAGCGCGTCGATGCGCCGCGAGGCCTCGGCCTTGCTCAGCCCCTCCTCGAAGCCCTCGCCGGCCTCCTCGGACAGCGTCTTGAGGTAGGACGCTTGGGCGCCGGTCATCGGCTGGTCGCCAGTGGTCCAGTCGGAGGGGTCCTTGATGGTGTTGGAGCCGGGCTCGGGATCGGTCTTCGGGTTGTGGTCCTCGGCGTGGGCCCCGGCCCCGGACTTGGCGTCGGACTTGCCGCTGGCGTGGGCGTCGTGGCTCTTGGCGGCCGGCTTGGTCATGCGAGCGTGCTCCTGGTTTGGTGTTCCCTAAACGTTCGGGGTGCGCCGGGGTTGCCGCGGGCGGAAGGGGGCGGGCGATGAAGGTTCGGATGGGCGAGATCACCGGGGGCGAGGCGCGGGCGCTCTACGCCCGGCGGCCGGTGGTGCTGCTGCCGCTCGGCAGCCACGAGGACCAAGGGCCGCACGCGCCCATGGGCGACTACCTGCTGGCGGAGGCGGTGGCCGAGCGCATCGCCCGCCGCGCGACCGAGGCCGGCACGGAGACCGTGGTGGCGCCCGTGCTGCCCTTCGGGAAGGCGGATTTCTTCGGGTCCATGCCGGGGGGCATCGCGCTCTCGCACCGGGCCTTCGCCCTCGTGCTGACGGAGATGATCGAGGCGCTGCTGCGCCATGGGCTGGACCGGATCGTCGTGCTGAACGGGCACGGGGGGAACGCGCCCGCCATCCACGACGTGACGCAGTCTTTCATGCTCGCCGGGCGGGGGGTGTTTCCCTGCTTCTACCTTTGGAAGGTCGCGGGGGCGCTGCTGCCGGCGGTGGTGGGGGCGGAAGCGGCCGCGCGCTCGGCCGGGCATGGGGCGGACCCGCTGGGCAGCATCGCGATGCACCTCTCGCCCGGGCGGATGCGGATGGACCTCCTGCCCGAGCGCCCCTCGCCCCCCGGCACGATGCTCGGCCTCCCCTTCGCGGGCTGGGGCGCGGTCTCCTTCGAGGGGGCAGAGGTGAACGTGCCCGCGGAGTACGACCTCCCCTCGCCCGACGGCATGGGCACGGGGGACCCGCGGCTCTGCCGGGCGGAGACGGGGGCCGCGCTGGTGGAGCGGCTGGTCGCGATCGGCGCCGGCTTCGTCGCGCACTACGCCGGCCAGGGGGCGAACTAGGGCGGGGGCGCGAGGCGGGCCCCGCGCCCCCGGGCAATCACCTCGCCCGGATCTCCACCTGCCGGAAGCGCACCACGCCGCGGTCGTTCACGGCGCCGCCGGGGCCCGGCACGCCCGGGGCGTGCTGCAGCGCGATCCGCCCGTTCGCGAAGCGGGCGTTCCGGACGGCGTCGGCGGTCTTCTGGCCGTTGAGCACGACGGTGAAGGCGTCCCCGGCGGCGGTGATCTCGAAGAGGTTCCAGCGCCCGCCCGCCTTGGGCATCGGGTCCACGGCGGCGATGTCCACGATCGCGCCGGTGCCATAGCGCGCCTCCGGGCGCTCGTCCCAGATGTTCACCTCGTAGGAGGTGGCGGTGCTGACCGTCGCGGGGTCGGTGCAGCGGATGTAGATGCCGCTGTTGGTGGCGGTGTCCACGAAGAACTCGGCGCGCAGCGCGAAGTCGCGGTAGTCCCGCCGCGTCACCAGGAAGCCGTTGCCGCGGTCGGCGACGATGGCCCCCTCCTCGACCCGCCAGTTGGCGTCGCCGATGCGGTCCCAGCCCTCGAGGTCGCGGCCGTTGAACAGGGGCGTGTAGCCGCCGGATTGGGCCCGGGCCGCCCCGCGCCCGGCGGCGATCCCGGCCGTGGCGGCCAGCAGCGGCACGACGGCTCGACGCTTCATCATGCGTTCCTCCCAGGTTTTGTTCCTGTTGCGGCAGGAGCCTAGGGCGGAGCGGTCCCGCGCTTCAACCGGGCCGCGGACCCCCGCCCATCGCCGGCCTTGAAGCCCCGAAGGTTTTCGCCCGATCATCCCGCCGGCGGGCGGCGCCGCGCGTGAGCGGAGGGGCCGCCCCGTGAAAAGGGGGAACCGGTTCATGCCGCCATTCGGAAGGGCGCTCGCCCTGCCTGTCCTGCTCGCCCTCGCGGCCTGCGGCACGACGCAGCTTCCCATGCCCTACAGTCCCGCCACCCCGCCCCGCGCGGCCGCGAACGCGCGGCCCGTGGTCTCGGTCGGCCCCGTGGTGGACGCCCGCGCGGACGGGCGGGAGGACCCGAACTGGATCGGCACCATCCGCGGCGGCTACGGCAACCCGATGAAGCGGCTGGAGGCCCCCGTCCCCGTGCGCGAGGTGGTGGCGCAGGCCTTCCGCGACGGGCTGGCGGCGCGCGGCCTGCTGGCCCCCTCGGGCGGCGCCTACGAGATGCGCGTCACGGTCGCCCAGTTCGACGCCACCCAGTACATGCGGCGCGAGGCGACGGCGGAGTTCCGGGTGAGCCTCGTCAACCGCCGCACCGGCGCGGAGGTCTGGCGCGACGCCGGCCGGGCCAACCCGGTCGAGGGCGGGATGACCCTCGCGACCGGGGCCTTCGGCAACGTCGAGGCGCTGCGCGGCACGGCGCTGCGGGCGATGTCGGAGGCGATCGATCAGGTGCTGGACAAGCCGGGGCTGGCCGCGGCCCTCCGCTGAGCCCCTACCAGGCCGGCAACGGCGCGGCGCGCCAAGCGAGCCCCGCCCGGTCCGCCCCCGAGGGCAGCGGCGCCGCGGGGTCGCCGATCCAGGCGAGGATGTCCCCGATGACCTCCCCCGCACCGAGGTCGCGCAGCGGCATGTGGTGGATGCCCGCGTAATAGGCCACGCGCGCCGGCGCCCCGGCGGGGATGCGGTCCAGCAGCGCGCGGGTGGCGACGGGCGGGACGAGCTGGTCCCGCGCGCCGTAGACGAGGAGGAGGGGCGGCGTCGCGGGCCCCAGGCGCGGCGCGGCCGCCAGCGCGTCGTCCATGAGGTCGATCAGGCCCGAGGTCGTGTCCACCCGCGTCTCGCGGATGGTCAGCGGGTCGCGCGCCATGCGGCGCAGGGCCTCCATGTTGTCGGTGGGCACGATGCCCGGCACGCCCGAGGCGACGGCGACGCGCGGCACGGTGTGGGTGAGCACCTCGAGCAGTCCCGTGATGATCCGCGGCATGGTCACCCGCCCCCAGACCGCGGGGGCGAGGAGGACGTAGCCCGCGGCCGGCGGCGGCCGCTCCCCCGTGGCCGCGAGGAGGAGGACGGCGCCGCCCATGCTCTCGCCGAGGGCAACCAGCGGCACCCCGGGGTGGCGGGCCGCGAGCAGCCGGATCGCGGCGGCGGCGTCGGCCGCGAGCGTCGCGGCGCCCGGCCAGACCCCGCGGTGGGGGGCGCCCCCGAAGCCCCGCTGGTCGTAGGCATAGACCGCGAGGCCCGCCGCGTTCAGCGCCCGGGCGGGCTCGGCCATGAAGTTCCGGCTGTCGTTGAAGCCGTGCAGGCAGAGCAGCACCGCGTGCGGCGGTCCCGCGGGCTGCCAGGCGCGCAGCGGCAGGCGCGCCCCGTCCTCCATCGTCAGCGCGTCCTCCGCCAGCGCCGCCTCGCCCGTGGGCGGGCCGGCGGGGATGACCTGGGGCGCGCAGGCCGCCAGCCCCGGGGACAGAAGCGGCAGGGCGAGGAGCGCACGGCGCGGGAGGGCGCGGGCCGGGAAGGGGGAAGGCATCGAGGCGCATGTGGGCGCGTCCGCCGGCGCCTTCCATGGCCGCGCAACGAATCGCGCCTCGCGGCTTGCCCGGCGAAAGCGCCGGGCGGCACTCTTCCGGGAGAACACGGGCGGGAGAGGGAAATGCCGGGTCGGGCGGGCGGGGCGGGCGGCGTGGCGCCGGGACGGGATGGCCGGGAGCGGGACGGCCTGGGTTGGCGGCCCGCCGGCCGGGACGCGGCGGGCCCGGGCGGGACGGGACGGCGCGCCGTGGGACGGGCCGCGCTCGGCCTCGCCTTCGCGACCGGGCTGGCGCAAGCGGGGCGGGCCCAGGCCCCCTGGCCCGAGCGGCCGGTGCGGGTGGTCGTGCCCTACCCGCCCGGCGGGTCGAACGACATCGTGGCGCGGCTGCTGGGCGAGGTCCTGCGGGAGCGCACGGGCCAGCCCTGGATCGTCGAGAACCGCTCGGGCGCGGGCGGGAACGTGGGGGCGGATTCGGTCGCCAAGGCGCCGCCGGACGGCCAGGCGCTGCTGCTGACCGCGCCGGGGCCTCTGACGATCAACAACGCCCTCTTCGCCTCCATGCCCTACGTCGCCGCGCGCGACCTCGTGCCGCTGGCGCTCGTGGCGACGGTGCCCATCGTGCTCATGGCGGGGCCGGAGCTGCCCGCGCGGGACGTGGCGGGGCTGGTGGCGCTCGCGAAGGCCCAGCCCGGGCGCATCGCCTTCGGCTCCTCCGGGAACGGCAGCACGAACCACCTGGCGGGGGAGCTGTTCCGCAGCATGGCCGGGATCGACATCGTCCACGTGCCCTACCGCGGCGCGGCGCCGGCGATGACGGACCTCGTGGGCGGGCAGATCGGGATGATGTTCGACAACCTGCCGGCCGTGCTGCCGCAGGTCCGGGAGGGGCGCGTCCGCGCGCTGGCGGTCGCGGGCGCGCGCCGGGCGGCGGCGCTGCCGGAGGTGCCGACGCTGGCGGAAGCCGGCCTGCCGGGCTTCGAGGCAGAGGCTTGGTTCGGCCTGGCCGGCCCCGCCGGCCTCCCCCCGCCGCTCCGCGCGCGGATCGAGGCGCTGGTGACGGAGGCGCTGGCCGATCCCGGGCTGCGCGCCCGGCTGGCCGCGACCGGTGCGGAGCCGGGGACGCTGGCGGGGGAGGGCTTCGCGGCCTTCCTCGCACGGGAGCGGGAGACCTGGACGCGGGTGATCGAGGCCTCGGGCGCGCGGGCGGGGTAGCGCCCGGCGGGGGGATCGCGCCCCCCGGCCGGGTCAGGTCCCGTGCTTCGCTAGGCCCGTGCTTCGTTAAGCCCCGTGCTCGCCGGCCTCGTGGGGCACGCGCTGCTCCTCGGCGCCGGCCGAGAGGCGGACGCTCTCGGAGTGCTCCCAGGCGGCCTTGAAGGCGGGGGCCGCCTCGGGGTCCTCCGGCACGTCCTCACCGCGCAGGAAGGCGTCGAAGAGGGCCGTCTGCCGGGCCAGCTCCTTCGCCAGCGGCGCGTCCACCGGGCGGCGGCCGCGGTGCGGGTGCATCTCGAAGAGGCCGTTCGGGCAGTAGCGGTCGTCGTCCCAGCCGAGATGCGAGAGGACGGGGTAGAGGCAGATGCCGCCGATCGGCACGCCCGCCCGCATGGCGGCCCGCACCTCGTCGCCGACGTAGCGGAGCCAAGCGGCGCGCGGGCTGCCCTCGATGCTCGTCTCCGCGAGGATCATCGGGCGGCCGATGCGGGCGTGGGCGTCGACCAGCAGGTCGCGCAGGGGGCGGTGGCGGGGATCGCCCATGGGGACGGTCTGCCCGCGGTCGCCCTCGCGCTCGAACTGGTTGTTCCAGTAGTAGTTCACGCCCATCAGGTCGAAGCCGTCGGGCGTGCCGCCGAGCTCCGGGCGCCAGCGGCCGAGCAGGCCCTCCCAGGCGTGCCACTGGGACTCCTGGTGCTCCTCGGCGAAGGCCGCGGATTCCGGCGTCTTGGCGAAGACCTCGATGACGGGGTCGACGGCGATGAGGCGCGTGCCGGGCACGGCCTCCCGCGCCGCGCGGCCGGCGGCGATGGAGGCGGCGACGAGGCGCGCCTTCAGCGCCTTGCCCCAGTTGCGGCGGCCGGGATGGAAGTAGGCGACATCCCCCGCGGCCCAGGACCAGAAGGAGATCTCGTTCACCGGGCAGAGGACAGGGGGCTCGCCCTCCTCCTCCAGCAGCAGGCGGGCGAAGGCGGCGCAGAAGCGCGCGAGCGCCTCGGCGAAGCCCTCCTCCATCGGGCTGACATGGTCGGGATGGCCGTAGTGGCAGACATCCCAGGCCACCCGCACGCCGGCCGCCTTGGCGGCACGGATGAGGGGCAGCACCGGCGACCAGTCGTACTGGCCGGGCACGCGTTCGATCAGGTGCCAGCGCGCCCCGTCGCGGGCGCCCCGGATGCCGTGCGCGGCCAGCGCCTCGTAGTCCTGCTGCGCCAGCAGGTCGTGGCGCGTGGAGGCGATGAGGTCGAGGCGCTTGCCGTCCTTGCGGCGGTGCGTGGAGCACTCGAAGCCGCCCATGAAGAAACTCGGCGAGAAGCTCGGCGAGCGCAGCGGGGCCCGAGGCATGGCTCGGGTGTCGGCGGAATCCGTCATGCCCCGGTCAGTCCCCCGTGGGCGCCAGCGCGGGGTCCGCCAGGACGGGCGCGTCCTCCGCGGCGCCGACGGGCACGCTCGCCTCGATGCGGCGGAAGGTGGCCAGCGCCTGCGCCACGACCTGGTCCATGTTGTAGTAGCGGTAGGTGGCCAGCCGCCCCACGAACCACACGTCCGGCGTCGCGTCCGCCATCGCCTCGTAGCGCTTGTAGAGCGCGGCGTTCTCCGGGCGCGGCACGGGGTAGTAGGGGTCGCCCTCGGCGGCCGGGAACTCGGTGGTGATCGTGGTCTTGTCCGCCACCTGGCCCGTGAGGTGCTTGTACTCGGAGATGCGCGTGAAGGGCACCTCCTCGCCCGGGTAGTTCACGGTGCCGCAGGGCTGGTACCACTCCTGGTCCAGCGTCTCGTGCTTGAAGGTCAGGCTGCGGTAGGGAAGCTTGCCGTGCTCGAAGCCGAAGAACTCGTCCACGGGGCCGGTCCAGATCGTGCGGCGGTAGGGCACCTTGCCCTTGATCGCGCTGTAGTCGGTGCCGGTGATCACCGTGATGTTCGGGTGGTCCAGCATCCGCTTGAACATGGCGGTGTAGCCGTCGAGCGGCATGAACTGGTGCGTGTCGGTGAAGTAGCGGTCGTCCGTGTTCGCGCGCGTCGGCACGCGCGAGGTGACGGACTTGTCGAGCTCCGACGGGTCGAGGCCCCACTGCTTCCGCGTGTAGCCGCGGAAGAAGGTCTCGTAGAGGTGGCGCCCCACGCGGGAGACGACGACGTCCTCGGAGGAGCGGATCTCGTCCACCTTCTCGGCGCGCTCGTTGAAGAAGGCCTCGACCTCCTCCTCCGTCGTCAGCGAGAGGTCGTTCATGCGGTTCACCGTCGTGCGGTTGATCGGCATGGGCACGAGCTTGCCGTCGGCGAGCTTCGCGAGCACGCGGTGCTCGTAGGCGCGCCACTTGGTGAAGCGCGACAGGTGCTCGAACACCGCGTCGGAGTTCGTGTGGAAGATGTGCGGGCCGTAGCGGTGCATCAGGATGCCGGCGGCGTCCTGCTCGTCATAGGCGTTGCCCGCGATGTGGTCGCGGCGGTCGATGACGAGGACGCGCTCGCCGCGCACGGTGGCGAGGCGCTCCGCAAGGGTCGCACCGGCGAAGCCGGCGCCAACAACTAGCCAATCAAACATGGTTCGGACTCGCGACCGCGCGGCTGCTGACAGATCCGTCGCCCGCAACCTTCGTCGCCGCGGCCTGGCGGAGAAGCTCATGCATGCTGGACCAGATGGAATCCCAGGAACCCTGGGAGAGAAGGCGGTCGGCCTGGGGAAGCCAGGCCTCCCGCGGCCGCGCCATGGCGGATTCGATCTCGGCGACCGCCGTGTCGGCGTCGGTCGCGATGCCGACCAGCCCCTCGGCGCCCCAGGAGCGCACCACGTCCTTGATGGGCGTGGAAACGACGGGCACGCCGGCGGCGAGGTACTCGGGCGTCTTCGTCGGCGAGATGAAGCGCGTGCTCTCGTTGAGCGCGAAGTTCATGAAGCCGCAGTCCCAGCCCGCGAGATAGGCGGGAAGCTCGTCCATCTTGCGGCCGCCGAGCCAGTGGATGTTCGGGCGCCTCGGGCAGCTCGCGGGATCGATCTTCACCACCGGCCCGATCATCACGAAGGACCAGTCCGGGCGACGCGCCGCGACGGCGTCGAGGAGCTCGAGGTCCATGCGCTCGTCCACCACGCCGAACCAGCCGATGCGGGGGTGCGGGAGGCCGGCCTGGTCCGCGGGCTCGGGCGCGCCGGCGCCGCGCAGCGTGCGGGCCTGGGCGAAGTGGGCGGAATCGACGCCGGAAGTGAAGAGGTGCACGCGCGGGTGCAGGCCGAGCTTCGCCTCGTAGAGGGAGCGCCCGCCGGTGAAGACGACGTCCGCCTGGCGCAGCAGCCGGCGCTCGCGCAGCGTGAGCTGCGGGGAGGCGCCGCGGAAGGCCGAGAGCTCGTCCATGCAGTCGTAGACGGTGACGAGCGGCTGCAGGTGGCTCGTGAAGCCGAGCGACATCGGCGTGTAGTACCAGGCGACGTCCGGGCGCTGGCCGGCGAGCAACCCGTCAAGCATCGCGCGCTGCGCGTCGTCGCTCGCGGCCTCGTCCATGCCGGTCGGCAGGATGGGCACCACGACCTCGACGCCCGAGGGCAGGCGGTGGCGGTCCAGGCGCGGCAGGTCGGGCGCCGGCGGCTGGCGCTTCGGTTCCTCGAAGAAGATCACGCGGTACGACCGGGCGGCACGGGTGAGAAGGTGCTGCGGGCGCTGGAACACGAAATCCCAGCGGAGGTGGGAGAGGCAGAGGAGCAGAGGCGCTTGCGCGCCGGGTTGGGTCACGGGAATGGGTCTGTTCCTTCCTCTTGCCGGCTCGAGCCCGCATCCGCCTTTCGGCGGGAGCACGATCCCGGTTCCGTCGATCGATGGGTCCGTCGGGTGACGGGGTAACGCGGGGCGCTGCGCTGCGATGCAGCACGCGCGAAAGAGGTCGTGGCTCGCCCCCGGGCTCATCCCAAAAGAGCGGTTTCGCTTGGCAAAACTGTGGCACCGGGCCGCCGGACGGATGACGACTTCGCGAGGGTAGCGGGGCGCCCGGCGGGGGCCGTCGGGCCGGGCGGGAAAGAGGGCAAAAAGAGGGTGCCGCGGGACGGGCAGGGGAGCTGCCTGTCGCGCCGGGAGCGTCGCGCGGATCGCATGGGCTGTCTTTATCGGGCCGGCGGATTGTTTCAGACAACTTATGTTACGCGGGAAGGCCTTCCTCCCGCGGTGCGGCACGACCTTGCCCGCCCAGGGCCACAAGATCGCGTGAGACGGACCGCCCGGGCGCGTGGTTGGCTCGTCCGGGCGCCGCGTGCGATAGGGCCGCGCATGGAAGGCTTGCCCTCGATCAATCCTGGCGGGCCGCCCGGGGCGGCCGCCGCGCGCCATCCGCCCGGCCCCGGCCCGGGGTGCTCCGGCGGGGCGCCGGGCGCCCGCCCCGACCTCGACGCCCGGCTCGGCGGGGCCGCGCCGGACCGGCTCTCGCTCGCGGCCACGGCCTACATGCTGCTGCCGGCGCTCGTGTTCCTCGGCGGCTGGGGGGCGGCCTGGGTGGCGGTGGCGGGCGTCGCGGCCGGGGCGCTGGCGCTGGCGCGGCTGCCGGGGTGGCGGGGCGGCTGGCCGCTGCCGGCGGGGCGGTCGCTGGCCCTCCTCGCGCTCGGCCTCGCCTGGGCGGGGACGAGCGGGGCGCACCACCTCGTCTACAGCCCCTCCGACTGGCAGATCCGCGACGCGGTGCTGCACGACCTCTCCACCGGCTCCTGGCCTGTCCTGCACCGCCACCTCGAGGACGGGACCGCATGGCTGCTGCGCGCGCCGCTCGGCTACTACATGCCGGCCGGGCTGGTCGGCCGCCTCGCGGGGCTGCGGGCAGCGGAGGCGGCGCTCTGGGCCTGGACGGGGCTGGGCCTCGGGCTGGTGCTGGCGCTCCTCGCCGACCTCGCGCGCGCGGCCGCGCCGGGGCGGCGAGGGGCCTTCGCGGTCATGGCCGGGCTCTTCGCGGTCTTCGGGGGGCTCGATATCCTGCCGAACATGTGGCTCGACGGCACGGCGGGCGCGGGCGTGCTCGGAAGCTGGGGGCGGGGCGGGGAGTGGTGGCCGCGGCTGTTCCAGTACTCCGGCCACGTCACCGCCGTGCTCTGGGTGCCCAACCACGCCCTGCCGGCCTGGCTGCCGGCGCTGCTGCTGCTGCGCCACGGGCGGGACCCGGCCTTCCTGCGCGGGGTCGCCGTGCTGCTGGCCGGGGCGGCCTTCTGGAGCCCGGTCTCGGCGGCCGGCGCCGCGCTGCTCGCGGGCGTCGCCGCGCTCCGCCAGGGCTGGGCGGCGCTGCGGGGGTCCCTCCTCGCCGCGCCGAACCTTCTCGCGGTCGCCCTCGCCCTGCCGGTCTGCCTCTATCTGGTCGCAGGGTCGGCCGCGGTGCCGCACGGCTTCCTGCTGGCGCTGCACCCCCCGGGCAAGGCGCTGGCCACCTGGGCCTTCTTCCTCGTGGTCGAGGTGCTCTGCTGGGCGGTGCCGGCGGCGATGCTCGTCCGCAGCCGGGCGCTGGGCGTCGCGGTGGCCCTGCTCTGCCTCCTGCCGGCCTATGTCTTCGGGCCGGGCAACGAGATGACGGCGCGCGGCGGGATGGTGCCGCTGGCGGTGCTGGCGGTCGTGGCCGGGGCGGCGCTGCTGGCCCCCGCGCCGGACCGGCGGCGGCGCTTGGCCCGCGGCGCGCTCATTGCCTGCGCGCTGCTGGGGGCGGCGGGCTCGGCGATGGAGGGCAGCCTGCTGGTGACGCACCGGCCCTGGCCGGCCAGCACCCACTGCTCCTTCCCCGAGGCCGCGCGGCAGTCGGTCTTCGCGGATTCCACGGAATGGGCGCACTACGTGGCGCCCTGGCCGGAGCCGGCGCTCGGGGCCTGGATGCGCGAGCCGGCGGCGCGCCCGGTGCCGCCGCCGGGGGTTTCGCCCCCCTGCTGGCCGGGCGGCGGGCCCTAGCCGGCGCCGTCGGCCGGGCGGGCGGCGGAGGGCGGAGCAGGGCGAGGGGCGAACCCGGTCAGGTCCCCGGGCGCAGGGCCGCTTCGACCCGCCGGGCCAGCCGTTCCCGCAGGGCCGGGCTCCCCGCCGGCCCGAGCAGGGCGCGGGCGAGGACGATGGGCCGGTAGGGCGCGATCGCGGCCACCAGCGTCGCGAGCGGCAGGCCGGCCCGCCGGGCGTAGTCGGCCTGGAAGGCCGCGTTCACGGCGCGCGGCCGCTCCGGATCGGCGACCATGGCCGGGGCGAGCTCGGCGAGCAGAACCTCGGTGCACGCGAGGTCGAGGGCCGGCGGCCCCCGGGTCGCCCCTTGCCAGTCGACGATCCGCGGCCCGTCGGGCGTCATGATCACGTTGCCGGGGTGAAGGTCGCCGTGGCAAAGCCCGTCCCCCGGCAGCAGGCGCTCGATCAGGCCGAGGACGCCGGTCGCCACATGGGGCGCCAGCGCGCCGCCCGCGTCCCGCAAGGCGCCGCGCGTCGTCTCGATCAGGGGCAGGACGTCGGCGGGCGGGGCGATCGCGTGAACCGACCGGGCCAGGCCGGCGAGGATCGCGCCCGTCGCCTCGGGCGTCAGGGCGCCGCTGCGCGAGAGCTGCAGGAGCGTCGGCCCGTCCAGGCGCTGCAGCACCACGCCGAAGCGCCCGCCGAGGTCCACCTCCCCGAAGACCGCCGGCGCCGGGGCGCCCGCGGCGAAGGCGGCGCCCGTCATCCGCGCCTCCCACCAGCTGTGCCGCTGGGGGAAGCCGGGCCTGAACAGCTTCACGACCCGGCCGGGCGCCCAGGCGTGGACGTCGGAATAGGCGCCCTCGCCGATCTTCTCCCCCAGGGAGCCGCGCATCGCCCATCCCCCGTCGCGGGGCGAGCAGACACCGGCGCCGGGCGCGGCGATACGCCTTTCGCGCGGCCGGGCCGGAAAGGGGCCCGGCGGAGCCGCCCGGCCGCGGCGGGACCAGGGCCGCGGGCGGTCCGCGGCGCCCCCTAGGGCCGCGGGCCGAGCACCACGCGGGCGATGGAGGCGGTCGGCACCGCCCAGCCGCCGGTCACGCCCCCCTCCGCCAGCGAGCCGACGCCGGCCACGATCCAGCCGCCGTCCGGCCGGCGGGCGAGGAGCGGCCCGCCGCTCGCGCCCACCGTCGCCGCGCAGGAGTGCTGCAGCATGACCCGCCCCCCGGCGTCGCGCGCGTAGGCGGAGACGGCGCAGGCGGTGTCGGCGACCATCTGGCGGTCCCGGTCAGCCTGGTAGCCGCCGAAGGCGAGCGGGGTTCCCGGCGGCAGGTAGCCCGCCTCCAGCGACAGGCCGAGGGCGGGGCCCGCCACGGCGTGGTCGAGCATCAGCACGGCCCAGTCGGAATCGGGCGGCGCCTTCGGGTCCGGCCGCGGGCCGGGGGCGACGGAGAAGCCGGGGCCGATGATCACCCCGCGCACCCGCGCCTCCCCCGCCGCGCCCTGGGGGGAGAGGGCGAGGGTGAAGCGCACCGCGCCGGGCTCGACCGCGCGGGTGGTGCGGGGGTCGATGAGGCAGTGGGCCGCGGTGAGCACCGTGCCCGGGCTGACCAGCGCGCCCGTGCAGCGGCCCCCCGCCGCGGTCTCCACGAGGCCGAGCGAGCGCCAGGGCGCGGTGCCGACGTCCACCGGCACGCGGTTGGCCTCGGGGCCGAGGCCGGGCTGCGCCGCGGTGCAGGCCGAGAGGGCCGCGGCCGCGAGGAGGGCCGCGGCGCGGGCGCGGGGATTGGTCTTCGACCCCGGGGGCAGGGTGTTCGTGGGGGCGTTCAGGGCGGCATTCCCGTGCGGTTCGTGGCGGGGATCGGTCCGGAGATGCGTCCCCCGTGCCGCCTACGCAACGGGTGACGGGATCACCCCCTCGTGCGCGCGGGCCTTGGGACCGCCGCCCCGTGGAGGGGCAGCCCGGCGGGCTGCCCCGGTCGCGGTCGGTGCTAGCCGGCGTCGGCCTCGCGGCGGCGGCGGATGAGGCCGAGGCCCAGCAGGCCCGTGCCGAAGAGGGCCAGGGACATCGGCTCGGGAACCGGGGTGGAGCCGCCCGAACCGGTGCCGCCGCCCGTCTGCGTCGCGGTGGCGACGTTCAGGATGTCGAAGGCGAAGTGGCTGTCGCGCGGGTTGCCGGTGGCGTCGGTGAAGCTGCCGCCCCCCTGGCAGCCGCCGCTGAGCGTCGTGCCGCAGAAGTTGGAGTAGGCGGTCAGCAGGACGGTGTAGATACCGGCGGCGATGGACTGGCTGAAGTTGACGTCGTAGCCGGCCCCGGTCACGGCGTCGGCGGGAACGCCCGAGCCGTCGTCCTGGGACGCGATCCGGATGCCGCCGGCGTCGTAGAGCGCGAGGATGGGGTCGAAGCCGCCCCGCGTGACGACGGTGCCGGCCGCGTTGGTGCCCCCGGCGTAGGAGTAGCTGCGCAGCGTCACGGTCGAGGTGCTGGCGACGTTGAAGTTGAAGCTGAGGACGTCGTTGGCGCCGGCGAGGTTGCCGGAGAAGGAGATATCGGCGGCCTGCGCGCCCCCGCCGAGGGCCAGGGCCGCAACGGCGGCCAGGCAGATGGTCCTGAAGGTCTTCACGGTACGCTCCCTTTGCTTTGACCCGCGATGCAACCCATCGGGGCAGGCCCTGGCAGCAAAAACCGATCCACACCGTAATGATCTGCTAAATCAATGACCTGCCGGTCAGCCCGTCGAAAAAACGAGACCGGTGTAAATTCGCTCGACTCGGGCCTTCCCTGCCCCATCCGCGGGACCGGCCCGATCCATCAGCCGCGGTAGAGGAAGTCCGCGGGCAGCCCGAGGCGCCGGCAGGACCGGGCCGCCGGGCCGGAGGCGAGCACGAGGCGGTCGGCCAGGGCGCCGAGGGCCCGCAGCAGCGGCCGCTCCCAGGGCCGCAGCGCCTCCCGCGCCGGGATCCCCAGCCGCCGCCGGTCCTCCGCCGGCACCAGGTCCACGGCGGCGCGGACGAGGAGGCGCTGCAGCGGGCGGAGCGGCCGCGGCAGGATCGGGGTCGCGCGCATCAGGCCGAGGAACTCCGCGAGGATGGGGGAGGGCTCCATCCGCGGCCGCACCGCCGCGAAGAGCGCCTCCATCCCCGCCCGCGATTCCGGCGCGCCGAGAGCGCCGTAGAGCCGCGCGGCCGGCCGCCCCTCGGCGAGGAGGCGGTCCATCTCCTCCCCGTCCAGGGGGCGGACGTAGCGGTGGTAGGCCGTGGCGAAGCCGAAGGCGGCAGTGGCCTGCACCCAGTCGAGCAGCGCCGGGTCGTTCGCGCGGTAGGGCTCGCCGGCGGGCGTCCGCCCGGCCACGGCCCCGTGGGCCCGCACCACGCCCGCGATCATGCGCTCGGCCGCGCGCCGCGGCCCGTAGACCGTCACCATCGCGGCCAGACCCGTCCGCTGCAGCCGGCCGAGCGGGTCCGTGCGGAAGGAGGAGTGCTCCCAGACCCCCGTGCGCACGCGGGGCTCGCCCAGTTCCAGGATCACCGCCGCCACCCCGCCCGTGAAGAGGACGACGGGGTTCTTGAAGACCCGCCAGGCGAGGGAGGAGGGCGGGACGAGCGCCTCCTCGCCGGGCGGCGTTGCGAAGTCGAAGGGCGCCGCGCCCGGCGGGTGCAGCAGGGCGGCCGCGGTGGCCTCGATCCAGCGCTGGAGCGGCGGGGGAAGGGTGAAGGGCACGCGCCGCCCCGGTCAGGGGGCGCCCGGCACGGCCGCCACCTGCCGCTCGTGCCGCGGCAGGGCGGGGTCCACCAGCCCCCAGGGCGGGGCGGAGGCGGTCCAGATGGTGCTGCCGGGCCGGGCAAGGGCGGGGTCGTCCAGCGCGCCCGCCCGCACCGCCAGGTGGTCCGGCGCGTCCGAGGCCTCGCTGAAGAGCGGCGTGCCGCAGCGGCCGCAGAAGTGCCGGCGCATGGCGGTGCCGCTGTCCGCCCGCCCCTCGTGGCGGCGCGGCCGCCCGGTGACGGTGAGCCCGGCCTTGCGGAAGATCGCGCTGACCGAGGCGTTGCCGCCCGAGAGGTACTGGCAATCCCGGCACCAGCAGGCGCGCGCGGCGACCGGCGCGTGGTCGAGGCGGAAGCGGACGGCGCCGCAGAGGCAGCCGCCGGTGATGGAAGCGCTCATGGCGCCATGAAGTCCCGCAGCAGCGCCGCCGTCTCGTCGGGGTCGGAGGCGGCGACGTGGTAGGAGTCGTTCTCGAGCACGACGAGGCGGGAATCCGGGATCCGCTCCTGCCAGGCCCGCACCTCCTCCGCCGAGCCGAGGCCGCTGCCGGTGGTGGTGACCACGAGGGTCGGCGCCGCGATCCGCCCGACCTCGGCCGTCACGTCCACCGAGGGCACCATCCGCAGGAAGCCGTCGAGGGTGGAGGCGGCGGTGCCCGCCATCAGGTCCTCCCACCATTGAAGCTGGCCCGGCGTCATGCGCGAGCCCATCCGCCCCGCGTTCGAGCCCCGCACCCAGGCGCGCACCCCCTCCGCCGCGATCTGGGCGCGCCAGGCGGGGGTGCGGGCGGCCATGCCCGTGAGGGAGGCGGGGCCGCCGAGCACGGCCAGCCGCTCCACCATCCCCGGGTGCCGCGCCGCGGCGGCCAGCGCGACCGTCCCGCCGATCTTCCCGCCCGCCAGCCGCACGCGGGGGACGCCGAGGTGCCGGACCAGGGCGGCCACGTCCTCCACCAGCGCGTCGAAGCGCCAGGGGTGGTCCGCCGGAAGCGCCGGGGAGCGGCCGTAGCCGCGGTGGTCGAGCCGCACCACGCGGTGCGTGCGGGCGAGGTAGGGGACGAAGGCGCGGAAGGCTTCCCCGCTCTCCGCCAGCCCGTGCAGCAGCACGAGGGTGGACGCCGCCCGCCACGGGTCGGTGAAGTCGTCCACCGTGTAGTGGAGGGTGATGCCGGGGGCGCTCTCGAACTCGGGCATGGGGTCGCTTCTGCTGGGCCGGGGCGGAACCGCCGTCACTATGGCGCCGAGGCGTACGGGCAGCCAGGGAGGGGCTAGGCTGGCGGCCATCTTCCTCGCCGCCGCCCTTCTCGCGGTGACGCCCGGCCCCGGCATCTTCGACGTCGTGGCGCGAACGCTCGCCGGCAGCCGGGCGGAGGGGGTCGCCTCCAGCCTCGGCACGGGGCTCGGCCGCCTGGTCCCTATCCTCGCGGCGAGCCTCGGGGTCTCGGCGGTCGTGCTGGCCAGCGCGAAGTTCTTCACCGCGCTGAAACTGCTCGGCGCGGCCTATCTCGTGTGGATCGGCCTGCGCACGCTGCTCTCCGCCCGCCGCGACGCCCTCGCCTCCCTCCAGGGCGGCGCCGCGGCTCCCCCGATCGGCGCGCGGCGCGCCTTTCGCGAGGGGGTGCTGGTCGAGGCGCTGAACCCGAAGACGGCGGCCTTCTTCCTCGCCTTCGTGCCGCAGTTCCCGGACCCGGCCGCGGGCGGCGTGGCGGTCCGGTTCGCCTTCCTCGGCACCCTCTCGGTGCTGCTGAACACCCTCGCCGACATGGTGGTGGCCCTCTTCGCGGCGCGCCTCCGCGGCGCCGCCGTGGCGCGTCCCGGCCTCGTCCGGCGCCCGCGCGAGGCCTCGGGGGCCGCCATGGTCGCGCTCGGCCTTGGCCTCGCGCTCGCCCGTCGGCCGGGGGCGGGATAGCCGAGCGCGAGGAGGCCAAGCGCCCCCGAGCTGCCCTCGTCCCCGCCGCACGGAAGCTCCTGTCATCCCGGCACGATCAGCGCCGCCACGCGCCTGGGACCCCTGATCCCGCGGGGCCCGCCGCGCCGGACGCCGGGCCCTTCATCCACCCTCCCTCAGGGCTTGTAATTGAAGGCCGCAACGGCTCCGGGTGTCTTCCGCCAGATTCGCCGAGAAGCAGTTCCCGAAAATCCAGTCCACTCGTTGTTTCCTCAAGGCTTCCAGGCAACGCGTACCGCGACCGATGAAGTTCACCTCGATAATGCGGGACAGCGGATCATCGAAATTGCGGGACGATTCGGCCTGCACCTCCGTTTGTTCCCAGATCTTGTAAGGAGGTATCCCGGCCTCCGAAAGTTTTTGCCGGACCGAATCCAGGCGGCGCCGGAGCAGGGGCAGTCCCAGAGCCTCAATCTCCGAACGAGTGGCACGAGCGCGCAGGAGTAAACCAGCACCATCCGTTCGCCAGACATCGACGATAACCTCGAACGCGCCCCTGATCTCGACCGCGGTGTCTTCCCCCCATCTGAACTGGATGATGAAGGGCGTCGCGCCGACACCGCATTGGTGGGGCGCCATATCACCGGGATAGGGAACCGATGCGCCCTGCCCAAGGGCATGGAGTGGCAGGGCGACGACCAGCGCCGCGCCGGCAAGGAACAACCCCTTCACGCTCACCTCCACGGTCCGCTCCGATGGCGGGGGATGAGGGCCCCTCTGGCACCCGCCCCCTAGATACAGCGCGTGCCGCCGCCGTCGACGTCGATCATCGTGCCCGTGATGTAGCCGGCGCGGTCGGAGCAGAGGAAGGCGACGAGGCCCGCCACCTCCTCCGGCTCGCCCAGCCGGCCGAGCGCGACGCCCTCGACCGCCGCCCGGTTCTCCGCCTCGGCGCTGCGCCCGGCCTGCGCCGCGCCCTGCTCGGTCAGCGCGTCCCAGCGCGGCGTCCGGATCGGGCCGGGGTTCACGCCCGTGACCAGCACGTTGTCGGCGGCGCATTCCTGCGCCAGCGCGTGGGTGAAGGCGAGCAGCGCCGCGTTCACCGAGCTGCCGACGATGTAGGCCGCCCGCGGCTGGTGGCCCGAGCGGCCGATGATGTTCACCACCCGCCCCCAGCGCCGCGCCCGCATGCCCGGCGTCAGCGCGCGCGCGGCGCGGGCGTAGCCCATGAGCTTGAGGTCGATCGACTTCGCCCAGGTGGCGTCCGGCGTCGCGCCGAGCCGTCCCATGGGCGTCGCCCCCGCGTTGTTCACGAGGATGTCCACGCCCCCCAGCGCTGCCTCGGCCGCGGCCATCGCCGCCTCCACCGCCGCCGCCGTCGAGAGGTCGGCCGCGATGGGAAGCACGGTGCCGCCCGTCTCCCCCGAGAGGTCGCGCGCCGCCGCCTCCAGCCGGGGCGCGTCGCGGGCGAGGATGGCGACCGCCACCCCCTCCGCCGCCAGCTCCCGCGCGATCGCCCGGCCAATGCCGAGCGACCCGCCGGTCACGACGGCGCGGCGGCCGCGGAGGGCGAGATCCATGGGGCGCTTCCTTCCCGTCGGGCACGGGGAAGGCTTCCCACGGGGGGCGCGGGTGTCAACCGCGGCCCCACCCTGCCTCAGCCCGCCGTCCCGCCCGCGATCCCGTCCAGCCGCGCCATCGCCTCGGCCGGCAGGTCGAGGTCGGCGGCCGCGAGGTTCTCCCGCAGGTGGGCGACCGAGGAGGTGCCGGGGATAGGCAGGATGTTGGGCGAGCGCCGCAGCAGCCAGGCGAGGGCGACCCCCATCGGCGTCGCGCCCAGCCCCTCCGCCACCGCCGACAGGGTGGAGGACTGGAGCGGGCTGAACCCGCCGAGCGGGAAGAACGGCACGTAGGGGATGCCGTCCCGCGCCAGGGCGTCGATCAGCGCGTCATCGCGGCGCTGGGCGAGGTTGTACTCGTTCTGCACGCCGGCGATGGCGCAGATCCGCCGCCCTTCCTCCACCTGCGCGGGGGTGACGTTGCTGAGGCCGATATGGCGCACCAGTCCCTTCCGCTGGAGCTCGGCCAGGGCGGTCAGCGGCGCCTCGATCGAGCCCTCGGCGGGGCCGGCGACGCTGAGCATGACGCGCAGGTTCACCACCTCCAGCGCGTCGAGGCCGAGGTGGCGGAGGTTGTCGTGCACCGCCTCCGTCAGATCCTCGGCGGAGAAGGCGGGCAGCCAGGAGGCGTCGGCGCCGCGGCGGGCGCCGATCTTGGTGACGATGACGAGGTCGTCGGGATAGGGCGAAAGCGCCTCCCGGATCAGCTCGTTGGTCACGTGCGGCCCGTAGAAGTCGCTCGTGTCGAGGTGGTTGACCCCGGCCGCCACCGCCCCGCGCAGCACGGCGAGCGCCGCCGCGCGGTCCCGCGGGGGGCCGAAGACGTGCGGCCCGGCGAGCTGCATGGCGCCGTAGCCGAGGCGCCGCACGGGGCGGTCGCCGAGCTGGTAGGTACTGGGCTGGTCGATGCGGGTCATGCGCGCTCTCCTTGAACCACCCCTAGCTGGGCCGGCCCCCGCTGCGCGATAACGGGCCACAATCCGCACGGCCCGTGCGCGAAAGCGGACAATCATGGACGACCTCGGCGACCTCAACGCCTTTCTCGCCGTGGCCCGCGCCGGCGGCTTCCGCGACGGCGCGCGGGCCGCCGGCGCCAGCGCCTCCGGCCTCAGCGACGCGGTGCGGCGGCTGGAGGCGCGGCTCGGCGTGCGCCTGCTCAACCGCACCACCCGCAGCGTCGTGCCCACCGAGGCCGGCCGGCGCCTGCTCGAGCGCCTCGGCCCCGCCCTGGGCGAGGTGGAGGCGGCGCTGGACGCGGCGCGCGGCGACCGCGACCGCCCGGCGGGCACGCTGCGCCTGAACGTGCCCATCAGCGCCTCCCGCCTCGTGCTGCCGCGCCTCGTGCCGCCCTTCCTCGCGGCCTATCCCGGGATCCGCCTGGAGGTGATCGCCGAGGACGGCTTCGTGGACGTGCTCGCCGCCGGCTGCGACGCCGGCATCCGCTACGACGAGCGGCTGGAGGGGGACATGATCGCGATCCCGATCGGGCCGCGGGTTCAGCGCTTCGCCACCGCCGCCTCGCCGGACTACCTCCGCCGCCACGGCTGCCCGGACCACCCGCGCGACCTCCTGCGCCACGCCTGCCTCCGCGGCCGCTTCCCGAGCGGCGCCATGCCCCCCTGGGAGTTCGAGCGGGGCGGCGAGGCGGTGCGGGTGGACCCCACGGGTCCCCTCCTCGTCAGCCTCGGCGGGGCGACGGACCTCGCCGTGGAGGCCGCGGTCGCCGGCACCGGGATCATCACCCTCTTTGAGGACTGGCTGCGCCCGCACCTCGACGCCGGCGCCCTGGAGCCGGTGCTGGAGGCCTGGTGGCCGGCCTTCTCCGGGCCCTTCCTCTACTACCCCGGGCGCCGCCTGGTGCCGGCGCCGCTCCGGGCCTTCATCGACTTCGTGCGGGCGCGGGAGAGCGGCCCCGGGTGAGGAAGGGCGCCGCGCGGCCCCTCACGCCCCGCGGTGCACCTGCTCCACCAGCGCCGCCACGTGCTCGATCGGCGTGTCCGGCGTGATGCCGTGGCCGAGGTTGAACACGAAGGGCCGCCCGCGCATAGCGTCGAGGATGCGCGCCGTCGCCGCCCGCAGCGCCTCGCCCCCGGCCACCAGCACGCGCGCGTCGAGGTTGCCCTGCAGCGTCACCCCCTCGGGCAGGGGTCCCGTCAGGTCCACCGTCTCGTCCAGCCCCACCGCGTTCACCCCGGCGCGCGCCGCGTAGGCGGGGATGCCGGGCCCCGCCAGGCGCGGGAAGCCGATCAGCGGGTAGTCCGGCCCGAGCCGCGCCCGCAGCCGCGCGGTCAGGACGATGGTCGGGTCCAGCACCCAGCGCTCGAAGCCGTCGGGCGGCAGGAGGCCGGCCCAGGAGTCGAAGAGCATCAGCGCCTCCGCCCCCGCCTCCGCCTGGGCCACGAGGTAGTGCTCGGCCGCCTCGATGAGCGTCTCGAAGAGGGTCTCGAGGAGCGCGGGATCCTCCTCCGCCATGCGCCGGGCGACGGGGAAGCCGTGGCCGCCGCGGCCGTCGATCATGTAGCAGGCCACCGTCCAGGGGGCGCCGGCGAAGCCGATCAGCGCCGTGCCGGGATGGTCGCGCTCCAGCCCCTCGCGGATGCGGGACACCGTCTCCATGATCGGCGCGGCGCGGCGGGCGGCCTCGCCCGGGCGAAGCGCCGCCAGCGCGTCGCGCGTGCGGACGGGCTCGAGGATCGGCCCCACCCCGTCCTCGCCCCCCTGGCCGTAGCGGAGGTCCTGCCCCATGGCCCAGGGCAGCATCGGCAGGTCGGTGAAGAGGATGGCCGCGTCCATCGGGAAGCGGCGCAGCGGCTGGAAGGTCACCTCGGCCGAGAGCGCGGGGTTGAGGCAGAGCTCCAGGAAGCCGCCCGCCTCCTCCTTCGTCGCGCGGTACTCGGGCAGGTAGCGCCCGGCCTGGCGCATCAGCCAGATGGGCGGCGGCCAGACGGCCTCGCCGCGCAGGGCTCTGAGGAAGGGCTTGTCCGACGGGTCCATCCCTCTCTCTTCTCTCTAATTAGGATTCTTAGAAAGGAGGGGTGGTAGGTAGTTGCCTGTGAGTCCTGTGGACGCAGGCGCCGGCACCATCCGTCCCGAGGGTTTTCCACAGGCGCGCGGGCGCCGCGACTCGGCAATCGGGGGCGAGTCGGGGATTCGCTCCGGATGACTCGGCCGCTCGCAGGCGATTCAATCCCCCGGGGCGGGAGTCGTGACTCGCCGCCCCCGTGACTCATGGGGGGTCGTCCCGCCCCCGGATTCATCCCCAGGACTCACCCTCGTGAGTCGCGTCCTCCCCAGGAGGCGCCGCTTCGGTCTAGGCTCCGGCCGATGCCCCGCACCACCAACCTCCACCTCGTCTCCGACAGCACGGGGGAGACCCTCAACTCGTTGTCGCGCGCGACGCTCGCGCGCTTCGAGGACCCGCACGTCATCCAGCACCGCTGGTTCCTCGTGCGCTCGCGCTTCCAGCTCGAGCAGGTGCTGGAGGGCATCCAGGCGGAGCCCGGGCCGGTGGTCTTCACCCTGGCCGACAAGTCGCTCCGCCACAGCCTGGAGGAGTTCTGCGGGCGCCTCGGCGTCACCAGCCTCTCGGTGCTCGACCAGACGCTCGACCTCCTCCAGCGCGAGATCGGGGAGGCCGCGAAGGAGAAGCGGGCGGCCCAGCACGTGCTCGACGCCGACTACTTCCGGCGGATCGACGCCATGCACTACGTCCTCGCCCACGACGACGGCCAGGGCACGGCCGGCATCGCCGAGGCCGACGCCTGCCTCGTCGGCGTGTCGCGCAGCAGCAAGACGCCGACCTGCTTCTACCTCGCCAACCGCGGCATCAAGGCGGCCAACGTCCCCATCGTCCCCGGCGCGCCCCTGCCGGTGGAGCTCGAGAACCCCCCCTGCCCGATCATCGGCCTGACCATCGAGGTGAACGCCCTGCTCGAGATCCGCCGCCACCGCCTGAAGCTCATCGGCACCGGCGGCGTGCGCCAGGACGCGACGGACTACGTGGACCCCGAGGCCGTGAAGGCCGAAATCCTCGCGGCCCGCCGCCTCTGCACCGCCCGCGGCTGGCCGGTGATCGACGTGACCCGCCGCAGCATCGAGGAGACGGCGGCCACCGTGCTGCAACTGATGGAGGCCTGGCACGCGCGCTCCGCGCCCCCGGGCACGCCGCACGGCGCCAACCAGGGCCCGCCGGCGCGCTGATGAGCGATCTCCAGGCCCCCGCGCCCCCCCTCGTCCTCGCCAGCGCCTCCGCCGCGCGCCGCGCCCTGCTGGAGGCGGCCGGCCTCCGCTTCGAGGCCGTCGCCGCCGCGGTGGACGAGGGCTCCATCAAGGAGAGCGCGCGGGCCGAGGGCTTCCCCGCCGCCGACGCCGCGCTGATGCTGGCCGAGGCCAAGGCCCGCCGCGTGGCAGCCCGCCGGCCGGAGGCGCTCGTGATCGGCTGCGACCAGATCCTCGTCCTGGGCGACCGCTGGTTCGACAAGCCGGAGGGGGAGGAGGGCGCCCGCGCGCATCTCCGGGCGCTGCGCGGCCACTCCCACGTCCTCGTCACGGCCGTGCTCTGCTGGCGGGGCGGCGAGCGGATCTGGCAGCACGTGGCCACCCCGCGCCTGGCCATGCGCCCGGTCTCCGACGCCTTCCTCGACGCCTATCTAGCGCTCGAGGGCGCGCGCGTGACGGAGAGCGTCGGCGCCTACCGGCTGGAGGGCCCGGGCGTGCAGCTCTTCGACCGGGTGGAGGGCGAGCACGCGGCCATCCTCGGCCTGCCGCTGCTCGCGCTTCTCGGCTTCCTCCGCCAGCACGGGGTGCTGCTGGCCTGAGGGCCGCGCCGCCTCAGGCGGCCCGGCTCCGCGGCATGATCTTGGACATCGGCGCGAAGACGGTGGCGCCGGCGGGCACGTCGGTCAGGACCACGGCGTTGGGGCCGATCCGCACGTCGTCGCCGATCTTGACGCCGCCGACGATCATCGCCCCCGCCCCCACGTCCACGCGGTTGCCGACCACGGGCGCGTGGGCCACGAAGTCCCGCTCGAGCACCGCGCCGAAGGTCACGCCCTGGCGAACGAGGCAGTCGTCCCCGATCGTCGCGTGCTCGTGGATGACGATCCCGCCCTGGTGGCCAATGTGAAAGCGGCGCCCGATCTTGGCCGTGGCGAAGATTTCGATACCGTAAATATTCCTGACGTACCGGCGTAGAAACGTGTGAAGAGACCAGGCTGCCTTCTTTTTCAGCCCGCTTTGCGACAAGGCCCAGACGCCGAGCCGATAGGTCGCGATGGCGCGGAAACCAGGAAGCGTCCAGTCACGGTAGTGATTGTTGTAGTCCTCCTTCAAGTATCCAATGAAGCTCAGCGGAGCCGATCTGGATGGAGCCTCGACGAAACGGGTGTTAACGTCGGCGCTGTGCATAGTTTCGTCTGACATGTTCCCTCGCGATCCCATCTGACGCAGAGTTGATCTTTCGATCAACAGGCCGTGATTATGCGGTGATCACCGTATCATTACGAAGGCACTTGCACGTTTCCGGACTAAAGCCAAGCCCGCGATGAACAGCAGGTGACATCGCTGTCATGTCAGGAGCATTACGGGTGAACAGTCAGGCCGCGATCGTCACAACCGACCCGAGCATCAGGAACACTATCCTCGCCCTTTACGAGGAGGTCGTGCAGGGCAAGGACGGCGCGAGCGGCGCACCACTGACCGACGACACGGTCCTGCTCGAGAGCGGCCTGGACTCCCTCGGCTTCGCGATCCTGGTGGCCCGCCTCGACGAGGAGCTCGGCTACGACCCCTTCTCGCTCAGCGACGACCCCTACTACCCCCAGACCTTCGGCGAGTTCGTGACCTTCTACGAGAGCAACCGCCCGTCATGACCGCCGCCCCCGGCCCGGTGGGCCGCGGGGAGGCGATCGCCTTCGAGGGGGAGGGAACCGCCCTCTCCTTCGACGCGATCGCGTGCCCGCCGCCCCCCCTGCGCGGCATCGAGCCCGGCGCCGCCGTCGCCCTCCACCTCGCCGATCCCGTGAAGCTCGCCTGGGCGCTCGCCCATCTCGGCGGGCGGGCCGGGCGGCTCGTCCTGGTGGCCGCCGACACCGCCCCGGCTCTCCTCGCCCCCCTCCTCGCGGAGGCTGGGGCCGATCTCCTCCTCACGGACCGCGATGGCCTGCCCGCCCTGCCCGCCCGGGCGCTCCGCTGGGACGGCCTGGCCGAGCCGACGGGCCCTGCCCTGCCGCCCGTGGGGATCGAGACGGAATGGGTGCTGGCCACCTCCGGCACCACGGGCGCGCCGAAGCTCGTGCAGCACGGCTGGGCCTCGCTCACCCGCACGGTGCGGAGGGGCGGCGCGCCGCAGCGCTGGGGGCAGGTCTACAATCTCTGCCGCTTCGCCGGCCTGCAGGTCTTCGTCCAGAGCCTCCTCAGCCGCTCCACCCTCGTGCTGCCGCGCCTGGACCGGCCGCTGGCCGAGCAGGTGGCGACCCTCGCGCGCGGCGGCGTCACGGCGCTCTCGGCCACGCCCACCCTCTGGCGCAAGATCCTGATGCTGCCCGAGAGCGCGTCGCTGCCTCTCCGCCAGGTGACACTCGGCGGCGAGATCGCGGACGGCTTCATCCTCGGCGCCCTGGCCGAGCGCTTCCCGCGGGCGCGCGTCGTCCACATCTACGCCTCGACCGAAGCGGGCGCCGCCTTCTCCGTGAAGGACGGCCTGCCGGGCTTCCCCGCCGCCTACCTCGATCCCGGCAGCCCGGCAGGCGCCCTGTTGGAGGTGCGGGAGGGGCGGCTCTTCGTCCACAACGGCGGCGTGCGGCCCGGCTATCTCGGCGGCGCCCGCTTCGCCGACGAGCGCGGCTTCGTCGACACCGGCGACATGGTCGAGCGCCGCGGCGACCGCTTCCACTTCCTCGGCCGCGCGAACGGCATGATCAACGTCGGCGGCAACAAGCTCTACCCCGAGGAGGTGGAGAACGTCCTTCTCGCGCACCCCGCCATCCGCTTCGCCCGCGTGGCCGCGCAGCGAAGCCCGATCATGGGCCAGCTCGTCACGGCCGAGGTGGTGCCCGCGGCCGCAAACGCCCCCGACCCGGCCGGCGGGCGCGAGCTCGTGAAGGCGCTGCGCCACCACTGCCAGGACCGGCTGGAGCCCTGGAAGGTCCCGGCCCTCATCCGCGTCGTCGCGGCCCTCGGCCCCAACGCCGGCGGCAAGCTGGAGCGGCGGCCCGCCGGGCGCGCGGCGTGAGGACCGTCCTGGTGACGGGCAGCACGCGCGGCCTCGGCCTCGCGGTCGCCGAGCGCCTCCTCGAGGAGGGCTACGGCGTCGTGGCCACCGGCCGCGCCGAGACGCCGGAGCTCGCGGCCCTGCGGGAGGCGAGCGGCGGCCGCCTCTCCTTCGCGCCCTTTGACCTCTCCGAACCCGACGGCATCTACGCCTTCGTGCACGCGCTGACGGCGGCCCACGGCACCTTCTGGGGCCTCGTCAACAACGCCGCCGTCGGGCTCGACGGGGTGCTGGCCACCCAGCACAACCGGGACATCGAGCGCCTGATCCGCGTCAACGTCGTGGCGCCCATCGTGCTCACGAAATACGTCTCGCGGGGGATGATCGCCGCGCGCGAGGGGCGGATCGTCAACGTCTCCTCGATCATCGCGACCACCGGCTACTCGGGCCTGGCCGCCTACGCCGCCTCCAAGTCCGCGCTCGAGGGCTTCACGCGGTCGCTCGCGCGCGAGCTCGGGCGCGTCGGCGTCACAGTCAACGCCATCGCGCCCGGCTACATGGAGACCGACATGACCAGCGGCCTCGGGGGCGAGAAGGTGGACGCGATCCGCCGCCGCAGCGCCCTCCGGCGCCTGCCCTCGCCGGCCGAGGTCAGCCACGCCGCCGCCTACCTGCTGGGCCCCGGCGGCGCCGCGGTCACGGGCACGGTGATGACGGTGGACGCGGGCAGCACGGCCTGAAGGGGGGCAAGGGCCGCCCGGCGCGTCACGGCGCGGCGGGCGGCGCCCCGTCTAGGCTGGCCCCGTCCATCACGGCCCAGAGCGGGTCCTTCAGCTTGCCGAGGAAGGCCGCGTGCCGCTCCAGGTCCTCCGCGCGGGGCACGATGGGCCGCGGCCTGCGGATGGCGGGCCCGCTGGTCGCGACCACGCCCGAGCGCGAGCCCCCGAGCGTCGTCGCCAGCGCCAGCCCCGGCTGCTTGCCGCCCATCAGCTCCAGGTAGACCTGGCCGAGGAGCTGCACGTCGAGCAGCGCGTTGTGCGTGGTTCGCGCCGAGAGGTCGATGCCAAAGCGCCGGCAGAGCGCGTCCAGCGAGTTGGGCAGGCCGGGGAAGCGCTTCTTCGCCATCACCAGCGTGTCGACCATGCGGCTGCGGTCGATGCGCGGCGTGTTCGCCCGGTCGAACTCGTGGTCGAGGAAGTTGAAGTCGAACGGTGCGTTGTGGGCGATGACGGGGTCGTTGCCGAGGAAGCCCAGCAGCTCCGGCAGGATGGCCGGGAAGAGCGGCTTGTCCGCCAGCATGGCGGCGGTGAAGCCGTGCACCTTGGCGGCCTCGGGCGGCACGTCCCGCTCGGGGTTGATCAGCCGATGGAAGGACCGCCCGGTGGGCATGAGGTTCACCACCTCGATCGCCGCCACCTCCAGCACGCGGTCGCCGGTGGCGGGGTCGAGGCCAGTGGTCTCGGTGTCGAGGATGAGGGCGCGGGTCATGGGGGGAGTTTAGGGGAGTTGGGGCGGCGGCCGAAGGGGGTTCCCCCGGCCGCCGCCGCAGCTCCGCCCGTCAGGGCTCCCAGGGGGAACCCTGCTCAGGCGGGGGCCAGCGGATCAGTCGCGGCGGTTCGCGGGCACGCGGATCGGGGCGTGGTCCAGGGCCACCCGCGCCGCGACATTGGCCGCCGTCAGGGCGGCCAGGACAACGAGGAACATGGTCGTCAGCACTGTGTTAATCCCTTGTTTTCCCTCACCGGAGGGTGACAGAGAGATGGTGACGAAGACGCCTTTGGCCCCACGGCGGCGGCGCATGGCTGGCCCCTGCCGGCCGCTTGCCCCCTAGCCTTGATCCGCCAGCAGCCGCCGCATCATCCGCTGCGCGTGGTGGCGCGACAGCCCGGTGCGGATCAGATGGTCGGCCCGGCGGCGGCGCAGGCTGTCCGGCACCTGGCGGGCGAGGATGGCGCGCAGCCGCTCCTCTGTCATGCCGCGCCGCCGCAGCACCCGCGCGCGCTGGATGGCCGGCGGCGCGGTGACGACGATGACCGCGTCCGCCCGCCGCTCGCCCCCCGTCTCGAACAGCAGGGGAATGTCGAGCACCGCCAGCCGCGCCCCCCGCCGCCGCGCGCGGGCGAGGAAGCGCGCCTCCTCCCGCCGCACCAGGGGATGCACGATCGCCTCCAGCCGCCGCAGCGCCGCGGGGTCGGTCAGCACGACCCGGCGCAGCGCCTCGCGGTCCACCATCGGGCCGCCCGCGGCCGGGCGCGTCGTGCCGGGAAAGGCGGCGGCGATGGGGCGCACGGCGGCGCCCCCCGGCCCCTGCAGCCGGTGCACCGCGGCGTCGGCGTCGAAGACCGGGATACGGTGGCGGCGCAGCGTGTTCGTCGCGGTGGACTTGCCCATGCCGATCCCGCCGGTGAGCGCCCAGATCTTCACGTCCGGGGAATGTCCGACGCGACGAAGGCGCGAAGCGCGGCGTCCACCGCGGGCATGGTGCCGAACCAGGCCTCGAAGCCGCGGCGGCCCTGGTGCAGCAGCATGCCCAGCCCGTCCACCGCGACGAGGCCGCGCGCGCGGGCCGCCGCGAGCAGCGGCGTCTCCAGCGGCACGTAGACGAGGTCCGCCACCACCGCGCCCGGCGGCAGCCCCGCGAGGTCGATCGCCAGCGGCGGCTGGCCCTGCATCCCCAGGCTGGTGGTGTTCACCAGCAGCGCCGCGCCCTCCAGCGGCGGGTGGTCGGCGACCTCCACGATGCCCCCGTGGGCGCGAAGCGCCGCGGCCAGGGCCTCGGCCCGGGCGCGGCCGCGGTTCACCAGGGTGAGGCGCGGGCAGCCCGCGGCCAGCAGCGCGTCCGCCACCGCCCGCGCGCCCCCGCCGGCGCCGAGCACCACCGCCGGCCCCGCCTCCGCTCGCCAGCCCGGCGCGCCCTCGCGCAGGCTCTGCAGGAAGCCCCACCCGTCGGTGTTCCAGCCCTCGATCCGCCCGTCCGGGTGGAAGACGAGCGTGTTCACCGCGCCGATCCGCCGCGCCTCCTCCTCCACGAGGTCGCAGGCCGCGAGCGCCGCCTCCTTGTGGGGGATGGTGACGTTGGCGCCCGCCAGCCCCAGCGCCGGCAGCGCCCGCAGCGCCGCCCCGAAATGCCGGGGGTCGAGCGGCAGCGGGATGTAGGCGCCGTCGATCCCGTGGCGGTCGAGCCAGAAGCCGTGCAGCCGGGGCGAACGCGAATGGGCAACGGGATGGCCGATGATGCCGGCCACGCGGGTCTTGCCGGTGTGGGTGCGGGGAAGCTGCATGGCCCCCACATAGCGCGGCCCGCGAGATCGCGCAGCCGGCGCCCCCCAGGCCGCCCCCCTCTGGCGCATCCGCCCGAGGGATGCGACCAAAGCGCCAAAGCGGATCGCGAGGAACAGGACCCATGGCCAAGACCCTGCGGGTGGCGGTGCAGATGGACCCAATGGAGAGCATCGGGATCGAGGGCGACAGCACCTTCGCCCTCATGCTGGAGGCGCAGGCGCGCGGCCACGCCCTCTGGCACTACCACGTCCGCGACCTGGCGCTGCACGGCAACCGCGTGACGGCCTGGGCGCATCCCGTGGAGGTCCGGCGGGAGAAGGGCAACCACTTCACCTTCGGCGCCGAGGTGGAGCTCGACCTTGGCCGCGACGCCGACGTGGTCCTCATGCGCCAGGACCCGCCCTTCGACATGGCCTACATCACGGCCACCCACATCCTCGAGCACATCCACCCGAAGGTGCTCGTCGTGAACGACCCCGCCAGCGTGCGGAACGCGCCCGAGAAGCTCTTCGTCACGCACTTCCCGGACCTCATGCCAGAGACGCTGGTGACGGCCGACCGCCGCCGCATCGCCGCCTTCCGCGAGAAGCACGGCGACATCATCGTCAAGCCCTTGTTCGGCAACGGCGGCGCCGGGGTGTTTCACATGAAACCGGACGACAGCAACCTCAACTCCCTCATCGAGATGTTCACCGAGCGCTCGCGCGAGCCGCTGGTCATCCAGAAATACGTCCCCGCCGTGCGCCAGGGCGACAAGCGCATCATCCTCGTGGACGGCGAGCCGATGGGCGCGATCAACCGCGTGCCCGCCGAGGGCGAGGCGCGCTCGAACATGCACGTGGGCGGGGTGGCCGTGCAGACGACGATGACGGACCGCGAGAAGGAGATCTGCGCCGCCATCGGCCCCGAGCTGAAGCGCCAGGGGATGATCTTCGTCGGCATCGACGTCATCGGCGGCTTCCTCACCGAGATCAACGTCACCTCCCCCACCGGCCTGCAGGAGGTCGCGCGCTTCGACGGCGTGCACCTCGAGCGCGCGATCTGGGACGCCATCGAGGCGAAGCGCTAGCCGTGTCGGACGCGGACCGCGCGGGCGCCGCCTGGCGCGTCCCCCCCTCCGCCTACGCCGCCGCGCGCGAGGCGCCCTTCGCCCTGCCCGCGCGCCCCGCGTCCCGGTACCTGACGATGCGGGACGGCTGCCGGATCGCGGTGGATGCCTGGCTGCCCGAGGGCGCGGCGGGCCCCGTGCCAACCGTCGTCATCCTCACCCCCTACTACCGCCGCTTCGCCGTTCGCGCGGGCAGCGACGCCGACGCCATCCCCAACGCCGGCAAGTTCGTCCGCCACCTCGTGCCCCGTGGCTACGCGGTGGTGGTCGTGGACGTCCGCGGCACGGGCGCGAGCTTCGGCACGCGCGACAGCTTCCGCTCCCCGCGCGAGCGCGAGGACAGCCGCGAGATCGCCGACTGGATCGTGGCCCAGCCCTGGTCCGACGGCCGCCTCGGCGCCACCGGCGTCTCCTACCCCGGCGCCGCCTCCGACTTCCTCGCCAGCACCGGGCACCCCGCGGTCCGCGCCATCGCGCCCCTCTTCGCGGTCTGGGACACGTACGCCGACAACTACTTCCCCGGCGGCGTGCTGCTGAAGGACCTCGCGCGCGGCTACGACGACGTCATGGTCGCCATGGACCACGACCGGCGCGACTTGCTGAAGCGCATCGTCTACTACGCCCACCCCGACCTCGAGGGCCCCCACCCCGTGGACGAGGACCCCGACGGCACGCTGCTCGCCGAGGCGCTGCGCGAGCACCGCGGCAACTTCCGCATGCCCGACTTCGTCGGCGAGTTCCGCTTCCGCGAGGAGCCGCTGCCCTACGACAGCACCTTCTCCTCCGCCTCCTTCAGCCCCTACTCCGTCAGCGCTGGCATCGCGAAGGACGTGGCCGTGCTCGCCTGCTCCGGCTGGATGGACGGCGCGGGCTACGCCAACGGCGCGATCGCCCGCTTCCTCACGCTGCGCGACAACCCCGTGCACCTCCTCCTCGGCCCCTGGGACCACGGCGCCCGCTGCAACGTCTCGCCCTGGCGCCGCGCGCAGGCGCCCGACTTCGCCCTGCTCGACGAGGTGCTGCGCTTCTTCGACGAGTACCTGATGGGCCGCGACACCGGCCTGCGCGCGGAGGCCCCCGTCCACTTCTTCAGCCTCCACGCCGAGCGCTGGCAGGCCGCGCCCTCCTGGCCCCCCATCCCCGAGGCGACGCGCCTGCCGCTGGACACCGCCGCCGGTCCCGCCGACGAAATGCGTGCCGACTTCGCCTGGGGCAGCGGCAGCGGCACCCGCTACGAGCGCATCGCGGCCGTGGACAGCACGACCTACCACGCCGACTGGGGCGCGCGGAGCGAGGCGCTGCTCTCCTGGACCTTCGCGCCCCTCGCGGAGGCAACGGAACTCACCGGCCACGCCGTCGCGGACCTCGTGCTGACCTCGAGCGAGCCCGACGCCGCGCTCTTCGTCTACCTCTCCGAGATCGAGGCCGACGGCACCGTCCGCTACGTCACCGAGGGCGTGCTGCGCGCCCTGCACCGGCGGGAGAGCGAGGCGCCCGCCACCTACCGCACCACCTGGCCCTTCCGCTCCTTCCGGCGCGAGGACGCGGCGCCCCTGCCGGTGGGCGAGCCCGTGCGGATCCGCGTGCCGCTGCTGCCGACCTCCTGGGTCTTCCAGCCCGGCAGCCGGATCCGCCTGTCGCTTTCCGGCGCGGACGCGGACCACGCGGTGCAGGTGCCGCACGGCCGGCCGCCGGTGCTGCGGGTGGACCGCGCCCGCTCGGGCCTCGACCTGCCGATGCGGGCGTTCGGGTAAGGGGGTCGCCGCCGGCCCTCGGAAGGCTCCGCCTCCCGAACCCTCCGCCGGGGTGGCAGCGGCCACCCCGGACCCCGCGGAGGTTTTGAAGCGCGCCTGAGGTCGATGACCTCAGGCGACCGACAGGTCAGTCCGCGGGGCTTCTAGAATAATCCGAGGGCACTACCCCGGCCGGTTCAGCCCTGGAAAAACAGATCGCGGGGTCCGGGGAGCCCGCCGGCTCCCCGGCGGAGGGCCTGGGAGGCAGAGCCTCCCAGGGTCACCCGTGCTACCGCCCCAGCCCGTCCCAGAACTCTTTCACGCGGGAAAAGAACCCCTCGCTCTCCGGGCTGGTCCGGCTCTCCGACGTTGCCTCCGCCTCGAACTGCTCCAGCAGCTCGCGCTGCTTCGCCGTCAGGTTCTGCGGCGTCTCGACGGAGACCTGCACGTACATGTCCCCCCGTGCCGCGCTGCGCAGGATGGAGAAGCCCTTGCCCCGCAGCCGGAACTGGTCGCCCGCCTGGGTGCCGGAGGGGATGGAGACGCGCGCCCGCCCGCCGTCGATGCTCGGCACGTCCACCGCGCCGCCCAGCGCCGCCTGCGTCATGCGCAGCGGCACGCGGATGAAGATGTTGTTCCCCTCCCGCTGGAAGATCGGGTGGGGGCGGATGCCGATGTCGACGTAGAGGTCGCCCGCCGGCGCCCCGCGCAGCCCCGCCTCGCCCTCTCCCGCGAGCCGGATGCGCGTGCCCTCCTCCACCCCCGCGGGGATGGTCACGTTGAGGGTGCGGTCCCGCTCCACCCGGCCGGCGCCCTGGCAGACCTTGCAGGGGTTCTTGATGATCCGCCCGCTGCCGCCGCAAGTCGGGCAGGAGCGCTCGACGAGGAAGAAGCCGGACTGCGCCCGCACCTTGCCCGCGCCCTTGCAGGTCCCGCAGGTGTCGGTCTGGGCCTTGCCGCCCTCGGCGCCCGAGCCCGAGCAGTTGTCGCAGACGACCGAGGAGGGGACGCGGATCGTCGTCTTCGTGCCCGCGAAGGCCTCCTCCAGACCGATCGTCACCTCGGTGCGGAGGTCCGAGCCGCGGCCGGTGTTCTGCTGGCCGCGCCCGCGCGCGTTCAGGTTGCCGAACATCTGCTCGAAGATGTCCTCGAACCCGCCGCCGCCGCCGAAGCCGCCACCCCCGCCGAAGGGCCCGCCGCCCCCGCCGCCGCCCTCGAAGGCCGCGTGGCCGTAGCGGTCGTAGGCCGCCCGCTTCTCGGCGTCCTTGAGGACGTCGTAGGCCTCGTTCGCCTCCTTGAACTTCGCCTCGGCCGCCTTGTCGCCGGGGTTGCGGTCGGGGTGGTGCTGCATCGCGAGCTTGCGGAAGGCCTTCTTCAGCCCGTCCTCGTTCACGTCCCGGGCGACGCCCAGCACCTCGTAGTAATCACGCTTGGCCATGTGTGTTCCCGTGCGGGGCTCTCGCTCAGCCCTGTAGGGTTGCGGTCAATCCGGTGCCACAAAAAAGAAGCGCCCGGCCCGCGTGTGCGATGCCGGGCGCCTCCCTCATGCCGCGGGGCCGATCAGCCCTGCTTCTTCTTGTTGGGATCGACGTCCTCGAACTCGGCGTCGACCACCTTGCCGCCGGGGCCGCCTGGGGCCCCGTTCGGGTTGGCGTTGCTCGGCCCGCTGGTGCCCTCGGCGGCGGCGGCCGCCTCGGCCTCGGAGCCCGCCTTGTAGACGGCCTCGCCGATCTTCATCGACGCGGCGGACAGGCGCTCGCCCGCGGTCTTCATCGCCTCCGGGTCGGCTCCCTCCAGCGCGCTGCGCGCGGCGGAGAGGGCGGCCTCGACCTCGCCCTTGTCGGCCTCGGCGAGCTTGTCGCCGTTGTCCTTCAGGGCCTTGTCGGTGGAGTGGACGAGGGCCTCGAGGTTGTTGCGGGCCTCGACGGTCGCGCGGCGCTGCTTGTCGGCCTCGGCGTTCGCCTCGGCGTCGCGCACCATCCGCTCGATGTCGGCGTCCGACAGGCCGGAGCGGGCCTGGATCTTGATCTGCTGCTCCTTGCCCGTCGCCTTGTCCTTCGCCTGGACGGAGACGATGCCGTTCGCGTCGATGTCGAAGGTCACCTCGATCTGCGGCACGCCGCGCGGCGCCGGCGGGATGCCCTGCAGGTCGAAGTTGCCGAGCAGCTTGTTGTCGGCCGCCATCTCGCGCTCGCCCTGGAAGACCTTGATGGTCACCGCCGTCTGGTTGTCGTCGGCGGTGGAGAAGGTCTGGGACTTCTTCGTCGGGATGGTCGTGTTGCGGTCGATCAGCCGGGTGAACACGCCGCCCAGCGTCTCGATGCCGAGGCTCAGCGGGGTCACGTCGAGCAGCAGGACGTCCTTCACCTCGCCCTTGAGCACCGCGCCCTGGATCGCGGCGCCGATGGCGACGACCTCGTCCGGGTTGACGTTGCGGGCCGGCTCCTTGCCGAAGAAGGTCTTCACGGCCTCGATGACCTTGGGCATGCGGGTCATGCCGCCGACCAGGATCACCTCGTCGATCTCGCCAGCCGTCACGCCCGCGTCCTTCAGCGCGCTCTTGCAGGGCTCGAGGGTGCGCTGGATGAGGTCGTCGACCAGCGCCTCCAGCTTCGCGCGCGTCAGCTGCAGCACGAGGTGCTTCGGCCCGGACGCGTCGGCGGTGATGAAGGGCAGGTTGATCTCGGTCTGCTTGGCCGAGGAGAGCTCGATCTTCGCCTTCTCCGCGGCTTCCTTCAGGCGCTGTAGCGCCAGCTTGTCGCCGCGCAGGTCGATGCCGTTCTCGCGGCGGAACTCGTCGGCCAGGTAGTCGATGACGCGCTGGTCGAAGTCCTCGCCGCCGAGGAAGGTGTCGCCGTTGGTGGACTTCACCTCGAAGACGCCGTCGCCGATCTCGAGGATCGACACGTCGAAGGTGCCGCCGCCAAGGTCGTACACGGCGATCGTGCCGTGGTTCTTCTTGTCGAGGCCGTAGGCGAGGGCGGCCGCCGTCGGCTCGTTGATGATGCGCAGCACCTCGAGGCCGGCGATCTTGCCCGCCTCCTTGGTCGCCTGGCGCTGGGCGTCGTTGAAGTAGGCGGGGACGGTGATGACGGCCTGCGTCACCTTGTCGCCGAGATAGGCCTCGGCCGTCTCCTTCATCTTGCCGAGGATGTAGGCGCTGATCTGCTGCGGCGCCTGCTTCGTCCCGCCCGCGTCGACCCAGGCGTCGCCGTTGTCGGCGCGCGCGATCTTGTAGGGGACGAGGGAGATGTCCTTCTGGACCATCGGGTCGTCGAAGCGGCGGCCGATGAGGCGCTTGACGGCGTAGAGCGTGTCCGTCGGGTTCGTCACGGCCTGGCGCTTGGCGGACTGGCCGACGAGACGCTCCCCGTTCTTCGCGAAGGCAACCATGGAGGGGGTGGTGCGCGTGCCCTCCGCGTTCTCGATGACCTTCGTCTCGCCGCCTTCCATGATGGCGACGCAGGAATTGGTGGTGCCGAGGTCGATACCGATGACCTTGCTCATCCGTCACTTCTCCTTTGCGGCGGCCGGGGCACGGCCCATGAATCGAGGCACCGTGCGCGGCCCCATTGTCTCAAATCGGATGGGGATGGACGGGGCGACCCGTCCGGACCCGGATGTATTCAGGGCAGGGGCCCGGGACAAGACCCCGCCGGGACTGAATCAGCGCGCCCGAACCGGGCCGGCCCCGCCCCCGGCCGGAGTCCAGGGCAGGTCAAGCGCGCGGGCCGGGCCGCCCGCGCCAAGCAACCCGAAGAAGAGGGCGCCCCGTCCGCCCCCGCCTTACTTGCCGGCGACCACGACCATGGCCGGCTTCAGCAGCCGCCCGTTGATCGTCCAGGCCGGGGTCCAGGCCGTGATGACAGTCCCGGGCTCCACGCCCTCGGGCGCGGGCTGCTCGGCCATCGCTTGGTGCAGCTCGGGGTCGAAGGGCTTGCCCTTCGGGTCCTCGGCCTTCACGCCGTGGCGCTCCAGCATGGCGATGAAGGCGCGCTCCACCCCCTCGAAGCCGCCCCGCAGCTTCGCGATCGGCCCGTCCTCGCCCTCGGAGGCCGGCAGGGCGTCGAGGCCGCGGCGAAGGTTCTCGGCCGCGTCCGCCACGTCGCGGGCGAACTTCGTCACCGCGTAGTTCCGCGCGTCCTCCAGCTCCCGCTTGTGGCGGTTGCGCAGGTTCTGCATCTCGGCCTCGGCGCGGAGCCACTTGTCGCGCATGGCGTTCAGCTCGGCCGCCGGGTCCGGCGCCTCGGCCGCGCCGGCGTCCGGCGCCGCGTCGGGCTGGATCTCGGCCTCGTTGGGCTTCGCGTCGCTCGGGGTATCGCTCATCGTCGGATCTTCGGTCTTTCCTGGCCCGGTGGGGCGCCATGGCGTTGCCCCCGCGGAGGGGCGTCCGCGCCGGCCGCCCGCCCCGCGCGTCGGCCGGGGCGGGCCGGGGGGCGCGCATCGTCGCCTCACCTAGGGGGCGGGGGGCGGCGGGACAAGCCGTTCGCGCGCCATCGCCCCTCGCCCCGCGTTGCGGCGCAGCATGGGGGGGCCTAGCCTCCCCGCGTGCCCTCCCCTCCCGCCCGCCGCCCCGCCCCGCCCCCGCGACCATGACCGAGGGACCCCCCGTCGCCCGCGTGCCGCTCTGGCTGCTCGCCTCCATCACCTTCAGCGGCACGGTGGGCATGTACATCTTCGTCCCCGCCCTGCCCCAGGCGGCGGAGGTGCTGGGGGGCTCGGCGGGGGCCATGCAGCTCACCGTCAGCCTCTACGTGCTGGGCCTGGCCATCGGGCAGCCCTTCTACGGCCCGCTGGCGGACCGCTTCGGGCGGCGCCCGGTGCTGGTGGCGGGGCTGACCCTCTACACCGTGGCGGGCCTCCTCGCCGGCCTCGCGCCGGACGCGGGCACGCTGGTCGTGGCGCGGCTGTTCCAGGCGCTGGGGGGCTGCGCGGGCGTCGTGCTCGGCCGCGCGATCGTCCGCGACACCTCGGCGGCGAAGGAGGCCGCGCGGCGCCTCGCCCTGCTCAACCTCCTGGTCACGGCCGGGCCGGGCCTCGCGCCGCTGATCGGGGCGGCGGTCGCGGCCACCGCGGGCTGGCGGGTCGTGCTGCTGCTGCTCTGCGCCCTCGGCCTCGCCAACCTCGCCTTCACCTGGCGGCTCCTGCCGGAGACGGGAACCTCCACCGGCCAGCCGGCGGCGGCGCTGCTGCGGGACTACGGGCGGCTCGCGGTCTCGCCGGTCTTCCTCGGCTACTCGGTGCTCGGCGGCTGCATGACCACCTCGGCCTACGCCTTCTTCAGCGCCGCCCCCTTCATCTTCCGCGACCTCGGCCGCCCCGCGCACGAGGTGGGGGGCTACCTCGCCGTGCTCGTCATCGGCATCTCCCTCGGCAACGTCCTCGCCAGCCGGGTCATCGGGCGCACCCCGCTGGACGGGGTGCTGCGCTGGGCCGGGGCGGTCAGCGTCGCCGCGGCGCTCGCGCTGCTGGCGCTCGTGCTCTCGGGCGCCCTCACCGTCGCAGGCGCCATGGGGTGCCTCTTCGTCTTCACCGTCTGCACGGGGGTGGGCGGGCCGGCGGCGCTGGGCCAGGCGATCGGGGTGAACCCCCGCGTGGTCGGCTCGGCCTCGGGCCTCTACGGCTTCGTGCAGATGACGGTGGGGGCGATCTGCTCGGCGCTCGCCGGGCTCGGGACCCACCACGCGCTGGCCGCGGCCCTGGTGATGGCCGGCGCCGCCCTCCTCGGCCAGGTGGCCTTCCGGGTGGCGCTCGCGGCCCGGGGGCGCCCGGCGGGCGACTGAAGGGGGCTTCTTTTGCCCCCCGAACGACGCGGGGCCTTGACCCGGCCCCCCACAGTGGCATCTGGCGGCATCATGAGCATCACCGCACCCGCTGCGCCCGCCCCGCCCGACCTCCCCGAGGGGGAGCCGCGGGGGGCCGGCCGACGGAAGGTGGCCGTGGTGCTGTTCAACCTCGGCGGCCCCGACAGCCCCGCGGCGGTGCGGCCGTTCCTGACGAACCTCTTCACCGACCCCGCAATCCTCCGCTTCCCCGCCTTCCTCCGCATCCCCCTCGGCCGCCTCATCGCCGCCCGGCGCACGAAGGCCGCCACCGAGAACTACGCGGTCCTCGGCGGCAAGTCCCCGCTCCGCGAGCTGACGGAGGAGCAGGCGGCGGCGCTCCAGGCCGCGCTGGCCGAGGGCGGCATGGAGGCGCGCTGCTTCGTCGCCATGCGCTACTGGCACCCCTTCACCGAGGCGGCGCTGCGCGACGTCATGGCCTGGGGGCCGGACGAGGCGGTGCTGGTGCCCCTCTATCCCCAGTTCAGCACGACCACGACGGGCAGCAGCCTCCGCGTCTGGCACATCGCGGCCAAGAAGGCGGGCTTCGCCGTGCCCACCACCACCCTCTGCTGCTGGCACTCCGACGAGGGCTTCGCCGAGGCCACCGCCGCCATCATCCGCAAGTCCTGGGCCGAGGCCCGCGCCGCCGTGCCCGCGGGGCAGCGCCTCCGCCTGCTGTTCAGCGCCCACGGCCTGCCCGAGACGATCGTGAAGCAGGGCGACCCCTACCAGTGGCAGGTGGAGCGCTCGGTGGCCGCCGTCATGGCGGCGCTGGACGACCCCTCCATCGAGCACGCCCTCTGCTACCAGTCCCGCGTGACCCCCCAGAAGTGGCTCGGCCCGAGCGCGGAAGAGGCGATCGAGCACGCGGGCAAGGAGGGCACGGCCCTTCTCGTCTGCCCCATCGCCTTCGTCTCCGAGCACTCCGAGACCCTCGTGGAGCTCGACGTCGAGTACCGCGAGCTCGCCCACGAGGTCGGCGTGCCCGCCTATTTCCGCGTGCCCGCCCAGAACAGCGACGCCGGCTTCATCGCCTCGCTCGCCGCCCTCGTCCGCCGCGCGCGCGACGAGACCCGCGGCTCGCGCGACCCCGCGGGCGGGAAGCTCTGCTCCTTCGCGGGCGGCCGGCAGTGCCCCAAGGCCCACAAGGGCTGCCCCCATGGCGAGGCGCGGCCGCTGCGGGTGGCGGCGTGAGCGCCTCCCTCCGCCCGGCGGCGGTGCTGTTCGACTGCGACGGCGTGCTGGCCGACAGCGAGGCCGTGGCCAACGGCGCCATCGCCGACGACCTCTCCGAGCGCGGCTGGCCCATGACCATGGAGGAGGCGAAGCACGCCTTCATGGGAACCGCCCTGCCCGACATCCGCCACGTCGTGGAACGCCGCCTCGGCGCCGCCCTGCCGGAGGACTGGTCGGAGCTCGTGGTCGCCCGCATCGTCGCCCGCTACGCCGCCGGCGTGCTCGAGCCCATCCGCGGCGCCGCCACGGCGGTCGAGGCGGTGGCGGCCGCCGGCATCCCCATGGCGGTGGCTTCCAATTCCGGCCGGGCGGAGCTCCGCGCCAAGGCCGCCATCCTCCCCTTCTTCCGGCACTTCGAGGGCCGCCTCCTCTGCTTCGAGGACGTGGCGCGCGCCAAGCCCTGGCCCGACCTCTACCTCGCCGCGGCGGCGCTCTGCGGGGCCGCGCCGGGGAACTGCGTGGTGATCGAGGACAGCACCGCCGGCGCCCGCGCGGGGCTCGCCGCCGGCTGCCGCGTCCTCGGCTTCGCCCAGGACACCCCGGCCGCCGACCTCCGCGCCGCCGGCGTCACGGAGGTCTTCCACGACCACGCCGAACTCCCGGCGCTTCTCGGCCTCGGGAGGATGGCGGCGTGACGATCCCCGCCCTTGCCGGGCTCTACCCCTGGACCAAGGCGCTGCACCTCATCGCCGTCTTCGCCTGGGTGGCGGGCCTGTTCTACCTGCCCCGCCTCTACGTCTACCACTCCGCCGCCCCTGCGGGCGGCGAGCCCTCGGAAACCTTCAAGGTGATGGAGCGCCGCCTGCTCCGCGCCATCATGAACCCCGCCATGATCGCCGCCTGGATCCTCGGCATCACCCTCGTGCTGACGCCGGGCGTGGTCGACTGGCGCGCGGGCTGGTGGCACGGCAAGGCCGCGGGCTTCCTCGCCATGACCGCCTTCCACATGCACCTCGCCGTCGCGCGGAAGGGCTTCGAGCGGGACGAGCGGCCGAAGACCGAGCGCTACTGGCGCATCGCCAACGAGGCGCCGACGCTGCTGCTGATCCTCATCGTCGTCATGGTCATCGTGAAGCCCTTCTAGCCCGCCCGCCGCAAGATGGGCCCGCCCGCCGCAAGGTGGCCGAAAGCGGGCCAACCCCGTCATGAGCCCGCCGGAAAGGGGGTCATGATGGGGGATGGAAGGCCGGGGTAGTCCCGGCGCGAGGCCCCACGATGAAGCACACGATCCTCGGCCTGATGGTCGCCCTCGGCACCGTCCTCTCCGTCCCCGCGGCGAAGGCCCAGGGGTATGGCTACGGCTTCGGCTACGGCGGCCCCGCCTACGCCCAGCCCGACTGGGAGCGCGAGCGCTGGCAGCGCCACGAGGAATGGCGCCAGCGCCGGGAGTTCTGGCGCCAGCAGCGCGAGATGGGCGAGCGCCGCGCCTACGAGGCCGGCCAGCGCGACGCCTGGCAGCGCCAGCAGGGGTCCTGGGGCTACCGCTAGCGGGCATCAACCCGGAGGCGCCGCGGGCCCTCACCGGAACACCCCCGTCGGCGCCTCCGGCGTCACCAGCCCGCCGCCGTCGAAGGCCTGGCGCGACGGGTCGTCCTCCGGGCGCAGCGCGGCGAAGGCGAAGGCCCCGCCGCCCGCGCCTGCCAGCCCGAGCTGCGGCGCCACGCTCGCCACGTAGTTGATCGTCTCGTCCGGCAGGATCTTCGCCCCCGCGAGGTAAGCCTCCACCCGGTCCGGCCCGGCGTTGTAGGCGGCGGCGAAGCCCGGCGCGCCGAAGCGGTCGTGCATCTCGCGGATATAGGCGGCGCCGGCGAGGATGTTGTCGCGGGGCTCGTAGGGATCGGGCCCGAGCCCGTGGCGCGCGCGCAGCGTGTCGTAAGTGCGCGGCATCACCTGCATCAGCCCCATCGCCCCCACCGGCGAGGTGATGGGCAGGCCGTTGCCGTCGAACAGCCGCCCCCCGCTCTCCTGGCGCATGATCGCCCGCAGCCAGCCCTCCGGCACCCCGAAGCGCGTGGAGGCCTCGCGCAGGTGCGGCCCCCAGGGGTCCTCCGGCGGCCCCGGCACGGCGTAGCGGGACGCCGCCCCCGCCCGGTAGGACCCCGCCTCCGCGCGCGAGGCCAGCAGCCCCCGGGCGCCGAGGTCGTAGCCGTAGTCCCCGTTCCCGTCATAGCCGCGCCGCCCGTCCCAGCCCGGCGGCGCGGGGGTGCAGGCCGCGAGCAGGGCGGCGAGGAGGAGGGCGCCGGCAAGCGGCGCGGGCGGAGGGGAAGGCATCGGCACTGAACCCGGGTTGGCCCCCCAACCTGCCGCATCCGCCGGGCCGCGGGGTGGCCAATCCGCCGCCGCCCGGCAGAAGCCGCGCCGGCGTGGCCCAACGCCAACACCGCCCGCGCGTTCCCCGCCCGGCGGCGCGAAGGAACCTCGACCATGGCGGACGGACAGGGCGGGGGCCTCCGCGTCCTCGGGCGCGAGACCCTCTCGGACGGCTGGTTCCGACTCGAGAAGGTCGTCTTCTCGCAGGAGGGCGGGGCGCCGCAGCAGCGGGAGGTCTACCACAACGGCACCGGCGCCGCGGTCCTGCCCTACGACCCCGCCCGCCGCACCGTGCTCCTCGTCCGCCAGCCCCGCATCCCCGCCCTGGTGAACGGCGACGACCCGATGATGGTGGAGGCCTGCGCCGGCATGGTGGAGGGAGGCGACGACCCCGGGGACACGGTCCTCCGCGAGGCCGTCGAGGAGCTCGGCTGCCGCCTCCGCGCGCTGCGCAAGCTCTTCACCCTCTACCCCAGCCCCGGCTCCTCGGCCGAGCGCCTGCACCTCTTCGCCGCCGAGTACGCGCCGGAGGACCGCACCGGCCCGGGCGGCGGGCTGGAGGGGGAGGGCGAGCGGATCGAGGTGCTGGAGCTCCCCCTTGCCCGCGCCTGGGCGATGGTGGGGGAGGGCGCGATCCGCGACGCGAAGACGGTTCTGCTGCTGCAACAGGCACGGATGGAGCACGACTTGATTTCACGATAGAATCTGCCTATTTGCGGCTTGACGCGCGGTCGGGCGGCCCCCTAGGGTCCTGGCCGGTGCAAGCGCCGCAGGGTCCCACGGGTTCCGCCGGCCACGCCACCGCCCCGTGCATCGCCATCGGAATCCCGCCGCCCGGCGGAGGCGCCCGTCCATCAGGCCCCTATCCAGGTTCCGCGCACCCTCTCCCCCTCGGCCCCGCCGATCGAGACCACTGAATGCACCTTTCCGAACTGAAGGCCAAAAGCCCTGGCGACCTGCTCGCCTTCGCGGAGGAGGTCGGCGTCGAGAACGCCTCCTCGCTCCGCAAGCAGGACATGATGTTCGCCATCCTCAAGACGCTGGCGGAGAACGACCAAGCGATCCATGGGGACGGCACGCTCGAGATCCTGTCGGACGGCTTCGGCTACCTGCGGAACCCGCAGTCGAACTTCCTGCCGGGCCCGGACGACATCTACGTCTCCCCCGCCCAGGTCCGCCGCTTCGCGCTCCGCACCGGCGACACGGTGGAGGGCCAGATCCGGGCGCCGAAGGACGGCGAGCGCTACTTCGCGCTGCTGAAGGTCAACACGGTGAACTTCGAGCCGCCCGAGGCGGTCCGCCACCGCGTGAACTTCGACAACCTGACGCCCCTCTACCCCACGCGCCGCCTGCGCATGGAGAACGCCGAGGTCGAGAGCGTCGGCAAGGGCCCGACGAAGGACAACACCCACCGGGTGATCGACCTCATCGCGCCGATCGGCATGGGCCAGCGCGCGCTGATCGTCGCGCCGCCACGCACCGGCAAGACGGTGATGCTGCAGAACATCGCCAAGTCCATCTCGGCGAACCACCCCGACGTCTTCCTCATCGTGCTCCTCATCGACGAGCGCCCGGAGGAGGTGACGGACATGGCCCGCACCGTGCGCGGCGAGGTCGTCGCCTCCACCTTCGACGAGCCCGCGACGCGCCACGTGCAGGTGACGGAGATGGTGCTCGAGAAGGCCAAGCGCCTCGTGGAGCACAAGCGCGACGTCGTCGTGCTGCTCGACTCCATCACGCGCCTCGGCCGCGCCTACAACTCCGTCGTGCCCTCCTCGGGCAAGGTGCTGACGGGCGGCGTGGACGCCAACGCGCTGCAGCGGCCGAAGCGCTTCTTCGGCGCCGCCCGCAACATCGAGGAGGGCGGCAGCCTCACCATCATCGCGACCGCGCTCATCGACACGGGCAGCCGCATGGACGAGGTGATCTTCGAGGAGTTCAAGGGCACCGGTAACTCGGAAATCATCCTTGACCGCAAGCTCTCGGACAAGCGCGTCTTCCCGGCGATCGACATCACCAAGTCCGGCACCCGCAAGGAGGAGGTCCTGGTCGACCGCTCCGAGCTGTCGAAGATGTGGGTGCTGCGCCGCATCCTGAACCCGATGGGCACGCAGGATTCGATGGAGTTCCTGCTCGACAAGCTGAAGTACAGCAAGACGAACCAGGACTTCTTCGACGCGATGAACACCTAAGCCCCGTCGAAGGGCTGCCAACGAGAAGGGGCCTGCCCCGGCATCGCCGGGACAGGCCCCTTTTTCACGCGCGCCTCAGGAGGCGCGGCGGCTCAGCCGCCCGAGCCGCCCTGCTGCGACGGGGCCTGGATGCCGGGCGAGCCGGCCTGCGGGCTCGGCGGGCCACCGGCCGGGCCGGGCGCCATCGGCGAGGCGGAGGCGCCGGGCACGCCCGCGCCCTGGTCGCGCGTCACGCCACCGGGGGCGCTCGGCGTCGGGGCCGTGGAGACGGGGGGCGCCGGGGACTGCGCGAAGGCGGGGGCCGCGATCAGGCCGGCGGCAAGCGCGAGGGCCAGGCTGGTCTTCTTCATTTTATTCTCCGATCCTGTTTGATCTGGGGGACCAACGCAGCCTTTCCGCGGCGGTTTCCAGAACGAACCGTCGGGCGCCGGGAATGTTCCCGGCCGAGACGACCGGGCGGACGGAGACGAAGCGCATGACCGCAGACCTGCCCCGGCTGGAGAGGGCAGCCCTGAACGCGGTACCGGCGCCGCGCGTGGCCTGGGACGGCGGCTTCGTCCTCCGCGCCTTCCTCGGCGGCACCGGCCGCGCCAACGCCGCCTGCTCGCTCGACCCCGCGGAGGACCCGGCGCTGGAGGCGCGCGTCGCCCGCATCGAGGCCCACTACGCCCGCCTCGGCCTGCCCTGCCGCTTCCGCTCCACCCCCCTCGACCCGCCCGGCCTCATCCCCCTCCTCCTCGCGCGCGGCTACGCCGAGGCGGAGGGTGCCGTGGTGATGACGGGCGCCTTGCCCCCCGCCCTGGACCCCGCCGCCGCCTGGCTCGAGGGGCCGGAGGCCGAGTGGCTCTCGGTCCTCTCCACCGCCGAGTACCAGGGCACGGCGCGCCGGGCGGAGAAGGAGCGCTCGGTGCCCCTGCTCGCCCGCCCCGCGACCTGGCTCGTGCTGCGCGTGGAGGGGGTGGCCGCCGCCTGCGGCCACGCCGTCGCGGACGGCGAGCTCTGCGGCCTCTTCGACCTCGCCGTGCGCCCCGAGTTCCGCCGCCACGGCCTGGGCCGCCGCCTGCTGGGCGCCCTCGTGGCATGGGGCGCCGGGCAAGGGGCCGGAACCTGCTGGCTCCAGGTCGCGCCCGGCAACGACGCCGCCCGCCGCCTCTACGCCGCGGCCGGCCTCGCCGAGGCCTACCGCTACCGCTACTTCGTCCGCGAGTGATCAAAACCGGAAATTTTCCGGTCTCGGCAAACCGAGGCTTCTGCCGTAATATTTACGGAATGAGGATCGTGCTGCCGGTGGTCTTTCGTCCCTCGAGGTCGATATGCGCGCGACCGGCCTCGCGCAGCGGGTAGGTCTGGTTGACCTCGATCTTCACCTTCCCGCTCCGGACCACGTCGAACAGGTCCTCCGCCATGGCCAGCAGGTCCGCCCGCTTGGCCGTGTGGGTCGCGAGCGTCGGCCGCGTGAGGAAGAGGCTGCCCTTGGCGGCGAGGATGCCGACATCCACCCCCGTCACCGGCCCCGAGGCGTTGCCGTAGGAGACGAGCAGCCCGAAGGGCGCGAGGCAGTCCAGCGAGGCCTCGAAGGTGTCGCGTCCGATGCTGTCGTAGACCACCGGCAGCCGCGCCCCGCGCGTGATCTCGCTGACGCGCGCCGCGAGGTCCTCGCCCGGCAGGATGACGTGGTCGCAGCCATGCGCCCGCGCCATCTCCGCCTTGGCCTCGGTGCTGACGGTGCCGATGACGGTCGCGCCGATCGCCTTCGCCCACTGCACGAGGATCAGCCCGACGCCGCCCGCCGCGGCGTGGACGAGGATCGTCTCCCCCGCCTGCAACTTGTAGGTCCGCCGCAGCAGGTACTGCGCCGTCAGCCCCTGCAGCATCATCGCCGCCGCCATTTCCGAGGGGATGTCGTCCGGCAGCTTCACCAGCGCGTCCGCTCGGATGGTCCGCGCCTCCGCGTAGGCGCCGATCGGCCCCATGGCGTAGGCCACTCGGTCGCCCGGCCGCAGGTCGTCCACGCCGTCGCCCACCGCCTCCACGGTGCCCGCCGCCTCCATGCCGATGACCGCCGGCAGCGAGGGCGCCTTGTAGAGCCCCGTGCGGAAGTAGACGTCGATGAAGTTCAGCCCGACGGCCGCGTGCCGGATCAGCACCTCGCCCGACTTCGGCGTGGGGAGGGGCACCTCCTCCCAGACGAGCTTCTCCGGCCCACCGGGCTCGTGCAGGCGGATCGCGTGGTTCATCGGCGGGGTTCCTGGGGCGCGCGGTCTCGGCGCTCTTCTTGGGGGATGGAGAGGGCGTCGTCCAGCAGGTCGGCGCCGGCCGGGCGCGGCCGGCGCGTTCGCCGCTCGAGCGCGAGCAGCCAGCGCTTCGTCGCCAGCCCGCCCTCGCCCGTGTAGCCGCCGATGGCGCCGCCCGCGCCGATCACGCGGTGGCAGGGAATGATGATCGGGATCGGGTTCGCGCCGTTCGCCCCGCCCACCGCGCGGGAGGCGGTGCCGAGCGCGCGGGCGATGTCGGCATAGGACCGCGTCTCCCCGTGGGGGATGGCTTGCAGCGCGGCCCAGACCCGCTGGCGGAAGGGGCTGCCGAAGGGGTTCAGCGGCAGGTCGAACCCGGTCCGCAGCCCGTCCATGTAGTCCTGCACCTGGTCGGCCGCGCGCCGGAGCAGCGGCGTCTCGGTGCGGTCGCGCCCTTGTCCCCAGTCGAGGGCGACGATGGCGCCGTCCTCCTCCGAGAGGGTGAGGGCGCCGAGGGGGGTGTGGAGGGATATCTGGGGCATGGGCTGGCCTCGCCCATTCCTCGGTCCGGACGGCCCCGCCGTCAAGCGTCCGTCGTTGCGCCGGGGAAAGCGTGCGCCGGCCCTCGCGCCGGGCCGCCGGCCCCTCTACATCCCGCCTGCCCCCGCCCTCCCACCAGGGACCTGCCCCTTGCCCGACGATGCCGCTGTTTCACGTGAAACGCCCGCCGACCCGCCGCCCTGGTTCCGGGTCCACCTCTTCGCCTGCACCAACCGCCGCCCCGACGGCCACCGCCGCGGCTCCTGCGCCGCCCGCGGGAGCGAGGGCCTGCGCGACTACATGAAGGCCCGCGCGAAGGAGATGGGCCTGCCCGGCATCCGCGTGAACAGCGCCGGCTGCCTCGACCGCTGCGAGTTCGGCCCCGTCATCGTCATCTACCCCGAGGGCGTCTGGTACCGCGCCACCACGCGCGAGGACATCGACGAGATCCTGGCCACCCATGTCCGCGACGGCGGCCGGGTCCCGCGCCTGATGCTGACCGAGAAGGACGTGCCCCCGGGCTGAGCGGCGTGGACACCCTCTTCGCCCCCGCTACCGCCCCGGGCCGGGCGGCCATCGCCGTCCTCCGCCTCTCCGGCCCCGCCACGGCCGCGATCCTGGCCGGGCTGGCCGGCCCCCTGCCGCCCCCGCGCCGCGCCTCCCTCCGCCGCCTCCGCCACGCCGGCGCGGTGCTCGACGAGGCCCTCCTCCTCTGGTTCCCCGGCCCCGCCTCCTACACCGGCGAGGACGCCGCCGAGCTCCACCTGCACGGCGGCCCCGCCGTCCTCGCGGGCGTGGCGGAGGCCCTCGTCGCCCTCGGCGCCCGCCCCGCCGAGCCCGGCGAGTTCACCCGCCGCGCCGTCCTCAACGGCCGCATGGACCTCACCGCCGCCGAGGGCGTCATCGACCTCATCGAGGCCGAGACCACCGCCCAGGCCCAGCAGGCCCTCCGCTTGGCCGGCGGCGGCCTCCACGCCCTCGTCGAGGGCTGGTCCGGCCGCCTGGCCTCCCTCCTCGCCCGCCAGGAGGCGCTGATCGAGTTCGAGGACGAGGATCTCCCGGGCGCGCTCGACGACACCGTGGCCAAGGCCCTCGCCGCCCTCTCCGCGGAGATCGCCGCCCGGCTCGACGCGGACGCCGGCGCCGAGCGCGTCCGCGACGGCCTCGACATCGCCATCCTAGGCGCCCCCAACGCCGGCAAGTCCTCCCTGCTCAACGCCCTTGTCGGCCGCGAGGCCGCCATCGTCTCCGCCCGCGCCGGCACCACCCGCGACATCGTCGAGGCCCGCCTCATCCTCGCCGGCCTCCCCGCCACCCTCGCCGACACCGCGGGATTGCGCGAGGCCGGCGACGAGATCGAGGCCGAGGGCGTCCGCCGCGCGCTGCACCGGGGGGAAGGGGCCGACCTCCTCCTCGCCGTCCTCCCCTGCGACGCCCCGCCCGACGCGGCCACCCTCGCCCTCATCGCCCGCCGACCCTGCCTCGTCGTCGCCAGCAAGGCCGACCTGGGACCGCCCCGCCACCCCGGCGCCCTCCCCGTCTCCGCCCGCACCGGGCAGGGCCTCGACGCCCTCCGCGCCCGGCTGGAGAGCGAGGCCGCCGCCCTCGCCCCCGCCTCCGGCGCCGCCCTCCTCGCCCGCCCCCGCCACCGCGCCGCGCTTGGCGACACCCTCCGTTGGCTCCGCGAGGCCGCGGACGCGCAGCTGCCCGAGCTCCGCGCCGACGCCCTCCGCGAGGCGCTCCGCGCCCTTGGCCGCCTGACCGGCCAGGTGGGCGCAGAAAGCATCCTCGACCGCCTCTTCGCCGAGTTCTGCATCGGGAAGTGACCGCACCGGCTACCCCGCGCGCGGCCCTGGCGGTATAGCGCAGCGCATGGGGCCTTTCTTCGACGTGGTGGTGGTGGGCGGCGGCCACGCGGGCGCCGAGGCGGCGGCGGCCGCGGCCCGCTGCGGCGCCCGCACCCTCCTCCTCACCCACCGCCTGGACGCGCTCGGCGAGATGTCCTGCAACCCCGCCATCGGCGGCGTGGGCAAGGGTCACCTCGTGCGCGAGGTCGACGCGCTGGACGGCCTCATGGCCCGCGCCGCCGACGCCGCCGGCATTCACTTCAAGCTCCTGAACCGCAGCAAGGGCCCCGCCGTCCGCGGCCCCCGTGCCCAGGCCGACCGCGCGCTCTACCGCACCGCGATCCGCGCCCTGCTGGAAGCCACCCCCAACCTCACGATCCGCCCGGCCACCGTGGAGGGCCTGGAGCGCGCGCCCGACGGCGGCATCGACGCCGTCCTCACCGCCGACGGCGCCCGCGTCCGCGCGGGAGCCGTCGTCGTCACCGCCGGCACCTTCCTCCGCGGCGAGATCCATCTCGGCCCCGAGCGCCGCCCCGCCGGCCGCCACGGCGACCCCGCCTCCCTCGGCCTTGCCCTCTCCCTCGCCGCGCTCGGCCTGCCCGTCCGCCGCCTCAAGACCGGCACGCCCCCGCGCCTGGACGGCCGCACCATCGATTGGGCCGCCGTCGATCCCCAACCCGGCGACGACCCCGCCGAGCCCCTCTCCTGGATGACGGACCGGATCACCGGCCCCCAGGTCGCCTGCGGCATCACCGCCACCACGCCCCGCACCCACGCCATCATCCGCGCCAACCTCGGCCGCGCGCCCGTCCACAGCGGCCAGATCCAGGGCCCTGGCCCCCGCTACTGCCCCTCCATCGAGGACAAGGTCGTCCGCTTCGCCGAGCGCGAGCGCCACCAGATCTTCCTCGAGCCCGAGGGGCTGGACGACCCCACCGTCTACCCCAACGGCATCTCCACCAGCCTCCCCCGCGACGTGCAGGAGGCGGTGATCGCCAGCATCCCCGGCCTCGAGCGCGCCCGCATCCTCCGCCACGGCTACGCCATCGAGTACGACCACCTCGACCCCCGCGCCCTCCGCCCCAGCCTCGAGGTCCGCTCTGTCCCCCGCCTCTTCCTCGCGGGCCAGGTGAACGGCACGACCGGCTACGAGGAGGCCGCCGCCCAGGGCCTGCTCGCCGGCGTCAACGCCGCCCACCGCGCCGGCGGAGGCACGGACCCGCGCGTCCTCCTCCGCACCCAGGCCTACGCCGGCGTCCTCGTGGACGACCTCACCACCCAGGGCGTCACCGAGCCCTACCGGATGCTCACGGCCCGCGCCGAGCACCGCCTGCGCCTGCGCGCGGACAACGCCACCCTCCGCCTGACCGACACCGGCATTGCCTGGGGCTGCGTCGGCCCCGAGCGCGCCGCCCGCCACCGCGCCTTCGCCGCCGCCGTAGCCGACGCCCTCGCCCGCGCCCGCTCCGACGTCTCCACCCCCGCCGCGCTCGCCGCGAGCGGCCTCGCCGTGAACCAGGACGGCATCCCCCGCTCCCTCTTGGAGGTCCTGTCCTTGCCCGCCGCCACCGGCCCGGCCCTGGACGCCGCCTTCCCCTGGCTCCGCGACCTCGCCCCCGGCGTCCGCGCCCAGTTGGAAGCCGAGGCCCTCTACGCCCCCTACCTCTCCCGCCAGGCCGCCGAGTTCGCCGCCCTGGAGCGCGAGGAGCGCCTCCCCATCCCCGAAGGCATCGACTTCGCCGCCATCGCCGGCCTCTCCACCGAGATGCGCCAACGCCTCGACGCCGCCCGCCCCGCCACCCTCGGCTCCGCCGGCCGCGTCCCCGGCGTCACCCCCGCCGCCCTCGTGGCGCTGGCCGGCCATCTCCGCCGCGCCGGGGCCCCCACCCGGTGAGGATCCCGCCCGCGGCTGTTTCACGTGAAACGGGGGAGCGCCTCGACGCCTTCCTCGCCCTGCTCCTCCGCTGGAACGCCCGCATCAACCTCGTCGCCGAGCGCGACGCCGAGACGCTGCGCCGCCGCCACGTCGAGGACTCCCTCCAGCTCCTCCCCCTCCTGCCGCCTAACCCCGGCCCCGCCGCCGACCTCGGCACCGGCGGCGGCTTCCCCGGCCTGGTCCTCGCCATCGCCGACACCGCCCGTCCCTGGCACCTCGTCGAATCCGACAAGCGCAAGGCCGCCTTCCTCCTCGCCGCCTCCGCCGAACTCCGCCTTGCCCACGTCACCGTCCACGCCGCCCGCATCGAGAACGTGACGCTCCCGCCCCTCGCCCTCCTCACCGCCCGCGCCCTCGCCCCCCTCGGCACCCTCCTCGGCCACGCCGCCCGCCTGCTCGCCCCCGCGGGCACCGCGCTCTTTCCCAAGGGCCGTAACGCCGAAGCCGAATTGACCGCCGCCCGCGCGGACTGGACAATGGAGGTCGCGCGCTTCGAGAGCCGAACCGAGCCGGGTGCCACCATCCTCCGCATCACAGGAATTCACCGTGCCGGGCCCTGACCGCCCCCTCACCACGCGCGCCACCCCGGCGGGGGCCAAGCCCGGCCCGCGCCGCATCGCCCTGGCCAACCAGAAGGGCGGCGTCGGCAAGACGACGACCGCCATCAACATGGCCACCGCCCTCTCGACCACGAAGCGCGTCCTGCTGCTGGACCTCGACCCCCAGGGCAACGCCTCCACCGGCCTCGGCGTGCCCCGGAACGAGCGCGGCGAGGGCTCCTACGCCCTCCTCGTCGGCGAGAAGCCGCTCAGCGAGCTCATCTGCCCGAGCAAGATCCCTGGCCTCGACCTCCTCCCCGCCGACAACGACCTCGCCGGCGCCGAGATCGAGCTCGTCGGCATGGAAGACCGCGAGCGCCGCCTCGCCCGCGCGCTCGACCGCGACCCCGCGACCCTCGCCCGCTACGACTACATCCTGATGGACTGCCCGCCGTCCCTCGGCCTGCTGACGCTGAACGCCCTCGTCGCCGCCCAGTCCGTGCTGGTCCCGCTCCAGACCGAGTTCTTCGCGCTCGAGGGCATCTCGCAGATGACCCGCACGGTCGAGCGGGTGAAGCGCCTCAACCCCGGCCTCAGCCTCGACGGCATCGTGCTGACCATGTTCGATCGCCGCAACAACCTCTCCGAGCTCGTCGCCCGCGACGTGCGCAGCTTCTTCAAGGACCGGGTGTACGACACCGTGATCCCCCGCAACATCCGCGTCTCCGAGGCACCCTCGCACGGCCTGCCCGTGCTGCTCTACGACGTCCGCTCCGCCGGCGCGCAGGCCTACATCCAGCTCGCCGCCGAGCTCCTCCGGCGCGACCGCGCCCGCGCGAAGGAGCGCGCCGCATGAGCCGCAAGCCCGCCCGCCTCGGCATGGGCCTCTCCGCCCTCCTCGGCGACGACCAGGGCCCCGCCGCCAGCGCGGCCCCCCAGAACCTCCCCGTCGAAGTCCTGGAGCCCGGCCCCTTCCAGCCCCGCGGCCCCATGGACACCGAGGCCCTCGCCGAGCTCACCGCCTCCATCCAGGAGCACGGCGTCCTCCAGCCCATCCTCGTCCGCCCCAAGCCGGGCGCCCCCGGCACCTACCAGATCATCGGCGGCGAGCGCCGCTGGCGCGCCTCCCAGGCCGCCCGCCTGCACGAGGTCCCCGTCGTCGTCCGCGACATGGACGACCGCGCCGCCATGGCCGCCGGCCTCGTCGAGAACCTGCAGCGCGAGGACCTGAACGCGCTCGAGGAGGCCGAGGGCTACCGCCGCCTCACCGAGGAGTTCGGCCTCAAGGCCGAGGCCCTCGGCAGCGCCGTCGGCAAGAGCCGTAGCCACGTCGCCAACACCATGCGCCTCCTGGCCCTCCCCAGCGGCGTCCGCGCCATGCTCGGCCGCGGCAGCCTGACCGCCGGCCACGCCCGCGCCCTCCTCACGGCGCCCGACCCCCTGCGGCTCGCCGAGCTCGTCGTCACCCGCGGCCTGAACGTCCGCCAGACCGAGGCCCTCGCCGCCGCCGCCGACCGCCCCCGCGCGGCCCGCGCGCAGGACCCGGAGACCCGCTCCCTCGAGCGCGAGCTCTCCGAGCGTCTCGGCCTCCGCGTCTCCATCGAGCACCGCGGCAAGGCCGGCCGCGTCACCGTCGCCTACCGCGACCTCGACCAGCTCGACGGCATCGTGCGGCTCCTCCAGGGCGGCTGAGCGCCGCCCCTACCGTTCGCCGGCGGGCCCGAAGCCGCCCCCGGTCGGCGTCACGATCGTCACGGCCTCCCCGGCCCGCAGCGCCGACCGCGCGCAGCCCGGCAGAACCTCCTCGGATCCGTCCAGCCGCCGCACGAGGTTCCGCCCCAGCTCCCCCGGCTCCCCCCCGAAGAGCCCCGGCGGCGGCACCTCCCGGTGCCCCGCGAGGATTGCCACCTCCATGTCCTCCAGGAAGCGGATCGTCCGCCGCGTCCCGTCCCCCGCGCACCACCGCCCGCGCCCGCCCGAGCCCGGCCGGATCGCGAAGGCCTCCAGCACCACCGGAAAGCGCGTCTCCAGGATCTCCGGGTCGGTCAGCCGGGAATTGGTCATGTGCGTCTGCACCCCCGGTGCCCCGTCGAACCCCTCGCCCGCCGGCGCGCCGGAGCAGATGGTCTCGTAGTACTGGTAGGTCTCATTCCCGAAGGTGAGGTTGTTCATCGTGCTCTGCGCCGGCGCCAGCGCGCCCACCGCCGCCAGCAGCGCGCTCGTCACCGCCTGCGACACCTCGACGTTCCCCGCCACCACCGCCGCTGGCCACTGGGGCGAGAGCATCGACCCCTCCGGCACCACGATCCGGATCGGCCGCAGGCAGCCCGCGTTCATCGGGATGTCGGAATCCACCAGCAGCCGGAAGCAGTAGAGCACCGCCGCCCGCGTCACCGGCCGCGGCGCGTTGAAGTTGTCGGGCTGCTGGGGCGAGGTCCCGGTGAAGTCCACCACCGCCTCGCGCGCCGCCCGGTCCACGCTGATCCGAACCCTGACCCGCCGCCCGGAATCCATGGCGTAGTCGAAGGAGGCGCTCTCCGGCAGCCGGTCCAGCACCCGCCGCACGCTCTCCGCCGCGTTGTCCTGAACGTGGCCCATATAGGCGTGCACGACCTCGGCCCCGAAGTTCTCCACCGCCCGCAGCAGCTCCGCCGCCCCGCGCGCGTTCGCCGCCACCTGCGCCTTCAGGTCCGCGATGTTCTGCGGCGGGTTCCGCGCGGGGTACTTGGCCCCCGTCAACAGCGCCAGCGTCGCCTCCTCCCGGAAGCGCCCGCCCTCCACCAGCAGCAGGTTGTCGATGTAGACTCCCTCCTGCTCGATCGTCGTCGCGTCCGGCGACATCGACCCCGGCGCCGTCCCCCCGACATCCGCGTGGTGCCCGCGCGACGCCACCCAGAAGATCAGCCGCCCGCCCGCGTCGAAGACGGGCGTGCAGACCGTGATGTCCGGCAGGTGCGTGCCGCCGTTGTAGGGCGCGTTCAGCGCCCAGACGTCCCCAGGCCTTGGGTTCGGGTTGGCGCGGATGACGCTCTCCACGCTCCCGTCCATGGACCCCAGGTGCACCGGGATGTGCGGCGCGTTGGAGACCAGCCCGCCGGTCGCGTCGAACACCGCGCAGGAGAAGTCCAGCCGCTCCTTGATGTTCACGGAACTCGCCGTGTTCTGCAGCGCCACCCCCATCTGCTCGGCGATGGAGCGGAAGAGGTTGTTGAAGATCTCCAGCATCACCGGGTCCGCCTCGGTGCCGAGCGCCACCCCCCGCGGCAGCGCCTCCACCCGGTCGAGCACGAGGTGGTCCGCCGGCGTCAGCACGGCCGACCAGCCCTTCTCCACCACCACCGTCTGGTTCGCCTCGATGATCAGCGCCGGCCCGCGCACGGCCACCCCCGGCCGCAGCGCCTCCCGCGGGTAGACGGCGGCCTCCTGCCAGTCCCCGCCCGAGAAGACCCGCACCCGCCGCATCGGCCCCGCCTCGCCCCCCTCGGCCGGCACCGCCGCCGGCGCCGAGGCGCCGCCCCCCGCCGCCTCGGCCACCGCCGCCTCGATCACCACCGCCCGCGACGGATCGGTGAAGCCGAAGCGCGCGAGATGCGCCGCCTCGAAGGCCTCCCGCAGCGCCGCCGCCCGCAGCGCGCCCGTCCCGACCGCTGCCTCCCCCGCGACCTCCAGCGCCGGCACCTCCAGCGGCGTGTCCGTGCCCGCGTAGCGCAGCAGCAGCGCGATCCGCGTGGACAGCGCCCCCGCCGCCACCCCCTGCCCGAGCACCTCCGCCCGCGCCTCCCCCACCAGCGCCGCGAACGCCCCGCCCGCCCCCGCCAGCGCCTCGTCCGAGAGCGGCATGTCCAGCGTCCGCTGCCGCAGCGCCCGGATGTCCGCCAGCCCCATCCCATAGGCCGAGAGCAGCCCCGAGAAGGGATGGATCAGCACCCGCGTCATCGCCAGCGCGTCCGCCACCAGGCAGGCGTGCTGCCCCGAGGCGCCGCCGAAGGCGTTCAGCACGTACCGCGTGATGTCGTAGCCCCGCTGCACGGAGATCGTCTTGATCGCTTCCGCCATCCCGGCCACCGCGATCCGGAGCGCCCCGTCCGCCACCGCCTCCGGGCTGCGGTCACCGCCCATCTCCGCCGCCAGCGCCGCGAAGCCGGCCCGCACGGCCTCCACGTCCAGCGGCTGGTCCTGACCCGGCCCGAAGATCGCGGGGAACAGCTCCGGCACCAGCTTGCCCGTCATGACGTTGCAGTCGGTCACCGTCAGCGGCCCGCCGCGCCGGTAGCAGGCGGGGCCAGGATCCGCCCCCGCGCTCTCCGGCCCGACGCGCAGCCGCCCGTCCGCGTAGCGCACGATGCTGCCGCCCCCGGCCGCGACCGTGTGCACGAGCATCATCGGCGCGCGCATCCGCACCCCCGCCACCTCCGTCTCCTGCGCGCGCTCGAACTGCCCGGCGTAGTGCGCGACGTCCGTCGAGGTCCCGCCCATGTCGAAGCCGATCACCCGCTCGAACCCGGCCTCCGCCCCCGTCCGCGCCAGCGCCACCACGCCCCCCGCCGGCCCCGAGAGGATCGCGTCCCGCCCCTGGAACAGCGACGCCGCCGTCAGCCCGCCCGCCGAGGTCATGAACATCACCCGCGCCCCCGTCCGCGCGACGTCCAGCTCCTCCTCCACCTGCGCCACGTAGCGCCGCAGCACCGGCGAGAGGTAGGCGTCCACCACCGTGGTGTCCCCGCGCCCGACGAGCTTGATCAGCGGCCCCACCTCGTGGCTCGCCGAGACCTGCTCGAACCCCATCCCGCGCGCCATCGCGGCCGCCGCCGCCTCGTGCGCCGGGTGCTTCCAGGCGTGCAGGAACACGATCGCCAGCGACCGGAACCCGTCCGCCCGCAGCCCCTCCAGCACCGCGCGCAGCGCCGCCTCGTCCAGCGGCGCCTCCACCGTCCCGTCCGCCCGCACCCGCTCCCCGATCTCCTCCACCCGCGCGTAGAGCAGCGAGGGCTTCACCACCCGCCGCGCGAAGATGTCGCCGCGCGCCTGGTGCCCGATCGCCAGCGCGTCCCGGAAGCCCCGCGTGGTCACCAGCGCGGTCCGCTCGCCCTTCCGCTCCAGCAGCGCGTTGGTGGCCACCGTCGTGCCCATCCGCACCTCGCCCACCGCCCCCGCCGGGATCGGCGCCCCCGCGGCGAGGCCCAGGTGCTGGCGGATGCCGTGCACCGCCGCGTCCCGGTAGGCCCCGGGGTTCTCCGACAGCACCTTCCGCGCGTGCAGCCGCCCCGCGGGGTCGCGCCCGATCACGTCCGTGAAGGTGCCGCCGCGGTCGACCCAGAAGTCCCAGGAACGCTGCATGAAAAGCCGCCTCTGCGAGAGGGAAACAAGGAAGCGCCCGGCCGCCGGGCCGGACGCCGCGCGGGAAGAGGACCGAAGCGCCGCGTCAGACCGGGCGCGGCGCCCGCGGCAGCCACTGCCCGGAGCCGGGCGTGGCGCTCACCACCCCGTCCCGCATCACCACCTCGCCTCGCCGGATGGTCAGGGCGGGCCAGCCCGTCACCGCCATCCCCTCGTAGGGCGTGTAGTCGATGGCGTGCTGCATCAGCGCGTTGGTGATCGTCACCTCCCGCTCCGCGTCCCACAGCACGAGGTCGGCGTCGCTGCCCACCGCGATCACCCCCTTGCGCGGGTAGAGGTTCGCGATCCGCGCCGGGTTCTCCGCCACCAGCCGCGCGAAGCCCGGCAGGTCGATCCGTCCCTTCGACACCCCCTCCGAAAACACCAGCGGCAGCCGCGCCGCGAGCCCCGGGATGCCGTTCGGGATGGCGTCGAAGGACGCCCCCCGCCCGTTCTTCGCCTTCCCGCGGCCGCCCTCGTAGGAGAAGCCGCAGTGGTCCGACGTGACGACGTCCAGCACCCCCCGCCGCAGCATCGCCCAGACCCCCTCGTGGTCCGCGGCCGTGCGGGGCGCCGGGCTGCACATGAACTTCGCGCCCTCGAAGCCCGGCCGGTCCATGTCGCCGGCGGTCAGCGTGAAGTACTGCGGGCAGGTCTCGCCCTTTACCGGCAGTCCCCGCGCCTGCGCCCGCGCGATCTCCTCCGCCACCTCGGCGCAGGAGACGTGGAAGACGTGCAGCGGCTGCCCGACCAGTTCCGCCAGCGCGATCGCCCGCGCCGTCGCCTCCCGCTCCACCACCGGCGGGCGGGACGCCGCGTGGTACTTCGGCGCCGTGCAGCCCGCCGCCAGCAGGTCCTGCGTCGCCAGGTTGATGGCGGCGAAGTTCTCGCAGTGGACGTGCACCATCAGCCCGTGCCGTCGCGCCGCCCGCAGCACCCGCAGGAAGGCCTCGTCGTCGAGGTGCAGCGCGTCGTAGGTCAGGAAGGCCTTCAGGCTGCCCACCCCGTCCGCCACCAGCGCCGGGATCTCCGCCAGCGCCGCGTCGGAGGGATCGGCGATGATCTGGTGGAACCCGTGGTCCAGCATCCCCCGCGCCGCCCGCGCCCGCGCCGCCTGGTGCTGCTCCGCCAGCCCCCCGCCCTTGAACTGCGGCGTGTGGGCCACGACCGTCGTCGTCCCGCCCGCGAAGGCCGAGCGCGAGGCGCTCTCCCAGGTCTCCTCCTGGAAGCCGCCCTCGGGGAAGGGCTCCTCGATGTGGCAGTGCGTGTCCACGCCCCCCGGCAGCACCAGCAGCCCGCCCGCGTCGATCTCCGTCGCGCCGTCCACCCGCTCGCCGAGGGCGGCGATCCGCCCGCCCGTCACGCCGATGTCGCAACGAACCACCGCGCCGCCGAGAACGGCGGTGCCGCCGCGGATGGCCAGATCATGCATGCCCGTGAGCCCCTGAGAACCGAGGCGCCCAGGTTAGGTCGCCGCGCCGCCCGCGTCAGCCCACCGGCCCAGCACCCCCCGGTCTCACCACCCGCGCCTCCGCGAAGACCACCGGCTCCTCCGGCGCGCCGTCGTTCGTCATGGCGTGCCGGGGAAAGGTGGGAACGCCGGGGGGCAGGATCGTCTCGTGCCGCGCCACCCCGATGAAGATGTGCTTCGCGTTGGCCCCGTTGATCTCGAACCAGTTCGGGTCGTCGAAGGTGCCCGCGAAGACCCCGCAGGAGGTCGCGAAGCGCTCGAAGGTCATGTAGAGCTTCGTGCCGCAATCCCCGCAGAAGTGGACGTGGACGATCTTGCCGCTCCCCTCCGAGCGATGGTCGTAGGTACGGGGAGCGCCCTTCGTCACCCTCAGGTCGGCCAGGGGGAAGATCGGCTCGACCAGATAGGCCGACCCCGTCGCGCGCTGGCAGAAGCGACAATGGCAGGTCGTCACGCGCAGCGGTTCAGACAGCGTCTCGTAGCGCACCGCCCCGCAGAGGCATCCACCCCCGTGCAGGCTCATCCGCCTCTCTCCCCCTGCGGCCCGCCGCGAAGCCTATCCGGCAGCGCGACGAAAGGCACCGAAAAACCCGATCCCCCGGCAGGCCACCCCACAGCCCGCCGCCTCGTGACAAGCGCCCCAATCGGGGTAAGAACCCCTGTGCCCCCGAGACCGCCATGACCCCTCCCCGCGCCGCCCTCGCAAGCCCCGCTAAACGATACGATATTGCATCGAAAGCCGATGCACGAAGCCCCGAGGACCTCCCCATGACGCCGGCCCCGCCCCCCGCCGGCCCCCCGGCGCCCCGCCGATGACCACCTGGTTCACCGCCGACACCCATTTCGGCCACGGCTCCCTCCGCGCCCTCCTCCGCCGCCCCTTCCCGAGCACCGCCGCCATGGACGACGCCCTCGCCGCCGCCTGGAACGAGGCCGTGCAGCCCAATGACGAGATCTGGCACCTCGGCGACTTCGCGGTCGGCCACCCCGACCCCGGCGGCCTCCTCGCCGCGCTGAATGGCACGAAGCACCTCGTCACCGGCAACAACGACCCGCCCGCGACCCGCGCCCTGCCGGGCTGGGCCAGCGCGCGCGACTACGCGGAGATCGAGGCCGACGGCCAGGCCCTCGTCCTCTGCCACTACCCCTTCCGCACCTGGAACGGCGGGCCGAAGGGCGCCTGGAACCTCCACGGCCACAGCCACGGCCGCCTCAAGCCGCTCCCCCGCCAGTTCGACGTCGGCGTGGACCCCCGCGGCTACCGCCCCGTCCGCGTCGCCGACCTCCGCCCCGCCCGCGCCGCGAAGGGCGCCGCATGAGCCGCACCCCGGGCGGCCGCCTCCCCGCGCTCCGCATCATGCTCCCGCTGCTCCGCCCCCACGCCGGGCGCGTCGCGGCCGCCGTGCTCGCGATGGGAACCGCCGCCGGCCTCCTCCTCGTCCTCGGCCAGGGCCTCCGCCGCATCGTGGACGAGGGCTTCGCCGGCCGCGACGGGGTCTCCAGCCTCGACGGCCACGCGCTCGAGGTCCTCGCCCTCGTCACCCTCCTCGCCCTCAGCACCGCCGCCCGCTTCTACCTCGTCTCCTGGCTCGGCGAGCGCGTCGGCGCCTCGCTGCGCCGCCAGGTCTTCGCCCACAGCCTCACCCTGCCGCCCTCCCACTACGAGCAGCGCCGCACCGGCGACGTGCTGACGCTGCTCACCGCCGACACCGAGATCCTCCGCAACCTCGTCGGCTCCGCCGTCTCCCAGTGGCTCCGCGCCCTCGTGACGGCGCTCGGCGCGCTCACGATGCTCTTCGTCACCAGCGCCTGGCTCGCCCTCCTCGTCATCGCGGTCGTTCCCCTCATCGTCCTCCCCCTCGTCGCCTTCGGCCGGCGGGAGCGCCGCCTCAGCCGCACCGCCCAGGAGCGCGTGGCGGACCTCGGCGCCCAGGCGGAGGAGACGCTCAACGCCATGGCCGCCGTCCAGGCCCATGTCCACGAGGCCGCCGACCTTGCCCGCTTCACCGCCCGCGCGGAGGAGAGCGTCGCCGCCTCCCTCGCCCGCGTGCGGGTGCGCGCCCTCCTCATCCTCAGCGTCATCCTGCTGGGCTTCGGCGCCATCACCCTCAGCCTCTGGGCCGGCGGGCGCGAGGTCCTGGCCGGGCGGCTAACGGGGGGCGAGCTCTCGGCCTTCGTCTTCTACGCCGTCCTCGTCGCCTCCTCCGTCACCTCCCTCTCGGAGCTCTGGAGCGAGGTGCAGCGCGCCGGCGGCGCCGCCGAGCGCCTGCACGAGTTCCTGCAGACGGTCCCGGCCATCCAGCCCCCGCCCCACCCGGTGCCGCTCCCCGCGCCGCGCCCCGGCCGCCCCGTCGGCCGCCTCGCCTTCGAGGGCGTGCGCCTGCACTACCCCACCCGCCCCGACCGCGCGGCCCTCGACGGCGTCACCCTCTCGGTCGAGCCCGGCGAGACCGTCGCCCTCGTCGGCCCCTCGGGCGCGGGCAAGACCACCCTCTTCCAGCTCGCCCTCCGCTTCCGCGACCCTGATTCCGGCCGCGTGACGCTCGACGGCGTGGACCTCCGCGACGCCGACCCCGCGGCGCTCCGCGCCCGCATCGGCCTCGTGCCCCAGGACCCCGTCATCTTCGGCGCGGACCTCCGCGACAACATCCGCTACGGCCGCCCCGACGCCACCGAGTCCGAGATCCGCGCCGCCGCCGAGGCCGCCGACGCCGCCGGCTTCATCGAGGCCCTTCCCCAGGGCTACGCCACCTTCCTCGGCGAGAAGGGCGTCCGCCTCTCCGGCGGCCAGCGCCAGCGCGTCGCCATCGCCCGCGCCCTGCTGCGCGACCCGCCCCTGCTGCTGCTGGACGAGGCCACCAGCGCCCTCGACGCCGAGAGCGAGGCCGCCGTGCAATCCGCCCTCGCCCGCCTCTCCCGCGGGCGCGCGGTCCTCGTCATCGCCCACCGCCTCGCCACCGTCCGCCGCGCAGACCGCATCATCGTCATGGAGGCCGGCCGCGCCGTGGCCGAGGGCACCCACGACCGCCTGGTGGCGGAAGGCGGCCTCTACGCCCGCCTCGCCCGCCTGCAGTTCGCGGCTGGTTGAGAGTCCGGGCGGCGGCCCCTGGGAGGCGCTGCCTCCCAGACCCTCCGCCGGGGAGCCGGCGGGCTCCCCGGACCCCGCGATCTGTCTTTCAGGATCTGCACCGGCAGAGGCACCGACCTTGAGTCATCCTCTCGGCCACGCGGGCTGACCTGTCCGTCGCCCGAGGTCCTCGACCTCGGGCGCGCGTCAAAACCCTCGCGGGGTCCGGGGTGGCCGCTGCCACCCCGGCTCGGGACAAACGCTTCGCGTTTGCCCGAAGGCCGCCCAAAACCACCCCCTCAAGGCCCCGGCCCGCGCCCCTCCGCCGGCCCTGGCCAGACCAGCGGCGGCAGCCGCGCGACGGGGATGCGCGCCACCGCCAAGCCCCGCGCCTCCAGCGTCAGCGGCACCTCCAGCACCGGCGGCTCCCCCTCGGCCAGCGGGCGGGCCAGCAGCCCCACCACCCGCCGCGCCAGCCCCGCGTTCCGCGCCGTCACCGCGCCGCCCGAGACCAGCGCGTCCAGCACCGCCTCCGCCCCCGTCAGCTTCAGCGTGCCCGCCCCCATGGGCTGCAGGGCCTCGTCCAGCGCCAGCGTCGCCGCCACCTGCGCGGTCGCCGGCCCGTAGTCGAGGTCCAGCCGACGGATCTCGAGAGTCCCCCCGGCGTCCCGCCAGGTCGCCGCCCGGTTCGTGGGGTTGCGCCCCCCCGGCAGGGGCCCGGTCAGCGCCGCGTCGATCCGCAGCGACCGCACGGCGTTCCCGAGCGGCGTCGCCACCGGCAGGGTCACGTTCTCCACCAGCCCCTCCAGGCTGATGGCCGGCTCCCCCTCGATCGCGCTCATCCGGCTGTCGAAGGCGAGCGCCGCGGCGCCCACCTCCATCCCCCCGGCCGCGGTGCCGATCCGCAGCCGCAGCGCCTCGAACTCGCCCCCCTTGGGCGGCACGTTCGCCTGCAGCGGCAGCCGCGCCGTCAGCCGGTCCGCGGCGAAGGGGATCTCCGCCTGGCCCACCCGCAGCCGCTGCGGCCCGCCGGCCGAGACCCGCAGCTCCCCCGGCCGGTGCAGCGCCACCCGCAGCACCACCGCCCGCGCCGACCAGTCGATCCCGCCGGGCACCGTCGCCCCCCCGCCGGAGAAGCGGAACTCCGGCAGCCGCAGCGTCGCCGAGAGCGGCCATCCCCCGCGCTGGGGCGCCTCGTGCTCGATCCGCCAGCCCTGCGCCCGCCGCGCCGCCGCCCAGGCGTCGTAGCCCGCCTGCAGCCGGCTCCCCATGAGGTTCCACAGAAGCGTGTGCGCCGCCGCCAGCAGCACGATCGCCCCCAGCGCGATCGCCGCGACGCGCCCGCCCGAGAGGCGCCGGCGCCCCGGACGCCCGGCGCGGGGAAGGGGGCGGGAAGGGGGGCCGGACGGTCCGGTCGGGGGCTCGCTCACCCCTCGCATATGACCCCGCCCCGCGCCCCCCGCACAAGCCGCGCCCCGCGAGCCCCTGCCCCGCCCTCCGGCCGCTGCAACCGGGCGCGGGATGCCCTATGCTGCACCGCCACGCCATGATCCCCAGCCCCGACGCCTCGCCCCCCGTCCCGCCCGACCCCACCCCGCTGCTGGAGGCCGACGGCGCGCTCTACGTCTTCGGCTACGGCTCCCTCATCTGGAAGCCGGGCTTCCCCTTCCTCTCCTCCCACCCGGCGCGGCTGCACGGCTTCCACCGGCGCTTCTGCATCCTCTCGCACCGCTACCGCGGCACGCCCGAGGCCCCCGGCCTCGTCCTCGGCCTCGACCGCGGCGGCTCCTGCCGGGGCGTCGTCTTCCGCGTGGCCCCGGCCGAGGCCGCCGCCGTCCTCGCCTACCTGGAGGAGCGGGAGATGACCGGCGGCGTCTACCAGCGCCGCCTCCTGCCCGTGCAGCTCCTCGACGGCGGCGGCACCCGCCGCGCGCTCACCTTCGTGGCCGACCGCGGCGCCACGGCCTATTGCGGCGCGCTCGACCCCGGCGCGGCGGCGGTCGCCATCGGGCGCGGCCACGGCGTGATGGGGCCGAACCGGGACTACCTCCTCAACACCGTCGCCCATCTCCGCGCCCTCGGCGTGCGCGACGCCGGGCTCGACCGCATCGCCGCCCTCCTGCCGGAAAGCGGGACGGTCACGCCCGCAACGATCGGCGCCGAGCGCACCACCCCCGCCGATCCCACGTGATTCCAGCCGCTTGCGCCGCGACCCTCCAGCGGGTGCGGCGCTCGGGTGACAGGCAAGCGGGGACGGGGTTTTCCCACGAGTTGTCCACAGGAAGAGGGATTGACCACTCCCGGGGCCCCACAGCGTCCCCTCTTTGTTCCGGAATCATGCGCGAATCGCAGATTTTTTGCCGCAACACGCTGTAATCACTCGATATAAAATTATCCACAGATGGGGCCAAGCCCTTGGAATCGCAGACTCCAGAGGGCCTTGCCACGCGATCTTGCCGCGCGGTCGAAAGCGGTCGCGCCGCTTATTCCACCAATCCATCCACAGCCCTGACGAGCCCCGCCGAAGCCGCCGCCACCGCCGCCTCGGCGCGCTTCGTCAGCTCCGCCCGCGGCAGGCCAGGCGGGATCGCCGGCAGCACCGCGACGGTCAGCACCCCCGGCCGCTTGGTGAAAGACCGCTTGCCCCAGAGCCGCCCGGAATCGGTCGCGACGGGCACGACCGGCAGGCTCGTCGCCGCCGCCATGGCCGCGAAGCCGGGCTGCCAGGGCTGCACCTCCCCGGGGGCCGAGCGCGTCCCCTCCGGGAAGATCACCACCTGGTACCCGGCCTCGGCCGCCGAGCGCGTCGCCCGCACGAGCCGCTTCAGCGAGGAGGCGCCCCCCTCCCGGTCCACGGGGATGGAGTGGACATGCCGCGCCATCGCCCCCCAGCCCGGGATCCGCAGCAGCTCCTCCTTCATGACATAGGCCGGCCGCGGCAGCAGCGCGTGCCAGACGATGGTGTCGAAGGCCGACTGGTGCTGCGCCGCGATCAGCGCGGCGCCGTGCAGCGGCAGGTTCTCCGCCCCCGTCACCCGCAGCCGGATGCCGCAGACCACCCGCAGCAGCCAGAGCGACCCCCGCGCCCAGCCCCGGAGGTAGCGGTGCATCACGTCCGGGTGGAAGGCGAGCAGCGGCAGCCCGAAGAGCACCACCAGCGCGGTGAAGCCGAAGAAGAGAAGGTTGAACAGGGCGGAGCGGAGTGCGGTCACGGCAGGATGCGCCTCGGACGTTCGACGAGGACGGAGAGGCCAAGCCCCGCGCCCAGCAGTTTCAGGTACTCGCGCAGCATCGGCAGCGGCCGCGCGACGAAGGGGGCGACGGGGTGCGGCCGCAGCGCCGCCTCCGGCAGGGCGCGGCGCAGCTCCAGCAGGGCGCGCGGCATGTGGAAGCCGGCGGTCACCACCGTGATCTCCCGCAGCCCCGCCGCCCGCGCCCAGGCCGCCACCTCCCGCGCGTTGCCGCGGGTGCTGGTCGCCTCGTGGCCAAGGTCGGTGCGGTCGGCAAGGTCCGCCGCCTCCAGCCCCGCCCGCCGGGCGAGGTCGCCGAGCCCCGCCTCCGGCCCGACGCCGGAGACGATCAGCCGCCCGCCCTCCCGCGCCATCAGCAGCCCGAGCCCGGCCTCCACCCGCTCCGGCCCGCCCGTCAGCACGGCAATCCCGGCGGGCGCGCCGGGCACCGGCCCCGCTTCCGCCGCCGGCATCCCCGCCACCCGCAGCACGAAGACGAGGAAGCCGAGCCCCAGCCCGAGCGAGGCCAGCAGCGCCGCGCCGAGCGCCAGCGTGCCCCGCCGGCGCCACCCCCCGCGCGCCGGCAGCCGCACCAGCGCCCCCGTCACGGCATGTTCCTCAGCCAGCGCCGCACGGTGGCCTGGGCCGTGCCCCAGCCGATCGCGGCGGCCACCGGCGGCAGCGCCGCCAGCATCGCCCAGGGCACCCCCGCCAGCGCCCCGCCCGCCGTCTCCTCGCCCCCCGAGAGCGGCAGCGCGAGGCCCGAGAGCGCCGCCAGCGCCGGCACCGCGAGCGCGGCCCCGCCGAGCGCCCCCAGCCCCGCCAGCATCCCCACCCGCCGCGCGAAGCGCCCGGCGATGCCCGCGTCCGTGGCGCCGAGGTCGTGCAGCACCCCGATCGCCTCCCGCCGCGCCGCCAGCCCCGCCCGCGTCGCGACCGCCACCACCGCCATGGCGACCCCCGCGACCAGCGCGAGCACCGCCAGCGCCACCCCCTGCACCGAGCGCGCCAGCGCCGCCAGCCGCGCCACCCACAGCCCGTGCGATTCCAGCTCCGCCCCCGGCACCGCCGCCGAGAGCCGCCCGGCCAGGCCCTCCAGCCCCTCCGCCGAGCCCCGCAGCCGCAGCTCGATCACCCCCGGCAGGATCAGCGAGGGCGCATTGCCCAGCCAGGGCCGCAGCAGCTCCGCCACCCGCTCCGCGCTCACCGCCTCGGCCGAGGCCACGGCGCGGTCCCCGCGAAGCAGCGCCAGCGCCGCCGCCATCCGCTCGCGGCCCGGTTCCGGCACCTGCACCGTCACCGCCGCGGCCGCGCCGCCCTGCCAGCGGTCCGCCAGCCGGTCCGCCCCCTGCGCGCCCGCCAGCGCCAGCGCCGCCAGCAGCGCCATGGCCGCCACCAGCCCCGGCAGCAGCCGGTCCGACAGCGCCCGGCGCAGGCCGAGCGGGTCGCGCGAGATGCGCCGCCGCCGCTCAGCCAAGGTCCGCCTCCGGGGGCCGTGGCCCTGGCCAGACGCCGCGCCGCGCCCGGCCCGCCTCCACCGCGTCGCCCGGCCCCGGCGCCTCCTCCGCGTCCCCGCTCCCGTCCTCGAGCGCGGAGCCATCGTCCACCTCCCCCGCCAGGAGGGCCGCCGCCGTCTCCGGCCCCGCCTCGGCCGCGTGCGGCCAGGGGTCGAGCGAGACGATCCGCCCCCCCTCCAGCGCCATGACGTGCCCCGGGTGCTGCGCGATCAGGTCGCGCGAATGCGTCGCCACCACCACGGTGGCGCCCAGCCGGTTCATCTCCTCCAGCAGCATCATCAGCCGCCGCGCCTGGGCGGCGTCGAGGTTCCCCGTGGGCTCGTCCGCCAGCAGCAGCGACGGCCGCGTCACCACCGCCCGCGCGATCGCCACCCGCTGCTGCTCGCCGCCCGAGAGCTGCGGCGGCAGCGCCTCCTCCCGCCCGTCCAGCCCGACCCAGCGCAGCATCTCCGTCACGTCCGGCCGCAGCCCCGCCTCGGGCCGCCCGGCGAGCCGCAGCGGCAGCGCCACGTTGTCGAAGGCCGTGAGGTAGGGCAGCAGCCGGAACTCCTGGAACACCGCCCCGATCCGCCGCCGCAGCCGCGGCAGGTCCGCCCGCCGCGCGCGCGACAGCGGCATCCCCAGCACCTCCACCTCTCCGCGCGTCGGCCGCAGCGAGAGCTGCATCATCCGCAGCAGCGAGGTCTTGCCCGCCCCGGACGGCCCCGTCAGCCAGGTGAAGGACCCCTGGGGGAGCGTGAAGGAGAGGTCTCGAAGCGTCTCCCGCTCCCCCGCCGCGGCGCCGCGGACGGGGTCGGGGTAGCGGAGCCCGACCTGGGAAAAGCGCACCATGGCCGCGATGTGCCACGCCGGGCGCCCGAACGGTAGCCGCCCCGCGCCCGCTGAGCACCGGGTGGCGTTGCGTTAATCGCGATGCGGAAACATCCTGGGCCATGCGCGTTGCCTGCCCGGAATGCTCCGCCGCCTACGAACTGCCCCCCGCCCTGGCCGCCAGGCTCGGCGAGGGCCGTCCGCTCCGCTGCGCCCGCTGCGGCCACACCTGGGCCCCGAGCCCGGCCGAACCCGGCGCCGCCCCCACCGCCGAACCCTCGCCCCCGCCGCCCGACCTCGACCCCTCGCCCCCCGACGGCCCCGCCTGGCCGACCCTGCTGGCGAGCATCCCGCAACCCGCGCCCCCCGCCCCGGCCCCGGCCGCCGCGCCGCCGGGCCGCGGCGCCGCCCTCCTCGCCCGCCTCCCGAAGCTCCCGGCCGATCGCGCGGGCGCCGCCCTCGCCGCCGCCTGGGCCGCCTCCGTCCTCCTCCTCGCCGGCGGGGCGCTGGCCGCCTGGCACTGGCGCGTCGCGATTGTGGAGGCTTGGCCCCCCGCCGCCCGCGCCTTCCTGGCCCTCGGCCTCGCCGGCTGAGGCCCCGCGCTGGACAGCGCCGCCCCCGCCGGGCACCTCCCGCCGGCATGACCGACACCGCGAACGACGGCGCCCTCGTCCTCCTCTCCGGCGGCCAGGACTCCACCACCTGCCTCGCCTGGGCGCTGGACCGCTTCCCCCGCGTGGAGACGCTCGGCTTCGACTACGGCCAGCGCCACCGGGTCGAGCTCGACCGCCGCCCGGCGCTCCGCCGCGGCCTCGCCGCCCTGAACCCCGCCTGGGCCGCCCGCCTCGGCGAGGACCACAGCCTCGCCCTCGACGCCCTCGGCGCCCTCTCCGACACGGCGCTCACGCGGGACACCGAGATCGCCATGCGGGAGGACGGCCTGCCCAACACCTTCGTCCCCGGCCGCAACCTCCTCTTCCTCACCTTCGCCGCGGCCCTCGCCTACCGCCGCGGCCTCCGCCACCTCGTCGGCGGCATGTGCGAGACGGACTTCTCCGGCTACCCCGACTGCCGCGACGACACGATCAAGGCGCTGCAGGTGGCGCTGAACCTCGGCATGGACCGCCGCTTCGTCCTCCACACCCCCCTCATGTGGATCGACAAGGCCGAGACCTGGCGCCTCGCCCGGCGCCTCGGCGGCGACCCCCTGGTGCGCCTCGTCGTGGAGGAGACCCACACCTGCTACCGCGGCGAGCGCGGCGCGATGCACCCCTGGGGCCACGGCTGCGGCACCTGCCCCGCCTGCGAGCTCCGCGCGGCCGGCTGGCGCGGCTTCGTCGCGGAAGGGGTGGAGGAGGCGCCGCGCGGGGGGTGACGGCCCCCTCGGAACCCTCCTAGCCTTTCGCCGCGGCCCGGGCGCCGGGCCGGACGAACAGGAGGAACGCTTGACCCTTACCCGCCGAAGCCTCGCCCTCGCCGCCGGCTGGCTCGCCGCCGCGGCCGCCGCCCCCGCCCTCGCCCAGACCCCCGCGAATTCCCCGGCCGACGAGAAGGCCGTCGCCGACGCCGTGGAGCGCCTCCGCCAGGCCATGATCGCGGCCGACCGCGCCCGCCTCGAGGCCACCGCCGCCGAGGCCCTCACCTACGGCCACTCCTCCGGCCGCGTGGAGAACAAGGAGCAGTTCGTCGCCGCCATCGTGGAGGGCCGCAGCGTCTTCCGCAGCATCAACCTCTCCGAGCAGGCGATCCAGGTCTCGGGCGACGTAGCGACCGTCCGCCACCTCCTCACCGCCGAGACGATGGACGGCGGCCGCCCGGGCAACGTGCGCATCGGCGTGCTGCTCGTGATGCAGAAGCAGGGCGGCGACTGGAAGCTCCTCGCCCGCCAGGCCGTGCCCCGCCCCGCCTGAGGCGCCGCCCAACGAAAAAGGGCCGCCCCTCGCGGGACGGCCCCTCACTCTCAGCCCAGAACGGGGCTCACTCGTCCGTGGAGAGGTTCCGGCGGCGGATGGCCGCGCCCAGGATGTCGCCCAGCGACGCGCCGCTGTCCGACGTCCCGAACTCCTTCACCGCCTCGCGCTCCTCCTCGATCTCCTTGCCCTTGATCGTCAGGGCCAGGCGACGGGCGGCGCGGTCGATGCCGGTGACCTTGGCATCCACCTTCTCGCCGATGGCGAACTTCTCGGGGCGCTGGTCGCCGCGGTCGCGGGCAAGCTCGGCGCGGCGGATGAAGCCCGTGAGGACCTCGTCGACCTTCACCTCGATGCCGTTGGCCTCGACCTTCGTCACGATGCAGGTGACGACCTCGCCCTTGCGCACCTTGTCCAGCACCTCGGCGGCCGGATCGGCCTCGAGCTGCTTGATGCCGAGCGAGATGCGCTCCTTCTCGACGTCGATATCAAGGACCTTGGCCTTGACCATGTCGCCCTTGTTGTAGTTCGCCATCGCCTGCTCGGGCGTGAGGTCCCACGACAGGTCGGACATGTGGACCATGCCGTCGATCTCCGGGGCCAGGCCGACGAAGAGCCCGAACTCGGTGATGTTGCGGATCTCGCCCTCGACGATGGTGCCCGGGGCATGGGTCTCCATGAAGACCTCCCACGGGTTGCCCTGCGCCTGCTTGAGGCCGAGCGAGATGCGGCGCTTCGGCTCGTCCACGTCGAGGATGACCACCTCCACTTCCTGCGAAGTGGCGACGATCTTGCCCGGATGGACGTTCTTCTTCGTCCAGGACATCTCGGACACGTGCACGAGGCCCTCGACCCCCGGCTCCAGCTCCACGAAGGCGCCGTAGTCGGTGATGTTGGTCACGCGGCCCGAGAACTTGCCCTGCACCGGGTACTTGGCGGCCACGCCCTCCCAGGGGTCGGACATCAGCTGCTTCATGCCGAGCGAGATGCGCTGCGTCTCGGAGTTGAAGCGGATGACCTGCACCTTCACCGGCTGGCCGATCGTCAGGGCCTCGCTCGGGTGGTTGATGCGGCGCCAGGCGATGTCGGTGACGTGCAGCAGCCCGTCCACGCCGCCCAGGTCCACGAAGGCGCCGTAGTCGGTGATGTTCTTCACCACGCCGTCGAGGACCATGCCCTCCTTCAGGCCCTGGATCAGCTCGGAGCGCTGCTCGGCGCGCGTCTCCTCGAGAACCGCGCGGCGCGACACCACGATGTTCCCGCGGGCGCGGTCCATCTTCAGGATCTGGAACGGCTGGGGCGAGCCCATCAGCGGCCCGACGTCGCGCACGGGGCGGATGTCGACCTGCGAACCCGGAAGGAAGGCCACGGCGCCGCCGAGGTCGACGGTGAAGCCGCCCTTCACGCGCCCGAAGATGACGCCGTTCACGCGCACCTGCGCCTGGAACTGCTTCTCGAGGTTCGTCCAGGCCTCCTCGCGCCGCGCCTTCTCGCGCGAGAGCACGATGGAGCCGTCGCGGTCCTCGTAGCGCTCGACGAAGAGCTCGATCAGGTCGCCCGGCTTGACCTCGGGCTTCTGGCCCTGGGCCGCGAACTCGCGGAGGGGAACGCGCCCCTCGCTCTTGAGGCCGACATCGACGACGGCGACGTCGTCATCGATGCGGATGACCTTCCCCGTGACGACGGAGCCGGCAAAGCCGGTGTCGGCGCCCAGCGTCTCGTCGAGAAGGGAGGCAAAGTCCTCGCCGCCGGCCATGGGCCGGTCGAGGGTGGTGGCAGATGCCATGTAGCGGTGTGTTCCTGAAGGCGGGGCATGACGCGCCGCCTGGGTCCTGCGCCCCACCCCTCTGCCGCCGCTCGCGGCCGGCTGGATGGCACGTCTTGCCCGGTCGGGCCTGTTCGGGGAGCACCCGGGTACGGGTGAGCGGCCGGGATCAGAGCCCCGGTCACCGCGCCCCATTAAGCCATCGCGCCCCTCTCTTGCAAGGGGAACCCGCCTCCGCGCGCCCGGGGAGCGGGCGGCCTGGCGAACGGCGAGAAAAAACGCGGACGTGATCCCCTCGTGTCGCATCCGGAAGTAAGCGATACTTGAAGCACCCAAGTACTTGAGTCGGTGGATTTTCCAGCCGCCAGACAGCGTCTTTTTTCTTCTTGCGGCTTCAATCGACTACAACGTGGTCCGCTCCTTGCTCCCTGTATTCGTGGAGCAGGGGAATCATACCCGTGCCCGGTCACGGAGAACGTCGCATGAGAGCAGAGCAGTTCACGGGCACCGTCCGGCGCGGGGCCCCGTCCCTCGCCACGGCGCTGGCCCTCGCCATCGCCGCCGCGGTGCCCCTCGCCAGCGCCGCGCCCGTCACCTTCACGGCCACGCTCAGCGGCGCCCAGGAGGACGTCCCGAACAACTCGACGGGCGTCGCGAACGCCGTCGTCAGCCTCGACACCGCCGCGCACACGCTCGCCGTCAGCTTCACCTTCAGCAACCTGCTCGGCACCACCGCGGCCGCCCACATCCACTGCTGCACGGCCGCGCCCGGCACCGGCGCCGCGCCGGTCGCGACCCAGGTCCCGACCTTCTCGGGCTTCCCGCTGGGCGTGACGAGCGGCACCTACACGAGCAGCTTCGACACCCTCCTGGCCGCCACCTACAACCCGTCCTTCCTCACCTCGAACGGGGGAAGCACGGCCGCGGCCGAGGCCTCCCTCCTCGCGGGGATGTCGGCCGGCCTGGCCTACCTCAACATCCACACGAGCCTCTTCCCCAACGGCGAGATCCGCGGCTTCCTCTCGCCGGTGGCCGTGCCCGAGCCCGCCTCCCTGGGCCTCCTCGGCGTCGGCCTCGCCGGCCTCGCCGCCGTCCGCCGCCGCCGTCGGGCCTGAGGGCGGGCGCCGCCCCTCGCGGACGCGTCCCGCCCGGCCGGCGGGAGGCGCCGCGGGGGCCGGCCCCCTCAGACGGAAAGCCGCGCCTGCACCAGCGTCCAGGCCTCGCGGAAGGCGGCCTCGGCGTCCATCTCCGTCGTGTCCAGCAGCAGCGCGTCCTCGGCCGGCCGCATCGGCGCCACGTCGCGGGCGGCGTCGCGCGCGTCCCGCAGCGCCATCTCCGCCGCCACCTCCTCCAGCACCACCACCTCGCCCCGCCCGGCCCGCTCCAGCCAGCGCCGCCGCGCCCGCGCCTCCGGCGAGGCCGTGACGAAGAGCTTCACCCGCGCGTCCGGGCAGACCACCGTCCCGATGTCCCGCCCGTCCATCACGCCGCCCTTGCGCGCCGCGAAGTCGCGCTGGAAGTCGAGCAGCGCGGCCCGCACCGCCGGCTGGGCCGCCACCTGGCTCGCCCCCTGGTCCACCTCCGCCCCGCGCAGGTCGGGGCGGTCGAGGTCCGCCAGGTCCAGCCCGCGCGCCGCCGCCTCGGCCGCCCCGGGGTCCGTCGGCAGCCCGCCCGCCAGCAGCACCCGCCGCGCGACCGCCCGGTAGAGCAGCCCGGTGTCGAGGTAGGGCAGCCCCAGCTCCCGCGCGAGCCGCCGCGCCAGCGTGCCCTTGCCCGCCGCCGCCGGCCCGTCCACGGCCACCACGACGGGGTCCACCAGCCCCTCCGGCGCGCCCGCCTCGCTCACGGCGCGGCCGCCGGCGCGATCGCGTCCCCGCCCGCGAGCCCGTTCATCATCGCGGCGAAGCCCGGGAAGGAGGTGTCGATGAAGCCCGTGTCGTCCACCGCCACCGGCCGCGCCGCCGCCAGCCCCATCACCAGCGCCGACATGGCGATCCGGTGGTCCATCTGGGTCGCCACCGTCCCGCCCCCCGGCGCCGGCGATCCGTCGCCCGTCACCACCAGGTCGTCCCCCTCCACCACGGCCGTGACGCCCGCGGCCGCCAGCAGGGCGACGGTCGCGGCCAGCCGGTCGCTCTCCTTCACCCGCAGCTCTCCCAGGCCCCGCATCCGCGTCGTCCCCCGCGCGAAGGCGGCCGCCACCGCCAGCACCGGGTACTCGTCGATCATCGAGGGCGCCCGCCCCGGCGGCACCTCCACGCCCCGCAGCGCCGAGAAGGTGGCGGTCAGGTCCCCCACGCTCTCCCCGCCCTCGACCCGCGCGTTCGAGACGGCGAGGTCCGCCCCCATCTCACGCAGCGTCGCGAAGAGCCCCGTCCGCAGCGGGTTGAGCCCCACCCCCTCCACCGTCACGGCGGAGCCCGGCACCAGCAGCGCCGCCACCAGAGGGAAGGCCGCCGAGGACGGGTCCGCCGGCACCACCACCGGCGCCGCGCGCAGCTCCGGCTGGCCCTCCAGCTCGATCACCCGCCGGTGCCCCTCGGCCTCGACCCGCACCACGGCGCCGAAGTGGCGCAACATGTTCTCCGTGTGGTCCCGCGTCGCCTCCGGCTCCTCCACGCGGGTGATCCCCCGCGCGCAGAGCCCGGCCAGCAGCACCGCCGACTTCACCTGGGCCGAGGGCACGGGCAGGACGTAGTCCAGCGGCACCGGCTCCGCCGCCCCCTCCACCGCCAGCGGCAGCCGCCCGCCGGCCCGCCCCGTGAAGCGCGCGCCGACTGCCGAGAGCGGCTCCGTCACCCGCCGCATCGGCCGCCCGCGCAGCGAGGCGTCGCCCGTCAGCACCGCGAACAGGGGATGCCCCGCCAGCAGCCCGCAGATCAGCCGCGCCGCGGTGCCCGAATTGCCCATGTCCAGCACGTCCGCCGGCTCCACCAGCCCACCGACCCCGCGCCCCGCCACCCGCCAGTGGCCCGGCGCCACCCGCTCCACCTCGGCGCCCAGCGCCCGCATGGCGGCGGCCGTGCGCAGCACGTCCTCGCCCTCCAGCAGCCCGGTGATCTCGGTGGTGCCCACGGCCAACGCCCCGAACATCAGCGCGCGGTGCGAGATGGACTTGTCGCCGGGCACCGAGACCCGCCCGGAAAGCCCCCGGCCGGGCGGCCCCGCCCGCATCGGCCGCGGCGGCGCCGCGCCGGCATGACCGGCCGCGGAGAGGGGCAAGCGATCGGTCATGGGCAACACTTGCGGCTGGTGGAGGGCCGCCGCGTTTGACACGCCAGGGGCCCCGTGGCAATGCGCGCCGCCCTTTCCGACACCCCTTTGGCCCGCCCCCGCGGAGGGCCCATTCGAGGCTTCCTGATGGCCAAAGCCGAACTCGGCCTCAAGCGAACCTGCGTCGCCTGCGGCGCCCGCTTCTACGACCTCGCCCGCAGCCCCGCGGTCTGCCCCAAGTGCGGCACCGAGCAGCCGGCCGAGCAGCCGCGCGCCAAGCGCGTCGCCGCCCCCCTGCCGGAGGAGAAGGTCCGCAAGCGCCCCGCCGCCGTGGAAGGCGCCGACACCGACGACGTGGAGGTGGAGGCCGACGTGGCCGACGCCGACGACGACGCCGAGGACCTCGACGAGGACGAGGACATCGCCGAGGAGATCGGCGTCGAGAGCGACAACGACGAGGAGACCTGACGGTCCGGGGCGCTCAGGCGCCCCCTTCCTCCACGGGCGGCCGGGATCCTGGCCGTCCGCGCCGGCCGGCGGGGCCGAAAAGCCCCGCCCGGCCCCTACCCGCCCCGCAGCCGGTGCCAGGCCGCCAGCGCCGCGTCGTAGGGCAGCGCCGGCACCTCCCGCAGGCGCCAGCGCAGGTCGCTGAACCCCGGCCCCGGCACCGCCGCCTGCCCGGGCCCCACCCGCAGCCCGAGCAGCCGCAGCAGCAGCGCGCAGCGCGGCAGGTGGTAGCCCGACGAGACCGGGTGGACCGTGCCCGGCCAGTCCCGCAGCATCGCCGCAACGGCCCGCGCCGAGGACAGCGTGTCCGTCCCCGTCGGCTCCTCCCGGATGCGATCGGGGTCGATCCCCCAGTCCCGCAGCAGCTTCGCCATCACCTGGGACTCGGCCGGCCCGTGTCGCCCCTGCCCCCCCGTCGGCACGAAGACGGGGCGGCCGCCCAATGCCTCCCCCAGCTCCACCGCCGCCGCGACGCGCCGCTGCATCGTCTGGCTCGGGCGCGCGTCGGGCCGCACGGCCGCGCCGAAGATGACGATGGCCGGCGCGTCCGTCCCAGCCACGCTCACCCCCGCGCCGCCAGCGTCACCCGGTTCGTCGGCTCCATTGCCCGCCACAGCGCCGCCATGTCGCGCGCCACCTGCGCCGCGGGCGCCCCCCCGGCCTCCACCGCCCGCGCGATCCCGGCCAGGCTCGTCGTCCCGTCCACCCGCGCGAGGATGGCCGAGGCCAGCGGCGGCACGGGAAGCACCACCCGCAGCCCGTCGAAGCTGATCGCGAGGCTCCCCCCGCGCGCCGCCTTCGCCCAAGCCCCGCCGTCCCCCCCGCGCAGCACCGGCACCGCCGAGGGGTCCTCCCAGTCCGCCCGCATCGCCGGGTCCTCCGCCCGCGCGAGGTAGGCGATGTGGATGCCCATGTTCCCCGCCAGCGCCTCCGCCAGCGCCGCCCGCTCCACCATCCCCATCGCGGCCGTCCGCGCCCGCAGCTTCGGGTCCGGCAGCAGGTGGTCCGGGTCGTAGCGCACCGGTTCCACGAGCGTCGAAATCCGCAGCCCCGCCCCCTCCACCAGCGCCGCGAGTTGCGGCACCGTGAAGGCGACGTCCCGCGGGTTCAGCAGCAGGTCGTACAGCCCGGGGTCGCCGCCCCCCTGAGGCAGCGGCAGGTGGTCCGTGATCCAGGGGTTCTTCCGCAGCCAGGCCGTCTCCGGCAGGTGGCGCATCACGCGCTTCGCCACCTCCACCCGCGCGGCCGGCGCCTCCTCCGCCGGGGCGATCAGCCGCAGCGCCTCCTGCAGCATGTAGACGCCCGTGCGCCCGTGCGGCGCGTAGACCATGATCCCGAGGCCGCCCCCCGGCGCCAGCACCCCCGCTAGCGCCCGCAGCCCCGCCGCCGGATCCGGCAGGTGGTGCAGCACCCCGCAGCAATCGACGTAGTCGAAGACGCCCAACCCCTCCGGCAGGTCCAGGATCGACCCCTCCACGAAGCGCAGGTTGGAGAGCCCCCGCGCCGCCGCCCGCGCCTCCGCCACGCGCCGGGCTGCCCCGGAGCGATCGAGCCAGACCACCTCCCCCGGCCGCCCCGCCCAGGCCATCTGCTGCGCCAGCATGATCGCCCCGTCCCCGGTGCCGCCCCCGGCCACCAGCGCCCGCATCGGAAGCGCCGCCGGCCGGCGCGCGCCAAACACCCAGTGGTCCACCTCCGCCAGGTTGGACGGACTGCCGACGACCAGCCGCTTCGCCTCGTCCCGCGGGTCGCGCGCGGGGTAGGGAAGCGCCTCGTACTGGGCGGCAAGCTGGGCATCGGTCGCGTCGGGCATCCCCCGGCAATACGGCCCCGCCGCCGCCCGCGGAAGACACCCCCGCCCCGCCCCCGCCGGATGGGGGCCAATCATGCAGTCCTGGCGGTTGAAGAGCGCCGGGGAGGAGGTCTATCTGCGGGGCCATGATCCGTCCCATCCCCGTCCTCGCGGCCCTCCTCCTCGTGGCGCCGGCCCTCCGCCCGGCGCCCGCGCTCGCCCAGGCCCGCCAGGGCGCGGCGGCGGAACCACGCGCGGGCGCCGCGACCCCCGCCCAGGCGCCCGCCACCAACACCCCGGCCGCCAACACCCCCGCCGCCGGCCCCCAGCGCCTCGGCACCTTCGGTGAATGGACCGCCGCCACCCACAGCGAGAACGGCGGCAAGGTCTGCTACGCCTTCACCCGCCCGGACGGCAACGCGAACGCCCTCCTCACCGTCACCCACCGCCCCCAGGGCCGCGACCAGGTCGCGCTCCGCGTCGGCCGCGCCTTCCCGCGCAACGCCGAGGTGACGGTGGAGGTGAACGGCAAGGAGCTGAACTTCTACACCGCCGGCGACAACGCCTTCGCCCGCGACGGCCGCGCGACCGTGAGCGCCTTCCGCAACGGCCGCGAGGCCGAGGCGAAGAGCCCCGCCGCCAACAACCGCAGCACCACCGAGACCTTCTCCCTCCAGGGCTTCTCCGCCGCCTACGACGCCATCTCGCGCGAGTGCCCCGCCGCCGCGCCCTCAAGGCCCCGCCGGTGAACGCCCGCACCCCCCTCCCCGCCGACGAGCTGACCGAGGCCGAGCGCGCCCGCATCCTCGCCAAGGCCGCGATCTTCGCGCCGCCCGCGCAGACCGACGCCGAGGGCCGCCGCGACCTCCTCGGCCTCACGCGCGACGAACTCGCGGCCGAGATGGTCGCGATCGGCGAGAAGCCCTTCCGCGCGAAGCAGCTCTGGCACTGGATCTACCACCAGGGCACCCGCGACTTCGCGGCCATGTCCTCCATCGCCAAGCCCCTACAGGCGAAGCTGGCGGAACGCTTCACCATCGGCCGCCCCGAGGTCACCACCGAGCAGACCAGCACCGACGCCACCCGCAAGTGGCTCTTCCAGATGCGCGACGGCCAGCAGGTCGAAACCGTCTACATCCCCGACGACGACCGCGGCGCCGTCTGCATCTCGACCCAGGTCGGCTGCACCCTCTCCTGCCGCTTCTGCCACACCGGCACCCAGAAGCTCGTCCGCAACCTCTCCGCCGGCGAGATCATCGGCCAGTTCATGGCCGCCCGCGACAGCTACGGCGAATGGCCGAGCCCACAGTCCGAAACCCGCCTGCTCTCCAACATCGTCGTCATGGGCATGGGCGAACCCCTCTACAACTACGAGGCCACGGCCAAGGCGCTGAAGATCGCCATGGACAACGAGGGCATCGGTCTCTCCCGCCGCCGCATCACCCTCTCCACCTCCGGTGTCGTCCCCATGATGGACCGCGCGGGCGCCGAACTCGGCGTCAACCTCGCGGTCTCGCTGCACGCCGTCACCGACGAACTCCGCGACGAGATCGTGCCGCTGAACCGCAAGTACCCCATCAAGGAACTGATGGCGGCCTGCCACCGCTACCCCGGCGCCTCCAACGCCCGCCGCATCACCTTCGAGTACGTCATGCTCGACGGCGTCAACGACAGCGAGGCCGAGGCCCGCGAACTCGTCCGCCTCCTCGAAGGCCTCCCCGCCAAGGTCAACCTCATCCCCTTCAATCCCTGGCCCAACTCCCCCTACGCCACCTCCAAGCGGGCGCAGATCGAGCGGTTTGCCAACATCCTGAACGACGCAGGGTACGCGTCGCCGGTCCGCCGCCCCCGCGGCCGCGACATCGCCGCCGCCTGCGGCCAGCTCAAGACCGAGAGCGAGCGCGCCCGCCGCATCCCGGCTTAAGGAAACCCCCCTCCGACCCTGGCGCTTCCGGCGGGAGCAACAACCTGCACCCTGCGCCAGCCTTCCCCAGACCGGGCTCCGGCTAGAACCAGGGAGCCCCGATGGCCGAAACCCGCTTCGTCGCCCTCACCATCGTCGCGGTCGCCTTCCTCCTCGCCTTCGCCCGCCTGACAAGAGTCCCGCCCTCCATTGCCCTCTTCGTGGGCGGCCTTGCCTCCATCCTCCTCCCCGGCCCTCTTCCCCAACTCCGGGTCGATCCCCTCATCGTCCTCGGCCTCATCCTGCCGCCGCTCCTCTACGCGGGCATCACCAACATCCCCGCCGAGCTCCTCCACCGCGCCGCCTGGCGCGGCGTCCTCGGCGGCGCCCTCTGGACCCTCGGCCTCACCACCGCCTGCGGCTTCGCGGCCACCCTCCTCCTCCCCGGCCTCGACCCCGTCGCCTGCATGGCCATCGGCGTGGCCGCCGCCATCGCCGAACCCCGCGTCCTTCTCGAAACCGGCCTCAACAAGCGCATGCCCCCCGCCATCAGCGAGGCCATGTCGGCGCAGCTCGTCTCCGCCCCTCTCCTCGGCGTCTCCCTCTCCATCTTCACGGCCAAACAAGTGGGCGGTCCCTTCCCGGGCTTCGCCGCCATCGCCCAGACCCTCGCCTACGACGCCATCATCGGGGGCGCCGTCGGCGTCGCCCTCGGCTTCGCCATGGCCGCCCTCCGCCGCCGCCTGGACAACCCCCGCACCGAAACCGCCCTGTCGCTGGCCACCCCCTTCGCGGCCAGCGCCCTCGGCGAGGCTATCGGCGCCTCCCCTGTCGCCCCCCTCATCGGCGCCGGCGTCACTATGGCGTACATCCACACCAACAAGGCCACGGGCGAGAGCATCGCCTCCACCGACTCCCACCAGCTCACCAACGACCTCTGGCGCGCCCTCGACGCCATCCTCACCGGCGCCCTGTTCTTCCTCATGGGTCGCGCCCTCCCCGAAGCCCTCGCCGGCGCCCGCAGCCTCCCCTGGACCACCCTCGCCACCGCCGCAGCCGGCCTCATGGCCCTCTGTTGGGCCGTCCAGTTCGCCCTCTCCTGGGCGGCCCTCGCCCACCCCAACTCACCCCCCATCCCAAGGGAGGACGGCGGCCGCGTTCCCCCCTGGCAGGGCGCCGCCCTCATGGCCGGCGGCGCCGGCCGCAACGTCGTCGCCCTCGCGGTCGCCCTCGCCCTCCCGGCCACCCTCCCCGGCGGCGAGCCCTACCTCCCGCGGGACGCAGTGGTGGCGGTGGTCGCGCTGATGGTCGTCGCCTCGGCAGGGCTGCAATGGGTGGGGGTGCCAGGGCTGGTGCGGTGGGTGCGGCCGGGAAAAGCCTGCTGAACAGGAGGTGGTGCGGGCAACACATGGCTAACTGTCCTCAACTTCTTGACAAAAGGACTAAATTCTTATAACGGTGCCTCCTGACCTCAAGCAGAGGCCCCCATGTCCCGCCTCACCCCACCTCGCCCCTGGACCCCCCTCTCCGACGACGCCTGGCTCGCCCTCGCTCCCTACGTCCTCCCCCGCGCCCCCCAGGGCCGCCGCATTGCCGACCCCCGCCACCGCATGGACGCCATCTTCCACCTCGCCGCCACCCACGGCGATCCCTGGCGCAGCCTACCCGCCCACTTCGGCAAGCCCGACACCGTCGCCCGCTTCTTCCGCCGCCTCACCCACAACGGCCTCTGGCACCGCCTCCTGGCGGTCCTCGCCAAGTCCGCCCCCAACCACCCCCTCCGCGCCATCGAGCACCTGATCTGCCGCGCCACCCGCCGCGCCGCCCGCCTCGGCGGCATGCCGCTCCTCCTCCTCATCCGCCAGCTCGGCCTCCGCTCCGCCCTGAACGGCCCGCCCTGGCTCCTCCCGGACCCTCTTTTGTCCGAAATGCTCGCCCGCACCCCGCTCCCCCGCCTCGAACCCACCCGCACGAGCCTCGACGCCCTCAAGCGCCACCTGAAAACGGTCGAGGCCCTCGCCCGAACCGCCCTCGGCCGCCGCCACATTCCCCGATCCGTGCGGCTCGCCTGGCCATGACGCCCCCACCCCCCACCTTGCCCCCGCCCTCGCGCTGCGGCACATCCGGGCCACCAACGAACGCCCGCCGGCAGGCCGTGCCCCCGCGCACCCCGCCGCCCGCGTCCAAGCCCGCGGCGCGGCCACCCCGCCCGCCCGAACCCGGAAGGTCTCAGGTCCGATGAGCGTGAAAGACGTGAAGAAGGTCGTGCTCGCCTACTCCGGCGGCCTCGACACCTCCGTCATCCTCAAGTGGCTGCAAACCACCTACAACGCGGAGGTCGTCACCTTCACCGCCGACCTCGGCCAGGGCGAGGAACTCGGCCCCGCCCGCGAGAAGGCGAAGCTCCTCGGCATCAAGGAGGAGAACATCTTCATGGAGGACCTGCGGGAGGAATTCACCCGCGACTTCGTCTTCCCCATGTTCCGCATGAACGCCCAGTACGAGGGCTGCTACCTCCTCGGCACCTCCATCGCCCGCCCGCTCATCAGCAAGCGCCAGATCGAGATCGCGGAGAAGGTCGGCGCCGACGCCGTCTCCCACGGCGCCACCGGCAAGGGCAACGACCAGGTCCGCTTCGAGATCGCCTACTACGCCCTCAAGCCCGACGTGAAGGTCATCGCCCCCTGGCGCGAGTGGGACCTCACCTCCCGCACCCGCCTCCTCGAATTCGCCGAGGCCCACCAGATCCCCATCGCCAAGGACAAGCGCGGCGAGGCCCCCTTCTCGGTCGACGCCAACCTCCTGCACAGCAGCAGCGAGGGCAAGATCCTCGAGGAGCCCTGGGACGAGCCCCCCGAGCTCGTCTGGCAGCGCACCACCAGCCCGATGGACGCCCCCGACCGCGTCACCGAGATCACCATCGAGTTCGAGCGCGGCGACGCCGTCGCCATCAACGGCGAGCGCCTCTCCCCCGCCACCCTGCTCACGCGCCTCAACGCGCTCGGCAAGGAGAACGGCATCGGTCGCCTCGACCTCGTCGAGAACCGCTTCGTCGGCATGAAGTCCCGCGGCGCCTACGAGACCCCCGGCGGCACCATCCTCCACACCGCCCACCGCGCGATCGAGAGCATCACGCTGGACCGCGAGGCCGCCCACCTCAAGGACAGCCTCATGCCCCGCTACGCGGAGCTGGTCTACAACGGCTTCTGGTTCTCGCCCGAGCGTCGCATGCTCCAGGCCATGGCCGACGCCTCCCAGGCAAGCGTCTCCGGCGAGGTCCGCCTCAAGCTTTACAAGGGCAACACCATCGTCACCGGCCGCCGCAGCCCGAACAGCCTCTACTCGATGAAGCACGTCACCTTCGAGGACGACCAGGGCGCCTACGACCAGTTCGACGCGCAAGGCTTCATCAAGCTCAACGCGCTCCGCCTCCGCCTCGGCGCCATGGCCGGCCGACGCGGTGGCGCGCTCTAGCCCCCGCGCCCTCCCCGCCCCCCGCAAGGGGCGCTGGGGGGCCCCGCGCGCCCTCCGCCGGCCGGGGGCTCCGTCGTGATCGCGCGCCCGGCCGGCGCCGGCCTCATCGCCGCCCTCGACACCCAGGACCCCGCCCAGGCCGAGGCCTGGGCCGGGGCGCTGGCCCCCCATGTCGGCCTCCTCAAGCTCGGGCTCGAGTTCTTCGTGGCCCAGGGCCCCGCGGCCGTCGCCCGCCTGGCGCGCCACCGCCCCCTCTTCCTCGACCTCAAGTTCCACGACATCCCCAACACCGTCGCCGGCGCCGTCCGCTCCGCCGGCGCCCTCCGCCCGGCCATGCTGACGGTCCACGCCGCCGGCGGCCCCGCCATGGTCGCCGCCGCCCGGGCCGCCGCGGAGGAGTTCGGCGCCGACCGCCCGGCCATCCTCGCCGTCACCGTCCTCACCAGCATGGACGCCGCCACCTTGTCCGCCACGGGCGTCTCGGGCGGCCCGCCGCAGCAGGTCCTCCGCCTCGCCCGCCTGGCGCTCGAGAGCGGGGCGGACGGCCTCGTCTGCTCCCCGCGCGAGGTCCCGCTCCTCCGCGCCGCCCACGGCCCGGGACCCCTGCTCGTCGTCCCCGGCATCCGCCCCGCCTGCAGCGCCGCAGGCGACCAGTCCCGCACCGCGACCCCCGAGGAAGCCGCGAAGGCCGGCGCGGACTGGCTCGTCGTCGGCCGCCCCATCACCGGCGCCCCCGACCCCGCCGCGGCGGCGGCCGCCATCGCCGCGTCGCTCCGGCGATGACCGCGGTTAAGATCTGCGGCCTGAACGACCGCCCCGGCCTCGACGCCGCCCTCGCGGGCCGCGCGGAGATGATCGGCCTCGTCTTCTTCCAGCCCTCCCCCCGCGCCGTCACCCCCGCGGAGGCCGCCGCCCTCGCCGGCGCCGTCCCCCGCGCGGCGGAGGGCGGCCCCCTCCGCGTCGGCCTCTTCGTCGATGCCTCGGAGGAGGCCATCGCCGCCGCCCTCGCGGCCCTGCCGCTCGACATCCTGCAGCTCCACGGCGAGGAGACGCCCGACCGCTGCGCCGAACTCCGCGCCCGCTTCGGCCTGCCCGTGATGAAGGCGCTCGGCATCGCGACGGCGGACGACCTCCGCCTGCTCGACGCCTACGCCCCCGCGGTGGACCGCTTCCTGCTGGACGCCAAGCCCGCGCCCGGGGCGGCGCTGCCCGGCGGCAACGCGGCCTCCTTCGACTGGTCGCTCCTCGTGGGCCGGGCCGTGCCGCGCCCCTGGCTGTTGGCGGGCGGGCTGACCCCGGCCAACGTCGCCGACGCCGTCCGGGCCACCGGCGCGCCGGGCGTGGACGTCTCCTCGGGCGTCGAGGCCTCCCGCGGGGTGAAGGACCCGGCGCGCATCGCCGCCTTCATCGCCGCCGCCCGCCGCGCCACGACGGAGGCCGCCGGCGCGGCGCGGGCGTGAGGCCCGCGCACCTCCTCCTCGCGCTGCTGACCACGGCGCTCTGGGGCTTCAACTTCGTGGCCATCCAGGTGGGGCTCGACAGCGGGCTGCCGCCGCTGCTGATGGCCGCGCTGCGCTTCGTCGTCGCCGCCCTGCCCGCCCTCTGGCTGCCGCGGCCGAGGATCCCGGCGGGGAGGCTGGTGGCGATCGGGATCTTCCTCTTCGTCGGGCAGTTCGCCCTCCTGTTCACGGGCATGGCGGCGGGGATGCCGCCGGGCCTCGCCTCGGTCACGCAGCAGTCCCAGGCCTTCCTCACCGCGCTGATCGCGGCGGCGGTGCTGCGGGAGCGGCCCTCCGCCCGGGCGATGGCGGGCATGGCCGTCGCCTTCTCCGGCCTTGCGCTGATCGGCACCACGGCGGGCGGCGGGGGCATGACGGGGCTCGGCCTCGCGCTCTGCCTGGCGGGGGCGGGAAGCTGGGCGGTGGGCAACGTGCTGCTGCGGGGCGCGGGGTCCTCGCCCGGCGGGCCGGTGGCGCTCATGGCCTGGCTCAGCCTTGTGCCGGTCCTGCCGCTGCTGGCGCTGTCCCTCGCCCTCGAGGGGGCAGGCGCGATCGGCGGGGCGCTGGTGGGGCTCAACCTCCGGGGTGTCGCCTCGCTGCTCTACCTCGCTGTCGCGGCCACGCTGGTGGGCTACGGCATCTGGGGGTTCCTCATGGCCCGCTACCCCGCCACCACCGTCGCCCCCTTCGCGCTGCTGGTGCCCATTACGGGCGCCGCCTCCTCCGCGCTGGTGATGGGGGAGAGCTTCGGCGCGGTGCGGCTGGCGGGCATGGCGCTGGTGGTCGCGGGGCTCGCGGTGGGGGCGCTGCGATGGCCTTTCGCGCCGCGCCCCGGTGGCGCAAGCGTGACCGCGCCCCCACCTCGCGCTAAGACCCCTCGCCCCCTCTCGGGCCAACCCGCACCGGGAAAGAACCCGCCGTGAACAAGCCGCTCCCCACCCCCGACCGGCCCAACAGCCTGCGCCACGGCCCCGACCCCCGCGGCCGCTTCGGCGACTTCGGCGGCCGCTTCGTGGCCGAGACGCTGATGCCCAACGTGGTGGAGGTGCAGGAAGCCTACGACGCCGCGCGCAAGGACCCCGAGTTCGACCGCGAGTGGCGGCGGCTGCTGAAGGACTACGTGGGCCGCCCCTCGCCGCTCTGGTTCGCGGAGCGGCTGACGAACCACCTCGGCGGGGCGAAGATCTACTTCAAGCGCGAGGAGCTGAACCACACCGGCGCGCACAAGATCAACGCGGTGATCGCGCAGATCATGCTGGCCAAGCGCATGGGCAAGACGCGCATCATCGCCGAGACCGGCGCGGGGCAGCATGGCGTCGCGACGGCCACCGCCTGCGCGCTGTTCGACCTGCCCTGCCTGGTGTTCATGGGCGCGACCGACGTGGAGCGGCAGCGGCCCAACGTGTTCCGCATGAAGCTGCTCGGCGCCGAGGTGAACGCGGTGACCTCGGGGGCGGCGACGCTCAAGGACGCGATGAACGAGGCGCTGCGCTACTGGGTCGCGAACGTGCACGACACCTACTACTGCATCGGCACCGTGGCCGGGCCCGCGCCCTACCCGCAGATGGTGCGCGACTTCCAGTGCGTGATCGGCGACGAGACGCGCGAGCAGATCCTGGCGGCCGAGGGGCGGCTGCCGGACGTGATCGTCTGCGCCGTGGGCGGCGGGTCCTCGGCGATGGGGATGTTCCATCCGTTCCTGGATGATCCCGAGGTGAGGCTGGTCGGCGTCGAGGCCGCGGGGCGGGGGCTCGAGAGCGGCGCGCACGCGGCGGCCATCAACGGCGGCTCCCCCGGCGTGCTGCACGGGAACAAGACCTACCTCCTGCAGGATCGGCACGGGCAGATCACCGAGGCGCACTCGATCTCGGCCGGGCTGGACTACCCGGGCATCGGGCCGGAGCATTCCTGGCTGCACGAGATCGGGCGCGCGGAATACGTGGCGGCGACGGACGACGAGGCGCTGTCCGCCTTCATGCTCTGCTCGAAGCTCGAGGGGATCATCCCCGCCCTCGAGTGCGCGCACGGCATCGCCGAGATCGTCAAGCGGGCGCCGACGATGTCGAAGGACGAGATCATCGTGCTCAACCTCTCCGGGCGCGGGGACAAGGACATCTTCACGGTGGCGCACCACCTGGGGGAGACGCTGTGAGCGAGACGGCCGCCGAGGCCGCGCCGGCGGGCGCGGAGGAATCGCCGCGGCGCATCGCCGCGCGCTTCGCGAAGCTGCGGGAGGAGGGGCGGGGCGCGCTGATGCCCTTCCTCGAGGCCTACGACCCCGATCCCGCGACGAGCATGGCGATCCTGCGCGGCATGCCCGGCGCGGGGGCGGACCTGATCGAGATCGGCGTGCCCTTCACCGATCCCGCGGCCGACGGCCCGACCGTGCAGAAGGCGGGGCAGCGCGCGCTGAAGGCGGGCGGCTCGCTGGCGGGCGCGCTGGCCATGGTGCGCGACTTCCGCCGCGACGACGACGAGACGCCGGTCGTGCTGATGGGCTACCTCAACCCCATCCTCGCCTACGGGGCCGAGCGCTTCTGCTGCGCGGCGCGCGAGAGCGGCGTGGACGGGCTGATCGTGGTGGACATGCCGCCCGAGGAGGCCGACGAGCTCCAGCCCTACGCCGCGGGGCTCGACATGATCCGCCTGGTGGCGCCGACCTCGCTGCAGGGGCGGCTGCCGGTCGTGCTCGAGGGCGCGGGCGGGTTCATCTACTACGTGGCCATCACGGGCATCACCGGCACGCGCTCGGCCGAGGTGCAGGACCTCGAGAAGGCGATCCCGATCGTGCGGGCGGCGACCGACCTGCCCATCGCGATCGGCTTCGGCGTGCGCACGCCCGAGCAGGCGGCGGACGCGGTGCGGGTGGCCGACGGCGCGGTGGTGGCTTCCTCCCTCATCGAGATCCTGGCGGGGACGCTCGACGACAAGGGGCGGGCGACGCCGGGGACGGTGCGGGCCGTGCTGGACGGGGTGCGGGCGCTGGCCGAAGGGGTGCGGGGCGCGCGCGAGGGCTGAGGCGGCGCCCGCGCCGGCCGGGCGGGGGCGGAACCTTCTTGCTCTTCAACTTGTGGTATGGGCGCCCGGGTCCCGGCGTGCTTCCGTAAAAGCATGCTCAGCGTTCCCGCGGCCGGCTCGGTCCGGCACGAAGCCTCGCCACCGGGTGAAAACCGCCCCTTCCCCTGCCTGACCGGGGAGGGCCGGTGATGGCCGTCCCGCGAGCGGCCGAACCCCCTCCGGAGGGGCGCTACGCCAGCGGGTGGCTGCCCGACGAGCCGCCGGACGGGTTCCTCGATGCCTGGGGAGGCGAGGTGCTGCGGGGCGCCACCCTGCCGCGGGACGGCGTCCTTCCCGCCGCGCCGGTCCGCTTCGCGCTGTTCCACCGCAACTACGGCGTCGCGCTGATCGATCTTGCGCCCGAGGAGGTGCCGGAGGCGGCGGCGCGGTTCCGCCGGGCCTACGCGGCGCGCTTCACGGGGCCGGTGCCGCCGGTGGTCTACCGTTCCTTCTCGGCCGCGGACCTGTGGCGGCTGACGGTCCTGCTCGACTTCGCCTTCGCCGGGCAGCCGGCGCCGCTCGGCGAGGAGTGGCTCGGCCGGGCGCAGGCGCTGCTCGCGGGGCCGCCGGTCGCGGTGGTTTCCCTTGTGACCCGGCCGGCCGCGGGGCGCGCGGAGCCGGTGCCGCCCGTGCCGGAGCCGAGGCTGAGAGAGCCGGGGCCCGGCGCGGCGACGCCGGCGGCCGACGCGGCGGCGGACCTGGCGATCCCGGACCGGCCGGCGCCGGCCGCGCCGCGGAGCGCCACGCGGGCGCCCGTGCCGCCGATAGCGGACCCGGATCCCGCGCCGCTGCCCCGGGCGGGTGCGCCCGGCCTGGGCCTTCCCGCCGCGGAACCGGCGGTGGCGCCGGCGATGGCGACGGAGGCCCTGCGGCAGCCCGGCCTGGCCCGGCGCGCCCTGCCCTTCGCCGTGCTGCTCCTGGCAGGGGTGGGCGGGGTGGCCTGGATGACGCAGCCCGGCGGGGAGGGGTCGCGCGGCCCGCGGGCGGTCCTGCCCGGCGCGGCGGACCGGGCCGATGCCCTGCCGGCGCGCGGCGGCGAGGTCCTGCCGGCGCGGCAGGAGGAGGCGGAGGCCCTGGCCCGCAAGGGCGCGAGGGCGGCGCCCGAACTCCTCGCCGTCGAGACGCCGGCGGCCGCGCCTTGGGACACCGTGTCGGCCAAGCCCGGCGGAACCGCCGTGGCGGCGCTGGAGGACCGCGCGGCGGAAGCGCCCGCAGAGCCCCTGGCGAAGCCGGTGGGGGAGATCGCGCCGGAGGCGCGCTGGGAGGACATGCCGGCGGCGCGGGAGGAGACGCCCGAAGCGGGCGGCCCGGCCGCGGCGCCTCCGGAGGAGGGTCCTGCTCCGCCGGCCGGCGTGCCGGCGATCGGCGCGCTGCCGGCGGAAGCGCCTGCCGGGCCGCCGCTGCCCGCGGCCGGCCCCGTGGCGGGCGTGGCGCCGCCCGAGGCCGGACCGGCCATTCCGGCACCGGCCTCCCCGGTCGCGCCGCCGCTGGCGGCGCGCGCGCCGGCCGGGCTGCCCCGCGACGTCGCGTCGCCCGAGGCGCCGCCCCCGGCACCGCCGGTGGACTTTGCCCCGATGGCTGGCCCGGTGGCGGTGCCGGTGGTTCCCGCCGGCCCGGCCGTCCCGGTGCCGGCCGGGCCGGCGGCCCCGGCCGCGCCGGTCGCGCAAGCGGTGCCGCCGCCTGTCGAGGCGCCCGCGCCCGCGGCGGTTCCGGCTCCGGCCGTGGTTCCCGCACCGGTTCCGGCGCTGGCGCCCCTGGCCGGGCCGGCCCCGGTTCCGGCGCCGCCCTCGGCGGAGGCCGCGCCGCCCGTCGCCGCGGCCGCCCCGGCGCCGCGCCTGCCGCCCGAGCGGGTGGCGCCGGCGCTGCTGGAGGCGCTGGTGCGGCGGGGGGACGCGATGATGGCGCTGGGGGATGTCTCGGCCGCGCGGCTGCTCTATGAGCGGGCGGCGGCGGGCGGCAGCGCGGCGGCGGCGATGGCCCTGGGACGGAGCCACGACCCCGCGGTGCTGTCGACGCTGCAGGTGCGGGGCCTGCGGGGTGACCCGGCGCTGGCGGCGTCCTGGTACCGGCGCGCGGCCGCGCTCGGCGACCCGGAGGGGGGACGGATGGCGCAGCGCCTCGCCGCGGGGCTGCCGGAGGGAGGGCGCGTGCCATGAACGGGAACCCGGCGGGGGGCGCCACGCGGCGCGGGCTGCTGCTGGCCAGCGCCCTCGCGCTGCCGGCGTTGCGGGCGGCGCCGGCCGAGGCGCAGGCCCTGGTCCCGGCGCAGGCCCCCGGCGGGCGCGACAGCCTGGCCGCGATGGGCGCGCGGGCGAACGCGGGGACGATCGGCGTCATCTCCGGCGGCGTGGACGGCACCTACGTGCGGATCGCGGCCGACCTGGCGGCGGTGCTCGACGACGGGGAGCGGCTGCGGGTGCTGCCGATCATCGGCCGCGGCTCGGTCCAGAACATCTCCGACATCATGTTCGTGCGCGGCGTCGACGTCGGGATCGTGCAGTCGGACGCGCTGGCCTTCGTGCGCAGCCGGCGGCTCTTCCCGGGCATGGGGCAGGTGATCCAGTACATCGCCAAGCTCTACGACGAGGAGGTGCACGTCCTCGCGCGGCGGGAGGTGGCGCGGGTGGAGGACCTCGCGGGGAAGCGGGTGAACGTCGACGTCGCGGGCAGCGGCACGGCGATGACGGCCGCCCTCATCCTCGAGGCGATGGGGATCTCGGCCAACCTCGTGAACGAGCCGCAGGACCTGGCGCTGGACCGGCTGCGGCGCGGCGAGATCGCGGCGCTCGTCTACGTCACGGGCAAGCCGGCGCGGCTCTTCGCGGGGCTCTCGGCGGATTCCGGGCTGCACTTCCTCTCGCTGCCGATGACGCCGGCGCTGGTGGAGACCTACCTGCCCGCGCAGCTCTCCACGGCGCAGTACCCGGGGCTGGTGGCGGCGGAGGCGCCGGTGGACACGCTGGCGGTGGGCGCGGTGATGGCCGTCTACGGCTGGACGCCGGGGACGGAGCGGCACCGCAAGGTCGCGGCCTTCGTCGAGGCCTTCTCGGGCAAGTTCGACCGCTTCCTGGTGCCGCCGCGGCACCCGAAATGGCGCGAGGTGAACCTCGAGGCGCAGGTGCCGGGCTGGGTGCGCTTCAACCCGGCCCAGCCGCCGCCCGCGCCGCGCCGGCGCTACCGCTCGGGCGACGGCGAGTTCTGAGCCCCTCGCCCGCCGGTTGGCAGGGCGGGCGGAGGCGGCGCATCCTTCCGCCGCACGGCCCGCCAAGGGGCCGGCGGATCGGGAGGAGCGGGGCATGTCGGCCTTCGACGGGAATTTCGGGACGGCGGCGCGGCGGATCGCGCTGGGGGCGGCGCTCGCGCTCGGGCTCGCGGGCGGGGTTCAGGCGCAAGGTCAGGCGCAGGAGCGCGCGGCGCGGCCGGCGGTGGCGGCGCTGGAGGAGCGGCCGGCCTCGGCGATCTTCATCGGGAACAGCTTCTTCTACTACAACAACTCGATGCACGGGCACGTCACGAACCTGCTGCGCGGCGCGGGGGAGACGCGGCCCTTCCGCAGCACCTCCGTCACCATCAGCGGCTCGGGCTTCGACTGGCACGACGTGGAGTCCTACTTCCGGCCGAACGCGGTGGGCGCCTATTCCTTCGACGAGGGCAACAACGTCGTCTTCAACAACAACGCGCGGTTGTTCGACATCGCGATCCTGATGGATTGCAGCCAGTGCCCGATCCACCCGCGGCTCGCGCCCGTCTTCACCGAGTATGCGAAGCGCCACAGCGACACGGTGCGGCGGCACGGCGCGAAGCCCGTGCTGTTCATGTCCTGGGCCTACGCCGACAAGCCCGAGATGACGGAGCAGCTCGCCGAGGCCTACACGCGGGCGGGCAACGACAACGGCGCGCTGGTGATCCCGGCGGGGCTCGCCTTCGCGCGCAGCCTCCGCGAGCGGCCCTCGCTCAACCTCTACGTCGCGGACAAGCGGCACCCGAGCCTGGCGGGCACCTACCTCGCGGCGGCGACGACCTATGGCGCGATCTTCGGCGCCTCGACGGAGGGGAACCCCTACACGGCGGGGCTAGAGCCGGAGACGGCGCGCTTCCTGCAGACGGTGGCCTGGCAGACCGTGCGGGACTACCTGGGCACGCGCCGAGCGGCGAACTGAGGGGCGGCCCGGCCGGCCCCCTGCGCCGCTACCCGCCGAGGGGGAGTGCGATGGCGCAGGAAAGGCCGTCCGGCTCCCGGTGCAGCCGCGTCTCGCCGCCGAGGGCGAAGCGCATCACCTCCTCGATGACGGGCCAGCCGGGGAGGGGGGAGGCCGGGGCGCCCTCCTGCCGCCAGTCGAGGAGCAGGCGGTGCTCCGGGCCCTTCTCGAGGTCCCAGGCGACGCGGAGGCGCCCGCCGGGGGGCACCGCGGTCGCGAGCTCGTGGAGCGCGAGGGCGAGGGGTTCGGCGATGCCGGGGCGGAGCGGGACGGGCGGGCCCTCCAGCCGCGCCTCGATCGAGCGCGCGTCGAGCTCGCCCCGCAGCAGGGTGTCCAGCGCGCTGCCGCCGGCGCCCTGGGCGCGGCCGAGGGCGGCGAGGCGGCCGTCGAAGGCGCGGCCGTCCTCGGGCGCGACGAGGGTGCGGGTGGCGATGGCGCGGATCGTCTCCAGCATGGCCGCGGTGCGATCCCGCAGCAGGCCCGCGCGCGGGTGCGGGCGGGGGTCGGCGGTCGCGTCGCGCTGGATGGAGAGCCAGTGCGTCACCGCGCCGTCCGGGCCGAGGACGGGGCCGACGATCCACTCGTTGCGGTAGGGCGTGCCGTCCTTGCGGTAGTTGATCGTGGCGCCCGTGAAGTGGCGGCCCGCGCTGAGAGAGGCGCGCAGGCGGTCGAGCTCCGCGCGGTCGGTGCGCGGGCCCTGGAGGAGGCGCGGGGAGCGGCCGATGAGCTCGCCGGCGGCGTAGCCGGTGATCGCCTCGAAGCGCGCGTTGGCGTAGCGGATGACGGGGCCGGGCGGGTCGAGGGCCGCGTCGGTCATCACAGCGGCGAGGCCCGCGACGTCGAGGGCGGCGCCGACAAGGGCGGCGCTCAGCGCGCCGACGCTGCCGGCGAGGTCCGGGGCGGGGCTCTGCGCCGCGGGCGGGGCTTCATCGTCCATCGGGGGCGTCCCTCGCGCGCTCGAGCGCTTCGGCCAGGCGGCGGAGCTGGCGGCGTGTGGCGTGGAGGCGGTCCAGCAGCTGGAGGACGACGGGCATGGCGGCCTCGTTCACCTCCAGTTCCTCGCGCAGCTCGAGGATGAGGCGGCAGCGGGCGAGGTCGATCTCCTCGAAGACGAGCTCCTCGCCCTGCCGCTGCGGGCGGACCCAGCCCTCCTCGATCCAGGCGCGGAGCTCGGCCTCGCCGAGGCCGCGGACGCGGACGAGGACGCCCTCGATTCCGATCATGCCCCGCTCCTCATCGCGGCGCGCGGGTCCTCGCCCCCGGGCGGGGACCAGCGGCGCAGGAACTCCTCCAGCTTGTCGTCGACGGGTCCGAGGACGAGGCGGAGCGTGACCAGGAGGTCGCCGGCCGGCGTGCCCCCCGATTCGGCGACGCCCCGGCCGCGCAGGCGGAGCTGGGTGCCGGCGTCCGAGCGCGGGGGGACGGTCATCGTCACCTCGCCGCGCGGGGTGGGCACGGCGACGCGGGCGCCGAGCACGGCCTCGGCGAGGGTGACGGGGACCTCCATGCGGAGGTCGCGCCCGGCGCGCTCGTAGAAGGGGTGGGGGCCGACCGCGACCTCGATCAGCGCGTCGCCGTCGGGCGCGCCCTGGCTGCCGGGCGAGCCGCGGCCGCGCAGGCGCAGGACCTGGCCGTCCTCAAGCCCGGGCGGGATGCGGACGTCGAGGTCGCGGCCGTCGGGCAGGGTGAGGCGGCGGGTGGCGCCGTTGACGGCGTCGAGGAAGTCCACCGCGAGTCGGTAACGGGCGTCGCGGCCGCGGCGGGGGCCGGCCTCGCGGGACCGGAATAGGCCGAGGATGTCCTCAAGGTCGTCGGGGTCGAAGCTTGCGGCGCCGGCGGTGCCGCCGCCCATGCCCGCGAAGGGGTCACGCGGGCGGTAGCGGGCGCCCTCGGCCCCCTCGGCCTGGTCGCGGTAGTAGCCGCGGGGCGGGACCTCCTGGCCGGAGCCGTCGATCTCGCCGCGGTCGTAGCGGGCGCGGCGCTCGGGGTCGGAGAGAAGCTCGTGGGCGGCGTTGGCGGCCTTGAAGCGCTCCTCCGCGGCCTTGTCGCCGGGGTTGAGGTCGGGATGGTCGGTCTTGGCGATCTTGCGGAAGGCGCGGCGGATCGCGTCCGCGTCGGCGGTCCGGCTGACGCCCAGGATTTGGTAGGGATCGGGAGACGCCATGGCCGGGAGATAACGCCGGGGAGGGGTGGTTGGTCCAGGGGGCGCGCGGCCTTCCGTCGCCCCTTGCGCGCGGCGGGCGGACGCGCCTACCTCCGCCGCGCCGCTGGTCGTTCCCATCGGGAGCCGGCGGCGGGGCCGCGGCGGTTGATGGGGCGGCCCGGAAGGGACATAGGGCAGGGATGAACTGGATCTCCGACTGGGCGCTGCCCAAGATACAGACGCTGTTCGGCGCCAAGCGCGACGTGCCGGAGAACCTCTGGATCAAGTGCCCCCATTGCGGGGAGATGGTCTTCCACCAGGACCTGGAGCGGAGCCTGCACGTCTGCCCCAACTGCGGGCACCACATGCGCATCTCCGCCCAGCGGCGGCTGGACTACACGCTCGACCCCGGCTGGGCGCGGATCGAGCTGCCGCGGGCGCCGGCGGACCCGCTGCGCTTCCGCGACCAGCGGCGCTACGGCGACCGGCTGCGCGAGGCCCAGCAGAAGGCGGGCATGGACGACGCGGTCGCGGTCGCGCACGGGACGATCGAGGGGCAGCCGGCGGTGGCGGCGGCCTTCGAGTTCTCCTTCATGGGCGGCTCCATGGGCGCCGGCGTGGGCGAGGGGATCGTGACCGCCGCGCGGCTGGCCGTGCTGCAGGACGCGCCGCTGATCGTCTTCACGGCCTCGGGCGGGGCGCGGATGCAGGAGGGGGCGATCTCCCTCATGCAGATGCCGCGCACGGTGATCGCGACGCGCATGGTGAAGGAGGCGGGGCTGCCCTTCATCGTCGTGCTCTGCGACCCCACCACGGGCGGCGTCACGGCGTCCTTCGCGATGCTGGGCGACATCCAGATCGCCGAGCCCGGCGCGCTGATCGGCTTCGCGGGCGCGCGGGTGATCGAGCAGACGGTGCGCGAGAAGCTGCCCGAGGGCTTCCAGCGCGCGGAGTACCTGCTGGAGCACGGCATCCTCGACATGGTGGTGCCGCGGGGCGAGATGCGGGCGATGCTGGCGCGGCTGATCGGCTTCCTGCGGACCCCGCCGGCGCCGGCCGAGGCCGCGGCGGCCGAGGCGGCGCCGCTGGCCGCGCCGGCCGCGGGTTAGGGGCGGCCCGCCGCGCCGGGACGGATGCGCCCGGCGTCGCGCCGGGCCTGGGGAAGGGCGGCCATGGCCGGTGCGAAGACGGATCTCCCGGCGGCCACGCCCCCCGCTACGCCCTGGGGGGCGCCGGCCGGGCTGCGGGTCGCGCCCGGGGACGCCGCCGCCGGGCGGTCGGAGCGGATCATCGACCGGCTGCACGGGTTGCACCCGAAGCTGATCGACCTCAGCCTCGGGCGGCTGCAGCGCTGCCTGGACGCGCTGGGCAACCCCGAGCGGCGGCTGCCGCCCGTGATCCACGTCGCCGGGACGAACGGGAAGGGCAGCACCTGCGCCTTCCTGCGCGCGGTGGCCGAGGCGGCGGGCCAGCGGGTGCACGCCTATACCTCGCCGCACCTCGTGCGCTTCCACGAGCGGATCCGGCTCGCGGGAACCCTCGTGGAGGAGGAGATGCTGGCGGCGGCGCTGGAGGAGGTGGAGGCGGCCAATGGCGGCCTGCCGATCACCGTCTTCGAGATCACGACCGCGGTCGCCTTCCTCCTGTTCAGCCGGGTGCCGGCGGACCTGCTGGTGCTGGAGGTGGGGCTCGGCGGGCGCTTCGACGCGACGAACGTGGTGGACCGGCCGGCGGCCTGCGCGATCGCCTCGGTCTCGATGGACCACACGGACTTCCTCGGCGACACGCTGGGCGCGATCGCGGGGGAGAAGGCCGGGATCATCAAGCCCGGCGTGCCCGTGGCCACCGGGCTGCAGGCGCCCGAGGCCCTGGCCGTGATCGAGCGCGAGGCCGCGCGGCAGGGAGCGCCGCTGCTGGCGCGGGGGGCGGCCTGGGCGGTGCGGCTGGACGCGGCGGGGCTGGACTACCGCGACGCGCAGGGGTCGCTCCGCCTGCCGCCGCCGGGGCTGCCCGGGCCGCACCAGGCCGACAACGCGGGCATCGCGCTGGCCGCGCTGCGGGCCTGGGGGCCGGCCTGGCTGGACGAGGCGGCGATGGCGCGGGGCGTCGCCGCCGCCACCTGGCCGGCGCGGATGCAGCGGCTGGGCGGGCGCCTGGCCGCGGCGCTGCCGCTGGGCTGGGAACTCTGGTTGGACGGCGGGCACAACGCCGGGGCGGGGCTCGCGCTGGCGGAGGCGGTGCGGGCCTGGGATGACCGGCCGCTGCACCTCGTGGTCGGCATGAAGAAGTCGAAGGCGGTGGCGGAGTTCCTCGCGCCGCTGCTGCCGCGGGCGGCCTCGGTCTGGGCGGTGGCGGAGCCGGGGCAGCACCTGGCCGTGCCGCCGGAGGAGATCGTCGCGGCCTCGGGCGGGGTGGCGCGCGTCGGGCCGCGGGTCGCGGACGCGCTGGCGGGGGTGCGGGGCGCCCCCGGGCGCGTGCTCGTCTGCGGGAGCCTCTATCTCGCGGGCGAGGTGCTGAAGGCGGACGGGACGCTGCCGGCCTGAGCCGGGCGGCCCGGCCTCAGGGCAGGGCGGCTCCGGCCGTCGCCGGCCGGTCGCACCGGGCGAGGCCGGCGAGAAGGCGGCCCGGGTTGCCCGCCACGGCCGCGCCCTCCGGCACGGAGGTGCTGACGAGGGAGCCCGGCGCGATCCGGGCGCCGCGGCCGACGGTGATCCGGCCCACGAGGACCGCCCGCTCGCCGACCGTCACGCTCTCGCCGAGGACGGGGGAGCCGCGCTGGGCGCCGCGCCCCGAGACGCCGAGGGTCACGCCGTCGTGGAGGGTGCACATCGGGCCGACCGCCGCCTCCGCGCCGACGAAGATGTTGCCGGGGTGGCCGAGGAGGAGGCCCGGGCCGATCGAGGCGCGGTAGGGGATGGAGATGCGGGTTGCGACCTCCACCGCCTTCTGCCAGGCCACCATGGCCATGAGCAGCGCCGCCCGGAGCGGGCCGGGCAGCGCGGAGCGGAACACCGCGTGGGCGATCCGGTACTGCAGCAGCGCCTGCAGGCCCCGGTGGCGCAGGACGAGGAGGGGCGCGGGAAGGCGCCCCGTGCCGTGGCCCGTGCCGCGGCCGTAGCGCGCGAGATCCTGCCGGTAGTCGGCCCACCAGCCGGCGCGACGCTCTCCGGCCGCGCGAGATTGCAGGCTGCTTCTGTCCAACACTGCCTCGACGACCGACGGAAATTTCGTTGAGGCATCGTTTATAACGAGGCGCGCCGCTCCGTGGAAGAGCGAAGGGCCACGCCGAAGGTCGGGAAGGGCGCGCTAGTCGGGCTTGCCCGGCGCGGCCTCGCCCGGCGGCGCCTCGGGGGGCGGGGCGGGCGGGGGCGTCGTCTCGCGCGGCGGGGCCTCGGCGGGGGGCGCGGGCGGCGGGGTGGTGGTCTCGCGCGGGGGTGCGGGCGGCGGGGCCGGCGGGGGCGGGGTCGTCTCGCGGGGCGGGGCCTCAGCCGGGGGCGCCGGCGGCGGCTCGGGCGGCCGCGCGCCCGGACGCTGGGTGTCGGGGCGTGGCTCCGGGGGCTCGGCGGGCGGGCGCGGCAGGGGCTCGGGGCGGGCGGCCACCACGGGCATCACGACGATCGAGACGCTGCGGGCGACGGCGTTGGCGGTGGTGCGGCTGAAGCCGGCCACCCGCGCCTCGGAGCGGAGGCGGGACTCGGGCAGCCCCGCGGCGTGCAGGGCCTCGCGCACCGCGCGGGCGCGGCTGGCGGCGAGCTGGACGCTCGTCTGTTGGCCGCCCTCCCGGTGGGCGTGGCCGAGGATGCAGGCGTTGCGGTCGGGCTCGGCCTTGAGGAGGGCGAGGGCGGCGTTGAGGTTCGTCCGCGCGGCCTCCGTCAGGCGATCGCGCCCGGCGGGGAAGGGGATCTCGAAGACGTCGTCCTCCAGCGCCTCGGCGCCGACGCAGGCGAAGGGGGGCGGGGGGCGGACGGGCTGGGCGGCGGCCGGGCCGGCGGCGAAGGGGGCGGGGAGGATCGGGCTGGCGAAGGCGAGGAGGAGCGGGACGGCGAGAAGGGGACTCATGCGGCGGCCAGCGCTCCGGCGTCGGTCAGGCGGGTGAGGAGGTTCTCGGCGTCCACGCCCGGGTGGGCGGCGCGGAGGCTGGCGGCGTCGACCTCGCGCCGGGCGAGGAGCCAGCCCGCGGCTTCGGCCTCGGGCGGGGTGAGGGGAAGGGTGGCGGCGGGGGTCTTCAGCACCCAGTCCGTGCCGCGGCGGACGGGCTTCGCCCCGGCGGCGAGGACGCGGAAGCCGGAACCCTCGGGGGAGGCAGCCTCCTCCGCGCGCTCGGGCTCGAGGCCGCGGGCGGCGAGGAGGTTGACGCCGCCGCGGTGATAGCGGGCCTCGGCGACCTGACGGGCCAGCACTTGGAGCACCTGCGGGTCGCGGGCGAGCTCCGCCAGGCGCTGGCCGAGCTGGGCGGCGCGGGTGGTGAGGGCGAACTGGGCGGCCGGCGTGCCGTCCTGGCGGGGCAGGGGCTGTCGGAAGGGCGGGTCCTGGATCGCGCGCTCGACCAGCAGGTTGGCGAGGTCGAGGCCGATGGGCGCGTGGACGCCGTAGGCGACGTGGACGGAGGCGGGGCCCTCGGCGAGCGCGTCGTGGTACCAGCCGCGCGGCAGGTAGAGGAGGTCGCCGGCCTTGAGCAGCACCTTCTCCCGCAGGACGCCCTTGGCGCGGTCGTGGTGGGCCTGGCCGAGGCTGCGGAAGGCGGGGTGGGGAATCGGGTAGTCGGCGCGGCCGGACCAGATGTTCCAGGTCTTCTCGCCCTCCACCTGCACCGCCCAGACGTCGTGGGTGTCGAAATGGGCGGGGAAGGCCTTGTGGGCCTGGAAGGAGACGTAGACGTTCGCCTGAGCGCGGCCGAGGTTGGCCCCTTCCAGCGCCTCCGACACGGAGGCGAGGCCGGGGGTGAGGCTGTCGACGTCGTTCAGCACGAAGGAGGCGCCCTTGGCCGCCCACTCGCGGAGCTTGCGGGCGTCGGGCTGCAGGACCGGCGCGTTGTCGCGGCTGGTGGCGCGGAGGCAGTAGGCCTCGGGCGGGACGGGCTGGCCGTCCATCTGCATCTTCAGCGACTGGCTCGTCCAGATATGCGTCTGGTTCAGAAGCCGGTCGATGACGGACCAGGAGAGCACGTTCGCGAACTTGGCCGCGCCGCCCCGGACATGCAGCGGCTGGCGGTCGTGGAACTCCGCGAAGAAGCGGGCGGGGTCCACGGGGTGGAGGAGGTCTGCGAGGGTCATGGCCATGGCCCGCGCAGGGTAGGCGGATCGGGGCGGGGCGGCCAGGGCGTCGCGGCCGCGCGCGGGGCTTCGGGGCGTTCCGTGGCGCGCCCGCACCGCCCCCCGGCCGCGGCGCCGCGCTTGCGCCGGGCGGCCCTTGGCCCGAGGCTCCCGCCGTCCGGAGGAGAACGCGCATGCCCGACGACCTGACATCCGCCCCCCGCCAGGACGCCCCGCGCGGGGATGGGGGGGAGGGCATGCGCGCGGCGCTGCTCGCCGAGGCCGCGGCGGCGCTGGCGCGGCTCGCGCCCGCCCTGCCGCCGGCGGCGGGGGACCTGCTGCGGGGCCTGGGCCGCTCCATGCCGGTGGAGGCGCTGGCGGCGCGGCCGCCCGAGGCGCTGGCGACGGACGCGGCCTCGCTGTTCGGCGTGGTGGAGACGCGGCGGCCGGGGACGGTGGCGCTCCGCCTCACGCCGCCGCAGGGCGGCGGGGGCGCGGTGGCGGAGATCGCGACCGAGGACATGCCCTTCCTGGTCGAGAGCGCGCTGGCGGCCTTGCAGCTCTCGGGGCGCGGGGTGCGGCGGCTGCTGCACCCGGTGCTCGCGGTGCGGCGGGACGCGGCGGGGCGGGTGGAGGCGATCGGGCCGGCCGCGGCGGGCGGGCCGAACGAGAGCGTCATGCGGATCGAGATCGCGCCCGCCGGCACGGGGCGCGGGACGCCCGCGGACTGGCCGGCGGTGGAGGCGGCGCTGCGGCGCGCGCTGTCCGAGGTGCGGCTGGCGGTCGGCGACTTCGGCACCATGCTCTCCCGCCTGCGCGCGGCCGAGGTGGAGATCGCCGCCGCGCCGGAGGCGGAGGAGGCGGTCGCCTTCCTGCGCTGGCTGGCCGAGGACAACTTCGTCTTCCTCGGGCACCGCGTGTTGCGGATGCCGCCGGGCGGGCCGGTGACGATGGAGGACGGGCTCGGCCTGCTGCGGGACGAATCGGTTCCCGTCTTCGACGCGCTGCGCGACCTTTCCGCCGTCACGGCGCCGGTGCGGGCGGCGCTGACGCAGCCCGTGGCGCTGGCGGTGGCGAAGGCGAACATGCGGCTGCTGGTGCACCGCCCGAGCCACGCGGACGTGGTGGCGACGCGGATTCTTGCCGCCGACGGCACGGTGGTGGGGCTGCGGCTCTTCATGGGGCTCTTCGCGGCCACCGCCTACAACCGCAACCCGCGCTCCATCCCCTGGCTGGCGCCGAAGGTGCGGCGGGTGATGGCGGCCTCGGGCGCGGTGCCGGACAGCCACGACGCGCGGGCCTTCCAGTCCATCCTCGACACCTGGCCGCGCGACGAGCTGTTCCAGGCGGAGGAGGCGGACATCCTGGCGGGGGCGCGGCGGGCGCTCGACCTCGCGATCCGCCCGCGCCCCGCGCTGGTGCTGCGGCGCGACCCGCTCGGGCGCTTCGTCTCGGCCATCGTGTGGCTGCCGCGGGAGGGCTTCGACACGCGCCTGCGCGAGAGGGTGGGGCGGCTGCTGGCCTCGGCCTTTGGCGGGCGGCTCTCGGCCTTCTACATCGCGATCGGCGACACGCCGCTGGCGCGGGTGCACTACGTCATCGGCACGGAGCCGGGCGCGGGGCCGGCGCCGGAGGCCTCGGTGCTGGAGGCGGCGATCGTGCAGGCCGCGCGGCGCTTCCCGGAGGCGCTGGGCGAGGCGCTGGCGGAATCCGCCGGCGAGGCCGAGGGCGCGCGCCTGGCCGCGCGCTGGGCGGAGGCCTTCCCCGCCGCCTACGCCGAGGAGATGACGGCGGCCCAGGCGGTGTCCGACCTGCGGCTGGCCGAGGCGGCGCTGGCGGCGGGACGGCCCGTCGCGAGCGTCTCGCGCATTCCCGGCGAGGGGGCGCGGCGGCTCTCGCTGCGGCTGGCCAGCCCCGGCGGGCCGCTGCCGCTGGCCGACGCGCTTCCCTTGTTCGAGAGCCTCGACCTGCGCGCGATCGAGGAGCAGCCCTGGCGGCTGTCCCCGGCCGGGGCCGAGCCGGTGGTGCTGCACGTCTTCGCGCTGGAGGCGGGAACGGAGGCGCCGGAGGACCGCTTCGACGAGCTGCTGGACGCGCTGTCGGCGCTGCTGGAGGGCCGGGCGGAGGCGGACGGCTTCAACCGCCTGGCGCTGCGGGCGGGCATCACCTGGCGCGAGGCCTGGCTGCTGCGCGCGGTGTTCCGCTGGTGCAAGCAGGTGGGCTTCGCCTTCCCGCAGCCGGCGGTGGAGGGCGCGCTGGCCGCGGTGCCGGAGGCGGCGCGGATCCTCGTCGCGCTGTTCCGCGCGCGCTTCGACCCCGACCTCGCGGACCGCGCGGGGGAGGAGGCGCGGGCGGCGGCCGAATGGGCGGCGCTGGTGGAGGGGATCGCGGACCCCGACGCGGACCGCATCCTGGCGCGGCTGCGCACCGCGCTCGATGCCGTCGTGCGCACGAACTACTTCCAGGAGAAGAGCTACCTCTCGCTCAAGTTCGAGAGCGCGCGCGCGGGGGAGATGCCGGACCCGCGGCCGTGGCGGGAGATCTTCGTCTCCGCCATGCACATGGAGGGCTGCCACCTGCGGGCGGGGCCGGTCGCGCGCGGCGGCATCCGCTGGAGCGACCGGCGCGAGGACTTCCGCACGGAGATCCTCGGCCTGATGAAGGCGCAGCGCCTGAAGAACGTCATCATCGTGCCGACGGGCGCGAAGGGCGGCTTCATCCTGAAGGGCAACGTGCCCGCGCCGTCGGACCGCGAGGCCTTCATGGCCGCGGGGATCGCGGCCTACAGCACGCTGATCCGCGCGATGCTGGACGTGACCGACAACTACGGGGCCGACGGCGCCGTCGTGCCGCCCCCGCGCGTCGTGCGGCGGGACGGGGACGATCCCTACATCGTGGCGGCCGCGGACAAGGGGACGGCGACCTTCTCCGACATCGCGAACGGGCTCTCGGCGGAGTACGGCTTCTGGCTCGGCGACGCCTTCGCCTCGGGCGGCTCGGCGGGCTACGACCACAAGGAGATGGGCATCACCGCCAAGGGCGCCTGGGTGATGATCGCGCGCCACTTCGCGGAGATGGGGCGCGACATCCAGGCGGAGCCCTTCACCTGCGCGGGGGTCGGCGACATGTCCGGCGACGTCTTCGGCAACGGGCTGCTGATCTCGCGCCAGACGCGGCTGGTGGCCGCCTTCGACCATCGGCACATCTTCATCGACCCCGACCCCGATCCGGCGATGTCGTTCGAGGAGCGCGCGCGGCTCTTCGCGCTGCCGCGCTCCTCCTGGGCGGATTACGACGTGCGGCGGGTGAGCGAGGGGGGCGGCGTGTTCCCGCGGAACGCGCGCTTCATCCCGCTCTCGCCCCAGGCGCGGGCGCTGCTGGGCATCGAGGAGGAGCGCGCGGAGCCGGTCGCCGTCATGCGCGCGATCCTGCGGGCCGAGGTGGACCTGCTCTACTTCGGCGGCATCGGGACCTACGTGAAGGGGGGCGCCGAGAGCCAGGCGGAGGCCGGGGACCGCGCGAACGACGCGCTGCGGATCGACGGGCACGAGCTGCGCGCGCGCGTGGTGGGCGAGGGCGCGAACCTGGCGGTGACGCAGGCCGGGCGGATCGAGGCGGCGCGGGCGGGCGTCGCGATCGACACCGACGCGCTCGACAACTCCGCGGGGGTCAGCACGTCGGACCACGAGGTGAACATCAAGATCCTGCTGGCCGAGGCGGAGCGGGGCGGCGCGCTGACGCGCACGCAGCGGGACGCGCTGCTGGCCTCCATGACGGACGAGGTGGCGGCGCTGGTGCTGGCGGACAACGCCGCGCAGTTCGGCGCGCTGTCGCTGGAGCAGGCGGCGGGGGCGGAGGCGCTGCCGGCGCAGGCCGCGCTGATGACGCGGCTGGAGGGGGTGGGGCTGCTCGACCGCGCCGTGCTCGGCCTGCCCTCCGCGGCCCGGATGGCGGAGCGGATCGGGGCGGGGGACGCGCTGACGCGGCCCGAGATCGCGGCGCTGCTGCCGGTGGCCAAGCTGTGGCTGGCGGACGCCGTGGAGGAGGGCGCGCTGCCCGACGACCCCGCGCTGCTGCCCACCCTGCGAGGCTATTTCCCGCATCCGCTGCAGGAGCGGTTCCCGGCGCTGATCGAAGGGCACCGGCTGCGGCGGAACCTGGTGGCGACCATGCTGGCGAACGCGGCGGCCAACCGACTGGGCCCGGCGGGCGTGTCGCGGCTGGCGGCGGAGGGGGACGGCGCCTCGGTGGCGCGCGCCGCCTGGCTGGCGGACCGGCTGTTCGGGATCGCGGCGGCCGAGGATTCGCTCGACGCCGCGCCGGTGCCGCCCGCGGCGCGCCGGGCCGCGCTGCTGGTCCTGCGGCGGCTGCACGAGGACGCCGCGCGGGCGCTGCTGGGCGACGCCACCCCGCTGGCCGAGGCGGAGGCGCTGCTGCGGCCGGGGGTGGAGGCGCTGATCGCCGCGGTGCCGATGCCTCGTGACGGGGGGCCGCGGGACGGGGTGCTGCCGGAGGCCGCGGCGCGGCTGGTGGCGGGGGCGGGCTCGCTCTCGGCCGCGATCGGCATCGTGCGGCTGGCGGCGGGCGCCGGGGTCTCGCCGGGGCGGGCGGCCGCGGCCTGGGACGCCGCCGGGCGGGAGTTCGGGCTGGAGGCGCTGCGGGGTGCGGCCCTGGCCGCGGCGGCGCCAGGGGCCTTCGGGCCGAGGGCGCGGGCCGCGCTGCTGGAGGACCTCGGCGCGATGCAGGCGCGGGTGGCGCGCGCGGCCCTGGCCGGCGAGCCCGTGGCGCCGCCGGCCGAGGCCGTGCGGCTCGCCCGTGAGGCCGCGGGGCTGGGCGAGCTCTCGGCCGTCGCCGTCGCGCTGCGCGCGCTGGAGCGCGCGTGACCCCGGCGCGGCCCGCCTTCCCGGCCGCTCGCCCGTGAACCGCCGCGAGTTCGCCTGGTCGCTCTACGACTGGGCGAACAGCGCCTTTCCCACGGTGGTGACCACCTTCGTCATCGCCACCTGGTTCGCCCAGGCCGTGGCGCCCGACCCCGTGGCGGGGCAGACGATGTGGGGGTGGATGCAGACCGCGGCCGGGCTCGCGATCGCCCTGCTGTCGCCGGTGCTGGGGGCGGTGGCGGACGCGGGGGGCCGGCGGCGGCTGATGCTCGGGCTCTGCACGGTGGCGACCGCTGCCTGCACGGCCGCGATCTGGTTCGCGCGGCCGGAGGCCTCCTCGGCCATCTACGTGCTCGCCTGCGTGGGGCTGGCGACGGTGTTCTTCGAGGTGGGCACCGTCTTCTACAACGCGATGCTGCCGGAGGTGGCCTCGCCCGCGCGGATCGGGCGGGTCTCGGGGCTGGCCTGGGGGCTGGGCTACGCGGGGGGGCTCACCTGCCTCGTGCTGTGCCTCTTCGGGCTGATCCGGCCCGATCCCCCGCCCTTCGGGCTGGACAAGACGCAGGGGGAGACGATCCGGGCGGCGGCGGTGCTCGTGGGCGCCTGGATGCTGCTGTTCGGCTGGCCGGTGCTGGTGGCGCTGCGGGACCCGCCGGGGGTGAAGCCGGGCTGGAGGGAGGCGGCGCGGGCGGGGCTCGCGGAGCTGCGCGGCGTGCTGCGGGGGCTCACAGGGCGGCCCGACATGCTGCGCTTCCTCCTCGCGCGGCTGTTCTACACGGACGGGCTGAACACGCTGTTTGCCTTCGGCGCGATCTTCGCGGCCGGGGTGCACGGGCTCGGCTTCCAGGAGGTGCTGCTCTTCGGGATCGCGATGAACGTCTCGGCCGGGATCGGGGCGGCGCTGGGCGGGCTGGTGGAGGATCGGGTGGGGTCGCGGCGGATGGTGCTGGCCTCGCTCGCGGCGCTGGTCGCGATCGGCCTCGCGCTGGTGGTGGTGGAGGGGGCCGCGCTGTTCTGGGGCCTGGCGCTGGTGCTCGGGCTGTTCTTCGGGCCGGCGCAGGCGGCCTCGCGCACACTGATGGCCCGGCTGGCGCCCGAGGGGGAGATGGCCGCGCATTTCGGGCTCTTCGCGCTCTCGGGCCGGATCACGGGGTTCCTGGGGCCGGCGGTGTTGGCGGCGGTGACGCAGTGGAGCGGGAGCCAGCGCCTGGGCATGGCGACCACCGCGGGCTTCATGGCCCTTGGGGCCGTGCTGCTGCTGGGGGTGCGGGAGAGGCCGGGTGGAAACGGCGTAACGACACCGTAACGAGAGCCGGGGGCGCGGCCCTTCCGCCGCCTCCGAAGGGCGGGCTATGGTGCACCCAGGGAAACGGTACCCAGAAGCGAACCAAGGAGAACGGGCGATGGCAATCCCGCGTCGAGGCATCCTCGCGGCCGGCACGGTGCTGGCGGCGCCGACCCTGCTGGCATCGCGGCGCGCATCCGCGCAGGGGCAGCAACTCGCGATCGCGACGGGCACCACGGGCGGCGTCTACTACCCGCTGGGCGGGGCGCTGGCGAACCTCATCTCGCGGCAGATGCCGGGCATGTCGGCCACCGTGGAGGTGACGGGGGGCTCGGTCGGCAATCTCCAGCTTCTCGGCGCCGGACGCGTCGGGCTGATCTTCACGCAGGTGGACGCGGCGGTGGACGCGGTGCGCGGGAACGAGCGCTTCCGGGGCCGCCCGGTGCCGGCGCGGGCGATCGCGGTCATCTACACCAACCGCATGCAGGTGGTGACGGTCGCGAGCACGGGCATCAAGTCGATCCCGGACATGAAGGGCAAGCGCGTCTCCACGGGCGCGCCGGGCTCGGCGACCGAGGTGATGGCGCTGCGGCTGATCGAGGCGGCGGGGCTCGATCCCGCGAAGGACTTCCGCGCGCGCGAGCGCCTGTCGCCGGCGGAATCGACCAACGCGGTGAAGGACGGGAAGCTCGACGCCTACTTCTTCGTCTCGGGCATCCCGACGAGCGCGATCACGGACCTCGGCGCCAGCCCGGGCGTGCAGATCCAGATGATCGACCACGCCGAGTACACGGCGAAGATCGTGGAGAAGCACGGGCCGGTCTACTTCAACGAGGTGATCCCGGCCGGCACCTATCCGGGGCAGGCCACCGACAACAAGCAGATGTCGGTGGCCAACGTGCTGGCCGTTCGCGAGGACATGCCGGCCGAGATGGTGACGAGCCTGCTGAAGCTGACCTGGGAGGGGCGCGAGGACCTGGCGCGCACCCACGCGGAGGCGCGGAACTTCAAGCTGGAGGGGCAGAAGACCGCGGCGGCCGGCATCCCCTGGCACCCGGCGGCGGAAGCCTACTGGCGCTCGGCCGGCGCGACGCTCGCCTGATGCGCCGCGAGGAGGTGGCGGTTCCGTCGGACGGGCCGGCGGGCGCGGCCCCGGGGCTGGGCGCCGGGCTGCCCTTCGAGGTGGCGCCGGGCTCGCTGGACGCCGCCACCACCGCGCGGGTCGAGGCGCTGATCGAGGAGGAGGAGGGCGCGCAGCACCGCTTCCGCGGCGTGCTCGCCTGGATCGGCACGGCGATGGCGCTGGCGATGAGCCTGTTCCATCTCTGGGCGGCCTGGGACATCGTGCCGACGACGACGCTGCGCTTCGTGCACGTGGGCTTCGCGCTGGCGATCGGCTTCTTCCTGTTTCCCGTCTCCAAGCGATTCCGGCACCGCTTCATGGCCTGGGACGCCGTGCTGATCGCGGTGTCGCTCTACGTCATCTGGTATCTCGTCTCCGGCGGCGACGACCTGCAGGACCGGGTGATCTTCCCCGAGCCGATGGACCTCGTGGTCGGCTGGCTGCTCGTCGGGCTGGTGCTGGAGGTGACGCGGCGCACCACGGGGCCGGTGATGCCCGTCGTGGCCCTCGCCTTCATCGCCTACGCCTTCCTCGGCAACCACCTTCCCGCGCCCTGGACGCACCGGGGCTATGATTCCGAGCGGCTGATCCCGCATCTGGCGGTGGGGCTGGACGGCATCTTCGGGACGGCGGTGGACGTCTCGGCGACGCTGATCATCCTCTTCACCATCTACGGCGCCATCCTGCAGCTCAGCGGCGCGGGGAAGTTCTTCGTGGACTTCTCCTTCTCGATCATGGGGGGCAAGGCGAGCAGCGCGGGACGGACGGTGGTGCTGTCCTCCTTCCTGCTCGGCGGTCCGTCGGGCTCGGGGGTCGCGACCACGGTGACGCTCGGCACCGTCGCCTGGCCGATGATGAAGAAGGTTGGCTACAAGGCGTCGGACGCCGGCGGGCTGCTGGCGGCGGGGGGCCTGGGCGCCATCATCTCGCCGCCCGTGCTGGGGGCGGCGGCCTTCCTCATCTCCGAGTACCTGAAGATCGGCTACCTCGACGTGCTGCGCATGGCGATCGTGCCGACCTGCCTCTACTACGCCTCACTGCTGTTCATGGTGGAGCTGGACCAGCGGCGGCTGGGGGCGGCGGGCAAGGCGGTGGAGGTGCCCTCCGCCACCCCGGCGCGGGAGCTGGTGCGGAAGTACGGGTTCCACTTCTCCTCGCTGGTCGCGATCATCGTGTTCATGGTGCTCGGCTACAGCTCCACGCTGGCGGTGCTCTACGCGATGGCCGTCGCGGTGGTGCTGTCCTTCCTGCGGCGGGACACGGCGCTGGTGCCGAAGAAGCTGGTGGAGGCGCTGGCGATCGGCGCGATCCAGTCGGTCGGCATCGCGGCCACCTGCGCCTGCGCGGGGATCATCGTGGGCGTGATCACGCTGACGGGGCTCGGGCTGAAGTTCTCGGACATCGCGATCCAGGCGGCGAACGGGTCCATCCTGGGGACGGCGCTGTTCACGGGGCTGATCGTCTGGGTCATCGGCCTCGCGGTGCCGGTGACGGCCAGCTACATCATCTGCGCGGTGGTGGCGGCGCCGGCGCTGATGAAGCTCGGCGTGCCCGACTACGCCGCGCACATGTTCGTCTTCTACTACGCCGTGCTGAGCGAGGTCTCGCCGCCGACCGCGCTGTCGCCCTTTGCGGCCGCGGCCATCACGGGGGCGGGGCCCTACTCCACGACGCTCCAGGCCTGGAAGTACACCTTGCCGGCCTTCGTGCTGCCCTTCGTTTTCGTGACGGATCCGGAGGGCGTGGGGCTGCTGCTGAACCTGACGCCGAGCATGACCTGGCTGGACGTGGCCTGGCAGATCCTGCTGGCGACGCTGGGTCTCGCGGCCCTGGCGGCGGCCTGCCAGGGCTTCTTCCGGCGGGCGCTGAACGGGCTGGAGCGGGCGGGCTTCACGGTGGCGGGGCTGCTGCTGGTCTTCCCGGCGCTGCTCGAGGGGGTGCTGCCCTGGCTGCCGGCGCCGCACTGGATCGGCATGGCGCTGGCGGCGGGGCTGCTGGTGCTGCAGGGGCGCGGGCGGGCGGCGGTGCGGTGAGGGGGTGCGGGTGACTCCGGGAGGCGCTGCCTCCCAGACCCTCCGGGCAAACGCGAAGCGTTTGTCCCGAGCCGGGGAGCCGGCGGGCTCCCCGGACCTCGCGATCTGTTTTTCCAGGGCTGAACCGGCCGGGGCAGCGCCCTTGGATTATTCTTCAAGCCGCGTGGGTTGAGACGTCAGTCGCCGGAGGTCATCGACCTCCGGCGCGCGTCAAACCGGACGCGGGGTCCGGGGTGGCCGCCGCCACCCCGGCGGAGGGTTCGGGAGGCAGCGCCTCCCGAGAGTCACCCGCTGCAACAGTCCAGGCTCATCTCATCCCCGCGCCCGCAGCCGAAGCAGGCTGACGACGGCACCCAGCGCTGCCAGGGCGCAGCCGATGGCGAGCGCCGTCTTGGGTCCCGCGACGGCCATGCCGGGCATCCAGGCGAGGACGAGCCCGACGGTGGCCGCCCCGCTGGTCTGGCCGACGAGGCGGGCGGTGCTGAGCATGCCGCTGGCCCCGCCCGCGCGCTCCGGGGGCGCGGCGCCGACGAGGGTGCGGTTGTTGGGTGTCTGGAAGAGGCCGAAGCCGAAGCCGCAGAGGGCCATGCGCCAGACGATGTCGAGCGGCTGGGGCGAGGCGGGCAGCAGGGCCATGGCGCCGAGGCCGCCCGAGAGCATGGCCAGCCCCACGCCGCCGAGGAGGCCGGCCGGGAAGCGCTCCATCAGCCGGCCCGAGAGGGGGGCGGCGACGGCGGTCGCGATGAACCAGGAGGTCGTCAGCAGCCCCGCCGCGAAGACGGAGAAGCCGAGGCCGGTCTGCAGCAGGAAGGGCAGGGAGGCGAAGGCGAGCATCTGCGCCGCGAAGGAGCACAGCGAGGTGCCGATCGAGAGGGCGAAGATCGGGATCCGCAGCAGGTCCACCGGCAGGAGGGGCCGCGCCACGCCGGCCTGCCGGCGGACGAGCCAGACGCCCGCCAGGAGGCCGACGGCGACCTCCGGCAGGGCGGAGAGGGCGGAGCCGCCATGGGCGAGGGAATCAAGGCCGAGGATGACGAGGCCGAAGGTCGCGGCGGAGAGCACCGCGCTCAGCACGTCGAAGCGGTGCCGCCCGCGCGGGCTTTCGGGCAGGGAGCGCCAGCCGATGGCCAGCGCGAGGAGGCCGATCGGCAGGTTGACCGCGAAGATCCAGGGCCAGTCGGCGACGCCGAGGATGAGCCCCGCGGCCGTGGGCCCCGCCGCCGCGGCCGTGGAGACGACCATGGCGTTGAAGCCGAGCCCCCGCCCGAGATGGGCGCGGGGCTGGATGAAGCGGACGAGGGCGGTGTTCACGCTCATCAGCCCCGCCGCGCCCAGGCCCTGCACGGCGCGGGCGGCGACGAGGGCCTCGAAGCTGCCGGAGAGGGCGCAGAGGACGGAGGCGAGGGTGAAGAGGATCAGGCCGCCGAGGTAGATGCGGCGGTAGCCCACGATCTCGCCGAGGGCGGCCAGCGGCAGGAGGGAGACGGTGACCGCGAGCTGGTAGGCGTTGGTCGCCCAGATCGAGGTGGAGGGGGAGGTGTTCAGCTCCCGCGCGATGGTCGGCAGGGCGGCGCCGGCGATGGTGCCGTCGATGACGGACATGGCGATGGCGAGCGCGACCGCGAGGGTGGCCAGCCGGCGCCGGGGCGGGGGCAGGCCGTCCGGGATCGCCGGCGGGGCCGGGCAGGCGGGGCCGTCCCCGGCGGGGATGGTCGCGGCGGGGGCGATGTCGGGCGGGGGCGGCACGGGACCCTCTCTGCGCCCGGCAGCATGTGGGGGGCAACCGGGCGGCGCCATCCCCTTCGCCGCGCTTTGCCGGGCGGGGCGTGCGTGACCATATCCGCCGCGTGAGCGATGTCCTGACCCCTTCCCCGGCCGTGCAGCGCGAGGCGGAGCCGCTGGCGCTCTACGTCCACTGGCCCTTCTGCGCGTCCAAGTGCCCCTATTGCGACTTCAATTCCCATGTCCGGCCCGCGGTGGACGCCGCGCGGCACGGGCGGGCGCTGGTGGCGGAGCTGGAGCACGAGGCGGCGCGGCTGGCGGCCTGGGGCGGGCCGCGGCGGCTGGCCTCGGTCTTCTTCGGGGGCGGCACGCCCTCCCTCATGCCGCCCGAGGCCGTGGCGGCGGTGATCGGGCGGGCGCGGGCGCTGTTCGAGGCGGCGCCGGACCTCGAGGTGACGCTGGAGGCAAATCCCACGAGCGTGGAGGCGGGGCGGCTGCGGGAGTTCCGCGCGGCCGGGGTGAACCGCCTCTCGCTCGGCGTGCAGGCGCTGGACGCGGCCTCGCTCGGCTTCCTCGGGCGGAACCACTCGGCGGGGGAGGCGGTGGCGGCGCTGGAGCACGCGCGCGCGACCTTCCCGCGGCTCTCCTTCGACCTCATCTACGCGCGCCCCGGGCAGGGCGAGGCCGCGTGGCGGGCGGAGCTTCGCCGGGCGCTGGCGCTGGCGGCGGATCACCTCTCGCTCTACCAGTTGACGGTGGAGCCCGGGACGCGCTTCGCGACGGAACACGCGCGCGGGGCCTTCCACCTGCCGGAGGGGGACGAGGCCGCCGCCCTCTACGCCGCGACGGCCGAGGAGGCGGCGCGCTTCGGGCTGGCGCCCTACGAGGTCAGCAACTACGCGAAGCCGGGCGCGGAGAGCCGGCACAACCTCGCCTACTGGCGCTACGGCGACTACCTCGGCATCGGCGCCGGGGCGCACCAGCGGCTCTCGCGCGGGGGCGATATCCTGGCGGCGCGGCGGCACCGCGCGCCGGAGACGTGGCTCGAGCGGGTGGAGCGCGAGGGGCACGCGCGGGTGGAGGAGGAGGCGCTGTCGCCGGTCGACCGCGGGCGGGAGGCGATGCTGATGGGGCTGCGGCTCTCCGAGGGGGTGGACCCCCGGCGCATCGAGGCGCGGAGCGGGCTGCCCTTCGAGGCGGTGGTGGACGCCGGCATGCTCGAGGCGCTGCGCGAGGAGGGCTACCTGGCCTGGCTTCCGGACGGGCGGCTGGCGGCCACGACGGAGGGGCGGCTGCGGCTGGACGCGCTGCTGCCGGCGCTGCTGCGCTAGCCGAGGAGCGGGCGCGGGAGGGGTTCCTTAATCCCGTTCTGAAATTCTCCGCTCCGTTGCTCCTGGCCGAATCTCCCTGGCGCGGGGGAGCGGCGGGTGCCTGGATTCGGAGATCGGGATGAGCGTGGCGCGTTTCGTCGGGAACCGGTCGATCGGCGCGAAGATCGGCGTGGCGACGGGGCTGATGATCGTCACGAGCGTGGGGTTGCTGGTCGGCGCCCTGCTGGGGCTGGGCCGGCTCGGGGAGATGAACGCCGAGTTCGTGGATCGCCGCACGCCGCGCATGGTGCTCGCGCTCGAGACCGCCGCGGCGGTGAGCGCGGCGGGGATCGACGAGAAGAACATCATCATCGAGGCGGCGCGCCCGGCCGCCGTGCAGGAGCGGCTGGCGCGCTACAAGGAGGCGATGCGCAAGGGCTTCGGGAGCCTGGAGGCGCTGCAGGGCGTCGCACAGCCCGAGCGCCGGTCGCTGGTCGAGGAGGCGCAGCGCGAGCTGCGCGTCTACGCCGCCGCGGTGGAGCGGATCGTGACGCTCTCGCTCGAGGGGCGGCTCGAGGAGGCGAGCGCGCTGTCCGTCGGCGAGGCGCGGCGGGCGCGGCGGCGCGTGACCGAGATCGCCGAGCTCATCGTCGCCGCCAACCGCCAGGAGATGGCCGCGCAGGCGGTCGCCGCGCGCGAGAGCGGCGCCGCGCTGGAGCGCGGGCTGATCCTCGCCTCGGTGCTGGGCCTGGGGCTGGCGACGCTGATGATGTTCCTCGTCGGGCGGCTGGGCGTGCAGAAGCCGCTGCACCGGATCACGGGCGCCATGGGCCGCCTGGCCGCCGGCGACCTCGACGTGACGGTGGAGGGGCAGGAGCGCGGCGACGAGATCGGCGCGCTGTCGCGGGCGCTGGACGTCTTCCGGGAGAACGCCCTCGAGGCCCGGCGCCTGGCCGCGGCGCAGGCCGAGGAGCGGGCCGCGAAGGAGCGCCGCGCGGCGCGGCTCGAGGAGGTGATCGGGGGCTTCGAGGGCGCGGTGGGCTCGCTGACCGGGCATCTCGCCTCTGCCTCGACCGAGCTGGAGGCGACGGCGCAGTCGATGTCGCGGATCGCGCGCCAGACGACGGACAAGGCCGGCACCGTCTCCATGGCGGCGCAGGCGAGCAGCGGCGGCGTGCAGGCCGTGGCCGCGGCGACCGAGGAGCTTTCGGCCTCCATCGGCGAGATCAGCCGCCAGGTGTCGCAGGCCACCGAGGTGACGGGCCGCGCGGTGCGGGATGCCCGCAACACCGACGGCACCGTGCGCGCGCTGGCGGCCGCAGCGGGCAAGATCGGCGAGGTCGTGAACATGATCACCACCATCGCCGGGCAGACGAACCTTCTCGCGCTGAACGCGACGATCGAGGCGGCGCGGGCCGGCGAGGCGGGGCGCGGCTTCGCGGTGGTGGCGAGCGAGGTGAAGAGCCTGGCCCAGGCGACGAGCAAGGCGACGGAGGAGATCGGCGCGCAGATCGCGGAGATGCAGGCCTCCACCCAGGCGACGGTGGGCGCGATCGGCGCGATCGCGGCGGTGATCGACGAGGTGAGCGCGATCACCGTGAACATCGCGACCGCGGTGGAGCAGCAGAACGCGGCGACCGCCGAGATCTCGCGCGCGGTGGCCGCCACGGCGCAGGCGACCGAGGAGGTGACGCAGACCATCGGCGATGTCGGCCGCAACGCCGGCGAGACCGGCGCCGCCTCCGCCCAGGTGCTGGCCGCCGCCTCCGACCTGGCGGGAAGCTCGGAGCGGCTCTCGGCGGAGGTGCGGGGCTTCCTCGCCGACGTGCGGGCGGCCTAGCAGGCGCCGGGCCGCCCGGGGGCGCTATCCCTGGCCGGGCTTGTGGACGCGGAGCGGGCCGAAGCTCTGCGCCACGGGCATCACCTGCAGCGTGTTGACGTTCACGCGGGCGGGGCGGGTCGCCACCCAGTGGATGGCGTCGGCGATGTCCTCGGGCGTCAGCGCGTCGGCGCCCTGGTAGACGGCGGCGGCCTTGGCGTCGTCGCCGAAGCGGACGTTGCTGAACTCCGTGCCGCCGACGAGGCCGGGCTCGATGTCCGTCACCCGCACCGGCGTGCCGTAGAGGTCGGCGCGGAGATTGAGGCTGAACTGGCGGACGAAGGCCTTGGTGGCGCCGTAGACGTTGCCGCCGGGGTAGGGGAACTCGGCGGCGGTGGAGCCGATGTTGACGATGTGGCCGCGCCCGCGCGCGACCATGCCGGGCAGCACGGCGCGGGTGAGGTACATCAGCCCCTTCACGTTGGTGTCGACCATCGCGTCCCAGTCGTCGAGCGACGCCTCCTGCGCGGGGCCGAGGCCGCGGGCGAGGCCGGCGTTGTTGACGAGGACGTCGATCGCCGACCACTCGGCGGGAAGGGAGGCGATGGCGGCCTCGACGGCGGCGCGGTCGCGCACGTCGAGCGCGACCGGGTGGACCTTCTCCGCGCCGAGGTCGCGGCCCAGCGCCTTCAGGCGGTCGGCGCGGCGGCCGATGGCGACGATGCGGGCGCCGTCCTCGGCGAAGCGGCGGGCGGTCGCGGCGCCGAAGCCGGAGGTGGCGCCGGTGATGAGGACGATCACGCGGCGACGCCCTCGTGCAGCAGGCGCCAGACCTTCAGCGGCGTCGCGGGCATGTCCACGTGGGCGATGCCGCGCTCGGCCAGGGCGTCGACCACGGCGTTCATCACGGAGGGCAGCGCGCCCGCGCAGCCGGCCTCGCCGCAGCCCTTGGCGCCGAGCGCGTTGGTGCGGGCGGGCACGGGGTGGCTGGCGAAGCCGAGCGACGGCGCGTGCCCGGCGCGCGGCAGGCCGTAGTCCATGTAGGAGCCGCTGAGGAGCTGGCCGTCCTCGTCATAGGCGGTGTGCTCGGTCAGCGCCTGGCCGATCCCCTGCACGATGCCGCCATGCGCCTGGCCCGCGACGAGCATCGGGTTCACGAGCGTGCCGAAGTCGTTGACGGTGACGTAGCTCACGACCTCGGTCTCGCCGGTCTCGGGGTCGATCTCCACCTCCGCGACGTGGCAGCCGTTGGGGAAGGCGCTGTCCTCGTACTGGTCGGTGGTGGAGACATCCAGCGTGGCCGGCAGGTCGCCGGGCGGGGCGGGCAGGGTGCGGAGTTGGGCGGCCAGCTCCAGCAGGCCGATGCCGCGGTCGGTGCCGGCGATGGTGAAGCGGCCGGCGGAGAACTCGATGTCCTCGGCGGAGGCTTCGAGCGCATGGGCGGCGAGCTTCCGCCCGCGCTCGATGACCTGGGCGCTCGCGGTGGAGAGGGCGGTGCCGCTGGCCATCATGGAGCGCGAGCCGCCGGTGCCGCCGCCGGCGATCAGCAGGTCGCTGTCGCCCTGCATCAGCCGGATGCGATCGAAGGGGATGCCGAGGCGGTCCACCAGCACCTGGGCGAAGGGCGAGGCGTGGCCCTGGCCGTAGTCGAGCGTGCCCGTGAGGATGGTGACGCCGCCGTCCTCGTCGAAGCGGATGCCGCCCATTTCCTTCGAGGGTGGGGCCGTGACCTCCAGGTAGTGGCCGATGCCGATGCCGCGCAGCCGGCCGCGGCGGCGGGCCTCGGCGCGGCGGGCGGGGAAGTTGTCCCAGTCGGCGGCGGCCAGCGCCTCCTCCAGGATCGCGGGGAAGTCGCCGCTGTCGTAGTGCATGCCGGACGGCGCGTCGTAGGGGATCTGGTCCGGCTGGATGTGGTTGCGGCGGCGCAGCTCCACGCGGTCGATGCCCATCTCGCGCGCGGCGGTGTCGACCAGCCGCTCCATGTAGTAGTTGCCCTCGGGCCGCCCCGCGCCGCGGTAGGCACCGACGGGGGTGGTGTTGGTGAAGACGCAGCGCGTCGAGACCTCCACGAGCGGCGTGCGGTAGACGCCGATGACGTTCTTCACCGTGTTCATGGTCGAGGGCAGCGTCGTCGCGTTCGACAGGTAGGCGCCGAGGTTGCCGAAGCCGGTCAGGCGCACGGCGAGGAAGTGGCCCTCGGCGTCGAGCGCCAGCTCGCCGAGCGTGTCGTGGTCGCGGCCGTGGCTGTCCGACAGGAAGCTCTCCGAGCGCGTGTCGGTCCACTTCACGGGGCGGCCGAGGGTGCGGGCGGCGTGCAGCAGGGCGGGGTACTCGGGGTAGACGCTCGCCTTCATGCCGAAGGAGCCGCCGACGTTGCCGGTGAGCATCCGCACGCCCTCGACCTCGACGCCCATGACCTTGGCGAGGCCGCCGCGCATGCCGAAGACGCCCTGGCTGCCGGCGCGCAGCACGTAGCGGCCGTCCTCGTAGGCGCCGATGGCCGAGCGGGGCTCCATGGGCGAGACGACGACGCGGCTGTTGCGCAGCGGCAGGCGCACGACATGGGCGGCGCGGGCGAAGGCGGCGGCCACGGCCTCGGCGTCGCCGTAGTGGAAGTCGACCACGGTGTTGCCGGGCACGGCCTCGTGCAGGAGGGGGGCGCCGGGGGCCACGGCCTCCCGCGCCTCGGTCACGGCGGGCAGGGGGTCGACGTCGAGGAGCACCGCCTCGGCGGCGTCGCGCGCCTCCTTCTCGGTCTCGGCGACCACCATGGCCACGGGGTCGCCGACGAAGCGGACCTTGTCGGTGGTCAGCACGGGCTGGCGGGGCAGGCGGGGCGGCGAGCCGTCGCGGTTCTTCTGGCCGACGGTCAGCGACATGGGGCCGATGCCGGCGGCCTCGAGGTCGGCGCCGGTGACGATGGCGAGCACGCCGGGCATGGCGCGCGCGGCCTCCGTGTCGATGCCGCGGATGGTCCCGTGGGCGAAGGGGCTGCGGACCATCACCGCATGGGCCTGGCCGGGCAGGGAGAGGTCGTCGCTGTAGCGTCCCTCGCCCCGCAGCAGCACCGGGTCCTCCTTGCGGGAGACGGGCTGGCCGATGCCGAACTTGATCTGGGACGGGTCGAGCGCGGCGTTCATGCGGGCATCCTTGGCGGCGGGCGGCGGGGGCCGCCCTGCCGCCAAGGTGGGCGGTGACCCCGCGGGGCGAAACCCCCCCGCCCCCGGAAGCCGGCTGGCCGGCCTGGGAGGGGCCGCGGCTAGGGGGCCGGGGGGAGGGGGTTGCGGCCGCGGAACTCCCGGCTCGTCAGCAGGATCTCGCGCACCGTCCGGACGGAGTTCTGCCCGGCGTAGAGGTCGATCGCGGCCTCCTCGGGCTCGCGGTCGAGCAGCCAGCGGAAGAGGGCGGCCACGTCCTCGCGGGTGGCGGGGCGCTCGCGCTCGAGGCGCTGCCGGGACTGCTGCTCGATCAGGTTGGCGAGGTCGTCGCGGCGGAAGCGCTGCTGGCGCTTGCGGGCGTCGGCGACGATGCCGGCCACCTGGCTGCCGACGCCGGCCGCGACGTGGTGCTCCGGCCCCTCCACCCACTCCATGCGGTCGAAGCCGAGGTCGCGGAACTTCGCGCCGCGGAACGAGGCGCCCTCGGCGCCGATGTAGCGGCCGAAGCAGACGTCGGTCATGACGCGGGCGATGCCGAGGGCGTGGCAGCCGATGGTCTTCACCGCGTCCTGGGAGGTGTGCGGGCCGGCGGCCTCCAGGCCCTCCATCCAGCGGTAGATCGCCATGTGGTCGCGCCAGGCGTAGTCGGCCTCGGCCAGGATGCGGTCGTAGGGTTCCAGCCATTCGCGCAGGCGGCGCCAGGGCTCGCGCTTGAGGCCGAAGGCCCAGTGGTGGTCGAGCATGACCAGCCAGGCCTCGGGGCCGGGGGGCGCGGCCTTGTGGTCGCCGTAGGCGGCGAAGTAGCCGATGCGGGGGTCACGGTCCGCGACGGCGCGCAGCTCCTCCATGATGCGGAGGTACTCGGGGCCGAGCTCGAGGTCGTCCTCGAAGAAGAGGGCGCAGTCGGCGTCGAGCGCCTCGAAGGCGAGGACCTCGCCGCGGCGGATGTTGGCGGCGATCCCGAGGTTGGTGCGCGCCGCCGCCACCTGGCCGCGCGGAAAATGGGCGCGGAAGGCGGCGATGGAGGCCTCGATCTCCGCGTCCTCGGCGTAGCGGAGGCCGGTGCGGGCGGAGACGGCGCCGTCCTGCAGGAGGAAGACGCGGCGGGGGTCGAGGGTCACGCCCCGCTGGCGGAGCAGGGAGGCGCAGACGCGCTCGAGATAGGCGGGGCGGTTGAAGCCGACGAGGATGACGGGGATGTCGAGCACCCGCGGGGCGGGGTCGCCGTGGAGGGCCGGGGCGGCCAGCGGATCGCTCAACGGGGTTCTCCCTGTCTCGCGCCCTCGCTAGGCCGGGGCGGGCGGGATGGCAACGGGGGCGGGCGGGTTGCGCCGGTGGACCCTGGGAGGCTCTGCCTCCCAGACCCTCCGCCGGGGTGGCAGCGGCCACCCCGGACCCCGCGAGGGTTTTGACGCGCGCCCGAGGTCGATGACCTCGGGCGACCGGCGGGTCAGTCCGCGTGGCCGGGAAAATCCTCCAGGGGCGCTGCCTCTGCCGGTTCAGCCCTGGAAAAATAGATCGCGGGGTCCGGGGGGCGCGCTCGCCCCCCGGCGGAGGGTCAGGGAGGCAGAGCCTCCCTGGGGTCGACGGGTCACCCCTCCTCGCGCCCGAGTTCCAGCGCCCGCGCGTAGACCTGTCGCCGGGGCAGGCCGGTGGCGGTCGCGACCATGGCGGCGGCGTCGCGCAGGGACTGCCCGGCGGCGAGCGCCGCGCGGAGGCGGTCCTCCACCTCGTCGGCGCCGCCGGTGGCCTCCGGGGCGGGGCCGACGACGACGACGATCTCGCCCCGGGGGGCCTGGGCGGCGTAGTGGGCGGCGAGGTCCGGAAGGGACGCGCGGCGGACCTCCTCGAAGCGCTTGGTGAGCTCGCGCGCGACCGCGGCGGGGCGGCTGCCGAAGCCTTCGGCGAGAGCGGCGAGGCATTCGGCGAGGCGGTGGGGGGCCTCGAAGAAGACGAGGGTGGCGGCGAGGCCGGCGGCCTCGGCGGCGCGAAGGCGCCCGATCGCCTCGGCGCGCGCGCCGGCGCGGGGCGGCAGGAAGCCCATGAAGAGGAAGGGCTGGGGCGGCAGGCCGGAGAGGGTGAGGGCCATGACGGCCGCGTTGGGCCCGGGCACGGCGGAGACGGGGGCGCCGGCCTCGATCGCCGCGCGGGCGAGGCGGTAGCCGGGGTCGCTGACCAGCGGCGTGCCGGCGTCGGAGACGAGGGCGATGCGGGCGCCGCCGAGGAGGCGCTCGACCAGGCGGGGCACCTCGCGCGCCTCGTTGTGGTCGTGCAGGGGCTGGAGGGGGGCCGAGATGCCGTGGCGGGCGAGCAGGGGCGCCGTCACGCGCGTGTCCTCGCAGAGGATGAGCTCGGCGCCGCGCAGGGTCACGACTGCGCGGGAGGAAAGGTCCCCCAGGTTGCCGATGGGGGTGGCGACCAGCCATAACCCGGGGGCCAGGCCGGTCGACGCGCCGGTGGACGCGCCGGTGGACGCGCCGCTGGATGCGTCGGCAACTGGGCTCCCGGCACCCGATTCGTCACCTCGAGGGGGCTCGCGTGCATCCTGTTCCGTTCCGGGGCCCTGCCCTGCCGCGTCGTTCCCTGGCACCCCGCGCCCCCCGTCTCGGCGCCCTGGCGGCGCTGCTGGCCCTTGTGGGGCTCGCCGCCTGCGCGCCGCAAGGGCCGCGGGGCGGTTACGCCCGCCCCTCCGCGCCCCTCGTCGGCGGCGGCGCGCTGGCGGAGGCGCCGGTGACGCGGGTGGCGGTGCTGCTGCCGCTGAGCGGGCCGCAGGGCGCGCTCGGGCCGGCCATGCTGAACGCGGCCACCCTCGCGCTGTTCGACGCGAACCTGCGGGGCGTGGAGCTGATGCCGCGCGACACCACGGGCTCGTCCGGCGGCGCCTCGGAGGCGGTGCGCTCGGCGATCGCGGACGGGGCGCGGGTGGTGGTGGGGCCGCTGACGGGGCCGGAGACCACGGCCGCGGCCGGGCAGGCGCGGGCGGCGGGCGTGCCCGTGCTCGCCTTCACCAACGACGTGGAGCAGGGCGGCAACGGCGTCTGGGTGACGGGGGTAACGCCCTCGCAGCAGGTGCGGCGGCTGCTGGCCTCGGCCCAGGCGGCGGGGGTGCGGCGGATCGGCCTCGCGGGGCCGGAGGGGGCCTTCACGCGGCAGCTGGCCAACGCGCTCCGCAACGCCTCGCGCGAGGCGGGGATGGCGGCCCCGGTGATCGTGACCTACCCCGCCGCGGCCTCGCGCCCGCAGGTGGCCGGGCAGGTCGTCTCCCAGGCCGGGACCGAGGCGGTGGGGCTGATGATCATCGGCGAGAGCGGGGCGGGCGCGCGGGAGCTGGCGGCGGCGCTGGCCGCGGCCGGGATCGGCGCGCCGGCGACGCGGATCGGCGGGCCGACGCTCTGGGCGGGGGATGCCGCGCTGGCTGCGGAGCCGGCGCTGGCCGGGGCGCTGGTCCCGGGGCCCGACCCCGCGGCGCGCGCCTCCTTCGAGGGGCGCTACCAGGCGGCCTTCGGCGACCGGCCGCCGCGGCTTGCGGCCACGGCCTACGACGCGACCGCGGCCGCGCTGCGCTCGGTGCGGCCGGGCGACCCGACGACGCCCGCGGCGCCCCCGGTCGGCGAGGTGCTGCAGGGGGCGGACGGCGCCTTCCGGCTGCTGCCGAACGGGCAGGTGCAGCGGGCGCTCGCGGTCTATGCCCTGACGCCGGGCGCGGAGCCGCAGCCGGTGGAGCCGCCGGTGCTGCCGGGCGCCGCCGGGTCCTGAGGACGCGCGGCCCGCCCTGATGCCGCCGCGCCCGCCGCTCGCCGACGTGCTGCGCGCGGCGGGGCTGATGGGCGGGGTGCCGGCGGTGGTGCTGCTGGCGCTCGGCCTCACGGGGCAGGCGACGCCGCTCGGCGTGCTGCTGGGCCTGCTGGCGACGGGGCTGGCGGCGCTGCTGCTCGCCCGCTCCTGGACGGGAACCCTGGCGGGGCTGGAGGACCACCTGCGCGCGGCCGCGGAGGGGCGCGCGCCCCGGCCGGCGCCCCGGCCGCTGACGCGCGCGGCGGGGCGGGTGACGGACCTGGCCGCCCGGCTGGCGCGGAGCCTGACGGAGCGGGAGGCGATGGTCGGGCGGCTCCGCCGGGCGGACGCCGCGATCGTCGAGGCCCTGCCCGACCCCCTGATCGTGCTCGCCGAGGACCGCCGCCCGCTGCGGGCCAACGCCGCCGCCCGGCGCTTCTTCGGCGCGGGGGCGGGGGGCGGGGAGGAGGCCTTCCTCCGCCACCCCGGCATCGCCGGCGCCGTGGACCGGGCGCTGGCGGAGGGCGCGGTGCAGTCGGCCGAGGTGGTGCTGCCCGTGCCGGTGGCGCGCGACCTCTCCACCGCCGTGATCCCGCTCGACCCGCCGCTCTCGGACGGGGGGCGGCTGCTGGTGGTGCTGGCGGACCGCACCCAGGCGCGGGCGGCCGAGCGGATGCGGGCCGACTTCGTGGCGAACGCGAGCCACGAGCTGCGGACCCCGCTCGCCTCCATCATGGGCTTCGTCGAGACGCTGCGCGGCCCGGCGGAGGGCGACGCGGAGGCGAGCAGGCGCTTCCTCGCCATCATCGCGGAGCAGGCCGAGCGGATGCGGCGGCTGATCGAGGACCTGCTGGGCCTGTCGCGCATCGAGATGACCGAGCACCAGGCGCCGACCGGCGCCGCCCGGCTGGACGAGCTGGCGCGGGCGGAGGCGGAGGCGATGGCGCCGCTGTTCGCCGCGCGCGGGGCGCGGCTGGCGCTGGAGCTGGCGCCGGCCACCGCCGCCCCGGCCGATCCCGGCCAGCTCTCCCAGGTGCTGCGGAACCTCATGGAGAACGCGGTGCGCTACGGGCGCGAGGGCGGGCAGGTGGTGCTGAGCGTGCGCGCCCTGGCCGCGCCCGAGGGGCCCCTGCCGCCGGGGGTGCTGCTGCGGGTGGCCGATGACGGGCCGGGGATCGCGCGGGAGCACATCCCGCGGCTGACGGAGCGCTTCTACCGCGTGGACGCCGGGCGGGGGCGGGGCGCGGGCGGCACGGGGCTGGGGCTGGCGATCGTGAAGCACATCGTCTCCCACCACCGCGGGCAGCTGCTGATCGAGAGCGAGCCGGGGCGGGGGACGGTGATGCGGGTGTGGTTGCCCGGAGGCTGAGGGGCGCCGCCGCGCCACGCCGCCGCGGAATCCGCGCGCTCCGCGCGGCCCTGCCTTGACGCCGCCGCCCGCGGGCGGGACACCCCGCGCGCACCCCTCCTTGCGCGCTCCCGGCGCGCCGGGCCCACCATGCCCCCGGCGCTCCAACCGCCGGCCGGCCAGGAACCCCCTTCCATGCAGCGCGTGTTCTCGGGCATCCAGCCCTCCGGCGTCCCCACCCTCGGCAACTACCTGGGGGCCATCCGCAACTGGGTGCCGATGCAGGATACGCACGAGGCGATCTTCTGCGTGGTGGACCAGCACGCGATCACCCAGTGGCAGGACCCGCGGGAGCTGACGCGGCAGACGCGGGACATGGCGGCGGCGCTGCTGGCCTGCGGGCTCGATCCGGCGCGCTGCACGCTGTTCGTGCAGTCCCATGTCCACGCGCACACGCGGCTGGCCTGGATCTTCAACTGCGTGGCGCGGATCGGCTGGCTGAACCGCATGACGCAGTTCAAGGACAAGGCCGGCAAGGACCGGGACAACGCGGGCGCGGGCCTCTACGTCTACCCGAACCTCATGGCCGCCGACATCCACGCCTACCACGCGACGCGCGTGCCGGTGGGCGAGGACCAGAAGCAGCACCTGGAGCTGGCGAACGACATCGCCGAGAAGTTCAACCACGACTACGGCGCGGAGTTCTTCCCGCACATCGACCCGCACATCATGGGGGTCGCGGCCCGCGTGATGAGCCTGCGCGACGGCACGAAGAAGATGAGCAAGTCGGACCCCTCCGACCAGTCGCGCATCAACCTGAGCGACGACGCCGACACGATCTCGCTCAAGATCCGCCGCGCCAAGACGGACCCGGAGCCGCTGCCCTCCGAGATGCAGGGGCTGGAGAACCGGCCGGAGGCGCGGAACCTGGTGGGCATCCTCGCGGCCGTCACCGACGCGACGCCGGAGGAGGTGCTGCGCCAGCACGGCGGGCAGGGCTTCGGGACCTTCAAGGGCATCCTGGCCGACGCGCTGACCGCGCATCTCGCGCCCATCGCGGCCGAGACGCGGCGGCTGCTGGACGACCCGGGCGCGGTGGACGCGCTCCTGCGGCGGGGCGCGGAGCGGGCGCGGGCGATCGCGGAGCCGATCGTGGCGAAGGCGGAGGAGCTGGTCGGCTTCCTGCCGCCGCGCTGACGCGCCGCGCGCCATGCTGAGGGGCATCCTCACCGTCGGAAGCTGGACGCTGGCCAGCCGCGCGCTCGGCTTCCTGCGGGACATGCTGATCGCGGCGAGCCTCGGCGCGGGGCCGATCGCCGACGCCTTCTTCATTGCGCTGAAGCTGCCGAACCTGTTTCGCCGCCTGTTCGGCGAGGGCGCCTTCAACGCGGCCTTCGTGCCGGCCTTCGCGGGCACGCTGGCCGTGAACGGGCCGGCGCAGGCGCGCGCGCTGGCCGAGCGCATGTCGACGCTGATGACGCTGTGGCTGACGATGCTGACGGTGCTCGGCATCCTCTTCATGCCCTGGGTGATGCGCGCGCTGGCGCCGGGCTTCGTGGACGACCCGCTGCGCTTCGGGCTGGCCGTCGAGATGACGCGGATCACCTTTCCCTACCTCGTCTTCATCTGCCTCACGGCGCTCGTCTCGGGCGTGTTGAACGGGCTCGATCGCTTCGCGGCGGCGGCGGGCGCGCCGGTGCTGTTCAACATCCTCTCGATGGCGGCGCTCTTTGCGCTGACGCCTTTCGTGGCGACCCCCGGCCACGCGCTGGCCTGGGGCGTCACGGTCTCGGGCGCGGCGCAGCTCCTTCTCGTCTGGGTGGCGGTGGCGCGGGCGGGGATGCCGATGCGGCTCGTCTCCCGCCCAAGCGTGACGCCGGAGGTGCGGGCGGTGCTCAAGCGGATGGTGCCGGGGCTGATCGGCGCGGGGGTGACGCAGCTCAACCTTGCGGTGGACCTCGTCATCTCCTCGCTGCTGCCGCCGGGCGCGGTGTCCTACCTCTACTACGCGGACCGGATCGGGCAGCTGCCGCTCGGCGTCATCGGGGCGGCGGTGGGGACGGCGATGCTGCCGCTGCTGTCGAAGCAGCTGCGCGGCGGCAAGCCGCTCTCGGCGCACCGCACGATGAACCGGGCGCTGGAGCTGTCGCTGGCGCTCGCCCTGCCGGCGGCGGCGGCGCAGGCGCTGCTGGCCTGGCCAATCATCTCCGGCCTGTTCCTGCGCGGCGCCTTCGGGGAGCTCGAGGCGGCGGCCACGGCAGCGGCGCTGACGGCCTACGCGCTGGGGCTGCCCGCCTTCATCCTGGTGAAGACCTTCGTGCCGGGCTTCTTCGCGCGCGGCGACACGGCGACGCCGGTGAAGGTCGGGCTGGCGGTGGTGGCGCTGAACCTGGCGCTGAACCTCGTGCTCACGCGCTACCTCGCGCATGTCGGCATCGCGCTCTCCACCGGCCTGTCCGCCTGGGTGAACGTGATGGTGCTGGCCTGGCTACTGCGGCGGCGCCAGGCCTGGCGCCCGGACCGGCGCCTGCGGCGGCGCGTGCCGCGGCTGCTGATCGCGACGCTCGCCATGGCGCTGGTGCTGATCGCGCTGCGCGCGGTGGTGCCGGAGCCCGTGGGGTCCACGGCGCGGCTCCTGGTGCTGGCGATGTATGTCGGCGTGGGGCTGGTGACGTATTTCGGCATCGCGCAGACGATCGGCGGGCTGCACCTCGCGGAGATCCGGCGGCGGCGGGTCTGACCTCCTTCGCGGGCGGCTCCCGGGAGGCTCCGCCTCCCGGACCCTCCGCCGGGATGGCGACGGCCACCCCGGACCCCGCGTTCGGTTTGCAGCGCGCCTGAGGTCATGGACCTCAGGCGACTGACAGGTCAGCCCGCGCGGTCAAAAGAATTTTGCTCAAACACGCTGTCCTCGGCCAGCTCAGCGCTGAGAACAGGTCGCGGGGTCCGGGGAGCCCGCTGGCTCCCCGGCGGAGGGTTTGGGAGGCAGCGCCTCCCAAGGGCCGCCCTGAGCTACGTCAGGCCGCCGGCATGATCCCGCGCCCGCCGAGCAGCCCCGAGGCCGTGCCGCCCGCGAAGCCCATGGCGCGGCGGGCGAAGAAGCCCTTCAGCGCGGGGATGCGGTCCACCGCCGCGATGCCGAGGCGGCGCGCGAGGCGGACCGGCGCGAGGTCGTTCCCGAAGAGGCGCTCCAGCGCGTGGGTGGCGCCGAGCATGAGGATGGCGTCCGGCCGCCGCGCCGCCTGGTAGGCCGCGAGCAGCTTGGGGGCGCCGACGTCCTCGCCTGCGGCCTTGGCCACGATGATGAGCTCCGCGAGCGCGGCCACGTCGCGCAGGCCGACATTCAGCCCCTGGCCCGCGATGGGGTGGATGCCGTGGGCGGCATCGCCGACGAGGGCGAGGCGCGTGTCGGTGAAGCGCATGGCCTGGAGGGCGGAGAGGGGATAGGACCAGCGCCCGCCGACGAGGCGCAGGCGTCCGAGGTGGTCGCCCATGCGCCGCGTCACCTCGCGCGCGAAGGCCTCGGGCTCCATCGCCATGAAGTGGGGCGCGAGGCTGCTGCGCTCGGACCAGACGATGGCGGAGGCGTGGGGGAAGCCCTCGCGCGCGGCGCGGGCGCGCTCGCCGTCGCCCTCGGGCGAGGCGTCGGGCAGGGGAAGCTGCGCGAAGGGGCCGTTGGGCAGGAAGGCCTCGAGCGCGGTGCCGTGGTGCGGGCGCTCGTGCGCGATGGCGCAGACGATGCCGGACTGGCGGTAGTCGACGCGCGCGGCGCCGATGCCGGCGGCGCTGCGAAGCGCGCTGCGGCGGCCCTCGGCGGAGATGGCGAGGCGCGCTCGGATCGTGCGGCCGTCCGAGAGGCGGGCGACCACTCCCTCGGGGCGGCGCTCCACCTCGGCGGTCATCGGGGCCGCGAGGTGCAGGTCGGGGAGGGCGGCGAGGCGCGCGTTGAGGGCGACGCGGAGGGAGCGCGCCTCGACCATCCAGCCGAAGGCCTCCTCGCCCATCGCCGCGGCGTCGAAGTGGAGGTGGAGGGGGGAGGCGCGCTCGCCCGGGCGGCTGTCGCTGACGCGGATGCCGGTGATGGCGCAGGGATCGGCCGGCAGGAGGTCCCAGAGGCCGGCGGCGGCGAGGAGGTTGCGGCTGCTGGCCGCGACCGCGTAGGCGCGCCCGTCGAAGGCGGGCAGCTCCATGGGCCGGAGGGCCTGGGCGTCCACGACCGCGACGGTCACGCCGGCCGTGGCCAGGGTGGTGGCGAGGGTGCCGCCGACGGGGCCCGCGCCGATGACGAGGACGTCGAGGTCAAGGTCGGCAGCGGCGTCGCGCGTCGTCATCGGGTCTTCCTGCATCACGGAACGGTGTCTTGCCCAGTATTTAGGCACGAACCCGCGGGGCAACAGCCCCCATGGACCGTAACGGGTCTGGCACGCAACTCGCATCACCGCCCCTGTTCTAGCGGAGGAAGGGGGCCGCGTAGCGATGAAGTTGGTGATGGCGATCATCAAGCCGTTCAAGCTGGACGAGGTGCGCGAGGCGCTCACCCCGCTCGGCGTGCAGGGGCTGACCGTGACCGAGGTGAAGGGCTTCGGCCGCCAGAAGGGGCAGACCGAGATCTACCGCGGCGCGGAGTACCAGGTTTCCTTCCTTCCGAAGCTCAAGATCGAGGTGGCCGTGCCGGCCGAGCTCGCCGACGCCGTGGTGGAGGCGATCGCCACCACCGCGCGCACCGGCAAGATCGGCGACGGCAAGGTCTTCGTCATGGACCTGGAGCGCGCGCTCCGCATCCGCACCGGCGAAACCGATGAGGGCGCCCTGTGAGCACGATGCCCGAGACGATCATGCATAAGGATACGACGATGCGACCCCACTCCCGCGGCCGTGCCCTGGCCGCCGCGGCCTTCGGCGTGACCGCGCTGCTCGCGGGCGGCGCCCTCGCGCAGGACACGCCCGGCGCGGCCGCCGCGGCGGAGGCGACCGTGAACACCGGCGACACCGCCTGGATGCTCACCTCCACCGCGCTCGTGCTGATGATGACCATCCCGGGCCTCGCGCTCTTCTACGCGGGCATGGTCCGCAAGAAGACCGTGCTGGCGACGATGATGCAGTCCTTCGCCATCACCGCGATCGCGACGGTGGTGTGGATGGTGGCGGGCTACAGCCTCGCCTTCGGCGAGGGCGGCGCCTATGTCGGCGACCTCTCGAAGCTGCTGCTGCGCGGCATCGCGGAGAACTGGGACAAGCCCTTCACCCTCGGCTCGGGCGACGCGGCGGTGGCCTTCACCATCCCCGAGACGGTCTTCCTGATGTTCCAGATGACCTTCGCGATCATCACCCCCGCCCTGATCACCGGCGCCTACGCGGACCGGATGAAGTTCTCGGCGATGGTGCTCTTCACCATCCTCTGGCTGCTGGTCATCTACTCGCCCATCGCGCACTGGGTGTGGCACCCGAACGGCTGGATCTTCGCCCTCGGCGCGCTCGACTTCGCTGGTGGCACGGTGGTGCACATCAACGCGGGCGTCGCGGGCTTGGTCGCGGCGGTCGTCCTCGGCAAGCGCGTGGGCTACGGGCACGACAACATGGCGCCCTTCTCCCTCGCGCTGGCCGTCATCGGCGCCTCGCTGCTCTGGGTGGGCTGGTTCGGCTTCAACGCGGGCTCGGCCGGCGCGGCCGGCGGGCGCGCGGGCATGGCGATGCTGGTGACGCAGCTCGCGGCGGCCATCGCGGCGCTGGCCTGGGTGTTTGCGGAGTGGGCGGTCAAGGGCAAGCCCTCCGTTCTCGGCGCGATCTCGGGAGCGGTCGCGGGGCTCGTCGCCATCACGCCCGCCGCCGGCTTCGTGCTGCCGGTGCCGGCGCTGATCATCGGCGTGGTCGCGGGCCTCACGGGCTTCTGGGGCGCGACGGCGCTCAAGCACTGGTGCGGCTACGACGACAGCCTGGACGCCTTCGGCGTGCACGGCCTCTGCGGCATCGTCGGCGCGCTGCTGACGGGCGTCTTCGCCTACGGCCCGCTCTCGGCCACGACGGCGCTGCCGGACGGCACCTCGGGCAGCGTCGACCAGCTCATCATCCAGGCCTACGCGGTGGCCGCGGTGTTCGTCTACACGGCGGTCGCGACCTGGATCCTGCTCAAGATCGTGGACGTCGTCGTCGGCCTCCGCGTCACCGAGGAGGAGGAGCGCGAGGGCCTCGACGTCGCGCTGCACGGCGAGCGCCTCGGCTGATCCCCGCGCGATCGGCGTGAACCGGGCCCCGGCGGAGCGATCCGCCGGGGCCTTTCTTTTCCTCCCGCCACGGGCACGCGCCGTGCAAGGCTCCGGCGCCCGCCCCTCGCAGGAACACCGCCATGACGCTGCGCCGCTCCCTCCTCCTGTCCGCGCTGCTGGCCCTGGCGCCGGCGGCCGCCGGGGCGCAGACCACGCTGCGCATCGCGCTCTCCCTGCCGGTCTCGACGCTCGATCCCGTGCAGTCCACCGCGGCCACGGTGCGCAACCACGGCTTCTTCATCTACGACCAGCTCTTCGCCCTCGACAGCAAGGGCGTGCCGCGGCCGCAGATGGTGGACCGCCACACGGTGTCCGACGACCGCCTGACCTGGCGCTTCACGCTGCGCGACGGCCTCGCCTTCCACGACGGCGCGCCGGTCCGCGCGGCCGATGCGGTGGCCTCCATCCGCCGCTGGGCGCAGCGCGACGTGGTCGGCCGCGCGCTGGCCGCCGCGACGGGCGCGATGGAGGTGGTGGACGAGAAGACCTTCGAGATCCGCCTCGCCCGGCCCTTCGCCCTGGTGACGGAGGCGCTGGCGCGCCCTACGGGCAGCGCGCTCTTCGTCATGCCCGAGCGCGTGGCGAGCACGCCCGCCTCCACCGCGATCACCGACACCACCGGCTCCGGCCCCTTCGTGTTCCGGGGCGCCGAGTGGCGCGCGGGCGACCGTGCCGTCTACGCCCGCAACCCCGCCTACCGACCGCGCGACGAGGCGCCGGACGGGCTGGCCGGCGGCAAGGTCGTCGGCGTGGACCGGGTGGAGTGGCTGGCGATGCCGGACGCGGCCGTCGCGGTGAACGCGCTGGCCAACGGCGAGATCGACTTCCTCGAGCAGCCGCCGCCCGACCTCGTGCCGACGCTCGAGCGCAACCGCGCGGTGCGGGTCGCGCCGGTGAACCCCGTGGGCAGCATGGCCTGGCTGCGCCTGAACCACACGCAGCCGCCCTTCAACGACCCGCGCGCGCGGCAGGCGCTGCTCTACCTCGTGAACCAGAAGGACGTGCTGGAGGGAATGGGCATCCGGGCGGCCGAGCAGGTGCCCTACTGCCCCGCCTACTTCATGTGCGGCACGCCGCTCGAGACCGACGCCGGCGCGCGCGGGCTGCGCGAGCCCGACGTGGAGCGCGCCCGCGCGCTGCTGCGCGAGGCCGGCTACGACGGGCGCCCCGTGGTCTTCCTCAACGCGACCGACAACGGGCTGAACAACGCCTCCACCCTCGTGATGAGCGAGGCCTTCCGGCGCGCGGGGCTGGCCATGGACGTGCAGGCGATGGACTGGGGCACGCTGACCGCGCGGCGCAACCGGCGCGAGGCGCCGGCGGCGGGCGGGTGGAACCTCTTCGTCACCATCGCCAACGTGCTCGACGCCGAGAACCCGCTCTCCAACCTCTATCTCGCCAGCACCTGCGACGCCGCGCCCGCCGGCTGGCCCTGCGACGAGGAGCTGGAGCGGCTGCGCCTCGCCTGGTCGCAGGAGGGCGACGCGGGGAAGCGGCGCGCGCTGCTGGAGCGCGTGCACGCGCGCGCCTACGAGGTGCTGCCCTACATCAACGCGGGGCAGTTCCGCGCGAACGCAGCGTGGCGGACGAACGTCACGGGCATCCGCCCGACGACCGTGCCGGTGTTCTGGGGCGTGACGAAGGGGTAGGCCCCCTCAGAACCGCACGATCGCCGAGGCCTGCACGCGGTCGGAGCGCCCGCCGCGCACGCCGTTCGCGTCGCGGTTCTGGAGCGTGCGCTCGGTGTGGATGTACTCGAGGCCGAGGTCGATCGGCTTCACCGGGCTCCAGATGAGGTTAACCGCCCCGGCCCAGATCTGCTCGTTCACGGCGTCGCAGGCGGCGCCGGCGCCCGCGCCCGCGCAGCCCGCGAAGGCGCGGACGTAGTCGGGGTAGCTGAGGCGCACCCCGTGCAGCGAGACGTTGCTGCGCAGGCTCGGCGTGAAGTGGTACTGCGCGCCGACGAGCCCCGCGACGACGCCGACCGTGTCGATGTCGCGCCCGCCGCCGGCCGCCGCGGAGAGGCCGAAGTTGGACACGGCGCCGAAGCCGGCCGCGCTGGAATCGAGGTAGCGGCCGAGCCCCTCGCCGTACTGGACGCTGCCCGCGAGGATGAGGCGCTTCTCGAGCAGGTTCAGCGCGCCGGTCGCGCCGATGCCGAAGCCGAGGGCGGAGTCGGTGTAGCGCGCGGCGGGGCTGGCCGCGCCGCGGTTGTCGACGCGCACCTGCCGCAGCACGCCGCGCAGCGCCGCGAAGCCCCAGCCGCCCTCCACGATCGCCTGCGCCGTCAGGTCCGGCACCTGGTTCACGCCGAAGCCTGCGCCCCCGTTCGCGTCGGGGAAGCTCGAGCCGGCGGTGGCGGTGATGTCGCTGTAGCTGTTCTCGAGCGCGGCCTTGATCGTCACGCCGCCCTCGAGGCGCCGGGAGTAGCGGATCTGCGCCTGGCGCACGTTGCTCGTGCCGAGCGGCGTCCAGTCGTTCAGCCACTGCAGGGGCAGCAGCGTCGCATCGCCGAACAGCGTGTTCGACTGGCCGACGAGCACCGTGCCCCAGCCGCCCTCGTTGAACTCCCCGAACTCGGCGAAGGCCTGGCGCAGGCGCGGCGTGTAGGCGTTGGAGGTCCCCTGGGTCGTGAGGTCGACGTTCTGGCCGGCGAAGTCGAACTCCACCTGCGTCCGCACCTCGCCGAAGCCCTCGAAGGGGGTCCGCGTCTCGATGCCGAGGCGGGAGCGCCGGGCGCTCGCCTGGAAGTCGCCGCCGGTGCGCGCGCCCGCCGCGCCGCGGTCGAGCGGGATGGACTGGCCGGAGATGGCGTCCGAGCGGTTCCGCGGCCCGATGTCGCCGGACATGTTCAGCTTCGCGAAGCCGTAGAGGCGCACGGAGGTGTCGGTGCCCGGCACGCGGAAGGAGCCGGGGAAGGAACCGCGCCACGGTGTCGACGGGTCGTCCCGCTGCGCCTGCACGGGGATGGCGGAGGTGACCTGCGGCGGCCCGCCCGTCGGCGTCTCGCGCGAGAGGCTGTTGCCGGGCGAGGTGTCGATGCCGGCAGGCGGCGCGGGGGCGGGACGCGCGGCGGCGGCGGTCCCGCGCGGCGCCTCGCGCGCGTCGCCCGCGGCGGCCGGGCGCGGGGAGGGGCGCTGCTCGGCCCGGCGCTGCGCGGCCTCGAGCTGGTCGATCCGGCGCTGCAGGGCGTTGAGCTGCGCGCGCAGCTCCCCCACCGTCTGCGCGGCGGCGGGGCGGGCGGGAAGCATCAGCGCCGCGGCCGCGCAGGCTGCGAGCAGCCCGAGGCGCCCGGCGGGGCCACGCGGGGCGGGGCGCGCCCGCGTCGATGAGGGCCCGGGCACCGCCGCCGTCCGATGAGGGGTCACGCGTCCATCCTGTCGCAAGCCTGACGATCGCGGCCCCGGGCGCAGCGGAAGGCGGCGCGGGACCGTTTCCCGTCTCTAGGCCTGGCCGCCGCGGGGGGCGCCATCACAAGTTGGCGCCTCGCCGTCGGGCCGCGCGTAGTCCCGCAGCGCCGAGAGGAGGGCGTCCAGCCGCGCCTCGCCCAGCCGCCCGCCCATCTCCGCCTGCGCCTCGGCCACGGCGCGGCGGAACTCGTCGAGGAAGTGGAAGCCGTGCGCGGTGAAGCGCACGGTCTTGGCGCGGCGGTCCGCCGGGTCCGTCTCGCGGCTCACGAGGCGCAGCGCGACGCATTGCTCGATCAGTTCGCCCATGGCCTGCTTCGTCATGCTCGCGCGGCGGGCGAGCTCGGTCGCGCGCGTGCCGGCGGTGTCGAGGTTGCGCGTGACGCCGACATGGGCGAGGCGCACCTCGCCGAAGCCGCGCGCGGCGAGGCGGGCGAGCACGCGGCTCTCGAAGCGGTGGACCGCCTCGTGCAGCAGGCGGCCGACGTTGTCGCGCCGCCACGCGTCTTCCGCGGTTGGGACGTCCTGCACCCCGCGCTAGTCGGCGGAGATGTTGCCGCGCTTGATCACCTCGGCCCAGCGCGCCAGGTCGCGCTTGGCGAGGTCGCCCAGCGCCTCGGGCGGGCCGCCGGCGGGCTTCATGCCCTGCGCCAGCAGCGCGTCGCGCGTGCGGGGCTCGGCCAGCCAAGCGTTGAGGTCGGCGTTCGCGCGCGCCACGAACTCCGCGGGCAGCCCGGCCGGGCCGAAGAGGCCGAACCAGAGGTCCGCCTGCGCGCCCGGGAAGCCGCTCTCGGCGAGGGTGGGCACGTCGGGCGCGACGTCGCTGCGCTTGTCGCCGCAGAGGGCCAGCAGGCGGATCTGCCCGGCCTGGGCGAGGGGCAGCGCGGTGTGCACGGGCAGCACCATGGCGACCAGCCGCTTGCCGATGAGGTCCTGCAGCGAGGGGGCGGCGCCGCGGTAGGGCACGTGGTTCATCGTGACGTTCGCCGTCAGCCCGAAGAGCGCCATGGCGAGGTGCTGCGGCGTGCCGACGCCGGGGGAGCCGTAGTCGAGCTCGCCCGGCTTCGCCCGCGCGAGGTCGGCGAGCTCCTTCGCGTTGCGCGCGGGCACGTCGGGGTTCACCACCATCACAAGGTCGCCGGTGCTGAGCTGCACGATCGGCACGAAGCTGTCGATGGGGTCGTAGGGAACCTGGCGGAAGAGGCTCGGGTTCATGATGAAGGTGTTCGGCTGCAGCATCAGCGTGCGCCCGTCCGGCGCCGCGCGGGCGACGAACTGCGTGCCAATGTTTCCGCTGGCGCCGGGGCGGTTGTCCACCACCACGGGCTGGCCGAAGCGCGACCCGAGTGGCGCCGCGATGAGGCGCCCGAGGATGTCGGGCCCCGTGCCGGGCGTGTAGGGCACGATGATCGTCACGGGGCCGTCGGGGATGCGGCCCTGAGCCCTTGCGGCGCGGGGGGCGAGGGCGGCGAGCGGCAGGAGGGCCGCGGCGCGCGCGAGGTGCCTTCGTCCGGGTCCGTGTCGGTCGGTCATGCTGGTTCCTCCGGTCCGGCCCGCGGCGCCGCGGCGGGCGGGCGTTTGTTTCGCGGCAGCATAGCGCGGATCCCGCCCCGTCGTCGGCATCCGGGCGCAGTCAGGCCGGGAGCCCGGCCGCGCGCGCGAGCACGGCCGCAGCCCCCGCGGCGTCGTCGCCCCGCCAGGCCACCATGTGGTCGGGTCGGATGAGCACGAGGTCGCGCTGATAGAGGTCCCGCAGGCCATCGTGGCCGGGCGAGGCCACCCGCAGGTCCAGCCCCGCCGCCGCGGCCGCGCGGGCGAAGTCCTCGGCGGGGGCGGGGCCGAGGCGCAGCAGGGTCCATTCCGGGCCGAAGAGGTCGTAGAGCGAGCGCCCCTCGCCGAGCCAGGCATGGGGCGGGCGCCCGCCGGGGCAGGCGGTGGGCTCGTAGCGGTTCGGCGCGTCCGGCGGCGGGTCGGTGCCGTCGGGGAGGACGATGGGGGAGCCGTCGTAGCGGCCACCGAAGGTGATGCCGGGGATGTCGAACTCCATCCGGGCGTGGGCGGCGAGATGCGCGCCCGCCTCGGCCCGCGCGGCCTCGCCCGCGGGCGTGTCGCTCTCCAGCGCGGGATCGGCGGGGCGCCAGGCGAGGGAATCGGCGAGGCGGCGGGCGTAGGCGGTGTTGCGCCGGGCCAGCGCCCCGCGCTCCGCGCCGTAGCTCTCCAGCAGCGAGGGCGCCGCGATGCCCTTCACGACGGAGGCGAGCTTCCAGCCGAGGTTCACCGCGTCCTCGACCGCCGTGTTGTAGCCGAGCCCGCCGGCGGGGGTGAAGAGGTGCGCGGCGTCGCCGGCCAGCAGCACGCGGCCGCGCCCGAAGCTCTCCGCCACCAGCGCGTGGCCCGCGGTCCAGGCGGAGCGGGAGAGGATCTCGGCCGCGACCGGGCGCCCGACCGCGCTCTCGAACAGCGCGCGCGCCTCGGCCTCGGTGATCGCGTCCTCGTCCTCGCCGTCGCGGAGCTGGGTGTGGAAGGCGAATTCGCCGGCGCCGTCCACCGCCGCCATGAAGGCGCGGCGGTCGCGGTTGTAGGTGACGTGCATCCAGGCCTTCGCGTGGGGCACGGCCGCGTGGAAGCCCGGGCAGCGGAGGTAGAGCGCATACATGCGCCCGCCCATGAAGTCCCGCGCGACGCCGGAGGAGCCCGCGTAGCGGATACCGAGCCGCGCGCGCACGAGGCTGCGCGGCCCGTCCGCGCCGACGAGGTAGGCCGCGAGGAAGCGGCGGCGCGCGCGGCCGTCCACCGCCTCGGCCTCGGCGAGCACGCCCTCGGGCCCGTCCTCGAACCCTGTCAGGCGCCAGCCGTAGAGGAGGGTGGCGCCGGCTTCCTCCGCCTTCGCGCGCAGCACGCGCTCGACGAACTTCTGCGACACGCGGTGCGGCAGCTCCGCCGCGCTCCAGGAGCCCGACAGGCCTGCGACGCGCGCCCGCGCCTCGCGCGCGGAGGGAAGGTGGAAGCGCGCGAGCTCGTGGGTCGCGAAGCGGGTGAAGTAGGCGATGTCCGTCGGGTAGTCGTCGGGCATGCCTAGCGCCCGGATCTCGTCGGCGAAGCCGAGGCGCCGGTAGTGCTCCATGGTGCGCGCCTGGGTGGCGTTCGCCTGGGGGTTGAAGGCGGTGCCGGGCTTGTCGTCCACCACCACGACGCCGACCCCGCGGCGGGCGAGCTCGAGGGCGAGCACGAGGCCGCAGGGGCCGCCGCCGGCAACGAGCACGGGGATCCGCTCCGGGTCGTCCACGCCGTCCTCCCCCTTTTCCGTCGACGGTAAGGTTGCCTGACCAAAGGGGTCAAGCCGCGGGCTCAGCGGAGGGCGGTGGCGAGGCAGGCGAGGGAGAGGGTCACCAGGGCGGCGAAGGTGAGCGCCATGCCCCCGGCCCGGAGCGGCATGCTTCCCGGCCCGCTGAGCGCGACCGCGTGGGAGAGGCGGCCGAGCAGGAGGAGCAGGCCCGCGAGGTGCAGCAGCCAGCCCGGGGCCCCCGAGAGCTCGGCCGCGAGCATCAGCAGGAGGGCGAAGGGGGCGTATTCCGCGAAGTTCCCGTGGGCGCGGACGGCGCGCTCCAGCCCGGCGTCCCCGCCGGTGCCGAGCGAGACCCGTGCCCGCCCGCGCGCCCGGATGACGAGGACCGAGAGGGCGATGAAGCCGAGGCCGAGCAGCCCGGCGTAGAGGGGCGTGATGCCGCGCATCGGCGGGTCCTTTGCTGGGAGACCAGCGCCGCCTCAGAAGAGGCGGAGCAGGCGGTCGATGTAGTCCAGCTCCTGGGCCGGGCGCTCGCGCTCGGCGTGGCGGCGGCGGAGCTCCTCCTGCAGGCGGCGGGTGCGGAGCATCTCGGCCTCCTCGGGCACGCGGGTGTCGCCGCCCTCCTCCGCGGTGCCGGTGCCCTCGCGCAGGCGGCGGCCGAGAGGGTCGCGCCCCTCGCCGTTCTGGGCCATGCGGTCCTGGCCCTCGCCGCCGCCCTCGGAGCCGTCGGCCATGGCGTCGCCCTGGCCCTCCCCCTCGCCGTCGCCCTCCCCCTCGCCGGGCTGGGGGCGGTCGGGCCGGCCGAACTGGCGCTGCATGCGCTGGGCCATCTGCCGGCCGCCCTCCGAGAGTTCGCGGATGGCGCGCTCCTGGTGGGGGCGGGGGTCGGTGCCGGTGCCGAGGGCCTCCGCGCTCTCGCGCATCGCCTGGTCGGCGCGGCCGAGGGGAGCGGGGACCTCGCCGGTCAGGTCGCCCTGCTGCTGCATCAGCTCGCCGAGCGCGCGGCGGAGCGCCCGCTGCACGCGCGCCTCGGCCGCGGCGTCCGGCACGGGGGCCTGGGCCGGGGGATCGGGCGGCAGGTTGCGGTTCCAGGGGAAGGACTGGCGGCGCTCCCGCTCGCGCCGGGCGGCCTCGGCCTCGCCGCGGCGGTGGGCGCCGTCGAGAAGGCCGGATTCGCGGCGCACCATGTCCTGGATCACGCCCATCTGCTGTTGGCCGCGCTCGCGGCGCTGGCGGCGCTCCTCGCGGTTGTTCTGGGCCATCTGGCCGTTCTCGAGGTCCTCCAGCATCTTCTCGAGCTCGGCCAGCTCGCGCTCGGCGTCCTCGGGGCGGTCCTGGCGGTTCTGCTCGCGCATGCGGTCGGTGCGGCGGTCGGCCTCGCGCCGGTCCTGCGGCCGGGCCTGGGGCGGGGAGCCCTCGGGCGGGTTCTCGCCGTTCTCGCGCTGGATGCGCTCGGCCAGGGCGTCGAGGTGGCGGCGCACGGCCTCGCGCAGCTCCTGGATGCGGCGCTCGGTCTCGGTGCGGGCGGCGTCGCGCTGCGCGTCGCGCTGGGCCCTCTCGGCCTCGCGGCGCTCAGCCTCCTGCCGCCGCTGCTGCTCGCGGGCGGCCTGCCGGTTCTCGCCGGGTGGCTGGCCCGCCTGGTTCTCCTGCGCCTCGTTCTGCTGCGCCTCGTTCTCCTGGGCCCCGTTCCGGCTCGCCTCGTCCTGGCGGCGCTCCTCGGCCTCGCGCGCCTCCGCCTCGCGCCGCTCCTCGGCGCGCTCGCGCTCCTGCTCCTGGCGCTCGCGCAGCGCCTCGCGCAGGCGCTCGCGCGTCTCGGCCAGGGCGCGGGCGGTGCGGTCGGCGCGGCCTTCCTCGAGGGCGAGGGCGGTCTCCCACATCGTCTGCTGCACCTCGCCCACCGCCTCGGGGCGGCGGTCGCCCTCCAGCCGCGCGCGGGCGGAGCGCAGGGCGAGGGCGGTGGCGGTGTCGTTCTCGAAGGCCTCGGGCCGCTCCGCCAGCCGGTCCAGCCCCTCCATCGCCGGCGCCCGCGCCGCGGGGTCGAGCGAGAGGCCCTTGCGGAGGAGGATCAGCCCGCGCGCGACCGGGTGGTTGAAGGCGCGCTCCGGCAGGGTGAGCCCCGCCTCCTCCGAGCGGCCCTCCTGCCCGGCGCCGTCCCGCGCCAGCAGGGTGACGCGCACGGGCAGGCCGGCCCAGGGATGGGCGGAGAGGTCGGGCTGCGCGACGCCGCGCGGGGCCTTGGGCGCGCCCGGCGGCAGCGGCAGGTCGAGGGCGAGCGGCGGCGCGTCGGGGCGCGCGGCGAGGCGCATCTCGGCGCCGGCGCTGGCCACCCCCCAGTCGTCCTCGGCGCGCCAGGGCAGGCGCGTGGCGAGGCCGCGCGCGGCCGGGGCGGGGGGCTCGGCGAAGGCGATGCGCGGCGGCGCGTCGGCCTGAACGGCGACGGACCAAGCCGCGACCTCCCGCCCGCTCTGGCGGACGGCGATCCGCCCGGCGGCGTCGAGCGGCAGCTCCGCGCTGTGGCTGCCGGGGCCGAGGGCCTGGAAGGGGGCGGCGGGCTCGCCGTCCCGCAGAAGCTCGGGCGCGCCGGCGCCGCCCGAGAGCGCCGCGCGCAGGCGGCTGCCGGCCGGCACCGTCACCGCGCCGCCGGCGGGGTCGAGGAAGAGGGGGGCGGCGCCGGTGTAGGCGGGCGGTGTCACCCAGGCCTCCAGCCGCGCGGCGAGGCCAGGGGCGGCCGCGGGGGCGTCGGGCCAGAGGGCGCGGCGCAGGCGCTCCGGCGCCTCCGGCCCCGCGGCGACGAGGGCGGCGACCAGCGCGACCGCGAGGCCGATCCGCAGCGCGCGGGGGTCGCGGGCGGGAAGGCCGGGGCGGGGCGCGCCGGCGCGCAGCGCGCGGATCCGCGCGGCCTCCCGCGCCTGGTGGACCTGCCAGAGGGCGAGCGCGGCCGCGTCGCCCCCCGCGGGCCGGTCGTGCAGCGTGGCGAGCGGGCGGTGCGGCAGCCCGGAGGCGCGCTCCAGCCGCCGGTCCGCCGCCGGCTCGTCCGGCAGGGCGAGGCCGCGCAGCCCGCGGAGAGCGGCGACGATGAGCGCGGTGATGAGCACCGCGATGAGGACGAGGTGCGGCAGCGGGTGCAGCAGCAGGAAGACGCCCGAGAGGGCGAGGACGAGGAAGACCCCGACCACCCCCAGCACGGGCCAGAGCCGCGGCCAGAGGGCCTCCCAGAACAGCGCGGCCCGGGCCCGGGCGCGCAGCCGGCCCAGGCGGCGCAGCGCCCGCCCGGCTTCCGGCGCGCCCGGCCCGGGCGGGCTCACGCGGCGGCCCCGAGCCAGTCCGGCACGACCTGGTTCGCCAGCAGCGCCTCGTGCGACTGGCGCGGGCGCGTCACCGCCCAGCGGTGGCCGTCCACCAGCACCTCCGCGGCCAGGGGACGGGCGTTGTAGGTGGAGGACATGGTGGCGCCGTAGGCCCCGGCGTCGAGGAAGGCGACGAGCGCGCCGGGCGGCAGGTCCGGCAGGGCCCGACCCCGCGCGAAGGTGTCGCCGGTCTCGCAGACCGGGCCCACCACGTCGGCGGGGGCCAGCGGCGCGTGCAGGGCGTCGGGGGCGAGCGGCAGGATGCCGTGCCAGGCCTCGTACATGGCGGGGCGGACGAGGTCGTTCATGGCGGCGTCCAGCACCACGAAGCGGCGGTTCTGCCCGCGCTTCTGCAGCACCACGGAGGCCAGCAGGACGCCCGCAGGCCCCGCGATCCAGCGGCCGGGCTCGAGCATCACCGGCAGGCCGAGCGGGCCGAGGGTGGCGCGGATGGCGCCGGCCAGCGCGGCGGGGGTGGGGGCGATCTCGTCGCGGTAGGGGATGCCGAGGCCGCCGCCGCAGTCCAGCCGCTCGATCGGCAACCCGCGCGCGAGCAGGGCGCGCGCGAGGTCCGCGACGCGGGCGTAGGCCGCGCGGTAGGCGGCCATGCCCTCGGTGATCTGGCTGCCGATGTGCACGGCCAGCCCCGTGGGGCGGATGCCCGGCAGGGAGGCCATGCGGGCGTAGAGCGCGGCGGCGTCCCCGTAGGCGATGCCGAACTTGTTCTCGGCGAGGCCGGTGGAGATCTTCGCGTGGGTGCGGGCGTCCACGTCGGGGTTGATGCGGAGGGTGACCGGCGCCTCGCGGCCCGTGGCGGCGGCGACCTCGGCGATGCGCTCCACCTCCTCCGCGCTCTCGGCGTTGATCTGGAGGATGCCCTCCTCCAGCGCGAGGGCGATCTCGCGCGCGGACTTGCCGACGCCGGAGAAGACGATGCGGGACGCCGGGATGCCGGCGGCGCGGGCCGCGCGAAGCTCGCCCTCGCTCACCACGTCCGCCCCCGCTCCCTCGTCGCCGAGGACGCGCAGCACGGCGAGGCTGTCGTTCGCCTTCGCCGCGAAGTGGATAGAGGCCGCGAGCCCGGCCTCCCGCAGCGCGTCCCGCAGCGCCGCGTGGCGGCGGCGCAGCGTGGCGGCGGAGTAGACCCAGGTGGGCGTGCCGGCCTCGCGGGCGATGTTCACCAGCGGCACGTCGTCCATCACCAGGCCGTCCAGCACATGGGCGCGCAGGTGGGGCCGTTGTGCCAGCAGGTCGGCGAAGTCGGGGTCGGGCGTGTCGTGCGGGGACGCGAGCGGAGAGGCCATCCTCTTATTCTGGGGTCGGCAGGGCGACTCGGGAAGCGTTACTTGGCCGCGCCCGGCGGCCCCGCCCGGCCGCCCGTGGCGGCCTTGGGTGCCCGGGCGCGCCCCGCCTCTCACAAAGTTGTGTTCAATACCGGAACGAATCGAGAAGCCGAGCAATGATCGCTTGAGCGCAACTTCCGGTGGAGGAATGATACGAAGGCGCCACCAGGACGGGGCGCCGGCGACCAAAACGGGGTGCGGGGCATGTGGCTGGGACGGATCTTCGGCGGGCGCAGACGGCCCAAGGCGGCGCCCGCGCTGCTCTACGCCGAGGCCCCCGCCGGCCCGGCGCGCCGCGGCTTCGCCGAGGACCTGAGCGGGCGCGAGTTCGGCCGGGCGCCGCGCTTCCTGCCCTCCGGCGAGATGAGCACCGCCGAGCCCGTGTTCGGGGGAGGCGCGCTGGGAGAGATCGGGCTGGGGGAGGCCGGCCCCAGCGATACCGGCCGCGCGCGGCGGGGCCCGGGCCGGCCGCCCGGGCGCAAGGGGATGCTGGCCGGGGCGGGCGAGGCGCTGGCGCGGGGCGTGGCCGGCATCGTGCCCGAGGCGAGTTCCTTCCCGAGCCCCTTTCCGAGCACGGGGCCGCAGGGGCATCGCTCCCGGATGCGGGCGAAGCTCCTGGAGCGCGGGCCGGACGCGCTGGCCGACTACGAGCTTCTCGAGATGCTGCTCTTCTTCGCCTTCAAGACGGGCGACACCAAGCCGCTCGCGAAGGCGCTGATCAACCAGTACGGCAGCTTCGCCGGCGTGCTCGCGGCGTCCCAGGCGGAGCTGCTGGCCACGCGCGGCCTCGGCGAGCACAGCGTGGCGGCGCTGAAGCTCGTGCAGGCGGCCGCGCTGCGCCTGGCGAAGGCGGAGGTGTTGGAGCAGCCGGTGCTCAACAACTGGGACCGGCTGATCGCCTATCTCAGCGCCGCCCTCTCGCGCGAGAAGGTGGAGCAGTTCCGCATCCTGTTCCTCGACAGCAAGAACCGCCTCATCGCGGACGAGGCGCAGGCGAAGGGCACGGTGAACCACACGCCCGTCTACCCGCGCGAGGTCATCCGCCGCGCGCTGGACCTGCACGCGACGGCGCTGATCCTCGTCCACAACCACCCGAGCGGCGACCCGACGCCGAGCCGGGCGGACATCGAGATGACGAAGGAGATCCGCACGGCGGGGGAGGTCTTCTCGGTGGTGGTGCACGACCACCTCATCATCGGGAAGGGGCGGCACCTTTCCTTCCGGCGGGAAGGGCTGCTGTGAGCGCCCCTCAGGCGTAGGCGTAGGGCCCGCCGCGCTCCAGCGCCCGCTGGTAGGCGGGGCGCGTGTGGACGCGGGCGAGGAAGGCGCCGGGGTTCGGCCGCGCCTCGCCGAAGGGGGAGCGGGAGGCGGCGGCCTCCAGCGGGAAGCTCATCATGATGTCGGCGGCGGTCATTTCCGGCCCCGCGAACCAGCCGGTCGCGGCCAGGGCCTCGTGCCAGTAGGTCTTCAGCCGCTCGAGGTTGGGGGCGAGGAAGCCCGCCTGCAGGCCCTCCACCATCCCCCGCGCCATCGGCTGCGCGGCGGGCGGCAGGCCCGCGGGCAGGCGGCCGAGAACGAGCGACATGACCAGCGGCGGCATGGCCGAGCCCTCCGCGTGGTGCATCCAGTGGCGGAAGCGCCACCAGTCCGCGCCGTCGCGCGCGGGGGCAAGGCGGCCCGCGCCGTGGCGCTCGAGGATGTACTCGACGATCGCGCCGGTCTCGGCCACCACGAGGTCGCCCTCGGCCAGCACGGGCGCCTTGCCGAGCGGGTGGACGGCGCGCAGCGCCTCGGGCGCGAGCATCGTGGCGGCGTCGCGCTCGTAGCGGCGGATTTCGTAGGGGACGCCCAGCTCCTCCAGCAGCCAGAGCACGCGCTGGGAGCGGGAGTTGTTCAGGTGGTGGATGGTGATCATGCGAAGTCCCCACGGCGCGCGCCGGGGCCGGCCGGCGCCTTTCGGCAACGGCCGTCCCCGGCATCCCGGCCGTGGCGCCCCGGGAGATAACCCAGGAGGCGCCCGGCCGGGGTCCGCGCGGCGGTCCGGATCAGATGATGCGCAGGCGCCCGAGCAGCCAGCCGAAGCCGACCGCGATGGCGGCGGCGGTCAGCGGCTGGTCGCGGATGTAGTCCTCGAGCTGGCCGATCTGGTTCTGCGCCTCGCCCTTGGCCTGGTTCATCTTGCCCTCGGCCTGGGTGCGGTTGTCGCCGATGAGGCTGCCGATGCCCTCCTGAACGTCGCCCGCCGCGGACTTGCCGGCGCCGATGATGCGATCGCTGTCCATAGTGTCTCTCCTCGTTGATCCATGGGGCCGCGGCGCCGTGCGGCCCGCGGGGGTCCAAACGTGGGGAGGGGGCGCGGGTTGAGGGACGATCTGATTCGGCGGCGCGACGGCCCTAGGCCCGGACGGGGTCCACGGGCGCGAGGGGCGGCCCCGCCGCCTCGATGACGGTGCCGGCCGCGAGCAGGATGTCCTCTCGGTAGCGGCCGCCGACGAGCTGCACGCCGAGCGGGGCCGGGCCCGAGGCGTCGGTCGTCACCGTGAGCCCCGGCAGGCTCATCAGCGGCAGGCCGAGCTGCGGCAGGATGGCCTCCACCACCCGGTCGAAGGCCTCAGGCGACTCGAGGTCCAGCAGGTCGGGGAAGGGCGGCTCGGCCGAGACGGGCATGAGGGCGACGGGGTAGCGCTCGAGGAAGAGGTTCCACTCGCGCGCGAAGCCCGCCCGGACCTGGAGCGCGTCCTGGAAGGCGTTCATGTCGGGCGCGGGGCAGAGGCGCTCCATCTGAGCGAAGACGAAGGTCGCGTCGGGGTCGTCCTCCTCCAGCAACGCCTTCTTCAGCCCGCGGCGGCTCTCGGCGAGCCAGAGCATGGCCTGGAGCCGCCCGGGCTCGCGCAGCGGCGGCAGGGGGGTCTCGACCACCGTCCAGCCGGCGTCCTGCAGCCGGCGCCCGGCGTCGCGCAGGGCGGCCTCGACGGCGGGGGTGGTCGGCATCCCCTCGGGGCGGACGCAGAGGGCGGCGCGCTTCGGGAAGGCCGGTCCCTCCAGCGGCGCGGGCACCCACCAGGGATCGCGCGCGTCCGGCATCGCCATGGCCGCGAGGGCGAGGCGGATATCGGCGATGCTGCGCGCGATCGGGCCCGAGACGGCCATGAGCTGCGCCCCGATCGCCCGCTCCGCGCCGCCGGGGTTCCAGGCGGGCACGCGGCCGATGGTGGGGCGCAGCCCGTGCACGCCGCAGGCGTAGGCGGGGTAGCGGATGGAGCCGCCGATGTCCGTGCCGTGCGCGATCGCCCCGATCCCGGCCGCGACCGAGGCCGCGGCGCCGCCCGAGGAGCCGCCGGGGGTGAGGGCGGGGTTGCGAGGGTTGCGCGTGTGGCCGTGCAGCGAGTTGCGCGTGAACCAGTGGAGCGAGAAGGCCGGCGTGTTGGTCCGCCCGACGATCACCGCGCCCGCGCGGCGCAGGTTGGCGACCACCGGGTTGTCGGCGTTGGCGACGAGGTCCTTCTGGATGCGGAGCCCGTTGGTGGTGGCGAAGCCCTTCTGGTCCACGTTCACCTTGGTGGTGACGGGCACGCCCGCGAGCGGCCCCGGGTCCTCCCCGCGCGCGATCGCGGCGTCCACCGCGCGGGCGGCGGCGAGGGCCTCCTCCGGCATGAACTGCACGACGGCGTTGATGGCGGGGTTGGCGGCCTCGATCCGCGCCAGGGCGTCGCGCGCCACCTCCTCGGCCGTCAGGTCGCGCGCGCGGACGCGAGCGGCGATCTCGCCTGCGGTGAGGCGCCAGTGATCGGTCATGCTCGCTCCATCCCTCGCCTGGCCCTCAGCCCCCGAAGCGCGGCTTGCGCTTCTCCATGAAGGCCGTGCGGCCCTCGCGGTGGTCGGCGGTGAGGAACAGCGTCGCCTGGTGGTGGCGCTCCACCTCCAGCGCCGCGTCCAGCCCGGCCGCGAGCATGGACTTGGTCAGCGCCATCGGCGCCGGCGCCTGCTCGGCCAGGAAGCGCGCGCGCTCGGTCGCGGCGGCGAGGGCCCCGCCAGCGGGCACCACCTCGTCCACGAGGCCGATCCGCTCGGCCTCGGGCGCCGCGATCTGCTCGTGCAGCATGAGGATGCGCCGCGCGCGCCCGGCGCCGACGCGGGCGGGCAGGGTGAAGGGCAGGCCGAGGTCGCCCATCAGCCCGACCTTGCCGAAGCCCGCCATGAAGCGCGCGTCCTCGGCCGCGACGACGAGGTCGCAGGCGAGGGCGAGCGAGAGCCCGGCGCCGACGCACCAGCCCTCCACGGCGGCGACCACGGGCTTGGTGCCGGCGGCGAGCAGCCGGATCGTGCGGTGCGCGCGCCGGAGACGCTCGCGCCCGGCCAGCGCGTCCGGCACGTCCATCGAGGAGATGTCGCCGCCCGAGCAGAAGACGCCGCCGGCGCCGGTGATGACGATGGCGTGGACGGAGGGGTCGCTCTCCACGGCCTCCAGCACGTCCGCCATGCGCTCGCGCAGCGGAAGGGCGAGCGCGTTGCGGCGCGCGGGGTAGTCGAGGGTCAGCGTCAGAACCGCGCCGTCGCGCGCCTCGCGGAGCGCCATGCCGTCCGGCATGGAAAGCGCCGCGCTCACGCCACGGCCTCGCGCGCGTCGGCGAGCGGCGCGGCCGTGACGGAGCGCAGGTGCTCCATCGTCACGCCCGGCGCGAGGTCGCGCACGGCGAAGCCCGCCTCCGTCACGTCGAGCACCGCGAGGTTGGTGTAGACACGCGAGACCGCGCGCATCGCGGTCAGCGGGTAGGAGCAGGCTTCCACCAGCTTCGGGCGGCCGTCCTTGGTCGTGTGCTCCATCATCACCCAGACGCGCTTGGCGCCGGCGGCCAGGTCCATCGCGCCGCCGACGGCGGGCGCGCTGTCGTTCTCGCTCGTCGCCCAGTTGGCGATGTCGCCGTTCGCCGCCACCTCGAAGGCGCCGAGCACGCAGAGGTCGATGTGCCCGCCGCGGATCATGCCGAAGCTGTCGGCGTGGTGGAAGTACGACCCGCCGGGGTGCAGCGTGACTGGCTGCTTGCCCGCGTTGATCAGCCACCAGTCCTCCTGCCCCTTCTCCGGCGCCGGGCCCATGCCGAGGATGCCGTTCTCGGAGTGCAGCACCACCTCCCGCCCCTCCGGGATGTGGTCGGCGATGAGGGTCGGCATGCCGATGCCGAGGTTGCAGTACCAGCCGTCGGGGATGTCGACCGCGGCGCGGCCGGCCATCTGGGTGCGGGACCAGGGTTGCATCGCGCGCTCCTCCTTCAGGCCCACGGCGCGCCGCGGCGCACGTTGACCACGCGGTTGACGAAGATGCCGGGCGTGATGACTTCCTCGCCCTCGATGGCGCCGAGCTCCACGATGTGCTGCGCCTGCACGATGGTGAGCGCGGCCGCCATGGCCATCACCGGGTTGAAGTTCCGTCCGCTGCGGCGGTAGGTGAGGTTGCCCCAGCGATCCGCCTCCCAGGCCTCGACCAGCGCCACGTCGCCGGGCAGGGCGAGCTCCATGACGTGGGGGCGGCCGTTGAACTCGCGGGTCTCCTTGCCCTGGGCGAGCTTCGTGCCGGCGGCGGTGGGCGTGTAGAAGGCGGGGATGCCGGCGCCGGCCGCGCGCATCCGCTCGGCCAGCGTGCCCTGGGGGACGATCTCGAGCTCGATCCGCCCGGCCTTGTACAGCTCCTCGAACACGACGGAGCCCGCGCTGCGCGGGAAGGAGCAGATGATCTTGCGGACGCGCCCGAGCTCCATCAGCCGCGCGAGGCCCGTGCGGCCGGAGCCCGCGTTGTTGCAGACGACGGTGAGGTCCTTCGCGCCCTGCTCGATCAGCCCGTCGATGAGGTCGTCGGGCTGGCCGGCCGCGCCGAAGCCGCCGATCAGCACCGTGCTGCCGTCGCGCACGCCCTCCATCGCGGCCGCCATGTCGCGGACGATCTTGTCGATCACGTCGGTCTCTCTCCTGAACGCATGTGGGGCGCGATCTCGCCGTAGGGGGTCAGCGCGGCAATGGCGGCCATGTCGCCGCGCGCGAGCGCCCGCCCGGCCTCCAGCGCCGCGCCGTAGGCCGCGCGGGCGAGGGCGCCGCCGACGCTGACCCGGCGCACGCCGAGGGCGGCTAGGCGGTCGAGCGGCACCGCGCCGCTGCGGGGGCCGATGAGCACGTTCACCGGGCGGGGCGCGACCGCTCGCACCACGGCGCGGATCGCGCTCTCGTCGGGCAGGCCCGGCGCGTAGAGGCAGCTCGCGCCGGCCTCGGCGAAGGCCGCGAGGCGGCGCAGCGTGTCGTCGAGGTCGGGGCGGCCGTGGAGGAAGTTCTCGGCGCGGGCGGTCAGCACGAAGGGGTGCGGCGCGGCCCGCGTGGCCTGCACGGCGGCGGCCACGCGGGCCACGGCGGCGTCGAAGTCGTGGATGGGGCGCGCGGGGTCGGCCGTCGTGTCCTCGATGGTGCAGCCGCAGAGCCCGGCCTGCGCCGCCGCGGTCACCGTGGCCGCGACCTCCTCCGGCGAGGGGCCGAAGCCGTCCTCGAGGTCGGCCGAGACGGGGAGGTCCACCGCGGCGATGAGGGCGCGCGCGTTCCCGAGCGCCTCCGCGCGCGTCACCGCCGCCTCGCCGTCCCGCCGCCCGAGGTGGAAGGCGAGGCCGGCGGAGGTCGTCGCCACGGCCTCGAAGCCGAGGCCCGCCATCAGGCGCGCGCTGCCGGCGTCCCAGGCGTTGGGCAGGGCGAAGCAGCCGGCGTCGTGCAGCGCCCGGAACCGCTCCGCGCGCGCGCCGATCACGCGGCCATCTCCCCCGTCAGGTCATTCGTGAAGCCGTGCAGGCGCATCGGCGCGGGGTCGAGCCCGTGCAGGGCGCGCAGCAGGTTGGCGGCGAGCCAGGCGTCCTCCAGCGCGCCGTGCAACGCCGTCTCGCGCGCGAGGCCGCAGGCGGCGGAGGCGTGGGCGAGGCCGGAGCGCTCCCCGGGGCGGTGCCGGCGCCAGGCGAGCGTGGTGCAGAACTCGCCCTCCCAGGGATGGGGAAGCTCCAGGCGCTCGAACTCGCCGCCGAGCATCCGGCGGTCGAAGGAGAGGTTGTGCGCGCAGCCCACCGCGCCGCCGAAGAAATCCGCGACCTCCGCGGCGTGGGCGGAGAACGGCGCCTGGCGCGCGAGGTAGGCGTCCGACAGGCCGTGCACGCGGTAGGCGCCGAAGTGGCAGCGGATTCCCGGCGCGAAGACGAGGTGCAGCGTGGCCTCGGGCTCCAGCACGGCATCCAGCCGCACGGCGCCGAGGGAGACCACGCGGTCGTCGCGGGTGCAGCCGGTGGTCTCGGTGTCGAAGACGATGACGGGGCGGCCAGGGATCACGCGGGGGATCACGCGGGGGGTGGGGTCCTGCATGGGGGGAAATTGCGCCCGGGGAAGGGAGGGGGGCAAGGCCGGCGCCCTAGCCGAGCTCGATCACCGCGTCCGCCGCGAAGGCGCCCTCCCCCTCCGGCAGGACCAGCACGGGGTTCACGTCCACCGAGGCCAGCCGCTCCCCCGCCGCGGCGGCGAAGGCCGAGAGGGCGGAGAGGGCGCGGGCCAGGGCCGGCACGTCCGCCCGCGGCCGCCCGCGCGCGCCGTCGAGCAGCGGGAAGCCGCGGAGCGAGCGGATCATCGCCTCGGCCTCCGTCACGTCCACGGGGCAGCGGCGCAGCGCCACGTCGCGCAGCACCTCGATGAAGACGCCGCCGAGCCCCACCATGGCCACGGGGCCGAAAACCGGGTCGCGGGCGATGCCGAGCGCGACCTCCACCGCGCCGCTGACCTGGCGGGCGACGAGGATGCCGGTGACGCGGGCGCTCGGCGCGTTGGCGGCGGCGTTGGCCATCAGCCGCGCGTGCCCGGCGCGCACCGCGGCCTCGTCCGCGACCCCGAGCAGCACGCCGCCGACCTCGGACTTGTGGAGGATGTCGGGCGAGAGAAGCTTCATCACCACGGGGAAGCCGATGCGCCGCGCGGCCTCCACCGCCTCCTCCACGCCGGCGGTCGCGGCCTCGGGCACGGCGGGAAGGCCCGCTTCCTCCAGCAGGCGCTTGGCGCCGGCCTCGTCGGGCGCCTCGGCGGGGAGGGTCACCGTGGGGAGCGGCACGGCGGCGCGCGGGGGGCGGGCGAAGGCGGCGCCGAAGCGGCCCTGGGCGGCCAGCGCCACCACGGCGCGGGAGGGGTCCTCGAAGACGAGATAGCCGTCGGCCTCGTATTCCCGCACGCGCTCGGGGGGCGCCAGCACGCTCAGCACCCAGAGGCGGTCCGGGTGGTCCGCCCGCACGGCGTTGAGCTGCGCGCGGAGCTTGGCCGCCAGCGAGGGCGAGGCGCCGACCTGGGTGAAGAAGGCGATGAGGCTCGTGTAGCCGCCGTCCTCGACCATGGCGCGGGCGAAGGCGCCGACGAGGGTCATGTCGTTGAAGACCTGCGCGGTGCAGTCCACGGGGTTGGCGGGGTTGCAGTAGGGGATGAGGACGCGAAGCCGCTCCTGCGCGTCCTCGGGCATGGGCGGCATGGGCATCGCCTGCTCCTCCGCCGCGTCCGAGATCATCACCCCCGCGCCGCCAGAGATGGAGACGACGCCGAGCGTGTTGCGCGCGGGGTAGATGCGGGGCGTCGCGGCGTAGGCGACGTCGAGCATCTCCTCGGTGTTGCGGGCGCGGTGGACGCCGAACTCCTCGAGCACCGCGCCCGTCACCGCGTCGTCGCCGGCGATGCTCGCGGTGTGGGAGCGGGCGGCGTGGGCGCCGAGCGCGGAGCGGCCGACCTTCATCATCACGACCGGCTTTCGTGCCCGCCGCGCCGCCTCCAGCGCCTCCAGGAAGCGCGGGCCCTCGCGCACGCCCTCGGAATAGGCGGCGATCACCTCGATGCCGTCGTCCTCGGCCATCCAGCCGATGACGTCGCCGAGCGTCACCTCGGCCTCGTTGCCGGTGGTGACCACCACGGGGGTCGCGATGCCGCGGTTGCGGGCCGCGCCGAAGAGGTGCGTGCCGTAGGCGCCGGACTGGCTGGCGATGCCGACGCGCCCGCGGCCGGGCAGGGGCTCGGCGGGCCAGCCGTTCTCGAAGGAGGCGGTGAAGATCGGGAAGTAGCCGAGGGGCGCGTTGAACAGGCCGAGGCAGTTGGGGCCCAGCAGCCGCATCCCGTGGCCGCGCGCGATGGAGACGAGCCGCGCCTGGGCCGCCTGCCCGGCCTCGTCCACCTCCGCGTAGCCGGCGGTGAAGACGATGGCGGCCGGGCAGCCGCGCCGCCCGAGCGCCTCCACCGCCGCCTCGGCCAGCGCGCCGGGCACGGCGACGATGGCGGCGTCGGGCACGCCCGGCAGCGCGTCCACGTCGGGGAAGGCGGCCAGGCCCTGCACGCGGTCGCGCTTGGGGTTCACCGGCCAGACCGGGCCCGCGAAGCCGCGGGAGATCATGTAGGAGAGGGGGCGCCCGCCGATGCGCGTGGGGTCGTCCGAGGCGCCGATGACCGCGACGCTCCGCGGCGAGAGCATGGGGGCCAGCGAGGAGAAGCCGGGGGAGGAGAAGCCCGCCGGCGCGCCCGTGCCCGTCCCGCCATCCGCCATGTCGCGCGTCCCCCGTTCCCTGGCCGCTTGCGGGCCGTTCCCGGGCGCAAGCTGCCCCCGACGGACCCGCGCGGCAACCCTCGGCCCCGGCCTGGCAGGGGCGCTCAGGCGTCCTCGATCTTCTCCTCGTCGTCCTCGCCGTAGTCGATCTCGGCGCCGCCGACGACGGCCAGGCAGTCCGCGTAGGTCGAGAGGATCCAGTCGCGGTCGTGGGTCTCCTTGTCCCTCGTCGCGTCCATGATGATGCGGAGCAGGGCGAGGGCGACCGCCGGCTCGGTCGAGCCCTCGATATCGATCTTCGGCAGGTCGGCCATGGCGCGCTTCCTTCCCATGCGGCGTGCCCGGGGCAGGGGACCTGCCCCGGATTCAGCACGGGGCTTCTACGCGGGCGGCGGCGGACGGATGCGCGCCGCCCGGCGCATCACGGGGAGTTGGGGGCGGGGGCGCGGCACCGAATCAAATGCAAATTGTTCTCAACCGCGTTGCGGCCCGGGCCCGCCTGCGGTAAGCACGCGGCCTCCGGCTGCGGGAGACCCCCTCGGCCGGCCAGGACCGGCCCCTGCCGGGCGGGCCGGGGCAGGACAGACGAGGGACGAGCGACGATGAACCCCACCGGCGGCCACGACCTCTCCCCCCTCGCGCTGTTCCTGCAGGCGGACGTGGTGGTGAAGGCGGTGATGGTCCTCCTCGCCCTCGCCTCGGTCGCCTGCTGGGGAATCATCATCGAGAAGATCGCCGCCGCCCGCCGCCTGCGCGCCGAGGCCCGCCGCCTGGCCGAGGCCGCCGCCGGCGGCACCCCGCCCGCCGAGGGGATGGCCGCGGAGGCGATCCGGGCCGGTGCCCGCGAGTGGCACGAGGGGCGCGACCCCTCCGAGAGCCGCGGCGAGTACCGCCAGCGGATCGAGGCGGCCATGCGCGCGCCCCTGACCGCGGCGCTGCGCGCCGCCGAGCCCGGGCTGCCGCTGCTGGCCACCATCGGCGCCGTCGGCCCCTTCGTCGGGCTGTTCGGCACGGTCTGGGGCATCATGAACTCCTTCTCCGGCATCGCGGCGAGCGGGGACACGAGCCTCGCGGTGGTGGCGCCGGGCATCGCGGAGGCGCTCTTCGCGACGGCCATCGGCCTGGCCGCCGCCATCCCCGCCGTGATGGCCTACAACCGCTTCGTCGTGACCTTCGCGCGCATCCGCCAGGGGGCGGTGGCCTCCATCGCGGCCCTCGCGGCCGGCATGGCGCGCCGCCCGGCGCCGGCGCGGGAGGCGGGCTTCCCGGCCGGGGCGCCGGCCATCGGGCCGGAGAGCGCCGGGCGCGGCCGCCACGGCGCGCTCGCCCAGGCGGCGGAGTAGCGCCGGATGGCCATGCTCCTCGGCGGCGGCGCGGGCGAGGACGACGACGACGCCTCGCCCATGGCGGAGATGAACGTGACGCCCCTGGTGGACGTCATGCTCGTGCTGCTCATCGTCTTCATGGTGGCCGCGCCGCTGATGACGGTCGGCGTGCCCGTGAACCTGCCCCGCAGCGCGGCGGCCCGCGCCGCCTCCTCCAACCCGCCGCTGGTGCTGACGGTGGCGCCCGGGAACCACGTCTTCATCCGCGAGGAGGAGGTGACGGAGGAGGCGCTGGCCCGGCGCCTGCAGGCGCTGCACGAGGCCGACCCGGAGGCGCCCGTCCATGTCCGCGGCGACCGCAGCGTGCCTTATGGCGACGTGCTGCGGGTGATGGGCCGCGTCACCCAGGCCGGGATCACCCGCGTCTCGCTCATCGCCGAGGCCGAGCCGGCCCCCGCGGCGCGCTGAGCGGCGGCCGGTGGACAGCCTCCTCGCCGAGCGGCCGCGCGCCGCCCCGCTCCCCGCCCCCCCGCACGGCCTGCTCGAGGCCGCCCTGGCGACCGCCGCCGCGGCGCCGCCCGCGCCGCCGCGCCGGGGCTGGCGGCGGGTCGTCCGCCCGCTCGCCTGGGGGGTCTCCGCCCTGCTGCACCTCGGCGCGCTGGCGCTGGTGCTGACCTACGAGCCGCTGCCGCCGCCCGCCCTGATCGCGGTGGAGATGGAGACGGAGCCCGCCCCGGAGCCGGCGCCCGAGCCCGCCCCCGAGCCGCTTCCCGAGGCCGCGGCCCCGCCGCCCGTGGCCGAGTCCGCGCCGCCGGAACTCGCGCCGGCCGAGCCCCCGCCCGTCACCGAGGCCCCGCCGCCGGAGCCGGTCGCCGAGCCGCTGCCCGACGCGCCCGCGATGGCCGAGCCCAGGCCTGAGCCACCGCTGCCCGAGCCACCGTTGCCTGAGCCTCCCGTGGCCGAGCCGCCGCCCGAGCCCCTCCCGCCGCCCGACGAGGCCGCGGCCGAGCTGCCCCTGCCGCCGCCGGTCGCCCCCCCGCCCACCACGCCGCCGCCCGCCGCGCCACCGCCCCGGCCGCGCCCGGCACC
>NZ_RCZP01000100.1 GCF_006438825.1 Muricoccus nepalensis
CGGCCGGGGGCAGCGAGCGCGCGGCCTCCCTCGCCAGCGCGTCCGGCCAGGCGAGCACCAACGTCGACACCGTGGCGTCGAGCGCGGCGGAGATGGCGGCCTCGATCGCCGAGGTGGCGCGCCAGGTGAGCGAGAGCGCGCGGGTGGCCCGGCAGGCGTCCGAGGACGCGCGGGCGACGGACGCGGCCGTCGGCGGGCTGGCGCAGGCGGCGACCCGGATCGACGACGTGGTGAGGCTGATCTCCGCCATCGCGGAGCAGACGAACCTTCTGGCGCTCAACGCCACCATCGAGGCGGCGCGCGCCGGCGAGGCCGGGCGGGGCTTTGCCGTGGTGGCGGCGGAGGTGAAGCAGCTCGCCCAGCAGACCTCGAAGGCCACGGACGAGATCGGCGCGCAGATCTCGGCCATGCAGGCGGAGGCCGTGCGGGCGGTGGAGGCGATCCGCGGCATCGCGGGAACCATCGAGCGGATGGATGGCCTGACCCAGGGGGTGGCCGCCGCGGCCGAGGAGCAATCGGCGGCGACGCGCGCGATCGGGCGCGCGGTGACGGAGGCGGCCTCCGGCACGCAGGCGGTCAACCGCCTGACGACGGGGGTCACGGAAGGGGCGCAGCAGACCGGCGAGGTGGCCACGCAGGTGCGGACCGCCGCCGGCGACCTCTCGCAACGGGCCGAGACCCTCCGCGGCCAGGTGAACGGCTTCCTGGCCGGCATCCGGGCGGCCTGACCGTCGGGCGGCGAGCCACCTTCAGCGGTTCAGGAGACAACGATGAGCCCGATCGTTCCTATCGGCATCGCCGCCAGCGGGGCGATGATCGCTCTCGTCTTTCTGCTGCAGTTCCTCCTGAGCTGACGCGAACAGATCCGTGCCGCTCAGGCGGCGCTCTTATACCGGCGCGCCTATGTCCTGACACATCGTCAGCTGGTCCCTGCCTTGCAGACACGGCTTCAGTCCTTCGCCTGTGGCGGGTCTGGACGGATCGGAACATCTGCTCGGCAGTATTAGTGACTGTTTGAGAATTCAGCGGTGGGCGACCTTGCGGAGGAGGAGGGCGCCCATGGCGACGTGGATCATGGCTTCGGACACGTCGAGGCGTCGCTCGTAGTCCCGCACGAGGCGGCGCCAGCGGATCATCCAGCCGAAGGTGCGCTCCACGACCCAGCGGCGTGGGAGGACGCGGAAGCCCTGCTGGTCGGAACGCCGGACGATCTCGACGACGAAGTCGAGGAAGGCCGCCTTGTCCATCAGCTTCGTGCGGTCGTAGCCCGCGTCGGCGAAGAGGTGCTTCAGCCAGGGCCAGCGCTTCCGGACAGCGGCCAGGATCGTCTGTGCGCCCGCGCTGTCCGAGACGTCGGCAGGCGTGAGGTTCACCATCAGCAGCCGCCCCTCCGTGTCCACGGCGACGTGACGCTTGCGTCCGACAATGCGCTTGCCCCCGTCGTAGCCGCGCACCCTGGCAAAGGGTGCCTTGACCGTCTGGCTGTCCAGCACGCCGCCCGTTGGGCCTTGATCCGCTTTGCGGCTCAAGCCCGCCCCGCCGCCTCGCGGTCCAGCATCAAGGACACATCGTGGATCGTCCGGAACAGCAGACGCCGGACGAAGCGCCGGAACCACCAGTACACCGTCTGCCAGGGCCCGAAGTGGACCGGCAGCATCCGCCAGCCACCGCCCGAGCGTGCCAGATAGCGGATCGCGTTCAGCACCTCGCGCAGGTCCACCGAGGGCTTCCTGCCCCGCCTCGGCGGTTTCGGCATCAGCGGCTCGATCCGCCGCCACTCCTCGTCCGTCAGGTCAGACGGGTAGCGCTTCGTCTTGCGGGCAAGTTCGGCCATCCGGCGGCGCGTCTCTCGGGTCCACATCCCGAGCTTGAATCACCTCGCCCGCGCCGCGCCAAGCCATTCTCAAACGGTCACTTAGATCGCCCGGAGGGGGTGCACCGTTGGGGAGACGGCTTCTGCCTGCGGGAGCGGCACATCGCCCGCCATCCCCTCCGACGCGGCGGCCTCGCCCATGATGGTGTGGATCTCGCGCAGGAGGGCGGCGCCTTTGACGGTGCGCTGGACGAGGACGGAGCGGCGGTCCCGGGGGTCGGTCTTGCGGCGGGCGAAGTCGAGCTCGCCCAGGCGGTCCAGCGCGCGCGTGATGGCGGGCTTGGAGACGTTGAGCGACGCGGCCAGGCCGCGCACGGTGTGCGGCCCCTCGCCGAGGTAGACCGTCAGGAACACGCCGAGCTGGCGCGCCGAAAGGTCGGGGCCGTCCCGGCGCACGAGCGAGACGACGGTCTCCCGCAAGACCCCCACGAGCTGGTCGGGTGTGCCGTGCACGGGCATGGGCGGGCTCCTTCTCCTGAACCATTGGCAGGACGGGTCGTTCCGACCTTTCCCTTATGGGTCGATAACGATTACACTTCAACCTCCGGTTGGATCTATCGCCGATTCTCTCGCCAACGAGGCTCTCTGTGGTTGCACCGTCGGTCCAGGCTCAGCCCCCGTGTCTGCCCCAGGCGGAGAACCTGACGCCCCTCCGACGACGAAAGCGCCTCGCACTCAGGAGATCGGGTCATGGCTGACGCGCCCTCTGCCGCCGACCCGGCGCCGGGGCGCGGCGCCTTCGGCCTCGACCGGCGCTCCTGGACCGCGCCCCTCGTCCCCACCCTCCCCTATGCCGCCGCCGCCGCGGCGAACGGCAACCCCGACCACGAGCTGATCCGCCGCTGCGCCGACCACCTGGCCTGCCTGGAGGCGGTGAAGGCGTTGCCCGACGAGGAGGACGACGGTCCCGCCTGGTGCGCCTACGAGAGCAACCGCGACGCCATCAGCGCGGCCCAGCCACAGACGCTGGCCGGCCTGATCGCCAAGGCGCGTGCCGCCAAGCTCGAGGCAACCTTCTGGGACAGTTTCGAGAACATCCACGACACCATGGCCGAGCCCTGGGCCTGGGACCTCGTCAACGCCCTGCTCCGCCTCGCCGGCGAGGGATAGCACCCTGGCACGGCGGGAGAGCTGGTCCGAGCGGGCGTTGCGCGCCGGCCCGCGCTGCGGCCAGCCTGCGAGGTCAGCAACACGAACGACGGGGAGGCTTGCATTTGGGCTCACGGACCTCCCAGCAGTAGATCCTCCTGGCAGAACCGAGGTTGCGGCTTTCTGCCTATCGTCCTGCCACCCGCGGTTGCTGTGGTTCGCCAGCGACGGTTCCCATCACTCGGGCTCACGGGTTCTTGTAACAGAGATGCCATGAAGCGCTTGGCAGACGATCAAACTTATAATTTGATTGCCACAACCAGAACGGGAGAGGACGTTGGCTAGACAACTTAGCCCAGGCACTATTTGCGCCCGTCTTGAAGCTCTTGATCAACGTCATGCTCAACTAGAAGCAAGACTGAAAGATGCCTTAGAGGTGGTTTTCACTACTACCATGAGTTGAGGAACCCTGTTTCGGCGGCCTGCTGACCATCTTCCCACCTGTGCGGCTTTGGTGCGGAGGGACAGGTGGACAGAAGGATCCTAGGGCTGATCGCGACGGCGATGGAGTGCTGCGAAGGGCGCCGCTCTCGCGGACGCGGCCACCCGCCTGCGTCCACTGTGCGGGTGCTGGCTACCCTGCGGGTGTTTCTGCGCGAGGGCACGCCATGGCGCGGCCTTCGGGCGACAACGGAGAAGGCCAGCGGCTCGACCCTGCGACGCTGCTTGG
>NZ_RCZP01000101.1 GCF_006438825.1 Muricoccus nepalensis
CACGGATGGTACCGGCACATCACACTGGCCATGCTTGCTCTGGCCTTTCTCGCCGGCATGCGCGTGAGGCTCAACGCCGCCTCGCGGCAAAAAAGGGGGACCAGCAAACCCCCTCTCCAGTCGACTTCAGCACCGGCGAGATCCGCCATCTCATCAGCGACCTCCGACGCGCCGCTGGCCTCGTGCTGGACCGCCTCTTCAAATGGTCCCTCTGGCGACGCCTACATCAGGCGATCGCCAGAACATGTCACTGGCGCCGCAGTCAGCGCGAGGCTCGCATGAAAGCTCAACTGTAGAATTAGACTAGCTCCACTGGAGACATTCGTTTGACCCTGTTGAGCAAGTTGGATGTCGAGCCAGCGTTTGGTGATGGCCACCTACTAATCACCTCTCCCCAGCAAGGTGAGCTGGTGCTGCGGGGAGATTTGGGTCGGTGGGGCGGTAGCGTCTACGCATACCGAGGAGCAGAGATCCACGCAAATGCGAGCTCCACGCGGTACTGGTTCTTCCTGTCGGGCTTTCCAGGCTGTGGGAGTGATGCTTGGCACGAGGCAGTGCACCTCCCGCTGATTACTGCAGCCATCGATGCCTGGCTCGACGCCGGTGACGCTGCCTGGGCCGGGCTAATTCAAGAGGAACTGCAGTGCTGACAGAGCGCCGAATAGGACACCACTCGCGGTGATGCTGCCGAGAATACCCCAGACCATCATCCCCCTCCCTTGCCTAGGCTGGGCTTGAACCATAGCCGCAAGTCGTAACGATATGATGTTGAACGAGGCTCCATGTTCCTGTGAGATTTCCGGCAGTACTTCGCCGTCCTGATCCTCGCGCCCGTCCGGATCGGGACAGCCGGTGAGCTTCCGGTGAGCCTCCGCCTACCCAAACATCTTTCGTTGCGAATCAGCTACGGTATGCGTAGGCTCTAGCGTCAGCCGCTCTCTCGCAAAGGGTTGGCCTTGCAGCCTGGTTGATCGCTAGACGCTGTGACGTGGGGCCGCTCGGCAGGAAGGGATGGTTCTCTGATCCTGCTGGGCGGTCTCTGCGTCACGACCGTGCGCCCGCTGCCCCTCACTTCGACTGACGAATCTGCTCCGGCCCGCGAGCCGCGTGGCCTGACCTCGTAAGGAGGATAGGTTGCGAACCTAAGTCTTCATGTCGGCTTCGGACTTCGGCGGTTCACACAGGTTCTCTAGCGTTGCGGCTTGGCGCTCAAAGGCTCTGGCTGTCTCCAATAGAGCCTCTGCGGCAACCCGGAGGCTCATTTGCAAAGCGACCTCACGACAGCTTTGAGCCTCAGCGTGCAGTTTAGCGATTTGATCTCGCAGCATCTGCGACATGCGCGATAGCAAGCCTTCTGCCGTGGCTGTCCGTTCCGAACTGCCTGGAAGACGAGGCTATCAAACAAAGATCGCGCCGCAACCCATGGCTGTGACAAAGACTCGCAGAATAACTTGAAGTTGAGGGTGTCGCCTGGTGAGCGGAGTGCTTGTTGCAGGCGCCTGCCACTAGCCCGGTTTAGTTCCAGGCGTCTCCTGGACGTGGTCCCCGCTGTATCTCACCGATGGCGAAGAGGATGTCGGCCCAGGTGGTCGCCCCGTCCTGATCACCCAGGTCCACCAGCTCCTGCATGCGCCGGTTGGCAGTGGCTGCCGCTTCCGCCCCATGCTTGTCGATGAGGATCCTTGCGGCCCTATAGCTGTCGATGCCGACCTCATAACGGGCGAGCCGGGGAGTGTCCTTACCCTTGCTCATCCCCCTTGCCCGCGGGCGGCGCTGAGCGAGCGCATGAGAGCTTCCGTGACGGCCTCACCGCCATCGATCATCGCGGCCCGCGTCGCTGCCCAGGTCATGACCGCCACGACCACCTCGCGCTCGTGCCAGCCGGCATCCTGAGCCTCGGATGCCAAGCCCGCCAGGACCGGGGCGACGGCCTCCTTACAGAGGGAGAAGCGTTGGCCAGGGTGGATGTCCATGGGTGGTGGTGGAGGGATCGGAGTCATGCGGCTGGCCATAGTCTAAGAACGCCTAACGAAACCGGCTGTTGAGCGTTCTATGGGGCATGGCAAAGCCCCTTGTTTCGGATGATCTCTGGGCAGCGATCGAGCCGCTGCTGCCACGTGAGCGGCCCAAGCCCAGGGGTAGCCGGCCGCGGCTGCCGGACCGAGCGGCGCTCACCGGCATTCTGTTCGTCCTGAGGTCTGGCCTGCCCTGGGAGATGCTGCCGGCGGAGATGGGCTGCGGCTCGGGGATGAGCTGCTGGCGCAGGCTCCGGGACTGGCAGGAAGCCGGTGTCTGGGCTGCCCTGCACCGGGCCTTGCTGGAGCGCCTCCAGGCAGCCGGGAGGATCGACTGGCGCCGGGCGGCGCTCGACAGCGCCAGCATCGCGGCCAAAAAGGGGGCGAGGCGGTTGGACCGAACCCGACGGATCGCGGCAAGCCGGGCACCAAGCGCCACCTTGTCACGGACGCCCGCGGCACGCCGCTCGGCCTGACACTGAGTGGAGCCAATCGCCACGACAGCCGCATGCTGGCTCCGACCCTGGATGCCGTTCCGCCCATCCGGACTGGCCATCGAGGCCGTCCTCGTCGCAGACCCGGCAAGCTCCACGCCGACAAGGCTTATGACCATCGCCGCTGCCGCCAGGAGTGCCGCGCTCGCAGTGTCACCCCACGCATCGCTCGCCGTGGCGTCGAGAGCAGCACCCACCTCGGACGACACCGCTGGGTTGTCGAGCGCACCTTCGCCTGGCTTGCCCGCTTTCGCCGCCTGACCATTCGATACGAGCACCGCGCCGACATCCACCTGGCGTTCACAACACTCGCCTGCGCCCTGGTCTGCCTCAACCAAATTCGGCGGTTCTGTTAGGCGTTCTTATGCTGCCAAATCCTGGCCGGCGCCGGAACTACCTCAGTCGTCCATGGAGCTCTCCGACGCCTGCTCCGCCTGGCTCATCTCCTGCGCGAAGAGCAGCAGCATCCGCCGCTTGTCCGACGGCAGCCGGTCCAGTGCCGCAGTAGCTCCATGCGCCCGATCGTCCCAGAGCTAGGCGTGCCATGCACCGCTTTGTCGATCCACTTGCCGACCTCGCCGGCTGCAGGGTGCTGGTGACAAGCCCCCACGAGGTGCACCGGGTCGGATGTTAATGGCGCATGGGCAGGAGCTGGGCCGAGGCGTGGGCGGTTTGGCCGTGTGGTGGCCTGCCGAGGTGCGTCAGGACGACCTCTGGCGCGGGCGGTCGGTAGCGCAGCGAGGAGTGCGGGCGGACGGTGTTGTAGTGGCGGCGCCATTGCTCGATGAGGACCTTGGCCTCGGCCAGCGTGTTGAACACCTCGGCGTTGAGCAGTTCGTCCCGGAGCTTGCCGTTAAAGCTCTCCACGTAGCCGTTCTCCCAAGGGCTGCCGGGCTCGATGAACGCTGTCTTCGCACCCACGCCGGTGATCCAGCCCTTCACGGCCGTGGCGGCGAACTCGGGCCCGTTGTCCGAACGAACATGGCCGGGCGTACCGCGCAGGATGAACAGGTCGGACAGCACGTCGATGACGTCGGCGGCCCTGAGCTGGCGACCCACCCGGATGGCCA
>NZ_RCZP01000102.1 GCF_006438825.1 Muricoccus nepalensis
GGGCTTCGCCGCGGCGGGGCGGGCGGCCCGGCGCCGCGCGGGAGCCGGGCGCGGCGGGGCGGCGTCGCCCGGCGCCTCGCCGCCCGGCGGGGCCGCGGCCCGCTTGCCCGCGTGCTCGTCGAGGAAGGCGCGGCAGGCGGCGCCGGAGGTGGTGTAGCCCCGGGGCGGCTTGATGCCCTTCTGCCGGGCCAGGCTGTCCACGAAGCTCTTCATCGCGGGGGTGGGCGGGCGGTCCGCGCCGCCGCCGCGCCGGGCGCCTCCGAGCAGGGCGGGGTCGACGGCGGGGGCCTCCTGCAGGCGGCCGATGATGCGGCTCGCCTGGGCGCAGACGGCGTCGATGGCGCCCATCATCTCTTGCTGGCCGACCAGCACCTCGTCCAGCAGGCGCTCCATCTGCGCGGTAACGCCGGGGTCGACAAGGGCGGGGTCGGCGCGCTCGAGCACGGCGTGGAGGGAGAGGCCGCGCTCGGTGGGCACGATGTTCTTGCCGTCGGCCACGAGGAACTCCTGCGCCTTCAGGCCGCGGATGATCTCGGCGCGGGTCGCGGGGGTGCCGATGCCCTTGGCCTCCTTCAGCCGCTCCTGCAGCGCCTCGTCCTCCACGAAGCGCCAGGCGTTCTGCATGGCCTCGATCAGCGTGCCCTCGTTGTAGCGGGGCGGCGGGCGGGTCTCCTTGGCCTCCACCGCCGCGTCGTGCAGCCGCGCGGGCTCGCCGTCCCGCAGGGGCGGAAGGAGCTGCGCGTCCTCGCCGCGCTCGTCGGCCGGCTGCCAGTTGGGGAAGGCCGCGCGCCAGCCGAGCTCGATCGGCTGGCGGCCGGCGGCGCGGAAGGGATGGCCGCGGACGTCCATCGTGACGGTGGTCTGCCGGTAGCGGAAGTCCGGCATCACGGCGGCGAGGTAGGAGCGCGCGATGACGTCGAAGAGCTTGCGCTCGTCGGCCGTCAGGCGTGGCCAGGCGGCGCGGAGCGTGTCGACCGTGTTCACGTTGGGGATGACGGCGTGGTGGCTGGCGCCGGCCAGGCCCTTGTCGTGGAAGTGGCCGGAGGCCCCGCGGCGGACGACGGGGGGATCGGGCACCGGCACCTCGGCGAAGGCGCGGCCGACGCGCAGCCCGGCCACGATGCGCGGCACGTCCGGGATGAGGCTCTCGGGCAGGTAGCGCGTCTCGGCGCGGGGGTAGGTGATGACCTTCTTGCCCTCGCCGTCGTAGAGCTGCTGCGCCACCTCCAGCGTGTGGGCCGCCGACCAGCCGAAGCGGGAGCCGCAGAGCTTCTGGAGGGAGGGAAGGTCGTGGAGCCGGGGCGGTCCCTGGCGCTTGTCCTCCACGCGGACGGCAAGCGGGCCCTCGAAGCCCTCGGCCAGGGCGGCGATCGCCTCCGCGTCCTCCCGCTTGAGGATCCTTTCCTTCGGCGCGTGGCGGAGGCGGAGGGAGCCCGCGGCGGCCTCGGCGGTGGCGACGACCTCGAAATAGGCCTGGGGGACGAAGTTTCGGATCTCGAGCTCGCGCCGGCAGACGATGGCCAGCGTCGGCGTCTTCACGCGGCCGACGCCGATCACCGCGCGGGCCCCGCGGGCGAGGGTGACGGTCGCGGTGCGGGTAAGGGAGAGGTTGTAGATCTGGTCCGCCTGGCGGCGCGCGACGGCCGCGGCGTAGAGGCGGGCGAACTCGGCGTTCGGGCGGGCCCGGGCGAAGGCGTCGCGGATGGTCTGCGGGTCCTGGGCGGTGAAGATCACGCGCATGACGCGGCCGCGGTACTTCAGGTGCTCCAGGATCTCCTGGCCGATGAGCTGGCCCTCGCGGTCGCAGTCGGTGGCGAGCCAGACGGTCTCGGCGCCGCGGAGCGCGTCGCGGATCGCCTTCAGCTTGGAAGCCTTGTTGCCGCCCGAGGCGGGCTTGGTGCGGTAGAGGCCCTCGGGCCGGAGAAGGATGGGGGACCAGCGCTTCCACTCCGGCACGGCCTCCTCCGGCTCGACGAGGTCGAAGAGGTGGCCCTCCGCCGGGAGGATCATGCCGTAGCGGGCGCCGACCGCGGCGCGGACGTCCTTCGCCTGGCTGGTCTTCTCGGTGATGACGATCTGGCCGGGCATCGGCGGGGTCGCGGTCCTGTCGCGGGGTGGCGTGGGGGTAGATTGGGATGGGCGCCGTGGCCGGCACGGTGAGGCGTGTCTAGCGCCGCGCGCTTTTCCGCGCCACGCGCCGCCCTGAGGCGGCGGACCGGCTGTTCCGCGCCGGGAAGGGCGGGTAAAGCCGCCGCGCCCATCGCAGAGCCGCATCGCATGAGTCGTTCCCTTCTCCTCGGCCTTTCCCTTCTCCTCGCTTCCGCGGCGGGGCCGGCGGGGGCGGAGACCTGCAGCAGCTCCACCCTCTCCTCCGCCGACTTCGCCGTGGCCCGCTGGTGCGGCGACCCGCCCGCGCCGGGGACGCTGCGCCTAGTGCGGCGGGGCGGTGGGGCGGAAGAGTTCCTCAACGTTCCCCTCGACACCTTTCGCGAGGTGGTGCGGACCCCGCGGGTGGCGCGTTACGTCGAGGAGGAGGTGGCGCCGCGCTTCGAGCGCGGCGTGGCCCGCGCCGAGCCGCCGCTGGCCGCCGCGCGCCGCCGGGCGCGGGTGGAGGGGACGGAAGCCCCGGTACCCGCTGGCGCCACGCGCCGTTCCCGCCGGCCGGAGGCGGCCGGGGACGAGGCCGGGCCTGCCCCGGAGCGGGCCGCGCGGGCCTCCACCGCCGCCCGGCTGCGCGCTGCGGCCCGTCGCCGGGCGGAGGCAGAGCGCGGCTGAGCCGCCTCTTCCCAACACCCGGCGCGTGTGTCGCCGCGGCAAGGGAGGCTGACCGGCCCTAAAATCCTGGCTGCCACCACTTGCCACGGGTCGCTGGGAGAAGTATCTGCCGCCTCCGCTCTCAAGCAGGTTTCCCAGACTAGCGGGTGACCACGAGGTCTCGGCAAGCTTTACGCAAGCATTGCCCAGTATTCTCGGGGGTCCTTATAAGTTAGGGCCTGAGTGGTGGCGGGGAGGATGAAGAAAGATCTTAATGATCGATCTTCGTCTTCTGGAAAGACCGGGGATTTTCTTCTTGGTCTGGACGAAAAAAGGGGTTGATCTCGGCGCCTAGAGCGGCCTATATCACCCCAGCAAGACGGCGGGTTCGCTTCTTCTCCGACGCTTCGGGGCGGAAGGCAGGGCAAGCCGATGGGACCTTCGGGTTCCCTGTTCCTTCAAAATTGCATCGGTCTTTTGGAAGTATGGATGGCTTTTTAGCTGATCCGGTTGTCGCCTTGGCGATGACGGTGGGTTGGCGATGGGGTCATCGGGAGTGGTGAGCGGAGCCTTGATCGAGCGTTGTGTTGGTTATGGGGCGGCCTTTGGGTTGCTCTGTGATTGGCATGATGAACTTGAGAGTTTGATCCTGGCTCAGAGCGAACGCTGGCGGCATGCTTAACACATGCAAGTCGCACGGGCGGTTTTCGGATCGTCAGTGGCGGACGGGTGAGTAACGCGTAGGAACA
>NZ_RCZP01000103.1 GCF_006438825.1 Muricoccus nepalensis
GCCCGGATCTCGCGCGCCCAGTGATGCGCCGTGCCGCACGCCTCGATGCCGACAAGGCAGGGCGGCAGGCCTCGAAAGAAGGTCAGCACCTCGACCCGCTGCAGCTTTCGCCGTAGCACGGCCCGGCCAGCCTCATCCACGCCGTGCGCCTGGAACACGCGCTTGGCGATGTCCAAGCCGATGGTGGTAACCTGCATGCGGACGGTCCCTTCGCTCGCTGACCTCAACAGCCGCGAGCCTGGCACATCGATGCCGCTCAGGGGCCGTCCACCGCATCAGTTCATCCGCTCGGCGGTATGAGCCCTCAGGCGGTCGATCTCGACCCTCCTGGGTGTCCTGCCGCCAGGGTAGCGCCCGGCCGCTCCGTGGCAATCGGAACAAGTTGTCGAAGCGAGAGCCATGCCGACCGAACTGCGCCACCTCATCTTCTCGGTGACCGAGGTGGTGGAGGCGATCACGAGCTACCATCGGGCGCGCGGGATGGCGATGCCGAGCGGCACGGTCGTGGGCGCCGGGCTGACCGAGACGCCGGCCGGTGCGCCCATCAGTTTCTCCATCCTGATCCTTTCGGACCGCGCCCTGCCGGGTGGGGAGAAGGCCAAGCCGCAGGAGGTGACGCTTGGCGGCGCCGACCTTATTGCCGCGCTTATCGGCCACTGCCGGAGCTGCAGCATTCCCGTGCCGGCGAAGGGCAGCAAGGCGCTCGAGCGCTACGGGTCGCAGCTCGGGCTGGTGATCACGCTAGGACGTCCGCCCGCCGCCGCGTCGGAGAGGCCGAGGGGCTGAGCCTCCGTGAGCGCTACGGGGTGCCTTCGTGGGTGGCGCTCTGAGCCAGGAGGAGGGCGAGGAGGCCGGCGAGAAGCTCGTCCGCCTCCGTGAGGTGCAGCGCCCGCGCGTGCTCGGCCAGGGCCTGGGTGGTGGCAAGAGCGAGCTGCAGGCGCGCTTCCGGGTGACGGGCGTGGGACAGGCCCTGGCAGGGATCGCTCATGGGACGCTCCTGTTAAGACAACCTGCCTTTTTGTGTTTTCGTTATGCTTCAGCAACGCTCGGATCGAGTGGTAAACGAAGGGTAAATCGCAGCCTAGAACGACCGCAACAGGAAGGGCGGAGACGAGGCGCGAAACCTTTCGTGAAAGGCCGCAACGATGAGCGAGGGGTTCGACCCACCGGAGGATGAACTTGACCGCCTGGTGGCCGCCTCCATCGCGGGGGCGCTGGAGGCGATGCTGCGGCGTACCGAGGCGGGCGAGCGTCTGGCGCTGATCCGCACGCTGCGCGGGCAGATGGAGACGGTGCTGGCGGAGGCGCCGGTCCGGGACGACCCGGTCAAGGGGATCGCGCTGCGGACGCGCCTGGCGGCGCTGTTCGACGCCGAGTTCACCCGCCTGGAGGCGGCCGAGAAGGGGTGAGAGTGGACCTCGCTCCTCCGCGTTGCAGTTCGTTGCGGAAATGCGACGGGGCGAGGTGGTTAAGGGCCAATCCAGCGAATGAGATGAGGTGAGGTCTATGTTGACCGTGCTACGCCGCGCGATCGGCCTGATGTCCGCCGTGCTGACCTACGAGGACACTGTCCCGCGGTGAGAGCCGCGCCTTGGAGAGCCTCAGGCCGGCGCGGCTTCGAACTGCTCGCGGGTGGGGACGGGCGGGCGCACGGGAGCGTGGGTTGCCGGACCGACGAGCGACAGCTCCATGAGGCCGGCGGCGTTGCCGAGGATGGCGGCGGACGGCGCATCGCCCTGCTCGGCCGCGTAGTCCGACAGGCACTGCAGGGTGGCCAGGACCGAGCGCAGTTCGCTCTGGAAGCGGCGGTCGGAGGTCAGGCGCAGCGACATGGATGGGGTACTCGGGCCGGGGTTGAGGTGGGCTCTTCAGGGGACTGAAGATATATCCAATCTCCTTAACGGATCGTATTGAAGCAAGACTTCTTCAACACGTTGGTTGCAAGCTTCCACATCGCGGCAACGACGCTGTGCGAGGGTACCCGGCCAAGACGCTGAATCAGCACGGAATGGCGTTTGTAAGCGCGAAGGTTAGCTTTTGTAGCCTCCCCTGGCGGTGATCACGGACTATGTCATCCTGTCATGGTAACGACACGACGCTAAATGGTGGAGGTACTTCGTGGTGGGTCGCAGGCAGCTTGGTCTGAGCCAGCACCTTCAGCAGGCTCTGCTTGCAAGCCTTGAAATGCACCTCGACGGCCTCGACGATCCCGTCGAGCGCCGCGCGGCCCTCCACGAGGTCTGCGGGCGCCTCGGCGATCATCTGAGCGCCGCGCCTCTGTCGTTCCCGAGTGAGGAGCAGAGAAGGCACTGCGCGCTCGTTGCGGATGCCCTGCACGCGGCCAGCGAGCAGCTCCGCGGCCAGATGGCGGACGCCTGATCCCTGCACCACTGAACGCGGCCTGACGGCTCAAGGAGGAGACACTCTCCCCCTCCTCTCGGCCGAGGGGGGCTGGCACGGCAGCGTTCGCCGGCCGCACCAGCCCAGGCCATTCACAGGAGGAAGCGGTGTTAGGAAGTAGCGGCCCTCTCGGTGGGCCCAGACTGGCACACCCGGGTAAGTAGAGGATGAAAGGCGCCCCACAAACGTGGCGCAGCACGCCCCTGCCGCGAGCACTCCGGCCGCGCATGACGGAACGGCCCGTGACACATCCGGGGACACCGCCTCGAGCAGGTTGATAGAAAATTATACCGGCCGGGTCAGGTTGCTGTGGGGCACGCCGTTGACGGCGCGCCATCCCTTGCCAGCCGACCGTCGGATGAGATCCCCCATGCTGTTCTTCCCGGCCCTGCCCGCCCTGCGCTCCTCGCTGAGGAACCGGCTGATCGCGGCGTTCGGCCTCTCCTTCCTCGCCCTGGCCTCGCTCGGCGGCTTCGCGGGCTGGCAGCTGCGTCAGGTCAACACCGCGGCCGTCGAGATCCGCGACCGCTGGCTGCCCTCCGTGCGCGTCCTGGGCGAGTTGCGCTTCGCCACCTCGCACGTCCGCCTGAACGGCGCCCGGGTGCTGATGACCTCGGAGCCGGAGGTCCGGGCCGATGCCCTTCGTCGCCGGGCGGGCTTCGCCACGGACATCGAGGCGCTGCGCGCGCGCTACGAGGCCCTCATCTCCTCCCCGGGGGAGCGGCGGCTCTACGACGCCTTCGCCGCGGCCTGGGCGGCCTACGTGGCCCAGGACGCCCCGCTCCTGAGCGGCGCGGCCGGCGATCCGGCCGCGCTGCAGACCTTCAACACCGATCTTGCCCGGCTCTCCATCCGCGC
>NZ_RCZP01000104.1 GCF_006438825.1 Muricoccus nepalensis
AGATGAGGTTCCGTTTCATCGAGGACCATCGCGAGATGTTCCTTGTGCGGGTGATGTGCTCGGTCCTGGAGGTGAGCGCCAGCGGCTACTATGCGTGGAGGGGCCGGTCCGAGAGCATCCGCTCGCAGGCCAACCAGGCCTTGCTTGGGGACATCCGCCGTGTGCATGCCGAGAGCCGACGCCGCTACGGCAGTCCACGGGTCCATGCGGCCCTGCAAGCCGAGGGGCAGCGGGTGGGCCGCAACCGGGTGGCGCGCCTGATGCGGCAGCACGGCATCGGAGTACGGACCAAACGCCACTTCCGGGTGACCACCGACAGCAAGCACAGCTTCCCCGTCGCTCCCAACCTGCTGAACCGCCAGTTCACCGCTTCCGGACCCAACAGGGTGTGGCTGGCGGACATGACGTACATACCGACCGGTGAAGGCTGGGTGTATCTCGCCGTCGTGCTGGATCTCTTCTCACGCAAGGTGGTCGGCTGGGCTATGCGCGAGACCATGGCCCAGGAGCTGACGATCGCTGCCCTGCAGATGGCAATCACCAACCGCCGACCAGGTCCGGAACTGCTGCTGCACTCGGACCGCGGGAGCCAATACGCTGCGCACGACTACCGCCGCCTACTCGCCAAGCACGGCATGCTCTGCTCCATGAGCCGAAAAGGTGATTGCTGGGACAACGCACCCATGGAAAGCTTCTTCGGCAGCCTCAAGACTGAACTCGAGGAGGACGGGCCGTTCCTGAACCGACAGGTCGCACGATCCGTCCTCTTCGCCTTCATCGAAAGCTTCTACAATCGACAGCGCCTTCATTCGGCCATCGGCTACAAAACACCGGCCGACATGGAGCAACTCGCCGCGGCCGCGTAGGCCGTAACCCCTGTCCACTCATACGGGGAAGGTCAGGGAGGTCGACATGGCGCGGCGGCGGATCGGTCAGGAAGATCTCATCGCACGGGCGGAGCCGCGAGCAGCACTGCCGCTGGTGGAACTCGCCGCCTTGCTGGATTGGACGGAGATGGATCGTCACTTGGCCGATATCTCGGCTGCGGCAAAGGGCGAACGTGGCTGGCCGCCGCTGGCTCTCTTCCGTGGCTTGTTGCTGGCCACCTGGTATGACCTCTCGGACGTGAAGCTGGCCGAGGCGTTGGACGACCGGACCAGCTTCCGCCGGTTCTGCGGCTTCGCTGCCCACGAGCCGACGCCCGAGCGCACCACCTTCGTCCGGTTCCGGCGGGAGTTGGTGCGGCGCAGCCTCGGCCACGGGCTGTTCGAGGCGGTGACCCGCCAACTCGAAGCCAGGGGCTTGATGGTGCGCACCGGCACGCTGGTGGATGCGACGCTGATCCCCTCGGCCAGCATCCAGAAGGACGACGGTTTGACGTATACGTCAAACCGTTGGGCCGGGCATCGCCGCCGCAAGCCCGTGCACGGCTACAAGGCGCATGTGGCGACCGACGAAGGTGCGGGCCTGATCCGCGGCTTGGAGGTGACCACGGCCAACATCCATGACGCCGCTGAGTTGGAAGCTGTGCTGCCGCCCGAGGCGGGGAACGTCTATGCCGATAGCGCCTTCAACGGCGACAAGCCTTGGAAAGCCATCCGGGCGCGTGGCGGCATGCCGCAGGTCGTGCAGACGGGTACCTGGGGCGGGACCGCGGCGCTCGCCCGGCTGAAGAAGCACAACGCCCGGGTCCGGCGCATACGCTGTCGGATTGAAAAGGTGTGCGGCACCTGCAAGCGCTCCTATGGCCTGCGGCGGATGCGGTGGCTCGGTCTGGCCAAAGCCGGACTGCAAGCCCGTCTCACCGCCATCGCCTACAATCTCCGGCGCACGGTCACCCTGCTGCACGCTGCCGCTTGAGACAGGAGGAGCCTGCCTGCATCACGCCAGCAGGCCGCACCACGCTGCCATTCGGGCACACCTGCCACCTAGAGAGCGCCCAACACAAGGAATAGCAAGAAACCCGCGCCTGCCCGCACATCCGCGCACAGGTCTCCTTATACCAAGTCTCGCTGATCATGACCTGTATGCCCAGTTGCGCAATCCGATGGACATGATGCGCCAGGGCTGATCAGTCAGCTTGTTCCAAGCGTCGCAGCAGTGATCGACGATGTTGTCGTAGGACTGGAAGACCCGGTTGGAGAGCCAGTTGTCGCGCATGAACTGCCAGACGTTCTCCATGGCGTTCAGTTCGGGGCACTTGGGTGGCAGCGGTGCGAGCGTGATGTTGGGTGGAACCGCGACCCTGTCGGAGAGGTGCCATCCGGCTTGGTCGAGCAGCAGGACGGCGTGCGCTCCTGGCGCCACCGTGGCGGCGATCTCGGCCAGGTGCAGGTTCATCGCCTCCGTGTTGCAGTAGGGCAGGTGTGCACGGCGGAGAGAAAGTCGGCCAGTGGAGCGGCGGCGTGATGCGGCTGCGGGCGGCGTAAAACCCGGCCAGTGCAGGCGGCCTACCTTGAAGGATCAGGGTGGGGCGCCGGGGGATGTTCGTGGTGGAGAGCTACGCGGCGGTCCGGCGGTTCGTGTTTCTCGAGGGTCATAGTCGGCGGGAGGCGGCCCGGGTTTTCGGGCTGAGCCGGGACACGGTGGCCAAGATGTGCCGGTACTCGGCGCCGCCCGGGTATGTACGGACGCGGCCGCCCGACAAGCCCAAGCTGGGGGCGCTGGTACCGGTGATCGAGGCGATCCTGGAGGCGGACCGGGCGGCGCCACCCAAGCAGCAGCACACGGCCAAGCGGATTTTCGAGCGGCTGCGCGACGAGCACGGCTATGGCGGCGGCTACACGGTGGTCAAGGATCACGTGCGACGGCAGCGGGCGCGTGGGCGGGAGGTGTTCGTGCCGCTGGCGCACCCGCCGGGTCACGCGCAGGTGGACTTCGGCGAGGCGGAGGCGGTGATCGGCGGGGTTCGGCAGAAGGTTCACTTCTTCTGCATGGACCTGCCGCAGTCGGACG
>NZ_RCZP01000105.1 GCF_006438825.1 Muricoccus nepalensis
CGGCCGCGGCTTGTACGCTGGCGGCTCCAGGCCGCGCGCAATGTAGGTGCGGATGGTCTTGCGGTCGTGGCCAGTACGGCGAGCGATGGCCGAGACGGTCAGGCCCTGCCGGGCGAGGTCCAGGATCATGACGAGCTCCCCAAGGGTGACCACCGGCTGCTCCCGTGATGCCGGGCGGCATCCTGGGGCATGGCCGGCGCCGCCTGGGACCCGGGGCGAGCCCTTGGGCACAGGCAGTCGCGCTGGACTGAGGAATTTTCAGCCAGCACTTCCGGGGAGCATTCATCCAGCCGCTACACAAGGTCAGCGCGGGCCGCCTCCAGCACCCGCACGAGCCCCTCCATCTCGCCGCCGAGCAAGAGCTGCAGGGGAGGGAGGTCGCCCAGGCGGGCGTTCGCCGACGCCAGCCAGGCTGCCCGCGACGAAGCGTCCGGGAGACCCCACAGGAGAGCGGCGTTCAGCCCGAACAGCCGGCCGAGGCGCTCAAGGAGCGGGAGGGAGAAGGGCAGGGGCGTCCTCTCGCCCCTGCACGGATCGGATGCCGCCTCCTCGGCGCCCTCTGCCGAGGAGGGGCCGAGCAGCCCCAGGGCCTCGGCCGGGCCAAGCCCCCAGGCGTGAGCCGGGCCGCGCCACGCTGTGCTATCACCCGACCCAAGCCACGCGCCAAGGGCACTCCTGAGCAGCGCCTCGGCCTGTGCCGGCGACAGCGCGGCGAGGCGCGCTGCCAAGCCGTCGGCCGGGCCGCTGAATGGGTGCGGAGCTCGGTCCCAGGGGTTCGGCGGACCGCGGCGCAGAACGGCCCGCCGGTGCTCGGCGAAGAGGCGGCGCCAGAACCCGCGGTCCACGTCCAGCTGCGTGCCGTGATGCCACATGCCCCGGGGATCCTCCGCGAGCAGATCACCATCAGGGCAGGAGCCGGACCGAGAGGCCAGCCGGTCGAAGCTCACCATCCCCTCCCACAGAGTGCCGCCCGTGCCGTCGAGCACGCGGAGCTCGTCCCCGCTCTCCAAGGCATAGAGGCCCTCCTCGCCCGGCAGGCTGGGGTCACGGATCGACCAGATCACCCCCCCGGGATTGGCCTCAACGATCTCCTCGAGGAAGCCTCGGATCTTCATCGCTGCTTGTCCCTCACTGATCTGCTTGATCAACGGCAGCTAGAGCGAAGTCACTCCGCTATCTCTGCAGTCTTGACCTCCCACCACCGCTAATTATGGCGTTTCACCATAATTGCGCAAGTCGTTTAGCCATGAGGACCATCGTTCTCGGGCAAGGCACCCCATGCCGCATCTGCGGCGCACTCCCCGCTCCTTCCGGATCAGAGAACTTCTCGTTCAACACCGTATTGCCATGGGTCTCACGCAGACTGAGCTAGCTCGCGCGATCGGTCGAACTCAGGATTTTGTTTCGAGAATTGAGAACGGAGAGCGTCGACTGATGCTTGAAGACTTTCTCGATTTTGCAAACGCTCTCAGCATCGACAAGGTTAGCTTTCTTGCGGTGCTCGAAGAGGTTCCGAGTGCACGGCAGGTGCGCCGAGTTCGTTGAGTGAGCGCCTCATAAGATCGTGTGCCATTGCGTTTTCTAATCGAGAACTTGGGTCATCCGGGTAACCCGGCCGGCTGCCTTTGCCGCCGGGGTAGCCCGGTGGCATTTTACCGAACAGTACCGGGCCTTCCGAGCCCGGCTTGGCGCTTGATAGGGAAACACCTTGAACCAGCCCTGGCACAACTCACACTGGACATCGATCGGCGGCAGCGGCTTCACGACATCAAATGCCGGCCGAGCCGGGATCTTCCGTGATCGCGCCTTATAACTGCACTCGAGGCTGCAATACCGACGCCCGCCACGGGCGAGTTCGCTGGGGCGTGCCTCGAACACCTTGGGGCAGATGCCGCAGCGGACTTCAACCCGGATCTTCGGCCGCCCTGGGCCGGCGTAGATGGGCGCGTCTTCGGGCGGCATGTCCTCGCTCATGCCGGCAACGTAGAAGCCGCGGCCGCACCAGTGAAGCCGTTCCGTGGCCGCCAGGCGCGCGTGAGGGCCTGGCGCCGGGCTACCATCCAAGGCATTGCACACCACCGGATATTTTGTTCGTTGACATAAGCAATATTCTGCGGTCGACGCGGAAGTTGCTGCACAGCGCTACGTGCTGAAACCTGGTGCGGTTCGCTCCACCTTCCCCGCCAATTCGGCCCGCCTCCTAGATTTGAATCCGGCGCCTCAAACTTGAATCCGGCTCGATGCGCTGCAGCTTATTTGACGTGATCCGCACTCCGCTGGAAGGCTCAGATGGCAAGAATACCTCGTGAGGAGCATGCCAAGATCCGGGAGCGGGTGGAGATTGGCCAAGAGAAGGTCGCTGCGGTGGCCGCCCTCTACGGCTGCACCCCGGCCAACATCTACGCCATCCTCACTAAGCTCCGACGTGAGGATACCTCTGGGACCAAGCTTCCCGTGCCTACCAAGCCTACGGGGTCACTCTCGGCGACCTTGGTGCATGGATCGGAACTGAGTCGTAAGCGCAGCCTTGAGGCCCGTCTTCCAGAGTAGGTTCTGATTGTGCTGGATCGGCTTGGGGCGGAGGGCTTCGAGCTATCGCTATGGACGACGTTAGGGACGACGCGAAGGGTAGCGGGTACCGCCGGATTGAGGTTCTGACGGGACCTGGCCGGCGGCGGACTTGGTCTGACGACGACAAGGCGCGGATTGTCTCGGAGACGCTGCAGCCTGGCGTGGTGGTCACCGAGGTGGCGCGCCGCTGGCAGGTCTGCCCGCAGCAGGNGTAAGCGCAGCCTTGAGGCCCGTCTTCCAGAGTAGGTTCTGATTGTGCTGGATCGGCTTGGGGCGGAGGGCTTCGAGCTATCGCTATGGACGACGTTAGGGACGACGCGAAGGGTAGCGGGTACCGCCGGATTGAGGTTCTGACGGGACCTGGCCGGCGGCGGACTTGGTCTGACGACGACAAGGCGCGGATTGTCTCGGAGACGCTGCAGCCTGGCGTGGTGGTCACCGAGGTGGCGCGCCGCTGGCAGGTCTGCCCGCAGCAGGTGTTTGGCTGGCGTCGCAAGATGCGGCTTGAGATGGCCGGTGAAGCCAGAGCAGCGATGGACTTCGTGCCCATCGTGTCGGCGGCTCCGGCGGCCACACCGGAACGGGTGCCCTCGTGGGTCGCGCCTGGTCCTATCATCGAGGTCAAGGTGGCTGGCGCTGTGCTGCGTGTCCCACCGGGCACCGACGCGGACCTGTTGACGACGCTGTTGCGGGCCATCCGGGCGTCCGCGACGTGATCACACTGCCTGCGGGGGCGCGGATCCTGCTGGCGAGCCAGCCCGTTGACTTTCGCAAGGGCGCGCATTCGCTGGCCGCGCTGGCGGCGGAGGTGCTGAGCGAGGATCCGTTCTCCGGCGTGGTGCTGGTGTTCCGNTCGGCGGCTCCGGCGGCCACACCGGAACGGGTGCCCTCGTGGGTCGCGCCTGGTCCTATCATCGAGGTCAAGGTGGCTGGCGCTGTGCTGCGTGTCCCACCGGGCACCGACGCGGACCTGTTGACGACGCTGTTGCGGGCCATCCGGGCGTCCGCGACGTGATCACACTGCCTGCGGGGGCGCGGATCCTGCTGGCGAGCCAGCCCGTTGACTTTCGCAAGGGCGCGCATTCGCTGGCCGCGCTGGCGGCGGAGGTGCTGAGCGAGGATCCGTTCTCCGGCGTGGTGCTGGTGTTCCGCTCGAAGCGCGCTGACCGGGTCAAGATCGTGGTGTGGGATGGCAGCGGCCTGGTGCTGATCTGGAAGCAGTTGGAGGCCAACACGTTCCGCTGGCCGCCGGTGGTGGACGGCGCGCTGCGGCTGACGCAGGTGGAGTTCGCCGCGCTGTTTGCGGGGATCGATTGGACGCGGGTCCAGAGCACGAAACGGATTTCCACGCCGAGCGTGCCTGCGTAGCATCGGCACCACAATGCGCGCCGCTGCTGACGACACACCGACCTTGCCGGAGGATCCCGCGGCGCTGCGTGCGATGCTGCTGGCGGCCTGGGCGGAACGGGACGACGCGGTAGCCGAGCGCGACGCGCTGGCGGCGCGCAACGAGCGGCTGCGACACCTGCTGGGCAAGCTGCAGCGCATGCAGTTCGGGCGACGCTCGGAGCAGCTGCCCGAGCACCAGTTGCAGTTCGCCTTTGAGGAGGTCGAGGCGAGCCTGGCCGGCAACGAGGCTGAGGCGGAGAAGGGCTCGCCCGAGCTGCGTAAGACGAACACCGCCCAGCGCCGGGCAGGCCGTGGCCGACTACCGGCGCACCTGCCCCGGGTGGAGGTGGTGCTGATGCCCGAGAGCACCGCCTGCCCGTGCTGCCAGGGCGCCCTGGTCGAGATCGGCACCGACACCTCGGAGCGGTTGGACGTGATCCCAGCCCAGTTCCAGGTCCTTGTGACGCAGCGTCCCAAGCTGGCCTGCCGGGTCTGCGCGGGCGTGGTGGTGCAGGCGCCTGCGCCGGCGCGCCTGATCGAGGGCGGCATGCCGACCGAGGCGACGGTGGCCCATGTGCTGGTGTCGCGCTACGCCGACCACC
>NZ_RCZP01000106.1 GCF_006438825.1 Muricoccus nepalensis
CTGCGCCCAGAACAACATCGATCACCGACTGACCAAGCCCCGGCATCCTTGGACGAACGGGCAGGTCGAGCGGATGAACCGCACGATCAAGGAAGCAACCGTCAAGCGCTACCACTACGAGACGCACGACGAACTCCGACAGCACCTCGACCAGTTCGTCGCCGCCTACAACTTCGCCCGTCGCCTGAAGACTCTACGCGGCCTCACGCCCTACGAAGCCATCTGCAAAGCCTGGACAGAAGAACCGTCCAGGTTCATCCATGACCCGCACCACCAAACCCCGGGACCAAACACCTAGGAGACGAGGGGGCGCCCTTCGCGCTCGACGGCACGCTGCCGGCGGAGGCGGAGCCCGAGGCGATGGTCCGGGCCGCCTTCGGCCTGATCCTCCAGCGCGAGCCCGACCCGGAGGCCCTTCGCTTCCACGGGCACGCCTTGCGGGCCGGGGGGCCCGCGGCCACCATGCTTCGCGGCCTGCTGGCCTCGCCGGAGGCCCTGGAACGCGGCGAGCAGCTCTTCCTGCTGCTGGCCGACGCGCCCTCGCCCGGCTGAGCGCGTCCCCGAACCGTCCCCGCCCGAGGTGCCGATGAGCAGCGAGGCTTCCCCCCGGCCGCCGGCGCCGCGCCTCCTCGTGATCGGCGCCGAGCCGGGCGACCGGCGCGCGCTCGACTTCTGCCTCGGCCTGCCGCCGCCATGGCCCGTCACCCTCCTCACGCCGCTGCCGGGCGAGGACGCCGGCGCCTTCCCGGCCGCGCCCGCGGGTGGGCTGCGCGAGTGGCGGCGGGGCGTCGAGCCCCCGGGCGTCACGGCCGCGGCGCTGCTGGCCGAGGCGGGGGTCGAGGGCCCGGCGCCGCTGCTCGGCCTCGCGCTGGCCGCCTCGCGCAACGTGGCCCTGCGCCGGGACCTGCTCCGCCTGGCGGGGGAGGCCGACATCGTGCTGCACTTCTCGGCATGGTCCGCCGAGGCGTGCCGCGGCCACGGGCGTCCGGAGGTCTACCTCCCCGCCGGCTTCCTGTTCGGCGCCGCGCTGGAAGGCCTGCGCGGCCACGACCTCGGCGGCGCCTGCGAGCTTCTCTGGGCGCTGGAGAGCGACCTTGCCCAGCGCGCCGCGCTGACGCTGAGCCCCGGCTCGCCCGAGGCACGGGCCTTCCGACTGCTCTACGGGCTCGCCGCCCTCGAGAAGGGCGGGCCGGGCGCGCTCGCGGAGAGGCTGCCCGCGCTGGCCGGGGCGGGCGCCCGGCGGCCGGAGATCCTCCCGGTCACCCTCGCGCTCAACGACTACCCGCTGCACGACCCGCGCAACGGAGGCGCGGTGCGCAGCCAGGGGCTGCTCGCCGGGTTCGACCGGGACGTGGTGGCGCTCACCCTCGGCGCGCGCCCCGCCGTGGTGGCCCTCGGCCCGCGGGTGATCGAGGTCGTGCTGCCGCGGGCGCCGGCGCAGCGCCGGCTCGCGCGCGACCTGCACCGCCTCGCCGACGCGCCGCTCGACGACCTCGTCGCCGCCGCGCACGCCGCGGAGAACCCGGCCCTTGCCGCGCTGCTCGCGGGGCTCGGGCCGAGGCTGGACGCGGTCGTCTTCGAGCACCCCTACATGGCGCCCCTTCTCGCGGGGCTGCGGCGCGACGCCGGCCCGGTGCCCGTCGTCCACCACGCGCACAACGTGGAGGTGGCGCTGAAGGCCGAGCTCCTAGCCGGCCATCCCCTCGCCGCCCCTGCCCTCGCCTTCGCGAGGCGGCTGGAGAGCGCGCTGGTGGCCGAGGCCGACCTCGTCCTCTGCTGCAGCGAGGCGGACGCCGACCATTTCCGGGCGGGCGGCCGCGCGGACCGCGTCCTCGTGGTGCCGCACGAGGCGATCATGCCCGAGGACGCGCCGCAAAGTGCCCCGCCCGGCGCGGGGGCGCCGCTGCGCGTGGGCTTCCTCGCCTCCGCCCACCCGCCGAACCAGGAGGCGGCTCGCTTCATCGCGGAGGACCTGGCGCCGGCCTTCCCGGAGGCGGTCTTCGAGATCGCCGGCAGCGTCTGCGCGACCCTGCCCGCCGCGCGGCCGGCCAACCTCCTCGCGCACGGCGTCCTGCCGCCGGATCGCCTGCGCGCGGCGATGGCCGGGTGGAGCGTCGCGCTCAATCCCGTGGAGAGCGGCGGCGGGTCGAGCGTGAAGCTCGCGGAGTACCTCCTCCTCGGCCTGCCGAGCCTCAGTGTCCATCCGGGAACAGATGAAGGCATTTGAATCGGTTGTGATTGGCTCGCCGCAGCGGGTTGAGGAAGAAGAGCGTCCATGTGGACGCCCGAGAACCGGCCCAGATACGACCGCAGCCAGCTGCGCTACCCGAGCGATCTGACCGATGAGGAATGGTCGATCGTCGGCCCGCTGATCCCGCGCGCGAAGCGCGGCGGCAACAGGCGGTCGGTCGACGTGCGCGCGGTGCTGAATGGGGTGATGTACATCCTGAGCACTGGCTGTCAGTGGGCGGCGCTGCCGAAGGATCTGCCGC
>NZ_RCZP01000107.1 GCF_006438825.1 Muricoccus nepalensis
GCCCGGATCTCGCGCGCCCAGTGATGCGCCGTGCCGCACGCCTCGATGCCGACAAGGCAGGGCGGCAGGCCTCGAAAGAAGGTCAGCACCTCGACCCGCTGCAGCTTTCGCCGTAGCACGGCCCGGCCAGCCTCATCCACGCCGTGCGCCTGGAACACGCGCTTGGCGATGTCCAAGCCGATGGTGGTAACCTGCATGCGGACGGTCCCTTCGCTCGCTGACCTCAACAGCCGCGAGCCTGGCACATCGATGCCGCTCAGGGGCCGTCCACCGCATCAGTTCATCCGCTCGGCGGTATCACAACCAGACAGCTAAGCACGCTTTGCTTCTGTCCCCTTCCCATATTGCCTCTTAACGTCGGCATCTGTGGAAAGCTGGTTTTCCAGTTTGTTCCTCACCGCCGAGCGATCGGTGGCCAAGATGCAGTGCTTCAACCAGTGGCACGCAGAGTGAGTCTAGCCCGCTCCGCATCGACCAGGGCTCGGTTGTGAGCAACCGAAAACGAGCTAATCCCTAACGTGACTCGGAATGAGAAATGGGATGGCAGCACAATGCGTTCCTGCCATCCCCTCATCCCGAATACGCCGACAATCACCCGATGAGGTGAATATCGCTGGCGTGGAGGGTGGTGCCGGCGGCGAAGGTGGCAACGGTGACGGCCGCGGCGCCGCCGGCGCCGTCGGCGTCCCACCAGAGCTTGGCGGTGTCGGTCTCGTAGACGAACTGGCCGGTGCCAGCAGGGGCGGTCGCGAGGCCGGTGGTGTTGGCGACGAAGCGGGTGGCCACGTCCAGGCCCAGCGTCAGCTTGCCGCCGAAGCCGGCGACCGAGACCTCGATCGCGTCCGTGCCGGGCGCGAAGTCGGTGATGCGGTCGCCCGCCTCGGCGAGGCTGTCGAAGCGGAAGACGTCGGCGCCGGCGCCCCCCTCGAGCGTGTCGGCGCCGAGGCCGCCGACCAGCGTGTCGTTGCCCGCGCCGCCGGTGAGCTTGTCGTTGCCGGCGAGGCCGCGGAGCACGTTGTTCAGCTCGTTGCCATAGATGGTGTTGTTGCCTGCGTCGCCCGTGAGGGAGGCGGCGGGCATGCTGATCGCGACAGTGTCGGTCCTCTCGATGACGAAGCTGCTCGAGGGAACGGTCTGGCCGTTGTAGGCGATGGCGTCGACGTAGAGGTTGCGATCGGTGCTGGCCGAGCCGCCCCAGGTATCGTTGAGGAAGCTCACCTCCACCTTGTGGGCACCTGCGCCCCAGTTCCCCTTCAGTGTAACGGCGTCCGAGTGCCCGAGAGCATGGCTTCCGTGGGCCGTGAGAGTGCCACCGACCTGTACGCCATCCACCTTCACGGTGTACTGCGCATCACCCTGGTAGGCATCCTCGCTGATCTTCAGCACCATCGTGTCCGGACCCGTGCCGATCGTGGTGTTCACCGCTGTGGTGGTGGCGGGCACGCTGACCGGGACGGTGTCGGAGCGCTCGATGACGAAGCTGCTCGAGGGCACGGCCTTGCCGTTGTAGGTGATGCTGTCGACGTGGAGGTTGCGGTCGGTGCTGGCCGAGCCACCCCAGGCATCGTTGAGGAAGCTCACCTCCACATTGTGGGCACCCGCGCCCCAGTTCCCATTGAGTGTAACAACATCCGAGTGCCCGAGAGCATGGCTTCCGTGGGCCGTGAGAGTGCCACCGACCTGCACGCCATCCACCTTCACGGTGTACTGCGCATCACCCTGGTAGGCGTCCTCGCTGATCTTCAGCACCAGTGCGTCCGGACCCGTGCCGATCGTGGTATTCACCGCTGTGGTTGTGGCGGGCACAAACACCTGCGCCGCACCGCTGCTCATGAGCGACACCGCGCTAGAGGCGACGGCCTTGCCGTTGTAGGTGACGCCGTCGACGTAGAGGTTGCGGTCGGTGCTGGCCGAGCCGCCCCAGGCGTCGTTGAGGAAGCTCACCTCCACCTTGTGGGCGCCGGCGCCCCAGGCCCCCTTCAGCGTCAGCGTGTCGGACTGCCCGAGCGCGTGGCTGGCGGCCGCCGTCAGCACGCCGCCGACCTGCACGCCGTCCACCTTGACCGTGTACTGCGCGTGGCCGTTCCAGGCGTCCTCGCTGATCTTGAGCACCATCGTGTCCGCGCCCGTGCCGACCGTGGTGTTCACCGGCGTCGGGCCGCTGACCGGCACGTCAAAAGAGGTGGCGCCCGTCGACATGAGCGAAGCAGTGCCCGCGGGCACGGCCTTGCCGTTGTAGGTGACGCCGTCGACGTAGAGGTTGCGGTCGGTGCTGGCCGAGCCGCCCCAGGCGTCGTTCAGGAAGCTCACCTCCACCGTGTGCGCGCC
>NZ_RCZP01000108.1 GCF_006438825.1 Muricoccus nepalensis
GAGCACCGCGTCCGCGCCGTCCTGGCGGAGGGCGGCCTGCACGGCGGCGAAGCTCGTGAAGGCCGTGAAGCCGCCGCCGATGACGATCTTGTCGACGCCCGGCTGGAAGTCGGTCACGACGTCGCGCCCGGCGCCGCGCTCGAAGAGGAAGCGGTCGGCGCCGGCGCCGCCGGTGAGGACGTCGTTGCCGGCGCCGCCGTCCAGCGTCTGGCTGCCGTCGCCGCCGACGAGGAGGTTGTCGAGGCTGTTGCCGGTGCCGGCGGCGCCGTCCTTCTCGACGGACATGTTCTCGACGTTGCCGGGCAGGCGGTAGGCCGGGGCGTAGGACACCACGGTGTCGATGCCGGCGCCCGCAGCCTCGACGACCTTGTCGTGCAGATCCCACCAGACGAAGTAGGTGTCGTCGCCCGCGCCGCCGTAGAGGGTGGAGCCGCCGCCGCCGCTGTAGAGGTAGTCGTTCTGGTCGGTCCCAAGGACCTGGCCCCCGGCGGTGCCCGAGCCGTCGATCCAGTTCAGCGGCTTGCCGCTCGCCGCCAATGGCCGGCCAAGTGCATTCAACTGGGACGTGATCACAACAGCCATGCCAGCCTCCGAGTGGTGCGGTGGGGCCGAGCATTGACGCCGTACAACTAATGAGACGTTACCAATACGAATGATATAGAGCCACAAAATGTCTCATGACGAGGACAACCATGCATCCGTGATGATGAGTGGTTGGCTATGCCTGTTCTCACCCGCGCCCTGTCCAAGCATCACGTCCTGGGCCCGAGTGTGCTGCAGCCTGCCAGCCTGCTGGCCAAAAGAAGCGTTGCGGATCAGCTTTCGGGTTTGCGCTGGACGGCCCCTTTGGCTGTTTATACTGCCGAGCAGATGTTCCGATCCGTCCAGACCCGCCACAGGCGAAGGACTGAAGCCGTGTCTGCAAGGCAGGGACCAGCTGACGATGTGTCAGGACATAGGCGCGCCGGTATTAGTCGTCGTGAGTGGCGAGGAGACTGCGGAGAATGAAGGCACGCCTGCTTTACGCCAGTGGGAACGGTGATCGTTGGTTGCTCATGAAGGATGCGGAAACTGAGCGCGTCTTCGTGCGGCATGAGCCCAGTTCAGTTTTAGGAGGAAGGATAGCGGATCTCGAGATCGGCGAGTTCCTCATTCGCGGCGTGTACGGGCCGGAGCACGTCGAACTACTGCACTTGATCGGCTCACTCGTGGAGGGCGACTGATGAGCATGATGCATGGGCCGACCGGCCGGTAGATCTCCCGGTCACCATCGACCTGCGCGAGGCGCCCGTGCGCTACGCGCCACGGGAGTTCGTCGCGGCGGACAGCCTCCACGGCGCCAACCTCCCCTTTCCTCGAAGCGCGCTGGAGGCAAGCGGCGGCGTCGACCGCCTGGTCGGCACCGGCACGGCCTTCCAGTTCGAGGACATCGACAGCGTCGCCGCGGTCATCTGGCTGGGCATGCCCGCCTGGTTCGATCCGGCGCCGGTCGTCCGCCATCACCACCGCCGCCGGGGGCAGGAGACCCTCCATCGGCTCTTCCTCGGCTACGACCACGGCCGGGGCGCCTACTACGCCAAGTACATCCTCCGCCCCGACAGCCGCGCGGCCTACCTGCGGGCCTAGACGGTCATGCCATCTAGGGTCAGGACCCATTAATCAGGGCTGGCGCCTGATCTGAAGGGCTGATTCCATGGTGGCCGGAGGTGCTGCCATGGCTGACCTGTTCTGGCTGACGAGGGCGCAGATCCGACGGATCGCGCCCTATTTCCCGCTCTCGCACGGGGTGCCACGGGTGGACGATCAGCGGGTGGTCAGCGGCATTCTCCACGTCATCCGCAACGGCCTGCGCTGGCGCGACGCCCCGGCGGCCTACGGACCCCACAAGACCCTGTACAACCGCTTCGTGCGATGGAGCCGTCTCGGCGTGTTCAACC
>NZ_RCZP01000109.1 GCF_006438825.1 Muricoccus nepalensis
CGAGGACGGCGTTCATCGAGCCGGGCAGCCCCTGGGAGAACGGCTACGTGGAGAGCTTTAACGGCAAGCTGCGCGACGAACTGCTGAACGCCGAGGTGTTCAACACACTCGCCGAGGCCAAGGTCCTGATCGAGCAATGGCGCCGCCACTACAACACCGTTCGCCCGCACTCCTCGCTGCACTACCGCCCGCCCGCGCCAGAGGTCGTCCTAACGCACCTCGGCAGGCCACCACACGGCCAAACCGCCCACGCCTCAGCCCAGCTCCTGCCCATGCGCCATTAACATCCGACCCGGCGCACCTCGTGGGGGCTTGTCACTGGCGCAAGCCAAGGAGGACGCCGCTAAGGACTGATTGACGAGGGCACGCACAGTTCGGGGTGGCGTTCGCTGTGCATCGTCAGGCGTGATGTACGGCAAGCACAACACACCTGCCGTGTCCGCTTGGGGTGCTGCTTGAGAAGCTCCTGACTTTGCCTGACAGCTTCGTGTTGGCCGACTGGGGGCTCTGGTGATCAGTCGTTAAGCCGGCGAGCCGATAGTCTGATGCAGGCGCACACGGGTCGTCATTAGCCAGAAAGGCTCTTCTGATCGGGACACCTCCATGGCGGTTTCTTCGACGTCTTACTCCGCGCTCTCGGCCGAGCTCAGCTCCTGGCGGGAACTGCCGCCCGAGGTACAACTGTTGCTCGCGCAGGGCGCCATGCAGAAGGCGGCAGCCCTTCTTGCGGAGCACGCGGAGCTTCTAGCCGGTGAGATGGACGCGGGCGTGCTGCTCGACGAAGGCGGACCGGAAGCGCTGCGGCTATTCGCTGCGGCCGTGCGGGCGACGAACGGTGATGGTTGGGTGACCGTGGGGAACGCCTAACCCCATCGAGCATGATCTGGAGGTCTTTACCCAGGTACGGCTCACAACGGCGGGTAGCCCTGCTCAGGTGGCACCTTTACGAAATGCCGGCCACGGTAGGCGAGTGCCGCATCAGACCGTCCGGGCGCAGCCTCCATCCTTCACCAGCGCACCCCAACGGACACGACCTCGGGGCGCCGCCAGCGACGCTGCACCTCCACCGGCAGACACCAGCTACGGGTTCCCGTGTCGTAGGCCGGCGCATCCGTTGTTCTGGCTTCACGCCCGCGCTGAAGGCCAACCGCGCGCGCGACGAGCTCCCAGCGGTTTGCCACGATCGGCACGGCAAGCTCGTGCTCCACGCCGTCGAGCGTGAAGAAGATCCGGGTCATGCTCGCGGCGAGGTCTACCGCCGCCGCGTCAAGCCTGGAAGCCAAGAGAGACATCGCCGATTTCCGCTGTATCACGCGATCATTGAAGTGGCTGAACCCTGCCAAAGGGTAAACGGCCATGACACTTGGGCGGATCCGGTAAGCTCAGCTGCGCGCCTCGTTGCAAAACCCGCTGTCCGCTGGGCAAGCCTGAGACGGGCAGGAGGGCGGAAAACGGCTAAGGTTTTGTTGGGAGGGATGAGGTCATCGTCACGAAGCTCCTGATGGTGGACCCCCTTAATTCTACAGTTGAGCTTTCATGCGAGCCTCGCGCTGACTGCGGCGCCAGTGACATGTTCTGGCGATCGCCTGATGTAGGCGTCGCCAGAGGGACCATTTGAAGAGGCGGTCCAGCACGAGGCCAGCGGCGCGTCGGAGGTCGCTGATGAGATGGCGGATCTCGCCGGTGCTGAAGTCGACTGGAGAGGGGGTTTGCTGGTCCCCCTTTTTGCCGCGAGGCGGCGTTGAGCCTCACGCGCATGCCGGCGAGAAAGGCCAGAGCAAGCATGGCCAGTGTGATGTGCCGGTACCATCCGTGCCACGAGCGGATCTCGTAGTCGGCCAGGCCGACCTCCTGCTTGGCGACCTCGAAGCATTCCTCGATGGCCCAGCGCCGGCCCGCAACACGCGCCAGAGT
>NZ_RCZP01000011.1 GCF_006438825.1 Muricoccus nepalensis
GAAAGTCGTCGAAGTCGATGCACCAGCGCCGGTGGGCGTGGTGAGGGTCGGTGTTCACTTCTTCCCCGCCCAGGTAGGGGAAGATACGCTCGGCGTTGCGCGGGTCCTTGGCAATTAGCCGGTGCATTTCCGCAACCGGGCTGGCTGGTTTGCCGCGGCGCACCGCCTCGTCGTCGAAGGTGAAGCCCAGTCCGAGCAGGTACATGCCAACGAACACCTTGCCCTCGTTGGCCACTAGCTGCGCCGGGCTGTCGTCCAGGTCACCTTCCACCAAGTAGGCGCTAATCCGTCGCACCTGCCGCCCGTCCAGCACGGGCGACGCCATGGTGCCCTTCACCACGTGTACTACGGAAACCACCACCGCCGCCTCGCCGGGCCAGGGCAGGCGCCGCACCGCCCGGACGATCGTGCCGCCCGCGGCCAGAACGGCGCGCAGTCCGCTGTCCCGCGTGTCTCCCTGCCCCACCGTATTAGTGGCGATCAGCCCGAAGCACCCGCCCGGGCGCAGCAGCGCGAAGGCTCGGCGCACGAAATGCGCCACTAGGTCCGCGTTGCCGTGCGCACCCGGGTGCACCGCCTGCAGCCAGGGCAGGTAGTGCTCACGGTTGCCGTTGATCAGCGTGTTCTTGCCGGCGAAGGGTGGGTTGCCAACGATGGCGTCGAAGCCGGGAGTAGGGTCCGCAAACACCTCGGGGAACTCCAGCTCCCAGTGGAAGGGCTGTAGCGGGTGCGGCTCGGTGCGCAGCGTGGCCGCCGCCACGTCGATCGCCGTCCACAGCCGCGTCGTGTCCAGTCCAGCCTCGTGCAGCTGGTCCAGCGCCGTCCGGCGCGCCTTGTCCTTGCCGTGGCCGAAGAACTGCGCCACCGCGGCATTTCCGGCCCGGCGCAGGTCGGCCAGCTCTTTCTCTGCCAGGGCCTGCCGTCTCTCCTGCTCGAACAGTGCCACGTCGTCGCCCGCCGCCCGGATCTCCGAGCGCGCCGCCGCCGCCCGTTCCAACCGCGCGGAAACGAAGGAACTGAACAGGGAGGGCTGCGCCTGGTCTGCCCAGTCCAGCCGCTCCACCTGCGCGCGGCTCAAGCCGACCAGGCTGTCGCCGCAGCGCAGGGCGTGATCCAAGAAGGTGAACTCGTGGTCGCGCGCCAGGGTGGCGAGCCAGAGCGAGAGCCGGGCCAGGTCCACTGCCATGGGGTTGCGATCCACGCCGTACAGGCAGCGCTGGGCCACCAGGCGACGGGCATGAAGCTCCTCGTCTTCGTCCGGCGGGAGGACCGGGCGCTTGTCCTCGTGCACGCGCCAAGCCTCCACCAGCCGCGCCCCGAGTTGCCGGCAGGCCTCAACCAGGAAGGCGCCCGATCCCATGGCCGGGTCGCAGACCTTGAGCGACAGGACATCCTCCGGCGTGGCCGCCGGGCTGATGCGCGTGAAGGCGGGTTCCAGCGCATGGCGCACGATGGGTCCGGTCAGGTCACGCGGCGTGTAGTGGCTGCCGGTGCGGCGCCGCTCGTCCGTGGGCTGCAGCAGCGGCGTGCCTGCGGGCCAGACCCGGGCGTCAGGCGAACCGCGTTTGTCGAACACCTCGCCCAGGGCCGCGGCGAGTGCGGCCTCGTCCTTCGCGGCGGCGAGCGCCTTCTCCACCTTGGGCGGGAACTTGCCACGTTCCGTGGCCTGTTTGAGCCAGGTGCCACGCTCATTGCCGGGCTGTGCCAGCAGGGCGGGCAGGTCCACGAAGACCGGGGTGCGGTTTCGCTTGCCGGCCTCGATGGCGATGGAGGCGGCAGCGGCGGGCTCGGCGGTGAAGCCCATCACCGTCTCGTACACCGAGCCGATCTGTTCTACGTCCAAGGCCCGGTATGACAGGCGTTCGCCCTTCAGCAGCAGCAGCCCGTCCAGGATGCGGAGGACGCAGCCGTCCGAGATCGGAGGAATCCGTATAGGGTCGCCCGCCACGTCCTGGCCTTGGAGGAACGGAAAAGAGGCCGGGTTGAACAGCTTGCCGCCGCGCCCGCGCATCCAGCCCGAGCCGTCGCCCGTGTGGACCAAGCGGAACAGCACCAGCAGTTGGTGCCAGGCGCCGCGCCGTTCGTCCATCGTATCCGGATGGAGGGCGGCATCCTCGCCCAGGCGGGCATGGAGACCGCGTACACCGTAGTTCGCCTCGTAGAAGGTGCGGGAGGCCGGGTCGTCCCGGGACGGAATCAGGCCGCGGTCCTCGGCGTAAAGCAGGAACACCAGCCGCATCAGCATGGCCAGCAGTCCTTCATAGAGGTGTTCGGGGCGCTGCCGGGCCAAGACGGCGGTGGCGTCGGGTGCCGCGGCGTGGAGGCCGCGCAGCAGGTCGTGCAGGGCGCCGAGCACCTGGGTGGCGAGCGTGGCGGACACGCTGGCCTGGGCGCGGCGGCTGGCCATCAGCAGCGCAGGCAGGCGCCGGCTCTCGGCGTCGTTGAACAGGCGAATGCGGTCGAGCAGGAGCTTGAGTGCCCCCAGCATAGTGCGCCCTGCCGTGGTGCCCAACGCACGTAGCGGGACGGAAAACCAGCCGCTGCTTTCCCCGTTGGCCGGGGCGTGCACCAAGCGCAGCGCGTCGTCGGTGAGCAGGATACCGGTAGGAACGCCCGTGTCCCGAAGCAGGCGCTCCAGCCGTTGGTGCGGAGTGGCTTCCCAGCCCGGCAAGGAGCCCCGCGCGTCTGGTTCCACCCCCGACGCCTCGCATCGTACCAGGATCTGCCAGCCGGCCTTATCTGGCGTCATCACTGCAAGCTGCGGCTCCAGCACCGTTTCGGATGCGGGCAGCACGATGCGCAACGCGTCTGGGATCTCAGGACCGTTGGGGCTGCCTGCGACCTGCGACGGACGCCAGTCCAGTACCTCCGAGAAAAACGACCATGGATCGCGCAAAGCGGGGGCGCCCTCGTCGTCACCGCGCAGGAGCTCTCGGACTGCCTCGCTGTCCAGGCGACTCTGCTGTGCCGGCACAAGCGCCTGCTCGGCAAGTGCGCCGGCCGTTACGACGACCCCAACCGGTTGGACCTCACCGAGCCAATGCTTGTTGACGTCCTGGGCAGCATCGGGCTGTCCGCGCATCAGCCCGTCACCGGCCAGAGATAGACCAGCCCTACCGGTTCGAGGCGGTGGGCCGTGACCTGGTAGCCCTGCCTCACGCGCTGCGGTTCCCTTTCAATCTCGTCGCTGATCTCACCGAGCCGCTTCTGTCGGCTGGCTCGATCGAGGCGGAGCTGCTTACGCTCATCCTCGGCGAAGAGGTCCAACTGCTGCGGCGCTTCTGCCTGCCCCTCCTGTTGCAGGATGCGGTCGCGCTGGGCCAGCAGGAGATTTCGCAGTGAGGCGGCTTCCTCCTGCCCACGCGCAGCCAGCTTGCCTTCCGCGTCCGCCCGCGCCGCTTCGGCACGCCGGGCTAGCTCGGGGGCGAGGTCCTCGGCGTCCTTTCGCGCCCAGGTCAGGGCGCGGGCGGTGGCGTGCACCGGTGGCCGGCGCGGGTCCCGCAATGCGGCGTCGAGTTGGGCAAGGGTGGTCTCCTGCCCGCGGTCGCCGAACGCCCGTAGGGGTGCGCTGTCGCGAGCAGCCTCGATCCAGGGTGCTGTGACTGGGATGATCTCTTCGTGCAAGCGAGCGGCATTCGGCCCGTAAAGGGCAAGGCGGCCGAGCAGCAACGCCCGGGGCTGGGCACCCTGGCCGGCGATGACGCACACCCGCTGTAGCCCTGCCTGGAAGCCCTGGCTCAGGAAGCGCGACAGCAACCGGCGCACCAGGCGGTGCTCGAGGTGGAGTTGGACGATACCGGGCGCTTCAGTGCCGTCTCGCAAGGTTGGCGGCTTGAACGCCACTGCGCGCACCGGGCTGGCTGCACGCCACTCCGCTACCCGCTCGCCGCGGCGGCGTCGACGGTCACGCAGGTCGTCGAAGGCGTCCGCCCAGCCTGGCTCGTCAAAAGGCGGTGTATCGGGGCTGAGCCGGAAGAGTTCAGCGGCCCCGGCCTGTCCGGCCTCCGTGCCCTTGAGCGACCCGCGTGCTCGCACCAGTGCGGCATCCACAGTAGCCCGCAGCTCCTCGGGATCGACGCCGACGCGTTCCTGTGAGGCACCCAGGACACGGCGCAGGTCGTCCAGTTCGCGCTTCAGCCGGGCCTGACGACGAGCAGTCTCATCGTCGAGGTCATCGCGCGCCCGGCGGGTTCGGTCGTCCTCCTGCTCTCCGTCCACCTCGGCTGCTTGCTGACGCGCGCGGGTGATACCGTGACGCATAAGCCGATCGGCGATGCGGTCGCCTATGACCTGGCCGGCCGAGCCGAGCTGTTTGCGGATGAACTCCGTTTTTCGGACCAGGGCATCAAGGACGATGTCCTCCTCGCGTTGCTCGAACACGAAGTAGCGGCACCACACCTCGGACGAGGGCTGCAGCTTGCGGTCGATGCGACCATTGCGCTGCTCAAGCCGGGCCGGGTTCCAGGGCAGGTCGATGTGGATCAGGTCGTGGCAGCGCGATTGGAGGTTGATTCCCTCACGTGCGGCATCGGTGCAGATCAAGATACGCAGTGGTTCGGTCTTCGGGTCGGCGTTGAAGGCGCGTTTCAGCGCCTCCCGCCGATCCTGTGACGTGACGCCCGTGAACACCGCGATGCGGGGCCCGGTCGAAGTCTCCAGATCGAGGTCGACCAGCGCGGCGGTGAGCCGGCGTTCCAGCCAACGGCGGGTCGCCTCCCACTCGGTGAAGAGTACGAGGCGTCGCTCATTCCAGCGGCCGCCCGGCGCCATGTGCTCTCGCACCCACCGGTCCAGCCATGCCACCCGGGCATCGGGCTGCTCCTTGTGGCGGTCAGCGATGGCGAGCATGTCGTCCACCAACGCCAGCTCGGCCCGCCTTTCTGCCTCGGACGCCTCGCGGGCACCCACGGCGGTCGCGGCCTCGGTCGCGGCGTCTTCCTCCAGCTGCAGCACAGCTTCCGCAGCAGCCTCGTCCAGTGGCTCGTCATCAGTCTCAGGTGCCCCCGCAGCGAAAGCCATGGCCGCTTCCATGGCCGCGCGGCCGCGCTTCTCCAACCCGGCCTGATGGACGCGCAAGGTAGCCGCGAAAGCAGCAACAGAGGAGAGCAGGCGCTGCTGCAGGCCGACGAAAGCGAGCCGGCCATGGCGGGCATCTGACGTCGGCGAGTGGGCGAGGCGAGCCTCCCGCACCGCCCCATACTCCCGGAGCCGGCGGGCAAGGACCAGCTCCGGCGCGTCCTCGGCCAGGCCGCGCAGCGGTACAGATTCCACTGTGCGTTGCGGGAACTGTTCGCCCAGGCCACGCAGGTCGGACTTCAGCCGGCGCACCATCACCGGCTCGAGGTCGGCAGGCTGAACCGGCACGCCGCGGGTGAAGCGCTGTGGGTCCAACATGGCAAGCAGGCGGGAGAACGAGTTGGGGTGGCCGTTATGCGGCGTAGCCGATAGGAAAAGGCGGTGTTCGAACCGGCCAGCCAGATCGTCCAGGGCCCGGGTAAACTGGCTGTCTACGGCGTAGCGGCTACCGCCCGAGGGCGCCGCGTGGTGTGCCTCGTCCAGGATCAACAGGCTGCGTGGCCGGAAGCCACCTAGCGCTTCTCGCAAGCCTGCTGCGTAGGTCTCATCCGCGACCAAGCTGTGGGAAATCAGGAAGCGCGATCCGGCCCGCCACGGGTTTGCCAGGAAGCCACGGGTGCGTCGGAAACCGATTATGTGCTCGCGGTCCATGATCGTAAATGCGAGACCGAACTTAGCCTCCAGCTCGTCCTGCCATTGCGGGACCATGCCAGCAGGGGCCGCCACCACCACCAAGTCGATGCGTCGGCGCAGCAGCAGCTCACGCACGATCAGCCCGGCTTCGACCGTCTTGCCCAGTCCCACGTCGTCGGCGATCAGCAGATTGACCCGGGGGAGGCGCAGGGCCTTGCGAAGGGGTAGGAGTTGGTAGGCGTTTAGCTGGATGCCGGCTCGGAATGGCGCCTGGAACAGATCACGATCGCCGGCTGTGGCGGTGTTCCACTCTAGGGTGCGTAGGTAGGCCGCAAAGGTGGCCGGATCGTCGGTTCCATTCTCAGCCAGACTTTCCCAGGTATCGCTGTTACCCCGCTGAGTATCCAACTCGGCTGCCCAGACGACCTCGACTACCTCGCCCTGAGCATCGTCATCCACGCAGGCCAAGCGTACTGCGCCGACATCTTCCAACATCGGCCGGCCCTCGACTAGCCAGCGACGACCACGCACCTCAACAAACTCACCTGGTTGAGGAAGGCTAGCTACCACTCACTACTCCTAACACCAGCAACGCACCAATATCTCACCACAGCTTCACAGGGGCAATCTAAGGTTGTGAGCGCCCATCGCGTCCGGACAGTAGGACGACGGGGATCTACCACCGTTAGGATGCGTAAGATGAATTATCTGTAACCACCGCTCTTAGTTAATGACCTGCTATTCGGCGAGGCATTTCCCGACGATGGTTTTTCGCAATTGTCGGTGCCCAGTGAGGCGGCAAAGCGCGCGAATAGGTGGCCGGTACTGGGATTACCAATTCGTTATCTGAACAGTGAGAATGGGTGAAAGGTAGCCGTTTGTGCCGGCAGTAATGCAATGTCTGCTTCCACTTCCACTTCCACCTCCGACTTTGCGCTAAGGAGCACCAATGTCGTGGATGGGTCGCTTTCAGCTGTTGGGTGAAAATCAACCCAGCTTATCCACCTCCTGCCAGAACCCGACTTTGCGGCCGTGGGCGGCCCGCAGTGCCCGCTCGTAGGCTGAATGATCGGGTACGGCTCCGAAGTCCTCCACGCGCGCCGCCGTATCACGGCAGTCGTGGAGGTGCCGCGCCGCGTGCTTGTAGCGCGAGGACCGTCCGGCACCGAGCGTGAAGCCGATCATGGCCCGGCGCAGCAGCGTCGCGGCGAGCGGGTACCTGCTCTCGAGCGCCTCGGCGGCCGGCGAGAGCAGTTCGTAGAGGTCGCCGTTCAGGGCCTTGGTCCGGTCGAGAACGAGCTCGCTGGCCCGCCGCAGGTCGGGCCAGGCGGCGAGGAACTCCAGCGACCGGTGGACGTCCTCGAAGGCGAGCGCGTGCGCCATGGCTCGCTGTTCCGCCTCGACATCGTCGAAGTCCGGCAGCTTGCGAAGGAAGGCGCGGAGGTGGGTGGCGTCGAGCGTCGTGGCGAAGCGATCCCAACGGAAGGCCTGCGCCTCGTCGGACCGCCCGAGCGCCTCGAGCACGTCGACGCGCGCCCTCTCCCACTCGATCGATGCCTGTTCGCGATGCTGCGCGTCGACGCGCTCCAACGCCGCCCAGGCCTCGGGCAGGCGCCCGGCGCCGAGCAGCCGTCGCGCGATGGCGGCGGCGACGGTCGGCGTCGTGCGCGCTGAGGCGTCGAACTGTTCGATGAAGCCGTCCACGTCGCCGAGCGCGTCCGCGATCTGCTGCAGGATGACGCTGGCCGTGCGCTTCCGGTGACGAGCCTGGACCTCGTCGGCGTGGATCGGACCGGAACTCGACCAGCCGATCACCTGCCGCTTGCCGCCGGGCGATGTCGCGACCGACTCCGCCTGCCACGCCTGCACGGCATCCCGGACGATCAGCAGCCCAGCCGGGCCGAGCCGGGGCGCCAGGATGGGGACGAGCTCGTTCCAGACACCGTGTTCGTCGCCGGCCAGGGTCTGGAAGACACGGTTGGCGAGGGCGTCCGGCTCGACCTTGGCCCGCTGCGCCAGGGGGCCGAGGTCTCGGACAGCGGCGCGAAAGGCTTCGGACAGGCGGCCGCTGCCGTCGTCGGAGCGCGCGAGCACGCCCTCGGCGCAGCCGACCAGGCGCCAGAGCAGCTCGAAGGCTTCGGCCGGATCGGCCGGGGCAACCGCGTCGAGGATGGCGCGGCGCTGCACCTCCAGCTCGGCCAGCAGCGGCTTGATCTTCTGCCAGTCCAGCCAGGTTTTCGCCTGCCCGATGCGGACCAGCTGCTTAGTGACGGCGAGAGCCGTTGCACCGGCACCGCTGCGGCCTGCCAGGGCCAAGCGCAATTGGCGCTGGGCGGCGGCGTTGCCCTTGCTGATGTCCATGAGCAGTTCCGCGAGCCGCGTGGCCCCGAGCGCTTCGAGGTTCGCGGCGTTGAGGGTCTTGCCCGCAAGCACGCCACGCTTCTGGCGCGGTTGGCGATCGTCCTCAACGACCATCACGGCCATGGGCCCGGCACCACGTCGGGGGCGGCCTCGGTCCTTCATCGGATCGGTAGCCGGGTGACCACGTTTCACCCCCGCTACTTTCTCCAAACGTTCCACGTCAGCACCGCCCCCACCAGAACCATCAGTCCCGTCAGCGCCAGCATGCCGTACATGACGCGCTGCGACCCGAACTGCTGGTACAGCCAGCCACTCTGTTCGACAGCCTGGGCCGGACCGCCGAGCCGGCGAAGACTTGCCGCGAAGCCTACGGTACCCACGAGAAGCACGCCGACGGACCGGACCATGCGGATGGCAACGGTCGCGGGATCCCAGGCCATGCATGATCTCCGATCCCTGTTGCGGGTGGTTTCAGCATGGGCCGGCGGGCGGCCGCAATCAGGGGAGAGTGTGCGGGCCTTTTCGACGTACCGGCTCAGGAGCTAGGCGCCCTCGCCTTCAGTGCCCCCGCGTGCGGGTGAGCAGAGCTATCACCGACCGTCGCGGTGATGCCCGGTCGGGGAGGAGATCGTTTCCCGACACACGCTGTGGGAGCGACGGTTGCTGGCGGGCTGGGCCGCTGCTCAGAGCCATGGTCACGAGACGCACCGCTACAGAGACCAGCGGCACCACGATGTCGAGGACCGCCCTCTGTCAGGTTCCTCGCTCCCCCCTCCACGCGGCGGTCACGGTATGGCCCTGAGGTGGTCACTGGACCCGGCACCCCGCGCCGGGCGATCATCCCGGGGCGACGGCGTTCACTGGCTGTCAGCGAGCTGGGCAAGGAGAGAAAGGTGCATGACGGGGACGCCAGCCCTCGGCATTTCGCGATTCATCCCCTTCCTGCCCCGTGGAGGCGGCCGTCTCGTTGTGGAACGGGACGAGCCGTGACGCCCGGTGGAGCCGGCCCGCCTCTCCGGTCCCTGTCCCCGAGCGCCCCCGGACATACCAAGACCGTGCTGGAGAGCCTGGGCCTCGGCGGCGACGGTGACGAGTGGGCGGCCGTTGCGCGCGTCGAGAAGGAGTTCGGCGTGAGGTTCGACGAGCGAGACGCGCCGGATTGGTGGACCGTCGGTGACTCCACGCGTCGCTGCTGGGGGTACTGCCTGAGCCTTGTCCGCGTCCGGAGGAGGCCTGGGACCGCTTGGCCAGCGCGATCGCGGCCGAGACTGGTGTCGACCCGCAGCATGTCGGGCCGGAAACGCTGCTCCTCGCCCTTCCCCTGTGGGACCTGGTCGGACGCTGGCTGAAGGGACTGATCCGGCGCTGACCCGATCGGCCGCGCAAACCCCGGTAGGGGGTCAGCCCACCGATCGCCACTGGAGCCAGAGGAAGATGCAGAGCCCGAGGAGCACGCCGCCTTGGCCGGCGAGCCCGCGCAGGGCCGGACGAGCCGCCCGCGCCCTTGTCAGGGCGAGGAGGGCGGCCGCGGGGACGCCGATGGCGACGAGCGTGGCGCTCGGGCCCGTGCCCAGCATCGCGTCCGAGAAGGCCTCCAGCAGGAGGAGCCCCGACCCAACCGCGCCCATGGCGGAGGCCAGGAGGAGCGGAGCCGCGCGCTGCGGGCCGGGCAGCAGGGCAGCCAGGGCGACGCCCACGAGGGCAAGGGCTAGGGCGTGGAGGAAGGCGGGGGCGGGCCAGGTGTCCGGGTCCGGCACCCCCGCCTGCAGCGACTGGAAAGCTCCGTCTTCGAAAGGGACATGGCGCCAGATGTTCACCCCCGCCGTGGCGAACGCGAGCACGGCCGCCAGAGGCCAGACGACCACCCAGCCGCGGGCCGGGGTGAGTGCCACGCCGACAAGGCCGAACGCCAGGAGCGGCACGCCGAGCGGGTTGAGGGCGAGGTTCATCGGCCCGCCGAGGAGCAGCGGCGTGTTGGTCAGGTCGCAGCCGAGCCACAGGGCGAAAAGGCCTGCCAGCGCGGCGAGGAGGCGCAGCACCGACTTGGCCTCGCCCATCTCCGGCAGTGGCGCCGTCATGCAGGCAAGGCGCGCGGGTGGTCAGGGCGCCGATGGTGCATGCCCGTCAAGTCCGGGCCGCGTCGCCGCACTTAGCTCCGCCCGGCCCGGCGCAGGTTGTTGCGCGCCTCGGCTACGCCACCCTCGGCGGCGAGACGCCACAGCCGTGCCGCCTCATTCATGTCGCGCCGCAGCCCGCCCTGTCCTTCGGCGTAGAGCTTGCCGAGATTGTTCTGCGCCTGTGCGTTGCCCCCATCCGCCGCCAGGCGCCACAGGCGGGCGGCCTCCGCCTCGTTACGCCGCAGTCCGCCGCGACCGGCCAGGAGGAAAGTGCCGAGGCTCGCCTGGCCCGCGGGATAGCTCTGGTCCGCCGCCAGCCTATACAGCCGCGCGGCCTCCCGGTCGTCGCGCCCGAGCCCACCCTCGCCATTCTCGTACATGACGCCCAGGTTTACCTGGGCCAACGGGTAACCCTCGTCCGCCGCCGCGCGGTAGAGGCGAGCAGCAGCCCTGGCATCGCCACCCTTGTCGGCCGCGCGGGCGGCGAAGGCCACGAAGCGCACCTCGCTCGGCGCCTCCTCCATGGCGCGGGCGCAGGCGGCGCGGGCGGCGGGCCAGCGCAGGTCGGCGAGGCTTACCCCGTTCACGAGCGCCGGCAGGTTGCCCATGGCGGCTCGGGTCGGCTGCGCCAGCCGGTCGCACTCGGTGACCCCCGCCGGAACCTCCGTCAAGGCTCCTGCCGGCCCGGGACCGCTCTTCTGATCCGACCCGTCGGTCGCGGCATGGGCCGGCAATCCAGCGAGAGCCGAGAGGAGCAGGAGTGCCCCCCATGCGGTCGCGCGGCCGGTCATCTCGAACATGGCTCATCCTTCTCCGGCGCGGTGGCTGCGCCCGTCCCCCGCCTCAACGTGACCCGGCTTGTCCGGTTCAACCGTCCGGCACCGCGCGCGTGCGGCGGCAGGAGACTGGATCGCCGTCGCGGCGCAAACCCGAGGTCGACCGCGGCCAATTAGCCCCCGCCGCCGTCCCTCATGCCGGCACGTACGACGACGTTCACGACGGCCGCGCCGACCAGGACCGCCGCGTACAGGGCGACAACACCGAGGACGGCCGTCCGCTTGGTCCTTGCGATGGCCGTCGGCCGGACGGGCGTATGCACAGACTTACCCCCCATATCTGTGGATAAGTGGGCGTTACGAGCGATCAGGACGAAGGCGCGGAGGCCGACAGCCTGATCCGTAGGGGTCCGAAGGTCTGGTCCTGCTGCAAGAAGGCTTCACCATGCTTGGCCAGTTCCAAGCCGGCCAGGAAGCCGCTCGCGAGATTGGAACGACAACGCAAAGGTGAGGCGAGCATGGATCCCGACGGTCCGGGTACCAGCTCCCCCAGTTCGCCACCGCCAGGGTGGTCGCGCAACCAAGTCCGCAGGTGAGCGAGAGCTTCCGCGAGAGGCCAGACATCCAACGGGGGCGGGGCATAGGGTCGGACTGCTTCACGTAACGCTGCCCGCGGCACGTCCAGCAGATCGAAGCACGCCAGCAGGAGATCCAACAGGTCGCCGCTCTCGCCACTGCCCGCGGTGGGCGCCGTCTCCAAAGCCCCGCGGGCGAAGACCTTCTGCCCCAACTGCGGCCGCCGCTCCAGCCAGCCCGCCAGGGCCCGTGCCTGTCGACGCTGCTCGGCGCGGAGCAGACTGTCGCGCAGGCGCTCCGCCTCCGGCACCTCCGCCTCATCGTCGACGTTCACCAGCAGCTTCGATTTGAGCAGCACCAGCCAGCTGGCGGCGATCAGCCAGTCGCCCCGCTCCGCCAGCGTCGCCCTCGCCCCCGGCGCCTCCACCACGGCGACGTACTGGTCCACCAGGGCCACGATCGACAGGCGGCCGAGGTCCACCTTCTGGGCACGGGCCAGCTCCAGCAGGAAGTCGATCGGCCCCTCGTAGCCATCGAGCTGCACGACCGGGGCCGAGGCAGGACCACCCCGCTCAGTCTCGGTCATCCGGCGTCGCCGGTGGCAGACTGCAGGTCCAGCTGCAGGCCGGGCCAAGCTTTGGCCAGCCGCCGCACCGCTGCGGTCGGCGCGGCGTCGGCCGCGAAGAAAGTGAACCGCAATCCCACTTGGCCTTTGGGCCGGCGACCTGCGGGAGAGGTGAGCCGTTCCACCCGCCGCAGTTCCTCGGTGCCCCAGTGGGTGCGGAGCCAGCGCCGGGCTTCTGGGTGGTCAGGACCGAGAGCCAATACCGCCGCCGGTACGGGCAGCAGGATGTGTAGGTCCAACGGCCGGGCTCGGCTCCCCTCCGCTGCCATCAGGACCTGCCGGTGCCGATCTTCGGCGCGCTCGCGCAGCTGGGCCGCGAAGACGCGGCAGCCTTCCAACGACAGCCGCCCAGTTCGAGGGTAGCGGGACGCCAGGCGGTGGAACACGTCCTCCTCCATGGCCGCGAAGTCCATCCGCCAGGGCGTTACGCCCGGGCCCGCCGCCGCAGCGGCGAAAGCCGCTACGGCTTCGGCCGGTCCACTTAGGGTGAGCTGGAATGGCAGCCACTCGGTGTGCTCGACCGAACCCTGCCCGTCCGCGATCTCCAACCCGCTCGGTGCGGTTGGCACTACGGCATCGGCGAATGGAGGCGGAGAAGAAGGCGCGAGCGGAACCGCCTTCGGGCGCCCGCGCGGCCGCTTCGTGGCCTTCGGCTTCACCCGGGGGAGCCGCGTCGTGGGTGACGCCTCATCCCAGGGAAAGCGGATCTCCGTCACAGCCCGACTTTGCCGGCGGGGCTCTCCGACAGCAGCTTGGCCCGCCGCACGTAGCCGCGCATGGTCTTGTGGTCGCGGTGGCGCGTGTGATCCATGATGTCCTGGTCACGCACACCCTTGTCGTAGGCCTCGGTAATGAAGCCGGCGCGCAAACCGTGCGCGGTCAGGCGGTCGCCGCCCGGTACGGTGATGCCGGCGAGGTGGGCGCGTCCGAGCAGCAGGAAGCGCACGGAGTCCGGCACCAGGGCGTCGCGGCCGATGCTGCCGGCCTTGCTGATACGGCGGAACAGCGGCCCCGCGCGGTGCTTCAGTGTCGCGCGCCAGGCCTCGATGGCGCGCACCGGACAGGTCGCCGGGTTCTTGCCGCGCGGGATGCCGATCTCGGCGCCCTGGCGCTCCTGGTCTGTCTTGGACCGGCGGATGCGTACCCGCAGGCCGAACGGCGTGGGCACGACATCGGTCACTTCGAGCGCCACGAGTTCGGAGCGGCGGAAGGCGCCTGCGAAGCCCAGCAGCAACAGCGCGCGGTCGCGCCGGCCCACAGGACCATCGTCGCAGGTGTCGACAAGCTTGCGCAGGTCGGCGAGGCGGATCGCCGCGGCCTGACGCACGGGCTGGCCGTGCTCGGCGAGCACGCCCTTCAGCGTGGCGCGGATCTCGAGGCTGCCGGTCTCCCAGGGGAAGCCGTTGTAGCGATGCATCTGGCCGATGGCGGCGAGCCGGCGGCGGACGGTGGTGGGGGCGTGGGTCTCGCCGAGATGGGCAAGGTAGGCGCCGACGGTGGAGGGCTCGGCCGGGATCGGTTCGAGGCCGGCCTCGAGGCACCAAGCGGAGAAGTGCTGCCAGTCCGAGCGGTAGGCCCGCAAGGTGGCGGGCGACATGGAGCGGCGGGCGTACTCGCGAGCCTTGGCCTGCGCCGCGAGGCCTTTGGCGGTGGGCACAAGTCGCCGTTCCGGCAGGCTTTCACCTACCCCGCGTGTCGCGACGTCGCCGCCCATATCGCCTCGACCTCCTGCCTCCGGAAGCCCGAATTTGCCTCAGGCGGGCACGGTGCGCCACCCGCAATTACATTACTCGTGATAAGCGGGATTATCGCGGGTGATGGGGTGCATAGTGGTGGCTGGTAACAGCGCGATTAGGTGCAGCTAATAGGGATGACAGAGTCTCTAAGAGGCACCTCCAAACATCTTCGGCGCGGTACCCGCCGTCCGTCAGGACAGGCAGGCAGAGCGGGCCACAGCACCGGCTAGCAGGGCCGCGTTGGCGACCGGACCCGCCCGCACCGCCTCCGCCAACGCGGCAAAGCGCCCGGCGTCCATCGCTGGCGCGGCGGCGATCCATGTTACCCGGTCGTTGGCCTGCGCCACGGTCTCGCTGCGCCACTCCCCACCCTCGCCGGCGGGAGCGTTGCCGCGGGGGCCTAGCCACAGGCCCAGACGGCAGCCGCGGGGACCGACGTAGCCCGCATAGATTCCGCCCCCGACCGGCTCAACCCGCGCCAGCCGCAGCCCGGCGTACGACAGGTCGGGCAGGCCAACGTCACTTTCGATCGCCTCCGCGGCGGCGGCCAGGAAGCTGCGATGGGCAGCCAGCGCCGGTGGCTCTCGCGCTGGCAGGAGAACGAAGACCGCCGCTGCGGCCGACAGGGCGAGGGCGACCCCGCCGGCCAATGTTCCCGGCCGCCGCCAGCGCCGCCGATCCGGGCCCTGCGGGATGGCGGGCGCCGGCAGGCCAGCGTCGATCGCGGTGGCGGCGGCCCGCACTTCCGCCAGCCCGGCCAGGCGGGCGGCGAGTGCCGGGTCGTCGCGCAGGGCGCGGGCGGTGTCCGAGGCCTCGGTTGGGGAAAGCTCACCGTCCAGCAGGCCGTTCAAGCGTTCATCCATACCGCTCACGCCAGTTTCCTCCGCAGGGGAACCACGCTGCTCTCGCCCAGCTCTGCCAGCATCGTGGCGCGACCCCGGGACAGCCGGCTCATCACCGTACCTTTGGGCAGCCCGAGCGTGGCCGCGACCTCCAGGTAGGAGAAGCCCGCGAGGTCCACCAGGGCCACCACCTCGCGCTGAGCCTCTGGCAGCCGAGCCAGAGCCTGGGCGACCGCCACCCGTGCGAAGGCGGCCTCGCCTGTCGAGCGGTCGCGGCCGGGCACCGCCTCCTCCGCCGAGCGGTGGCCGCGCGCGACACGGGCGTGCCTGACGGCGTCCAGGAAGGCGTTTCGCAGGATGCGGAACAGCCAGACCCGTGCCTCCGTCTCCGTTCCCCGCGGTGGGCGGGCCGCCAGGACGCGCGCCGCGGCCTCCTGCCATAGGTCACGGGCGAGGTCGGGGTCGCTCGCCAACGCTCGGGCGTAGCGGTGCAGGGCCGCGCCGTGGCGTGCGAGCAGGTCGCGCTGTTTGGACACCTCCGCAGGATGCCGGCGACGGAGAGGGAATAAAACACCCTCCTCGCCCGTCCTTCTCCAAAAGGGCCGCTCTCCCGCGGCCCGGGGAGAACGGACGACCATGCGGACCGAGCGCAGCCTCGCGGAACTCTTCGTTGTCGATCCCGAGCGCGCCGAGGCCCTGGCCTGGGGGCGGCGCGGGGCGTTGAAAGGCGCCTCCCTCGCCGCACTGGGCGCAGCCCTGGGGGCGGCGATGCCCTTCGGAAGCCGGATGCCGGGGGGACTGCTGCCCGCCGCCTTGGCGCAGCCGGCCGGCGACGCGCCGGTGCTGCGCATGGACGGCAAGGCGCCGCTACTGCTGCTAGGCGAGCGGCCCCTGGTCGCCGAGACCCCCGAGACGCTGCTCGACGACGACGTGACGCCCGCCGACAAGATGTTCGTCCGCAATAACGGCGGCATCCCCGAGCGCTTCGCCGCCGATCCGGGGACGTGGCGCTTCAAGCTCGACGGCGAGGTGAACACCCCGCTCGACCTCAGCCTCGGCGACCTCGAAGCCCGCTTCGAGGCGGTGACGCTGCGGCTGCAGATGGAGTGCGGCGGCAACGGCCGCTCGGCTTTCGTGCCGGAAACGCGCGGTAACCAATGGAACAACGGCGCCATCTCCAACTGTGAGTGGACCGGGGTACGGCTGCGCGACATGATCCGCGCCGCCAGTCCGAAGGACACAGCCCGCTTCACCGGCCACTTCGGTGCCGACCCGCACCTGTCGGGCGCCACCGACCGCGCCGCCATCTCGCGCGGGATGCCGGTGGCCAAGGCGATGGAGGAGCACACCATCCTCGCCACCCGTATGAACGGCCAGCCGATCCCACAGCTGCACGGCTACCCGCTGCGACTGATCGTGCCGGGCTGGCCTGGATCGCTGTCGCAGAAGTGGTTGACGCGGGTCACGCTGCTGGCCGAACCGCATCGCGGGCAGGGCATGGGCGGCACCTCGTACCGCCTGCCGGTGCGGCCGATCGTGCCGGGCTCGCAGAACGACGGCGCCACCTTCGCCGACATGACCTCGATGCCAGTGCGCTCGGTGCTGACCAACCTCGCGCACGGCGCGCGCCTGCCGGCAGGCACGCGCCGGATCGAGCTACGCGGCCACGCCTGGGCCGGCGACGAGGAAGCGCGGGCGGTGCACGTTTCGGTCGACTTCGGCGCCACCTGGCAGGAGGTGGCGCTGCAGCCGCCGCCGAACCGCTACAGCTGGCAGCGCTGGAGCGGCGCGGCGGAGCTGCCGTCCGACGGCTACTTCGAGGTGTGGCACCGCGCCACCGACGCCCAGGGGCGGATGCAGCCGCACGTCGCCGCCAACTGGAACCCGCAGGGCTACGGCGCCAACGCCATCGGCCGCGCCGCCATCCTCGTCGGCTGAGGCACCGCCCCATGACCATGAGCCGGATGATCGTCGGCCTGTTCGTGCTGGTGTCGCTCACCTTGGCCGGCCAGAGGGCGGGCTGGTGGGGGCGGCACGAGGCCCGCGCGCCCTACCCGCCCACCCCCATGGCCCTGGCTTACGCGGAGACGCAACGGGCAGAGGCGGCGCGCGCGGCCGCGGTGGCGGCAGAAAACGCCCGGCTGGCGGCGGTGCAGACCCCGGCCGAGACCGAGGACGCCCTCCCGCCCGGCCATGGGCGCGAGGACACCTTCGCGCGCTGCACCGCCTGCCACTCCACCGCAATCATCCGCCGCTCCGGCCTATCGAGGGAGCGGTGGGACACGCTGATGGACTGGATGGTCGAGAAGCAGAACATGACTCCGCTGGAGCCGGACGCGCGGGTGCTGATCGTGGACTACCTTGCCGCTGCCTTTCCGGCCCGTCGCAACAATGCCCGCGCACGCAATCCCTTCCTGACCGAATGACGCGCACCAAGGGGAACGCGTCACCGTGACCCCTGAGCAGCTGCGGGTCTTCGTGGCGGTGGCTGAGCGCCAGCACGTCACCCGCGCGGCGGAGGCGCTGCACCTGGCGCAGTCGGCCACCAGCGCCGCGATCGCCGCCCTGGAGCAGCGCCATGGCGTGCTGCTGTTCCACCGGGTCGGGCGGGGGATCGAGCTGACCGCGGAGGGGCACGCCTTCCTGCCGGAGGCGCGCGCCGTGCTGGCTCGTATCGAGGCGGCGGAGCTCGCCCTGGCGGAGCTGGGCGGCTTGGTGCGCGGCACCCTGCCGGTGATGGCGAGCCAGACCGTCGCCGGTTACTGGCTGCCGCGCCACCTCGTCGGCTTCCGTCGCGCCTATCCCGGCGTCGCCGTACGCCTTTCCATCGGAAATACGGCGCAGGTGGCGGCCGCCGTGCGCGGCGGCACGGCCGAGATCGGCTTCGTGGAGGGCGCGCTCGACGGCTCCGAGTTAGAGGACCTCACCGTCGCCACCGACCAGCTTGTGCTGGTGGTCGGGCCGGATCACCCCTGGGCGAAGGCGCCGCCCGCCGCGGCGTCGCTCGCCGGGGCTGGGGACTGGGTGTTGCGCGAGGCTGGCTCCGGCACCCGCTCCGCCTTTGAGGCGTGGCTGCGCGAAGCCGGACAGGACCCGGCGGCGCTGGACATTGCCCTGGAGTTGCCGTCGAACGAGGCGGTGCGGGCGGCGGTGGAGGCGGGGATGGGCGCCACGGTGATCTCCGCTTCCGTCGCCGCCCCCTCGATCGAGGCCGGGCTGCTGCACCACGTGCCGCTGCCGATGCCGTCGCGCGCCTTCCGCGCCTTGTGGCACCAAGAGCGGCGCCGCAGCCAGGCGGCCGGGGCGCTGCTCGATCTGATCCGAGCGCCGGGACCGGGCTGAGTCGCGCGGGCCGAGGCGTCGGATCCCCGCGTCACGCCACGCCGGAAAGGCGGATCAGGCCGAGGCTGATCGCCCCGAGCACGATTAGCGACAACACCACCGCCGCCGTCGCCGGCCCGCCGGCGCGCGCCACCACTCGCACGTCCACCCCGAGCCCGAGGGCGGCCATCGAGACCACCGTCAGCGCGGTGGCGGCGGTCGCCAGCAGCGGCAGCACGACGTCCGGGATGGCGCCCGCCGAGCGCAGCGCGATCATCCCAAGAAAGCCGAGGATGAACCAGGGCAGCAGCCGGTGCAGCGGCGGCCGGCCGGCCTTCGGGCGGTCGCCCGCCGTGACGTGCGGGGCGGGCTCGTCCGCCTCCTCCCGCAGCCGGGGCGCCAGCATCGACAGGACGAGGACCACCGGCCCGAGCATCAGCACGCGCACCAGCTTGACCAGGGTGCCGACTTGCACGGCGACCGCGGCGACCGGCGCGGTCGCCGCCAGCACCTGCGGCACGGCGTAGACGGTTAGCCCTGCCAGCACGCCGTACTGGTGGCCCGAGAGCCCCAGCAGCGGCGCGAGCAGTGGCAGCCCGAGCACGGCGAGCACGCCGAGCACGGCGGTGAAGGCGATGGAGGCCGCCACGTCGTCGCCGTCCGCGCCGATCACGGGCGCGACGGCTGCGATCGCCGAGTTGCCGCAGATCGAGTTGCCGCAGGCCACCAGCAGTGCCATGCGCACAGGCAGCCCGAGCAGACGGCCGATTCCGTAGCTGGCGAGGATGGCGACCGCGACGACGCTGGCGATGCCGAGCAGCATCCAGGGCCCGATCGCCAGCACGGTGGCGGCGCTGACGCTGGCGCCGAGCAGCACCACGGCCACCTCCAGCAGGGTCTTGGCCGAGAACTCGATGCCTGGCCGCCAGCGCACCCCTGGCGCCCAGGCGGTACGGATCGCGGTGCCGATCAGGATCGCCAGCACCAGCGCCTCCAGCCAGGCGCGGCCGAACAGGGCGGCTTCGGCGTGCTCCAGGGTCAGGGCGGCGAGGGTGACCGCAACGCAGAGACCCACGCCGGGGAGGACGCGCAGCAGGAGGGAGGAGGTGGCTGCCGGCGCGGCAGCGAGTTCGGGGCGGGGCAGGGTCGCAGTCTTCACGGGCGTGGTCCTTGGTGCTGCCCGGAAGGTGGCGGGGCAGAGCGATCGGCTCCAACGCAGTTTCGCGCTCGGATCGATCACTCCCGTGGATGGATGGGTAGGACGATCGGCTCGCTTCGGATCAGGCCGTCGCGGTCCGACCCCGCCGACGCTCCTGGGCTCTCGCCCCGCCCCGTTAGCCCTCCGGCTAGGCTTGACGGAACAGGGCGCGAACCACGGCCAGCCCGGCGAACAGGGCGGCGACCGAGACCAGAAGGGACAGCAAGGCGTAGAACGAGGCCGTGCCGGTCTGGCCGCGCTCGTGCAGCACGGCCACGTCGAGTGAGAAGGTCGAGAAGGTGGTGAAGCCGCCGAGCATCCCGGTGGTGAGGAACAGCCGCCACGCCTGCCCAGGGTCCGCGCGGTGGGTGAACCAGCCGATCAGCACGCCCATCGCGAGCGAGCCCAGGACGTTCACCGTCAGCGTGGCGTAGGGGAAGTCCGTGCCCAGCAGGCGGGCGGCGAGCAGGTTCACCGCGTGGCGCAGCGCGCCGCCGATCCCGGCGCCGAGGAACACCGCCAGGTATCCCGTCATCGCCGGGGGCGCCCCTCGCCCGGCGCCGGGTGGCCGACCTTGCCCATGGTGTTTCCCCTCACCGGTGCATGAGGACCGGCAGCGCCGCGTCGCGCAGCACGTCCCGCGTCACGCCGCCGAACAGCCATTCCAGCACGACCGGACGGTCGTAGCTGCCCATCAGCAGCGCGTCGGCGCTGATGCGGCCGCAGGCGCCGAGCAGAGCAGCGCCGACCGGCTTGCCCTCCTCTAGCGGCAGGACCTCCGCCCTGATGCCGGCCTCGTGGAGCCGCTCCATCGCCTCAGATCCGTCCGGCCGGTTCCCCTTCCCACCCGCCACCAGCACCGTGACCCGGGCGTCTTGGCGCAGCCATGGCAGTGCGGCGGCGAGGGCACGCCGCGCCGCATCCTCCGGCTCCCAGGCCAGGGCGAAGTGCGCCAGGGCGGCCGGTGAGGGGGCGTTAGGCACCAGCAATAGCAACCGGTCAGCGTGGAAGATGGCCTCGTGCAGGGCATCCTGTCCGTCGAGGTTGTGCGGGCGCGCCAGGACGATCAGCCCAGCCTCGGCCGCCGCCGAGTTGACAGCCTCAGCAACGGCACCGGGCCGCTCGCGCCATTCCGCCTCCCTGCCCCTGGGCGACGCGGCAGCCCACTTGTCGAAGACGGCTCGTACGGCCGCCGCGCGTGACACGGCCGACCCCTCGCGTGCCTCGCGCAACTGCTGGATCGCGATCTCTTCGGGTGTCGCCACCAGCTGCTCGGGGTCCACATCGGGATGCAGCACGACGAGGCACGCATCCTCCACTGCAGTCTGAGCCAGCGCAGCGTGCTCGAGGCAAGCGCGCGCCGTGCCGGGCTCCGGGACGACAGCCAGGATCAACATGGGCATTGCGACGCCTCCATCCCCTGCGTGCCCCACCGTTCAGGGCCGTTGCAACGAAGCCAAGTATTCGGCGATCAGGCCCACACCCGCTTCCGTGCCGGGAGCGTGGAGTTCAGGGCCCGGCTTAATGGAAGAGGATATCCCGGAAAGCGAACGAGCGGGCCGATCCGCTCTAACGCAAGGGTGCGCTCTAACCAATCGCCGCTCTTGATGGCTTGACTGAACGCGGCCGGTGCCCTGTCCCGCGATCGCCAGCAGGATCAAAAGTACAACGAGCCCGCGTCCCGATCACGTCGAGCCAGCATGGGGCTCCACCGCCGACCACTCGCGCGTGCTCGACCATGACGAACAGGCGTACCGTCTCCACCGACCAGAAATTGAGGCTGAGTGATGAGCCGCTCGCCCAAACGGATGGATGGGGCCTGCGCCAGGGCAGGTCCGCATACGACGGCGAGAGGGCCGGTCGGCAGAACGAGTCCGGCTATCCCGGGACGCAATGCCGGACGCCGCTCGCGGCAACCCCTGGTCAGCGTGCAAGTTCCTGCGCCATCCCCAGGTGCTCCTGCAGCACGGGTAACATGTTGCGGGCCCAGGTCCGGAGCCTCTCGTTGTCCCCGCCCTCGGAGTATCGCTGGAACAGCGAGACAGCGTCCCGGTGGGCGGACACCTGATCGTCTCGGTACTGACGGTTGAACTCGTCGCTCATGAGGCCGCGCAGCCGCGTCAGCATGGCCTGCCGGTTGCCATCCATCGTGGGCGGGATCGTAGTCCCAGTCGCGTGCGACCGCACCAGCAGGGCGAGCTCGGAGGACGACTTCTGGTGCGCCTCGTTCATGCGGGCGGCAAAGGCGCGGGCCGGCGCGTCGCCGCGGATGGCGGCCAGCTCGCTGGATCCTGTCTCGAACATGTCGCCTATCGCCGTTTCGCGTACGAAGTCGGCTGTGGAGGGGCTGACACCGGTGAGCGCGTTCAGGCCGGTCCGCTCCCCGATGGACTGGGCGTGGGCGGGGGCGGGCACGCCCAGCGCCAGAGCGATGGCAATGATCAGCAGCTTGTTCATGGAACTTCCGAGCCTGGATGGGATCGACATCACCTGTCTCAGCCTACGGTCACGGGGATGCGGTGCCAGGCGGTGCAGAGGTATCCCGGGAAATTCCAGATCTCCTCGGCCGTAGCAGGCTGGGACCGGCCGGCACCGTCGATCGCCCGCACGACCAACTCGTGCTCGCCCCGCGGCAGGTTCAAGGCTGCGCTCCAGAAGGTCCAGCTCCAGGGGGCGTCCGCGTGCCGCTCGATCTCGGCAGCTGCCCATGTCCGACCGCCATCCCCTGAGACCTCGACTCGCGCGATAGCTTGGCCCGTAGCAAGTGCGTAACCCCTCAGGCGTGCGGCACCGGCTGGCAGGCGCGTCCCGGCCGAGGGCTCCAGGATCGCGGAGGTGAGCGGCATGTCGTTGATGACGACGCCCTTGCCGAAATCCTCCGTCAGCTTCGTCATATCCGGTGGGAAGAGCATGTACTCCTCCGCCTGAATACGGTTGGCGGAGGGTCGGTCCTGGACGGTGATCGCCGCCAGCCATTTCGGGCTACGCACGCCCGCGTAGCCGGGAACCACTGCCCGCAGCGGGAAGCCGTGCTGCTGCGCGAGCGGCTCGCCGTTCATAGTGAAAGCAAGGAGGGTTTCGGGAGCGAGCGCCTTGGCAATCGGGATAGAGACGCCGAAGCGGAAGCGCTTTCCCTCCTCCTCAATCTCGTCGTGGGAGTCGAAGGCGACGTGGAGGTCGGCCCCTTCCCTGGCGCCGGCCGCGCGCAACACGTCACCCAGGCTCACCCCACCCCACTCGGCGTTGCTGATCGCACCGGTCTGCCAAGCGTCGCCGGAGACGTGCTTGACGAGCCCCATGTCGGCACGCCGGTTGCCTGCGCACTGCAGCACGGCCGTGACGCGCTGCTGCGGGAAGCGGGAGCGCAAGTCGTCCAGGGATAGTTCCTGAGAGGTCAGGCCTTGGCCGCCGACGCGCAGCCGGTAATCCGCTGCGTTCAACCTTGGGATCGTGCCGTGGGAGCGGATATAGAAGTCTCGCTGAGGCGTGATGAAGGCGGCGCGCAACACCTCACCCCTCGGTTCCGCGTTGAGCGGGTAACCTCGGTGTACGATCATGTCGGGCGCAGCCATCGCGTACTGCGCCTTGGCAGATCGACCCGGCAGACCGGAAACAACGGCCAGTACTGTCACACCAGTGCCACGCATCAGCGCACGTCGCTTTATCATAAGTTGGTCTCCGTATCTGCCCGGGTGTACCGTCCGTTCGTAAGGGACAGGGTGATGTCGACGTCGTAGTCACGACGGTCACAGCTGCGCGACAGAACCCTTCGATCCAGAGTTGGCGCGAACCCTGTGACGATCAAAGCTCGCCGAACTGCCTATTCGAGCCAGCCCTCGGCTATCCTGTAGTGACGGCACTATCGCGCCTGCATCGCGGCTAGGTACTCAGCGATCGGGCCCACATCCACTTCCGCGACGGGAGCGTGGTAGGCAGTGCGCATCTTGCGGACCTCCTCCTCCCACACGGCCCGGCTGAGGGGGGGCTGGTTCAGCACCATCCCGGCGGAGTGGCAGGATAGGCAGTTGGCGTTCGCCACCTCCGATCCCGGCCCCTGGAATTGTCGATCCCCCGCCGGCAGCTCGATGCTGGCGTTGTGGAAGGGATAGGCCGCCTCGGCCGCGGCGAAGCGCAGGGCTTCGGGCGTGGGCGGGTAGGGAGCGGGCGGCGCCGGCGGTGACTTGCCGAAGAGAGCGAGGGAAATCCCCGCGACCGCCACTATGCCGTAGCAGACGTTCTGGAAGGACATGCCCCTGCTCCTCAGCCGATCCGAACCGAGGTGGTCTCGATGCCGTTGCGCATGTAGCCACCGCCGTTCCAGTTGGGCTCGGCTGGCTGGGCCAAACCGTCGTTGTTCGTGCAGCGCACCATGATCCGCGCCTCGCCGCGTGCTGTGGGCGTGAAGCCCGCCTCCCAGCGGCGAAAGCCGTACTTGCCCTCGTCCGGGCCGAGGGTTGCGGGCTGCCAGGAGGCACCGCCGTCGGTGGACACGTCCACCGCTTGCACGCCGGTCGAGCCGCCGAAGGCGATGCCGCGCAGCGGCGCGGGCGCCCCCATCGGCAGGCCCGCGCCGTCCCGGAGGTTGGTGACGAAGGAGCGCGGTACCATGCGGTTGATCGGCACCGTCCCGAAGCCGGTTTGGCCCGGGCGCACGTTGGCCCCGGGGGTGTCGGGGATGCGGTAGGCGGTCTTCATCCAGTAGTTCTCGTCGGGTCCGTCGAGCACCTCGATGCTGTTGAGCGCCTTGACCCAGTAGGTCGAGAACCAGCCGGGCACGATGAGGCGGATCGGGAAGCCGTGGTTGAGCGTCATCGGCTCGCCGTTCATGAGGTAGGCGATCATCACCTCGCCGTCGCGGGCGTGGTCCAGGGCGAGGGACTTCATGAAGTCCGGACCCTCCTGTACCACCGGCTGGTCGAGCGCCCCAAAGCGCACGACCGTGGCGCCCGCCCGGACGCCGGCACGGTCCAGAACGTCGCGCAGGCGCACACCCACCCACTTGGCGTTGCCCATGGCGCCATTGCCCCACTGGGCGCCGGGCACGCGCGGCTGGAACAGGCCGCGGGAATTGCCCGAGCACTGGTTGACCGCCGCCAGTTCCACCCGCGGCAGGTTGTACAGCTCCCGTAGCGTCAGGGAGAGCGGCGCGTTGACGTGGCCCTTCACCTCCAGGCGGAAGGCGTTCACGTCTACCTCGGTCGGGATCACCGCCCAGTGCCAGCGCACGTAGAAGCGGTTGTTCGGGGTGAAGGTGCCCTCGTCGAACACTTCGAAGGGCGTTTCCAGCAGCGGCGGGCGGGTGCGCTGCAGGATCATCGCGCCCTTCTGCGGGTAGTCCGTGATCAGGGGCCGTACCCCTCCGCCGCCGGGCAGGTTCAGATCCACCTCGGCCGCTCGGGCACCGCTGACCCATGCCGCGGCAAGGGCGGCCGCGCCACCGAGCAGGTGCCTTCTGCTGCTTGTCATCCTTACTTCTCCCCTGCCCTTCGCATCGAGAACCCGGTGACCAAGGTGCGTATTCCTGGATCGACGGTCCAAGTCATGATGGCGATCGGAGTGATCGCTTTGGCTGAACAACGCTCCACCCGTGGGATCATCACGCATCGCGATGGAACTGATCGGTGCACGGTGTTGGTCACGGCGGCACCCGACCCCGAGCTTAGGCAGGCCGAGGAACGGAGGATTCCATGACTATCGAAGCGCCTGCTGAGCCCCGCACGATCCGCGAGGTGGTCGGTCTGTTCGACACCTACCCCGCGCTGGAGCGGGCTGTTGACGAACTGCTGACCTCGGGCTTCGCGCGATGCGAGCTGAGCCTGCTGGCCGAGGCTGGAGCCGCCTCGGGCAAGACGTCCGTCGAGCTGGCGGACGATCCCGCGGCGCCGCGCACGGACCATTTCTGCACCGAGGCGCTGGGCAACGCGGAGGGATCGCTGATCGGCGGCTTCGCGATCATCCCGGCGATGAGCGGGGGTGGGGTTGCGGCGGCAGCGGGCGCCACCACCCTGGCGGCCGCCGGTGTCGCCGCGGCCACGGGCGGGGTCGGCGCGGTGCTGGGCACCCTGTTGGCCGTGATGCTGGCCCGCCGCCGCGCGACGGACCAGGCGCAGCAGACAGTCGAGGGCGGGCAGCTGCTCTGGGTCCGTACCCGATCGCCGGAACTGGAGCGGCGTGCCCTCGACATTCTGGAGCGGAACGCCGCCCACCACGTCCACGCGCACGACCTGCCGGTCTGACGTGGAGGCGGCCCAGGCGGCCAGTTGGCCACCGGGCCGCCCGCAGTGCGTCCGCATCAGCCGCCCGGCGACAGGGTGCGCGCCACCCGATTGCCAGCGCGGTCCACCACGGCGATGCCGAGGTCACGGTTCAGCACGTAGGCGCGCGCCCCATCGCGCGAGAAGACAATCGCTTGGCGCGGCTCCTGCAGCCCTGTCACCGTTGCCACCACCGCCCGGGTGCCGGTATCGATGACGGAGAGCGAGTTGTCCTGGAGGTTGCCCGAGTAGACGTAGCGCCCGTCCGGCGTCAGGGCGGCGCCGTAAGGGTCGCGGCCCACCGGCACCTCCGCGGCGATCCGCCGGGCGGCCACATCCACCACGGACACGGTGTTCCGCCCGCTGTTGGCAGCGTAGATCGTGCCGCCGTCGGCGGTGACGGAGATGGCGCGCAGCTTGTCGAAGCCGGTGATCTCGCCTGTGATCCGGTTCGTCGCGGTGTCGATCAGGGTGATCTTGTCGCCGAGAAAGTTGGTGACGAAGAGCGTCCCGCCGTCCGGCGAAAGGCGCACGCCTTGGCGCGGCTGGGCGAGACCGGTCACCACCGCCTCCGCCCGCCCGCTGCGCGTATCGAAGACGGAGACGGTGCTGGCAGCCTGATTGTTGACGTAGAGGCGCGCGCCGTCACGCGAGAGGGTCGTGCCGAAGGCGCCGGCACCGGCCGCAAGGGTGTCGACCTGCCGCAGCGTGGCGGTCTCGAAGACGCTTACGCGCCCGGTTCCGCTGTCCGACACGTAGAAACGGGCGCCGTCGGGCGAGAAGACGATGTTGCGCGGCGTGGTAAAGCCCTCCAGCCGCTGCCGCACCCGCCCTGCGGCCATGTCGTAGACGATCACCACCGGGTCGTCGCTGTAGGAGACGACGGCCGTTCCCTCGTCGGGGCTGAGGGCGAGGGAGTTATTTTTGATACCTCCGTCGAAGCCGGCGGCGAGGGCCGGCAGCGCCGCGGCAAGCAGGAAGCCGGCGGCAAGCAGCAGGGCGCGTGGACGCGCGAGGCGAGTGGTCATGGCGGGGTTCCCGTTCGTATCAGAGGCTCGGTGCCGGACGCCCGTTCGGGGCAGCCGGGGTGGTCAGGACCTGGCGGTGGACGGCCTCGGCCAATCCCAGCAGCGCCGGGCGGTCGATCCCCTGGGCGAGCACGGCGTAACCGAAGCCGCGATCCACCCACCAGAAGCCGGAAACGCCGCCGGCGGCGTCGTCGGTGAAGCGGAAGGCGGTCTCGCCCTCCTCAGCGCGGTCAGCGCGCAGGTAGAGGGTCAGCCTCGCCCCGGCGGCGTCCTCGTACATGAGCTGGGCGGCAGGGTCGCCGCCAGCACCGGGCAGCAGTCGGCCGCCCATCAGGCGGTAGCCTTGGGCTGCCAGGTTGGGCGCGGAGACGGGACGCGACAGGCGGTTGGAAAGCCAGCGCAGCAGCAGATCCTCCTGCTGCGCCGCCACCTCCACCGGACGCCGCGCGTCGGCCACGAAAACCAGGTGGGCAGCGATCGCCTCGGCCACCATGGGACGAGGCCCGGCTTGGGCCACCACCGGGCGCGGCGCACCGGCGGGGACGAGGCCGTGCCCGGCCCAGCCCAGCCCCGCGCCGAGCACTACCCAGGCAAGGACGGCGGCGGTTCGGCGCCAGCCCTGGGCCCGCGCGTGGTCCTGCTGGGCCTGAATATGCGCCACCCGCAGTCGGGCCGGGATCGGCGCGTCGTGGGAAGGCCGGAGCGCCGCGCGCAGGGCCTCGCGCTCGGCTGCCATGGCACGGCAGCGCGCCGCCGCCTCGGGGTTGGCTTCTAGCCAGGCCTCGATATCGCGCTGCCGCCCGGAGGGCAGCCGCCCGTCGATCCAGGCCTGCAGGTCGTCCTCGGTGACCGGGAAAGACCCAATCGGGGTCGGATCGTGCGTCACTTCACCCTCCGCAGGGCCGGACGCGCGGGCGCGTCCTCGCCCTCGATCAGCCGATGCAGCCGCGCCCGTCCCCGGCTCAGCCGCGACATCACCGTGCCCAGCGGCACGCCGAGCAGCCGGGCCGTCTCCTCGTAGGAGAAGTCTTCGACGCCTACGAGGAGCAGCACAACGCGCTGTTCCTCCGGCAGGGCGGCCAGCCCGGCCAGGGCATCGCGCCAGACGAGCAGGCTCTCCGCTGCGGTTCCGGCGGCCTCGTCGGCGAATGCCTCCCCGGTATCCCCCTCCACGGGCACGACGTCGCCGCGGCGTCCTGCGCCGCGACGGCCATTGAGGAACAGGTTGTGCAGGATGGTGAAGAGCCAGGCCCGCAAGTCGCCTTCTGCCCGGCGCAGGTGCCAACGGGATAGGGCTCGCTCCAGGCAGTCCTGCACGAGGTCGTCGGCCGCCGTGCCGTCCCGCAGCAGGGCCCAGGCGAAGCGTCGCAGCGCCGGGATGTGGCGCTCGATCGCGTCGGCCGTATCGGCCGCCCTGCCTCGCCCGAACATGGCCCGGATCAGCCCGGCAGGTTCGGATCGACCTGCCAAGTCTCGCTCACCAGCCGGCCCTCGCGGTAGGTCATGACGTAACGTACCTTGACGGTCATGCGGCCAGCGAAAGCCACGTCGGCGACCACCGTCTGCCCGCGCGGGTTGGCACTCTCGAGCACCTGACCGACCCGGGTCTGCATGGGCCCCTGCGCCGCGATGAACTTGCCCCAGACTCCGCCGATGGCGGCCTGGCCGGCATAGCGACCATCGAGCGGGCCACCGACCCACTCCAGCACGGCGTTGTCGGCGTAGCTGCCCATCACGGCCGCGGTGTCACCCGCCGCGATAGCCGCGATGCGGCGCTGGGCCATGTCCGCGGCAGGGCCGGCCTGGGCGGGACTGGGCAGGGTGGCGCAGCCCGTTCCCAGCACGAGGGCACCCATGGCCAGAAGACCAAGGGAGCGGCGGCGGGGATAGAGCATCGGCAGGGTGCCTCGCATCGGAGTTGATGCCGGTAAGACACCGCTCGCGGCCGCTTATTCCCGTGGGTTCCAGAAAATCTCACCGACCTTCAAGGGCCTCGACAGGCGTGTTCATGACGAAAGCGCAGGGGGTTGGTCGAATCTTGGTTGTTGACGCAGATGCAGGAGAACCACATAGTATAAACGTTTCTACATTCGCGCGGGGTTTGCTATGGTCATCACGACCCTCACCAGTCGGGAGTTCAACCAGGACACCGGGCGGGCCAAGAAAGCTGCGGGTCACGGACCTGTCGTCATCACCGACCGAGGTCGACCGGCGCATGTTCTGCTGAGCTTCGAGGATTACCAGCGCCTCCGCGGAACCCCTGCTGGGATCGCCGACCTGCTGGCGATGCCCGGCGGCGAGGACATCGACTTCGACCCCGCGCTGGTCCGCATCGGCTTGCAGCCTGCCGATCTGGCTTGATGTTCCTCCTCGACACCAATGTCGTCTCGGAACTGCGCAAGGTCCGGTCGGGAAAGGCCCATCCTGCCGTATCGCGTTGGGCCGACGGCGTGGAGGCCGCGAGCCTGTTCCTCTCGGCCATTACGTTGCTTGAGCTTGAACTCGGCGTTCTGCAGGTTGAGCACCGCGATCCCGACCAGGGAGCAATGCTGCGACGCTGGCTGGACGAGCAGGTCCTGCCAGCGTTCCAGCCACGGATCCTGCCGATCGACTACCGCGTGGCGCGACGGTGCGCGCGGCTACATGTGCCGGATCCCAAAGCCGAACGCGATGCGTTGATCGCGGCAACCGGTCTGGTGCACGGCTTTACGATCGTCACCCGGAACACGCGGGATTTCCTGGCGACCGGTGTCACTCTCCTGAACCCATGGATGAGCGAGGAAGCCGGTTAGCCCCTACCTCGACCGTTGGCTCGTCTGACCGTTACCTACCCCCCGGGGCGTTATTGTAAGATATCTGCGGCTCAACGGCCGCTCAGCGGCCGCTCAAGGGGCTGGAAAGGTGGCTTAGCGCCCCAGACTGGCGCTCTCGTCGCGCCATCGGCGGGCGTGGCGCGTCGGCGGATCAAGGTTGAAGTACCTCGTCCATGCCCCTTTCCGGCCACGACCTGATGCTGGGTAGGGTGGTGAACGATCATTCCGACTAACCGGGCAGCACGTCCGTTTCTGCCCAGGGTCTGCGCTAGGCTCCCCTGATAGGGGCGTAGTGCAAAGTGGGGTCGCGAGCGGCAGTAGGCGGCCCCATCCGGGTCATCCTCGTTCGCGTCGAAAGGCCAGTATCTCGTGGCCTGTTGCGATGAAGCGCAAAACGAGGGCCAGATGACTTCAGCATCAAACTACAAGGATTCTGGCTCTTTAGGCCTTTCTCGGGCATGCTGCGGAATAGAAGCAACGCCGTATGCCCCATGCGCAGGGGCAGGAGCCCCGTGGAACGCTAGGATGGTCCGCCCCCTGACCGACAGAACGGCGAGCATGGCCAAGTTGGATGCGCCGCTGCCGCCAGGCTTCATGGATGCCATTCAGCAGCTTGTGGACAGTCGCAACCGGCAGGGTGGCCCTGACCACAAGCGCCTCTATGCGCGCGACCTTCATGAAGAGGCGATTGCCGAACTGATCCAGCGCGTTGAGGCGGGGGAGCAGATCCTCTTTCTGGCACCCCCATCAGGCAGAGCGCGAAAGTCACTCTGGCTAGATGAGAAGCTGAAGGCTGGGGTGGATCACCTTGCCAACGTGCATAGCGTCACCAGGGCAGCTGTCGTGATGACCGCCTTCCACAGCTATCTCGGTCGACTTGGCATGCTGCAGCGAGTGCTGGCCGCCTAGCTTCCATCTTTTTGCGGAGCGTTATGGCTGGACTTTATCCGCCGGTTGCCCGCAATGTTCATCGTCCGGACTCGTCCGCCAACGCTTCCGGGCAATTCTTCAACCGTCCTGTGAGGACACAACCTATAGCGCGCTAAAAACGAAAACGGCCGGTGCCGCCAAGCACCAGCCGTATCGCACTGAAAAACTAAATTGGGACCACTGTCAGCCCCCAATTTAGGATTGAGCCCGCCCTTCGTCAAGCGACACTTCGCTTGGCAACGGAGAAGCTTTGTCGACGGTGCGACTGCGCGCTCGCGAGGAGCGAGCTATGCCGAGAGTAGATTCTGAGGTCCCCCTGCACCCGAAAACCGGGCGTCGGGTGGTGACCAAGGCCGAGTTGCAGGCCACCGCCGGCCTGAGCGGCATCCTGGAGGAGCTGGACCGCGGCCGGGTCCTGTCCGCCTTCAAGGCGGCCGTACCCGCCATGGGCTTCCCGCGCTGGGTGCCCGGCACCGTGGACACCTTCTTCCGCTACAGCCGGAAGGCGGACTGGCAGGCCGGTTGGGCACGGGTGGTGTGGCCCTCCAACGAGGAGCTCTGCCGCCACCTCGACCTGTCCCTCAGCGGCCTCAAGAAGCGGATTCGCAAGCTGATCGACCTCGGGCTGATCCGGGCGATCGACGTCGGCACCGGCAAGCGCTGGGGCCGGCGCTGCCCGCGCACCCAGCAAATCCTGCAGGCCTGCGGCTTCGACCTGAGCCCGGTGGGCGAGCGGATGCCCGAGTTTCTGGCCGCTTCGGCCGAGTACGAGGCCCTGCTGCAGGAGGCCAAGGCGCTACGCGCCCAGTGCAGCGCCTGGTCGCGGCGCGTGCTGTCCATGACCGACCACGGCATCGAGAACGGGCTGCAAGGAGGCGACTGGCTCGTCTGGGCCGCCGAGGCGAAGACCTTGGCGCAGCCGGCCAAGGGCGTCTCCGATCCTCGGCGCCTCGTGCCGATCGAGGCGCGTCTCAAAGCTCTGCACTACCGGGTAGCCGATGCCATCCAGGCTTTTGTCGAGCCTGTGGAATGCGTTGATAAGGAACCCCAGGGTTCCCTGACGGACACCCTTATTACAACTACTACTGAGACCATGATTGCTAAAGCAATTGCACGGGAAGGCTCTCGCCCGGCTCAGGAGGAAGGTGGAGTGGGTGGTGAGGTCGGCACTCCGACACAGCCCGTCGTAGCAGCCACCAGCGCGGCGAAGGACGACCTGCTCCGCGGCTTCCCGATGAACCCGGAAGTGCTGTTGCACCTCGTCCCTGCCTACCGGGATTGGGTGAGTTCCTCGCGGCCGGACTGGTCGGACGTCGAGAAGGCCAGCCAAGTGGTGAGGCAGCACCTGCAGATCTCGGCGCACACCTACGGACAGGCGCAGCTGGTGCTGGGCGGCCGGGGCGCGGCGATCGTGGTCGGCACCATCGCGACCAAGCACGCGGCCAAGATGGTTCATAACCCGACCGGCTACCTCCGGAAGATGGTGGAGCAACACCTCAAGGGTGAACTGCGGCTCGACAAGACGCTGCACGGCCTTGCGGACATGGCCGGGCGGCCGGGTAAGGCGACTCGCCGAGGACAGGTGGCGCAGGGCAGCTTCGGCCGGCTGCTGGGCTGATTTCCGTGCTGCCACGCAGGATTCACCCGACCGCGCAAAGCCTTACGGCGCAGGCATTCCGCGAGTCATGGAGCCTCATCTCGCGGCTTTGCCAGCGCGCAGCCTGGGAATCAGTTCTTGTTTTGTTCGAGATTCGCCCGATAGGGTGGCGGCATGGCCGACCATTTTCCGAACGAATCCAACGAGAACTCCCTGACCCCCGCTCGTCCCGAGGAGGTGGCCGAGGCACTGTCCTACGCACTGCGCTACGACGAGCGAGGACGGCCAAGGCCGCATGGTGGCGAGATGGTCGCGGGATTGGCGGCGCAGCACCTGACCCAGCATCTGGAGCGGGCCGGTTTTGTCCTGATGCGCAAACCCACGAGGGGGCGTCCGCACAGTGCGGGGTGACTCGGGCAACGCCCGTCGCTTCGTCGCTGTGCAGCTGCCGTGGTTGGCGGTGGACGCGCTTCGGCGCCGCGAGCCGAGCCTCGCGGGCCAGGCGATCGCGACGTGGCAGGCCGTGGGCAACCGGCGGGTGTTGGTCTGCGTCGACGCCCCGCACCTGCACGCAAAACAGGCCCTGGCCGATGCCCAGGCCATGCTGCCGGACCTCGTGCTGCGAGCCGCCGATCCGCCCGGTGAGGCGGACCTGTTGCAGCGCCTCGGGCACTGGGCGCTGCGCTTCACGCCGATCGTCGCACTGGATGCCCCGAACGGGCTGATCCTCGACGTTTCCGGCTGTACCGACCTGTTCGGCGGCGAGAGGACCATGCTGGCCGAGGTGGAGCGCTGTTTCGGCCGGGCCGGCTACCGGGCGCGAGTCGCGATGGCCGGCAACGCCGATGCCGCAGCGGCCATGGTCCGGGCCGGGTTCAGCGGCGTGGTGGTGCCCGTCGGCGGCGATCTGGCGGCGATCGGCGCCCTGCCGGTCGCGGCGCTCCGGCTTCCCGGCGAGATCGCGACCGGCCTTGCCCGGCTCGGGCTGCTGACGGTCGGCGACGTGCTGCGCCAGCCACGGGCGCCATTGACCCGGCGGTTCGGCCGGCCGTTGCTCGACGCGCTGGACTTCGCTTCGGGGGCAAGGGCGCGGCCGCTGACGCTGGTGCGGCCACCCCCTGCCCTGCTGGCGGTCCGCGCCTTTCTGGAGCCGATCGTCACCCGCCCGGCGATCGACCGCGCCGTAGACGCGCTGCTGGACGAGCTGTGTGCCACGCTCGAGGAGTCGGGTAGCGGCGCCCGGCGCCTCAGCCTTCTGGCCTTCCGCGTCGACGGCGATGTCCAGGAGGTGGCCCTTGGCATCGGCAGCTCCTCGCGTGACGCCGCCCACCTGCGACGGCTGTTCGCCGAGCCGCTCGGCACCCTGCAGCCCGACCTCGGCTTCGAGCGCATGATCCTGCGCGCCACAGAGACCAACGCCCTACAGGCCCGCCAGCTGATCGGCAGTCTTGGTGTGGCCGCCCTGGCAGGGGAACAGCAGCGGATGCTGTCGGAGCTGATCGACCGCATCGGCCAACGTGCCGTGGTGTGGCGCGTGGCAGCCACCGGTAGTCACTGGCCCGAGGACTCCGTGGCGATGGTGGATCCCTACGCCACGCCGGAGGAGCCGGACGTGTGGGAGGATCGCCGCCGACCGGTGCGTCTGCTGCCGCAGCCCAAGGAGCTCGCCGTGCTGGCGGAGGTGCCGGACGGCCCCCCTGCCCGGCTGCGCCTGGACGGCCGGGTTCACCGTATCAGGCACGCTGCCGGGCCGGAGCGGCTGGAGCCGGAATGGTGGGGCGACAAGCACGACCGTCCACGGCGGGACTACTTCCGGGTCGAGACCGAGGAGGGCAGCCGGCTGTGGGTGTGCCGGCTCGGCATGGATCTCCCGTCTGCCCCGGCCCGCTGGTTCCTCCACGGCGTCATGAACTGATCGCGCGGTGTCCGTTGCCTACGCGGAGCTCGGCTGCCGCTCCAACTTCACCCTGCTGGACGGCGCCTCGCATCCCGGCGAGCTGGTGGTCGCGGCGTCGGTGCTCGGCCACGCCGGCGTGGGTATCTGCGACACCAACAGCCTGGCCGGCGCCGTGCGCGGCCACGTCGCCGCCAGAGAGGCCGGCATCGCCTACGCCGTGGGCTGCCGCCTGCAACTGGAGGATGGTGCAGAGTACCTGGTGTGGCCAACCGATCGGGCATCGTTCGGCCGCCTGACCCGGCTGCTGTCGCTCGGCCGCATGCGCTCGCCCAAGGGCGAGTGCGCCCTCACCCGCGACGAGATGATCGGGCACGCGGAGGGCTGGTGCATGGCCGCCGTCTCCCCCGTCCGCCCGAACGCCGCCTTTGCCGACCGCCTGCGGGCCGATGCCCCGGCACTGCGCTCCCGGCTGGCGCTGCCGCTGCTGTGCACGGCGACGATCCGCTTCGACGACATCGACGAGGACCGGCTGGAGGCGCTGGCCGAGATGACCGCCTTCGCCCGTGTGGATCTGCTGGCGACCAACGACGTGCGCTACCACGTCGCTTCTCGGCGCCGGCTGGCCGACGTGCTGACGGCGATCCGCCTCGGCCGACCGGTGGACCGGCTCGGACCGCTGGCCGAGCCCAACGCCGAGCGGCACCTGAAGGAGCCGGCCGAGATGGCGCGGCTGTTCCGCCGCGCGCCCGCCGCGCCGGGCAACACGCTCCGTGTGCTGGAGGCCTGCCGTGGCTTCTCGCTGTCGCAGCTGCGCCACGAGTACCCCGACGAGATCATCGAGCCCGGCCGCACGCCGCAGCAGACGCTGGAGGGCCGCGTCGCCGAGGCCTGCGGCCGCCGCTTCCCGCGCGGCGTGCCCGCCGACATCCAGGGGCGCATCGACCACGAGCTGCGGCTGATCGAGCGGCTGGACTACGCGCCCTACTTCCTCACCGTGGACGAGGTGGTGCGCTTCGCCCGTGACCAGGACATCCTGTGCCAGGGGCGCGGCTCGGCCGCCAACTCCTCCGTCTGCTACGTGCTCGGCATCACCGCGGTGGACCCCTCCAAGCACGACCTGCTGTTCGAGCGCTTCCTGTCGGCCGAGCGGGCCGAGCCGCCCGACATCGACGTCGACTTCGAGCACGAGCGCCGTGAGGAGGTGATCCAGTTCATCTACCGCCGCTACGGGCGCGACCGTGCGGCGATCGTCGGCACCGTGATCCGCTTTCGCGGCCGCTCGGCGGTGCGCGAGGTCGGCAAGGTGCTCGGCCTGTCGGAGGACGTTACCGGGCGCCTGGCCAAGGCAAGCTGGGGGCCTGAGCGGGACAGCAGCCTCGCCGAGATCGCCGCGGCCGAGGGCCTCGACCTCTCCGATCGCCGGCTCGGCCTGGCGCTGGAGTTGGCCGAGGAGATCCAGGACTTCCCCCGGCACCTCGCCACCCACGTCGGCGGCTTCGTCATGTCGCGCGGGCCGCTGATCGAGATGGCGGTGGTCGGCAACGCCGCCATGGACGGCCGCACGGTGCTGGAGTGGGACAAGAACGACGTCGAGGCGTTGGGCCTGCTCAAGGTCGATATCCTGGCGCTGGGCATGCTGAGCTGCTTGCGTCGAGGCTTCGATCTGCTGCGCCGGCACCGCATCGCCGACCTCGACCTCGCCGATGTTCCGCGCGACTGCCCCGACACCTACGCCATGCTCAGGCGGGCCGACTCCCTGGGCGTGTTTCAGGTCGAGAGCCGGGCGCAGATGAACATGCTGCCCCGCCTGCGGCCCTCGAAGTTCTATGACCTGGTGGTGCAGGTGGCGCTGGTTCGGCCGGGGCCGATCCAGGGTGACATGGTGCATCCTTACCTACGCCGCCGCTGGGGCGACGAGGAGCCGGTCTACCCCTCCCCTAGCGAGGAGCACGGCCCGAAGGACGAGCTCAAGCAGGTACTCGGCCGCACGCTCGGCGTGCCGCTGTTCCAGGAGCAGGCCATGCGCGTGGCCATCGTCGCCGCCGGCTTCTCGCCCGGCGAGGCCGACCAGCTGCGCCGGGCCATGGCCACCTTCAAGTACACGCAGGGCGTGGCAGTATACCGCGACAAGTTGGTCGGCGGCATGGTCCGCCGCGGCTACGACCCCGAACTCGCCGAGCGCGTGTTCAAGCAGATCGAGGGCTTCGGCTCCTACGGCTTTCCCGAAAGTCACGCCGCCAGCTTCGCCCACCTGGCCTACGCCTCGGCCTGGGTGAAGTGCCATCACCCCGCGGTGTTCGCCGCGGCGCTGCTGAACAGCCAGCCGATGGGCTTCTACGCCCCGGCGCAGATCGTGCGCGACGCCCAGCAGCATCGGGTGGTGGTGCGGCGGCTGGACGTCAACGAAAGCCGCTGGGACTGCACCCTGGAGCCGGAGGCCCGCAGCGCCGAGGGCCTCGCCCTCCGGCTTGGGCTCAGGATGGCCGCCGGCCTGTCGGCCGAGGACGGCAAGCGCGTGGCCGAGGCACGGCGGTCCGGCAACGGCTCGCCCTATGCCTCGGTGGACGAGGTGGTGCGCCGGGCCGGGGTCGGCCGCAAGGCGATCGAGGCGCTGGCCGAGGCGGACGGCTTCGCGGGGATGGGTCTCGATCGCCGGGCGGCGATGTGGGACGCCAAGGGCGTCGAGAACGACACCCCTCCCCTGCTGCGCCTCGCCGCCCAGGCAGCGGCGGCCGGTGACCCGCCTCTCCTCCGCGAGCCCTGCCCTGCCCTGCCAGCCGAGGCCGATGGGCAGTCGGTGGTGTTGGACTACACCGCGACCGGGTTAAGCCTACGGCAGCACCCGGTTGCCTTGCTGCGGCCGAAGCTTCGAGAGCTTGGATGCCAGGATACCCGTGACCTCGAGGGCATGCGCGCCGGGCAGCGGATCAGGCTGGCGGGCATGGTGCTGATGCGGCAGCGACCCGGCACGGCCAAGGGCATCGTGTTCATTACGGTCGAGGACGAGCACGGCACCGCCAACCTCGTCGTCTACACCGACGTCGGCACACGCGACCGCGCTGCGCTGATCGGCGCCCGGCTGCTGGTAGTCGAGGCGAGGGTGGAACGCGAGGCCGAGCGAGCGGAAGTGCCGATCACCCACCTGATCTGCCGCAAGCTGGAGGATCGCTCCGACCTACTAAGCGGACTGATGCAGGGTGGTGTACCCGAAGGTTGGAGTGACCGAGCTGTTGGCCACGCCGACGAAGTAAGGCGCCCCGATCCAGGATCAGCACGATGTCGGGCCAAGTTACCGTCTAGTCGGGACTTCCACTGACTGCAGGAACGCCACCGCCACTGATGGTGGGGTGGTCACCTAAAAGGTTTTAAATCAGTCCTTTATATTCATGTAGCAAATGCTACACCAATGTAGCATGTTAAAGCCTTGTGTAGCACCATGTAGCAACATGTAGCAACATGTAGCACCATGTAGCACCATGTAGCGTGGTACAACTATTGATAGCTACATGAAGCTACATGTAGAATGCGCTTGCTACATGACGCCTGCCATTGCTACATGTTGCATGGAATGTGTCTGGGCTGTTTGGAGGCAGTATGCCGGTTGTAGTGGTCGCCAACCCAAAGGGAGGAGCGGGTAAAAGCACAACTGCTCTGATCCTGGCGCAAACCTTCGCAGGGATGGGGGCAAGTGTAACATTGATAGATGCTGACCCGAACCGGCCGATCGTTGAATGGCGGTCTGGTCAATCAGCAATCATGTTCGACGTTATAGGTGACATCACCGAGAGCACAGTTATTAGAACGATCCGGGACCACCGTGCGCAACGTCAGTTTGTCATAGTTGACTTGGAAGGTACTGCGAGCAGATTAGTCTCTCGAGCTATCACACAGGCCGATCTAGTTCTCATTCCATTGCAGGCTAGCGGCGTAGATGCACGGCAAGCAGGAAGAGCAGTACAACTCATTCATGAGGAAGAAGAAGCGTTAGGCGACCGCACGATACCCTTCCGTGTGCTGCTCACGAGAACAAACCCGGCCATCACGACGCGGATTGAGAAGGAGATCGTCAGCGCACTTGCAGGTGCTGGTTTGCCGCTGCTCAAGACGCACCTCAACGAACGACAAGCCTTCAAAGCTATGTTCGTCCGCAAGCTAGCAGTGAGTGAGCTTGACCCTACGCAGGTGAATGGCCTTCCAGAGGCCATCCGTAACGCTGAACGCCTCGCCGATGAGGTGGTGGACGTGCTCTCACCGCAGCCGGCTGAAGGCGCCGTGCCATGACCGATGATCCTTTCGGTTTTACAGCCGCGCGAAAGCCCACTACCGCAGACAAGCTCAAAAAGTTTGCCCCCAGCGCTGATAATTCAAGGTCAGAACCCGTTGCGATTGAACGGGCTGATGCGGCGGGCGCAGCGCTAGGCTTCGTGCCGCGAGAGAATACCCGAGCTACAGTGCTGCGGAAGCGAAAAGATATCGGGCCTACAGTCGCCATCAACATGCGAGTTCCCGAAGCCGTAGCTGCTCGTTTCATAAAGTTCTGTGAGGAGCACCGTCTTTCGTATTGGGAAGGTGTTGAGGAACTCATGAAGCGAAACGGCATCACTTAGTAAGTGCTCAGAAGCCTGACTGCAGGCCGCTCTTTCGTCGCCTGCACACCATCCGAACGCAATCTTGCGACGGGCAAGCAAGTGCGGCTACCGGCATCAGGGCCTGGCTTGGGCAGCGGGATGACATGCTCGATCTCGACATGGTCGTCATGCACGATGATGCGCTCGACAACGAGCTTCAAGATAGCCTGCCGTTCGGCGATGCTCGTCGTCTGCAACCGAGCGGTAATCCGTGAGCTGAAAGCCGAAAGGCCTTCGAACGTTGCGAGCGTACGCTGATGCTGTTCCTGCAGGCGCCGCAACTGGGCGTGTTGCTGCTCGGCCAATCTGCGTTGGGTAGCCAGCGCCTCGCGCCGCTCGGCAAGCTCAGAGAGGCTGATCACTTCCGCCTGGTAAGCTTCGACCAAGCGGCGATCGGCACGCTCGATGCGTTCAATCCGCTGATGGATCTGGCTTTGTGCCGAGCGGGGCGCGTTCTCAACCACGCTGGCTTCGGTCGCGAAGCGTTCGAACTGCGCCAACAGCCGTTCAGGGTCGCCGAGCAGGCCGGCGACGTGGTCCCAGACAACCTGATCAAGTGCGTTGGCATCGATACACGCCCGCGGGCATTTCGTCGCACGCGCACGCGTGAGTGGATCCTTCCCCGAGCACCGGTAGTAGCGCCAGGGCCGCCGCTCAGCGGAGCCAGGAAAGACGCAACCGTGGATCCCAAGGCCGCAGTTGCCGCATTTCAGCAGGCAGCGCAGCAGGTAGTTGGTCTTCTTGTTTCGTCGGAAAGACAGCTTGGCGTTGCGCGCCATCTGCGCCTGCGCCCGATCCCAGGTGTCCTGTTCCACGAGCGGTGGCACCGGTATGGCGATCCACTGTTCACGCGGTCGCGCACGCCGGCTCGTTCGCTCTCCAGTGCGGCGCGTCGCCGGTCGGTGGTGCTCGGGCACGACATATTCGTGTCTGTTGACGTAGGCCGTGCCTGCGTACACAGGATCAGAGACGATGTGGTACACGACTGACAGCGACCATAACGCTCGGCCTGACCTTGTCACCCAGGGCCCCTCGTTCAGACGATGGCCGCATTGGCGCACGGACAGCCCCTCATCAGCGACCCAGCTGTAGAGTTGCCTGACCATCGCTGCCTCTGCCTCATCAACGACCAGACAGCCTGGCCGGCCATCGCGGCGGGGTTCGTACCTGTAGCCGTAGGGTGCTTTGGCACCGATGATCTGGCCTTCCCGGGCTCGTTGCAACTTGCCACGCCGAAACCGCTCAGCCAGTACAGCGCGCTCGTACTCGGCGATGGCGCCTTGGATTTGCAGCAGCAACTGGTCGTTCGGATCGTCGGAGATCGGATGTTGCAGGAACATCACCGCGCAGCCAGCACGCCGAAATTCCTCGAGCAGTAGCACTTGGTAAGCGTATTTGCGGGTCAAGCGGTCGGGAGTGAGCACAGCGATGATCTCGACAGCCCCATCGCGGACAGCATCACGCAAGGTGTCCAGGCCCGGACGATCAAGCCGCGCGCCGCTATACCCCTCGTCGCGGAAGACGTGCCCGGCGGCGAGATCGTGGCCTTGCTCGACGGCCCAGGCACGCAGGGCAGTGAGCTGGCTTTCGATGGTTTGCTGACGCTCCTGGCGTTCGGTGGATACCCGAGCGTAAATGGCGGCACGCATGGTTTACCTCCCTGGCTTGTCGTGGGCGACGTCGGGCAGTGGGCGTCGCAGTGGCATCTGGCTGCTGTCGGCGGGTAACGGCGCATCCACCGGTAGCCCGTCCGCCAGGAGCCGGCGGTAGACCTGGTCCAGCCGGCTCGGCCCGTCGCGGGTCCGCAAAGAAATCGATTTGACCGCCCAGCTTGGGCTCTGGGCGCCGAGCCGACCGCGACGCAGCATGGGGCGAAACCTCCGGCAGATCCGCCCGAAAAGGCCTGACCAGGGGCGCAGTTCAATCGGTCGGTAGTCGCCGAGACCGGCGCGACGAAGCCCGGCGTAGGCCAGAGAATGAAACAGGAACGCTGAAGCGTAGCCCGTGGATTGCGTTCGGATGGTCCAGATCCAGCAAGAATGCAATGTCAGTCAGCAGAGCACCCACTTTGCGTTGAAGGTACATAGCCTCACCACTCGACGCCGATTGCGGGCTCAGCCCCTAGTAGCCTCGGAACTCAGCTGCCCCACTTCGCCCATCACCATCGCCTACCAGAACTGCAACTGCCGTATCGTCACTCTGGTATGGCTGCTCTGAGTGTAGCCGCCGGTGGGGCAGAGTGTGCACCACCTAAGCAAAGAAGGCGCTTTCCCCGTTTGCGCCACTTTCCCCGATCCTGCGCCAGACAGGTTCAGGAGACCGCAGGGCGTGGAGAGCAGGAGAGGAGGGGAGAAGCCGCTACCGCTAGCGGCTGACGCGCGACAAGGGTGCGTCGCTGCGCTCCCGGGCCGGGGCAGACCCCGGCCACGCCCTTGTCCCGCGCCCGCCTCGCGGTTGGCGGGTGGAATCCAGGAGAAGGATTCCGAGGGATGAGTGGTCAGGACGAAGAGCTGCAGCGGCTGCGGGAAGGTGTGAACTGCGCCGCGCTGCTGGAACGCATGCCGCCGCCATGGAGGTTGGATAAGGCCGAGAGCACCCGGGAATGCCTGAAGTACCGGCGCGGCCAGGGCGAGATCATCATCGTCAACCACGGCGGCCACGGCTGGTGGGATGCCGGCAGTACCGCCAAGGGCGACGTGTTCGGACTAGTGCAGCACCTGCGACCGGATCTGAACTTTGGCCACGCCCGCAAGCTGCTGCGCGAGATGGTCGGGCTGCAGCCCAGCTTCCCCGAGCACGAGCGGGTGCGCTCGCGCGGGGAGGGGGGCGCCCCGGCCGCCGAGCGCTGGTCGGCAGCCAAGCCGCTCCGCCCAGGCTCGCGCGCCTGGCGCTACCTCGCCGAGGTCCGGCGGTTGCCCGGCCCGGTGCTGCGCGCCGCCGCAGCGGCCGACGCCATCCGGGAGGGCGCCTACGGCACCGCCTGGTTCGCCCACCGCGACGAGGCGGGGGCGCTGACCGGTTTCGACATGCGGGGGCCGGAGTTCCGCGGCTTCGCCAAGGGCGGCGACAAAACCCTGTTCCGGATGCCCGGCTGGATCCCCTCGCGCACGATGCGCCCGCGCCGGCTGGCTGTGGCCGAGGCGCCGATCGACGCGCTCAGCCTCGCTGCCATCGAGCGCCTGCAGGGCGACACCCTGTACGTCGCCACCACGGGGGGCATGGGGCCGGGGTCGGTTCGTGCCCTCGACCTGTTGCTGGCCGGGATGGCCGCCCTCCCGGGTGCCCTGCTGGCCACGGCGACCGACAACGACCCGCCGGGGGAGCGCTACGCCGCCTTCCTGGCCGAGCGTGCCGCCGCGGCGGGCGTGCGCTGCGAGCGCCTGCTGCCACCCGGCGGGCTGAACGACTGGAATGACATCCTGACAAAGGGGAGGGGGGCATGAGTCTCACCACTGAGAGCACCGCCACGGCCCCCAGCGCGGAGGCGGAAGCGCTCGCCTCGGCGCTACACGCCGCCTTCCTCCGGCTACCCCCGAAGCTGCAGGCCCGCTGCACGGTCCCGCCGACCGGCGATGCCGCGATCGACCGGCCGGTGCTGGTCGAGGCCGACAACGGCTCCGACCACTACCGAGGCGTGGTGGTCGCGGGCGAGTGCGACGAGGACGGCCGCTGGCTGCTGGACGACGCCTTCACCCTGCTCAGCCTCGACCACGACGACGGCCCCGAGGCCGCTCTGGTGCTCTGCCACGGATGGAACTGCCATGCCGATCGCATCTGACATCTCCGTCCCCGTCGATCGCGCCCGCCTGGTGGCCGGGCTGACACGCTCCCAGGGCGAGGCCGCCGGCATGCACGGGCCGGTGCTGGTGCTGGCGGGGGCCGGAACCGGCAAGACCAAGACCCTGACTGCCGGCGTCGCCCTGCGCATCGCCGAGCGCGGCATCCCGGCGCAGCGCATCCTGGCCGTGACCTTCACCAACAAGGCGGCCGGCGAGATGCGCGAGCGCATCGTCGCCCTGCTCGGCGGGCAGACGGCGCCGTCCTGGATCGGCACCTTTCACGGCCTCGGCGCCCGCCAGCTGCGGCAGGAGCCGGAGATGGCCGGGCTGCGCGAGAACTTCGACGTGCTCGACGCCGACGACAGCAAGCGCCTGCTCAAGCGCACCATGAAGGCCATGGGCGCCGAGGCCGGCGAGGACGACGGCATGGCCAAGGACCCGGTGAAGGCCGTGGCCGGCCACATCGGCCGCTTCAAGGACAACCTCATCATCCCCGGTGAGGCAATCATCCGGGCCGAGGCGATGCTGGCCTCCAACCCGCTGGCCGACGCCTCCGGGCTGCGCGCCGCGGCGCGCATCTATCCCGAGTACCAGCGTCGCCTGCGCGAGGCCAACGCCGCAGACTTCGGCGACCTGCTGCTCTGGCCCACCGTCGCGATGGGGAAGGACGAGGAGCGCCGCTTGCGCTTCGCCGGTCGCTTCTCCTGCCTGCTGGCCGACGAGTACCAGGACGTGAACGCTTCCCAGTCCCGCTGGCTCCGGCTGATGGCCAAGGACCACGGCGAGATCTTCGCCGTGGGCGACGATGATCAGTGCGTGTTCGGCTGGCGCGGCGCCGACATCGAGCATATCCGCCGCTTCACGCGCGACTTCCGCGGCGCCGCCGTGGTCAAGCTGGAGGAGAACTTCCGCTCCACCGGCCACATCCTGGCCGCGGCCAACGCGGTGATCGCCCGCGACGAAACCCGGCTGGGCAAGACGCTCCGCACCACCCGCGAGCAGGGCCAGCCGATCGAGGTGGTGAAGTTCCGCAACGACGAGGCCGAGGCGATCGGCATCGCCGCCGAGATCCGCAAGCGCGGTGCAGAAGGCGTGCGCTGGCAGGACATCGCCATCCTGTATCGCGCCAACCACCTGTCGCGCGGCATCGAGGAGGAACTGCTGCGGGCCAAGGTGCCCTACGTGCTCGTCGGCGACGTCGGTTTTTACCAGCGTTCAGAGGTCAAGGATGCTTTAGCGCTGCTGCGCCTTGCCACCTGCCCGGACGACTGTCAGTCCGATGAGGCGTTCCGCCGCGCCTGCAACAGCCCGCCGCGCGGCATTGGCCCCAAGGCGCTCGACCTGTTGGAGCGCGACGCCGAGTGGCGGGGTTCCTCACTGCTCGCCGCCTGCCACACCGCCGAGCTGCCGCCCAAGGTCAGGGGGGCGGCTGGAGCCTTCGCCGACGCCATCCGCGCCGTCGCGGCCGACGCCGGAGCGACCGTCGCCGACCGGGTGTCCATGCTGCTCGACTGTACCGGCTACCGGCAGTGGCTGCGCGACAGCCGGGCCGAGACCGTGGAAGGCCGGCTGGAGAACCTGGGCGAGTTGGTGCTGCTGGCCGGCGACTTCCACTCGGCGGCCGAACTGCTGGAGCATGCCGCCCTGGCCAGCGCCGCGCCTAGCGAGAACACCGAGGGGCGGGTGCAGCTGCTCACCCTGCACCGGGCCAAGGGGCTGGAGTTCGCCCACGTCTTCCTGCCGGCGTGGAACACCACCGTATTCCCCAGCCAGTACGGCGAGGCCTCCGAGGAGCGGCGTCTCGCCTACGTGGCGCTGACCCGGGGCAAAGAGCGGGTGTCCGTCACCTACGCCGAGTTCCGGCGCGGCTACGTCGATCCCTCGCCCTTCCTCGACGATATCCCCGCCGACAACCGCCACGAGGGCTGGCTGCGCCCGGAGGCACGCCGGCCAGCGCGGATTTCGCCCCGCCAAGCCGGCATGGACGCCCTCAACGAGATGCTCGCCGGCCTGCGTTCCCGGCCGACGACATGAGCGGGTGCGCCTCGTGGGCGCACCCGCCCTTCCTGTCCACCATCCCACGGAGAAGCTACGTGAACGACAAAGACACACGCGCGAGCCGTCGCGCCCGCTACGCGCTGAACACCACCGGGCTCGGCCGGGTGCGGATCTCGACGTGGATGCCCGACGAGGGGCGCTGGGGCGCGTCGCTGCTGCAGCCTTCCACGACGTCCGGCGCCTCGCGCCAGATCGCGGACCTGGTGACTTGGCTGCCCAACGCGACGGACCGGAAGATGGCGGACGACTTCCTGGACGGCGGGGCCGACGACGTCGCCTGGTTCCACTGCGACCGCGAGGGTTCGCGTTGGACCGTGACCGTCAAGCTCCTCGTCGCTCTAGGCTCGCCGGTGCTGGCGAATTTCTGCCTTCAGTACGCCTCGCCGATGGACGAGATGACCGCCGCGCACCCGCTGCTCGCCCGGTTGAGGAAGCTGCAGAGCTACGACTGGACCACGCCGGAGTACCGCGACTTGTGCGCCGAACTCGGCTTCGACCCCGATCGAGGTCGGCCGCGCTTCGCCCGTCGTCACGAGGAGATGGGCAACGAGATCCTGCACTGGATCGGCACGAACATGGTCGAATCTGCTGGTCGGGCGAGGGGCTTGTCCGTGGAGACGCACCGCCAAAGCCTCGTGCTCGCCGAGAGCATGATGAAGGCGCTGAGCGCGGACCCTGCCTGCCCTCCCGAGTCCCCGCTTTTCCTGGAGGCCAGGATCGAGCACTTTCCCACGGGAGTTCTACCTTGCCGTGACGAGTTCCTGGCACTGCTGGCGAACGGCGACTTGGATGATCCCCTGCCCGTTACCGGAGCGGCCCCGCGTCCGGCAGATCTCAGCGTGCCCATCGTCTTCCTGCCGTCGCGCTACGGCAACGGTGTCAGCAAACAGCTCACGGTCGGCCGGCACTACGACCCCGACCGTTGGGAGGACCTGGGCTACGGCGACCTGCGCGGCGTGGCGCTGCGGCCGACCGACGCGGACCTGAATGCCTTGCCGGCCACCGCGATCGCCCATCGGGTTCTGCTCGACCAGGGTGTCGTGTTCCTCACGCGCGACGAGGCCCTGCACTACCTCGATACCGAGGCCATGTACTGGGCGCACGGACCCCGTAAGCACCTGCCGCTGCGCTTGCCGCGTGATCTGCCGCTGCGGCGCCTGACCTGGCGCGACAAGCTCGCGTGGAAGCTGGGTGAGCCTGTCCTGCCCATCGACCAGCAACTGGTCCGACGCGAGAACCTCGACCTGCACTCCAGGCCAGTGGCGAAGGCGGCGTAACCCTCTGAGTAGGAGGAAGCAGAGGGGAAGAAGGATGGAATAGGGAAGGGAGGAGGGAGAGCCCTGCCACCCTCTCCCGGAGCGCGGCAAGGGTTCGTCGCTGCGCTCCCGCCGCTACGCGGCGCCCTGGCCTCGCCCCGGTTGGGGCGGCCGGCGGGCTGGGTCTTCGAGAAGAAGACTCAGAAGAAGGAAGGGGATCCATGGATCTCGCAGAGCGCATCGCCAGGCGTAAGGGCCGCCGGCAGGACATCGAAGCCGCCGTCGGCCTGATCCTCATCGTCGCCATCCTGCTCGGCGGCGCCGTGCTGCCGGGCTTCCTGGCGCAGCACGCCTCCACCGTCCGCGTGCCGGCCCTTCAGGAGGCCCGCCGGTGAGCCCCGTCATCCTGCCCGAGATAGACGGCCATCTCACCGTCCGGGTGCTGGAGGACGTGATGGCGGACGGCTTCTGCCTGATCCGCACCGACTGCAGCCCGCCCGTCGAGGTCGCCATCGTCCATGACGGCTCCGACCGCGGCATCGGCGAGACCGCGGCCTACGTCGCGCTGCTCGCCCGCTCCCCCGGCATGAAGCGCCTGCTGGACGAGGCCGTGGCCTTCGAGGCCGAGGCATTCGACGAGGATGAGCCGGTGTCGGGCGCCGACCTCGTGCAGTGGTTCGCCGACTGGCGACTGCGGGTTCGTACCCTGCTGACAAAGCCCCTGCCGCCGCTTCTCCCGATACTCGACCCGGACACCTGACGGGCGCCCCGCGCCCTCCCGACTGCCCTCCTCATCCTGATCCGAAAGGAACTGCCATGCCCACTCCGGCACAGCTGCCGCACTTCCTCGTGCTGCGGCCCACCCTCGGTCACGCCTCGCGCGACGGCGCCTACGCGCACATCGAGGCCCTGGTCATGTATACGCGGAGCGAGGCGGTGCCCGCCCGGTACGGCGACCTTCACCCCCTGGTACGCTGGGACGACACGCCCCGCCCGATCCTGCACGAGGGCCTGCGCTGGACGTGTCAGATCGACGACCGCAGCACCGATGCCTACGGCATCCACTACGGCTACACCCCCGAGCACGCCGACGTCTTCACCGCGGCGGATTTCGGCCGCTACGGCAAGTCGATCCCCGCCCTCCGGCGGGCAATGGACCGCCTGCAGGATCAGGAAGGCCGCACCGAGGACGTCGCCCTGCTGCTGACGCGGCTCGCCCGGGTCCTGAAGGTGGGCGGCGTGGTGCTGCTGGAGCCGCGTATCGGCGAGAGCTACTTCGGCGAACACCATCGCATCCGCTGCTCGGCCGAGGCACCGAACCTCGGCCCGATGGTCGCGGGCATCGGCGAGATGGTTCGGGAGCTGCACCGCCACTGCGCCGCGCGCTGTGGCCGGATGGCAGCCTGAGCCGTGGCACGGCAAGCCCCCACCACCTGCTGCCACTGCGGCGAACCGCCGGTGCTGGAACTGGCGCAGGCGTGGTCCGACCACGCTTTCCTGTTGGAGACCTGCTGCCTCACGGCCCATGAGGAGGTGTGCGCCGGCATGGCCGAGGACCCGGCGTGGGCGCGCGACCTGCTGCGCCATCTCGGGGCTGAGGTTCTGCTCGGCCACGGCCTGCGCCGGGTGGCCGACACCGGCTGCGGCCAGCTGCTGCTGGACTGGAACCCCGAGATCCGGCCAGTGAGCTTCGCTCGCGCGGCCGACTTCGTGCGGCGCCACCACACCCACAACGCCGCCCCGACCGCCTGGCGCTACGGGGCCGCCATTACCAACGGGGCCACGCTGCTGGGTGTGTTGTACGGAGTGACGCTGTCAAACCCTTTTTCGAAGGGTGACCGGCCTCTATCCATGAGTCTCTAACTGATGGCTCGGACCAGGCCAAATACTGTGGCGCGGCCTCACCCTGGTGGTGCTCCGATCCTCGGAAGGCCCTGGCCGATGCCCAACGAACACCGTGGGCTTCCCGACACTTCCCCTATGCCAGCCGCCGTTGATGGCCGGAAGGCAGCCTTCCTTTTCACGCGCGTCACGTCGAAAGCCCTGCCGTGGGCAGCTCCGTCTCGGCCTGTCTGCTGCGCCCGAGGCCGTTCCGAAGCAAAACTTCCCGCAGGTTGGCATTGTGGCGGTGGAGTTCCTCGACCTCGCGCTCAAGCCGGATAATTATAGCCGCCAACTCCTCCTTGCTGCGCCGGTCCAGCCGCCGCGCGCGGCGCAGCTCGGTGGTGGACGGGGCGATGGGCGTCCCATCCTTTCCGCCGTCGCTGGCCACGGCCAGTTCGGCCCGCAGCGCGCGCTGGCCCGAGCGGGTAGTCCGCCTGGTGCCGGCCCCAGCAGCCGCGGCGTAGAGCGCTCGGCACTCGGGGTTGCGCAGCACCGTTTTGGCCGAGACCGCACCTTCGGGCAGCTCGCGCGACACTCGCTCGATGGCGGCCAACGTCACCCGTCGACCATCCGCCGCCAGTGCCGTGACTGCAGCCCGGACCGTGGCGACGCTGCGCACGCGGCGGGCGTCGTAGATCGGACGCAGCGCGGCGGGCGGCTCCCGCTCGGCACCTGAGCCTGCCTTGCGTGCCCTGGCCCTCATCGGCGGCCTCCCCGATTGTCCGAATGCTGGTCGGCCTGGGCGTATTGCACCTCCGCCGCCTGCTCCCCGTTGCGTTCGACGGCCTCGATCAGCGCCATTTCGGCCAGCATGTCCTCGCAGCCCGCGACGACCTCGCGTGCCTTGCGCTCGTCCGCCCGCAGCCCCTGCCCGGAGGCGAGCTGCACCATGTCCCCGTAGATGCGCTTGAACTCCTCCACCTGCGCCCGCTTGGCCGGGTCCGGGGCGTTGCCCGCGCAGCCGAGGCAGGCGAACTTGGCAGGGCACATGTTGGCGACGGTGCAGGTGCCGCCCACCACGGGCACCAGCGCGCCCACGCCGCCGCGCGCGTCCTCCAGTTGGCGGCGGATCGCGGCAGGCGCCCGGAGGTGGGTGCGCGTGAGGTCGAGCCGGTCGAGGAAGATGCGCTCCTGCACGTCGATCAGCTGCGCCGGTGTCGGCTGGGCGTAGTAGCGCGTGACCTCCACGTCGCGCTGCTTGAGCAGCAGCGCGATCACATCGAGCGGCACCTCAAGCTGCCGCATCTCGGTGGCGAAGCCGTGGCGCAGCAGGTGCGCGCTCAGCCGCACGGTTTCGCCCTGGGCTGTCGAGACGCCGACGCCGTGGAGCAGGATGCGCATGCAGGCGTTGATGTCGCTTGGCTCGAAGTGCCGTCCCCCGAACTGGAACAGGTAGGGTGCCGGCTCGCATTTCCTGCGGAGCGCGTGGAACGGCGGCACCGGCGCGGCCCTGCCCTCGTGCTCGCGCAGGAAGGCGAACCAGGCGTGCAGCGCCTTGAGGCAGCGATCGTCGATGTAAAACGGCTCCTCCGCGCCGCGCCCTTTGGGTATCGCGCGGAACGCGATTACCTCCTTGCCGCCCGGCAGCTCCGCCCGCGTCAGATGCTCGCGGGTGAGGCGGATCTGCAGCACCTCGCCGACGCGCGCGCCGGTCTTGGTCATGATCTGCAAGCCGGCGTGGCCGATCAGGCCGGCCGCCATTAGCGTGTCCACGGGCAGGAACAGCAGGCCGAGGTCGGCCGCAACGCGCTTCAGCCATCTGCCTACGCTCCTGGGCCAGTCCGGCCGGGCCGGCGGGAAGATCGCCCCGGCCACCGCGTAGCCGTGGGCGGCAAGAAAAGCAGGATCCGGGTCGTAGTTCAGCCCGCCGGACCGAACCAGGTCCGCGAACCAGAACCCGGCCTGCTCCACAGTCTCGCACCCTGCCGAGGCACCCTCGTAAGAGACGAACAAGGTGTCGGCGCCACAATCGTAGCCCGTCATGGCTACAGCCTCGCGAGCAGCGTAGTACTGCTTGGGCGCGACTGGAGCATGGAGGCGGCGGAGCGTGTGCCCGTCCCAGAGCCGAAAGCGGTGCGTGACGGTGCGCGCCGACCCTGTGGGGGTAACCACCTCCTCGGTATAGGCAAAGGCTACGGGGAAGGAGGTGTCGGGATGGCGACGGGCGCGGTCACAGGCGTCCCGGAACGCTTGGCGCAGACGGACGAGCTGGTTGACGCGCCGCCCGGCGATGTCGCGGAACAGATAGAACTTGTCGTGCACGGCTGCGGTGGCGGCTTTGCGTCGTTTCCGCCTCTCCTCATCGACCTGCTTGTAGAGCAGGCTGCGGTGCCAGAAGGTTGCGCTCGTGACCGCTTGCAGCCGAAATGGGGCAAGGCCGTGGGCCTGTTCGGGTGTCAGGCGCTCGAAGTAGCTCTGCTGCCTGCGCAGCAGGCGGAAATAGACCTGCAGCCAATGCGCCCGAGACGGGGCACTGACGTCCGGGAGAACCTGCCCGTCGTGGAAGGCGGGATAGAAGGTGTCCGGATCGAGCGCATCGATGTCGGCCAAGCCTAGTGCAGGCAGGAACCCGGCCAGCGCCCCGAAGAAACACCAGTCGCTGCTGTGGCCGACCTCGGCGAGGGTGAGGCAGAAGAAGGCAGTGTTCCGCAATCCCTGCGGCGTCAAGCTACAGATCATCCGCAGGCTCGTGGCGCTAAGCGGACGGTGGGCGCGCGGGTCGTCCAGAAAGGTGAGCGGCATGTGGTGCAGCGCCGGGTCGATCAGTGGCAGCACCGTGGCGAGCGTCACCGGCTGCCACATGCTGGCCCGCGACCTCCTGCGGCCGGTCTCGACCTCCCACGCCCGCAGCTCTGCCGCGACACGCTGCGAGCCGAGGCCGGTGAGGGTATCGACCGCGGTATACGTGATCGGCTTGCCGGCCCGGTCCAGGCTCTCGATGGAGAGGCGCACCAGCCGTCGCTGCAACGCGCGGACCTCCCGTGCCGCCTTGATCCGCGTGGCGAAGCAGCGGTAGAGCGCGATCCAGGCCTGGCATGCCTCCTCGTCCTGGACCACGCGGGTCAGGAGTTCGGCTTTGATGTCGCGCAAGTAGGTGCGCTCGTGCTTGCGGAACGCTTCCACGCTAATGCCGGTCGCCGCCGCGAGTTCTACCTGCGATTTCGGCATGCCAGACGCGCGAACATCCTCCAGCGCGCGGTGGACTGTCGCCCGTTGCTCCACCGACCGGCGAGCACACCAGATCGCAGCCGCCTGACGACCGGGCCAGGTTTTGGTCCTGTTGCTCAAGGACGCGGTCGCGGCTCGCCCCCGCCGCTCAGCATTTCGTCCAGCATCGCGGCGGCTTCGGACGAAGCCAGGCCAAGCGGAACCGTCCCTCGTGCCCCCGACCCGCCCTCCTTGCGGGCAGCAGGCCGTCGGCCTCGCCGGTCGATCCAAGCATGGATGCGGGCCGCGGTGCGCGGGAGGTCGTGCCGGCGGATCGCCTGATCGTAGACCGGCAGCATATTGGTCCGCCATGCCATCAGCTCGCGAAAGGCCTGGCGGTCGTGCACCAGCTGCGCCTCGGACCGCGCGCCGGCCGCGAGCGCGCTCAGGGCCTGGGTGACGTACCAGTGTCGGACCTGGTGACAGCGCAGCGAGATCCCAGAGGCGCGCAGTGCGGGCGTCCAGAAGTTGCGGCGGAAGTGATCCGAGTCGAGCGCGGTGCCGGCCGCGGTCAGGAACAGCGGCTCGCCGGTCAGCTCGGCGGCGTCCGCGCGTCGAAAGTCGGCCAGCCCGCGGCCGCGCGGGTCCAGGCGCGAGCGCTCCTCGTCCACGTAGCGGCGCAGCACCTTGACGGTGCGGTCACCGAGGATGAGCCGCTTGGTCCGCCGCCCCAGGCTGCCCTTGTTGCACGCGAGCACCTCGCGCAGGAACCCGCTTGGGCGCCAGTCGGCCAGCGTCAGCGAGCAAGCCTCCCCGACGCGTGGGCCGGCGTCGAACAGCACGCGCACGAGCGCCATCTCGCGCAGGGACCAGCCCCACCGCTCGCCCGCGGCCAGCACGTCATTCATCAGAGCCGGGTCGTCGAGCAAGGTCGGCAGCCAGCGCTCGCCGCGCAGCCGGAAGTAGGCCGCCGAACTGCGGCGCTCGGCAGCGGGCAGGGGCGCGTCCACGCCGCTCTCCAGCGGCATCCGCTCGCGGCCGTGCGCGCGCCGGAACGCCTCGGCCTCGGCACGGGCCTCGGCCTCGATAGCCGCCCGGGCGCCGGCAGCCTCCATCGGATTAGCGTGCGGGTAGAAGCCGTGCAGCTGCAGGACTGCGTAGAACGACCGCAGCGCCGCGAGCAGGCGCTCCAGGCCACGACCGGTCTGCCAAGTGGGCTTGACCGAGCAGGTCTGAAAGCCCAGGCGGTCGCGCGCCACCATGAGCGCGCACCGCATCTCCACTGCGAGCACGTGGGAGACGACGCGGCGCGCCTCTTCCGGCGACCCGAGCAAGCGCCAGCCCTGGCGCTGCACTTCGAAATCGCTCTCAGCGCGTGAGGCGAAAGCGACGACCTCACTCGTGTAGGCGTACGCGGTCCGGGGCGAGTGGTGCCGGGGAGAGCGGCAGGCATAAGCCGTGAGCTCGACGTGGGGGAGGCCGTCCTGGTCCACGACGTGGACGGGGAAGAGGTCGCTGGCCGTGCGGACGCGCGTGTACTTTGGCATCAAGGGGCCTCTCAGGCCTTGCTCGGACCACTGCCGCCCTTGCCGTGGAGTGCGGGGGGCGGGCTCGTCGGGAGCATACGTCGCAGACACATGGCAAGATACATCAAAAAACGAACGCAGACCGGGATGTCGTCACTCCGGTGTAGGGTATGGTGATGGTCGGCAACCCGGTCGCCCGCGGCCTTATGGGTCGGGGCACGGTCGAGGTGAACCGGCTGTGCATCCGCCGCGACATCCCGCGCCCCCTGGCCTGGAATGCCTGCTCGCAGCTGTACGGCTGGGCCGCCAGGGAGGCCGAAGCCCGCGGCTTCGAGCGCATCGTGACCTACACCCGGGCCGATGAGGAGGGCGGCAGTCTCCGCGCCTGCGGCTGGATCACGGAGGCCCACGTTCGTGGCCGGTCATGGAACAGCCCGACGCGGGCGCGCACCGACCGTGCTCCGCTGATCGACAAGCACCGCTGGAGCCGGGCGTTGCGGCCCCGCCGCCCGGTTCCCCGACCACCAGTATTGCCGAACATCATGCCCCTGAGCCTGGATGCGGCGGCATGAACCGGCCGCCGATCCTGTGGAGCGCGGCCGATCTGCTCGACCTGGCCCGTGCCGCCGAGGCCCTGGGCGCCCTCAGCTTCCAGATGGCCGAGCGCTTCGGTCCCGAGGATGGCTTGGAGCTGTCCTGCCGCGCCACGGCCGCGCTGCTCGATCGCGTGCTGCGCGATGAGGCCGATGCAGGACTTCGCCACCTCATCATGCGCCGGCTGGAGGCCGAGGCCGACCACGCCCGGGAGATGCAGGAGAGAAGCCCGATCGGCGAGGGCGAGGAAAGCGGTGAGGAAGCCGTGCCGCACGGCGACCCAGCGCCGCAAGGGAAGGCCTGACGGCCCGCGGCTGCGCCGCGCCCTTGCCCCGCCGTTCCGCGTCCGGCCGCGGCGGGAGGGTCGAGGCGGAAGGAACCGGCCTCGGCGAACGAGCTCACCCAGAAAGGGACCACCCCGTGACCACCACCAACATCATCCTCTCTGCCTATCCCGGCCGCCGCGTGCGCGAGGCCGGCTGTATCTCGACGCAGATCGGCCTCTGCGTAGGCGGCGGCGGCCCGCAGCGCCGTCTCGCCGTCGAGGGCCTGGGCGGCATCACCCGCGCCGTGGCCGAGTTCGGCCGCGACGTGCTGGCCGCCAACACAGGCGCCAGCTTCGACATCTCCGTCAGCATGGCCAAGGGCCAGCGCAAGCCGCGCGGCTTCGACGCCGCCGAGAAGGCGGGGACCTTCGGCCACCAAGCCTTCCTGCGCGAGGACGCCGGCGAGGACGCCACCTACCGCAAGCTGGTCAGTCCACCGGTTTCGGGTGCAGCCGTGCCCGCAGCGCTCGCGGCCTGAGAGGGGAAAAGGAAAGAGAGGAGGCGAGAGGGGAGGGGTGCCGCACCCCGTCCCCCGCCGCAAGGGCGAGGGCCTGACGGCCCGCCGCTGCGCGGCGCCCTTGCCCCGGCGGCGCGGGGCGACGGCCGTCCGGGAGGTGTTCGGAAAGGAACACCGCCATGGAAATCCGCCGCCTCGCCGCCCGCCCTGGGCCGGACCTGTTCACCCGCATCCCCGCCGCTGACGCGGGCGAGCCGATCGCTTGCACCCGCTGTAGCGTGACCTTCGACACCGATCCGACGATCGCCGTCGGCTGCCCGACCTGCGGCGCACCGGAGGGGGAGCGCTGCCGCCTGCCGGCGCAGGGCGGCTTCCATCGCTCGCACTATACGCGCTCGCACATCGCGCTGCGCACCGGCCGCATGAGCGCCTGCGAGGCGCTGACCTGGGACCGCCTGCACGCGCTGCCCGTGCGGCTCCCTCCGGCAGCCCGCCCCATCGCCATTCCCGTCCATGCGAGCCGGTGAGGAACACCCGATGAGCGTCGTCCGCCGCTTTCTCGACCTGTCCAACGCCCACCTCACGAAAGAGGACAGGGCCCTGCTCGAAGCCTGCGCCGGTCGCGATACCGGCGAGCTGCTCTGTGCCAGCACGCCCTACGGCTGGTTCGTTTTTGCCTGCGAGGAACGGCCGCAGATTTCCGACACGCTGTGGGCCCTGTTTCAGGAGGCCCGCCAGCACGGCTGCGAGTACCTCTTGTTCGACCGCGACGCCGCCGAGATCGACGGTTTCCCGGTGTTCGACTGGGATGTCGAGGAGATCACGACGGAGACGGAGGAGGGGAAGGAGAAGGAGCAGACGGAAGCAGGATGAGGGGAGGGAGGAGAAGCCGTCCCGCCCCGGGGATGGCCGCCGCAAGGGTTCGTCGCTGCGCTCCCGCGCTGCGCGCGCCCTTGCCCCGGCCACCCCGGACGCGGGGGCAGGGAGGTGTTCCGAGAAAATGAAAGGGAACACCGATGGCCCAGTCCCGCCGCCAGCCGTCCGAGCGCCCGGCTCCCCGCGACCACTACGCCGAGATCACCGACCAGGTGGTCGCGGCCCTCGAAGCCGGGACGGTGCCGTGGCGCCGTCCCTGGGATCAGGACAAGGCCGGCGCCGGGCCGCTGTCGCCGCGCAACGCCGTCACCGGCCGGCGTTATCATGGCATCAACGTGCTGCTGCTCGGCATGACAGGCATGGGCTTCGCCGGCAGCGATCCCCGCTGGCTCACCTACAAGCAGGCCGAGGGCAAGGGATGGCAGGTCCGCCGCGGCGAGCGCGGCTCGCGCGTGTTCTTCTTTCGCAAGCTGACCCTGCGCGACGGCGACGCCGCGCCCGATGCCGGCGGGGAAGGGGAGGGCGGCACCCGCACCGTGCCGGTGCTGCGCGCCTACACCGTGTTCCACGCCTCACAGGTCGACGGCATCCCCGCCTTCGAGGCGCCGTCCGTCGAGGACGCGCCCTTGCGCACGCCAGAAGCGGCCGAGATCATCATGCGCGAGAGCGGCGTGGTGTTCCGCGAGGGTGGTGACCGCGCCTACTACTGCCCATCCACCGACCACATCCAGATGCCGCCGCGCGCGGCCTTCGCCACGCCGCAGGGCTACTGCGCCACCGGCCTGCACGAGCTGGCGCACGCCTCGGGCGCCAAACACCGCTTGGACCGCGACCTGACCGGCCGCTTCGGCAGCCACGCCTATGCGCAGGAGGAACTGCGGGCCGAGCTCACCTCCTGCTTCGTCGGCGCCGAGCTGGGTCTGCCCTGCGACATCCCCAACCACGCCAGCTACGTCGCGTCCTGGCTGCGTACCCTCAAGCAGGACAAGCGCGAGATCTTCCGCGCGGCGGCCGAGGCGCAACGCATGGCCGACTACCTGCTCGGCTTCCATCCCGAGCATGCCCGCGCCGCGGCCGAGGAGGCGCGGCGCGACGAGGCCGCCGAGGAGGCGTGAGCACCGCCGTGCTGACGCGCGAGGTCGGGGAAGCCCCCGACCTACGCTCCTACGACCACGTCGTGCTGTTCACCTCCGGCGGCAAGGACGCCACGGCGTGTCTGCTCGACCTGCTGGAGCGCGGCGTGGATCCAGCGCGCATCGAGCTGCACCACCACGAGGTGGACGGCCACGGGCCGGCCTTCATGGACTGGCCGGTGACTGGCGCCTACGTCGCCGCCCAGGCGGCGGCCTTCGGCCTGCCGCTGTTCCGCTCCTGGCGCGCGGGCGGCTTCGAGCGTGAGATGCTGCGCCAAGATGCCCCGACGGCGCCGATCCTGTTCGAGACACCCCACGGGGTGATGCGGACCGGCGGCGCCGGCCCGCGCAACACCCGGCTGTTGTTTCCCCAGACCTCGGCCGACCTGTCCGTCCGCTGGTGCTCGGCGGCGCTCAAGATCGGCGTCGGCGCCGCTTCCATCTCTGGGCAGGACCGCTTCCTCGGCCGCCGTACCCTGGTGGTGACCGGCGAGCGGGCGGGGGAGAGCGCGGCGCGGGCGCGCTACGCCACCTTCGAGCCGCACCGCACCGACACGCGCGGCGGCTCGCGCCGGCCGCGCCACGTCGACCACTGGCGCCCGGTCCACGGCTGGGACGAGGGCCGGGTGTGGGACATCCTGCAACGCCACGGCGTGCGGCCGCACCCGGCCTACGAGCTCGGCTGGTCGCGCCTGTCCTGCATGGCCTGCATCTTCGGCTCGGCCGCGCAGTGGGCCACCATCCGGCTGATCGCGCCGACGCTGTTCGAGCGCATCGCGGTCTACGAGGAGCGCTTCGGCCGCACCATCCAGCGCGCCCGCTCGATCCGCACCCTGGCCGACCTCGGCCGACCCTATCCGGCTGCCCTGGCCCGCCCCGACCTCGTGGCCCTCGCCCTCGGCGAGACCTGGAACCTACCGATCCTCGGCCTGCCCTCGGCGTGGACTCTACCGCCGGGTGCTTTCGGCGGGGCCGCCGGTCCGACCTGAGAGGGGAAGAGACGAGGAAGAACGACCTGCCGCACGCCGACCGGGCGCCGCAAGGGTGCGTCGGCTGCCGCCTCCCGCGCTGCGCGCGCCCTTGCCCCACCCGGCACGGGTGACGGCGCCGGGGAGGAGAAGCCCAGGAATGAAGGGGCCGGAACCGAGGAGCCGGGCCGTGAGCGCCAGCATCGACATCCTTTCCCGATCTGCCCCTGCAATTTTCCAGGGCAGCGACGACGAACATCGCATGGAGTGGCTTGGCGTCGGCCTGCAGGTCGCCTTCGCCGAGCGGCTGCGCCAGGACCTCGCCGGCTATCGCGATGCCGAGCCGGCCGGGCGGCACCACCACGCAGGGGTAACGCTGCAGCTCACCGAGGGCGTGATGCACCTGGCCAACGAGGCCGGCTGCTTCTGGCTGCTGGATCAGGTCTGCGCGGCCCAGGACGATCCTGCCGTCCGCCGCCTGACGGTGCAGATCTGGACGCTGGGCGTGTCCCGCGACCGTTCTGCCGCGCTCGCCTGCGGCGACGGCCGCGGCCGGGTGCTGCACGACCGGGCCATCGCCTGGACCGACTTCCCGCTCACCGCGGTTGCGCTCCGCGTCGAGGCCGGCTTGGTCGCCCTGCGCTCGGAGCGCTGAGCCGCCTTCCGGTTGCCCGATTCCCTCCCACCCCGTGCAAGAGGAGGCCCCGATGGGCTGGCTCGTTGCCGATCGTCCGCTCACCCACGAGACGCCGACCGACTACCTCACCCGGCTCTACACCAACGAGACCGACGCTGCCCGCAGCGAAGTGCTCGCCGCCTCGCAGATTGGCCGCGCCGTCTACATGGCGGTGCGCCACAGCCACCGCACCGGCGAGTACGCCGGCCGGACCTACACCTTCGCGGCCGTCATCCTGGTGTTCAACAACGCCCGGGACGGCTTCGGGCGTAAGTCGATGAGCGAGTGCAGCGGCCCGTGCGAGGTGGATTGCCCGGCCCGCATCATGGCGCTGCTATCCCCCGTCGAGGAGATCCCGGACCCGGGCAGCGCGGCCGACTGGCGGGCGCGTGTCGTCGCCGCCGTTGCCGGGCGGCGAGAGGCCGCCGCCGCTGCCCGCCGATTCCAGCCGGGGCAGCGGCTCCACCTTACCGAGCCGCTGGGCTTTCAGAAGGGGATGGTGATCGCGACCGAGTTCGAGGTCGTGTCGACACCTGCCGGACGGCGCGGGCCAGTCTTCCGGCCAGTCGGGCACGGCTTCCTGTGCCGACTGCCCCAGCGCCTTCTCGCCGTGGCGATGGCCGCTCCGTCCCCTGGCTTGGCCGCGCCGGCCATGCAACTGGCGCTGCTGCCGTGATGGCCTGGGAGGACGTGCCTGACGTCCTGCCGGAGCCGGGCCTGCATCCACTCGACGGGCAGGAGGACCGCTCGCGCCTGCGCCTGACGCTGCGCGACGGCCGCGTGATCGAGGGCCTCTACAATCTGATCGCCCGGCAGCACTTCCTGCACTGCACCGGCCCCGGCCTGCCGCTGGTCGGCGAGGTGGAGGGGCCGCTCCTCGCCGACGAAGTCATCGCCGTCGAGGTGGTGATGCGCGGGCGGAGCTCCGCGAGCGCGGCCGGGAGATCCTGCACGGCCCCCGCGTGCCCGGCCGGGAGCCGGTCACGCGCGACGACTTCGAGCACCGCCTGCAGACCCTGGCCCGCGCGGTCGCGGCGGTGCCGGAGGCGGAGTGGCAGATGCAGATCCGCCTCAAGCGGCAGTTCGAGGCCTGCGCCGAGCGGATCGCGCTCAGCCCGGGCAAGCAGGCCTGGATGCTGTCCGAGGCAAAGTGGGCGAGGCGCTCCAACGCGCCGCCCACCATGGCCGATCTCTGGGTGGATCCAGTGGCCAACCCCTCGTGCTTCGCGCGACCCCGACCGCAGGACTTCGACCCAGACCCGGCGATGCGGCGCCGCCGCGTGCCGCCGCCGCCAGCGGTACGGGCCGACCCGCACTCCATCCCGAACATGCTCGCCGCCCTGACCGGGAGGGGCCTCAAGGCTCGGATCACCCGACTGGGCGATCCCGCGCACGCGCGCGGCCACATCCAGGTCGAGATGCCGGTGAAGGGCCGGGCCCGGTTCGTGCTGATCGGCGAAGCCAGCGAGGGCGTCACCGGCTGGCGCGCCGTCTGGGACGGCAACGACAGCAAGGCCGGGCTCAAGCGCCGCCGACAATCCGAGACGACCGAGGCCTACCGGCTGATGCTCACGGCGATGCACGAGGGACGCCGCAGCGTCCAATCGGACCTGTTCGTGTGACGTCGCATCAGGTGAGTTCAGGGGGAAAAGAGGAATCAGGAGCGGAGCGGAGCGGAGCGGAGAGGAGAGAAGAGAAGAGAAGGAGAACCGCTGCCACCGCGGCCCGGCGCGCGGCAAGGGTGAAGTCGCTCCGCTCCCGCCGCTGCGCGGCGCCCTTGCTCCGCCCCGGACCGGGCGGCCGGCGTGGAGGGGTCACGAGGAAGAAGATGGATCGGGATAGGGGATGATCCCCGACCCGGCCTGAGCCTCGACCGGCGCCCCTCAAGGGCGTCGCCCCCACCAGAGTCCCCACTCACCACCAGCATCGCGTCACGCGCACCCGGCCGCCCCCCATGGGCCGCCGGGCGCTCGCGCGTGCGCGCACGGGAACCCCGCGCCATGGCCAAGACCGCCCCCGCCTCCGCCCAGCTGAGCCTGTTCGACAGCACCGCGCTGACCTCGCCCTTCGGGCTGTTCGGGGGTGGTAACGGCGGCCTGCTGCCCGCCCTGGGCGAGGACGACGACGAGGACGATGCGCCCAAGGCGCCGATCGCCCCGGCAATCCCGCGCGTGGTGGCCCGCGACTTCCGCCTCGCCGGCGACCGCGGCCTCGCCGCCGGCTGGAAGGCCCGCGCGGCCGACAACCTGGCGGCCATCCGCCTGCTGCAGCGGATCGAGGGCGAAACCCGGCCGGCGACGGCCGAGGAGCAGGCGGTGCTGGCCCGCTTCGTTGGCTACGGCGCCGGCGACCTCGCCAACACCCTGTTCCGCCGCCCCGGCGAGGCGTGGCGCGAGGGCTGGGCCGAGCAGGGTGACGGGCTGGAGCAGGCCGTGTCGGCCGCGGAACTGGCGTCGTTGAGTCGCTGCACCCAGTACGCCCACTTCACGCCGGAGTACGTGGTGCGCGCTGTGTGGGCTGGACTGGCCCGCATGGGCTTCCAGCGCGGCTCGATCCTGGAGCCGGGCTGCGGCACCGGCCAGTTCCTGGCCCTGCGCCCCGAAGGGATCGAGGACTGCTCCGCCGTCACCGGCATTGAGATGGACCCGATCACCGCCCGCATCGCGGCGCTGCTGTATCCCAAGGCCTGGATCCGCAACGAGGACTTCACCCGCGCCAAGCTGGGCGAGAGCTTCGACCTCGCGGTCGGCAACCCGCCCTTCTCCGACCGCACGGTGCGGGCCGAGGACCCGGCCGGCAAGCTCGGCCTCAAGCTGCACGACTACTTCATCGCCCGCGCCGTGGAGCGCCTCCGGCCCGGCGGCCTCGCCGCCTTCGTCACCAGCCACGGCACCATGGACAAGGTGGACCCGAAGGCGCGCGAGCACATCGCGGGGATGGCCGACCTGGTGGGCGCCATCCGCCTGCCGGCCGGCGCCTTCGCCGCCGCCGCCGGCACCGACGTGGTGGTGGACGTGCTGTTCCTGCAGCGCCGCGAGCGCGGTGCAGCCACGAACGGGGTGGAGTGGGCCCACCTCGCCGAGGTGGTGCCGGCGGAGGACGGCGAGGCGGCGATCCACGTCAACGCCTACTTCGCGGCGCACCCGGAGATGGTGCTCGGGCGGCACGGCTGGACCAGCAGCCAGTTCGGCCTGACCTACGACTGTGCCCGCGACGGCCGCGACCTGGAGGCGGCGCTGGCCGAGGCCACCGCCCGGCTGCCCGAGGGCATCCACCAGCCCCCGCACGCCGCCACGGCGCCGGTGCGGGTAGCCAGACCCACCCTGCAGGTCGGCACCGCCGCCGAGGGCGCCACGGTCAAGGAGGGCAGCTACCTGCTGGGCGACAACGGCACGCTGCTGCAGGTGGTGGACGGCCGCGCCGAGGAGGTGGCGGTGAAGTCGGGTAAGGGCACGGTCGGGCTGTTCGCCAAGCACGCACGTATCATCCGCGGCCTTATTCCGGTCCGCGACGCCGTCCGCGAGGTGATCCGCGCTCAGGAGCGCGACGAGCCCTTCGGCGCCGCCCAGGTCCGGCTGCGCGCCGCCTACGGCGCCTTCGTGCGCAGCTTCGGTCCGATCAATCTGACCAACGTCTCGACCAGCACGGACGAGGCCACGGGGGAGGTGCGGGAGAGCGTGCGCCGCCCGAACCTGCAGCCCTTCCTGGACGATCCCGATAGCTGGCTGGTGTCCTCGATCGAGGAGTATGACCTCGAGAGCGGCGAGGCGACCAAGGGCCCGATCTTTACCGACCGGGTGATCCACGCCCCGGCCGAGCCGGTGATCGTGTCCGCTGCCGACGCCCTCGCCGTAACCCTGGCCGAGCGAGCCGTGGTGGATCTCGACCGCATCGGCGAGCTGATCGGCCGCGACCGCGCCACGGTGCTGGCCGATCTCGGCGACACCGTGTTCCTCGACCCCGGCCTGACCACGGAGGGCTTCGAGGCCTGGCAGACCGCCGACGAGTACCTGTCCGGTCATGTCCGCCGCAAGCTGGCTGCTGCCCGCGCCGCATCCGTGCTGGACGAGCGCTACGCCCGTAACGTAACCGCCCTGGAGCGGGTGCAGCCGGAGGACCTGCGCCCCTCCGACATCACCGCCCGGCTCGGCGCGCCGTGGCTGCCGGCCACCGACATCGCCGACTTCATCCGCGAGGTGATGGGAGTGACGACCATGGTGCGGCACACCGTCGAGGTGGCGCACTGGAGCATTGAGATCAGCCGCTTTGCCGGCGAGGCCTCGGCCACCTCGGAGTGGGGCACGCACCGCCGGCACGCCGGCGAACTGCTGGACGACGCCCTGAACGCCTCCATTCCGCAGATCTGGGACGTGTGGCGCGACGAGCAGGGTGAGCACCGCCAGATCAACGCCCAGGAGACCGAGGCGGCCAAGGACAAGCTGGCCAAGATCAAGGGCGCCTTCGAGCGCTGGGTGTGGACCGACAGCGACCGCGCCGAGCGGCTGGTGCGCCTGTACAACGACGCCTTCAACAGCCTGGTGCCGCGGCACTTCTCCGGCGAGCACCTGCAGCTGCCCGGCGCTTCCTCGGTGATCGGGCTGCGCGCCCACCAGAAGCGCGTGATCTGGCGCATCATCGCCTCCGGCCAGACCTACATCGCCCACGCGGTCGGGGCGGGGAAGACCTTCACCATCGCCGCGGCGGTGATGGAGCAGAAGCGCCTCGGCCTGATCGGCAAGGCCATGCTGACCGTGCCGGGCCACTGCCTGGCCCAGGCCTCGCGCGAGTTCCTGCAGCTTTACCCGGGTGCCCGCATCCTGGTGGCCGACGAAACCAACTTTTCCAAGGACAAGCGCGGCCGCTTCCTGGCCCGGGCGGCCACGGCCAACTGGGACTGCATCATCATCACCCACTCGGCCTTCAAGTTCATCGCCACCCCGGCCGAGTTCGAGCGCGGCCTCGTGCAGCAGCAGCTCGACGCTTACTCCGCCCTGCTGGAGCGCCTGGACGGCGACGACCGCATCGCCCGCAAGCGCATCGAGCGCATGAAGGAAGGCATGCAGGAGAAGCTGGAGGCGCTCTCCACTAGCAAGGACGACATGCTGACCATCGCCGAGATCGGCGTGGATCAGGTGATCGCCGACGAGGCGCAGGAGTTCCGCAAGCTGAGCTTCGCCACCAACATGGGCGGCCTGAAGGGCATCGCCCCGGACGGCTCGCAGCGCGCCTGGGACCTGTTCGTGAAGTCGCGCTTCGTCGGCACGATCAACCCGAACCGGGCGCTGATCCTGGCTTCCGGCACGCCGATCACCAACACGCTGGGCGAGATGTTCACGCTGCAGCGCTTCATGCAGCCCGAGATGCTGGAGGAGCGCGGCATCCAGGAGTTCGACGCCTGGGCCTCCAGCTTCGGCGACACCCGCACCGAGCTGGAGCTGCAGCCCTCCGGCAACTACAAGCCGGTGACGCGCTTCTCGGAGTTCGTCAACGTCGCGGACCTGATCGCCATGTTCCGCACCGTCGCGGACGTGGTGTCGAAGGATGACCTGCGGCAGTACCTGAAGTTGCCGGCCATCGCGGGCGGTAAGCGCCAGATCATTACCGCCCCGGCGAGCCCGGCCTTCAAGGACTACCAGCGCACCCTGGCGACGCGGATCGCAGCGATCGAGGCGCGCAAGGGCAAGCCCGAGAAGGGCCAGGACATCCTGCTCTCCGTCATCACCGACGGCCGGCACGCCGCCATCGACCTGCGCTTCGTGGTGCCCGAGCAGGACGACGAGCCCGAGAACAAGCTCAACCTGCTCATCGAGAACGCCTTCCGCATCTGGTCCGAGACCCGCGACCGCCGCTTCCGCAAGCCGAACGGCTCGCCGCACGCCACCCCTGGCGCCACGCAGATGATCTTCTCGGACCTGGGAACCGAGGGAGCACTGGCGACGCGCGGCTTCTCGGCCTACCGCTGGATCCGCGAGGGGCTGATCGCCCGCGGCGTGCCGGCCGAGCGCATCGCCTTCATGCAGGATTACAAGAAGTCCGAGGCCAAGCAGTCGCTGTTCAACGCCATGAACAACGGCCAGATGGACTTCTTGCTGGGATCGTCGGCCACCATGGGGACCGGCGTGAACGCCCAGCGCCGGCTGGCCGCCCTGCACCACCTCGACGTGCCCTGGCTGCCGTCCGAGATCGAGCAGCGCGAGGGGCGCATCGAGCGCCAGGGCAACCAGAACGAGGAGATCGGTCTCTACGCCTACGCCACGCTGGGCTCGATGGACGCCCAGATGTGGCAGAACAACGAGCGCAAGGCCCGCTTCATCGCGGCGGCGCTCGGCGGAGACCGCTCGATCCGCCGTCTGGAGGACGTGGGCAGCCAGGCGAACCAGTTCGCCATGGCCAAGGCCATCGCCTCCGGCGACCCCCGCCTGATGCAGAAGGCCGGGCTGGAGGCCGAGCTGGCACGCCTGGACCGCCTGCGCGCGGCGCATTTCGACGACCAGCACGCCGTGCGGCGCCGGGTGGCCGAGGCGCGCTCGACCATCGGGCGGGCGACGCAGGCCATCGCCGACACCGAGGCCGACCTGGCGCGGCGGGTCTCCACCCGGGGCGACGACTTCCGCATGGAGGTGGAGGAGCGCGCCTTTACCGAGCGCAAGGCGGGCGGTGCCGCCCTGCTGAAGTTCATCCGCACCGTGCAGTTCGAGGGCCGCAAGGGCGACTGGGACCTGGGGCAGATCGGCGGCTTCCCGCTGAAGCTGGAAGCCCGCCGCTACCGCCAGGGTGCCGACCTGGAGATCCACCTGCTGCTCACCCGCACCGGCGGCGAGCACGAGGTGCGGGTCGAGGACGACCTCACCGCCCTGGGGCTGGTGTCGCGGCTGGAATACGACCTCGGGCGCTTCGAGGCGGAGCTTGCCGAGTACCGCCGGGGGCTGTCCGAGGCCCAGCGGCAGCTGCCGGCCTACGAGGCGCGGCTCGGCGAGGGCTTCGAGTTCCAGGCCGACCTCGACGCCAAGCACGCAGAGATGGCCGAGCTGGAGGCATCCCTGGCCCAGACGGGGAAGGAGGAGACACTCTCCGCCGCGGCCTGACATCAGGCCAAAAAGAAGGGCGGCGCCCGAGGGTGCCGCCCGAGTTTAGGGAGGAAACGTCCAAGAAATTCAGCATCGGCAAGCCGGTTGCTGCACTGCACAAGATAGGCATCGGCGTCGGACGGGCAGTTGAATTTGTGCAACGCAGCAGGGAGGTTCGATGGAGGAGGGGAGGAAAGGGGAGGGGAGGGGAGAAGCGGTCGCACCCGGTCGTGCCCCGGCACCGCTTCGCTCCACGGCCGCCTGCGCAGCCCGGCCCCGCTAGGCCGCACCCCGCTACGCGGGCCGCGTCCCGCGCCGGGGCAGGGCCGCTCGCCCGCCGTGGTGCCGTGGCCCGTCCGGTCGCTGCCGGGGAGGGGTCAACCCAGGAATGGGGAGACAGGAACCTCTGCGGAGCGGGAGCCCCGACCATGAAGCTCATCGAGATCGACCCGAAGAAGCTGCGCGACAACCCCGAGAACCCCCGCCGTACCACGGCCGGGCCGGAGGCCGACGCCGTGCTGCTGGCCAACGTGCAGGCCGTCGGCATCCTGCAGCCGCCCACCGCGCGCGAGCGCGACGGCGAGGTGGTGCTGATCGCCGGCCATCGTCGTCGCGACGTGGCCATCAAGGCCAAGCTGAAGAGCATCCACGTCCTGATCCGCGAGGACGGTGACGACGCCGTGGCCGGGGCCGACGGCTTGCGCGCCTTCGCCGAGAACATGGTTCGCGCCGGCATGAACCCGGTCGATCAGTGGCGCGCCGTCGAGGCCCTGGTCAGCGAAGAGTGGACCCCGGAGGCCATCGCCACCGCGCTGAATATGTCGGTGCGCCGGGTGAACGTGCTGCGCCACATGACGCACTTCCTGCCGGCCATGCTGACGCAGATGGCCCGCGGCGACATGCCCACCGAGCAACAGCTCCGCACCATCGGCCTCGCCTCGGCCGAGGAGCAGGCCTCGGTGTGGAAGTCGCAGAAGCCGAAGAAGAACGAGCGTGCCAACTGGCACATGATCTCGCACGGGCTGGATAAGCGCCGCGTCTCCTTCTCCCTGGCGAAGTTCGGCGAGGCCGAGACGGAAGCCTTCGGCATCGTCTGGGAGGATGATCTTTTTGCCCCGGGCGACAGCGATCCGCGCTTCACCACCCAGGCCGACGCCTTCCTGAAGGCGCAACAGTCCTGGTTGGAAGCCAACCTGCCCGAGGGCGGGGTCATGGTGGGGATGGACGAGTATCACCGCCCGCAACTCCCGTCCCGAGCGCAGCAGCTCTACTCTTCCAGGCCCGGCCCGAACGACACGGTGGGCTACTACGTCAACCATCGCACCTTCGAGGTGGACACCGTTCTTTTCCGGATGCCCGAGCCGGCGCAACGCCGTGCCTCCACGGGCGGCGGAACCGGCGAGGACTACGTAGCGCCCAAGGCTGTCCGTCCCGACCTGACCCAGAAGGGCGAGGCCATGGTGGGCGACCTCCGCACCGAGGCCCTGCACACCGCTTTCGCCGAAGCCGAGATCGGTGACGACGCCTTGATCGGCCTGCTGGTGCTGGCCTTGGCCGGGAAAAACGTCAGCGTCCGCTCCGGGGCCCATGGCAACGACATCGGCAGCGGCGAGCGCGGCTCGCTGGCCGCCTCGATCACCGAGGGCGGCGTGCTGACGGCCGACCCGGCCACGCTGCGCATTGCCGCGCGCGGCATGCTGCGCCAGGCGCTGTCGTGCCGGGTCGGCTTCTCCTCCTCCGGCACCGTCGCACGCGTCGCCGGCATCGCGGTCGACGCCGACGCCTACCTACCGACCACGGCCACCGAGGAGTTTCTCGGCAACCTGAGCAAGGCGGCGATCGAGCGCACCGCCACCGCCACCAGCGTCCTGCCACGCCCCACCGGCAAGGCCACCCGCGCCGCCATCGTCGAGCACCTGAAGGGCCGGACTTTCCTGCACCCACTGGTGCGGTTCGACTTCACCGACGAGGAGCGGCGTCAGGCGGAGGCCGACCGCGCCCGCGAGGCCGAGATGGCCACCCTGCGGCGAGGTGGCCACGCCGCTGACGACGACGGTGCCGAGGACGAGGAGGGGATCGAGAACCCCGAGCACCTGCTCGACGGCGACGAGGAGGAAAGCCCCGATGCCGGCGTTATGCCGCCGCCCGGCGAGGCTGGGGTGCCCGCGGCGCACGCAGCCTAATCGACGCGGCCCGGCCAGGAGGCCGGGCTCCCTCTCTCCAGATCACCCGACCCGAGGAAGCACCATGGCCTTCACCGCCGTCGCCGCGCGCGGCTCGGCCGCCGAGCCATTCCAGCTCGCCGGCAAGGAACCGATCCACCACACCCCGGGTGCCCAGGACACCCACGACCGCCTGTTCGAGTACGCCGGGGGCCACCTTGGCTTCTACGGCTTCCTGCGCGTGGCCAACGCCCGCATCTCGGGCCGCGTCATGGTCGGCCTGATGGACCTGCCCGATCGCCTCTGGCGGGATGCCTACGACGACGGAGCCCATCCCGGTAACGCCGCGAACGAGGCCATCACCGAGGCCGCCGAGGAGATGGGGGTCGCCTAACCATGAGCGGGCATCCGGCGGGGGACGTGGAAGCGCTGCCCGCCAGGGCCTGATCGCGCACGGTCGTCAGGGCGCACCCGCCCCGTCCTGTGGTCCCACCATGATCTGTGAGCGGAGCCTGCGGAGCGTCCCGGGGCGCTTCAACCTGACGGTGCTCCACGTTGTTTCGCCCCCTTCGGGGTGACGCGCCCCATGCCGCTCCGCCTGTCGTCTCCGCCGATCACGGCAGAACCACACGACGGAGCGGCACCATGAAGACCGCAACCTACCTCAAGACCCTGACCCGCAGCGCCGGGCGCACCATCCGCCGCCTGCTGCGGCACCTCACCGGCAAGACCACCATCAACGCCAGTCTGACGCTCTCCATTCCGGGCTTCGTGAAGCTGGAACTCGGCTGGAAGCGCGAGAGCGAGCGCGCCGACGATCGCAAACCCGCCTGACGGCGGGCGCCGCCGGCTTCGGCCGGCGGCAAACCGCGCAATGGATGCGCGATCAGTCGCCCTTGGCGGCCTTCGTCGCCTTGCGCTTGGCCTTCTTGGCCCCGGCGAAGGCCGCCAGCTTGAGCGAGGGCGAGGCTTTGAACTTCACCGTCGCCCCGGCCTTCACCGCCACCTTCTCGCCGGTGCGCGGGTTCAGCGCCGAGCGCTTCGGCGTTTCGCGCACCGTGAAGGAGCCGAAGTCGGGCAGCGAGAAGCGCCCGGTCTCGATGATCTCGGCCTTAATCGCGGCGATGATGTCGGCCGCCAAGCGGCCGGACGTCACGCCGTTCAGGTCGGTGGACTGTTGGATGACGTCGGTGAGGAAGCGCTTTGACATTGCTGGATTCTAGCGTGCGGCGTGCCCGTGCGAAACCTCAGTCCTCGAACACCTCGCACACATGAAGCCGCCAGCCCTGGGCCGGCGCTCCGGTGCGCTCCGAGCGCAGCAGAGTGAGCGCCGGCATCACCCCGCACTCCGGGCAGGCGTACTCGAAGGCAAAATCGGACAGCAGGTCGCGTGGCCGTTTCGCGGCGTGGAACCACATCGGCGACCGATGTCGGCCGCAGCAACGCGCCTCCAGCCAGAAGGACCGGAGATCGACGATTGGGGTGGCAAGGGCTTCGGAAAGGGTCACGGCATCGAAGGCTGATGGAGAGGGCAGCATAGCCCAGGAAGGAGGGGAGAGGGGAGGATAGGATGGGCCTGCCGCGCCACCCCGACCGCCGCAAGGGCAGGGGCTGACGCCCGCGCGAGCGCGCCCTTGCCCCGCCCGGGGCGGCGCGGCCCTCGGCTGAGGTCTCGGAGAAGCGAGACGCAGCAGAAGGATCACCGCCGTGACCACCGTCCTCGCTTTCCCGAATGCCCGCCTTACCCCGGTGGCCGCGACCACCGCCCCGGTCATGATCGGCATCGGCACGCGTGTTTCGACCAGGCTCGACGACCGCGGCGAAGGCTTCGTGTTCGCGGTCCACGACGATCCCCGGCCTGCTCCGCTGCGCCCGGTGCTGGGCGGCTTCGCCCAGACCGGCGGGCGGCAGACCTACGACATCGTCTTCCTGTCCGGCTCCTTCACCCTCCGGTTGCCCGAGGCCATCCTACGTGGCTCGGGCTGGCGCCTGCTCGGCGGTTGCGGCAACGCCGCCGAGATCGCCGCGGCGATCGTCCACGCGGAAGCCGAGGACGCCCGCCGGACGGACGAGAAGGCGGCCGCCGACGAGGCGCACGCCGCCGAGCTGCACCGGTTGCGCCATGCACCCGAGCATGCCCACCTGCGACAGGGTGACGACCGGCACAGCGGCAAGCTGGCGGCTGCCAACATCCGCGTCCAGCTACGGCAGTCTTTCCCGGGTGTGCGCTTCTCCGTGCGCAACACCGACCACGGCTCGATCTACGTCCGCTGGCCCGGCGGGCCGGAGCAGAAGGCCATCGAGACCGTGGCCATGCCGTTCCAGGGCGGCCATTTCGACGGCATGGACGACAGCTACAAGACCGCGCGCTCGGCCTGGTGCGAGGCGTTCGGGGGTGCCCAGTACGTCGTCTGCCGACGCGAACCCTGACGGAACGGCCCTCCGGTTTTCCGTTCGCGCCGATCTTCCCGATGGAGAGCGGCACAACCCCATCAAGGAATCTTCCTCATGCGCGTCTGCCGCCACATGCTTCCGGTCCTCGCCGCTCTTTGCCTCCCCTCGGTCTCGCAGGCTCAGCCTGTGCTGGAGACCACCTCGGCAGCGGCCGCGCAGGTTCGTGCGAGCGCGTCCCTGCTTCGGGAGGCCTGCGCCAACCTGCCTCGGCAGGGCCTGCCCGCCGGTGCGGCTGCCAGTCCGTGGCGCTCGGAGGAGGAGATCTGCGACCACCTGGCCGACCCGGGCGCCCTGATGACAACCACGGCGTGGTTCTTCGGGATCTTCGGCGCGGTGCTGATGGCCGTGGGGATGCTCGCCTTCGCCTATCTCGGCGGGACCATGCGCCGCCTTTGGCGGGCCACGTAAGGATCCACGGAGAGGGGCTGGAGCAGGAGAAACGGGGAGGAGAAAAGGACCCGGAAGCGCCTGCCGCGCCCGCCCCCCGGCCGCAAGGGTGCGTCGCTGCGCTCCCTCGCTCTGCTCGCCCTTGCCCCCGTGTGCCGGGCACGCCCGCGGGGGAGGGGTCGAGGACGAGAAGACCGGAACAGACGGTTCGTCCCCGGCGCACCGCATCCCCTACGGGAGTTGACCCCCATGAGCACCCTGATTGAGCGCGCCCTGCGCTCGGCGGCCGAGGACCTCGGCCTATCCAACGACGGCTGGAGCCCGATCCAGGGCTTCCCCGGCACCGGCCACGCCTTCCGCCACGCCGACCGCCCGGCCCTGGTGGTCGAGGTCAGCGCCAACGACCATGGCTGGGGCTGGTCGGTCGGGCAAACCGAGAGCGGCCCGCGTCGGCGGGCGAACGCCGGCGTCGCCCAGCGCTGGGCCTGCGTCCACAAGCTGATCGTGCGGGAAAGCCCGAACAGCCGTGCCGCGCTGCTCGACGCACTGGCCATCGCGGGCGACGACCTCCTCGAGGCGCGCTCCTGCTCGACTGAGATGCTGCACACCCGGCTCGACGTGCTGGTCTGCCGCAAGGGACTGGAGCTGTTCGTCGCCCCCGTGCAGCGCCTCGACGCCGCGCCGGCCGAGCCGGTTGAGCCGCTCCGGCTGGAGTGGAGCTACCGGGGCACGGCATCGGTGGGCGATGCCGTCACCGGCACCGTGCAGGCCAGCAACGAGGTCGAGGCCGTCGAGGCGTTCGAGCGGCTGCACCCCGGCGCGGATCTCGCCGAGCTGACGCCCCGGATGGCCGGGCTCGCGCCGGTGTTGCCGATCGCACGACAGCTGGCCGAGGAGGGGATGCGCCGCGCGGCTGCGCTCCCGCGGGCGCCGGTTCTGCCCACGCTGCACTGAACCCGGGGCGCCGCGGCGCCTCACCCCACACCCCCGATCCATCACCGACGTCGCGTGCGGCAGGGCCCAGGCCCTGCCGTTCGCGTTTCTGGAGCCTCGCGCCATGATCTCCGAGCACGGCCACGCCACCATCCTGCACGCCCACCTGTTCGCCGGCCTCGGCGGGGGAGCCCGCGGCTTCAATCGCGCCACCTCGCGGGTGGGCAACCTGTCCGCCAGCTTTCGCTGCCTCGGCGGCATCGACGTCGACGCTGCGGCGATCCGCGACTTCGGCCGCCTGGCCGGCGTTCCCGGCACCTGCATGGACCTGTTCGACCGCGAGCAGTACCACGACTTCCACGGCCAGGAGCCGCCGGCCGGTTGGCGCGAGGCTACCGTGGACGACGTGCGCTCGGCCTTCGGCCACGAGCGCCCCAACGTCCTGTTCACCTCCCCGCCCTGCAAAGGCTTCTCCGGCCTGCTGAGCGAGACCAAGAGCAAGACCCGCAAGTACCAGGCGCTGAACCGCCTGACGCTGCGCGGCATCTGGCTGGCGCTGGAAGCCTACCGCGACGATCCGGTGGAGCTGATCCTGCTGGAGAACGTGCCGCGCATCGCCTCGCGTGGCCGGCACCTGCTGGACCAGATCTCCGGCCTGCTGCGCGCCTACGGCTACGCCGTGGCCGAGACCACGCACGATTGCGGAGAGTTGGGCGGGTTGGCGCAGTCGCGCCGTAGGTTCCTACTCGTCGCCCGACACGCGGCCAAGGTGAAGCCGTTCCTGTACAAGCCGCCGAAGCGCTCGCTGCACGGAGTGGGAGACGTGCTGTCCCGTATGCCCCTGCCGGGCGATCCGAAGGCGGGGCCGATGCACCGGGTGCCGATGCTGCACTGGGCGACGTGGGTGCGCCTCGCCTTCGTCGAGGCCGGGAGCGACTGGCGCTCGCTGGGCAAGCTGGCGGTCGAGGAAGGCATGCTGCGCGACTACGCCCTCGCCCCCTGCGGCGACTGGCGCGGCGGCGTGCTGGGCGTGAACCGCTGGGAGGAGCCGGCCGGCACCGTGGCGGGCCGTTCCGGACCGTCCAACGGCGCCTACAGCGTCGCCGATCCCCGCCGCGCCGACGGCGTGGCCGCCTTCGGCCAGTACGGCGTGAAGCGCTTCGACCAGCCCTCCCAGGTGGTGATCGGCAAGGCCGCGGTCGGGGCCGGCGGCTTCGCCGTGGCCGACCCACGCCACACCGGCCCGGCCAAGCATTCCAACGAGTTCCGCATCGTCCCCTGGGACGGGGCCGGGAGGGCGGTGACCGGCGCCCACGGCACCGGGCAGTGCGTCGCCGACCCGCGCGGCGAGGTGCGCCGCTCCGGCGCCCTGGGCGTGGTGCCCTGGGACGCCACCTCCGGCACCGTGGCCGGCGAGAGCCTGCCCTCCAACGGCACCTTCGCGGTGGCCGACCCCCGGCCTCGCATGGAGCGCGAGAAGGGCGACAACTACTACGGCGCCGGGCACTACGGCGTGGTTCCGTGGCAGCAGTCCACGGGCGCGGTCAGCGCGGCGGCCGGCTACGACAACGGCCGCTGGAGCGTCGCCGACCCCCGCCCGACGCTGCCGGGGGCGTCGGACCGGGTGGTGGCCCGCATCCGGGCACTGGACGGGACGTGGCACCGCCCCTTCACCACGGCCGAGCTGTGCGCCCTGCAGTCGCTGATCGACCCGGAGGAGCAGGCCGAACTGGATGGGCTGAGCGACGCCGACTGGCGCGAGCGCATCGGCAACGCCGTGCCGCCCGACGCCGCCCAGGCCATAGCCGAGACCATGGGCCGGACGCTGCTGCTGGCTTGGTTGGGGGAGGGCTTCATGCTCTCGACCCTGCCGATCTGGGTGCGGCCGGTGGCCGTGGCGCTGTCCGTGCGCCAGCCGCAGGACGCCGCGTGATGCGGCCGCACCCCGCCCTGGCGGCCCGCACCCGCCGTTTCTGGCAGACCATCCTGCACCGCTTCGCGGGCAGGACCGCGCCGAGGATGCGCTTTCGGCAGCCAGCCCGCCGCGTCCGTGCGACAGTCCGGACCAGGCGATGGAGAAGGAAACAGGCATGGCAGGCTGGCAGATCAGCGTCACGACGCAGACGCCGGAGGAGTGGAACCGCAACCTCGACCGGGACACCATCCTGGCGACCTGGACCACCGGCGCCATGGGGATCGACCCATTCGAGGAGCTACTGAAAACCGGCGACGCGGTGCTGCTCCGGTCCGACGGCTATCCCAGGATCTACAGCGCCGACGCCCGCCATATTCTTCCCGCAGTGCGAGCGGTTCCAGACCTGGCCGCCGCCGCGATCGTGAAGGCCTGGTACGTCACCATGCGTCCCTCGGTGATCGACGCCTGTTCGCCGGACCAGCGACTGACCATCGTCGCCTGGGATCAGAGCTAGGCGCCGCGCACAGGTGGCTGATTAGCCATCGGCCGAGCGGATCTTGCCGAGGTCGAGCACGCCCTTGGCGCCCCAGCCCTTGGCTCCTGCCGGCACCTCCGGCCGGAAGTGCTCGTAGAGCCGGAAGCCGACCCGGTTCAGTTCCTCCGGCTCCATCGAGCCCGCCAGGTCCTCCATCGCCTTCCTGACGGCGGGCAGATGCTCCCCGAGCGCCCGCTCGACATAGCCGGCCGCCGCCTTCGGCGACGCCGCCTTGTCGTGGTCCAGCGCGCGTAGCGCACCCTTCTCCTCGACCACCGGCACGTCGCGGCCGAGCAGATGCACGGCCTTGGGCCGCTGCTTGCTCTGACCCTGCTTGCGCGCCTCGTCGCGGAGATCACCGGCCTCGTGCGCGTCCTCGGCGATGCCGATGGCCTTGGCCTTCACGCGGGCACTCGACCCGGCGACGGCCCGGCCCAGCGTGATCGCGGCGTCCCGGTCGTGCCCGAGCCGCTCGGCCACCACCGCGGCCCACAGCGTCAGCACCGGCGCCCGGTTCACCTTGATCGCCTTTCCATCCTTCGCCTCGGTCATCGGTTCCCATCCCATCCGTGCTGCCCCTTCAACGGGCCACGGACCGGCCGGGATGCGCGGCGTCGGGCGATGCCACCTCGGCCGACAGCCGAGCCGGCGCCTCGCGGCCTCTGGGGCAGAGAAGCCACCATGAAGATCGAACTTCGCAAGGTCAGCTACAGCGCCCAGCTGAGCGAGGAAACCAGCAACTTCCACGCTGACGTTTGGATCGACGGCAGGAAGGAGGGCTACGCCCAGAACCACGGGACCGGCGGTCCTACCAACGTGCTGCCGAACACCCTGCGGGTACGCCTGGACGACTACGGCAAGACCCTCCCGCAGGTCGACATCGGTACATCCACGGGCGGCGAGCCGCACATGATCGTGCAGGACGCAGAGTGGATCGTGGACGATTTGCTTTCGGATTGGATCGCACGGCGTGATCTGAAGCGCTCATTGAAGAACCGCGCACTCTACACCCTGACCGATGGCCCCGGCATCATGCAGACCAAGCCACTGACGGCCGATCGGCTGGCGCAGCTCCTGGCCTCGGAGGAGATCAAAGTGAAGTGGAAGGTGAAGGCATGGTTGAACGCCATGCCGGAGGAGGAAGCTCTCAAGGTGTTCCGCAGCGGAGCCACCTGACACGGCCCAGCGCGCGTATCGGTGCGGAGAAGAACAGCAGGAGAGTGCTGCCGCGCCGCGTCGTCCGCCGCAAGGGAAGGCGGCTGGCGCCACCCGCGCGAAGCCGCGCGCCCTTGCCCCGGCCACCGACGCCGCGCCCGCCGTGAGGGGTTCAGTGAAACCCCCACGGAGGAGAAAGCACCATGGCTGTTGCCAGCTTCCAAAACCCGCCGCTGCACGCGGAGGACTTCACCGTCACCAAGTTCGATGACGGCGCGGCCAAGGCCGCTTTCGGCAATCAGCTGCTTGCCTTCATCGCCGAGGACTTCCCGCGCAAGCGCTTCACGCTGAAGTTCTACCGCGTGCTGTGCCAGCACTTCGGCATGATCGCGCACTACGACGTGCATGGGTTCTGGGCGGAGTATTTCACCTCCACCGCCGACAAGCTGCGCTTTCTCGAGGAGCTGACCGCCCACCCGTGCTGGGGCAGCCCGGCCTTCACCTTCTCCGACCTGGAGCGCGCGGTAATCGCGCGGCTCCGCTCGGCCGGGCTGGTCGCCCGCCTCCGCGCCACCCTCGCGCGCGAGACCGAGGCGGGTGAGCGCGCCCTGCTGAACCGCCTGCAGGCCCGCTACCAGCCCGAGAAGGCGCTGGTCGCCGAGCTGTCCCGCCCGCGTGCCGCGGATTGGGCCTCCGACCAGCCGTCGCTGTTCTGACGGTGCCGGAGTTCCTGCTCGGCCTGTCGCACCTCGCGGACGGGCCTCTCCTCGCTGCTGCCCGGCGCCTGCGGACGCCGGTGCTGCTCAGCACCAACGCCTTCTCGATCTGGCGCCCGGATCGTATCGGCGTCCGCGACTGGGTGGGCTTCGACCACCGGTCGCTACGGCGTCTCGCCGGGCTCGACGCCGCCCTGGACTCTGCCGGCTTCGTGGCGATGGCCCGCTACGGCTTCTATCCCTGGACCGTGGCCGCCTACATGGACCTCGCTGCCACCGCGCCCTGGCGTTGGTTCTCCGCCATGGATCTCTGCGTCGAGCCGGAGATCGCCCGCGACGACGCCGAGATCCTCGACCGCATCGCCGGCACGGTGCGGCTCTACATCCGCTGCCTCCGCGAGGCGGAGGAGCGCGGCATCGCCGACCGCCTCGCCCCTGTGGTGCAGGGCTGGCGCCCCGACCACTACCTGCGCTGCCTCGACCGCCTGCCGGACGTCGAGCACGCCCCGGTGCTCGGCGTTGGCAGTGTCTGTCGTCGCCAGGTCGGCGGCCCTGACGGGGTGCTGCGCGTGGTCGACACGCTGGATCGGGCGCTCGGGGATGCCCCGGCGAGGCTGCATCTCTACGGGGTCAAATCCGAGGCCATGCACGCCCTGCGCGACCACCCGCGCGTGGCCTCCGTCGACAGTCAGGCCTACGGGCAGACCGCGCGGCGGGCCGCTTTCGCCGCCGGGCAGAGCAAGACCGACGCCTTCCTCGCCCGGCACATGGTGGCCTTCCAGCGCCGTCAGGTGGCCCTGCTGGCGGAGCCAGGGCAGGGGGCTCGCTCCCCCTTCTTCCCGGTCGCCCTGCCAGAGTCCCCGGTGGATCCGATCGAGGCCCGGGTCGCCGCGGCAGCCGACGAGCTACGGGCCCTGCACGAGACGGGCGAGGTGGAGTGGGGCGATCTCGGTCCGCTGAGCGCCTACCACTGGGCCTTCATGGACGACCTGCCCGATCCGGAGGCGGCGGCCGAAGCCGCCTGAGCGAGGGAGGGAGGAGGGGAGGAGAGAGGAGAAGGGGAAGAAGAGATAGCCCGAAAGGAGCGGGGGAGATGTCCGAAGGACGAGAGTGGGGAGAGATGTGTCGGTTGCCTGCCCGTGCCGGCCGCATCTCCTCGTGTTGCTGCGGTCTGAGCCACGGTGTCGGCCGCTCCTACCCCCGCTTTCCCCGAAGCCGGGGAAAGCGCCTGCGGTTCGGCATTCTCGGTCAGAGGCCGGGGCCGCGCCGTGCGCGGGGCGATGCCCCGCTGCGTCGCAACCCCAACCCCCTCCCTCACATGCCTCAGGGGTAGGACCGCCCGCCACCGCGTCTCTGTTCGACCGCACCCGAGGAGACGCGACCGGCACGGGCCGGAAGCCTCTTCGGGGAGAATGAACGAAGAGGATCGGACGATGGCCGGCTCGATGAACAAGGTTCTGCTGATTGGTCGCCTGGGCAATGACCCGGAGGCTCGCACCTTCCAGAACGGGGGCGGGGTGGTGAGCTTCAGCCTGGCCACCAGCGAGCGCTGGAAGGACGGCAACGGGGAGCGCAAGGAGCGCACCGAGTGGCACCGGGTGTCGGTCTTCACCGAGGGGCTGCGCGATGTGGTCGAAAAGTACCTGCGCAAGGGCGACCTGGTGAGCATCGAGGGCAAGCTCGAGACCCGCAAGTGGACCGACGCCCAGGGCACTGACCACTACTCCACCGAGGTGGTTCTGCGTCCCTTCCGCGGCGAGCTCATCATGCTCGGCAGTCCGAACCAGTCGGGCGACCGGGAGGCGCGCGGCGAGGCCGGCGCTTCTGCCGAGGGCGGCGAGCGCCCGGCCCAGGGCCGTGGTCGCGGCCGTCAGCGCGCTCCGGCGGGTGCGGGTGCCGGCGGCAGTTCCAGCTGGGACGCGCCGAAGGCCGACCTGGACGACGACGTCCCGTTCTGACGCCCGTGTTCCGGCGCCCTTCGGGGCGCCGGGCGCCTCTCCTTCCGGTCCCTTCCATCCCACCGGGTGGCCTGACGGCCTGCCCGGCGCGCGAGGATTCCAGCGATGTCCACCAGCCTGCTCGCCTCCGTAGCCCTGCCGCGCCCACCGGCGCTGACCACCATCCTCTTCGAGGACGTCCACGAGGAGGGCTTCGAGGGCTTCTACGGTCGCTGCCACGTCAAGACGTCCCGCCACCCCTACCACTTCGCCTCGCGCACCGCCGCCGGTCGCTTCGCCAACGTCATGTGCGACCGCTACGGCTACGACGGCTACCGGCTGAGCACACCCGGCTTCGTGCCCCCGCCGCAGCCCGTCTTCGACGACTGCGAAATCCCGTTCTGAGCCGGCTGACATGAGCCGCCACGACATCCCCGCGCGTCGGTCACGGACCGAAGTTTCCGTTGGCTGGGACGCCCCCATGCAAACCTTCTTCGCCCAGGTCGAAGACCTGGACGCTCCCGACGATGCCGATCCTCTCCTGCTCTGGATCGGTTCCGAGCCTCGCGAGATCGCCGAGCCGGAAGCCATGATCGTGCCTCTCGCGCCCTACGCCGAACTCACCATCGAGCATCTGATTGAGCTTCGCCGTGACCGCGACGACAGCAATCCTTGGGAGGCGTGACGATGCTACGCCAGTACCATGCGCAGCGCCGGCAGGGCGGCGACAACCCGCTCGGCGTCGGCACCATCGCCCTCGGCTCGATCTTCTACCTTCAGGACGACGGCTACTGGCGCGCTCGCTTCGGCCGCGCCGCCGTTTGCCGCACCCCCTGGATCGTCGAGGGCTTCCTCAACGGCCAGTACCACGCCGCCCGGCGCGATCCCGCCACGGGGCACTGGCTCAGCGTCTATGCCGCCAATCGCACCGACCTGGCCGTGCTGCGCTCTCTGCGCGATGGCCGCCGCCAGAGCGTCACAGTCCGCCTCCTGCAGCTGCACGAGGACGAGGGCTTCGGGCTACCGGACAACCGCTATCCGACCCTGCCCAGCCTCTCGCGGTCGGGGCAGCGGCGCGCCGCCTGACAGCGCCGCATACCGGCCAGTCGTCGCCATCGGCGCGCGACCGGCCGCTTCCACCATTCACACCGAGGTTCGCCATGGTCCGCTCGCCCACCGGGGCAGGCGCGTTTTTGCGCGCGTGCTGCCCTTCCTGCACGTCCGGTCACCGGAGAGCATGACGTGTTCCATCATCCTCCCACCGTCCCGCGCACCGCCGAAGCCGGTTGCCTGGCCGAGATCCGCCGCTGGCAACACGAGGCCGAGCGGCTACGGGAGGGCGCCGACGCTGAGCCGCTCAACACGGCCCAGAGCGCCCGCCTCCTGCGCGAGGCCCACGTTGCCGATCGCCGGGCCAGCGACCGCCTGGAGGCAATGCAGGAACACTGACGGCCCGGATCATAGGATCCGGGCCGCCGGTAGCTGCCGCTCAGCCGCCCACCACCGCGAGGCCGAACACCGCGATCTCGGCTTCGCGCAGGCTGGTCGGCTTCCACTCCTCGCCGCGCTGGGCCAGTGCCACCACCCGTGCCGCCGCGGAGCGCTCCACCGAGAAGCCGTAGGCCGTGATCGTCAGCTGCGCCGCCTGCTCGGTCAGGTCATTGGCCCGCTGCGACAGGATCTCCAGCGCCGCGTCCGTGCCCTGCTCCTGCTGCCGTAGTACCACCCCCTCCTGCGAAGCCTCCGCCGTCACCCAGGCATCGCGCGCCACCTCGGCCGCCGTTTCCGCCCGCTCGGCGTAGGTCGCCAGCAGGTCGCGCAGGGCCGCCTCGCGACGCGCCCCCTTCTCCGGCGGCACGTTGTTCAGCACGAACGCCGCTACGCTCGCCTCCACCTGGTCGCGCAGGTCCTGCGACGGCATCTCGAGCTGGAAGGCCTCGGCGATGTTGCCGACCTCCCGCACGTCGGGCACGCCCTCGAACGCCTTCGCCACCTGCTCCGGCAGCACCCGCCGCAGCGGGAACTGCACCACGTTGTTCGATCCAGCCACGCTAGCCTCCATGTCGTCTGTCTTGCTGGGTTGAATCTAATTGACCCCGCAGAGCTCCTCCAAGGTAAATCATTGATGCTGAACGATTATTTTTCCCGGGGCGCGGGATCTCGCGCGGAACGAAGGATTGCCTGCCTTGGATGAAAACCGACCTCCCTACCGGCCCCTGACGGACACACCCGTCGACCAGCCCGACGAGCGTCGGCGGGGCGTCGTGCGCGTTGAGCCGGGCCAGCCCTTCGAGCACTTCTGCCCCGACTGTGGCCGGTGGGGAACCTTCGGGTTCGGCAGCGATTCCATTAAGGGCATCCCTGGCGTCTGGTACTGTGCCGAGCACCGGGAAGCGGGTGAACGGCGCTGGAAGGCCGCGGGCGGGCTCGTCGCCTCCGGTGACTGAACACCTCCGGGCTGTTGCGAGGTCTGGGCGCGTCCCCGCAAGAGCGGTGACCGCGCTCTACTCGGCCGTGAGAACGGCCTCCCCGAGCCCCCAAGCGGGGTCTCGGTTGGGTAGGCGCGGGTCGTCTCCTGCGAGAACGCCCCTACGCCCCCCTCCGAACCGTGCATGCACCTTTCAATGCACACGGCTCTCCGCTCTCGCTGGCTGCCGGCCAGCATGCAATGCGACATGGCACCGCTGACACAGGACCGTTGTCTTGCGCAGCCGTGCTGATCGCTTCCACAGAGTCATCGGAGCCGCTTCCATGTCCTTTAGGTGGCGGACGTGATGCACCTCGAACGGCCCGTTCGTCGTATTACAGACCTCGCAGGTTTCGGCGTTGAGTCGGGCGACAACGTCGTTCCGGCTCATCGCCAGCCGGTTGCCGACCGTGATGACGTCCACGGTCGGACTCGGCCAGGCTGCCTGCTTGAGGTGTTTCAGCCGCCATAGCTTCAGGACGCGAGGTTTGCCCCGGACCACGTAGCTGATCCCGTAGTCCGTTCCCATCTTCAGGTCCGCCTTTACCCGCCATGCCTTCCGGCGATGGCGCATCGCCAGCGTCTTGAGCAGGCTGCGGAACACGACCAGTTCCAGCACTCCCAAGGACGGTTTCGCGCCGTTGGCGATAGCGTAGTAGTTGGCGAACCCTCTGAACTCCGAGTTGAAGGCCATGACGATCTCGGCGTCGCTGGAATCCAGGAACTGCGGGCGTTGGCGGCCATCTTGCGTGGCAAGGACGCCATAGCCCTTCCGACGGCAGAATGCCGTCACCTTGTCCCGGGGCACTCGCAGCCGGACATTGCCACTGCTCGGGCGATACCGGACCCGCAAGGACCGGCCACCCCGCCCCACGCGGCGGACCATCGGTCCAGCCCAGGGCAATGTCCAAGTGGCTACATGGTAGCCCAGGAAAGGTGCTCCTCTCGACGCGGCGTGAACCCCGCTCTTCTCCGGCGACACCGCTAGGTTTAGCCGTTCCGCCAGGAAAGCCTGGACGGACGCCATTACCTCGCGAGCTTCCGCCTTGCTGCCGATGACGCCGATCAGAAAGTCATCGGCATAACGGCAGTAGCGGAGCCGGCGGAAGTTGGGATCCATGGGATCGACGGACGGCACCGTCCGTCGTTCCTGCACGACAGCCTTGATCCGCTCCAAGCATTCGCGGACCTCGGCCTCCCCCGCGCCAGCAGCGCGGAGGGCGTCGATCTTCCAGCGCAGGCGGCGTATGCGCGCATCCATCGCAGTGTAGGCACGATGTGGCTTGCGCCGTGTGCCCCGATCGAAGCCTGCGCGCATCTCCTCCATGAACACGTCGAGTTCATGGAGGTAGATGTTGGCCAGCAAGGGCGAGACGATCCCGCCCTGAGGCGTGCCGCTGTAGGTTCTTTCGAACACCCAGTCGTCCAAGTAGCCGGCTTCGAGCATGCCTTTGATCAGGCCGATGAACCTATGGTCATCGATCCGTTTCGCGAGCTGCTTGAGCAGGATACCATGGTCGATGGTGTCGAAAAACGCGCGCACGTCCACCTCGATCAGCCATTTGCACCCCGTCCAGGTGTCCCGGATGGATTCCAGGGCAGTGTGGCAGGACTTCCCCGGGCGGAACCCGTGCGATTGTTCGAGAAACACAGGTTCGTAGATCGCTTCGAGGATGGTCCGGACCACCTCCTGTACGAGGCGGTCCTCGATCGTCGGTATACCCAACGGCCGCATTTTGCCGTTGGCCTTCGGGATATACACTCTGCGGACCGGGCGGGGGCGGTAGGAGCCTTCTGCCACACGCCGGGCAAGTCCAGCGAGCTTCTCCAGCGTCATGCCGTCGAAGGTCTCGCCATCGATGCCTGGGGTCAGCGCGCCCGTGTTACGGGACACCCTGACGTAGGCCCGCTCGTAAAGATGAGCGGACCGCATGAGGCGGTGAAGGCCATTGATCCGCTTGCCCGACCGTGACAAGGCCGGCAGTGACTCGATCCTCTTCTCGATGATAGCGGCCTGCATCAGCAGAGCCTCTCGATCCGTGGGCCCAGTCTGCTTGAGCTGCTCATGCCGTTGTTGGCGGCATCGTCCTTCCCCCGAGCCGAGGCGCTTTCGGTCCGGTCACCCGGCCTTATACGCATGCTTGTCCGCCCGTGGACGGCTGTCCCGGGCATTACCCCGGACGTTTGGGTACTACGACGGCTCCGTCGCCATACAGGTCCCGGAGAGGGCCTGCTGTAGGCGATCCCGTAGTTGCGCGAGTGGGGAGTTGCGGTGCGGTTAGGTGTCCAGTTCGTCTCCTTGGTCCCCTGACTGGGGTTACGCCGCGCATGCTGGCGAGAGGCGGCCCGGGCTGGGACCTCCTGTCCTGCGCGGGATGGCGTGTCAGCCGCGTTCACCATCGCCTACCCTTTCTGGCCGTTCGGAAACTTGGATTGAAGCAATCAAGCCTTCACCATGCGCACCTTGCCCACGATCCTTCCGCCAGGCTGCGGCGCCCGGCCTGGGATGTTGCCCCGACATGCTATGGTCCCGTTCCCCTTTCGGGATTTCAGCCGTCGCCGGCACCGGTAAGTCGGGTGGGCAGAAGCTCTGTCAGCAAGCTTCGTTCTCTCGAACACTCCCTTCTCCTCCGCGCCACAACGGCGCACGCCCTTCGGGTAACGATCCCTCGCGCGGTCTGGAAGGCACTCGGCGTGCCCAAGGTCCAAATGGTGTGCTGATGGCGACGGACTGGCGCCAAGACGGCTGACGGGGTGCCCGTGGCCCGCTCCGGCGCGCCGTGTGTGGATCAGCCTTTCCCTCGCCCATCTCTCCGGGCGGTAGTAGGACCGGGCCCCGCCCAGGTACGCAGGCTTAGGGTGGCGACCCCGCGCCGCTGGCATGGCAAGTATTCGCTTGGCATAAATGTCGGTATCGAAGTATTCGAAAGATCGAATACTTATGGAGAGTTCGGCGCCTCGCACCCGCCACGCCATCGTCGCGGGGCAGCCACCCACGCCTGCGCACCAAGACGGAACCCGCTCCTACTACCTGAGAGCTGCGCGAGGGAAAGGCTGATCCACACAAACCAGATGGCGCGCCTCCACTACTGGGTTCACGCGACCTCGACCCCCCTGAAGGGGGGCGTCGGACGCGTGGACCTCCGGTGGGCAAAGGGCTCCGCCCTCTGCACTCTGGGCGCTCAGGAAAGTCTGATTAGTTTCCTAATACTTGGATGACGCAGTCTAAGCGGCTGAAATTACTATAGACACCGACCGCGAATACTTATAAGGTTCTCTTGTTCCCGAGAGAGGGAACGGCCGGAAGGCGGGGCTGCTACCCCACCCCCCGGCCTCACCAGAGACAGGAATTGCGATCATGTCCCAGGCTATCCAGAACATCGCCGCCGCCGCCGCTTCCGACAAGGGCGCCGCCACCGATACCGCCATGGGTCAGGCCATCAAGGCCGCCGCCCCCCGCAAGCCCGCCAAGGGCAAGGCGAAGCCCGACGCCAAGGCTGCCCCGGCCGCCCCGGCTTCCACCCCCGCGCAGCAGCCCGCCAAGCGCCCGGCCCCCGAGCAGCGCGGCCCCGTCACCATGGCCGACGCCGTGGCCCTTTGCCCCCACCAGGGCCTCGCCAACAACCTTTCCCGCACCTTCGCCCTTGAGAGTGTGGACATGCTCCACGTCCGCACCACCACGGACCAGGGCATCCGGGATCAGGCCGCCGCCCTTACCGACACCCTCAACGAGCGCGCTCTTGCGATGCACCTTCAGCGTATCTGCGGCGCTTTCGTCGGCTCCGCTTACGGCGCCGGAAAGTTCTACAGCGACAAGGTGACGCAGGCCCGCGACCTCACCGCCAAGATCGCCAACGAGGACCGCGACGAGGACCGCGAGGGGGTTTCCGGTTTCGACAGCCGCGCCACCCGCGCCCGCCAGTTCGCCGGGGAAATGGGCATCCAGGCCGCAACCCTCCTCGCCGCCGCCGAGGGTGCGCTTGACGCCTTCGAGCACCTGACCGGCGAGACGTGGAAGCCCTACGACACCCGCCGCCCCGACAACACCCGCTCCGTTTCCCGCCGCTCCGCCGCCGAGGAAATGGACGCCTTCAAGAAGTAAGGCACACCGGGCGGGGGCTTCGGTCCCCGCCCTTCCTGCCACCGCCGGCCAGGGGGGCGCCGCCCTCCGGGCTCTGCCCTCCTGGACCCCCCGCAACTTGGCCGGCTCCCACCACACCCGCATGGCGCCCGGCCGCGGATCTGCGGACGGCGCTTCGCGCCGGGGCTTTTTAGCGGCGACCCCTTCGGGGTCACGGTGACGCACGGGCTGCACTGTCACGCGGGCCATGCCCCCTCAGGCAGGGCAGGGCCGCCCTGGTCGCAACGCCGCTTCGCGACGCCGCGCCCAGCGCAACCCGGCCCCGCCAGGGCGCATGGCGACGACCACGGACCAGCCTCATCGCAGCGCATCCCGTTCGCGCCGAACCGGAGCACTCTTCACAAATGCCCGACGCTCTGTCAGATTCTTGGTTCACCGTAACGGAAGTTGGCGAGTGTGTTCAAAGCGAACACACATCCTTGCTTCCTCACTCGCCTGTCTCGGGCAGCCGGCTGTTGGCTTGGCTCATCACCCTCGGTTGGACCGAGCGCGAACTGGCCCGACGCACCGGCCGTCACCAGACCACCATCCGTCGCTGGATCAACGGACGCAGTCCTATCGACCCGGATGTGGCCGCCTGGCTCGCCATGCTCGCGGCGTTCGTCGCGGCCCATCCGGGACCGCGCATCGTCAGCCCCGGTCGGGATGCTTCCGGTCACTGAAGGCCAGGATCAGCACCACAAAGCCAATCGCCCCACACCAGCCGACCTGGGCCACTTCACGGGCCTGAGGACCAGATGCCAGCAGGGCGCCGAGGACGCAGAACACTGCCCCGGCGGCGAACCAGAGCGATCCCGGAGGGGCTTTGCTGACGAGCTTCGCAAACATCTCAGATCTCCTGTGCCATCTAGCCAGAATGTGCCGTGGAACGCGGTTTCATAGTGAACCAGAGAACCGAGTAAAACGTGAAGGGGGGCCGCAGCAGTGCTGCGACCCCCCTTTTCCGCACCCGCTTTCTACACTCTAGCCACGGGGCCTGATGTAATCAAAGCCCAGGCGATTGTTCGACATCATCGCCGGGATACAGCGGGTTTGCGGGTTGCTGACGTTGCGCCAGGGAACGACTTTGTTGGCCGCAATCCAACCCGGACGGCCGTCCATGTGCAGCATCTGCAGATAGCCATTCACTTCGTGCCTCGGGCTCGCCACGATGACGTTGGCCGTCGCGACCCCGAGCTTGGCAGCGTTCGGCGACGGCTCTGCCAGCACTGCAGGAGCGTTTTCCCAATCGGCCAACTGCTCATTCGTCAGGTTCAGCATCATGCAGCTGTAGCCCTGAACGTGGCCCGTCACCGTGAGCGGCTGACGTGGCTGGGCAACTGCCACGGCACTCATCGCTCCGAGGAAGATCGCGGTCATCGCACCAATCGTGGTTTTCACGTCGTTGTTCCCCTTAGATCCCTGTCAGGACAGGTTGATAAGCTGCGTCCCCCATCTTGGCCGCAACACTAGCCCGCCATTGTCCTACCGTCGTCGATTGGCCAATTCCATTCCCCTGGAGTTGCGCCGGCGTATACCGGCTCAACACCTCCGACATCAGTTGGGTATCCCCTGCTTGCGCAAGGGGGACCGTATAAAGCCCCCCAAAGTTGTAACCGCCACGGACGTCGAGGACCGTTGGATTGCTGATCCCTGCCGCCTGCAACTTGGCAGCTTCGCTGCGCAGGGTCGCCGCCGCCGATATGGCTTGGTTCCCCGGGTCCATCGAGCCGTCGACCCCTCGCTGTATCGTGCCGGCCAGGTTCGGGTTGTAGCGGACTGCCTGCGTCAGCCCGCTCTCGAAGGTGCTGTCCAGCATCTGGAATGCCCCTCGGATCTGGCTTCCAGATCGAGCGGCGACGTTTTGGCATCCACTCTCCACCATGCAGGTCGCCGCCAAGGCGGAGGGATTTACCCCGACCGACGTAGCGCCTTCGCTCGCCGACGCGCCCCAGCTGCGGGAATTCATGGTGTCGAGAGCGACACTGGCGCCGGCTTCGGTTGCCCCACCCGTGTCCCCGGTAGCTCCGGTTCCTCCCCCAGTGCTTGGGTTCACCACACCTGGATCAGGCACGATGGTAAAGGAGCCCAGGCCGATCTCCATCACTCGAGGGATCACCTGTTCCGGAACCCCGCTCATCGTCACCGGCCCTGCCTGCGCCATGGCTAGGTCCGGCACCATGGCCAAGCACAACGCTGCCAGTGCAGGCCGTAGCCTCTGCTGACATTCCTTGTTTCGGCTTCTTGCCATCACCGTCGCCTCCTCTGCGACCGGCTCCACTCTCTCAGTGATCGACGCAAACGGAGCCGGGTCCGTGAGCAGGGCCCGGCTCCTTGCTTCACCGAGGGGGCGGGGAGGGTTGGGCGGCTGTCACCGGGGCTGCGAACATCCGATCCGCAGCGCAGTATCCTCGCCCGGCCGCGTTGACCTCCATGCTCTGCCGACACCGTTCGATGGCTGATGTCGCGTCCCAACTCTGCCAGAGATGGACCGAGTAGCCCGCCGAGAAGATGAGCCCGGCAATTGCCAGGGTCTTGAGGTATTCCCGCCGGAGCAGCCGCTTGTTGTGGGTCAGCTCCTTCACCACGACCGTATCCCGGAGCACGTTCGAGATCTCCGGTCCGATGTACTCGATGACCTTCGTGAGGGCCTTCTCCGCCTCGGCCTCGGCCGCCACCCCTGCCGCCTGTGTCTGGCGGATCGTGCTGTCGGCCAGAGCGATCATCACCTCCAGCCGCTGCATCTGAGCCTCATTGAGGCCCTGAGCAGCTGCGACGACACCCCGGAGGTCTTCGCCGAAGGCTACCGCCATGTTGCCGAAGGAGCGCTGCGCCCCAGCCATGGTCGCAACGAACTTCGCTTCCGGGTGCCCGGGAAGGATGTTGAACTCCTCCAGCGCCGCAGTCAGGCCCTGCAGTGCTTCCTCAAGCCGCTGCCGGGCTTCCTCGCCACGAACGACCAGCGCGGTTCCGGGACTGACTGTCATGCCGTCCATCACTCAGCGGCCTCAACGGCGGCCGGGACGCGCGGCATCCATTCCGAGCGAAGCGAACCGAAGAACTCTGGCATCTGTACGTTCCACCAGCGCCCAACTCGTGCCTGATCGAACAGAGAGGTTTTTTCATGGCCTGGAGCCTGCTCGGCCCTGGCCATAGCCGAGAACGTCAGTCCCCGGTCAGTGACTTGTCCCATACAGCCGAGCGCCGGGAGCAATGCGATGTCGGCTCCTTTTGCTAGGGCGTCCAGCACCACCGGATGCTGTTGCACTCGGGCGAAGGCGACATTGGCCGAGCGGCCTGTGGTCACCAGTCCCTCGTTCATCACCAGAATGGTGGCAGCCGGTGCGAAGAGGCCGGTCCTGAGAAAGTTGTTCAGGTAGTCCGTGTCAGCAATGTCCGGACCGATGACGTGCAACGCCACTGGCCGGATGCCATGCAGTTCCATCGTCTCTACTAGCTGAACTTCTTCAGCTAGTCGGTTCAACGCCGTTTCGCCGCCGCCCACATCCAGAATGGCATCGTAGCGGTTCGCGATCTGGTCCTGCAGGCGCTCCTCGATCCAGGCCTTGGTGTCCTCGAAGTTGCCGGGCGGAGCTATCAACGCATCTGTGTGGAACTTCGAAATCGAGTGCGTCTGGTTCAGCAGGTCCGCGTTCCAGATCCGGAGATCAGCGCCTCGCTCCTGGTAGTGCTGCGCGAGGGCGTTCAGCACCACGGTCTTGCCCACCCGTTGCCTACCGACCGCAATCAGAAGGATGGGCTGGCCGCTGTCGGTCTGGACCGTCGCCTTGGTGGTCTTGCTCATGAGTTTTTCCCTGTGATTGGTAGGCCGAGATACCGGTCAGCCTTGGCGAGCTGTCCGCGCAGCTTGTCGAGCTTCGCTTGGACCTCAGGAGAAACCGTCGGTGCGGTCCCATCCGAGGGACTGTTTGAAGAAGCCTGAGCAAGCGGAGGTGGTGGGGGTGGTGCGCGGACCGGAGGCGCGGGCGATGCTGCTGCCCGTATCCCAGGCATTGGCAAAGCGGCCCGCGGCGACCGGTTCGGCTGCTTGCGGTGCTGCGGAGTAGTGGAAGGCTGTTCAGCCATCTCCGCCTTCTCGCGCTTTACCCATCTCCACATCGACCGAACGCTGCCCGGAGTTGGCGGAGCGCCATTCGCGCCGATAACACCCCGATCAGCGATAGCCGCAGCTACCGCTGTCCACATTGGAGAAGGTCGATCAAGCTTCGCACTGAGGTCGTCGTAGTTATCCAGCATGTAGACGTAGAGAGGGCTGCGGCCCTCCTCGATCTTTCGAGCCAGCTGTTTCGTCAGCTTTCGATCGCGCTTACGTCTCATGCCTTCTGGCTACCGCGCATCGGCGCAAACGGCGTGGACGCTGCCGCAGAATTTTGGCCTGCCGGGTGTAGACGGGGTGTAGGCCAGCTGTAGCTCTGGCGTAGAGGATCTGTAGAGACAGTGTAGGGCAGGTGTAGCGGGAGAGAGTGGGTCCATACACCATTGCACCCGATGTGCGCGGGCCTGCGGCCCGATCGTCTTTCCTTCACTGCCCGCTCTCCGTTTGCGCCGCCTAGTGGGACTGTGCCTCCTCAACCAGGAGGCTCCCCGTGGACGGCTCAACTCACCCCCAATCGGCGCAAACGGGCAGCGAAGATCTCTCGACCCGCGAGATCCTGCTCTCTCAGTCCGCCATGCTGCGGGCGATCGGCGAGCAGCTGACCGCACTGACCAAGGCCGTGACGCCCCCGCCCAAGGAGGGGCCGTCGCTCGACGAGATGCTCATGGCCATCATCACGCTGCTGCGGGAGCAGGGGCTGGTTCTGACCCGGGTGGACGACCGCACGCTCGCCCTCGGCGTCGATCTGCCGCCCCTGATCGCCCGTGCCATGCTCCGCGCCGAGCGCGACCGGGACCTCCGCTCGTGATGACCTTCCGCAAGCTAGCCGCGGCCAGCGCTGGCAAGCTGCTCCGGGCCTACTTCACCGAGGGCACGCCGGAGACAGCCCGCGACCCGGCGATCACCCCCGGTGAGCATCTCGACCCGGGCGGACGGCTCACCGCCTACTATACAGGACGCGACGGCAGGGCGGTCTGGCGCCCCGACATGCCCGCCTCGATCGCCGCAACCCTGGGGATCGACACCACCCGGCTGCCCAAGGACGAGGCGCTGGACCGGCTATTCGAGGCCAAGCGCGCCGACAACGGCGAGGCTTGGTCAGACCAGAAGCGCGAGGTCAGCGCCTACGACCTGACCCTTGCCCCACATAAGTCGGTCACGTTGGCAGCCGAGTTCGCCGCCTCTCCGGCCGAGGGTGCCGCCATCTGGCACGCGATCGACCGTGCCAACGATGCCACCATGCGGTTTGTCGCCCGTGAGCTGGGCTGGGCCCGCAAGGGGAAGGGTGGTGCCGAGGGTGCCGACCCTGGCGCCGTTGGCTGGGTCAGCTTCCGCCACCACACCGCCCGGCCTACCGTTACCGTCCGCGACGGCACCGAAGGGCCCACCTACCTCGCCGAGGTGCCCGTCGCCGGCGATCCGCACGCCCACATCCACAACGCCCTGTTCAATGCCGTCGTCACCGAGGATGGTCGGGTCGGCTCCCTCGACACCCAGCGTCTCCATGCCCGGGTCCACGAATTCGGCGGCTACTTTCAGGCCCGGCTCGCCGAGCACCTGCGCGATCTCGGCATCCGCACCTCCTACGACAGCCAGCAGCAGGCTGTGGTGCTAGACGCCATCCCCCAGGAAGCCTCGGACCTTTTCTCCAAAGGTCGCCGGCAGGTCGAGCGCTCGGCCAAGGCCTATGCTGAGAGCCAGGGCCTGGATTGGGATGCCATGTCCGCCGAGGGTAAGTTCAAGATCCTCGCCGTCACCGGTCTGGCTGCCCGGCTCGAGAAGACCGGCAAAGCCACCGACCGGGAGATCTGGCGGGCGCAGGCCGAGGACATCGGCTGGAAGCACACCACCGTCATGGAAGGGGCAGAGCGCACGCCGCTCACCGACGCCGAGCGCTTCGACCGTGCCTACACCTTCGCGGCAAAGCACCTCGCCACGGAGTTTCACACCGCCGCGGTGATCGACCACGACAAGCTGCGCCTTTACGCCGTGCGCGGGCTGATCGGCACCGGCATCGCCGGGGGGGCCGACGACATCGACCAGGTGGTGGCCCTGATCGAGCGGCGCGGTATCCAGCTGCGCGGCGAGCACGTCGCCCTCGTCGCCGGCCTCTCGGGCGACAAGGTACGGGTGACCAACTCGGCTCAGGTCCGCATCGAGGACACCCTGCAGGCGGAGGCCCACCGCGCCGCTCGTGACCGCTCGGGAGCGCTGTCGGCCGAGGCCATCACCGCCGCCATCCGCTCCTCCGGTCTGGACTTCACCCGCGATCCTGAGCACGGCGCCGCACAGCGCGCGGCCATCTACGCCCTGGGCCAGGGTGGCGCGCTGTCCATGCTCACCGGCGTCGCGGGGTCGGGCAAGACCACCCTGCTGCAGCCCCTGGTCGCCGCCTGGCATGCCGACACCCGCTTCGATGCGGGCGGCCGGGAGGTAATCGGCGCGGCCACCGCCTGGCGACAGGCCGAGGCCCTGAAGGACGCCGGTATCCGCCGCACCGTGGCCATGTCCCCCCTGGTGGAGTCCATCGCCTCCGGCGAGTTCGTGCCCACCCGCAACACCGTGCTGGTGGTGGACGAGATCAGTCAGGTGGCGCCGCGGGCCATGCTCAAGCTGCTGGAGGCGCAGGCCCGTACCGGCATGACCATCAAGGTGCTGGGCGACCGCGAGCAGGCGCAGTCCATCGAGGCCGGCGACGCCGTGGAGCTGATGCGCCGGGCTCTGCCTGTCTCGGAGCAGACCGAGCTGCTCAGCACGGTCCGGCAGACCAGCGCCGAAGACCGCCAGATCGCCGGCCTGTTCCGTTCGGGGAAGGCGGAGGATGCACTGGCCATGAAACGGGACCGGGGCGACGGCTCGGCCCGCCTGCTGGGCGGCGATCAGGACCAAGTCGTGGAGCAGATCGCCGACTTCTACATGGCCCGCCGCGACGTACTGGCGGCCGCCGGGTCCAAGCTGGGCATCACCATCTCGGCGCCGACCAACGAGGACGTGGCCGACATCAGCCGCGCCATCCGGGGGCGGATGAAGGCCAGGGGCGAGATCGGCACCGATGAGGCGGTGCTCCTGGCCATCGACCAGCGAGGGCAGACCTACGACCTTGCCCTGGCCACCGGCGACAAGGTGCGGTTGTTCCGGCGGACCTGGGCGGCGATCGGCGACAAGGGGGGCTTCATCGGTGCTAACGGCGACGTCGTCACCGTCACGGAGCGGCGGGCAGAAGGCCTGGTGCTGCGCGACAAGGATGGTACGACGGGGTTCGTCGAGTGGCGGCGTCTGCAGGACAGCACGACCGGTCGGTTCCTGCTGGGACACGGCCATGCCCTGACCATCGACGCGGCCCAGGGCATCACCTCGCAGGAGCACATCAACGCCCTGCCGCGCGGTACGGGAGGCGTGACCTCCTTCAAGGGCTATGTGGCCGAGAGCCGAGCCCGGGGCACCAGCTGGACCATGGTGGCCGAGGCCGCCACCTTCGAGGCCATTCGTCGCGGCAAGGCGCTGGGCGACGCCACACCGATTACTAGCGAGGACTTGTGGCGCAAGGTGGGAGAGGACCTCTCGCAAAAGCCCTACAAGCCTCTGGGCGTCGACCTGCTGCGGGAAGCCCGCGAGGCCCGTGAGGCGGCGGTAGATACCTTCATCCGTTTCGAGCAGCGGGTGCAGATGGACGAGGTGCGAGGGCGGGACTTCGGGCGGGAGGCACGGCTGCACCGGCAGGCCGAGGCGGTCCGGTCGGAGCTGCCCCGCCTGATGGAAGCGCTGGACACCGTCATCCAGGAGTTCCGGGGCGGGGCCGTCACGGCGGCCGAGAAGCACCTCCGGGGGATCAGGATTGAAGCAGAGGTGTCTCGCAGAGGCATCGAGCAGGTAGCCACGCCAGCAAAGCCTACGGCCTCCGGCCCAGGTATGTAGGGGAGAGAACCATCTACGGCTCAGGGGATAGCTTATCCACAAACCGCTGCATGGGGTGGAAAGCAGACCTATGAACCTCCACCATCGGCCGATGGTCACGCTGTCAGGACAGGACGGGACATGCTGCCACGGAAGGAGGTAGGGGCTCCTCCTCGCCGGTGCCGGCATCGGCGGAACACTGACCGCGTCAGCTCCTGCTTCAGACGACTTCGCGGAACGATCGGGACGTCCCGTCGCCCAACGCGGTCGCCACGGCCTGCAAGGCCGGGCGCAGCACATCCCGGCTCGCCGCGGCCCCGATCGAGACGCGCACCGCGTCCGGCGGCCGGCCCTCGCCGATCCAGAAGGCGTCGCTCGGCACCAGCGCGAGCCCGTCTCGGCGCCGGAGGTGAGCGGCGAAGTCGAGGCGGTCCCAGTGGGGCGGCAGGCGCAGCCAGAGGTGCAAGCCCTCCGGGTGCGCGTCGAAGCCCCCCGGCGGCAGGATCCCGGACGCAATCTGCTGCCGCGCCGCACATTCCCGCCGCACGGCCGAGACGATCGCACCCGCCGTGCCGTCCCCGATCCAGGCCGTCATCAGGCCGCTCAGCAGCGGCGAGGCCATCAGCACGCCCGCCCGCAGCGCCGCTGACACCGTCCGCGCGGCCGCCGCGTCCGGTGCGACGAGGTAGGCGACGCGGAGCACGGGTGAGAGCACCTTAGACAGCGTTGCAACGTGGACGGTGATCTCGGGCGCGAGGCTGGCGAGCGCCGGGATCGGCTCCGAGGGTAGCAGGCCGTAGGCGTCGTCCTCCAGGATACGGAGGCCCTGGCGCCGCGCTACCGCGACGATCGCGCGCCGCCGCGCGGGCGGCATGGTCGCCGCCGTAGGGTTGTGGATCGTGGGGGTGAGGTAGAGCACCCGCGCAGCCTGCGCCCGGCAGGCCGCTTCCGCCGCGTCCGGCAGCATGCCGTCGGCGTCGCCGGGGACGCCGACGAGCCGGAGGCCGAGGGCGTCGGCGACGCCGCGGATGCCGGGATAGGTCAGGGCGTCGGCGAGGACGGCGTCGCCCTGCTTCGCCATCGTGCTCAGCGCGGCCAGCAGCGCGGGCTGGGCGCCGGGGGAGAGGAGGACCCGCTCCGGGTCGGTCTCGCCGAGGGTCGGGCGCAGCCAAGCCGCGCCGGCCGCGCGCTCTGCCCGCGTCCCCGCGCCCTCGCGGTAGGTGAGGAGACTGGCCGGATCGGCGTCGGCCAGGAGGGCGTCGAGGCCGCGCTGGATCACCTCCGGCAGCGGCAGATCGGCAGGGTGAGGGGGCAGGTTCATGCCGAGGTCGACCACCCGCTCCGGCCCGCCTTCCTCGCCCGCAACGGCCGGCAGACCCGCGCGGACGAAGGTTCCGCGCCCCACCGTGGCCTGCAGCAGGCCGCGCCGGCGCGCCTCGGCGTAGGCGCGGGTGATCGTGGTGAGGTCCACCCTGAGCGCCCCGGCGAGGGCGCGGTGCGTGGGCAGGCGGGCGCCGGCCCGCAGCTCCCCGCGCGCGACCGCCGTCCCGATCGCGTCGGCCACGGCGAGGTAGATCGGTCCGGTGCCGTCCTCGATTTTTGGAACCCAGCCATGCGGATCATCGGGCGGGTTCATGTTGCGTACAATCCATTCAATTCGTATCTACCGGGCGTCACCAAGACAAATTGTATGTATCGAACTAAAGATTGTATGGCAAGGAGCGGGACGGTGGAAGCGGAGAAGGCAGTAAGCGGAGAGTCCAGGGTTATGACCGGCCTGCGTCGCGGCCTCCGCCTGCGCTGCCCGCATTGCAGCGAGGGGCACCTGTTCAGCAGCTTCATGAAGGTGAAAGACTGCGAGGCCTGCGGGGCGGACAACACGGCCTACCCCTGCGACGACGCGCCGCCCTACCTGACCCTATTCCTCGTCGGCCACCTCTTCGTGCCCTTCGTGTTCATGATGGACAAGGCCTGGTCGCCGCCGATGTGGGTGATGTTCGCGGTCTGGCTGCCCCTGATCACTGCCCTGACCCTGGCGACGATGCCTTTCATGAAGGGGGCCGTGGTTGGCCTCTGCTGGGCCAACGGCATCACGCGCGAGACGGCGCGGCAGTAGCGCTGCTGGGTCGCTCGTCCGACGATGTCGAAGCCTCCTGTCTGCCTGAGACTTCACCGAACTGCTCGCACTGGAAGAACGTCATGAACCGTCCCGCCATTGCCCTCGTGGCAACCCTGCTCCTGTTGCCTGCCGTAGGGACGCACGCCGCGGACCTGCCCCGTCAGCCGGTCCTGACACTGGAGGCTGCCCGGACGGTGCTGGCCGCCGCCGAGCGGGAGGCGCTGACCAACAAGTGGGCCGGCTCCATCGCCGTGACCGATGCCGGCGGAGCGCTGCTCGCCCTGGTGCGCCTCGACGGCGCGGCGCCGGCTTCGGCCGAGATCGCACCGGGCAAGGCGCGCACCGCCGCCCTCTTCCGCCGCCCGACCGCGGCCTTCGAGGACGCGATCAACGGCGCACGTCCGGCCGCCATCACGGCGGGCTTCAGCATGATGGCGGGTGGGTTGCCGCTGCTGGTGGACGGGCAGGTGGTGGGCGCCATCGGCGTGTCAGTCGACACGCCGCAGCACGACGTCGCCGTCGCTGAGGCAGGCCAGGCCGCCCTCTTGCGCTGACCGATCACCGGCTTCGCCCGAGATGGAAATGCGCCGGTCCTACGCTCTCGCGGCCGCCGCCTGCTGCGCGGTGATCGGGCTTTCCACCCTCTACCTTTGGTCGGAAAGCCCGGATCCTCGCCCGCAGGTAGACCCGGGTACCCCCATCACGGCCCTGCTGGCTGACGCCGATGCAGGCCGGGGCGCCCGCCTGTTCCACCAGTGCACCGCCTGCCACACCATCCGGCAAGGCTCTCCGGACCTCGACGGCCCGAACCTCTACGGCGTCCTCGGAGCGCCCGTCGCGGGCAATCGTCCGCGCTACGGCTACTCGGCCGCCCTGCGATCGGCGGGCGGCCGATGGGATGTCGAGCGGATGGATGACTGGCTACGAAGCCCGCGCGGGACGGTGCCGGGAACGCGCATGGCCTTTCAGGGCATCCCCGCCGCGCGGGACCGTGCCGACCTAATCGCCTACCTCGACACCGAAGGGCCGGCACCCTTGTTCAGTCCATCCTCGCCGTAGGACGTGCATCCCGAGCCAGGGGAGGCACCGGTGAAGGAGGCCTTTTTCCTGGGCGTTTCGGAGGAGCTGGCCGCCTACCTGGGGGATTGAACGCGACGGCCGTGCCCCCTTGACCGGAATCAGCCAGCCGCCGCGGCATGTTCATCGTAGGTCCGAAAAGGGTCGGGGGCGGCGCTAGCCGCCCCGGTCGGGGCCAAGCGCCGGGTGGGGTTGGGAGCAGTCCTAGCCCGATCTGTGAACTGGCCCGTGCAGGTTACGTCCCGCTTAGAACCTGACGGAAGCGACCGTCCGTCGTTTCGATGGCTGGCGAGAAATCCATGTTCTGCGTCGAGTTGAAGATCAGCAGGATTGCGATGCTCCCATTGCCGTTACGATAGTATCTGGCGTCGGACACCTCGATCTGCTCTGGCTCCAGGTAGGACCAGATCCGGTCTCCAGACATCCCGGCAGGGTCCGGGAGAAGCTCACTCTCGCGGTGCAGTTCAGTCATCGGGGCCGTGGCTGCCCTTCTGATCGAAGCGAGGCTGGTGACAAGAGTAGACATGGCCGTGGCCTGCTCGCTCGACGGCCCTTCCTGCTTCGCACGGACGATAAGCCTGAAAGGCTTTTCGAAATCATTCAGGACAAGCGTTCCTTGCCAGTATGACCCAAAGCACTCGATGCCGCCGAAGTCCGGATGAACCAGGGCAGGCCGCTGATAGAGGCTCATGGTAATGCGCTTCCTCTGTTTCCCGGATGCGCTCCGAGCATTAACATGGCTTGGCACGGTGTCCGCTTCGGGTCGGCGGCGGCGGTAGCCTCTTCGGTCGGGGTCTAGCGCCGGGTGGGGCGGAAACCGGATACCGCCCGCCTGCAGGCCATCGCGGACGGCGAGGCCCGCGTGACCGCCGTTGACAGACTTTCATCAGATCGATTGATGGAGGATGGCGAGCCTACGCCGACAGCTCATCGAGCCGCGCAATCGCCTTGCGGATTGCTGTCTTAGCGAAGGCGTCCGAGCCAGCATCAATGAGCTCGTAGCACTTGATGAGGATGGGCCGGATTTTGGCTGGGGAAACCACAAGGGGGCGCGTCAGCCCCTGGACTGCGAGCGCCACCAGGCGCGCCTGGGCTACGTCGCCCGGCGTAACGTCTTCACCGGCGGAGAGGCGCGCCAGCATGTCGTGCGCAGGGCCAGCCGCAGCCACATACGCGGCATCCGGCGAGGACAAGCGGGCGACGTAGAGCTTCTTCTGAGCCCCGGTCGCCTTCTCGTTCGCTTTCACGAATCTGATGAGTTCGGCGTCGGACATCTCCGCTCGACGCCCAAAATACCTGATGGGCAGCCAGTCATTGCCCGGGACCTCAATCGCGCAGCGGACGTAATCAATAGGGTCGGCGGTCAGCGCCTCGGTCAGAAAGTCCTTCCGCATGTCGGCACGGGTCACCAACCCCTTCTTGGCCCCCGCGGATGCGGATGCCTGGATGTCGCCAATCAGGCGAAGCGCAGGCGCTCCGGCCTTCTCGTCGAATGCGCCCTCTTTGATGAACTTCAGCTCCTTGATGACGTCCGGGTCGAGTTCGATGGTGCGCTTGCCGTCTAGCAGGCTGCCCTCCCTGAGGTCGGCGACCATCACGTGCTCCGGCCCGAGGGCAAGGAGACGCTGGATCATCGGGAGCATCTCCGCCCGCGCCTGGGCATCCCGCTCGTCGAGCATGGCGCGCAGGTCCGAGTACGAAATCCGTGTGGACTGTCCAGGGTAGCGGAAGAATATGTCGCCCTCCCGGATGTCGCCCTGCCCCTCGTTCTTGCAGGCGATGACTGGGCGGCTGGGGTGCTGATCGACATGCAGCACGCCGACGATCTTCCCGCCGACCTTGAACACCGCCTTCTGGAAGCGGGGCGTCGGGTCGAAGGTGGACCGCAGGCGCTTGGCGATCTCGGCCGGGTCCAGGTTGGCGAAGTCGTCGCTAGGCAGGCCCAGTACCGGGTGTGCGCCCTTCGGATCCTTGTCGCCGACGCCGAGGAACACGTAGCCGCCGCGATTGTTGGCCAGCGCCGCGACAGCCTTCAGCCACGGAGTGGCATGCTTCAGGCCGAAGCTCGTTTTGCATTCGGCTTGGTCGGTCTCCCCGGCGGCCAGATGCCAGATTCCACCGCTCCCCTTGGCAAACATCTGCTGGAGCGTCGCTTCGGAAAGCGGGCTGGACGGCACCGCACTGGCGGGCGCCACGACCAGGGGCACCGACGAGGACGGCTTCTGCGTCGCCAGGAACGCATCCAGATCCTTGTCCGACGCGGCCTGGATGCTGGCGGAATCGCTGTAGGTCCCCGACGCAATGCCGGTGATCCGGCCAGAGTTCACTGCTCGATCCGGCCGATTGAAGAAAAACTGGACGTCCCGGTTCTTCATGCCCCGGGTGACCATCGCCTTGATCAGGGCGATCTCGTCGTTGGTGATGGTCCGCTTGGCCAACTTAGTCTAGTCCCGAGGCCTGTGAGTTGTTGCCACGAAGGCCCTCCTATGTCGGAGCTTCCGGTCGTCACCGCAACATTTTCCTGTCGACCACGCGCAGCAGGTTTGGCTACGAGAGTCCGCTTCGGGTCGCCTGCTGCGGTAGCTGCGCCGGTAAGACCTAGCGCCGGGGTCGGTGGGAAGCAGACCTAGCTGATCCGATCCACGATGAAGCGGACGCGGTCTTCGACCGAGCTTTTGGGGAGATGCGTCAGTTCGTAGCCAAGCTCGCCATAGGCGCTGACCATCGCCTCATAGGTCGCCTGCGCTTCTTCAAACGTTTGTTTGCGCTCCGCGTCTTGGTCGAAGATCTCTGGCCAGGGCGGCGCGATGAAGACTTGGCGGTTGTACCGGAAGGTGCAGGCTGCCTTGCGGACATGCGGCGGCACCGGCAAGGCGCACAGGTTCAGATACCCCAGCACGTCGGGTATCCCGCGATCAAACAGGACGACTCCCGGGTGGCCACGGGCTTCTCGATGGGAACGCAGCTCCCAACCGAGCATGAGTTCTGCGAAAGCGAGACGGTCGTCCCAGGGTAGGGCGGCGCCGCCGATTTCCACCTGATCCTGAATGATGGCTCTTCCGGCCTCGGGCATTGCGCGCATGCCACCAACTGCTAGGGCCTCAATCAGGGTACTCTTGCCAGAACCCGGACCGCCCGTGACGACGAAGAAGTGTGGTTGATCCTGCAAACGGGGGTCCTTCGGTTATTGCTGGAAGGCGAGGAGAGACATCGGTGTCTGATACCATGCCGCTCGCCTCCTTGGACCGCTTTGGGTCGGGTGCAGAGATGTCCCTCCCCGGTCGCGGCTAGCGCCGGGGAGGGTGGACAGTAGCCATTCTCAGGTGGACGCCCCATCCCTTTAGGGGCTGAGGCAGCGCAAGCATTGGTGCTGAGGGTGAGCGGGATACCTACAGGTTCCTACCCATTGTGCTCAGTCCTGCCAGAAGGATTGCTGATTTCAGGCTTTCGCCGAGGCCGTAGGCGTACCCGGCCTACAGAAGCTGCGCTGCTCGACGGGCGGCAAACCCGGCGTGCCCGGCAGAGCATAACGGCCATATCCTACCCGCTCGACCAAGCCGAGCTCCATCATCGCGCGCAGATGCCCCGTGACATTGGGCACGGTTCGGCCGATCGCGCGGGCGATATCTACGGCTTGGCGTGGCTCGGTAAGGTTGAGCAAGATCGCGTCCCGAACAGGCTGAGGTCGGCAGCCGCCCGGCCAGCTATGGCTGCGTGGCACGACCGCCGTGGCTGGTGAAGTGGCTGTGGACAGCGCGTACTGTCCCCTTTCGACACGGGTTATCTGGCCGTTGTGCAATAGATCCAGCAGAAGGTTGTTCATCACGCTGGCGCGGTAACCAATCAGTCGTGCCACTTCACCACTGCGACAAGGCTTCTCGAACAGGGCCAGTGCTGCTCCCTGCGCCGCCATGTGTTCCACCCTGCGTCGCCGGCTCACTTTCGCTGCGAGAGCATCACTGCGCCACCAGAACCTGACCTGACCCCTCCGGGCGCTGGTCACCGCGCCTATTCGACTGAGGGCGGCCAGCTCCTTGTGGATTTCATCTTCCGGAAGCCCGGTGCCTTCGTGGAGATCGGTCGTGCTCGTCTCCGCCCTGCCCAGCGCTGCCATGATGCGACGGCTTGCCGAATGACCATCCGCCGATGATTTGTCCATGTAGTCGATGTGCAGATCACGCAGGATATAATGGTCGCGGCAGTAAGCGACCGCGCGGCCGCTTCGAAGCAGCAGAAGCAGGGAATGGGTCACTTCGCCGACTGTACGGCCACAATCGGAAGATAGGCTGGCCAGCGTCCCTGGCCTGTGCAGAGCTGCCAGAACCGGCTTGACGCTGGGATGATCCGCGACGGTCACGCTGCCACCCGCTCAAGCAGCCGCTTCAGATTGGCGGCAAGGTCCTCACTGGTCATCGCCGGTGGCTCAGGCAAGGCGAGGATCGTGGCTTCGGCAAGCACCTGGGCAACGGCCTGCCCGGTGCGTGCTGCTTCCGCCGATGAAGCGCCGGACGCCTCTTCGATAGCCGTTATGGCGGCCGCAGCAGCCTTGTCGCCTACGACGCCCCACGTCGGAGAAGCGCCTTGATCCTTAGCACTGGCGGTCTCTTCAGCCGTAGAAGCGGTGAGGTCTTCCAGCATGGGCTGGCTCGTGGTGACAGGAGGCTCCGGCGGATCGTCATTGGCCGGGGTGGGACGCGGCGCCTTGCCCGCTGCCGCGATAGCAGCAGCGATCCGCCCCCCTGCGGTCGGCGCCGTGCTCGCCTTGAAAGCCTCGATCATGGCGCACAGCACGGGATCCTCTTGAGGCTCGGTGTTGCGCGGCACTTGTCCGCCCTCCAACTGCACGATCACATCCTTGACCGTATCGCCTGCCTCGCTTCCGTCACGAGGCAAGCCAGCAAGGATCAGCGGTCGGTTGCGACGGATTGGGCCGTCCGCCTTCACGTCGGCGTAGAACAGCTTGGCGTACACCCGGCGCCCGCCCAGCATGACGATGGCCTCACCTTCCAGCAGCTTCTGCAGGTCAGACCACGACACCCGGTTGACCTTGCGAACCTCGGCCGATGGACCCTCGCGGTACTGCCCGGCCTCACCTGCCACGAAAGACGTGGCCTGGGTGACCTCCGTCTCGCCGCCGGTCTTCTCGATCCACTCGCGGGTGCGATTGGCGTCCTGCTGCCGCATGGCGATGGTCAGGTTGGCGTTGCCCAGCAACGATGCGGTCTTTTCGCCCAGCCGCGCCCAGATGCCCGACACCTCCTGGAAGCAGAGCCAAAACATGATATTCAGGCCGCGTCCCATGGCCAGCATGCGGTCCATGCCGTTGGTGGCGTAGTACGCCACCTCGTCGAAGACGACGTGGAACGGGCCTTCGCCCATGCCAGGCTTGAGCGAGAATATCTCCTTGCTGTCGCCCTCCAGCTTGGCGCCGAGCAGTTGCGCCAGCATGCCGCGCAGCGAGGCCACCACGATCTTGCCCAGTGCGGCTAAGGTGTCGTCGGAGTTTTCCAGGGCCGGAAGGTTCACCACCAGGATGCGCCGGTTCAGCACCACGTCGCGCATGTCGATGTCGCCCGACAGCACTTTGAAGATGTGCCCGAGGCTCACCGAGAGCTGTGAGAACACGCCGGTGAAGTAGAACAGCGCGAAGCCGTGCTGCTTGGACGGCTCGTCACCTTTCTGCTCGTTGTAGGGGACGCTGATATCGTAGCCCGGCAGTTCGCCGAGATACGCCTTCAGCGGATAGATGATCTCCTCCGGAATATCGGTGGCCTGGATCTTCGACACATCCCCGTTGATCTTATCGCGCGTCAGGAAAATGCGGTGCATCGCTAGCGTGTAGATGGAGCGCAGTTCCAGGGCGAAGCGAATAGTCTCGATGTTGATGGGTACGCCCTGCCTGTCACGCATCCACACCAGCACCGGGGTGATGGTGGCGATCAGGGCCACGGCTCGGGTGCGGAAGACGCCGTTGCTGTCCTCGGACTTCTGCTCCCCGAGCTGCGACACCAGCAGTTCGCGGATCGCGTCGGCGTTACCGGCTGCGAAGGGGTTGAAGGTGTTGGACTGCTTGATCCCCGATGCGACGAGAAAGTTCAGCACCAGCACGTCGTCCTCACGCCCGAAACGCCGGGCCATGGCCATCACCTCGCCGTACAGCTTGTTGTCTGCCTTGCCGTCCACCAGCACGAACCCCGAGCCGTGGGTCAGCGAGTTGGCCAGCAGGCTCAGGATAGCAGTTGTCTTACCCGCTCCGGTGGTGCCGGGGATCGTGCCGTGCTGACGCCCGTCCTCGTTGGTGATCCAGAGCTCTTGCCCGGTCACCTGGTCGATGCCGAGGAAGATGGAGCCCGCAGCCTGCTGCGGCTTGCGGTCGACCGGGCTGGGATAGTTCCAGTCCAGGCAGTTGGCACTACGCGGTAGGCGCAGCGGCAGCTTAACCCGGCGCCGCATCACCCAGCCCGCATAGGCCAGGGATGCGGGCACCAGCAGGTCGATCGCTGCGGGATAGAAGTAGGCAACCCCGGCCGCCGTTCCCAGCGCGAGACCTGAAAACTGGCTTCCGAGCAATTCGGCGAGGCGAACGGTGAGCGGCCGCACGTCGCGGTAGCCCATGCCACCGCCACGCTCGAATTGGTTCTGTGGCCCGGAGATCTCGCGCCGAATCATCGAATGGGCCTCAACGTTCCAGGCCGAAGGCGTTGCGCGGTGCCGCCCCCGGCTGTGCGGCGGCCGCCTGCGGTGCAGCGACCGGGGCAGTGGCGGGCAGCACGATACGCGGCGGCTGTGCAAGCTGCTGCTGCAAGGCCGGAGGCAGCTGCGGCAGGGTTGGCAACGAACCGGCCGGGTTTGCCGGCACCACAGGAACGAAGGCCGGCGCCTGCAACGGGCCGATGCGGCGCGCGAGTGCCAGGTCGGCCGGGAGTTCCAGTTCAGCGGTGCGGCTGGCGGGCCGCGAAGCACTGAACTGTCCGGCACCGAAAACCACCACCAGAGCGATAAGGCTCAATGAGCCGATCAGAAAGGGCCGACGCCTGCCAGCAGACGGGCCCTCCCCGAGGTGGAGGTGGATGTGCATCCCTTCCGGTCGCCCACCGACATTGCCCGCCCAATCTCCAAGCGGCACCTCGCGAGAGTAACCGCGGTCCGCTCGATCACGCACGTCGCTGCTGGCCATCACGCCTGCTCCTCTTGTTCCAGGCGATGCTGCTCGATAGCGGCGCGAACGGCATGCAGGGCGGCTGAGATTTCTGGATTGAACAGAGCGCAGCGTGCCTGCCGCTCATTCTCCCAGTGTGCGCGGGCACCGATGGCTTCCACGCGGGGGTTGGGATGGGAGTTCTGTCCCGGCCCGTGTCCGGGGAAACCGAGCGAGTGCAGGGCGTACCAGAGGTTACGATCCATCAGCTTCAGGCCGTTGAACTGCGGCGGCGCCAGTACGCCGCAGTTCAGCCTCGCAAGGTTGAGCAAGCCCATCAGGGCCGTCGTCTCGAAGGCGTGCCATCGTGCGGCAGCCTCGGCCGGAATGCGCAGGGTTCCGTCCGAGATCACGGCGTCGGCAGATGCCAACACTCCGGGCGGAGCCTGCAGGGGTTGATCCGGACCGGCCGGGCCGTGTTCGCCGTCAGCAGCCAGTGCCTCCGCCAGGTCGCCAAGGAGTGTCAGACATTCTTCTCGACGGCCCGCGAGATGCAGGCTGATGGCCGCGAACATGATGCGGGCAGGAGGGCGAGCAGCCGCTGCCCCGCGCCAGACAGGTCCAAGTTGGGCGATCAACCCCGTGGTGATCCTGGCGGCGTCGTAGACCGGCGAGCCTGAAGCCTTGCGCTTAGTCCACTTCCTCTTGGCTTCGCCCGGGGTGCCCCCGGTGGCTGGCGGTTCGGCCTCCTTCATTTCTGGCAGGCGTGCGACCCACTCGTGGGCGTGCAAGGCAGGATCGGCTGGCCGCGGCTGGCCATCACCGAGCGGCACCAGACGCAAACCTCGGCCGAGGTAGGCACTGGCGGCCCGAAAGAAGCTGGCTTGCTCCTTGGCCAAGCCGTCGAGATCGAGCTTGCGTTTGAAGCGGGCAGGCGGTGCCCAGACGAAACAGACGATTGCCAGAGCAGCGATCAGCGCAGTGACCGGAGCACGGATCACGTTGTTGACCAGGCCGCACATGGCCACGAGTTCGTCGAAGGTCACCGTTGAATAGCGAGATTGGGCAACCAACCGCGACAGGCCTTCTAGCTTTCCTGTCACCCCGGCCAGGGCCGACATCTTCCACAACTGCAGGGTGGCCACTGCCTCCACCACCTCGGCGTGGTGAAGGTTCCACAGCATCCAGCCCCCGATGCCGAGGCCGATCGCGATGATGATGAGGCTGAGGAAGGTGTAGTCGTCGCTCGACGCCCAGCCGGAACGTCCGGCTCCCTTGCTGCCGCTCACGTCGGCAGCCCTCCGGTGCTCCACGATGGAAGCACCATGAACAGCACCATACCGTGTTGACGCCTGGCTTCGTCCCCCTGCTGATCCTCGAAGGTGCGGCCGGGATCGTACCCTGGCAGATCCTCGAGGTAGGCGTTGAGCGGGTAGACGAGAGCTTCGGGCATCTCCCGCACCGGAAGTTCGCTAACCCAGCCAGCGCCTCCTGCTTGTGCCAGAAAGACGCGCTGGGTCGCGAGCGAGGCTACCGCATGGAGCTGCATCGCGTACCCGACCACCTCGTCGGTGAGACGAATGGCTTGATGGTCCCGCACCCAAGCCAGCACTGGCGCCATGGCAGTCAGCAGGCGAGTGGCGCGGGCGGCGAGCCGTTCGCCATGATAGGCCGCCTGCACGCCCTCGGCGCGCCGCATCAGGAGACACCGAATGGCGGCGGCGTTTCCATTGCGCAGCGGATGGGCCGGTTCAGCCTGTTCGGACATAAGGTGCATCGGGGTGGCTCCAGTGGCGATCCGATGATTTTGCCTACAGGCGGCGCGAACGGCCCCTAGTGGATGGGCTGCCCGTAAGAAGGACCGCTACGCCCTCCCTCAGGGCGGTCCATCTTGGGGAAGCAAGGTGCTACCGGGCTGCAACTCGCTCGGTCGGCACCGCGAGACGCTGCAGCCGCATGACGTGCTCCAACACCTTGCGTAGGTAGCGTGTCTTGTGCGTCTCGGTGCGCGAATGATAGCGGCCGACCCCTTCCCAGAAGTCGCCCGCGGCGCCGTCGATCTCCCGTCGCAAGATCCACGCACCGGCCTCGACGTTGGCGCAGAAGTTGTTGAGCAACGCCTCCCGCGCCGCAGCAGGCGTGGTGTTCCAGCGCCGGGCGATGGTGGGCAGGTGGATCTGGTTGATCTGCATCGGGCCGATATCCACCGTGTCGTTGGTGTTCTGGCTCACCCGCCCGATCGAGCCTCCCTCCACCGACAGCAGCACAGCGATCACTCCCGGCGGCACCCGGTGCAGCGCGGCTGCGGCCTGGATGCACGCCGTCACAGTCGAAACGGTGCCGTCCGAGACGGCGGCGCTGGCCGGTGATGCGGCCAATGCTCCGGTGGCCAACGCGGCTAGCAGCAGCGTCCTCACGGTGTCGGCCCCTGCGCCCGACCGGGTGCCGTCTTGCCGGAGCTTGAGGCCCCGAGCGGTCGAAGCTGATGCCACAGGGCGTCGAAGTCGTTGACCAGCAGCGCCTTGGGAGTGCCGCTGCGGCCAATGGCTTCCATCGCCGAGAGCATGACCACCGAGAACGGCTCGCCGCGAATGCCTTTCACCCGGTAGCCCAGCAACGCTTCCGGATCACGCTCCTGCTCGATTCCGAGGTGCCGTCCGGTCGCCGCGCGCCACACCACGTTGGCCGCCGCCAGGAAGTTAGGCATCAGCCCCTCCGGCGCGGCCACCAGTGAAGCGGGCAGCCGGTGGTCGAGGCCGGTGGCCGCGTCGCGGAGCACGAGCGGGCGCCCGTCGCGCTCCACCAACCGCTGCAGCGTGCGGCCGACCGTCCCGAGGTCCAGGGGTGCGCTCATGCCAGCCTCCGGCGCTTCCAGGCAGGCACCGCCGGGCGCAGCCGGCCCACCAGCCAGCGGCGCACCACGCGAACCAGCGCGGGCATGGTCAGCCCGAAGAAGCTGATGACCCCGAAGAACACGGTGCCGAGCAGGGCGATGTAGAGCGTGGTCCAGCTCCAGTAGACGACCACACAGAGCACCGGCAGGCAGGCCCGGGCGTCGAGCATCAGGATACGCACGGGCAGGGCGGTGTTGCGCCACATCAGCCGATCCTCCTCATCTCGGTTTCGGCGACCGCGGGGCTGATCCTTCTCTCCTCCAGCGCCTTGGCAATGGCTTTGTCGTAGGACTGCCCTTGGTGCTCCAGCGTGGTGCGGATCAGGTCGGGCCAGTCGCCTGGGTTGGTCTGCATCAATCGCCGGCGCAGCGGCGCATCGAACACCAGGAACTCGCGCAGCGCGGTGCGCCGGCCGTCGGTGGAGAACACGAGACGCTGGTTGATGATGAGCCGCAGCGACTGCGCGATCGAGGTGACGAGGTTGTCGCGCTCGTCGCCGGGGCAGAGTGCCACCATGCGCTGAATGGTCAGCGCCAGGTCATCGGCGTGGATGGTGGTGGTCACCGTGGAGCCGGCCATGGCAGCGTTGAGCGAGGCGGACATGGTCGCGCCGTCGCGGCTCTCGCCCACGATGATGTCGGTGGCTTCCCGCCGCCAGCAGCCGCGGATGAAGGCCTCGAAGGTCGGCAGATCACGCGGGATCTCGGTCTGCGCGATGGTGGAGGTCGGTCCCTTGAGCCGGTCGAGCAGGAACTCGATCGGCGCCGCGCCCTCGACGATGTTGTAGTGACCGTTCGGGTCCATCAGCTTGGCGACCGTGAACCCGCCGATCAGCGTCGACTTGCCCGAGCCGGTGGAGCCGCTGACCACCACGAAGCCGCCGCGGGGCCGGTAGCTGGCGAGGATTTCCGGCTCGACCCGCTGCGCCTCCAGGCTGGGCGGCATGTCGGGGATGGGGCGCAACACCAGGTTGGCGCCGCTCCGGCGGCTGGTGTGAATCGGGGTGGCGTTGACTCGGAAACGCAGCCGTTCCGAGCGGGTGACGGCGATGGCGTAGGAAACGTCGAAGTCCGACCCGCCCTGCAGGCGGGCCGTACCGTCGGCGCCATACAGGTGGTTGGTGATGACCGACACCTCGGTTTCGGTCAGGACCGCCCGGGTGGCCTTGTGGTTGCGGCCATGAACCATGATCCACACCGGATCACCGGTCTGGAAAGCGATGCGCGAAGCCCCGACCCGGTGGGCCCAGACCAGCACGGCATCCAGGCCGGGTGCATGCTTGCGCGGGTCCTCGACCCAGCGCAGGCCTTCCTCCGGCCAGCCGTCCTCGGGCTGAGGACCAGAGCCCTCGATCTGCGAAATGGCGTTCATCGGCATCCGGCTCCTGGCTGCCAGCGGCGAGGGTTGCGCTGCAGACCAGGCTGATCGGTGATCCTCACGGTGCGGTCGCCGATGGCCAGCCGCGAACGGCCGCCCTCAGCGTTGCTGGTCTCGAAGGCGATCCGCGGCTCCTCGACCAGACCGGCCCGCAGCAGCACCCGGAAGCGCGCCATGCCCACCAGGTCGCGCTGCAGACGGCCGAGGTCGGACAGGAAGATGTTGACTGCTTGCTTCTCGCCCTGGGCCCAGCCCTCGGCCACCCACTTGTCCCAGTACTTCACCTCCTGGCGGGTGCGCGGCAGCGCCGCGTCCGCCGGGCGGGCGGGGGTGCCCCAGGAGCGCACGAGGTAGGAGCGCCAGTCCGGCGGGGCAGACGTCAGCTGCGCCTCGCGCGTGATCTCGAAGATGCACGAGGTTTCCCGGGCAACCTGCCCGTTCTCGCCCAGGGCGAAGGCCATCTGCGCCTCGGAGACGATGGGCGGGCGCATCATGGTCTGGCCGCCACCTACCGAGAGCACGAGAGGGCGGAAGTCGTAGGTGCTGGTGAGCTGGGCCTCGTAGCGGCGGAGCATTTCGTTGATGGCGAAGGAGCGACCTGCCAGCCCGCCCTGGGCGCCGAAGGCCATGCCGGCCTGGCGTAAGGTTTCGGCACGGCCGGCCTCGAGACCGTCACCGACTTGATCGCCGGGGCGGGCGGCCTGCAGGGCCTCCAGCGAGGGCGGCGCGTCACCGCCCTCCACCACCGGCAGGGTGCCGGCGCCGGTAATCGGCTGGTTCAGCTGGTCTGCCAGGGTGCGGGAGGCGGCCTCGTACTGCGCCTGCCCCGGCATCGGCGGGCTGGAGAGGAAGCTGACGCTTCCCTCGGCGTGGGCGGCCGGGGTGAAGGCCAGGGCTGCCAAGGCAGTCGCGGCCAGCAGAATGGAGCGGCGGCCCCTGCGACGCGGCTCAGACATGGTGCATCACCTGCACGGTGCGGGTGGCGGGATCGAGCTGCACGGTCGCATAGGCGCCGGCCTGCTCGCCCAGCGCGGCGAAGGCATCGACCAGGGTGGTCGAGGGTAGGTTCACCGTCACCGGGACCGGCTGCGGTCGCTCCACCCCGGAAACGACCACGGTGTAGCCGATGGTGCCGGCGAGCTTGCGCACGCCGTCCGCCAGGGGGCCACTCCAGGTGAAGGCAACGGGACGGCGCAGTTCCTCGGGGACCACGGGACCCTGGCCGGCCGCGAGGGTGGGGCGATTGAGCCCGCCCAGCTGCGCCATGTGCTGGCTCACCTGCTCCATGGACCGGCGCAGGGCAGTCTCGGGATTGGGCATCCCGGTGGTGACGATCTCGGTCGTCGGGCCGCTGCCGGCACAACCTGCCAGGGCCATGAGGCCCAGGAGCGCCGGTGCCAACCTCAGTCGTGTGCTTGCCATGGGGGTCTCCACCTCGTCGGGATGGAGACTGCGGGAATTCGGCGCGAACGGGCCGTCCCTATATTCATCATCGCACGAGAGGAGTTTGCGACCGTGAGCGACAACTACATGAAGGAGCAGGCCGAGGCCCTGACGCAGCACCTGCGGCTGACGGACAGCAAATCCGGCTATGTCGAGGCCAAGGCCGAGGGCTTCGTGGTCTACGTCCGAAAGAAGTGGCCGGGTAAGCAGCTTGCCGAGTGGGATGGCCTACCGGTGGAGTGGCACGAGAACGTCGGGACCAACAAAGCGGCCAATCGTTGAGCTGGTGGCAAGGTGTGTTCAACGTGAACACACCTTGCTTCTTTTCCCTTCGTTCTATTCCGCCGCAAGCATCGTCCGCGATGGGCCGTTGTCCTGCACCAGGTCGCGCAGCACGATGCCCAGGCCCTTGCCGTCAGTCATCTCGGCCGCGAGTTCATCCACCACACCGGCCTCCGCCCGGGTGTCCAACTCGCCGCGCTTGAGCCTCTCGTTCTTACGCCGGTCGATCTCGTTCACCGCCGAGCCACGGGGGAACACCCTGGCCAACCGGCGCAGAGCCTCGGAGAAACCGACCGCGGCGTAGAGGCGGTTGCGTAGCGCCGTATCGCCCGGGGTGGTGCTCAACGCCCACAGCTCCACGGGGCCGAGGAAGTTCATCAGCATCTGCTCGTATTTGGCACCGCCGGCCTGCAGGACCGCCAGGAACGGCGCGCCTTTCGGCCCGGGACCGTTCAGGGCGTAGCGCACGACGTCGGCGCTGGCCGTGCTCAGGCCGAAGCGCTCGATCATCTGCTCGCGCTCCTTCTCGTCGCCGGAGGCAAGAATGAAGCGCCCCGTCGACTGGCTCACGATCTCCTCACCCATGTCGTTCAGGCGCTGCGACGCGAAGCCGAGCTGCAGATTGTGCTTGCGCCCCTCCCGGACGTCGAGCGCCGCCTGGGCGCGAACCTGCGGGCTGCCCTTGGTGCGGTGCCACTCGTCGTAGTCGAGCCGCTTCACCGCCTCCTGGATCTCGCTGAAGCGGGCGCGTTGGAAGTCCCGCACCTTCTCCGGCACGTACTCGGCATAGTCCGGGTGCAGGGTGAAGTTGCGCGCCAGGATGTGGCGGGCCAGCAGGTACATCATCTCGGTCTGCCGATCGTTCACCGCCGAACCGGTCGGTGCAACGGCGGCGAGGTCCAGCACGATGATCCGCGCCGGGCCGAAGTCCAGCTTGGTCGGCGCATTGAGCGTCGGGAACTTCTTGATGACGTCGTAGATATAGCGCTCGAACAGCCCGATGGCGTCCTCGCTGGTTTCCGCGATCTTCAGCTCGTCGAAGATGTCGCGCACCTGGTCGGTCCGCGCCGCGACCACGAGATCCTCCAGCGTCGGCACGGCGTGGCGCTGTGCCACCTCGGCCAGCCGCCATTCCTGCACCTCGATCAGCGCGTCCACCACGTCGCGCCACCACGGTTCCGGGTGCTCCAGCACAATCCGATGCCGCGCCAGTGCGGCATCGACGGCGGGCTCCGCCCCGGCCCGGTAGGGCTTGGGCGAGCCGCCGGGTACGTCCGTGCAGAGCCGGTATGCCTCGTCGATGACGTAGCCAATCAGCTGGCTGAGCCCCTCGAAGGGGGTGGTCACGTCGGGGGGCATGGTGGCCAGGGACAGGAAGTTCTGCAGGAAGGCCTTCTCCATCGGCAGCGGGTACTGGCAGCCGACCTGCAGGTCGAAGATGTTGACCTCGTAGCCCGGCCGGAACTGCATGGTCACGAAGATGGCTTCGTGCTCCCGCTCCGGGCCGAGCGCTTCGCGTACCAGCCGCACGAACCCCTGGGCGGAGGGTCCGATATCGGCCTTGCCGATGAGCGGCAGCTTGGCCCCCCGGGACCCCAGTACCGCGGTGCTCAGGCACAGCCCGAGGTTGATGGTGTTGGCCAGCACCGACTTTCCGGAGCCTGGCGGGGCTACGAAGATGTCGCATACCAGCGGTCGCTTAGAACTCCCGGCGGGCTCGTAAGGCCAGATGGCGCCGTCCGGCCGCGTGAAGAGCACCGAACCCTGTTCCCAGGGGGAGGCGCAGCGATTCCACGGTAGCATTGCGAAGGCGTCGCCCAGGAGTGCGATGCCCGGGGTGCCGGTCGAGGCTAGCGACAGCGCCGGAACGCTGCTCAGGGTCCCTTCCAGCGGGTCACCCGCGATGCTGGTCGCCTTGCAGTTGCCCCAGCCTTCCAGCCGCTGCGTCAAGGTGGAGGCACGCCGACGCAGCTTCTGGCTTTCTCCCGTCGGCGCCCAGGTGGCAAACGAGGCGCGCAGCCTGACCCCGATGTGGCCATTGGTGTCCCGCTCCTGCCGTAGCCCGTCGAAGGCGCGGCGAATGTCACCGTTGCCGGGGAACATCGACAGGAAGATCGCCGCGGTTTCCTTGACCTGCATCGCCGATCGACCGCCGCCCTCGATCACGATAGCCCCGCGCCAGGGGACGCGATCCTGGCCGAGACGGGCCGAGAGTTCCACGAAGGGACGTGGGTCCTCGGGACCCACCGCCATGTCGACGTGCGCGTAATCGTTGTCGCCGATCCGCACCCTCTGTCCGCCCTGCGTTTCGGCGTCGGAGTGGAAGATCTGGTCGCGGATTGCCGGCCACAGCATACCGGGGGCCGCGTCGGGCTTCCGGCTCCCCTCTTCTGTGGCGCGCGGCATCACCCGGTCGCCCATCAGCGTGGCCTTCCAGTCCGAACCGGAGGTTTCCCGGTACACCGCCTCGCGCGTCAGCTTCAGGGCCTCGTGGGCGTCGAGCTCGCGCGTGGCGATGTCGTTGCCGTTGAGCGCACCGAGTACCCGCAGCACGAACGCTTCGTGCCTGGCAGCCATGACGTCGGACCGCAGGTAGTAGCGTTGGCTGCCACCGGTACGCGGACCGGCCTTCGCCAGGGCGGCCTGCTCCTCACCCATCTGCTTGCGCTCCTCCTTGGTCAGGACGGCGCGACGTGTCCACAGCACGTAGTAGGCTGCTTCCCAGCGCATCACCTTCGGCCAGAGTGCCGCGCGCTCGTTCAGCACGTCGGATACGTTGAGACCCAGCTCGCGAGCGATAGTGCGGCACGAATTGAGGTTAAGGCGGTCGATCTCCACCGCCGACTGGTCAGGGTCGGAGATGAACCAGCCGACGATGGCATGCCCCGGCTCCTCCAACGCGCCGGACAGGTCGACGCGCTGGGCCAGTGCGATGCGCTCGACGTCCTTGCGCGTGGCCATGCGCCGCATGCCCTCGATCCGTATGACGCTGAGGTAGTCGGAGTGCTTGGTGACCAGGGCGTTGCCGTGGGTGGTCTCGACATCGCAGAACGAGCCGAGCGGCTGCTTGAGGGTGAGGGACATACCCGCCAGCAGGCGGGAGATGGCGCCGATCATGCGGCTTTCCTCGACGGCTTTGAGGTGGAAACAGGTGAGGGCTTAAGTTTCGGATCGGGCCGCCCAGCCCAGGCCCGAAGCAGGTCGGGATAGATATCCTTGCCATCGACCAGCATGCGGCCGGTCGGCAGCATGCGGATGCCCGACAGCAGGTTGGACCGTCCACGGAATGCCCGCGGTGTCAGTGCCAGCAGGGCTGCGCCGAGCACGTTCGGATCATTGGTAAGCAGCCGGGATCGTGCCTGCTCCTCTCGCGCCCGCAGCGCCGACAAAGCGCTCCATGCCGCATCCACCACTCCACTGGACTTGGCGGGGGGCTCATCGAGGGTCGGATCAGCCTTGGCGTCGACTAGGTCAAGCTGTGCGGTGCGCGCCAGCATGAAAACCGCCGCCTGGCTCATCTCCGGCAGCCACACCAGCCTGACGGACCGCTGGCGGGCGGCGACGTCGGGGTGCTGGACGAGGTGGCAGAGCGTGCAGGCGGGGACCACGTTGTCGGAGCGGTCGTTGGTGTGGTCGCCGTCGAGGTGGAACGCTTCCTGCCGGCCCGCGGCGAAGGCGCCGCAGAACCGGCAGGGGGCGTCGGCGACCTTGGCAGGGTCCTGCCGCTCCGTGCCGGCCGAACCCGGACCCCAGGCGGTGGGGTGGGCGGTCAGAGAGAGCGGCAGGAAGCGCACCGGGCTCAGTTCCCGAAGGTGACGGGGGCGTTGGTGCCGGTGATGGTGGCCGCGCCGCCCGAGGCGGACTGGGCGGCCTTACCGATCCAGACGCCGCCGGTCGCGAACAGGCCGCAGAGCACGATGCCGGCGAGGCCCATGGCGACCTTGCCGCCCTCGCGGTTCTGCGGCTGGCGGGACTGCCACAGCGCCCAGGCGCCGCCGATCAGGCAGAGCAGGGCGGCGAGGTACATGGCCATGGAGCCGATGTTGCCTCCGGCGGTGGTGGCTTCCTGGGCCATGGTGCCGACCTGACCGCCGATGCCGGTACCGGCCGCCTGGGCGAAAGCTTCGCCGGAAACGAGCAGGGCCGCGCCGGCGGCCAGCAGGGTGGTGCCAGCCTTCAGCGACCGGCGGTGGGTGGTGACGATGACGGAGCTGATGGACTTCACGGGGATCGCTTTCCTGTTGTCGAGGAACCGTGTGGCGCCTCTGGATGTAGGATCGGGAAAATCGGCGCGCACGGCGCCGGCCTTTTTCAGGTGTTGGCGCGAAAAATCGCGGCCAGGAAACGCGACAGTGGCAGCACGTTGATGAGGGCTACCCCGAAGGCGAACTGCACGAAGCAGCTTCCCATGCTTCGCCGGCTGGCGCTTCGCATGACGCTCCACCATGCGAACACGGCGAGGAGCGCCATCATGGCGCCGAAGGCCTGGAAGAAACCCTGGAACACCTGCACCACGTTGACGACGGTTTCGGCAGGCGTGCTGCCGAGCACGCCACCAGCCCCCGCCGCCGGAACGTAGCCGAAGGCACCCCCGGTCCCGATCGTGACGGAGCCACCGCCCGAGTTGCTGGCCAGCGTCAGGATGCGCGGAAAGGCCGCGAAGACGCCGCTCAGCAACAGCGAGACGACGGGGATCCAGGGCTTGCCGCGGAACGGACTGGCGGGTTGGGCCTGCTGCCAGAAGCCCCAGCCTGCGAACAGGAAGGTGCCGATCGCCATGAGGTAGGCAAAGGCCGGCACCAGGTAGGCAATCGCAACACCGACGTCGGCCGCGAAGTTGACGAAGCCCTGCATGTGCGGCCCCTCCTACTGGATGCTGCCGCGCTCGGCGCGGACCACCCAGCTGCTGCCCTGCTGAGCGATAGCCGTGATCTTGCCGTAACCCGGCACATCGTCGCCGACGGCCACTTGCAGCTGCGATCCGGTTTCTCCGGTGCGGTCCACCTCCGACAGCATCGCCAGGCCGGGCGATGCTGCCTGGACCCGGTAGCGTCGCCGTACACCGTCGTTCGCGGCCGGTGCTGCCGGCGACGACGCGCGGACGGCGATGGGAGTGGCAGTTTGCGGCACGCTTGGCTGTGCCGGAGAGGGGGGAGCGGCGGCGCCCATGGCAGCGTTTATCGCTCCACGCGCTTCCGCCAAGCTCAAGCGGCGCCCGAAGTCGGCGGTGGCCGCCTCGAGGCGTTCCTTGGTGGCGGCAAGGTCGGCCTGCAGCTGTCGGTCACGCTCCTCGCGGTTGCGCATAATGATGGCCATTTCCGTTACGAGCCCCAGCACCTCCACCTGCTGCTGTGTGGCCATAGGAGCCGGGCGCAGGTTGGCAGCGATTGCCACCGGGTCGACCGGAGTCGGAACCGGAGATGGCGGTGCCGGCACGGGGACGACCACGAGGGGCGCAGGGGCCATCGGAGCAGGAACGAGAACGGCCGCAGCGACGGCCATCGGTGCCGGAGAAGCTGGCGAGGGAGGTGCAACTGCTGGCGAGTCGGCTTCAGCCTGGTGCGCCGGAGGGACGGCGGCCTGTGCGGTAGCAGGCAAAGAAGCCCGCGGTGCCAGTGTGGCAGGCTGCGGGAGGCTCGCCCCTGGCTCAGCCGGGTTCACCGTTGCCGCTGGAATTGCGGACGGAAGCGGGGCTTCCCCGACCCGCCTTGCCAGAGGCGTCGAGGGCACCGGGCGTCGCTCCGATGCCGTGGCAGGGTCGGAGCGGCTCGGACCACGAGTGCCCTGGCCCTGCTGATAGGCGAGGATCTCACCGAGCTGAGCTTCCCGCGTCGTGCGGACCGGCGGCTCGCGCACTGGCGTCGGTACGGCTTCCGGGGTCGGCGCAGTTGCCATCTGTGCGGCTGGAGCCACGAGGCCCCTCATGGCGTCAGCTGCATGGCGCACGGTGTCCTGAGCACCTTGACGAGCTGTGGCAACAGCGCCTTGTACGCCAACCGGAAGGATCGTGTTGTAGGGAGAAACGAGGAAGACCCCGGCCGCAACCACGACGACTGCGACAAGGGCTACGCCTCCAAGCAGTGCGCCGCGACGGCTCTTGCGCCGAGGAGCGGGCGAGGGCTCCGGGGGCTCGGAAGGAGAAGCGGCGAGAGGCTCCGTTTCCTCCCCAGGCAGAACCACCTGAGGACGCCGCGACGACAGCGGCGGAACGATCGTGTTGTCGGGGACGTGGGTGTCCATGGTGCCCTACCTGTCAGAGGTGGACAGGATGGCGTGGCGCGGCGCGAACGGCGCCGCGCCTTTTCAGGCCCTAGTTCGGAGCCGTAAGGTTCGACAGGAACATGACACCAACGGGAGCGTTTGCGGCCAGATGGACCAGCGCCCCACGCGGCGCGGACTGCTCCAGAGCTCGCCCGACCTGCTGAGCCGCAGCCCCCGCACCGACCGCCAGCTGCTGCTCAGGGTTGAGCCGGGTGATGTAGGACTGACCGCCGAACGGGCTGATCTGGTTAAAGCTGTTGGACGTGGTTGCCACCGCCTGTCCCAGCCCCGCCACGAAAGCCGCCGCAGCGGGTAGGAGAAAGCGTTCGCCCAGGCGCTGGTCGACGTTTGATGCTACGGCCGTTTCCATGGTGTCGGGTGCGATCACGAGACCCTCGGCTGGGATCTCCTGTCCCTGGAACTGCACGGAGTTAATGCGGACCACCAGGCGGCTGATCGTCCCGGGCTTGCTGAACGTGCCGATCAGGCGGGCGCCGGCGATCGGCCCGGTGTCGGCCTGCAGCACGATAGGGCCGCCGCTCTCGCTGTTCACCGCCAGCACAGTGTGCGCGTAGATGCCGCGTCCGGCTGGAACCAGCACGCGTCCTTGTGGGGCGGACGCGGAGCGCGACGGCAAGGGGGCCGTGGCAGCGGCTGGCGAGACCTCCCCGGAGGAAACCTGACGGGCCAGAGGCGGGGGGCCGCCAGTGCCGCGCCGCCCGTCGTCGCCCTCGGCGGCCGAGGCCGAACTCGGCGGGGTAAGGGTGACGGTGGTTCTTCCCGGTCGCCCCTGCCAACTCCCCATCATCCGGGCGAGTGCTTCCCGAAAGGCTGGATCGTCCACCGGCTGCTGCTGCGTCGTAGTCTGCGACACCGTGCGGATGGGGTTTTGCTGCGGAGCAGATGCCACGGCCGGTTGGACCCGCGCCGGCGGGGCCGGCGTCTCAAACAGCACAGGTGGCGCGGCGGTTGTGGCACGGGCCTGCACCGCCTGCGTCGGTGGAGGGGCCGGCGGACCCGCTGCGACAGTGGCCGGGGGAGCCGGAGGCGGTAACAGCGCCGCCACGTCGGTCGCCCGCTGGCTGGCGTTGATTGGGGGCGTGTAGGATCGTCCCTGGGCCTGCGCCTGTTCGGCTTGGCGCTGGTTCTCGGCGACCGCAAGCCGTGTCTGGTAGGGCGTGGAGTTGGTGCCACCGGGCAGCGGGTTGACGCTGGCCTGCCGCGCAACGCGGCTTTCCGGCATCGGATCATCACCCGCTAACGTTGCGGCGACGACGATGCCGACGACCAACAACCCAATCCCGCCGATCACCACGAAGCGCATCGGGCCGGCGGTGCTAGCTCTGTTAAACGGGCCACGAAATCCACGGCGGATGGCAGTACCGGACATTAGCGCTCCTCCCTCAGCTCGGCCGAAACCGTGCGGTTGTTGACCGACAGCAGCACCACCGGCGTCGGGGGCAGCGCGTAGACCGTGGTGCCGCCTTCGCCGTACTGGGACGCGTCCCAGGGCGGGGACATCAGGGTGTGGCGCGTGCGCAGGTAGATCTGGCTGCCCAGGCGCCACGCCCGCACGTCGTCGGGTGACACCCCGCTGACGGCGAGCGGCACCGCGTCCGCCGGGGCGATGCCCGACAGCATGGCCGTTAGGTACGGCGCTCCCGTCGCCGGAGCGTTGGGCCGGGTGTCGATCTGGATGCGGGCGTTTGGGCCGCGGCTGGAAACGTGGATGCTGACGTCGGCGTCGTAACGGGTCTGCCCGGACACCATCAGGAAGGAGACCGGCTTGGGCGCGCCCTGCAGGTTCACCAGCAGGCCACCACGCGGGCTGATCGACATCGGCGTGATCTGGATGGTGTTGGAGCCCCGCACGGGCACGCAGACGTGGAAGCCCGCGATGTCCGCCGAGGGGCCACCGGGACCGGCGGGGCCGGCATTGGGCGAGGTCGAGCAACCGCCCACACCCGCGCCGCCGCCGCCCGACACGTTGGCATTGTTGGAGTTGGTGTCCCAGGTGATCGGCCAGGGCTGCCCGGTGGCATCGAAGAAGCTCAGTGCCGTGGGGTAGCCGCGCACGGTCTGCACGATCGAGGTGGGCTGACCGGGCTGGAAGGTGACGTTGACCGGCCGGCTCACCGGCGAGGCGATCAACGCGGTGCTCTCCTCCTGGGCGCGCTGTACCTCGCCGTAGCGACGCGCCAGCTCGCGAATCATGTCAGGAGTGAGCGGGATCGCGTCCTCCAGCATGCGTTGCCGAACGGCACCTCGGTCGGCCGATGCGACGGGGGACGCGGACTGCTGGGACGGGTTAGGCGCCTGGGCAAGCGCCGTGCCCGTGAGGCACACTCCGCTGACCAGGGCGAAGACAATCTGACGGGATCTCACGGCCGGCGCTCCTGCTGCGTTCATCGGGCTGTCGCGACCAACTGCTCGATCACCAGCCCATCCGGACGATCCTCGTCATTGGTGCGAACGACGAGCGCACTGATCATGAGGTTCGCCTGGCTCGTCTGCTGCGAGTTCTCGCAGGTCTGCACGATAGGAAATTGGATCTCGTAGGCGAGGCGACCGTCGATCATCTTGGGTTCCGTGATCGCCGCCGCGCGCTGGGTTTGTGCGAAGCATGTCAGGCGCGAGCGCTTCATGGCCTCGAAGTTGCCGGACGCGATGTAGCTGCGGGCGAAGGTGTTCCAGCCGTTCAGCGAGAACCGGCGCCCGGCGGCGTTCAGCTGGGTCGCGTAGTCATGGTAGTTGACGTTGTAAGCCGCGAGCACGGCACGCACTGTCCATTCAAGGAATTGGGTGTCGTCCAGAACGGGACTTTTGAGTCCACGGATGGGACGAGGCGGGTTGCGACCGTCCACGAGGAAGTACCGTGTCTCGTTCGGGCGTGTCTGAAGCCAATAGGAGTGGGCCACGGACGCTGTGGTCACCACGGACAGGGCGATCACTGCCCCGATCAGCCGGTTTACGAGCTTGCCTTGGAAGTCGGGGTCGCTCAGCCGGCGGGTAACCGCTGCTCTCTCGTTCTGCATGAGGTGCCTCTCAATTCCAGCACCCATCTTCGCTGGCGGCGGCGCGAACGGCGCGGCACCGCTGACAGCTTTCTTGCGGTCTCTACCGGCAGCCGAGATCGCGCTTGATGGCGTCAACGCTCATCGGCGCAAGGGCGCGCTTGTGAAGTTCGGCTGAGAGCGTCTCACACCACTCAGTGCCTGCTTCTGGCACTTCACGCTGCGGTCCCTCGTCGGAGCGCACGTCGTCATGCACCGGAGCGTCCAGCGCTTCGCCGTCGTCGGTCATATCTGATCCCGCCGTTTTGGGGTTCTGTGTCGCCGCGTGGATAACCACGTTGTGCAGCGTTAGAGGATCGCCTGGAAAGCCTCGTGGTAGGCCTTCGACCGCTTGGCGACCTTGCTCGTGGTCTCACCGAAGTGCGCGGACCAGAAGATTTGGCCCTTCCTGAAACTGCACTGCCGCATCCTGTATCGGGACCTGCGGATACGCTCCTGGCCGATCGCTGGATCGTAGAAGTCGACCAGATCCTTACGATCGCGCGCCGGAACGCCGAGTGCGGAAAGCCGCGTACAAATCGCGCGTGACGAGATGCCCAGGTCCCGCGCGATGGCCTTGTGGTGCTGGCACGACCACGCACGATCCGAGACTTCCAGATCCAGCGCCGTCGTCCACCGGACCTCGTTGCGGTTCAGTTTTCGCTCGATCCGCAGGATCTCGCCACTCGCACGCGTAATGACCTTGACCAGCGACTTATCGACGACACTGAACAGGTCACGGCGGTAAGCCCCCAGCGTGCTACGAGCCCGCCGCAGCTGATCGAACACCTCGGGCGTCGGCTGGTGCAGTTCACGTCGCGAGCGACGCGGCAGGCCAAGTCGCCTGACCTGGCCGTAGATGCTGCTTGCGCTGCGACCAAACGCCTTGGACGCACTCGATGCCTTCCAGTTGTCGAGCCAGCAGTCGATCAGGCGACGGAAGTCGGAGATTGGCCACGCCTTGGCATGCTTCATGCGCCGGAGCGGCTTTTCGTGTGGGGTTGCCAGCCCCAACGCGACAACCCGTCCCATGACCACCGCCGGTGCAGCCCCGAGGTAGGAGCTGATAGCGTCCAGCCCGAGCCCTTTGCCGATCATTCCCGCCAGTGCGCCGTCATAGCGCCACGGCATCTGCGAGATCTTTCCCCCCGCCAGGGGAGTGATCTGCACAGCGGACATGGCGACAGGGGCATGGGCTAGGGACACTTGGGCTCTCCACCTTCCGTGAGGAATCCCTAACATCCCATAACCAAGTGGTGCAACATTTCTTATAGAGTTACAGATCAAAAAAAATGGTCAGGATGATTCAGGGCAGCGGTGAGCGAAGCTATAAAAATAGCTAAGGGCAGGGTTGCGTGACCCGGGCTAACCCGTCTGTTGCGGCAGAGACCGCAGGAAAACCGCTAGCTGGCTCAGGCGGGCGGTTTCCCGAGACGAGGCCTCCAGCCGCTCCAGCACCTCATCAAGAGTCTGCGGTGGCGGCAACGGCGGCTTCTCCGCCTCGGCAACCTCCACCGGCACCGGCATGAGGTCCCTCACACTCGTACCCAAGCCTTTGGCCAGTTTAACCAGGGTCTTGAGCTGGAGGTTCTGGACTCCCGCCTCTGTCTGAAACAGCGTTGCCTGAGGAACGTTCGCCGCCTCGGCCGCCTGCGCCTGTGTCAACTTCAACTGGGTCCGAATCGCCCGTACCCGCTTGCCAACCTCGACGAGGAACGGATCCTTCGTCCCGGCTTCTTGGGTGTCGCCTCGCGTTCTGCGCGTCATAGCCCAGTTCCCACCAAGCACCATTCACCTCCCCCAATCCCAACCGGGTGAGGCCTGAGGATCGGAAAAGTTGGCGCGCTTGGGAACGTTTGACCCGGAAGAAGTCGTTCGCGCCGATCCCCGGCATTCTCTAATGCGACAAGGAGGATCCTATGGTTCTGGCGACTGCTCTGCTTCTCACGACGCACCTGATGGCTCCCCAACCACTTCAAATCGACTTCAGACTCTCACCGACCGGCTCTCAACCTGGTCAAGCCGAGGTGACACGGCCGCCCTTGGTAGACCCCGTCGCCGGAACGGCCGAGAATCGAACCAATACAACCGTTTCACAACGCCGGGCGAGACCACCTAGCGGTTCGCTCACGCTGGCGCGAGGATTCGGGTCGGACGTTCCGCTGTCGTTCGCGGCCCGTCAAATCGTCCCGGACGGCATACGGGTGCAATACGGCCGAGACATCGAAACGGATGCTATGGTTTCGTGGGTCGGGGGCAAGCCTTGGAGTCGGGCGCTGCAGGACGCGATCCGGCCTCTGGGACTGCGGATGACGCTGGCGGGCGGAATCGTCACCATCACGCGTTGAAGGCGCGCCGTTCGCGTCAACCGCCGGCACCCTGTCCTTCCCACGAGTGGAAGGACCCTTCGGATGCCCGACCTGGAAAGATCAAGCGTACTGGACTGGCTCCACCGAACGGAGCCACGCATCGCGGCGTGCGTCGCCTCACCCGTTCGTGGCATCGAGGACGCCCCGGAAGTCCGGGCGCTCCTGATGGAGCTAGGGACGGCTGTGGATACGGGCAGCCCGGAAAAGGTCGGTCGCGGCCTCGCCGAGGACGGGGGCCTCACTATGCGCGAGGTCGTGGCGCAACTCGGTGTGGCCCGCATGCTCCGGCTGATCGAGTGGCTCGATAGCGCGGAGGCCGTCGAGGCCGCGGGTGCTCTCCGCGTCGCCCTGCTGCGGGACGACACCACCGAAGCGGGCCGCCTCCTTCGCTCAACCTTCGACGCCTTGCACCGGCAGGATCTGCTGGCCCGCATTTTCGCTCCCGAACGCCTCCGGGCGCTGATCGGGGCGAGCGGAGAACCCGAGAAAGAGGTGGCGTGATGCGAAGGATTGCACTCACCCTGGCGCTCCTCAGCATGCCGGCCTTGGCCCATGCCCAGAGTACCGGCAGCGTCGGCTGCGCTGCTATTACCCAGGCCGCTGCGGACGGCATTTCGGCCCGTGTGCAGGCGGACGATGCCTCTATCCGGCCGCCCAATAGCGTGAAGAACCTTTCGTGCCTGGATGGCTTCTTCCGGGGCGTCGGCCTCAACGTTATTTCCAACCTGCTCGACCCGACGTCACTACTCGACGCCGTGCAGGGACAGATCTGCGCCGCGGCGAACCAGGCTTGGCAGTCAGCGCTGGGATCGGCGCAGTGCGGCCTCACGGTGTCGGGCTTCAATCTTGGCTTCGGTGGCTTCGGCGGCGGCGTGATGTGCCCACGCCTGAGCTTCGGCGGCGGTGGCCCGCCGATCGGCTCCGTTGGCACCGGCGCCAACACCACCGGCAGCCTCTACGTCAACGGGTCGCCGCTGGCGCCCTCCGGCTACACCCTGCCCGCCGTGCCCCGCTAGAACGAGGAAGGACAGAGCCTATGCGCAATCGCCTTAAATCTTCGGTCGCCGTGATCGCCCTGACGGGCGGCCTACTCGTCGCGGCTCCGAGGCTGGCCCATGCCGAGTGGCCGACCTTCGACGCCATCACGCACTTCCTAATCGAGCAGTCGCAGAAGGCGATGACGAGTGCCGTCGATAAGGTCTACGACAACGTCACCAACATCGGCACCCTCATCAGTGATCGCCTGACCGGCGTTGGCAACCAGCTCAACGACCGGCTGGGCGACGGCTTCACCCAAACCGCCAACTATCAGCGTGCCCAGATCGGGGCCGTGCAGCAGATCGCGGACGCCTCCAACAGTTCCAATGCCCGCTTCTATCGGGACATGCGGAATTCCGAGATCCGGGACGAGCACACGGCGTCGCCGCAGGCCTGCCTCGCCCTGGACAGCGGCCAGTCCAGCGGCCAGTCGCAGATCCAGGGAGGGCGGATCGTTGCCGCCATCGCCGATGTCATGGATGCCCGGGGTGAGGGAGCCCCGAACACGCCGGCCTGGTTTGGGCAGGCGCAATCCATGACATCCTCCAATGCTCTTCACCTGTCGCGCTACTGCGACGCCGATGAAGCGGCAGCTGGTCTCTGCACGCCTTCGGCACGACCCAATGCCGACGTGCGCGCCATCAGCTTCGTGCGGGAGGTCTACTCGGACGGCGACGCCGTGAACGCGGCGAACGACTTCTCCACCAACGTCGTGCAGCCCGTGGTGCCGGCCGCGTTGCGCGGAGATCAACTGATATCGGTGGAGGGCCAGGATGCTGCCGCCAGGCGTCGGGCTTACGACGCCCGGATGTCCCTTTCCCGCTCGGTGTTCAGCCACCAGATTGCCCTGCAAGCGCCCACCGTCACGCTGAACGAGGCGCAGCAGACGCAGCTCAGAGCCCGTGGGGTCGAGCCCCCGGCCGCCGGCTCCTGGCTACAGGTTCTCGGCCTCGAGGTGGACCGCCGCTTCACCGACGTGGCCTGGGCGGCCTCGCTGCACAACATGACGCCTGCGGCCGTCAACCGAGAGATCGCGCAGGAACTGGCGCTGTCCAACTACATCGCCCTCGCCAACCTGCGCCTGCAGATGCAGTCGGCCGCTGTTGGCGCTGCCAACCTCGCTGTCGGTGTCGAGCGCGGCTTCACGGGCGTGGTGTCCATGCCTTCACCCACCATCGCTGCCAACTGAAAGAACCTGCCAATGTCGGCCACCATGACACAGGCGCCTGCAACGGCGTCTCCGGGGAAGGATCCAATACGCGAGCTGGTCGACCGCATGGATCAAATGCGGCTGGCGATCGTTGGCCACGATCCCAAGCTGAGCAATCAGATCGAAAGCCTTGCGGCAGCTATGCGAAGGCCGGATCACACCGACAGCGTCGACTTCCGTACCCGCGTCGCTTACGTCTACCAGGACTTCAAAGGACTTGCGGGACCCGCGGTGGGCTTGTCGGACGGGCTACGCTCCGAGATGGAGCGGCTGGCGGCCACGGCGCCCGGCCTCGGTTCCCTGCGTATCCATGACTTGCTCAAGGAGATTCCGAACTTCAACAATCCCAAGCTGGCGGGCGAAATCCGGAAGCTCGCTGTCGAGGTCGGGCGTGAGGGAGGCGATCAGAACCGACCGAACGTCCTGGATCGCGTTGAGAATCTCGAGAGCAGGCTCGCCCTTCTAGGGGCAGGACCCTCTGCGCCTCGCAATGTATCGGATGTTCCGCTTCCGCGAACGACGGATACAAGCCAGCCTCAAGCTGGGCAGCCTCCGGCAGGCCCGGCATCCAAGCCGGACGAGAAGGTGCAAGCGGCCATGTCGCCCGGCGAAGGGGGCCGTCCTCCGCCAGGTTCTCCAGCCGCCCAGATACCAGCTGCGGGGCCAGCCCCCGGCGGTGGGCCTCGTTCCCCGGAGGCCCAATCACAGGCGTCCACGCCCACGGCACAGGGTGTGGAGCCCGGCCAGGGTACGCGTGGTCCGAGCGTCATCGGCCGTGTCGTGGTGGCCATGGCCGAACCGCGGGACGAAAACCCTCCGCCCTGGCGGCAGCCTCCTACGGCGATCGGCGAACGCCTCAATCGGTTCATGAGCAACTTCAACGATAACTCAGCCGTCGCGGTGGCCGAGACGTCGGGGCAGAAGGCAGTAGAAGCCCTGCGCGGCTTCGCCCAGGGCGCCGGCGCCGGTGTCATGGCCCGCATCAACGAGGCTGCTCGCTCAGACCCGCAGGGTATGCAGGGCGTCCTGTCCGAGATGCGCGAGGGCGGGCGACACGCAGAGCTCCGGACACAGTTCAACAACGCCCTCGTTCAAGAAAAGGGGGTTGCGGCCTCCTACGACGCAGCGACCTCCGCAGTGAAGCAGTACGGAACCGACCGGCAAGCCGCCGAGGCAGTGATGCTCAAGCGACCGGAGGCTGGCGTGCTCGCCGGTCGGTTCGAGCGCTTGGATGCCCAGATCGGTGAGGCGGCCGGCCAGGTGCCGGCGCGTCAGGAGGGCAAGAGCGTCATGGACGATCTCGGCCAGAAGGTTGCCGAACTGGTGCGGCGGGCGACCGAGGCGATCCGCTCCGCCATCCAAGGAGGGCCTCGCGCCTCGGCTTCGGCATCCTCCAGCCCGTCCCCTGGACCGTAGGGCGCCGTTCGCGCCACGCGCGCGCATCCTTGCGGGGAACCCCGCCCGCGAGGATGCGATGCGCCACACTCAACAAGTCCTGCTTCTAGGACTGCTCCTTCCGGCCCTGCTCCTCGCAGGGCCGGTCCTGGCTCAGACCGGCGTCGATATGAGCTGGTCCGCCCTCGACCCGGGCGATGACTGGGCCGCTACGGTGGTCCGCTCGGTTTTTCCGGTCGGCGGCAGCACGGGAACCGTCAGCACCGGCAACGCCGCGACCGTGGTGGGCACCCTGGTCCGCTACCTGACCGGCTTCGTGTCCTCCATAGCCATGGTCTTCCTGATCTACTCGTTGCTGATGCAGATGTGGCGGGGCGCCGAGACCGGCCGCCTGCTCACCGACGGCATGAGCGGTATCTTTGCCCTGCGTCTCGGGGTGGCGGCCATCTTCATGTTCCCCCTCTCCTCCGGGTTCAGTGCAGGACAGGCAGCCGTGGTGCAGTTCTCCATGTGGGGGATCGGCATGGCCCGCACGGTCTATTCGAGCGCCGTACAGGCGATCGGTGCCGACGCTCGGGTGATTGCCGATCCCATCATCCCGGGCACCCGGACCATCGTGGCGGGGCTGATCCGCAATGAGTTCTGCCGTGCCCTGGTGAACGCCGCTTCCAACAACCCGAACCTGGTCCCGGTGCCCACCCCTGTTTCGGCCGCGACGTCTGGCGGCAACACCGTTCAGACCTGGAGCTACCGCCTGTCCTCCGGCAACGAGGTCGGTGCTCCCGTGTGCGGTTCCGTGACCCTGCGTATCTCGGCCGGCAGCTACGGCACCATCGCTGGCGTCAGCATCGACATGGGGGCCAAGCAGCGCGAAATCCTGAATGCGGTCCTGGAGAATACCATTCGCCCACAGACCGTACTGGCCGCCCAGCAGCTCTACTCGGGCAGGCGCCTGAGTGCCATGGAGCCGCTCATGGGAGTGCTGGTGGCAGGCACCTCGGACTACACCACCCGCCTGACCAGCGCGGCCAGCCAGGCCATGAGCCAGCTGCGCGCCAAGATGGCCGACGCCCGCGGTAGCGGCGCCAACGCCGACGCCAGCCAGACCCGCCTCGCGGCGCTGGGCTGGAGCTCTGCCGGTGCCTACTACCTCGAGTTCAGCCGTTTGAACGGTGCCACCCTGTCCTTGATGAGCGCGGTTCCGGTGCTGGGTAAGCCCACCGGCCATGGACTTGGCCGGTCGCTCGGCAACGATCTGATCCCCTACATGCAGGCTTCCGAGAGCTTCATGAACCGCATGGCGGCCTACGTGGCCACCGTGGATCAGGTGAACACGCCGATCGGCGGCGCGGCCCTGTTTGCAGGTGCCTCGCCGGCCGAGGACGGCGCTGGGCTGATCGACCGGGTATTCCGCTACATGAACCTCGGCGAGACCCTGCTCGGCCTCATCACCAACTACCTCGTGGCGCCGGGCGTCAGCGTTTGGACCGATCCTTTCGGCAGCCTGATGCAGGTCGGGCACGCCATGATCACCGCCGGCCTCGGGGCCCTCGGTGCCGCCGGGGTGGCGGTCGCTGCTTCCGAGGCAACCACCACGGCCACCGGGGGGATTCCGATCGTCGGAGGGGCGCTCGGAGCCACCACCGCCGGCATCGGCAAGGCGCTTGAGTTCTTTTCCCCAGCCATCTTCGCCCTTGCCAGCGGCCTGCTGCTCCCCGGCCTGACCATCGCCTACGTGCTACCGATGATCCCCTTCCTGATCTGGCTGGCGGGGGTAGCAGGCTGGTTGATCCTGGTGTGCGAGGCAGTGATCGCCGTCCCGCTCTGGATGCTGGCGCACATGACCATGCGGGGGGAGGGGCTGCACGGGAAGGCGACCGAGGGTTACTCGCTGATCTTCAACGTGCTGTTCCGGCCGGTGCTGATGCTGCTTGGCCTGTTCCTGGGCTACTTCATCTTTGCCAGCACGTCCTGGCTGCTGCGGCAGGGCTTCGGGGTGGCGGCCGGGTTCGTACTGGGCAATGGGTGGGTTGTGACCAATGTCATCGGCGTCATCGTGCTGATGTGCATCTTCGTCCTGTGCCACGTCGTGCTGGCCTTGATGTCGTTCCGGATGATTTCGCTCGTGCCTCACCACGTCCCGCGTCTAATCGGCTTTATGCCCGCTAACCGGGTCGACATGGACGGGTTTAGCCGTGACGCCGCCCTGGTTGGGGCTGCTGGTGCTCTGAAGCAGATCGAAGGCGCTATCACGCCCAAGAGCGTGGGTGGGGGAGTTCGCCAGGCAGTTGAGCATCAACGTAGTGATGTCGAGAATGCTGGCGATCATGGTAGTAAAGAGCGAAATGGGATGGATACTACGATGAGAGCTGCAACGGACACTGGTGGCTCGGCTCGAGAAGGGTGAGATGAGCGAGGAAGAAGCAGGCGGGCTTAGTGGGGTCGCGGGATACTTCCTGGGACGAATTGCTGCCGAAAGGCAGCAAACCCAGGCTCAATTCCGTGAAGTTGTGCGAAGCCGTTTTGCTCCGCGCGTCCGTCTTCCTTACGCGGCGGAGGCAGTTGAAGGAGCAATTGCTTCTTGGAAGGCTGCCGTCCGTTCCCGTGATGTGACGATTGAGCAGCTACGGGCTAGCGGCGCTGCTTTGACCGCTGAGCGAGACCAATTGCGTGCCCGCAATGCTCAGTTGGAGGCTGATGCGCTCCAGATGCAGGCCGCCTACGCCGAACTGCAGCGGCGAGAGGCTTTAGCAAACAAGCTCTGGGAGAATGCCGCCGAAACGGGCCAAAAGGACGACTTCGACCTGTTCCTGGCCCGGCACGAGATCGCAAGGTTACAGGCGCAGATCGCGCGACTGCAGCAGGACGAAAAGTAGTCCGCCCCGTTCGCGCCACCGACCGACATCATGGGCCATCAACCGGGATGGACCCATGCGACGCTCCTCAGGACTTCTCATCATCGCCGCCCTGACCCTTGGGGCTTGTAGTAGCGGCAACCTCCGCTCGGTCAGTAGCTACGGCGCACCGGCTGCACCAACCGTGCGACAGCCGAGCTACGACCCCTACGCCGCCGCGGGCTCAGCCAATGCCACCTGGGCGCCCCCCGTACTCAACCGCAACGGCAACATCGTTCGCCCCTACGACCCGGGCGTCATGTCCGGGCGCCCGGACTACGAGCACGCCGCCTGGGCGACCGGGGCAGCGGGTGGGTCAGCCGCCGCCCCTCCTGGCACCTTCTAGCCCGCGCTCGGCCAGAAGGGCTCGGTCGTGCGCAGGTAGGTGCCGGCCGAGCCCAGGTTTCCTGTTCGTAGCTGCCAGTTCTGCCAGGCGCTGCGGAATGCCAGAACGAAGAAGGCTGCACAGAACGGCAGGAACTGCACCGCCGCCCACACCCGCTCCTGTGACCACGGCGTGCCCATGGCCTGCCATGCCCATAAACCCAGGAACGCCCAGGCGGCGGTGAAACAGCCCCAGGCCACCCGCGCCGTCTGCTTCCGCCGCGTCGCCCGCAACTGCTGTAGCTCGCGCTCCGAGATCCCCATTGTGAAGGCCGTCGCTGTGACGTCCAGCCGTCCATTCTCATCAGCGATAGGGCCGGTGCCCCCTGGTCTCGAGCGCCGAAGCGCTGCCGCCAGATCACCGATCAAACGAGCCCCACCCCGGATCTCCCGAGTGCCCACGGCTTCCCCGGTACGGCGCAGAGCCCAGCGCGGCGCCGCCAGAACCCATGAAAGGCGCTGCCGGCGTTCCTTCACAGGCTCCTGCAGGTTCGGCTTGAGGTTGATGTCCATTCTCAGCCCCCCTGCATCGAGGCGACGAGGGCGTCGACATCGGACGGCATGCCGTCCTGCCGACCTTCGGTCCCGTCCGGCCGGCGCCATACCAGCGTAGGGGTCCCGCGCAGACCGATGGCGCGAGCCGCTTCCATGTTACCCCGCAGACGAGCCGCAGCGTCGGCCGCCGGAGGTCCTTGTAGGTCGCCACGGCTCCACGCTGCGACCATCTGTTCGCCGGGCTTGCTCAGCATCGCCAGGCTGTCGATGGTACTGCGGCCGGTGTTCTGATGGTCGAGGATCGCTACCGGGATCACCGACAGCCGCACCCGCCCACTAGCGATCAACGGCTGTAGGCGCTGCATGGCCTGCACAGAGTAGCCGCACTGCGGGTCGGCAAACATCCATAGATGCGGTGCCGCCGCGTTCCCGACGGTGCCGGCGGAGGTGCGTTCGGCAGCGGCTAGACCTCCCCCCGGCAGCTGCACCGACCCGGCAGGCGAAGCCGGTTGGGCCGCAGGCCTTAGCGGAGAGGCTGTGTTCACCGCAATCCTGGCAGTGGGAACATCCCCGATCGTGACCGTGGGAATTGCGCCTTCGACCGCTGACACCTGCTCCCGTGTCAGGTTCTTGCCCGTGGCGTCCCACATGACGCCTGGGATCACCTGCTCGCCGGTCGGAGTGGCGTAGAAGACCTGGAAGGCGTCGCCGTTCCGCACGAGGAGCCCTTGCAAGCCGTGGCGTTCACCCAGCTCGGTGAGGCCAGTTCCTGCGATAGCACGGAGGCGGGTAACTGATAGGTCGGCCGGAATACCGGCGACCATGGCGTTTCCCGAGGGCGCTACACTCAACAGCATAAACTCGCCGTTGGACCGGGCCACGACGGTCCGGAGGCCATTCCGGACACCCAGGTCCTCGAGGGCTGCACCGGAGGTGGAAACATGCCGCAGGACAGGAGCGTCGAGGCCAGGAGGCTGGGTAGCGATGACTGACACGGCCGCTGGGGGGGCAGCGATAGGGGCCGATGCAGCGGCTCCGAGGTTGGAGGCTGCCTGCGCTTGGACAACTGTGCTCGGTAGCGGCGGTGGAAGCGCGATGTGCGGCACGACCGGTTGGGGTGGTGCGCTCTCCAAGGAGACCGGCATACCGCATAGCGGAGCCGCGATGGAGATGACTGGGTAAGACGCGATGCAGGTCGCGAGAAGGAAACGCTTCATCAGCCTCGTCCGGTTCATGACTGGATCAAGGCTGCTCCTATTCGGCGCGAACGGCCTGCGCCTACGAGGGCAGGTCCCCGCCTTCCGCGACAAGTACGTCGCAGAGCTGGCAACATAGCGGGAGCATAAAGCCATACCCTTCGGCACCCACGCCGTTTTGTACGAGGAAGCTGACAACACTTGCCAGGGCCACCACGTCGGCCCTGGTGCGTACCTCGCCATCAGCCAGCATCGCCATCTGCCTATTCAGATGGCCGCCACTGTCGCGGAACCGCGTCTCGATGCTTTCTGCTGAAGCAAGGTCGGCGTCACCGGCTTCCGCCATGTGCGCAAATATCTCGGCCTGTCGGATCTTGAGTGCCGCGATAACCGTCGCAGCAAGTCCTTGCTCGTCAGACAGCGACTGCTCGACTGAAGAAGCGCGGCTCTCAACTGTGTCGTCAACCTTGCCGTAGGTTGTTAGGACACGTTCGCTGAACGTGAAGATCAACTCGAGCAGGGCCTCGCAAGGCTCCTCTCTCGCTTGTACCATAAGGTGGCTGAGCAGTTGAGCCGTCAGCGAAAGACCTACGTGGCTGAAGTTCCTCACCGCCCGCAGATCTGCGATCAGCTCGGCATATTGCTGGGTCAGCGTCGCTAACTGCAGCTCGATCCTCTCGCAAGCTGCTAAATCGCCGCGAGCTTCCGCGGCACCCCGAAGACGAATATCGGCGTGGTACTTAGCATCCAAGGTCATACCCTTGGACCACAGCAGGGAGAGGATACGATCGCCCTCGCAGACAAAGTCCCTAGTGAAGCTGCAGGCAGCGAGGCCATCCACCTTGTACCCCAGAGCATTCGCTTCGGTGCCAGTGAGGTGCGTCATGACCCAATCCTTTCAGCCGGCAGCTGCTCCGGCAGGCTGCTGCACGACTTCCTGTTGATGTGAAGCTGCGACTTCGCCGATCTGTCAGCGTAAGCCTTGAGAACTCTCGACTGGTTCTTGGGCTCGGGGTCACTCAACGATCTAACCGAACGGTTAGTGGCAGTGGGTTGCGGCTTCACGACGCGGGTTCCTAGTCACTCACCGAGGCGCGATTTCTTGTGAATTCGCTCCTCACTCGGGCTCCACCAAAGCTGGCCCGAGTTGCTGGATGCACCTTTGTGCGATTTTCGCTTTTCGCACTCCGAATCCATGCTATAACCTCACTCGCTTCGGAATAGTTCGATTTCGCGCGAAGACTAACGGCGCGAAGGAGTAGCGTACCCCGGAACCTATAGGCAACAGGAGATCACTCACAAGGGCCAATCAGGGCATAGTTGGCGTGAAGTACTAAATACGCAAACCTGTCTTTATAAAAAGACGCTGGCAAAATAGCCGGTCTGAAGCGTGTGGCCTGAACAAGAAATGTTGTCGCCTCGCTCACACAGCATGGGAAAGCGCGATGACTAAAGTTACTAGAGATCATAAGATCTTTGCAACTGCGGCGAAGGGTTCATCCACAGCACTAACGGTAGCCGAATGCTGCTTGGCACTGGAGATCTGTACTCTGGATACACCGGCTCTACTGCTAGTATTCGCTGGAGGAAAGCATGACCCGCAGATATTATTAGAGACCATCACAGCAAAATACCCGAGTATACGGATTGTCGGTGCATCGGCGGCGGGAATCATCACCGGGGAAGACAGCGCGTATTCCGGTCTTGAGATCGGAATGGTTGCATTTTGCGGTGATAAAGTCGCTCCTGAGGTGTATTTTGCAAATACGCTCGCGTTGGGTGACTTAGAAGGGGGGCGAGAGTTGGGCCGGATGGTGCGTCAGGATCATCCGTCTGAAGCCGCCGTATTGCTGTTGTACGATAGCGTTCGGTCGGTGGAGCCACGTCAGCTGCATTTTGCTGGGACCAGCATACAAGGCCTGCAGTCAGAGTTGGGGCTAAACGCTTCGATCACGGGCGGTGGTGTCTTGACCGACTTGGACCTCACAGGTGGTTGGATGGTGCTCGATGGTGCTGTGCGGCGGCATGTGGCTGCGGCGCTGGTTTTTCCGCCCAGTGTGACCACCGAAAGCGTGGTGCTTCATGCTTGTCGTCCGATCAGCGCCTTCATGACGATCACCCAGATCGACGGCGCGGAGATCTTCACTCTGGATGGCCGCAGGGCTTTGGATGTCATCGAGGAGCGTTTGGAGGCACCACTCATCAGCGAGGCCGGGCATCCGAACCACATCATGACCCTTGGCTTAAAGCTCGGTGGCCAGTGGGAGGATGCTGGGCCCGAGGACTATATCAACAGGCTGATCCTGACAGCCAATCGTGAGACCGGAAGTGTAACGCTGTTTGAGCCCGACTTCTTCGAGGGGGCCCTCGTGCAGCTCATGCAGAATGATCCTGAAATGATGTTGAACACGCCACGCACTCAGGTGGAAACCGCAACGTCTCCGAGGTGCGACAGTGTCACACCATTTCTGCGCCTCTACATCGACTGTGCTGGGCGCGCGAGCATCATGAGCGGAACAGAGGTCAAGGAAGCAGATGTCGTACGAGGAGCGCTTCGGGACGATGTGCCATTCCTCGGCTTCTACTCCGGAGTGGAGATCGCCTCTCTGCAGGGAATCAGCAGACCGCTCGATTGGACGGGTGTCCTCATGACATTGCTGGTGAATGCACGATGAACACATTCGTTTCCCGGCTGAATTTCGAGAAAGAATTCAACTACTATCGACGGCTCTGCAACGAGATGGGCAAAGACTTGCAGCGTGTCCAAGAGGACCGCGAACGTCTGGTGCGCGAAGTTCGCCGCTATCAGCTCCAGAACAGGCTTGATCGTGATCTCGCGCATATCACCAGTTCGGCGCAGAGCGTCGCAACGCTCGCGACCCGCATTCTTGATACCGTTGTGGAGCATTCCTTGTGTAAGCGCGCCCTCATCCTGCGCGAGGAAGAGCCAGGATCAACCCGGTTTTGCGTGCTGGCAGCAGCTGGATTCCGAGACCTGTCTCCCAAGCCCATCATCCACATCGACAGTCCCCCCTCCTACGGACACTGTGCCGACGGGCATTGCTTTCCATCCGATGCTCCGGCGCTCTTCAAAGCTTTGAACAAGATCGCTGGTCCCGGCGCTATGATCTGGAATTATGATCGTGAGACCGGCTTGGCAGTCCTCATTACGGGTGCCGTAGGGCCGACGGACATGCTGTTCCAGCAGCAGGGCGATGACCTGACAAGCACAGCCCTTTACCGCATCATCGACGGCCTAAGCCGCCTGGAAGCCCGCCAATTTACTGGTCGCTCCGTGAAGGACGTCGAGGACCGAGGGCTAAACCCGGTACAACTGGTGCATCAAAGCCATCACTCACCAAAGGTCGATGCCGAAACACCAACAATCAAGGAAGCCGAGATCGTCAGCCAACTTGAGCAGGGCGGGCACATCCGTGAAGTCATCGTGCTGTCGCGCGATGAAAGCGAGTACGCTGTCTTCGTCCTGCCGAGTTGGGGGAGCGGCTTCCGTCAGGTGCGGACCTACCGCGGTCTCAGCGTGAAGGTGTACAAGGACTTTCGACGTTTAGGTTCTTACATCCGCACGTCCTGCCAGTACGCCGGAAGCATCACGGTGATGTCGGTAGAGTCCGCAGAGGCCGAGAGGCTACGCCTGGCTGTGCCTGACACCTTCGCCGGCACCGAAAGTGAAGCGCCCGACAACCGGTCAGACACAGTTCAGTAAGACTACGGAGCCTTTACGATGTCCTTCAAAACAGCTCGCGCTCGAACGGCGTGTATTCTCTCGCTGTCCCTGCTTGCCGCTTGTCAGATGAGCAATCCGCAGGGTTCGCTTGCTCCTGGTGGTCCGTTGGTCCAGAGCACTACCTCGTCGCAGGCTATTCCTGCTGCTGCCGCGGTACTGATTCGGACGGTGGTCGACACCTACACATTTGCAGCAGATCGTCAGGGCATGGCTGGCGTGATCGCGGCGGTCGACGAGTGCTATCGTAGCGCTGTGGCGCCAAACAAGCGTCCGGCTGACGTCCGGACCTGCCTGGTTCTCGACATGATGGCCTTCCGCATAGACCAGCAGGTATCCGGTGGCGCTCCGGGGAATGATCGCCAGTTACCCTACTTCCAGCGCGCCCAGGCCGCTCGGCGCTGGGAACGATATGCACCGCTTGGAAACCTACCACCCGGTGATGAGGCAGCCAGCTTCATGATGAATGGTTCTGAAGTCGCCCTTATCGAACTCAATCGGCGGCGCGCTGCTCCGAGGGTATTCTGATGCGTCTTCCTGGCAGGGTGCTGCTGACGTTTGCTATGCTTGCTGCAATAACCTCCGTCGCTGCTGCTCAGCAGCCTATCGGAAAGCCAATCCCCGATGCTGTGAACGCTCGTGGTCTGCGTTGCTGGGGCATCAGGGGCGGTGGAGCGGCGCAGACGTTCGTTTTTCAGGAGCCCTCTACGTCAGCCTCTCGCATCGGCCGCGTCACGTCTTGGGTCGCCGTAACAGGCAGTTCCCAGAACGGCTTTCTCCCCATCGAAACACCTGCAGGGCCCCGTGGATGGGTCATGGAAGAACTTGTAGAGCGTGACACATGGGCGAAGATGAAATGCGTCGCCCAGCGTCAACCAAACGGACGAGTCTACTTTATCTATGGCGGCACACCGCCGGCTAGGTAGTGGCAGTGACCAGTGTTCGCTGCTGCAACCCGACCGCCGGTTTGCGATCAATGGATGTCTGCGTCGTCAGGCCTTCCCTGCTCCAGAGACCGGACGTGGTTTCGGAAGAATTCCTCGAACGTGGCGTGCAAGGCTTGGGCCTTGCTCAGGTTCTCCGACTTCTGCCCGTAGAACGTGGCTCGGCCCTGCTTCTGCTTCAGATCATCGTGGTACTCGACAGTATGCTGCCATACGCGCCGAAGCGGTGCCATGATCTCCCGCATTTGAGGATCTAATGCTGCATCATGGGCATCTATTTTCCGGAAGCCCTCACAAGCCGTGAACAGAGCCGATAGCCAGAGTGGCAGGAAGGTTTCTAGACGGTTCAGGTGCGTTTCCCGCTCGTCGCCGAAAGATGCTTCCGATGCCCTGCGCGCCTCTTCCACCATCTCGTGTAAGCGGCGTGCGGCTGCAAAGTAGTTCCGGTAAAGCGCCAAGATCGGATCGTTGTCGGTGTCCGGATCCTCATTTGCTGTGCGCCTGCGCTGTCTAGCCACCTATCACTCTCCCAAGGTTCCAATGGGTTGGCTTCTCCCTAGAACAACAGACAGGTGCCATGCCAGCCTTCAAGCAGGAAACATACTTGTCAGACGGCAAGCTGGCCCGGACCGCTGGGGTGCAAGCCGAAGCTTATCGGTGTCTTTGAAATGGCCCTGGACCGAAGTGGCAACCGTGGCAGGCGGTCAGGCAAGGCTGGCGCCGGGCTTAAGTGCCGGCTAGGCAAGGTAGAGAGCCCAGCCGCGGCCGGGCTGGTAGGGAGTGAAAAGTTTGCGGGCACAGAGCATGTCGGGCGTTCGGCCACCCTGTTCCACCATGAGGGCCAGGGCCGCCCTGCTGTTGCTGTCGCTGCTGGTCCTGTCAGGCTGCGGCAACAAGGTGGACGGCGCGACCGACGACCAGCTCACGGCCCTGTTCGCGGACCGGACACCGATGTCTCGCACCGAGATGGAGGAGCCTCGCATCACCCGCCGGACCCTGGACTGTGTGCGCCTCATCGGCGGGCTGGACAACGCGGTCTACAAGGATGCCCCGGCCGAGATGATGGGCGCCCTGCGTACCGACTGCCGTCGCGGCCTGCAGGAGCGGCTAAGCGACGCCGCTCGCAATCCTATGGGAATCGCACTGGCCGATCTGGAATCCTCCAAGGCCGGCGAGCGGGTTACCGCCTTGCACGGGCGGCTGGAGCAGGTCTACCGGGCGGCAGCTGAGACGCGGCTTGCGGCTCAGCGTGCGGAGCATGAGCGCCAAGCGCGGGAGGCGAGCGAGAAGAGGGCTCGTGATTTCGAGGAGCGCCGGCAGGCCGTCCAGCAGAACCTGGAACAGGTTGATGGCGTGATGGGGGAGATCGCTCCCGCCTGCGCCGAGAACGGAGCAGCCAGGGAGCAGGCCGTCGCTGCCAGTGCTCGGAACCGCTACCGCTGGTCACTCCCGTACCCCTGCGGTGAGGCGAACCTCCGCAGCATCCGGACGCAGACCGATCGGGTCCGCACGGAGCTGGGTCGGATAGCACCCGATGCCGCGACGCGGCCGGGGGCTCTCTTTGCGCTGCCGCCGCTCTACGGCAACGATCCGAAGGAGCTGCAGGGTCGGCTGGCACAGATCAAGGCGCAGACCGCGGAAATGCGTGCTGCAGCCCCGTAGCCGGTCTTCCCCAGACCGCCAGCACGGTGAAGAATCGGATGGCCCGGGTAACCCGGCGGTGCATCGCGGGTTCGGTGCTCGCCGGCACGGTGCTGGCCGGCGGGTCCTGGCTATGGGGCCCCGAGCGGCTGGCCGGCACGCTGGTGGCGGGGCTGGGCGACACCACCGCCGAAGTCGGCGCGCGCTCGAGCTACCCGCTGAACACGGCCATCCTCCAAGACAACGACATGTCCGCCGCGGACCGGCCGGTGCTCTTCCGCTACGCCGGACCTGGCGGCTTCGAGCTGCCGCCGACGCGCGCCGTGGCGCTCAACTCCACGGCGACCGTGGTGACGGGCATCCAGATGGCGCCACAGCTCGAATACCTCGGTCCCGACGGCGTACTGGCCCTGGCGCGGGACATAGAGCGGCGGCTGCTCGCGGCGGGATGGACGCGCGATCCCGCGGCACCGAACCTCACCGCGTGGGACGACCTCCCCCGCGCCATGGCCGATCCGGCCGAGCCCGAGCGGATGTCTTGGCATATCGCGATCTTCCGGTACGGCGGCATGGAGGTGCTCTTTCGGCTGAGCCGCCGGCACGGCAGATGGCCTGGCCCGCCGAACGGCGCCTTCCTGCTCAACCTCCTGTGGAACGACGAGCCGCTGGACCAGGACGCGAGTGCCGTCATGTACCGGCTGCGCCTCGAGGACGGGGTTTCCAGAGAACTGTGGCGCCCGGTCGATGCCGCCGCCTACTCGGCCCGGGTCAGGGCCCTGCTGCCACGCTGAAACCACCGACTGCGGGAGATCTGGATGAGGTAGGGCCCTGCCGGATAGCGGCTGCACCCGAGGAGCGTGCCCGTTGCCCGCTTCCCGGCGGCGGTGCGTCACCGGCTCTCCTCCCGCCTCGCGGTCGCCGATCCAGGCCAGGGCAGGACGACAGGCTGCCGGGTGCCGCCCGCCTGAACGAAGCCGCTGACCGCCACGGGCGGGCGCTCGCGTCCCATCCCGTAGGTCGCCGGGTCGTACTCCCACCGTACGTCGCCCGAGATCTCCTGACCCCCGACGCGGTACGGCGCTTCGCGGGCGTAGCGGGCGCCGAAAGGCGAGCCGTCCTCGTTCAGCGCAACGATCCAGGGCAGCTTTCCCACGACCGGAGATGCCAGGGGCATGTCCAGCGGGGACGCGAAGGGCAAGGTCAGCCACACCTGGTGGATATCCGGCCTGGGACGGACGCCCGTGCGTTCGGGCAAGGTCCAACCCCGCCACGACGGCGTACCCGACAGCTCGCAGTCCCACAGCCGCCCCGTCGCCGTCAGCTCGACTTCCCCCTCTACGCAGGCCCAGCCGTCGATCTCGCGAGCCTCGGCCAGCGACACGATCCACGCGCCCTCTGACACCCGCCGGAGAGTGGTCGCACGAACGCCGAGGATCTCCGCGGGAAGAGGCAGGCGCGCGGCGGCAACGTGGCGGTGGGAGGGATCCTCCCACACGATCTCCGTTCTCGCTGGGAACGGGATGCCGTCGAGCACCTGTGGCCGCTCTAGGACCGTGGTGATGCGGGCTGTCTCTCTGCGCTGCTGCCAGCGCGACAGCGGCGTCCCTGGTTTGAACGCTTCATCGATAATGATGATACAGGCGAGCAGCACCACGACAGCGATGGCCACGATCCAGACCAGGATGCGCGCGAGGAGAGGCCAGCTCACGGGGTCGATCCCGTATGGCGACGGCCAGGCCGGACGAGGCAGCGGTGCTGCCGTCCCCGCCCTGATTTCCGCCGTGGCATCATCGCCCGTCCTGCCTCCATGGTTCAGAGAGGCTCACGCGGAAAGGTTCCCACAGCTAGCCTTTTCAGCGTCTGCCTGTGGACTGGGTGAGGAACAATGCCCGCGAAGAGTCGGGAGTAGCGCTGGCCTCCCTGGCTAAGGCTAGCGCCAGGTGGGATCGGGTCCGGAGGCAGCCCTCCCGGCCGAAACCGGTGCCGGGCCGGTCCGAGCGACGAACCGCTATGGGTCACCCAGGATCTTCGGAGGGATGCCTCCACTGGAGGCCCGCCAGCAGGTGGCCGAAGCTGTCCGTCAGGCAGTGATATTCCGCCATCGTGATCGGCTGCCCTTCGGCCCGGTCCGCGATGGAACAGCTGTCAGGAAACAGTGTCGGGCCGCGCTGCGCGCCGACCGTGCACAAGAAGTACTTCGCGCTGCTGATCTGGCTCGCGATGGAGAGCGGCTGGTCTGGGTGACCCCAGTCGCGCATGGCCCGGCAGATTTCCCGCAGGTCGCCGTACTCACCCTCCCGTCGCAGTAGGCCATGGAACAGTGCGACGTCCCAAAAGCCATCGAGCGCGTCCGCAGCAGGGCATCCGATGCCACGTCTCAACGGTTATGCGTCGGAGTACGAAGGAGGCGGCCATGCCCAAGGTGATTACGGGGCTTTTCAATACGCGTCGGGAGGCGGAAATGACCGTGGAGCACCTGGTGCAGGACCACGGCCTCGATCGGAACCGTGTCCAAGCCATGGCAGAGGGGGAAGAGAACTCGTCCGGTAGCGTAGTGTCCGGCGCGGACGCCGCCGATGCAGCAGAGGGCGAGCAGCCGGACGGAGCGCGGCATGGCCGGATCATGGTACGGGCCGAAGTTGACGACGACCTGCTGGAGGCGGCCATGGCCAGCTTTCGCGAGTGCAACGTGACCGAGTTGAGGACGGAGCAGAACTGATGGATGCGCCGGAAACAGCGGACAGGCTGCCTGAGGTCGAGGGCGGCCCGCATCTGCGAACTGTTGCGATGCCGCGGGATGCCAATGCGAGCGGCGACATCTTTGGCGGCTGGACGCTGTCGCAGATGGACCTAGCCGGCGGTACCTTCGCCGCCGAGCACGCCGGGGGCCGCGTCGTCACTGTTGCTATCGAAGCGATGCGCTTTCTACGCCCGATCGCGGTTGGCGACGAGGTGAGCTGCTATTGCTCGCTGGAGAAAACCGGCGAAACATCGATCACGGTCAAGGTCGAGACATGGGCTCGAGGCCGCGGACGCGGCAAGCCGCCAGAGAAGGTAACGGAAGGCGTTTTCACATTCGTTGCTGTCAAGAAGGACTGAGAGCGATAGGAAGCAGTTGCAGGTAGTACCTTCCTAACTGGCATGAACTATTGGCCAAAATCTGGTGGGGAAGCAAACAGGCTAAAGTCGCGTTTGGCGGCGGGCCAAATCCGGCGTGAAAGCCTTGCCCTCGGACGTCGGGCGGCCAGCAACCCTGCCCTGGGGACGGGGTGTACCACCCCGCCCGGGCTGCCCTTCAGCGCTTCTTCGCTCTGGCCTTGGGCTTCTCCTGAGCTTCGCCCAGCTCTTCCTTAGCCTCAGCGTCCTCCTTCGCCTCGTCCTCGTCGCCCTCCGGCTCCTCATCCTCCCCGGAGGCCATCAAGCCCTCGGCGATCTGCGTCAGCTTCTCGTCCGAGGCCTTCTCCTCTTCCAGCGTTTCCGCTAGCAGGCTCTCGGCATCGCTCAGCCCCAGCTTCCTGGCCCAGGTCTTCAGGACGCCGTAGCGCGCGATCTCGTAATGCTCCACCGCCTGGGCGCAGCCGATCAGCACGTCATCCCCGGCCTCGGTCCCCCCGAAGTCTTCGAGATCCTCTTCCATCTCGGCGGTGAGGCCCTGCATGGCCTCGCAGGTCTTCGCCCGGGCCGACTTGCCGAGGATCTCGAACACTTGCATCAGGCGCTCCACCTGATGCTGGCTCTGCTCGGCATGCTCGCTCAGTGCGGCCTTCAGATCATCGGACTGCGCCGCCTTGACCGCTTTCTTGAGCGACCTCAGGCCAGCTTTCTCGGCGTAGTACACATCCTTCAGAGTCTCGTAGAACGCGTCCTTGAGGGTCTTCTCAGGCATGACTTGCTCCTGCCGCCAGGGTTTGGCGCCAGCACACGAACGCGGAACCACACGGATCGGACTGCTCCTCTCCGTGACTTCAGCGGTCAAAGCCGTCTGACGAAGTTGAGAGATCTGCAGGGCCGCGCCATGGCAGAGCTGCCCCCCTGACGAGTGCCGCAACCGCCTCGCTGACGCCGCACCGGAGCGCGGGCAACCCGGAGACCACACGGGTCCTCGGCCAGGACTTGGCGCCGGGGATGGCGACATGAGCGGACGAGGGCTCGCCCTTCGCTGCCATCTTCGCGGCAACTGCAGCGTTACCTTGCCGGCCGGACCGAACTGTGGCGGCGGGAGACTTCGACATGCTGATCAAAGCCGTGCTCTTCGATGTCGACGGCACGCTGGTGGACTCCGTGGATGTGCACGCGCAGGCCTGGGTCGATGCCTTCAAGGAGATCGGCCACGACATTTCCTTCGACGAGATGCGGAACCAGATCGGCAAGGGCGGCGACCAGCTCATGCCGGTCTTCCTTTCGCCCGAGGAGCTGGAGCAGAAGGGGAAGGCTCTCGAGAAGCGCCGCGGCGACATTTTCCGTGAGGGCTACCTTCCCCAGGTGCGCGCCTTCCCTGAAGCGGCCGAGCTGCTGAAGCGCGTGAACAAGGCCGGCCTTCGCACCGCCCTGGCCTCCTCGGCCAAGGACGAGGAGCTCGCCGCACTCAAGCGCATCATCGGCGTCGAGGATGATCAGCTGGACGCCGAGACCTCCTCCAGCGACGCGGAGCGCTCGAAGCCCTTTCCCGACATTTTCGAGGCCGCCCTGGCGCGGCTACCCGGCGTGAGCCCGGACGAGACCATCGTCATCGGCGACACGCCCTACGACGCCGAGGCCGCGGGCAAGGCGGGCATCCGGACGATCGGCCTGCTTTGCGGCGGCTTCCCGGAGAAAGCCCTGCGCGACGCCGGCTGCATCGCGATCTACCGCGACCCCGCGCACCTGTTGGCGGAGTACGAGGCCTCGCCGCTGGGCGCCGGCGGCATGCCGGACTGAGAAGGCCGCCGCTCCCGGGAGAGCGTGGGTCCCGGAAGCGGTAACCACTCTCCCGATCCGGCATCGGCCAGCCCGCCTTGGCATCAGGTCACTGCCGCGGCGGGGCCGGATGCCTCGCCCGGGCCCGTGGCGCCCGCGTCCCCAGGTGGTCCCGCCACGAACCGATCGGCCCAGTCGCTTTCCCGGAAGGGCCAGGCTTCCGATCCAGGCCCATCACTCCCCACCGGATGCCCGTACCATGCACGTCTTCGAACTTCTCCTGGTTCTCTTGGCGGCCTGCGTCGCCCTCGCGGTGCTCGCGAACCGGTTGAACCTTCCCGTTGCCGTCACCCTCGTGCTCGGCGGCATGGGGCTGGCCTTCGTCCCGGGGCTGCCCCCCCTCGTGCTCGACCCCGAGCTGGTGCTGGCCCTCTTCCTGCCGCCGCTGCTGCAGGTCAGCGCCTACCGGACAGACTGGCCGGCCTTTCGCAACCATCTCCGCCCGATCCTGCTCCTCGCGATCGGCGGCGTGTTCTTCACGGCCGGCTTGGTGGCGGTCGCCGCCAAGCTGTTCGTGCCGTCGCTGCCCTGGTGGGCCGCGATCACCCTAGGCGCCATCGTGGCCCCGCCCGACGCCGTCGCCGCCGCCTCCGTCCTCAGCCGCTTCAAGCTTCCCAAGCGGATCGTGACGGTGCTGGAAGGTGAAAGCCTGATCAACGACGCCTCGTCGCTGGTTCTCTACAAGTTTGCGGTCGCGGCGGTCGGCGTCAGCACGGTCAGCTACGGCGAGGGCGCCCTGCAGTTCTTTGGCGTGGCGATCGGCGGGGCGCTCGTGGGCTGGCTGGTCGGCCGGGTCGCGATGTGGATCTTCACCCACCTCGAGGACACCCTGCTCGACCTCACCATCAGCATCCTCGCCGGCTTTGCCGCTTACCTTGCGGCCGAGGCGATCCACGCCTCCGGCGTGCTCGCGGCGGTCGCTTGCGGCCTCGTGCTGGGGCGACAGCAGCACGCCGAGTTCACCGCGCGCACGAGGATCGAGCTGGTGGCAGTCTGGGGCTTCCTGGAGTTCGCCCTCACCAGCCTCGTCTTCATCCTCATCGGGCTGCAGCTGCGCGGCATAGCCGGCCGCCTGGTCGATGAGAACCTCCATCAGCTCGCCTGGCTGGCCTTGGCCATGTCGGTCACTCTTATCGTCAGCCGCTTCGCCTGGGTATTCGCCTCGGCCTGGGTGCCGCGCCTCCTGTCGCGGGAGCTGCGCGAGCGGGACCCGACGCCGTGGCGCCATGCAACGGTCGTCTCCTGGACGGGGATGCGCGGCGTGGTCAGCTTGGCCGCGGCGCTTGCATTGCCCGAAGTTTTTCCGGGTCGCGATATCATCCTCTTCCTCGCCTTCTGCTCGATCTTCGTCACCCTGGTGATCCAGGGAACCACCCTGGGATGGGTGGTCCGGCGGCTCGGCGTCACTGAGGAGGTGACCGCACTTCCCGAACCTGAAACGGCACAGGCGCGGGCCGAGATCACGACGGCCGCGCTGGAGGCAGTCCGCGAGCATCTGGACGGCTCGGAGGCCACCGAGCACACCGAGGCGGCAACCGAACTGGTGCAGGAGTACGAGGTCCGCGCCGAGCGGGCGAGCATCGAGGGGCAGGACCCCGATACCAAAAGTAGCCAGCTGGAGGCACAGCAGCGCCTGCGGCTGGTGGCTATCACCGCGGCGCGAGAGAAGCTGGCCGAACGGTCGGAAACGATGGACGCCGAAGCCCATCGCGCGCTGGGGGAGGAACTCGACCTGGAAGAACAGCAGATCCGGCGCGCCCTCGAGGGCACCTGAGGTGGCCCTGAGCTGGACCGGGATCTCCAGCCCGGACAGGAGGGTTATGGCACCGAACGATGGAAGACGTTGGCCTTCTGCGATTGCCCTGCTGGCCAGAATGGCAGCACCGCCGATATCCGCGTAGCTTGACGATATGTGTGGCCGGTTCGCTATATCCCTGACACCCGCCGACCTCGCGAGGGTGTTCAGCACCGGCAATGCCGTGCCGAATTTCGCGCCCACCTGGAACCTACCGCCCAGCCAGCCGGCGCTGGTTGTGCGGCACAACCCGAAAAGCGGAGAGCGGCACCTCGACCTGCTGCGCTGGGGTCTGATCCCGCACTTCGAGCGCGATCCGGCTCACGCCCGCATGCTCAACAACGCCCGCGCCGAGACGGTGGCGAAGCTGCCGAGTTTTCGAGGCGCCTTCGCGGCCCGCCGGTGTATCGTGCCGGCCGAAGCGTTCTATGAGTGGAAGCGGGACGGCAAGCTGAAGCAGCCCTTCGCCATTGCCCGTGCCGACGGCGCCCCGTTAGCCTTCGGCGGTTTGTGGGAGAGCTGGACCGACCCGGTGAACGGCGACATCACGCGAAGCTTCGCTGTCGTCACCACGGACGCGAACGTCACCATGGCGCCAATCCACGACCGCATGCCGCTGGTGCTGGAGCCGGCGGACTGGCCGGTTTGGCTCGGCGAGCGGGAAGGTGACCCGAAGGTGCTGCTCCGCCCCGCGGCGGACACCGTGCTCCGGACGTGGCCGGTGAGCACGGCGGTGAACAGCGTACGGCACGACGGCGCGGAGTTGCTCCAACCGATGCGCGAGGAAGCCGCCCAAGGCGGACCGAATTCAGCGTAGAGTGGCCAGCAGACCTCGTATTATGTCGCTCAGCGGACCAGCCGAGCATCCTGTGCTGGGTGTGCCAATGCTCGAGTGCGCGTGGCAACCTCGAACGGATCGTGGCGTCCATATCGCAATGGCGCTGTTGCAGAAATCAGTTCGACGGCGTGCTTCGATCTTTGATTGTCTTGATCACGCGACAGCAACGGTGTCTGGCATACCAAGGCGGTTGAAGGTGTTGAGGATGGCGCAGCGGATCTGCACCTCGGCGACCTGACGGGCGGGGTCGCGGGCCGCGAGGCGCTCGCCCAGGCGCTTGAGGCGTGACATCGCAGTCTCGGCCAGGCTGCGTCGGTGATAGCCGCTCCAGCGCTTCCACAGCCTTCGCCCGAGGTGCCGGATGGCACGCAGGCTCTCATTGCGTTCCTCCGCGCCTACGGTTTGCCCTTTCCAGGGTTTGCCGTTGCGCCGTGGCGGCACGACCAGAGCAGCTTGGCGTGAGGCGGAGGCCTCATACACGCCGCGGGTGTCGTAGGCACCGTCGCCGCTGATCACCCCGATCCGCTCAGCCTCAGGCAGCTGAGCCAGCAGGCCCGGCACGATCTCGCCGTCGCCGTGCCGATGGTCGGTCATCTCGACGGCCCTGATCTCGTGGCTGTCCGCATCGATCACGAGGTGCACCTTGCGCCAGACCCTCCGCTTGTCGGCGCCGTGCTTCCGGACCTTCCACTCGCCCTCGCCGAGTACCTTCAGACCCGTACTGTCGACGACCAGGTGCAGCGGACCACCTCGGGAGCGGTAGGGGATCGCCACCGTCAGGTCCTTCTGGCGGCGGGAGAGGGTGCTGTAGTGCGGTACCCGCCAGTCCAGGCCAGCCAGGCGGATCAGGCTGCCCGCCATGCCCTGCGCTGCCCGCAGTGGCAGCTGGTACAGAACCTTCAGCGTCAGCACCGTCTGGATCGCCGCATCCGTGAAGACCGGCGGACGGCCTCGCCGTCCCGTGCCCTCCGACGCATGCCACGCCAAGTCGGGGGACATCCACACCGTCAGGTCACCGCGCGCAATCAGGCCCCGGTCGTACTCCCGCCAGTTCCGCGTCCGGTACCGCGTCTTCGGCCGCCCGGCCAATGTCGATGCCTTGCTCATGCCCAGCCATCACCAAGATTTCTGCAACAACGCCGTGTCGAACGACGCCTGTCATGAAGCCGCTCCACGCAAGGGATTGATGAACTCAATCCCGGCGAAGTCCTTTTCATTATCGGTGACCACGACGTAGCCGTTGGCCTCGGCCGTTGATGCGATGATCATGTCGAGGCCGCTGCGGGGACGGCCCGCGGCTTTTCCGTCAGCCATCAGCCGCGCCCAGATTAACCCGGTGCGGTCGTCGAACGGCAGAATGCGCCCGGCGAATAAAGCCTGCGGACCCTCGGGACCGGCGAACCAGACTTCAAGCGCTTCGCGTTTCCTACCCGCAGGCTTTTCTAGAATACCGCGTCGTATTTCTGCGACGGTCAGCGATGCTATGAACAACGCATCGTCACGCTGTCCCGTCATCCAACTTAACAAAGAGGCGGATGGCTGCGGTTTTACCACATTGCTGATGATATTGGTGTCGAGCAGATATCGCGTCACAGATCCACCCTACGACCTTCCTCGCGAGCGCGATCGAGGTCAAGGTTGGCACCGACCAACGGTGATCGGCGCAAGGCCTGGAGGATGCCGCCTTGATGCGGCGGATCGCCGGATACGATCTGCTGCACCATCGTCCGCGCCTGCATCGCCTCGGGCCCGTCATCGGCAAGCCTGCGTGCAAGCGCGCGAATCAGTTCGCGGTCCACGTTGAGCGCCTGAACCTCAAAGCGAGCAATGCCACGCTCGGCCTGACGCAACCGATAATTGCGGAGGGCACGCTTCTGTGCCGCATCGGTCATGACTAGCCTCCTTGAATATGGCTGGATATATATCCTGCTACAGTCTTCTGACAACGGTCTTGCTGTGCATCAGGGCATGCTGCTTTCCCGAAATTGACCCGTGGGACGTGGCGATGGGAACGCTCCGCAATCACGAGGGGCTATTGGAAAAGGCCGCCAATCGTCACCAGGGCGAGTCCCACAACGGATATCTTTCTAAAAGCTGGCACACCATTGGGAGAGCAGTGAAAGTCGGCCTTGGAGCGGGGCCGGCGGCACTCATGTTGGCTGGGGCTGGCAGCCCTCGGTCATCACCCGCCACGGCCGCCCTAAGGCGGTGGTGGTGAGCTTCGAGGAGTGGCAGCGCCTCCCTCAAATACCTTCCTCCGGTCGCTTACCCGAGCAGGTGGCAGCGTGACCTTCACCGATCGCCCCAAAATCAAGTCGGTTTTGGTGGCTCCACGCCGACCGGCGACGCTGGCCACCCTAGCCGCCAACTGTGGCCGCTCAGTCAGCGAGGTAACCTACACACTGCTGCCGCTTCGAAGCGCTATCCCCGGCTGCCCACCGTGCTGCTTGGCTGGCTCGCGACCGACTTGTCCGCCCGTAACGTCGGGCTCGGCCGCGTGCTGCTGGTGGATGCGATCACCCGATGCGTCCGCAGCGAGATCGCATCATTTGCGTTCTTGCTCAATGCCAATGACGAGCCGGCCGCAGCGTTCTACGAACGAGAAAGCTTCATCCGCCTGCCGGGTACGCCGGTCCGGTTCGTGCGACGCATGGTGGATCTCGCAGCCCTAGTTGCATCTATACGGCCACCTTGGGAGGGGCAGACACAGATGCCTCCGCCCTTTCTGGTCCTCAAGGTAGCCTAAAGAACGCAGATCCGGTCTCGGCCATGGTTGAGACAAGAAGGGCACGGTCCAGGAAGAGGTTGCGGGCTTCGCAGCTGGTTTCGGCAATCAGCAGACAACCGTGGCACGCAGCCCCATGCGTTGCTCGATCATCCTTGTGTGCAGCAGGCTCGTGATCGGCACAAACCGGATCGCTACTACAAATTTCCAATCGCCTAAGGGCAGCCTCCAGCACGCGCGAGAAACGCTGCGTGACCTCCACCAAGCCTCCCAACGTTCCCTGAGTGCCAGCAGTGGCGGTGTAGATCAGCAGGCCGCAACGCAGCGGCCCGCCTTGAGTGGCTGGCTTCAATGCGTAGATGCGCTCCTTCAACGCGCTCGCAGGATAACCGCAGTCGAGCGCGATCTCGGTCATCAGCGCGTGTGATAAGCTGTGCAGCAGCGCGTATGGCGCCCCACGCGGCTTCAAACTGGGCCTGTTCGACCTCCAGGCCTCGAAGCCAGCTACGAGATGCCGGACGTGTCGTTCGGTATCAGGGTCGGACAGCCACTTCTCGATTGCAGTCGGATCCAACTGAAGGAACAGCCCCTCTCCATACTGCTGGATCGCCGGTAGCCAATCTGGGCTATTGCCGAGCGCAGCTCCACTGACAGCCAGACCGACATCTTCCAGCCCCTCGTCCGACATGGGTGGAGCGCTCTCGAAGCGGGTGAAGCCGTAGAGGCAAACGACTTCACGCAGCCGGTGCACAGCGACAAGGGCTTGGATGCCTGCCAACAGGGGAGCACTGATCGGATCCCACTGTGCCCGGGGCAAGGTTGCGGCGTGCAGCAGAGCGCCGGCGCTGTCCTCGCCGATCAGGGCCCCACCACTCGCGAGCACCTCATACTCGGCCACCCTCGGGTCTGGAGCCGTCGCTGCGACCCCTCCAGCCTTGAGTTGTTGCACGCGTGCGAACACGGCGTCGTCCGGATAGCCGTCCAGGGCCGCCTTGAGCGCCTGGTTGAACTTGCGTGCCATGCCAATCTCGGCAGCACTACCGGCCTCTCGCAGGTCCGTTAGGTGCTCGGCCACGATGCGACCGAGTGTGTCCTCGGCTTCCGGCAGTGAGATGACCGTTGCTGCCTGGGGGAAGTACGCGTTGGTGGCGCTGCGGGTGAGCAGACGCAGTTTCACCTGTCCTCCTGTCTCCGGGTCCTTGCAGCCAGCCGGATCCCTGTCACCGATCCAGGGACGTTCTCCGTGGCAGAAGCCCAGGCGACCCGCCTGGAACAGTTGCTCTAGTAGGAGGGACCTGCCGCAGCCGCACACGACGCGGGTGTCGCGCGGATCACCGCTTGTGCCAGTTTCCTCCAGCCAAAGCGGTTCACCGCACTTCGCGCCTTCGTGCACCGCCCAACGCCAGGGCACGTCCTGCAGGTGCCCGTGCTCGCAGCCGCAGACGAAGCGCAGCGGTGTGACGTCGTGCGCCTTGCCGTCGTTGTCGTGGTAGCGCTTGCGGTTCGGCGGCGCGAGGCCCTTCCATTCCACCATCCGGCGCCGGCGCTGGACACCACGCGCCGGTCCGTCCGACTTGGTTGCCACCGCAGATCCGGACGGAGCCGGCTCCACGCTGTCGCAGGTGAACCAAGTCGGGAAGACCGTCACCGGCACGCCGGGCACGAAGCCTTCCGCTACCCCACCCGGGTCCACGGGGGGCGTACGCAACGAGAGTGGCTTGTCCTGCGCGATGCGGGGATCTCCACGCAGCCGCTCCTCCAGCAGCCGGACGAGCCGCTGCTCCTCGACGAGCCGGAAGGCGCCCTTGCTGCCCATCTCCCAGCTGTCGAGCCCACTCACCATGACGGACCGGTCGGGGAGATCCACCATTGCGCCAGGCCCGAAAGTGCCGACGATCTGGCTCAGCCGTAGGACGTCCTTGCTCAACTGCTTGCTCCTACCGGCTCGCCATGCGGGCCTCGCACCTTCAGCAGCACGGTGGCCTCCACGTCGCGCATGGACCGTCCCGCAGTGAAGTCACGATGGACCGTCGGCATGAGCGTCGGCAGGGCCGGATCGAGAGGGTCGTGCAGCAGCCGTTGCGCGCCTCTACCGTAGCTGAAGGGATCGCCCCCGCTCGTCTGCTGCTCGGCCACCAGCATCCACCCTTCGAACAGGCGGTCCACCGCCGCCCCGACCGTGGCTCGGTCCTTGGCCGGGGCGCGGCGGGTCAGGGTGTCGCGCACCTGCTGGCGAACACCTGGGTGATCACCCAGGGCGCGCACCGCTGCTTCGCGCGTCAGCGCCGGGTCAAGGTGCCTTGCGATCGCCACCACGACGGCAGCCAGGGCACGATCAAGGGCGCGGGACGCCCACGGTGTCACGCTGGTCGGCTCCACGGCACGGTAGAAGCAGGCATGGAAGTGCCGGAACTGCTCGTAATGCATTCGGTCACGGGGCTTGTGCACGTTGAGCACGGCCAGCACGAGGCCGGGTTTGTCCTTGTCGCGCCCGACCCGGCTGGTGGCTTGGATATACTCGGACGCGGTCTTCGGTTGGCCCTGCACCAGCATGAGGCCAAGCCGGGTGATGTCGAGGCCGACGGAAATCATGTTGGTGGCGAGGGCCACGTCCACGCCTTTGACCCCGTCGCAAGGCTGTTCGAGCTGCGCCTTGGCCTTGGCGACTTGGTCGGTGGAGACACGGGAGGTCAGCTCCAGCGGCTCTCCAAGGGTGCGGTCGGCAAACGGCTGGTCCATAGGCTCCACGCGACGGCGCTTGACACCGTAGTCGGTCAGCCGCGCCTTGACCTCGTCCTCGACGATGCGCCGCGCCCCACCCAGCTCACGCAAGGCATTGAAGTAGCACACGGCCGTCATGTATGGGTCCGCGGTCGCACCCGCCCCCTGCTGTTCGTGCATGCCGGCTGCAAGCAGCGTCACCAGCGCACGCAGAAACACCAGCTTAGGTCCCTTCCCCTGCGCGGCGAGGCCGACATACAGCCGCGCCGGGCCTTCGATAGCAGGCACGGTCTCGGCGAAGAAGCTGTGGTGCCGGTCCGGCCCTGGCGGCGGAAATACCTCGGTTCTTTCGCGGTCGAACAGCGCCTGGATCTGCTGTCCGGCCCGCCGGACTGTGGCGGTACTGGCCACGATCTTGGGCCGGATTACCTTGCCATCCTGCTCGCGAGACGAGAGCCGATCGAGCGCCGTCTCGTAGAGCCCGGCCACCGTACCGAGCGGGCCGCTGATGAGGTGCAGTTCGTCCTGGATCACTAGGTCCGGCGGGTCGAGCCGCCAGCCATTGTGCAGCTTCTTGCCCTCCTTCGGCTCGGCCGGTCCGTAGAACCCCCATTGGTCTTCACGATCCACGTGCCCGAAGAAGGTGCCGGCCCGCTCCACCCAAGGTAGGCCGGCGAACTTGTCCACAGTAGCGATGATGAAGGCCGGTAGGCGCCGATAGATCGCGTCGTCGACCACCACGATCGGCAGCGGCCGATCGCCGGTGAAGGCACAATCCTCACTGACGCAGCGCAGCTCCATGTTCTGCGGCACGTTGGCGTTGGGGGCGAGGCTGAAGCTCTGGGGTGAGAACGATGTCCCGCACCACGGGCAGGCTTGCAGCGGCGCAGGCGCCTCCTTGCGGTCCTTCTGGTAGCGCTTGATGCGGGTGACGGCGGTATCGGGGCCGGTGTTACCCTTGCCGCCGAGCGAATTGGGCGAGGCGGCTGAACCCACATAAAGGCCGATCTCTATCGGCCAAGTGCCGAGCATTGGCCGGCCACCATCCTGCCAAGCCGGCTCGCCGCGCATCAGCTCGAGAGCGCAGACCACGCCGGCAGCGCGGCCGAGCTGGTCGAGGGTGAGCAGCCGCAGCGTATAGCGCATCAGCACGGCGACGCCGGCGCCGAGCTTGCCCGAGGAGGACAGGCGACGAAACGCGATGCTCCAAGCGGCCAGACCCAGGTAGGCCTCGGTCTTGCCGCCGCCAGTCGGGAAGAATAACAGGTCCACGACCTCCCGGTCATCGTGCCGCTTGTCGAAGAGACCGGACAGGTTGAGCAGGATGAAGGCGATCTGGAATGGCCGCCACCTTGGTTCGGACTGCTCCTCGGGTGTTCGTCCGTTGGTCTGGGCACCGCGCTGGCGGGCGGCTCGCGCGAGGGACTCGTTCATGGCCGCGAAGGCGAGCCGGGCCTGCTTCTGGGTGGCCAGCAGCGCGATGCCGGCCTCGATCCGCCCTTGGGCTCGGTTCATGGCCTCCACCAAGGTGCGGGCCGTCTCCTGGCGGCGTGGGCCCGGGATGCCGGAGATCGAGGCAGCCTGCCCGGCGATCCAATTGGCATACTGACGTGGCAGGTTCGCCAACGCCTCACTCAGCGCGTCCGCGCCGGATTGGGCGAGGGCCGCCAGTTTCTCCATGCTCCAGGTCACACCACCGATTGCCTCGTTGGGTGCCACGCGCTCGACCTCGGCGGTCGGCAGTGGATCGGTCCAGGCGCGCCGCACGCGGCCGTCCACGTCCCGGGTCCAATCTGCGCTGCTGGAGCGGCCCACGGCGTACTCGGCGACGTCACGGTAGTGCAGGTCGGCGACCCGGCGGTCCGTGTCCTCGCTCCAATGCCCTGACAGGTCGCAACGCGGCACGAAACCCTCGGGGCAGCGCAGCTCCAGCTGAGCCTGGAAGGCGTAGGACACATCGAGGTAGCGGCGGCCAGGACGGCGCCGACGGTTGACCAGCACCACGGTCAGCGCGCGCACGGTTTCGATAGTGCCGTCGGGCTGACGGACGTCGTAGCTGCGGGCGTGGGTGTGCAGGATGAGGCCGCCGCCCGGGAGCTGCGGGGCGGCACTGTCGGGCACTGTCACAGACGCGGAGGCCCGGCCATCAGGCGGCACGGCGAGACGGACTGGCACCTCGCGCGGCAACCGATGCCACTGAACCTCCGGAGGCCGCTGTGCGGTTTCCTCGGTCAGCACCTGCGGTGACAGGGGCGGCTCGGTCCGGTAGTCCCCCCAGGTGATCACGGCCTCGATCTCCCGCACGTCCGGGCGCAGCAGCACGGTCAAGCCGAGCGAGGTCGGTTGCATGCGGCGGCTGCCCGCGCCGGGGTCGGGCTCGCTGTTGTCCTCGGCTTGGCCGCCGAGCACTGGGTCAGGCTGCGGCTCGCCCTCCGCCTCCATGGCATCGTCCAGCAGCGCTTGCTCGGCGGCGATGTCGCCGTGCGACGCCGCCTCGCTTTCCTCCGGGGCGATGAAGCCGGTCAGGTACCAGCGGCTGGGTCGTTCGATGAGCTTCTCGCGTGAGAGGTCGGCGTCATCTCCGCTGGCGTTTGGGCCGATCAGGTCACGGCGAAGCGTGGTGAGCAGGTGGGCGCGCACCTCGGCAGCGGTCTTGGGGGGAAGTAGCGTGTCCATTAGACTTCATCCAGCTCCTCGGCATTGGGCGCGGGCGCGAGACCACGGGCGCGTTCGTTGGCGGCGCGCTCGGCATTGAGGGCGAGCAGGCGGGCGAGCACCTCGTCGCGGAAAGGGGCGGGCCAGAACAGGCGCTCCTGGTAGCGGTGCTCGGGTTCCGTATCTGCCGTCAAGAACTCGGGGGCCGCCGTTTCGACAAGGTCGTCCCAGCCGTAGGCGCGCAGCACGACTCTGTCCATGGCGTGATGGAGTTCGCGCAGGCGGAGGATGTCGGGCGCCTGCTCGTCGGGGTCGTGGAAGCGGTTGTAGGTACTGGTTAGTCCTTTGTTGTGAGCAATCATCATAGCAGCGCGATGATCTAGATAATCCTGAGCTGCAATAGCTGTTGCATTGTCGTTGGCGTCCGTGAATGGGAAAGGCTGATACATGTCCGACGGTGCATAAACTAGACTGTCTCCAGGGGTGGTTGCACCCATTGCTCTTGCCCATACTTCATGCGTTCGAGCTTGGCATACACCAAACCACCCGGCCGTATCCTCAGCAAGGATAAGTAGTTTTTGATCATAAACGGATCCGGCCGGCAGAACAGAAACAGCGAGATGTGGAGAGGTTTGCGTAATTGCGAGCACCTTCTCCAACTCTGCTGTTAGAGCAGTACGCAAGCCAGACGCCTTTTCAGCAAACTGCCACCAACGCTTCTTTCTCGCTTCGCGCTTGTCCTTATCTCGCTCCGGTTTCACCAGCCGCTCTACGATTTCCAGCAGGTCGGGCCAGTCCGCCGCGACCGGCTCCGCGTAGTCGCCCGGCACCAGCCCGGTGCGCCGGCACGCCGCCCGCTCCCGGTCCGTCATCGCCGCCCAGGGCTTCAGCCCCGCCTCTCGTCGCAGCGGAAAGTCGTCGAAGTCGATGCACCAGCGCCGGTGGGCGTGGTGAGGGTCGGTGTTCACTTCTTCCCCGCCCAGGTAGGGGAAGATACGCTCGGCGTTGCGCGGGTCCTTGGCAATTAGCCGGTGCATTTCCGCAACCGGGCTGGCTGGTTTGCCGCGGCGCACCGCCTCGTCGTCGAAGGTGAAGCCCAGTCCGAGCAGGTACATGCCAACGAACACCTTGCCCTCGTTGGCCACTAGCTGCGCCGGGCTGTCGTCCAGGTCACCTTCCACCAAGTAGGCGCTAATCCGTCGCACCTG
>NZ_RCZP01000110.1 GCF_006438825.1 Muricoccus nepalensis
CGCTCGACGAGTTCCGCCGGGTGCAGGCGGTGGTCGCCGAGGGCGAGCGCGCCATGAACCGGGCCAAGAAGGAGATGATCGAGGCCAACCTCCGCCTCGTGATCTCGATTGCCAAGAAGTACACCAACCGCGGCCTGCAGCTGCTCGACCTCGTGCAGGAGGGCAACATCGGGCTGATGAAGGCGGTCGACAAGTTCGAGTACCGGCGCGGCTTCAAGTTCTCGACCTACGCCACCTGGTGGATCCGCCAGGCCGTCACGCGCTCTATTGCCGACCAGGCGCGGACCATCCGCGTGCCCGTGCACATGACCGAGACGGTGAACAAGCTGAACCGAACCGCGCGACAGATGGTGCACGAGCTCGGGCGCGAGCCGACGCCGGCCGAACTCGCGGCGAAGATGGGCCTGCCGCTCGAGCGGGTGGTGAAGGCGCAGAAGATCGCGCGCGAGCCGATCTCGCTCGAGACGCCGGTCGGCGACGAGGAGGGCGCCCACCTCGGCGACTTCCTCGAGGACGAGAACGCGGTCATGCCGCTCGACGTCGCGGTGAGGTCGGGCCTGCGCGACGCCGCCGCCAAGGCGCTCTCCGGCCTGACGCCACGCGAGGAGCGGGTGCTGCGGATGCGCTTTGGCATCGGCATGAACTCCGACCACACACTCGAGGAGGTCGGCCAGCAGTTCAACGTCACCCGCGAGCGCATCCGCCAGATCGAGGCCAAGGCGCTGCGCAAGCTGAAGCACCCCACCCGGTGCAAGCGCCTGCGCAGCTTCCTCGACGACGGGTAGGCGGAAACCAGGGAGCGAAGCCCCAAAAACGAGAAAAGCACGCGATCATGTCGCGAATGGCATGTGCGGCTTCATACGGCCGCCATCGGCCGGCAGGTAAGCCGCCACAGCCATCTTCAGACACGCTGCGCTGTCCATGTCGCGGCCGACTGCATCCCGGTAGGTGGGTACCCACAGCGCGGATCTCGTGCACGGGCCAAGCGGCGCAGGGCTTGGGTTTGTAGACGTGGTCGTGGCTCACGCGCGGGCTCCAGGGTAGGCTCCGGCGAAGGCTACGACAGCCGCGAACGATTCGTGAACATGCGTCTGCAGGGTGGACGGACGCCGTGGCGGTACGAGGTGCAGATTTTCATGGCCGAGGCGGTATGCAGCCGGTGCGGCGCCATCTTCGATGTGACGAGGATCCTACGTCGGCCGGACGGAAGCTTGCAGTGGACGCAGGCGCCTAGCCTGCGCCACGGCATGCACCGGATGGTTCATCAGATCTGCCCCCTACGGTATGACGCACCGGACGACCCGCCACTCACGTGCCCTCATGAGGACGACGCAGTCGCACAACTGGCGGGCCGCCTTGCTGGAGTACAACGGTAGGGCGAGGGTAAGGACTCAAAATTTGGAACATGCATCGGCGCCGACGCCCAAGGTCACGCCCCATTGGAGATGATAATGGCCACACGAGGACGCCCGCGCTTCGTACCGTCCGAGACTCAGCGTGTGCGAGTGGAGCAGATGATCGGAAATGGCATCTCATACCGCCGAGCTTATGAAGTGACTTTTCTGATCCAGGGATAGTTGGTGAGGGATTGGAGGCGCTCGGGCGTGAGGGCGTTCCAGGCTTGGCAGCATGCGTCAACGATGGCGGCGTTGCTGTTGAGCAGACGGTGGGACAGGAAGCGCTCGCGGAGGTGGAGCCAGACGCGCTCGACCGGGTTCAACTCGGGTGCGTAGGGCGGCAACGGCACGAGGGTGACGTTGTCGGGCACACGGAGCTGGCGTGAGCCGTGCCAGCCTGCCTGATCGAGCACGAGAACGGCGTGAACGTC
>NZ_RCZP01000111.1 GCF_006438825.1 Muricoccus nepalensis
CAGGACCGGCGCTGTTGAACTTCAGCACCCAGTCCCGGACGATCTGCAGCGTCACGCCGCCGATCCTGGCCGCTTCGGTCCGCGTCGCACCATCGTAAACCGCAGCTAGCGAAAGCAGCCGCCGGGCCTGAGCCGCATCCTTCGTCCGTCGCGCTGCCACGCGCAGGCGAACCGCGTCGAAGTCACCCCGAAGCGGAATGGCCATGGCGAACCTCCAGCGTTCGCCATCTTGAATCACGATCCGGCCCCATGAGGGAATCCCCCACGAGAGTCAGGGTCTCCGAGATTTAGTATAAGACCCCGCCCTCTCGGGCAGGCTCCCGCGCCCGGCCACCGCAACCCGCCCGACACAGCGCCGGAAAAGGAAGGGGCGCAGACCACACGGACTCGTGATCCAGCCCCGACCTGTGTTAGCGGAAGCTACCCGCCGCCCGGAGACCTCGGATGCCCGCCGCTCCGTCGATCGACTTTCCCTCCGCGGAGCCGCGCGTGAGCGGCAACGTGACGGCCTTCCCCCTCGGCATCGAGGGGCCGATGCTGCTGCGCCTGCGCCGCTTCGGCGACCACCGCGGCCATTTCACGGAGACCTTCAGCGAGCGCGACTTCCGCGCGGTGGGCGTGGAGGGCGTGTTCGTGCAGGACAACCACTCGCTCTCCACCTGCGCGGGAACGCTGCGCGGGATGCACTTCCAGGTGCCGCCGCGGGCCCAGGGAAAGCTCGTGCGCGTGCTCCGGGGGGCGGTGCTCGACGTCATCGTGGACATCCGGCGGGGGTCGCGCGATTTCGGCCGCCACGTCGCCTGCCGCCTCTCGGCCGAGGGCGCGGAGCAGCTCTACGTCCCCGCCGGCTTCGCCCACGGCTTCGTCACCCTCGTCCCCGACACCGAGGTCGCCTACAAGGTGACCGACTACTACGCCCCCGACTGCGACCGCGGCCTTGCCTGGGACGACCCCGAGCTCGCCCTGCCCTGGCCCGCCTTCCCCGGCGGCCCCGTCCTCTCCGACAAGGACCGCGGGCATCCGCGCCTGCGCGACCTTCCGCCGGCTTTCTGACACAAGGCTCCCCGACAACCGGCCTTCCACGTTCCTGCCTGAAAGCCCGACCATGCGCGTGATCGTCACCGGCGGCGCCGGCTTCATCGGCTCGGCGCTCGTGCGCCACCTCGTCCTCGACCTCGGCCACGCGGTGCTGGTGGTGGACAAGCTCACCTACGCCGGCGACCGCCGCACCCTCGCCGCCTGCGAGGGCCACCCGGGCTTCGCCTTCCTGCAGGCCGATATCTGCGACCTCGCGGCCATGCGCGCCGCCTTCGCGGACTTCGCGCCGGACGCGGTGATGCACCTCGCGGCCGAGAGCCACGTCGACCGCTCCATCGCCTCCGCCGCCCCCTTCGTGCAGACGAACGTCCTGGGCACCTTCGCCCTGCTCGAGGCCGCGCGCGCGCTGCTCGAGGACTACGACGCCCCGCGCCGCGCCGCCTTCCGCTTCCTGCACGTCTCGACCGACGAGGTCTTCGGCTCCCTCGGCCCGACCGGTGCCTTCACGGAGACCACCCCCTACGACCCGCGCTCGCCCTATTCCGCGAGCAAGGCGGGATCGGACCACCTGGCGCGGGCCTGGCACGAGACCTACGGGCTGCCGACGATCGTCACGAACTGCTCGAACAACTACGGGCCCTACCACTTCCCGGAGAAGCTCATCCCGCTCGTCACCCTCAACGCGCTCGAGGGGAAGCCCCTCCCCGTCTACGGCGACGGCGGCAACGTCCGGGACTGGCTCTTCGTCGAGGNCACGTCTCGACCGACGAGGTCTTCGGCTCCCTCGGCCCGACCGGTGCCTTCACGGAGACCACCCCCTACGACCCGCGCTCGCCCTATTCCGCGAGCAAGGCGGGATCGGACCACCTGGCGCGGGCCTGGCACGAGACCTACGGGCTGCCGACGATCGTCACGAACTGCTCGAACAACTACGGGCCCTACCACTTCCCGGAGAAGCTCATCCCGCTCGTCACCCTCAACGCGCTCGAGGGGAAGCCCCTCCCCGTCTACGGCGACGGCGGCAACGTCCGGGACTGGCTCTTCGTCGAGGACCACGTCCGCGCCCTCGTCGCCGCCGTCACCCGCGGCGTGCCGGGCGAGACCTACGCCATCGGCGGCCGGGCCGAGCGCACCAACCTCGCGGTCGTCCACGCCATTTGCGACGCGCTGGACCGCTTGCGCCCCTCCTCGGGCCCCGCCCCGCGCCCGCGGCGGGACCTGGTCGCCTTCGTGCCCGACCGCCCCGGCCACGACCGCCGCTACGCCATCGACCCCACCAAGGCCGAGCGCGAGCTCGGCTGGCGCGCCTCCGTCACCTTCGAGGAGGGCATCGAGCGCACCGTCGCCTGGTACCTCGCCAACGAGGCCTGGTGGCG
>NZ_RCZP01000112.1 GCF_006438825.1 Muricoccus nepalensis
CGTTCACGCCGTTCTCGTGCTCGATCAGGCAGGCTGGCACGGCTCACGCCAGCTCCGTGTGCCCGACAACGTCACCCTCGTGCCGTTGCCGCCCTACGCACCCGAGTTGAACCCGGTCGAGCGCGTCTGGCTCCACCTCCGCGAGCGCTTCCTGTCCCACCGTCTGCTCAACAGCAACGCCGCCATCGTTGACGCATGCTGCCAAGCCTGGAACGCCCTCACGCCCGAGCGCCTCCAATCCCTCACCAACTATCCCTGGATCAGAAAAGTCACTTCATAAGCTCGGCGGTATCAGGCGCCAATAGCCGCCCTGTGCTGAGCAAAGCGTCTACTAACGCCACAGTGACGTCGAGGTGACCGAGCCCGCCTTCAAGCTGTTGGCGAGACGGTGACGCGCCTCCTCCTTCGTGAGTGCCAAAACAGCACCAGAGCCGCGCCGCTCCCGAAACCAGTCAGCCATGCAATGGAGGTGAGGCCGACGAGCGCCCCGACATACGAGGCCACGAGGAGGACCGGCGCCAGAATGGTCAAGCGCAGCAGGACGCCAGCGGTCCACATCGACCAGACCGACCAGCGGGGTTCCGCCGGGTCCTCTGCACGTGGCAGCCGCGCCGGGATGAGCAGCCCCGCTACCACGCCGAGTGCGACGAGGAGGGCCAGGGCGCACGGCGTTTCGCGGGCCAGCGCCGCCTCCGCACGGATCCTATCGGCTAGCGATGCCCGCCGGATCACGAAGCCCCAACTCTCGTCGCCTGTTTCGAAGGCCAGGAGGCCGCTCCGCTCGGCATCGGTGAGCCCCGGCACGGACTGTCCATGCCTGAACGAAGCGGGGTCGAGAAGCAGTACGGCGGCGCCGTCGTACCCCCGGCAGGACCGCCGGTCACGGTCGCAGAGGAGGACCATGGCGCCGCTTTGGTGGCTGCGCGCTAGTAGGCGCCCATCGCGGTCGAGGACGAGGATGCGAACGGGATCGGCCAGGAGAATGCCGTCGCCCTTCAGGAGACGCATCTCCCCAGGCTGTCCGTCCGGCAAGACGATCCGCTCGACATGCGTGAAATAAGGCCGGTGCGCGTCGGCGGGACAGCCAGCCAACAGCAGTAGCGGCAGCGCGAGCGTCAGGAACGGCGACCGTCTCATGCGGGCTCTCGACATCGGTGGAGGATTATACAGGGTTTTGTGCGAGCCGTAGGCGGCTGGAACGTCGCGCCGTTGAAGGCGCCGTTAGACCACCTGGATGATTCCGCCGATCACGCCGCGGTTGTCCACCCGCGGCACCCCGTGCGAGAGGGGAAAGCAAGGCTTCAGACGACGCATTTGGGCGGGGGTCAACAGGAAGGGTGACGCGAGCGCCGACACGGCGGACCTCTGCTCCGCTCAAAAGCTCACCGCCGCTCCACGGGTCAAGCAGATTAATGGGTCCTGACCCTAGATGTTTGGTCCCGGGGTTTGGTGGTGCGGGTCATGGATGAACCTGGACGGTTCTTCTGTCCAGGCTTTGCAGATGGCTTCGTAGGGCGTGAGGCCGCGTAGAGTCTTCAGGCGACGGGCGAAGTTGTAGGCGGCGACGAACTGGTCGAGGTGCTGTCGGAGTTCGTCGTGCGTCTCGTAGTGGTAGCGCTTGACGGTTGCTTCCTTGATCGTGCGGTTCATCCGCTCGACCTGCCCGTTCGTCCAAGGATGCCGGGGCTTGGTCAGTCGGTGATCGATGTTGTTCTGGGCGCA
>NZ_RCZP01000113.1 GCF_006438825.1 Muricoccus nepalensis
ATACCGCCGAGCGGATGAACTGATGCGGTGGACGGCCCCTGAGCGGCATCGATGTGCCAGGCTCGCGGCTGTTGAGGTCAGCGAGCGAAGGGACCGTCCGCATGCAGGTTACCACCATCGGCTTGGACATCGCCAAGCGCGTGTTCCAGGCGCACGGCGTGGATGAGGCTGGCCGGGCCGTGCTACGGCGAAAGCTGCAGCGGGTCGAGGTGCTGACCTTCTTTCGAGGCCTGCCGCCCTGCCTTGTCGGCATCGAGGCGTGCGGCACGGCGCATCACTGGGCGCGCGAGATCCGGGCGTTGGGTCACGAGATCCGGCTGATGCCGGCATCCTACGTGAAGCCCTACGTCAAGCGCGGCAAGACGGACGCGGCGGACGCCGAGGCGATCTGCGAGGCAGTGACCCGCCCGACCATGCGGTTCGTCCCGGTCAAGACGCCTGAGCAGCAGGCGGTACTGATGCTGCACCGGACGCGGGACCTGCTGGTGCGGCAGAGGACGATGCTGGTGAACGCGCTTCGTGGGCACATGGCCGAGTTCGGCGTGATCGCGCCTCAAGGCATCTCACGCGTCACCGACCTGCTGGCCGTTCTCCTGGGCGAAGACGAGGCCGTGCTGCCGATGCTGGCCCGGCAGGCGCTGCGGGGGTTGGCTGCCGAGCTGGAGAGCCTGGGCGAGCGGATCGAGGCCACTGAGGCCGCCATCCTGACCTGGCACAAGGGGAACGAGACCAGCCGTCGCCTCGCCACTATTCCCGGTATCGGGCCGATCACGGCGTCCGCGCTGGTCGCCAGCCTCCCCGATCCCACCCGGTTCCGCTCGGCCCGGCACCTGGCTGCCTGGATCGGGCTGGTGCCCCGGCAGAACTCGAGCGGCGGCAAGGAGCGCCAGGGCGGCATCTCCAAGCAGGGCGACCGCACCTTGCGCCGCCTGCTCGTGCTCGGCGCGGTCGCGGTCATCCGCCATGCCCGGACCCGATCGGCCGCCGAGGCAGGCTGGCTCAAGCGCCTGCTGGAGCGCCGCCCGGCGAAGCTCGCTGCCGTCGCGCAGGCCAACAAAACCGCCCGCATCGTCTGGGCGCTCCTGACCCGGGGCGGGACCTACCGCGCCCCGACCATGCCCCAGCCCGCCCCGGCATGAGGTTGTAGAGGACCCCCACCGGCTATCGCCGCTGCCGGTGGGGTCGCGAGGGTGATGGCGACGTGATGGCACACCGGTCGAAGCCGGGGCCTGGTACAGCCCGTCCAGAGTCTTGCGCCCCGTGCGCGACAAACTGATTGGGAGCCGGGCCGCGGACTGCATCAGGGCCAGCGGTCAGAGAGCCGCGTAAAAAGGCCGGACACATGACTGCACCCGACCGCGGCGCCACAACGTCATATCCCCCTTGCGGCGAAGGGGCCGTCCACACATGACTCTGGTGTGATTTCCGCGTAGGCGGGGATGGTGATTCGCTTCAGGCCTGACCTGGCGGGGTAGGCGGATGGGGCGAGCCCTGGAGATCCGGAGGGATGTGGCGAGTGCGGGCGATCTCCGGCGCTTGGCGCGGCGCGAGCGGAACCGACGAACCGCGACGCGGATGCTGGCGGTGGCGCATGCTCTGGACGGGCTGAGCCGGGCGGAGGCGGCACGGCTGGTGGGGCTGGAGCGGCAGGCGTTGCGTGACGCGGTGGTGCGCTTCAACGCTGAGGGCCTGGAGGGTCTGCGAGA
>NZ_RCZP01000114.1 GCF_006438825.1 Muricoccus nepalensis
CCATCATCGGCTCCGACGTGCTCCAGCACGTACGCGCGGCACAGATCCCGGGCCGCCTCCTGGTCCCACAGGACGTGGCTGAGCACGCGCTGCGTCCGCCACGGGCGGGCGTCGCCGATCTGCTCGGCCAACTGCCAGCCGTTCTTGCGCTTGGCCGCGCTCAGCAGGCCCTCAAGGTACAGGCCTGCCTGCCGCCGCGGCTCGGCCCGGACGAACAACTCCCCCAGTCTCGCCTGCAGCGCTCCCAAATTCTCGCGCCAACTCAGGATGTCCCGAGGATCCGACCCCATGGCCTGCCTCCACGAACCGACATGCCGCCACGCCGCACATGGGAAAGCCTCACGGCAAGCTCAACTGTAGAATTAAAGCTCGGGACAAAACCGGGGTTGAGGCGTTGAGGAGGGATGGCACTCCTCGTTCCTGATGACCTCTGGGTGGTGGTGGAACCGCTGCTGCCGCGAGAGCGGCCGAAGCCGAGAGGCGGTCGGCCGCGCGCGCCCGATCGGGCGGTGCTGGCTGGCATCTTGTTCGTGCTGCGAACGGGCATCCAGTGGCACGAGGTACCGACCGAGCTGGGCTGCTGCGGGAAGACCTGCTGGCGTCGGCTGGGCGAGTGGCACGCCGCCGGGGTCTGGAGGGGGCTGCACCGGGTGCTGCTGGAGCGCCTGCAGGACGCGGGCGCCCTGGACTGGAGTCGGGCGGCGCTCGACAGCGCCAGCCTGCCCGCGAAAAGGGGGGCGAGGAGGTCGGGCCGAACCCGACGGACCGCGGCAAGCCGGGCACCAAGCGCCATCTCGTCACGGACGCCCGCGGTACGCCGCTTGGCCTGACGCTCAGCGGGGCCAACCGCCACGACAGCCGCATGCTGGCGCCTACGCTGGACGCGGTACCGGGCGTGCGGGCCCGGCGCCGCGGGCGACCCCGCCGTAGACCCACCAAGCTCCACGCCGACAAGGCGTACGACCACCGCCGCTGCCGCCGTGAGTGCTGCGCTCGCGGCATCACCCCGCGCATCGCAAGGCGCGGCATCGAGAGCAGCACCCGCCTCGGACGACATCGATGAGTGGTTGAGCGGACCTTCGCCTGGCTGGCCCGGTTCCGGCGGCTGACCGTCCGCTACGAGCGCCGCGCCGATCTCTACCTCGCCCTGACAACCCTCGCCTGCGCCTTGATCTGCCTGCGCCAAATCAGGAGGTTTTGTTTAGTGTTGGGCAGCGCAGTCAGCCCTGCTTACAGGTCACAAGCCTCCTCACCGGGAAGATCACGGATGGCCGGCAGAGCGGCCGCCGTGTTCATCTCGATACGAGCAGTGCGGCGCATGGCACATCCTGTGCGCTGGCGTGACATGGCAGCTAATACCGCCGAGCTTATGAAGTGACTTTTCTGATCCAGGGATAGTTGGTGAGGGATTGGAGGCGCTCGGGCGTGAGGGCGTTCCAGGCTTGGCAGCATGCGTCAACGATGGCGGCGTTGCTGTTGAGCAGACGGTGGGACAGGAAGCGCTCGCGGAGGTGGAGCCAGACGCGCTCGACCGGGTTCAACTCGGGTGCGTAGGGCGGCAACGGCACGAGGGTGACGTTGTCGGGCACACGGAGCTGGCGTGAGCCGTGCCAGCCTGCCTGATCGAGCACGAGAACGGCGTGAACGTCGGGG
>NZ_RCZP01000115.1 GCF_006438825.1 Muricoccus nepalensis
AGATGCCCTGGCCCTTGATCTCGTGGGGCATGCCGACGACGGCGGCCTCGGCCACCTTGGGGTGGGAGACGAGGGCGCTCTCGATCTCGGCCGTGCCCATGCGGTGGCCGGAGACGTTGAGGACGTCGTCGACGCGCCCCGTGATCCAGTAGTAGCCGTCCTCGTCGCGCCGGGCGCCATCGCCGGTGAAGTACTTGCCCGGGAAGGTCGAGAAGTAGGTCTGGATGAAGCGCTCGTGGTCGCGGAAGACGGTGCGCATCTGGCCGGGCCAGCTGTCGGTGATCACGAGGTTGCCCTCCACCGCGCCCTCGAGCAGGTGGCCCTCGTTGTCGACCAGCGCCGGGAAGACGCCCGGCAGGGGGAGCGTCGCCGAGCCCGGCTTCTGGGCAACGGCGCCGGGCAGCGGCGAGATGAGGATGCCCCCCGTCTCGGTCTGCCACCAGGTGTCGACGATCGGGCAGCGCTCGTCGCCGACCACGCGGTAGTACCAGAGCCAGGCCTCGGGGTTGATCGGCTCGCCGACCGAGCCGAGCACGCGCAAGGACTGGCGCGAGGTCGCCTTCACCGGCCCCTCGCCCTCCCGCATGAGGGCCCGGATGGCGGTCGGCGCCGTGTAGAAGATGTTCACCTGATGCTTGTCGATGACCCGCCAGAAGCGGCTGACGTCGGGCCAGTTCGGCACGCCCTCGAACATGAGGGTGGTCGCGCCGTTGGCGAGCGGGCCGTAGACGATGTAGGTGTGGCCGGTCACCCAGCCCACGTCGGCGGTGCACCAGTAGACCTCGCCCGGGCGGTAGTCGAAGACGAGCTCGTGGGTGAAGGCGGCCCAGACGGCGTAGCCGCCGGTGGTGTGCAGCACGCCCTTGGGCTTACCGGTCGAGCCCGAGGTGTAGAGGATGAAGAGCGGGTCCTCGGCACCCATGGGCTCGGGGGCGCACTCAGCGGATTGCGCGTCGCACAGCGTCGCCCAGTCGTGGTCGCGCCCCTCCTGCATCGTGACCGCACCGCCGGTGTTCGCCGGTGTTGCGGGCGACGATCACCGCCTTGACGGTCGGGCAGGAGCGGAGCGCCTCGTCGGCGTTGGCCTTCAGCGGCACGGTGCGCCCGCCGCGGCGGCCCTCGTCGGCGGTAATCAGCAGCGTGCTCTCGCAGTCCTGCATGCGGCTGGCGAGGCTGTCGGGGGAGAAGCCGCCGAAGATGATGGAGTGCACGGCGCCCAGGCGCGCGCAGGCGAGCATGGCCACCGCCGCCTCGACGATCATGGGCAGGTAGATGGACACCCGGTCGCCGCGCCGGACGCCGAGCGCCTTCATGGCGTTGGCCAGCCGGCAGACGCGGGCGAGCAGGTCGCGGTAGGTGACGCGCGCGTCCGCGTTCGGGTCGTCGCCCTCCCAGAGGATCGCCACCTGGTCGCCACGCCCGCCGTCGACGTGCCGGTCAAGGCAGCTCTCGCTGATGTTGAGCACGCCGTCCTCGAACCAGCGGATCGAGACGTCGCCCTCAAAGCTCGTGTTCTTGATGCGACGAGGCGCCCGCATCCAGGCGATGCGCCCCATCTCGCGACGCCAGAACCCCTCCGGGTCCCGACCCGCCTCCTCCACCATCGCACGACGCCGCGCCTCGTCCACCCGCG
>NZ_RCZP01000116.1 GCF_006438825.1 Muricoccus nepalensis
TGTCGCGCCGTCCATGGCCGTTCCTCGCTCGCTGCTTTGCCGACCGCGCCTATGCCGGGTCCCGCGTGGCTCAGGCCTCGTCGATTGCCGTCAGCATCGTCGGCCGGGCACCCGGGCAGAAAGGCTTCGCTGTGCAGCCCAGGCGTTGGGTGGTGGAGAGATCCTTCGCGTGGTTCGGCCGGTGCCGACGCCTCGCCCGCGACCACGAGGCGACCGTCAGCTCCGCCGTCGCCTTCTTCACCCTCGCCGCAGCCATGGTCCTCGTCAGGCGGCTGGCTCAGACGTTATGAAGCGGGCTTGCTCTGTTGAAACCCCTGGCTGGTCTCGGAGGTTGGGTGGGCTTTCGGCGGAGCCGGGAGACGTAGGATGCGGAGGATGTCGAAATCGGCAGTGAGGGTGGCGCGGGAGGCACTGGCGGCGGGCCGGGTGGCGCTTCCGGAGTACGGGAGCCGGTTCTCGCGGCGCGACTACACCCAGGCGCAGCTCTTCGCGCTGCTGGTGCTGCGGCAGTTCTTGCGGACCGACTATCGGGGCGTCGTGGCGCTCGTCGCGGAATGGGCGGAACTGCGCCGCACCCTCGGGCTTTCGAAGGTGCCGCACTACTCGACGCTCGCCCATGCCTCGCGCCGGATCCTCGCGGACGCCGAGGCTGGGGGGCCTTCCGCAACGCTCAAGCCGTGGTGGTCCGGCACGCCCGTGGCCGTGGCCTAATCGACACTGCCCCTGTTGCGGCTGTCGACGCCACGGGCCTCGAGACGCGGCACGTCAGCGCCTACTTCGGACTGCGGCGCGGGGACGAGGGCCACCGGCAGCGGGCATGGCCGAAGCTCACCGCCGTTGTCCACGCCCACTCGCATCTCATCCTCGGGGCGGTGCCGGGCGTCGGACCGAGCCAGGACTCGCCCGACTTCACACCGGCCATGCGGCAGGCGGCCGGGCTGGTTCAGATCGACACGGCGCTCGGCGACGCGGGTTACGATGCCGAGCACAACCATCGCCTCTGCCGCGAGGACCTCGGTGTGCGACAGACCGTGATCCGCCTCAACCGCCGCAACACCGGCCGCCGCTGGCCCAAGACGCCCTACCGGCGTGCCATGCGCCGCCGCTTTCCGAAGGCGATCTACAACCAGCGCTGGCACGCCGAGAGCGGGTTCAGCCAGCACAAGCGCCGTCTCGGATCAGCCCTGACCGCGCGGGGTGATGCGTCACAGGCCCGCGAACTCGCCCTCCGCGTCCTCACCCACAACCTCATGCTCCTCGCCGAGGCCTCATGAGCCTTTCAACAGAGCAAAGCGGGCTCTTATACTAAATCTCGGAGACCCTGACTCTCGTGGGGGATTCCCTCATGGGGCCGGATCGTGATTCAAGATGGCGAACGCTGGAGGTTCGCCATGGCCATTCCGCTTCGGGGTGACTTCGACGCGGTTCGCCTGCGCGTGGCAGCGCGACGGACGAAGGATGCGGCTCAGGCCCGGCGGCTGCTTTCGCTAGCTGCGGTTTACGATGGTGCGACGCGGACCGAAGCGGCCAGGATCGGCGGCGTGACGCTGCAGATCGTCCGGGACTGGGTGCTGAAGTTCAACAGCGCCGGTCCTG
>NZ_RCZP01000117.1 GCF_006438825.1 Muricoccus nepalensis
CGCCGCCCGACGGTCAGGCCGCCCGGATGCCGGCCAGGAAGCCGTTCACCTGGCCGCGGAGGGTCTCCGCCCGCTGCGAGAGGTCGCCGGCGGCGGTCCGCACCTGCGTGGCCACCTCGCCGGTCTGCTGCGCCCCTTCCGTGACCCCCGTCGCCAGGCGGTTGACCGCCTGCGTGCCGGAGGCCGCCTCCGTCACCGCGCGCCCGATCGCGCGCGTCGCCGCCGATTGCTCCTCGGCCGCAGCGGCCACCCCCTGGGTCAGGCCGTCCATCCGCTCGATGGTCCCCGCGATGCCGCGGATCGCCTCCACCGCCCGCCCGGCCTCCGCCTGCATGGCCGAGATCTGCGCGCCGATCTCGTCGGTTGCCTTCGAGGTCTGCTGGGCGAGCTGCTTCACCTCCGCCGCGACCACGGCAAAGCCCCGCCCGGCCTCGCCGGCGCGCGCCGCCTCGATGGTGGCGTTGAGCGCCAGGAGGTTCGTCTGCTCCGCGATGGCGGAGATCAGCCTCACCACGTCGTCGATCCGGGTCGCCGCCTGCGCCAGCCCGCCGACGGCCGCGTCCGTCGCCCGCGCGTCCTCGGACGCCTGCCGGGCCACCCGCGCGCTCTCGCTCACCTGGCGCGCCACCTCGGCGATCGAGGCCGCCATCTCCGCCGCGCTCGACGCCACGGTGTCGACGTTGGTGCTCGCCTGGCCGGACGCGCTGGCGAGGGAGGCCGCGCGCTCGCTGCCCCCGGCCGCCACCCTCTGCATCTCGACCGCCGCCGTGTCGAGCCCGGCCGCGGCCGAGCCCACCGCCTGCAGCCCGGCCGCCGCCTCCGCCTCGAAGTGGCGCACCAGGGCCTCGACGCGCTCGGCGCGCTGGGCCGCCGCGGCACGAGCCTCCTCTTCCAGGCGGGCGTGCTCCTCCGCGCCGCGAAGCCCGTCGCGGCACTCGGCCAGGGCACGGGCGATCTGGCCGAACTCGTCGTGCCGCGCCGTCTCCGGAAGATCGAACTGGTACTCGCGACGGGCCAGCCGCGTGGCCGCGCCGGCCAGGGTTCGCGCGTGCTGCGCGACATCCTTGCCGCAGCCGAAGGCGATCAGGCCCGTGCCCAGCGCGCCGAGGAGGGTGCCGCCGAGGAGAAGCCAGACCGCGCTGTCGTAGCGCCGCTCGGACAGGTCCGCCGCCTCGCGCGCGCCGTTGTCGGCGAAGGTGACGAGCTCGGCGAGGGCGCCGTTCGCGCGGATGGAGAGCCGGGCAAGATCGGTGTTGAAGGTCTGCAGCGCGGCCGGATCGCCGGCCGCGCCGCTCAGGAGCGGGGCGTCCTGGGCCACGTAGGCCGCCCAGGCCGCGGCGAAGGCGTCGTAGAGCCGCCGCTCCCCCGGGGAGGAGATGAGGGCCTCGTAGCGCGCGCGCAGCGCCTCGATGTCCGTGGCGAAGCCCGCCCGGCGACGAAGGGCATCGGCCCGGACCTCCGGCTCCGAGGTCATCAGCACCCGGGCGCCGTTCAGGCGGACGTGCGAGGTGGCGAAGCGCA
>NZ_RCZP01000119.1 GCF_006438825.1 Muricoccus nepalensis
CGCCACGCTTCCCGGCGCGCCGCTCTGGGTGGTGGGCGACCGAGGCTACTCCAGCCATGCCTTCCGCCAGCACGTCTGGGACCTCGGCGCACGCCCCGCGATACCGCCCAAGAGGAACGAGGCGCCGGTCGCCTGTCGAGACTGGATCTACAACAACCGCAACCACGTCGAACGCCTCTGGGCCAGGCTCAAGGAGCGGCGCGCCGTCGCCACGCGCTACGAGAAAACCGCCTCCAGCTCCCTCGGCGTCCTACACCTCGCCGCCACACTCGACTGGCTCAAGCGCTAACAGGACCTAACAGGACCTAGCACTACTTTGGCAGTATCTGTTTGGCGGTGCGTTGATCCACTTGCGGCAGTGTGGGCACCGTGGCGGTGCTCTAGCGCGGAGCAGGTGGGCGATGCACCGCCAAACAGATACTGCCAAAGTAGTGCTAGGGAGGGCACGATCCGCGCCCATGCCCCGTCAGGCACGTCGGGCGGCTAGGCCTTGCGAGAGTGCACCCACTCAAAACGACAGCGCAAACAGGTCCGTGACATACGCTGAATTCTTCGCTCTCGTTGCACGAACCGATAAGCCGCCGCAGTGAACGCACTTGGTCCCAGTACGCTTTCTACAGCGTCCGGCAGACCCGGCACACGGGACGGTCAAGGAGATCCGCTCCCACCCACCACCTCGGAGCACGGCGAAAGGAGCGATACCGGGCCGAGAGCTTTCGCGATCCCGCCGCTCCCACCCCGCCACCGCCGACAAGCTCACGCCGCCGCGTGGGCGGCTTCCGTGGACCCCGACACGATGGCCGGTCCCGCAACGGGCAAGCCCGGGGAAGCGGACCGCTGCGGCGCCGGCACGGGGTCACGGAGGACGTAGCCGCGTCCCCAGACGGTTCCGATGAGGTCCTCGCAACCGGCCTGGGCGAGCTTCTTGCGGAGCTTGCAGATGAAGACGTCGATGATCTTGACCTCGGGCTCGTCCATGCCGCCGTAGAGGTGGTTGAGGAAGGCCTCCTTGGTCATGACCATGCCTTTGCGCAGGGTGAGGAGCTCGAGGATGGCGTACTCCTTGCCCGTGAGGTGGACGGGCTTGCCGCCGACGGTGGCCTCGCGGGCGCCGAGGTCGAGGTTGAGCCGGCCGACCGAGATGTTGGGCTGGGCAAAGCCCTTCGTGCGGCGGACGATGGCCTGGATGCGGGCGATCAGCTCCTGGCTGTCGAAGGGCTTGACGATGAAGTCGTCGGCGCCGAGGCCAAAGCCCTTCACCTTGGCACCCGGGCGGGAGAGGCCCGACAGGATCAGCACCGGGGTGGTGCTGCGGCCGGCGCGCA
>NZ_RCZP01000012.1 GCF_006438825.1 Muricoccus nepalensis
ACCACCCCGATGCGGCTGTGGTTGTGCCACCCCGCGCGAGTGCTGTGCCAAGCGGAGCCGCACAGTCCGCACCAACGCAGCGGGACGCGCATCTCCGATGCATCGCCCAGCGCGGCCGCATGGGTTGGCAGAGCACCTCGGGGTACATCTGGTGGAGGCCGACGTCTCAGGATGGAAGCGCGTCATCGGTGACAGGCTACGCTCGCAAACAGATGGGCAACAAACGACCGAGGTGGCCATCGCCGCCAAGGTGCTGAACCACATGCTTGAGCTCGGACGGCCGGAGTACGTCCGCATCGCGTGATCCCAGACGCGGGTAGGGGGCAGTACGTCTATGTCGCCGACCCATGCAACACGGCGCCTTCGATGTACCAGCCACGGAGCTGGATCGGGATGTCAAGGTTCAAGTGCCGCCGCTCATAACTGTCCGAGGAACGGTGAACTCGACAGTCCAGGCACGCGGCTCGGCCTGAGCGATCGGCCCACCGAAGCGAGCGAAGAAGCCCGGCCGAAGGATGGCGCGAAGGTCCACTTGGCCCTGCGCGTCCACGCGGCCCTGCGGATCAACGGTGCCGGTGCGGCGCCGCTCGGCCGTGGTGAAGGCCACCGCCCCGGCGCGGGCCGGATCAGCGCAGGTGCTGTTCGCTCGGCACTCCGCCCAGCGGGCACGGATTCGGGCGTCCGTGAACTCCTGAACATAGAAGTCCCCCGTGAAGGCGGGGGGAATGAGCTGGGCTGTCGGCATGAAGGAGATGCAGACCTAGCACCCACCTTCCTCTACCCGATAGCCAGGCAGTTTGGCGCTGCGTTCGAAGTTGACCCGGGCCCTGCAATCCTGCCCGGTCGTATCGGGGTTGACCAGGGTCGGCTGCGCGCTCGCCGCGCCTGCGGCGACGAGGAGTGAGGCCGACATCGCGGCCCCAAGAAGCTTGCGCATCGCCTCAGCCGGCCGCCGAGGCGGGGTGGGCCCGAACGAAATCGAGGATGGCGCGGACGAACTCCGGCGTCCCCGGCAGCGAGCCGTGGGACGCCCCTTCCACTGTCACGAGCTGCAGTTGCGGCATGGCCGCCTTGAGCTGCTGGAAGTCGCGAAGGTAGGGATCGGCGGTGCCCACGATACCAAGCGTCGGGACGGTGACGGCCGCCATCTGCGCTTCGGTCACGACCTGGGCCGGGTTGGAGCGCCTCACCGCGGCGAGCGCGCGGGGATCCTTGCCGGCCAGTTGCTGCGCCGAGCGCTCGCGAATTTGCGTGTCGGTCGGCGGCGGTTCATTGCGCGGCCAGAGCCGGACGATCTGGGACGTCAGCAGGCCCTGGTCCATCTCCGCAGATTCGATGTCAACTCGCCGCTGGTCCTCGTTGCTCCAGTTCCGCCGTCCGGACGCACCGCCGAGGATCGCGGTGACGAAGCGCTCCGGGCGCATCGTCACGAGCTGCGCGACGATATGGGCCCCCATGGAATAGCCGAGGATGTGAGCCCGTCGCAGGCCCAGGTGGTCCAGCAGGCGAACCACGTCGAGGCCCATCTCAGCGCCGTACTGCGCGGGATCATGCGGCTTGCCGCTGAGCCCATGCCCGCGCGCGTCCATGGCGATCACGCGGTAGGATGCGGCAAGGGCCTGGAATACCCCGGGGCGGACGAACTGCTCCTCGGTGTTCGTCGTGTAGCCGTGGACGAGCACGATCGGGTCCCCGCGGCCTTCCTCTATGTAGCGGATCCGGACGCCGGCGGCGTCGAAGAAGCGATCCTCGACGGCGAGGGCAGGCCCGGCGGCCGATGGACATGGCGTGGTTCCCCCGAATGCTGTTGCAGGCAGGCTAGCCCTCCGCGTCTCGCCGCAAAACCCTGATCCCGATCAACAAGTCCGTGCCCGCCCTCGCAGGCCGAGTTCGCGGGCAGGACTGACGCGCCAGCGCAGCAGGTGGCGCGCTCCACGGCAGTAGATGACCGGCTGTCTCCTACCTCCGGACAGAGCGCCCGCTGCCCCGATTTCATTTAGGATGAGCAAGGAAGGCCCGCCAAGCAGAGGCGGTGACGCGGGTGGGCCAACAGGTCAGTCGATCATGTCTCGCCAGAACGCTCGCACCAGCTCCACTTCCAGCTTTGCGAACGTCCGCTTGCGGAAACTGGCGCGCCCACGTGGAATGACTGTTCCGAGCACAAAGCGGCCGGCTTCAACTGCTTGAAAGGGCTTGTTCGATACCGGTGCATCAGAGCCTTGACGAGAGTGCTGCCATTCCGCACCGCACCAACATCGAGCAGGCCTCGCGGCGTTCTCGTTCGTTCAGGTGATTTCCTCGGCCAGAGCCTTGAGCTGATCCGCCGCAGCACCCCAGCCGGTCTCGAAGCCCATTGCTCGGTGGCGCTCAAGCGCGTCCCGCGTCCAGTGGCGCGCGGTGGCCCGGTAGAGGGTGCCGTCACCATCGGGCTCGACCTCAAAGACGCCGACCATGAACGGTTCGGCCGGCCTCCAACCCGCTGTGAACGCATCGGTGAAGATGAAGCGCCGGTTGGGCTCGAAGGCCAGCACGGTGCCCTCGTTCAGCACCTTCTCGCCGTTCGGTCCGTGCATGACGACGGCGCTACGCCCGCCCGGTCTCCATTCGAGCTCGCGTACCCTGGCCTGCCACGGCTTTGGGCAGAACCACTCCTCGAGCCGCTCTGTCATCGCCCGCCAGACGGTCTCGACCGGCGCATCGATGCGGCGCTCGACGTGGAGCTCAAGATCGTCGGCCATGGTCTGGTCCTCCCGTCCTACTAGTATGTGCCGGCCTCACACCTCTTCCCACCCCTCTTGCTCCTTCCTGCGCGGAGAGGAGCCGTCGCTCCGCTCCGAGGATTCGGAAACGCGAAAAGCCCCAGGACCTCGGAGGAGGTCCTGGCACTGTGGTACATGGATCAGAGATACGGCCGCATGCTGCCCTACTGTCATCAGGCTCATAGGATGCGGACGTACTCCGGCCGTCCGAGCTCAAGCATGTGGTTCAGCACCTTGGCGGCGATGGCCACCTCGGTCGTTTGTTGCCCATCTGTTTGCGAGCGTAGCCTGTCACCGATGACGCGCTTCCATCCTGAGACGTCGGCCTCCACCAGATGTACCCCGAGGTGCTCTGCCAACCCATGCGGCCGCGCTGGGCGATGCATCGGAGATGCGCGTCCCGCTGCGTTGGTGCGGACTGTGCGGCTCCGCTTGGCACAGCACTCGCGCGGGGTGGCACAACCACAGCCGCATCGGGGTGGTGCTGGGCGATGCATCGGAGATGCGCGTCCCGCTGCGTTGGTGCGGACTGTGCGGCTCCGCTTGGCACAGCACTCGCGCGGGGTGGCACAACCACAGCCGCATCGGGGTGGTGCGCCACGACCTCGGCATAGACGTCCTCCCGGTCGTAGGCGCCGTCGCCCGTGAAGGAGGCCACGGCACCACCAGCCCGCTCGAGCAAGGGGCCGATCTGCAAGCCGTCATCGGCATCCCTGCCAGCCAGCACCGAGGCGGCGATCTCGCCCGTGTCGGCGTCCGTGGCAAGGTGCAGCATCTTCCAGCTCGCCACCCCTCGATCGCCTCTGCCGTGAACCACACAGTGAGACTGCCGCGGGCGCGCAGGCCGGCGTCGTACTCAGCCCAGTTGGTTACCCTCTGGCGTTGTTTGGGGATGCGGTGCCGGCGGTCAGCCTTGGCCTTGAAGGGCATGACGGGCGTCTCTAACGGTCCGAGAGATCGTCCCGGTGTCAGCCTCCACCAAGGCGCCCCATCGGGCGAACTGTGCGATAAGATGATACTGCTGCGTCGCCTCTGCCTCGAGTGGCAGGGGCATCTCAGCCCGGTAGTCCCCCCGGGCGCTACAAACGCCCGCCGATCTGGTAGAGGCGGCGGCTTCCATTGTGGGACTCACGAGGTAAGCGCATCCGCACGCCTCGGTGTGGGTGCCTCTCGTTGCAGTCGCCATCCAAGCCGGGAGTGCCGAAGAACATTTGCGGCGTCAGTACGGGTATGAAGGCGGGCGTAGTCGCGCCTGAGCGTCTTCACAACGGTCTGGCTGACGCCGTTCCGTTAGCGTGGCTGCTCTACCGCCAGCCTCCGTGCTGAATCGCTAGGTTACCCCACGTGTTCGGGCAATGTCCGGGCAGTCGCGTGCTGCCCAGACCGGCCCTCTAGGAGGAAGCCAAAGAACCCGTTGATATAGCGTGGAAAAAACTGGTGGGCGCAGTAGGGCTCGAACCTACGACCCGCTGATTAAGAGTCAGCTGCTCTACCAACTGAGCTATGCGCCCGCACCGTGCTTCACGGGACCCGGCTGATGCTGGCCGCATCGCCCGGGCGGCGCCTTCTAACCCATCCAGGGGAGAGGTCAACCCCCAAAAACGGTGCCTTCCAGCGCCTCCCTCCCCCGCCGCGTGTCAGTAGGCGGAGGAGAGGACGTGCCGCAGGCGCTTGATGTCCTCGAGCGCGCGGCCGGTGCCGAGCGCCACGCAGGACAGCGCCTCCTCGGCGACGATCACCGGCAGGCCCGTCGCCTCCCGCAGCACCGTGTCCAGCCCGTGCAGCAACGCGCCGCCGCCCGTGAGGACGATGCCGCGGTCCACGATGTCGCCCGCCAGCTCGGGCGGCGTGTTCTCGAGGGCGACGCGCACGGCCTCGACGATCTGCGCCACGGGCTCGGCCAGGCTCTCGGCCATCTGGCGGCGCGAGACATGGACCTCGCGCGGGACGCCGTCCGTGAGGTCGCGACCCTTCACCTCGCAGATAGGGCCCTCCTCACCGTCCTCGGGCGGGGCGGCGGCACCGACCTCGATCTTGATACGCTCGGCCGTGCTCTCGCCGATGAGGAGGTTGAACTGGTGGCGGATGGAGGCGACGATCGCCTCGTCCATCCGGTCGCCGCCGACGCGCACGCTCCGCGCGTAGACGACGCCCCCGAGCGAGATCACCGCGACCTCCGTCGTGCCGCCGCCGATGTCGACGATCATCGAGCCCGAGGGCTCGGTGACGGGCAGGCCGGCGCCGATTGCGGCCGCCATCGGCTCCTCGATGAGGAGCACCTTGCGGGCCCCGGCGGCCTCCGCGCTCTCCCCGATGGCGCGCCGCTCGACCGCGGTGGAGCCGGAGGGGACGCAGACGATGACCAGCGGCGAGGCGAGCGCGCGGCGGCCCTGCACCTTACGGATGAAGTACCGGACCATCTCGCCGGCCGCCTCGAAGTCCGCGATCACCCCGTCGCGCAGCGGCCGGATGGCGGCGATGTTCATCGGCGTGCGCCCGAGCATCATCTTCGCCTCCTCCCCAACCGCGATCACCCCCTTGCGGCCGCGGACATCGGCGATGGCGACGACCGAGGGCTCGTTCAGCACGATCCCTCGCCCCTTGACGTAGACGAGCGTGTTCGCGGTGCCGAGGTCGATCGCCATGTCGGCGGAGAGGAAGCCGAACAGGCGTGAAACCATGGTTTTCTGGACCTCGGGCTGGACGGGACGGCCGGGCGGGCCGGGCGAGGCGTGACTAGCGGCAAGGGGGGGCGCGCTCAAGCCGGAAACGCGCCGGGGAGACGGGAAGGCGACGTTACGGAAACCGTACGCTTGGGGGAGCGTTCCCCTTGCATCGCTCAACAAGCACAGGGAACCAGATCCATGCGGAAGACAAGCCTCGCCCTTCTTGCCCTTGCCGGCCTCAGCCTGGGCGCCTGCGGCTACAGCACCGGTGACCGCGCGGTCTCCGGCGGCCTGCTCGGCGCGGGTGCCGGCGCTGGCGTCAGCGCGCTCACGGGTGGAAGCCTCGGCACCGGTGCCCTGATCGGCGGCGCGGCCGGCGCGGCCGGCGGCGCGCTCACCAGCGGCAACAGCGTGAACCTCGGCCGCCCCGCCTGGCGCTGAGCCGAAGCGCGCTGCCCTGCTGCGCCCGGGAGCGTCCTTGCAGGACGCTCCCGGGTCTTGCCATATGGCCAACGATGGCCCTTGCATGACGTGAGTGCCGGGTTTTCCATCCCCTCCGAAGAGCGCCCGCCATCGGTGGAGGGGCGCCGCGGGATGGAAACCAGGAAATGACACGCTTCATCTGCGAACCGACCGGCCACGCGCCAACCTGCGCCTGCCGGCCAGGGCGCCGCTCCCTGTTGCGCGGCGCGGCCTTCCTTGGTGCGGCCGCCCTGTTGCCGCCCGCCGCCTTCGGGCAGGCAGCGCGGCCGCGGCGGATCGACGTCCACCACCACCTGACGCCGCCTATCTACAAGGACGCCGCCCTGCGGCGCGTCGAGATGGCGCCCGTCGCGCGCGACTGGACGCCCGAGAAGACCGTGGCCGACCTGGACGCGGCCGGGATCGACGTGGCCATCCTTTCCGTCAGCACCCCCGGGCTGGGCTTCGCCGAGGGGGAGGAGCGCCGCCGCCTAGCGCGCGTTTGCAACGAGTACGCGGCGGAGATGGGCCAGCGCCACCCCGGCCGCTTCGGCTCCTTCGCCGCCCTGCCCCTGCCTGACGTGGACGGCGCGCTGGCCGAGGCGGTCTACGCGCTCGACACGCTCAAGGCGGACGGCGTGCTGCTCTTCACGAGCTACGGCAATCTCTACCTCGGCGACGAGAAGCTGCACCCGCTCTACGAGGAGCTGAACCGCCGCAAGGCAATCGTCGCCACCCACCCGCTCTCGCCGCAGTGCTGCGGCAACCTCGTGCCGCAGATCGCTGACACGGTCGTGGAGTTCGGCACCGACACCTCGCGCAGCATCGCGAGCCTGATGTTCTCGGGCACGGCGGCGAAGTACCCGGACATCCGCTTCATCTTCTCCCACGCGGGCGGGACCCTGCCCTTCCTCATCGAGCGGCTCGACTTCCAGGCCCGGCCGCCCGCGCAATCCGCGAAGCTCGTCGGCGGGGCCGTGCGGCCGGCGCTCGGGCACTTCCTCTACGACACCGCGCAGGCGGCGAACCCGGTCGCGCTCGGCGCGTTGCGCTCGCTCGTCTCCGCCGATCGCATCGTGCTCGGCAGCGACTTCCCCTACCGCACCAGCCAGGAGCAGGTGCAGGGGCTGGCGGGCTGCGGGCTGGACGCGGCGACGCTGCGGCGGATCGAGTGCGGCAACGCGGAGGCGCTGATGCCCCGGCTGAAGGCCTGACGGCGGGGCCGCGCCGGCACGGCCCCGTCGCGCTCAGGCGGCGGGCGCCGCCATCTCCGCGGGCGCGGTGCGCTCGCGCTTGTTCAGCAGCTTGTTCAGCGCGTGCACGTAGGCGCGGGCGGAGGCGACGATGGTGTCGGTGTCCGCCCCCTGCCCGTCCACGAGCTTGCCCTTCTCCTCGAAGCGCACCGTCACCCGCGCCTGCGCATCGGTGCCGCCGGTGACGGACTGCACGGCGTAGAGCTTGAGCGCGACCTCGTGCGGGAAGACGGCGCGGATGGCGTTGAAGGTCGCGTCCACCGCGCCGTCGCCCACCGCCATTCCCTCCTGCTCGGCCCCGTCGATCTCGAGCTTGATGGTGGCCATTGGGCGGGTGTGCAGGCCCGAGGTGACGGTGAGGCCGGTCAGCTTCACGCGGTCGTGCTGGCGGACGACCTCGTCGTCCACCAGGGCGGAGACGTCCTCGTCGTAGACAACCTTCTTCCGGTCGGCGAGGTCCTTGAAGCGGCGGAAGGCGTCGTTCAGCGCGTTGTCGCCGAGCTCGTAGCCGAGCGCCTTCAGCTTGTCGCGGAAGGCGGCGCGGCCGGAATGCTTGCCCAGCACGAGGGAGTTGGTGGTCCAGCCCACGCTCTCCGGCGTCATGATCTCGTAGGTGGAGGCGTCCTTCAGCACGCCGTCCTGGTGGATGCCGGACTCATGGGCGAAGGCGTTGCGGCCGACGATCGCCTTGTTCGGCTGCACGTCGAAGCCGGTGATCGTCGCCAGCAGGCGCGAGGTGCGCAGGATGTTCGGCGTGTTGATCCCGGTGCGGCGGGAGATGGCGTTGCCGCGCGTGCGCAGCGCCATCGCGACCTCCTCGAGCGAGGCGTTGCCCGCGCGCTCGCCGATGCCGTTGATGGTGCACTCCACCTGCCGCGCCCCGGCCTGAATGGCGGCGAGCGTGTTGGCGACCGCGAGCCCCAGGTCGTCGTGGTTGTGGGTGGAGAAGATAACGCCGTCCGCGCCCGGCACGCGCTCGCGCAGCATGCCGAAGATGCGCGTCATGTCCTCCGGCAGGGCGTAGCCGACGGTGTCCGGCACGTTGATGGTGGTGGCGCCGGCCTTGATCGCGGCCTCGACGCAGCGGCACAGGAAGTCGGGATCGGTGCGGCTGCCGTCCTCGGCGGACCACTCGACGTCATCCGTGTGCTGGCGGGCGAGCGTCACGCTGCGGACGACCGCGGCCAGCACGTCCTCGTTGGACATGCGGAGCTTCACCCGCATGTGGAGCTCGGAGGTGGAGATGAAGGTGTGGATGCGGCCGCGGGCGGCGGGCTTGATGGCTTCGGCGGCGCGGAGGATGTCGCCGTCGGCCGAGCGCGCCAGACCGCAGATCACCGGGCCGTCCTTGGCGAAGCGGGTCGCGATGGAGTGGACGCTGTCGAAGTCACCGGGGCTCGCGATGGGGAAGCCGGCCTCGAGCACGTCGGCGCCGAGCTCGGCCAGGCTCTCGGCCATGCGCAGCTTCTCCTCCAGGTTCATGGAAAAGCCGGGGGACTGCTCGCCGTCGCGCAGCGTGGTGTCGAAGATGATGACGCGGTCGTCGGCGATCGTGCCGAAGCTGGGATGGTTCGCGGGCATGGGCCGCTCCTTGGGATCTCGCGGTGGGATGAGGGGCGCGTCGCCCGGGGGAACCCCCTGAGCGATGCCGGCCTTCAGCCGCGCGTCACGCCCAGGGGCTGCGAAGTCGAAGAAGCGGAAGGAGGGCGAGGGCCGGGCGCGCGGCAACGACGGCCAAGGGACCGGTGCGGAAGGGCGCGAAACGAGCGTCGGTCGCCTGCATGAGGGAAAGGCTAGTATCCGGGCGGGCGCGAGGCAAGCGCAGAAATGGAGGCCCCCTCCCCCGCCGGGGCGGGAGAAGGGGCGGGGCGGCTCAGTTCTTCGTCTGGTCGACGAGCTGGTTCTTCTTGATCCAGGGCATCATCTCGCGAAGGCGCTCGCCGACCTGCTCGATCGGGTGCTCGGCCAGGCGACGGCGGGTGGCCTTGAAGGAGGCCTGGTTCACCTTGTTCTCGAGCATCCAGTCGCGGGCGAACTTGCCGGTCTGGATGTCCGTCAGCACGCGCTTCATCTCGGCCTTGGTCTCGGCGTTCACGATGCGCGGGCCGGTGACGTACTCGCCGTACTCGGCGGTGTTGGAGATGGAGTAGTTCATGTTGGCGATGCCGCCCTCGTAGATGAGGTCGACGATCAGCTTCACCTCGTGCAGGCACTCGAAGTAGGCCATCTCGGGCGCGTAGCCGGCCTCGGTGAGGGTCTCGAAGCCCGCCTTGATCAGCTCGACCAGACCGCCGCAGAGAACCGCCTGCTCGCCGAAGAGGTCCGTCTCGCACTCCTCCTTGAAGGTCGTCTCGATGACGCCCGAGCGGCCGCCGCCGATGGCCGAGGCGTAGGAGAGCGCGATCTCGAGCGCGTTGCCGCTCGGATTCTGGTGCACGGCGACCAGGCAGGGCACGCCGCCGCCCTTCTGGTACTCGCCGCGGACCGTGTGGCCGGGCCCCTTCGGCGCGATCATGAAGACGTCGATGTCGGAGCGCGGGTCGAGCAGGTTGAAGTGCACGTTCAGGCCGTGCGCGAAGGCCAGCGCCGCGCCCTCCTTCATGTTCGCGTGCAGGTGCTCGCGGTAGAGGTCGCCCTGGCCCTCGTCCGGGGTCAGCACCATGACCACGTCCGCCCACTTGGCGGCCTCGGCCGGGGACATGACGGTGAAGCCCGCGGCCTCGGCCTTCTTCGCGGAGGCGCCGGGGCGGAGCCCGATGACGACGTCCTTCACGCCGGAATCGCGCATGTTCATCGCGTGGGCATGGCCCTGGCTGCCGAAGCCGATGACCGCGACCTTGCGGGCCTTGATCAGGTTCACGTCCGCGTCGCGGTCGTAGTAAACGCGCATAGTCATCCCCTTGTGGTCGGATATCGTCAGGCCGCGAGGCTGCGCGGACCCCGCGCGATGGCGACGGCGCCCGTGCGGGACACCTCCGCCAGCCCCAGCGGCCGCATCAGCGCCACGAAGGCGTCGATCTTGTCGGCGGTGCCGGTCATCTCGAAGGTGGCGCTCTCGTGGCTCGCATCGACCACGCGGGCGCGGAAGGCATCGCCCAGGCGCAGCGCCTCTATGCGGGCCTCGCCGCGGCCGATCACCTTGATCAGCGCGAGCTCCCGCGTCAGGTGCGGCCCCTCGAGAGAGAGGTCGGCCACCATATGCACGGGCACGAGGCGGTCGAGCTGCGCCTTGATCTGCTCGATGATCATGTCCGTGCCCGTGGTCACCACGGTGATTCGCGACAGGCGGCGCTCCGCGTCCACGGGGGCGACGGTCAGGCTCTCGATGTTGTAGCCGCGGCCGGAGAAGAGGCCGATGACGCGCGCGAGCACGCCGGCCTCGTTCTCGACGAGCACGGCGATCGTCGCCGTGCGCTGGGTCGTCTCGGACATGCTCAGACCAGCACCTTGCCCTCGTCGGTGACGCCGGCGACGCCGCCCGTCTGGCCGGCGCCGAGGATCATCTCGTTGTGCGCGGCGCCCGAGGGGATCATCGGGAAGACGTTCTCCTTTTGGTCGACGCAGATGTCGGCGATCACCGGGCCGGGATGGGCGATCATCTCGCGGATCACGTCGTCGAGCTGGCTCGCGTCCGTCGCTCGCAGGCCGCGGGCATGGAAGCTTTCCGCCAGCTTCACGAAGTCGGGCAGCGAGGCCGAGTAGCTCTCGGAGTAGCGGGAGCCGTGCAGCAGCTCCTGCCACTGGCGCACCATGCCCATGTACTCGTTGTTGAGGATGAAGACCTTCACCGGCAGGCGGTACTGCGCGAGGGTTCCCATCTCCTGGATGTTCATCAGGATGCTGGCCTCGCCGGCGATGTCGATCACCAGCGCGTCCGGGTAGGCGATCTGCACGCCCGCGGCGGCAGGCAGGCCGTAGCCCATGGTGCCGAGCCCGCCCGAGGTCATCCAGCGGTTCGGCTTTTCGAAGCCGAAATACTGCGCGGCCCACATCTGGTGCTGGCCGACCTCGGTCGTGATGAAGGTGTCGCGCCCCATCTCGCGCGTGATCTCGTAGAGGCGCTTCACCGCGTGCTGCGGCTTGATGATGGAGCCCGTCTGCTCGTAGCGCAGGCAGTCGCGCGCGCGCCAGCCGTCGATCTCGCGCCACCAGGCGGAGAGCGCCTCGCGGTCCTGCCCGGCGCCGTCGGCCTCCCAGGCCTCGATGAGGGCGCGCAGCACCGCCACCGCGTCGCCCACGATGGGCACGTCCACCTTGACGTTCTTGTTGATGTTGGAGGGGTCGATATCGGCGTGGATCTTCTTCGACCCCCGTGAGAAGGCGTTGAGACGCCCCGTCACGCGGTCGTCGAAGCGGGCGCCGATGTTGAGCATCACGTCGCAGCCGTGCATGGCGAGGTTCGCCTCGACGGTCCCGTGCATGCCGAGCATCCCGATGAAGCGCGGGTCGCTGGCGGGGAAGACGCCGAGGCTCATCAGCGTGTTCGTGCAGGGCATGTTGGCCAGGCGCACGAAGCGGCCGAGCAGCTCGCTCGCCTCGGGTCCCGCGTTGATGACGCCGCCGCCGGCATAGACCACCGGGCGGCGCGCACCCTTGAGCAGCGCGATCGCCTTGGCGATCTGCGCGCCGTCCGGCCGCGTCTGCGGGCGGTAGGAGCGGTGCTCCTGGCGCGAGGCCTCCTCGTAGGTGCCCTTCGCCAGCAGGATGTCCTTCGGCAGGTCCACCACCACCGGGCCGGGGCGGCCCGAGCGCGCCACGTAGAAGGCGTCGTGCACCGTGCGGGAGAGGTCACCGATCTTCTTGACGAGGTAGTTGTGCTTCGTGGCCGGGCGCGTGATGCCCGTCGTGTCCGCCTCCTGGAAGGCGTCGTTGCCGATGAGATGCGTCGGCACCTGCCCGGTCAGGCAGACCAGCGGAATGGAATCCATCAGCGCGTCGAGCAGCCCCGTCACGGCGTTGGTCGCGCCGGGGCCGGAGGTGACGAGCACGCAGCCGACCTTGCCCGTGGAGCGCGCGTAGCCCTCCGCCGCGTGCACCGCCGCCTGCTCGTGCCGCACCAGGATGTGGCGGATGGCGTTCTGCTGGAACAGGGCGTCGTAGATCGGCAGGACGGCGCCGCCGGGATAGCCGAAGATGACCTCGACGCCCTGCTCCTTCAGCGCGCGAAGGACGATCTCGGCGCCCGTGAGGGTGCTCTGGTCGGTCTGGGCAGGCAGGGTGGCGGACATGGCGGCTCCTCCGGCGACGATCTCGCGGGAGGGGTCATCTACGGGGCTGGTTGCAGCGCGTCAATGCGCCAATTTCAGAAATGATAAGATTTCAGCCAAGTGACTTTCCGAAAGTTGCGCAAGATCGGCTATACGCGCATTGATGATATGCGTCCGGCACGGGGCAAGGTCGTGGTGCCGGAACCAGGTGCCCTGGCGCTTCGTGTACTGGCCGATCGCGAGGCAGGCGCGGCGCCCGGCCTCGGCCAGCGTCATCCGCCCGGCCAGGGCCGCCGATATCTCGGGCACGCCGTGGGCCCGCATGGCTGGCAGGGCGGGGTCCAGCGCCCGCGCGGCCAGCGCGCGGACCTCCTCCACCGCGCCGTCGCGCAGCATGGCGTCCCAGCGGTCGGCGATGGCGGCGCGCAGCGCGTCGCGCGGCGGGTCGAGGCGGATGGCGCAGAAGGCGTAGGGCGCGGGGCCGGTGGCGGGCGCCTCCGCCTGCCACTCGGCGATGCCGCGCCCCGTCGCGCGCCAGATCTCCCAGGCGCGGGCGAGGCGCTGGCCGTCGCCCGGCCGCAGCCGCGCCGCGCTCCGTGGGTCGGCGGCGAGGAGCCGGGCGTGGAGGGCCGGCGCGCCCTCCCGATCGAGCAGCGCCCGCGCCTCCTCGCGGACCGCCGGGGGGATGGCGGGCATCGCCGAGAGGCCGCGGGTCAGGCTGCTGAAGTAGAGGCCCGTGCCGCCGCAGAGGATCGGCAGCCGCCCGGCCTCGACCGCCCGCGCCATGGCGTCCAGCGCCGCCTCCCGCCACCAGGCGACCGAGGCCGCCTCGGCCGCGGGATGCACCCCGTAGAGGGCGTGGGGGGCGAGCGCCTCCTCCTCCGGCGTGGGGCGGGCGGTGAGGACGCGGAGCTCCCGGTAGACCTGCATCGAGTCGGCGTTGACCACGACGCCCCCGAGGCGCCGGGCCAGCGCCAGCGCCAGCGCCGACTTGCCCGAGGCGGTGGGGCCGGCGACCAGCAGGGCCGGGGGGGGCTCGGCGCTCATTTGCTCCAATCCGGCTGCGCGGGCATGAACCGCGCCCATGTCGCACGTCCTCACCCTCGTCGCACCCCCAGGGCAGCTCGCCCCCGCCCTCCCCGCCCGCGCGCGCGACGCCATCGCGGCGCTGGGCGCCGACCCCGGCACGCCGGACTGGCTCGCGGAGGGCGAGGCGGCGGACCTTCCCTTCACGGGCCTCAACCCCGAGCAGGCCGTCGCCGCCGCCCTCGCCGCGCTCGGGGGCGCGGCGGTGGACGCCATCGCCCAGCCCGCGGAGGGCCGGCGCAAGGCGCTGCTCATCGCCGACATGGACAGCACCATCGTCACCTCGGAGACGCTGGATGAGCTCGCCGCCTATGCCGGGCTGAAGGAGCGCGTGGCGGAGATCACCCGCCGCAGCATGAACGGCGAGATCGACTTCGCGACGGCGCTCCGCGAGCGCGTGGCCATGCTCGAGGGCCTGGGGCTGGAGGCGCTGGAGGGGACCTGGAAGGGCACACACCTCATGCCCGGCGCGCGGGCGCTCGTGCGGACCATGGCGGCCCACGGCGCGCATTGCGCGCTCGCCTCCGGCGGATTCACCTGGTTCACCGGGAGGGTGGCAGCGCTCTGCGGCTTCACGAGCCACCACGCCAACGTCCTCCTCGACGACGGGCGTGCGCTGACGGGCCGGGTGGCCGAGCCGGTCTTCGACCGGGACGCGAAGCTCGCCACACTCATTGCGCTCGCGACGGAGAAGGGCCTGCCGCTTGCCGCGACGCTCGCGGTCGGGGACGGCGCCAACGACCTTGCGATGATCGGCGCGGCCGGGCTCGGCGTCGCCTTCCGCGCGAAGCCCGTCGTGGCCGCGGCCGCCCGGGCGCGGGTGGACCACAACGACCTGCGCGCGCTCCTCTACGCCCAGGGCTACCGGGCGGCGGAGATCGCGGCCGACTGATCCAGCCCGAAGGCCTCCCGCAGCCCGAGGCGCCCGGCGGGGGTGACGGAGAGCGCCCGCGAGCCCGCGACGCGTCGCACCCAGCCGAGCTCCAGGCAGCGCCGGCAGAGCGCCGCGCCGAGGGCCCCCGCGAGGTGCGGCCGGCGCTCGCTCCAATCGAGGCAGGGCCGGCAGAAGGGGCGCCCCGGCGCCGCCGGCACCGCCACCCCGAGGCGGGCGAGGAGGACCGCGCCGGACTCCGTCAGCGCGCCGCCGTCGGGCGCGAGGTCGAGCTGACCGCGCGCCACCATGGCGTCGGCAATTCCCACGGCCACCCGCCCGGCGAGGTGGTCGTAGCAGGTCCGGGCCTCCCGCAGCGCAGCGTCGCGCGGGCCGGTCCGCGGCGGGCGCCGGGCGCCGGAGAGCGCCATCAGCCCCTCCAGCACGCGCGCGACCTCGGGGGAGGCGAGGCGGTGGTAGCGATGCCGGCCCTGGCGCTCCACCGCCAGCAGCCCGGCCTCGACGAGGCGCGCGAGGTGGCCGCTGGCGGTTGTGGGCGCCACGCCGGCGACGCGGGCGAGCTCCCCCGCCGTGAGGGCCCGCCCGTCCATCAGGGCCGCGAGCATCCCCGCCCGCGCGGGGTCGCCGAGGGCGGCGGCGGTCTCGGCCAGGGCGGCGGTGCTCACCATCGGGCGTCTCCAGGGGCGCGGCCCCGGAATAGCCGGCACGGGGGGCCGCATGCTAAGGCCCGCGCCGAAGCATCGGGCCGGGCGGGCCGCGCAAGCTGGCGGGGCACCACCGGGAGGATCCTATGGACGCCGCGCTGACCGCCGCCACCTTCGTCCTGGCAGGCTTCGTGAAGGGCGTGATCGGGCTCGGCCTGCCGACCATCGCGATGGGCCTGCTGGGCTCCCTCATGCCGCCCGCCGAGGCGGCGGCGCTGCTCGTCATCCCCTCCGTCGTCACCAACCTCTGGCAGATGGCGGGCGGGCCGGGGCTCGGGCCGCTGCTGCGGCGGCTCTGGACGATGCTGGCGGGGATCCTCGCCGGAAGCTGGCTCGGCGCGGGGCTGCTCAGCGGGGCGGGCGGCGGGGCCGCTATGACGGGGCTCGGCCTCGCGCTCCTCGCCTACGCGGCGGTCGGGCTGCTGCCCTGGACGCTGCCGCGCGTGCCGCCGGGGCGGGAGGCCTGGGCCGGGCCGCTGGTCGGGGCCGCGACGGGGCTCGTCACCGCCGCAACGGGGGTCTTCGTCATCCCGGCCGTGCCCTATCTCGGCGCGCTCGGCCTCTCGCGCGACTCGCTGGTGCAGGCGCTCGGTCTCTCCTTCACCGTCTCCACCCTGGCCCTCGCCCTCTCGCTCGGCGCGTCCGGGGTCTTCAGCACGGCGCTCGCCGGGGGCTCGGCGCTGGCGGTGCTTCCCGCGCTCGCCGGCATGGGGCTCGGCGGCGCGCTGCGGCGGCGGGTGAGCGCGGAGGCCTTCCGCCGCTGGTTCTTCCTCGGCCTGCTCGCGCTCGGCGCGCAGCTCCTCGCGCGCGGCCTCGGCTAGAGGGCGCGCAGCGCCGCGCAGACGCGCTCCACCTGGGCGTCGGTGATCTCGGGGAAGACCGGCAGGCTCATCACCTCCCCGGCGGCGCGGGCGGTCTCGGCGCAGCCCGCGGGGCCCATCGCCACCCGGCCCTTGTAGGCGGCCTGCTCGTGGACCGGCACGGGGTAGTGGATGGCGGTCGCGACCCCCTGCACGCGCAGGCGCTCCATCACCCCCTCGCGGTCCGGCACGCGCAGCACGTACTGGTGGAAGACGTGCTCCACGCCGGGGGCGCGGTAGGGGGCGGCGAAGGGGCCCTCGGCGAGGGCGGCGTCGTAGGCGGCGGCCACGGCCCGGCGGCGCGCGTTGCCGGCGTCGAGAAGCGGCAGGCGCACGCGAAGGATCGCGGCCTGCATCTCGTCGAGCCGGCTGTTCACGCCGACCTCGTCCGAGATGTAGCGGCGGTGCCAGCCGTACTGGCGGATGGCGGCCATGCGGGCCGCGAGCGCGGCGTCGGGCGTCGCGGTCACGCCGGCGTCGCCGAGCGCGCCAAGGTTCTTCGTGGGGTAGAGGCTGAAGGCGGCGGCGTCGCCGAGGGTGCCGAGCATCCGCCCGTCGAGCCGCCCGCCATGCGCCTGGGCCACGTCCTCCACCACCGCGATTCCCGCGGCGCGGCCGATCGCGAGGATGGCGTCCATGTCGCAGGCATGGCCGTAGATGTGCACGGGGATCACCGCGCGGACCGGCGGCAGGCCGGGGGGCGGGCTGCGCAGCACCTCGGCGAGCTCCGCCGCGTCGAGGCAGAAGGTCCGCGGGTCGATGTCGATCAGCAGGGGCGTCGCGCCCACCATCTCGATGGCGGCCACCGTCGCGACGGCCGTGTGGGAGACGGTCGCGACCGTGCAGCCCGGGCCGATGCCGAGGCCGCGCAGGATGAGCGCGATCGCGTCCGTCCCGTTGGCGCAGCCGACCGCGGTCATGGCGGGGGCGCCGCCGGCCGAGAGCCAGGCGCCGTATTCCCGCTCGAAGGCCGCGCCCTCCTGCCCCAGGATGTACCAGCCGCTCGCCAGCACGCGGGCGACGGCGGCGTCGATGGCGTCCTTTTGCGCGCGGTAGGCGGCGCCGAGGTCGGCCTGGGGGACGATGATATCCTGCACGTTCATCGGGGCGGGCCTCAGGCTTCGTCGGAGAGATAGGCGGGAAGGCGGGGGCGGAACCAGTCCACCGTGCGGCGCAGCCCCTCGGCCAGGCCCACGCGCGGGGCCCAGCCGGTGAGGGCGCGGAAGGCGCGGTCGTCGGCGTGGTAGGAGCCGATGTCGATGGCGGCGCGCTCGGCCGGGAAGGTCTTCAGCTCGTAGGACCCCTCCCCCGCCGCCGCGACCATCGCGTCGCCGAGCGCCTGGAGGCTGACCGGGGCGTCGCCGCCGAGGTTGAAGGGGCGCCCGGCCGCGCCGTCGGTGCCCGAAAGCGCAGCGGCGGCCGCGAGGAAGGCGGCGACGACGTCGTCGAGGTAGGAGAAGTCGCGGAGCTGCTCCCCGCCCCAGACCTCGAAGGGCTGCCCCTCCAGCACGCGGCGCACCCAGATGCCGAGGAAGGTCTGGCGGGCGTCCACCACGCGCATCCGGGGCCCGTAGCAGTTCGTCAGCCGCAGCGCCGTGACCGGGCGGCCGTGCACCCGGTGCTCCAGCAGCCAGTACTGCTCGGCCGCGAACTTCGAGACGCCGTTGGCGTCGGGCGGCGCGATCGGGTGGCTCTCGGAGACCGGAAGGCTCTGCGGCCGGCCGTAGAACTGCCGGGTGGAGGCGTGCACCACCCGCGCGGCGGGGGCCGCCCGGCGGAGCGCCGCGATCAGGCGGAGCTGGGCGTGGCCGTTGATCGCGAGGTCGGTGAAGGGGTCGGCCTGGCTGCCGGCGTGGCTCGTCTGCCCGGCCATGTTGAAGAGGGTGTCGATCCCCTCGACCAGCGGGTGGAGGTCGATGTCGCGGAGGTCGCCCTCGACGAGCCGGGCGCCGCTTCCCTCGAGGTTGCGCCGGCGCGCGCCGGTGCCGGGCATGAGGGCGTCGAGCGCCACCACCTCCGCGCCCGCCGCCCCCAGCGCGTGGCAGAGCGCCGAGCCCAGGAAGCCCGCCCCGCCCGTCACCAGCACGCGCCGGCCGCGCCAATCCTCGCTCATCGTCCCCCCTCAGCTCCGCGCCGGCCGCCCGGCGCCGCGAATCATGCCCCGAGACCCGGGGCGGAAGAGGGACCGAATTGCGGCGGGGGGCGGGCAGATGTCCAGGGGGCCGCGGCCTATTCGCGGCCTGGCCCCGGCTTTGCCGGCGGGCCGTCCCCTCCCTGCGCCTCCTCGGCGGAGAGGCGGCTGCGGGTGATCTCGTAGAAGCCGAAGAGCAGCAGCACCTGCCCGGCCAGCACCTCCACAGCTGCCAGCAGCCGCGCGCCGTCGTCCACCGGCCAGATGTCGCCGTAGCCGACGGTGGAGATGGTCACGATGCTGAAGTGCAGCGCGTCGCGGAAGGTGAGCCGGATCGCGCCGGCCGGCCCGAAGAAGAGCGCCGCGCGCGAGAGGCCGTCGGCGATGCGGTAGAGGCAGGCGAAGACGATGGTGATGAGGGAGAAGAGGGCCGTGTAGGCCGCGATCGGCACCACCAGCGCCACGACCCGCCCGCTCATCGCGTCCATGAGCTGGGCCATGTCGACCATCAGCCGCACCACCTCGCGCACGGCGGCCGCGGCCATGGCGCCGATGAGCCCGGCGCCGGCCACCATCACCACCCCCTGCCAGGCCGGCCCCATCCGGTTGGCCGGGAGGGAGAGGCTGCCCGCCGCGATGACGACGAGGATGAGGCTGAAGCGGCCGATGCGGCGAAGGTGCCACTCGTCCGGCGTCGCCCCCTGGTCCACCAGGCGGCGAAGCGTGGCCTGGTGGCTCAGCACGGCCAGGAGGAAGCTTCCCATGGGAAGGAAGAAGGCGAGCCCCATCAGCGTGTCCGGCGCCTCGGGGAAGGCGGTGCGGGCGATCACGGCGAACAGCGCGGCGTAGGTCGCGAAGCCGATGGCCGAGCCGAGGGCGAAGTCCAGCCCGCGGGGGAAGACGCGGAACAGCACGCCGAAGCCGAGGGCCGCGGTGCCGAGCACGACGATCGGGAACCAGACGCCGTCGTCCGCGACCCCGAGCGCGACGAGCCCGCCCAGGGCCATGGTGGCCAGGAAGGGCCGCATCCAGGCGTTCGATCCCTGGAAGTTGATGGTCATGCCGCGCGCGTCGCCGGCGAGGCGCTCAAGCGGCGCGTCCCCCGGCGGGGGCGAGGGCGATACCGGTGATCTCGACCCGCCAGGCCGGGTTCACCAGCGGCGCCTGGATGGTCATGCGCGCGGGCTTCGCGGCGGGGTCGAGCCAGGCGTCCCAGGCGCGGTTCATCGCCGGCGCATCCTTGATGTCGGCCAGCACGACCTGGACCTGCAGCAGGGCGCGCTTGTCGGTGCCCGCCTCGGCCAGCAGGGCGTCGACCTGGCGCAGGATGTCGGCCGTCTGGCCCTCGGCGTCGAGGGTCGCGTCGTCCGCCACCTGCCCGGCGAGGAAGACGAAGCCCCCCGCCACCGTCGCGCCGCTCAGCCGGTCCTCCTCCGCCAGACGCCGGATGCCCGTCATGCCCTGCCCTCCTCGATGCCTGCGGCCTTGTGCCGGGGGGAAGGCCCCGCCAGCAAGGGGGCCTAGCCCGCGAGGTGGCGGCGCCGGAGGAGGCGGGCCAGGACGCCGTCGACCGGCCCGGCCAGGACGGAGACCGCCCAGGCGAGGCCCGCCGAGAGCACCACGGCCGGCCCGGTCGGCAGGTCGAGGTGGTAGGAGGCGAGGAGGCCCGCGACCGAGGCGAGGATCGCGATGCCCGAGGCCGCGTAGGCCATGCCCCCCACGCCCCGCGCCCAGTGGCGGGCAGCGACGGCCGGCAGCATCATCAGCCCGACGGCCATGAGCGTGCCGAGCGCCTGGAAGGCCGCGAGCACGTTCAGCACCACCAGCGCCATGAAGAGCATGTGCCAGCGCCCGCCGCCCGCGCCCTCGGCCGCGGCGAAGGAGGGGTCGAAGCACTCGAGCACCAGGGGACGCCAGGCCAGGGCGAGGGCGAGGAGGGTGAGGGTCGCCACCCCCGCCATCATCAGCAGCGCGGGGTCGTCCACGCCCAGCACGCTGCCGAAGAGAAGGGTGGTCAGTTCGACCGAGCCCGCCCCCATGGAGATCATCACCACGCCGAGCGCGAGGGCGACGAGGTAGAGGGCGGCGAGGGTCGAGTCCTCCCGCCCCCCCGTCGCGCGCGAGAGCGCCCCCGCGCCGAGCGTCACGACGAGCCCCGCCGCCAGCCCGCCCAAGGACATGGCCGGGACCGAGAGCCCCGCGACGAGGAAGCCCGCCGCGACCCCCGGCAGGATGCCGTGCGCGAGCACGTCCGCCGTCAGGCTCATCCGCCGCAGCACGAGGAAGACGCCGAGCGGCGGCGCCGCGACCGAGAGGGCGAGGCAGCCGACGAGCGCGCGCCGCAGGAAGCCGAACTCGGCGAAGGGCGCGATCAGCGTGCTGTGGAGCAAGGGATCAAGCGGCGAGGCCGCAGGGGGAGGCCTCGGCGTCCCAGCCCTCGGCCATCATGCGGGCGCGGAGCCGGTTGGCGGCGCCCAGCGCCTCCTCCGTGCCGCCCCAGGCGATCGGGTCGCGGGCAAGAAGCAGCGTCTCTGGAAATTCCCGGCGCACGAGGTCGAGGTCGTGGAGGACGGCGACGACCGTCCGCCCCTGCCCGTGCCATTCCCGGACGAGCCGCAGCAGGTCCGCCGCGGTGCGGGCGTCGACCGCGTTGAAGGGCTCGTCCAGCAGGATGACCGGCGCGTCCTGCACCAGCAGCCGCGCGAAGAGCAGCCGCTGGAACTGCCCGGCCGAGAGGCTGCCGACCGGACGCCGGGCGAAGCCGGAGAGGCCCACCGCCTCCAGCGCCGCCTCCGCCCTCGCGCGCTCTGCCAGGCCGATGGCGCGGAAGGCGCCCGTGCGCGACCAGTGGCCGAGCAGCGCGACGTCGAGGCAGGCGATGGGGAAGCCGCGGTCGAGCGCCGACATCTGCGGCAGGAGGGCGATCCGCTCGGCCGGGCGCTCGATCCGCCCCTCGTCGAGCGGGTGCAGGCCGGCGATGGCGCGCAGGAGCGTCGTCTTGCCCGCCCCGTTCGGCCCGACGATGGCCGTCAGGCTGCCCGGCGCGAACTCGCCGGAGAGGTGGTGCACCGCCGGGTGCCGCTCGTGCGACAGCGTGACGTCGCGGAGTCGGATCGCGCCGCTCATGCCGCCATCGCCCAGAGCACGGCGCCCCAGAGCGCCGCGGCGACGACGGCCCCCCAGCCCAGGCGCGGCAGGGCGCCGGCCGAGAGGGAGAGCGGGTCTTCGAGGCGGGGTCGGAAGGGCTGGGGCATGGTGTTACAGGATAACATACGCCTCCCCTCCCCCGGGTTCAACGCCCGCTCGGGCCGCCGCCTCTTTAGATGGCGGGGGCGGATCGCCACTCTCCGCCAGGATGGACATGACGCCCCCCGACGCCCCGACCCTCAAACCCCCGCGAAGGGACCGCGCGGGCGATTCCGAGCTGCGGGCGCGGCTGAACCGGCAGCGGCGGATCGCCAACGGGCTGCTCGCGGGCATGGCGGGGGTGACGCTCGGCTCCTACGCCCTGCCGCCGGGCTACGGGACGGAGCTTCTCCAGGCGGCGGCCAAGGCGGGGCTGGTGGGCGGGCTGGCGGACTGGTTCGCCGTCACCGCCCTGTTCCGCCACCCGCTGGGCCTGCCGATCCCCCACACCGCCATCATCCCGACGCAGAAGGCGCGGCTGGGCGAGGGGCTGGGCCGCTTCGTCGCCAACCACGTCCTGACCGAGGCCGAGGTGCGGCGGGTCGCCGGGCGGATCGACGTGCCGGCGCTGCTCCGGCATTTCCTGTCCGACCCCGCGACCGTCCGCCCGATGGCCGAGGGGGTGGCGGCCGCCCTGCCCCGCATCCTCCGCTCCATGGAGGACGGGCGGGCGCGGCGCCTTTTCCTGCGGCTGCTGCCCCGCATGGTGTCGGGCCCGGCCGCGGCCCGGCTCGTCGCGCGGGCGCTGCGCCTGCTCGTGCAGGGCGGGCGGCACCAGGAGGTCTTCGGCCTCGCCCTTTCCCAGCTCCGGGCCGTGATGGCGGCGAAGGAGGAGAGCCTGAAGGCCGCCATCGCCCAACGCGTCCGGGCGGAGGGGGGCGCGCTGGTGGGCTGGATGGCCGGCGCCGCCGTTGCGCGCCGCGTGCTGGCCGCGCTGAACGCCGAGCTCGACCGGATGGACCCGAACGACAGCGACCTGCGCGCCGCCTTCGAGCGCTGGCTGGAGACCGAGATCGACCGGCTGGAGAACGACCCGGCGCGCGCCGAGGCCATCTCGGCCGCGCTGCGGGGCGCCCTCGCCCACCCCGCCGTCGCCGCCTGGCTGGGCGATGCCTGGGCGCGCCTCCGCGCGGCGCTGGAGGCCGACGCGGCGCGGCCCTCGGGCCGGACGGTCGCGCTCATCGCGGGGCTGCTCACCAATCTCGGCGACCTGCTGGAGCAGGACGGCGCGGCGCGGGCGCGGCTGGACGGCGGGATCCAGGCCATGCTGCTCGCGGTGCTGCCCGCGGCCCAGGGGCGGATCGCCGGCTTCATCGCGGGGGTCGTCTCGGGCTGGGACACGGCGACAGTGGTGGACAAGATCGAGCTGCGCGTGGGGCGGGACCTGCAATACGTGCGGATCAACGGCACCGTGGTCGGCGCCCTTGCCGGGGGGGCCCTCTTCGCCCTGCTGCACGCGATCTTCGGCCGCGTCTCCTTCTAGCCGCGGCCTCCGTCGCGGTTTGGAAGGGTCCGGCGGGGGCCTCCTTCCGGTTGCCGACGGCGGAACATGGGGCGCAACCGGCGGCCCGTTCCCCACGTTGCGTTGCCGATCCACCCACGACGGGCCCTCACCGGACCCGCGGGATCGCAGAACAGGAGACTTCCATGTCCCGCAGCCTCGCGGCCGTCGCCGCCGCCTTCGCCTTCACCGCCCTCGTCGGCGCCGCCCCCGGCGCCCACGCCCAGGCCCAGAGCGACATGGTCGCGCCGGGCGCCACGCCGGGCACCTCGATGCCGGGCACGATGCCGCGCGGCCCCGCCATGTCGCCCGCCGCCCGCGGGACGATGCCGTCCGGCGAGATGTCGCAGGCCCCGATGCACCGCGGCGCCCACAGCCGCGCCATGCGCGAGGAGCGGCGCGAGCGCCAGTCGGCCCGCCGCGAGATGCGCGCCAACCGCCGGGCCGCGAACGATCCCGACGGCGCCTACATGGGCGGCGGCGGCGTCTTCGAGCGCGCCCCCGACGGCAGCCTTCGCCCGGTGATGTGAGACCGGTGATGTGAGACCGGCCCGGGGCCCCGCGCCCCGGGACGGTGGTTCAGCCAAAGCAGGATGGGCGCCGCCGGAGGATCTCTGGCGGCGCCCTTTCGCGTTCAGCGGCTCAACAGCACGTCCGGCAGCCAGGTCACCGTGGCCGGCCAGATCGTGATGATGGCGACGGTCACGACCAGCATCAGGAAGAAGGGCAGCGAGGCCTTGGCCACCGCCGTCTGCTCGCGCCCCGTCATCGTCTGCATGACGAAGAGGTTGAAGCCGACCGGCGGCGTGATCTCCGCGATCTCCACGAGGAGCACGATGAAGATGCCGAACCAGACGAGGTCGAAGCCCGCCTGCTGGATCATCGGCACCACGATCGAGGTGGTGAGGACGATCATGGAGGTGCCGTCGAGCGCGGTGCCGAGCAGGACGTAGACCACCGTCAGCATGGCGATGATGCCGTAGGGGCCGAGGCCGAGGCCCGCGACGGCGGCGGCGAGCGCCGCGGGGATGCCCGTCAGCGCCATGGCCTTCGTCAGGTAGGCGGCGCCCGCCAGGATGAACATGATCATGCAGGAGAGGCGCGTGGCGCCCGTGAGGCTGTCGCGGAAGCTCTCCCAGGTGAGGCAGCGCGTGACGGCCGCGAGGAGGAGGCTGCCGAGCACCCCGAAGGCGGCGGCCTCGGTCGCCGTGGCCCAGCCCACGAACATTGTGCCGATGACGCCGACGATGAGGATGCCGCAGGGGATGAGCTGCGCCGATTCGCGCATCTTCTCCGTGAAGCTCATCCGCGGCTCCATCGGCGGCTGCTTCTTCGGGTTCAGCAGCGCCCAGACCGCGATGTAGAGGCTGAACAGCACCATCACGATCAGCCCGGGGATGCAGCCCGCGATGAAGACCCGCACGATCGAGACCTCCGCCGCGACGGCGTAGACGACCATGATGATCGAGGGTGGGATCATGATCCCGAGCGTGCCGGAGGTGGCGAGGCTGCCGATCGCGACATCCTCGTCGTAGCCGCGCCGCTTGAGCTCGGGCAGCGCGATCTTGGAGACGGTGGCGCAGGTCGCGGCGGAGGAGCCCGACACGGACCCGAAGATCCCGCAGGCGAGGATGTTCACGTGCAGCAGCCGCCCGGGGATGCGCCGTACCCAGGGCGCGAGGCCGTTGAAGAGCTCCTCCGACAGCTTCGTGCGGAACAGGATCTCGCCCATCCAGACGAACATCGGCAGCGCCGCGAGGGTCCAGGAGCCCGTCGCCTCCCAGAAGGCGCTGGCGAGGTAGGTGCCGGGCTGGGGATGGACGAAGCTGACGGCGACGAAGCCGACCAGCGCGAGGCTCATCCCGATCCAGAGCCCGCCGGCGAGAAGCAGGCCGAGGAGCAGGAGCAGGAGGCCCGAGAGCTCGAGCAGTTCCATCGCGGTCTATACCTCGGCCGAGAAGTCGCCGCGCGCGGCACGCTCTTCCGCGGCGATCACGTAGTTCGGGCGCCCGCCGCGGAGCACCGTCGCCAGCTCGTCCAGCACGGCGACGAGGAGGATGCCGGCGCCGAGCGGCATGGCGAGCTTGGGGATCCAGAGGGGGATGGCGAGCGCGCCCTGCGCCATGTCCTCGATCTCGATCGAGAAGAGGACGTCGTCCGCCGTCCACCACACCGCGTAGGCGCAGCCGACGGCGGCGAAGGTGAGCGCCACCAGCTCCATCACCCGCCGCGGGCCGGGCGAGAGCTTCTCCAGAAGCAGGCCGACCCGGATCAGCTCGCCGCGCTTGAAGGTGAGGGCGAGGGCGAAGAAGGTCGTGGAGACGCAGAGATAGGCGCTGATGTCGTCCGCCCCCGGGAACTGGAGGTTCAGGGAGCGGCAGACGACCTGGGCCATCATGACCAGGAAGATGCCGAGGAGCGAGAGCGCGGCCAGGGCCGCGCCGACCGCGTAAAGGGCGTCCAGCCCCCGCCGGATCACCGCGCCGCGCTCAGGCGGCCTTGTAGGCGTCGAGGAGCTTCCGGCCGTCCTCGCCCGCCTTCGTCGCCCACTCCTCCGTCATGGTGGCGCTGATCCGGTTGAGGCCGTCGCGCAGCGCCTGGCTCGGCTGCTCGAGCTTCAGGCCGCGGGCGACGAGGGTGTCCTGGGCCTCCTTCTCCGAGGCGCGGGCCATCTCCAGCCCGCGGGACTGCGCCGCCTTCGCCGCCTCCATCACGGCCGCGCGCTGCGCCGCCGGCAGCGCCTCCAGCGCGCGGCGGCCGACGAAGACGACGTTGTTGGTATAGCTGAAGTTCACGGGGGTGAAGACCTTGCAGTAGTCCCAGGCCTGGGTGTCGACGCCCGTGGCCGCGCTCGTCACCATGCCGTTGATCACGCCGGTGGCGAAGGCCTGCGGCACCTCGGCGGCCTGCACGAGGGTCGGGTTCGCGCCGACGAGCGTCGCGAAGCGGTTGGTCATCGTGTTGAAGGTGCGGAACCGGGTTCCCTTCAACGCGTCCAGGCTCTCGATCGGCGCGTTGCTGTAGAAGCCGCCGGGGGGCCAGGGCACGTTGTAGAGCATGGCGAGGCCGGTGCGCTGGAAGCGCGCCTCGACGAAGGGCTTCGCCGCGGCGGCGAGCTTCACGGCCGCCTCGAAGCTCGGGGCCAGCAGCGGCACGCCGTCGAGCTCGAAGAAGGGGTCCTCGTTGCCGTAGGCGGAGATGAGGATCTCGCCGAGCTGCACCTGGCCCTGCTGCACGCCGCGCTTGATCTGCGGCATGGGCAGCAGCGAGCCGTTGGTGTGGAGCTGCACCTGCAGCGCGCCGTTCGTCGCCTTCTGGATGTCCTCCACGAAGGCCTTCACGTTCCGCGTGTGGAAGTTCGTGTCGGCGTAGGGGGTCGCGAACTGCCAGCGCGCGGCCGCCTGCGCGCCCGCCCTGCGGGCGGCGAGCGTGGCGGCGCCGGCGGCGCCGGCCGCCATGAGGTTCCGACGGGTGAAGGCCATGGGGCTGCTCCGCTGCGCGTTGGGTCTGCCGGGACGATTCCAGGGCCGCATCTTCGACACCCCCGCCCCGACCGCGCAAGGGCGGGCCGGGCGGCGATCCGGCCGCCGGCGCCGCGCGCTGCCCCTCAGGCGGGCAGGCCGCCGAGGCGGAGCGCCGCCTCTGCCACCTCTTCGGGCGGCAGCGCCGCGATCGGCTCCCGCCGCAGCACCGAGACCGCCGTGCCGCGCGGCGCGCAGCGGGCGGGGTCGCTCTCGCTCCCGAAAAGGGCGAGGGTCGGGCGGCCCGTCGCGCCGGCCAAGTGGGTCGGCCCCGTGTCGTTCCCCACCACCACCGTCGCGCGGCGGGCGAGGGCCGCGAGCTGGAAGAGGCCCGTGCGGCCCGTCAGGTCCAGGGCGTCCGGCGCCGCGGCCCGGATGGCGGCGGCGAGCGGCGCCTCCCCCGCGCCGCCCGCGACGACGGCGGGCAGGCCGGCCCGTGCGAGGGCCGCGGCCAGGGCCGGGAATCCGGGCCAGCGCTTGCCGGGCCGCGACGGGCTGGCGCCGGGGATGAGGAGCGCGAAGCGTGGCGGCAGGCCGAAGCCGGCGAGGTCCGCCTCCAGCCAGGAGAGGTCCGGCGGCGGGAAGTCCGTGATCCCGGCCAGGCGGAGTTGCTCGCGCTGGCGGTCCACCGTGTGCATCGCGTTGCGGCCGGGATTGTCGTGCGGGTGGCTGGCGCCGCGGGCGACGCCCGACCACTCGGCCCGGCGCCCGACGAGGAGGCGGTAGCGGGAGGAGCGCGGCGAGGTCTGCAGGTCGTAGACCCGCTCGAACCGCCCGCCCGCCAGCGCGCGCAGCAGCGAGAGCCGCCCGGACCAGTCGGCGCCGCGCGGCCGTCCGAAGTCCCAGACCCGGTCGAACCAGGGGCTCCGCCGGGCGAGCTCCGCGAAGGGGGGCGTGGTCAGCAGCGTGACCTCGGCGCCCGGGTGGTGCGCGCGGATGGCCGCGAAGGGTCCGAAGGCCTGCACGACGTCGCCGAGCGCGCCGAGCTTGATGACGAGGACCCGCGCGCTCACGCCAGCTCCCGGTAGACGGCGAGGGTGGCGTCCTGCATGGCGCGGGTGGTGTAGCGGGTGAGGACCGCGGCCCGGGCGGCGGCGGCCATGGCGGCGCGCGCCTCCGCCGGCCGGGCCAGGGCGCGGGCGATCGCCGCGGCCAGCGCCGCCGGGTCCCCGGGCGGCACGCGCCATCCCGTCACCCCCTCCTCCACCGTCTCGCGCGGGCCGCCGAGGTCGGAGGCGATCACGGGCCGGCCCATCGCCTGGGCCTCGATCACCGTGCGCCCGAAGGCCTCGGCCTCGGTGCTCGCGTGGACGACGAGGTCGGCGAGGAGGAGCGCGGCCGGCATGTCCTCGACCGGGCCGGGCAGGCGCACCGTGGCGCCCAGGCCGGCTGCCAGCGCCTCCAGCTCCGCCCGGTAGGCGTCCCGCCCCTGCGCGTCGCCGGCCAGGACAATGACCGGCCGCGGCTCGGGCAGGAGGGCGGCGGCGCGGAGCAGCACGGCCTGGCCCTTCCAGCGGGTCAGCCGCCCCGGCAGCAGGACCACGGGGCGGCCGCCGGGCAGGCCCCAGGCGCGGCGCAGCGCCTCAAGCCGGGCGAGGTCGACGGCGGCGGGATCGAAGCGGGCGGGGTCCACGCCGCGGGGGATGACGCGCAGCCGGTCCGGGCCGACGCCGTGCCGCGCGCGGACGAGGGCCGCGATGTGCTCGCTGATGGCGATCACACGGTCCCCCCGCGCCATGACGGAGTTGTAGAGGCGCTTGCCCGGGAAGCCCTCGTTGTAGCTGCCGTGGTAGGTCGTCACGAAGGGCACGCCCGAGGCGCGCGCGGCCAGGAGGGCCGCCCAGGCCGGGAAGCGGCTGCGGGCGTGGACGAGCCCCACCCCCTCGGACAGGACCAGCCGCCGCAGCGCCGCCGCCTGGAGGGGGAGCGCGGCCGGGTTCTTGCGGTCCAGCGGCAGGAGGACGTGGCGCCCGCCCGCCGCCTCCAGCGCGGGCAGCAGCGGCCCGCCGGCCGAGGCGACGAGAGCCTGCCCGCCGGCCTCCACCAGCGCGCGCGCGATCTCCACCGTGCCGCGCTCCACCCCGCCCGCGCCGAGGGCGGGCAGCACCTGCAGGACCGTGGGCGGGGGAGGCGGCATCAGGGCTGCCCTTACAAGGCGTGGGGGCGCCCGTCACCCCGAGCCGCCGCTTGTGCCGCGCGGCCCCGCCGGGCTAGCCCCGGCGGATGAACGAGATCCGCGGCACCACCCCCCGCCCCGACGGCATTCCTCTCGCCTGGGCCGCCGTGCCGGGCCAGGGCCCGACGGTGGTCTTCCTGGGCGGGTTCCGCTCGGACATGGAGGGCGCCAAGGCGCTCCATCTGCGCGACGCCTGCGCCGCGTGGGGCCGGGCCTTCCTGAGGCTGGACTATTCCGGCCACGGGATCAGCGGCGGCGCCTTCGAGGAGGGCAGCATCGGCGCCTGGACCAAGGACGCCGCCCGGGTGATCGAGGCCCGCGCCCCGGGGCCGCTCGTCCTCGTCGGCTCCTCCATGGGGGGCTGGATCGCGCTCCTCCTCGCCCGGCGGCTCGGGCGGGAGCGGGTGCGGGGCCTCGTCGGCCTCGCCGCCGCGCCGGACTTCACGGCGGCGCTCATCGAGCCCCGGCTGACGGAGGCGCACCGCGAGACCCTCAGGCGGGAGGGGGTGCTGCGCCAGCCCTCGGAGTACGGCGAGCCCATTCCGATCACCCGCCACCTGCTGGAGGAGGGCGCGCGGCACCTGCTGCTGCCGGGGCCCATCCCCTACAAGGGGCCGGTCCGGCTGCTGCAGGGCATGGCCGACCCGGACGTGCCCTGGTCGCACGCGCTGCGGATCGTGGAGGCGCTGCCCGGGCCCGACGTGGAGCTGACCCTCATCAAGGACGGCGACCACCGCCTCTCCCGGCCCCAGGACCTCGCCCTTCTCGTCCGGGTGGTCGAGGCGCTGCCGGCCTAGTCGCCGCCGCGCAGCAGCGTCGCGAGCGCCGGGGAGAGGCCGACGGAGTCCCGCCCGCGGACCGCGGCCATCGGCCCCTGCCGCGCCTTGGGCGCGGCGAGGGCGACGAGGGCCTCGGCTAGGCGCACCCCGCAGGCGATCCCGTCCAGCAGGGGCACGGGCGAGGCGGCCCGCAGCGCCGGCTCCATCCCCGCCAGCGCCGCGCCCCCGAGGACGATGCTGTCCGCGCCCCCCCTCGCCAGCGCCGCCACCCCCTCCGCGACCGACCGCACGGCGGACTCGGGGTCGGACAGCGCGCGCTGCGGCGTGAAGTCCACGCCGACCAGACCGGAGAGGCGTCCCGAGAGCCCGTGCCGCTCCACGAGCAGGCGGTAGGATTCGGTGCCGCCGAAGGTCACCAGCCCGAAGCGGTTGCCGAGCATGCAGGCGGTGAGGCAGGCGGCCTCGGTCATGCCGACCACCGGGCAGGGCATGAGCTGACGCGCGGCCTCGAGCGCGGTGTCGAGCGAGACGGCGAGGACCACCGCGTCCACCGCCCCCGCGTGCTCGGCCAGCAGGTCGAGCACGGCGTGCGCCGCGATGGCGTTCTCGAGGCCCGACGAGATCACGGCCGGGCCGAAGCGGGGCGTGCCCGGCACGATCTCGGTGCCCGGGGAGGCGGCGCCGCGCGCGGCCTCGGCGCAGCGCTCGGTGATGGCCTCGGTGGTGTTGGCGTTGGCGATGAGGATTCGCATGGCGCTAGGCGAGCCCGGCGAAGGCGGGGTTGTCCAGCCTCGAGGGCTCGCCCCGCGCGGCCTCGGCCAGCGCACCGGGCACGCGGTCCGCCCAGACGAGGAAGGGGTTCAGCGCGAGGATGTCCCCGGCGCGCAGGCCGAGCGCGAGCGGCTCCCCCAGCGCCTCCGTCAGGGCGGCGGGCAGTCGGTCGGCGGGCAGCACCTCGTCGTCCCAGCGCGCCGCGAAGACGCCCCCGTCGTTCGAGAAGACCGGCACCGGCGGCTCGCCGCGGGCCTCGTAGAGGGCGGCCAGCGCGGCGCGATCGGTGCGGAGGAGCGTGTTGTGCACGCCCGCCGCCGGGCGCAGCGCGGTCGCGGCCGGGGCGGTCGCGCGCAGCAGCAGCGCGTCGCAGGCCTCGACGTGGCGGCGGCCCGTGGCGGGCGCGGCCGGCACGGGGGTGCCGAGGCGCGCGGCGAGCGCGCGCAGCGGCGCGGCGGGGTCGTCCCCCATCGGCAGCCCGCGCAGGAGCGCGAAGCCGCGCCCGTGGTCGAGGCGCCGGCGAAGCTCCTCGGTCAGCGCGTCGAGGCGCGGGGTGGGCCCCTCGCCGGACAGCTCGGCCGCGTGCTCGGCGCCGAGGGGGATCATCTGCTCGCTGGGCGGGAGGTCCGCGGGCGTCCAGGCGAGGAGGCCGGCGATCGGCACCAGGCGGCGCGGGACGACGTTCAGGGGGTCACTCATCCCCCTCTCTCTAGCCCCGCCCCGCCGCCGCGCCAAAGGGCGCCCGCCGGCGAGGGCTCGGGGCACCGGGCCGGACGTCGGGCGGGGCTTCACCGGGACCGCCCGATCGCGCAGGCTGGCCCTGCCCCACCGAGGACCCGTGCCATGGACGCCCTTCCGGCTCATCCCGCCCTGAACCTTCCCTTCGACGCCGAGGCCATCCTCGGCCGGCTGCGCCCCTGGGTGGAGTGCGAGAGCCCGACCTTCGACGCCGCGGCCGTGAACCGGATGATGGACCTCGCCTCCCGCGACCTCGCGATGCTGGGCGCGCGGGTGGAGCGCGTCCCCGGGCGGATGGGCTTCGGCGACGCGGTGCGCGCCCGCTTCCCGCACCCGGCGGGCAACGCGCCGGGCATCCTCGTGCTCGCGCATCTCGACACGGTCCATCCCGTCGGCACCCTCGCCGCCCTGCCCTTCCGGCGCGAGGAGGGGCGGTGCTACGGGCCCGGCATCTGCGACATGAAGGGCGGCACGCTGCTGGCGCTCGAGGCGCTGCGCGGGCTGGCAGCCGCGGGGATCGCCACGTCCCGCCCCGTGACCGTCCTCCTGACGCCCGACGAGGAGGTCGGCACCCCCTCCACCCGCGACCTGATCGAGGCCGAGGCCGCGCGCCACGCCGTGGTGCTGGTGCCCGAGCCCGGCCGGCCCGAGGGCGACAGCCCCATGGGCGGGGTGGTGACCGGCCGCTACGCCATCGCGCGCTTCAACCTGCGCACCACCGGCCGCCCGAGCCACGCGGGCGCGAAGCTCGCCGACGGGCGCTCGGCCATCCGCGAGATGTGCCGCCAGATCCTCGCGGTCGAGGCGATGACGACCGAGGCCGCCACCTACTCCGTCGGCGTGATCCGGGGCGGCCAATGGGTCAACTGCGTGGCCACCCATTGCGACGCCGAGGCCCTGACCATGGCCCGCCGCCAGGCCGACCTCGACGGCGCGGTGACGCGGATGCTCGGGCTGCGGGCCTCGGCGCCCGATACAGTGCTGGAGGTCCGCCGGGGCGTGACGCGCCCGGTCTGGGAACCCGACGCGGCGGTGATGGAGCTCTACGCCCGCGCCCGCGAGCTGGCCGCCGCCCTCGGCCACGGCATGGGGCACGAGAGCGCGGGCGGCGGCTCGGACGGGAACTTCACGGGGGCGATGGGCATTCCCACGCTCGACGGGCTGGGCGTGCTCGGCGCCGGCTACCACACGCTCGGGGAGTACATCCGCGAGGACAGCCTCGTCCCCCGCGCGCGGCTGCTGGCGGGGCTGCTGGCGAGCGTCTGAGGCGGCTTGCGCGCGGGGCTCGACGGCAGCCTTGCGCGTGGGGCGCGACGGCGCGATGAGGGCGCCCGGTCGAACCGATTTGGGAATGAAAACCATGCCCCTGCGCGCCGCGCTGATCCTCTCCCTCGGAGCCCTCTGGGCCGGCCCCGCCCTCGCCCAGGGCGCCACCGGCTCCGTCTCGCGGCCGGGCTGGTCGCGCGGCGCCGCGCCGAGCTCCGACTTCAACGCCCAGGGCCAGCCGATGACGCGGAGCGAGGCCCTGCGCCAGCGCGCCGCCGCCGCGCGCGGCCAGAACGGCCACCACCCCGCCCGCCGCTAAGGGGCGGCTCCGCCAGCAAAGGGAAGGCTCGCCGCCCGCTCCCAGGGGCCGCCGCGGTAGTGCCAGAGGAGCAGGCCCTCGCCGCGCGCCTCCCAGGGCTCGAACCCGGCGCTGAGGCTCGCGAGCAGGGCGGCCGCCGCCTCCGCCGTCACCTTGTTCTGGACGGTGACGTGGGGGCGGAAGCCCTGCGCGTCCTGGCGCGTCAGCCAGCCAGACCAGCAATAGGCGAGCGCCTTGCGCAGCGCGAGGAGCGGCGGCGACGCGGCCTCCAGCGCCACGCCGCGGCCGAGGGAGCGGGGGCCGGTGAAGCGGACGTCGAAGGGCGCAGTCGACGCGCAGGCCGTGCGCAGCCCCGCCAGCACCTCGTCCAGCGCGTCGCCGGGCAGGGCGTGGAACAGGGTGAGATGCGCCGGGATCTGGTTGCGCTCGGGCGGGAAATGGGCGCGGCGCAGCGCGTCCAGCCGCGCGAAGGAGACCTCGTCGAAGCCGAGCGTGAGGATGAGCGGGTCGGCCGTCACCGGGCGCCGTCCGCGCGCCAGGGGGAGGGATGGGAGGGGTCGCGGCGCGTCAAGCGGTTCTCCGGTCCGGCCCGCTTGCGGCGCGGGGTCCAGGCCGTAGAAGGGGGCATCGCGGGTTTGGTTGCCGCGCCGGGCGGGCCGCGACCCGCTGGGCGGGCCGGCCCCTGCCGGGAGGGCCGCCGCGCATGACCACGCTCCTGCAGGCCTTGCCCCTCCTGCTCCTGCTCGCGCTGCTCGCCTCGGGCCGGGCGGCGCCGGTTCCGGCCTGCCTCCTGGCGCTGGCGGCCTCCCTGCCCGGCGTCGCGCTCGCGCTGCCGGAGGGGACGCCCCTGCCCCGCTTCCTCGCGGCCGAGACGCTCCGCGCCGCCTATCTCGGCGTCCAGCCCGTGGTGATCCTGGCGGGCGGGCTGCTGTTCAGCCTCGCCGTCGCGCCGCGGGCGGAGGAGCCCGTGCCCGCCTCGCCGCGGCGCGCCTACCTCATGATCCTCGCGGGGTCCTTCGTGGAGAGCGTGACGGGCTTCGCGGTGGGCGCGGTCTTCGCCCTCGGCGCGCTGCGGGCCATGGGGCTGCGCGGCGGTCCCGCGGGACTGCTCGCGCTGCTCTCGCTGTGGCTGGTGCCCTGGGGCGGGCTGGGGCCGGGGCTCGCGCTCGGCGCCGCGCTGGCCGGGCGGCCGGTGGCGGAGGTCTCGCTCGTCACCGCCATCCCCCAGGCCGCCTGGCTGATGGCCCTGCCGCCGGTCGCCTGGGCGGCGCTGGCGCGGGCCGGGCTACCCGTGCCGGCGCGGGAGCGGCTCGCGCAGACGGGGATGCAGGCGGCGCTGGCGGCCCTGGTGCTGCTCGGCGCCCGGGTGCTGCCGCCGGAGACGGTGGCGCTGGCCGCGAGCGGCGCGGTGCTGCTGCCGGCGCTGTGGCGCCTCGCCCCGCCGCGGGGGGCCGAGGCGCGGCGCCGGGCCCTCGCCGCGCTCGGCCCCTGGGCGCTGCTCAGCGCGCTGCTGCTGCTCGCGCGGTCCTGGCACGGCGCGCCCGCCTGGAAGCCCTATCCCGACCTGCCGGCGGTGCCCGTCACGCACGTGGCGGTCGTGCTCTGGGCGGTCTCGCTCGGCTTCCTGGCCGCGCGGCGCGACGGGGCGGGGCTGCTGGGCGAGGCGATGCGACGGATGCGGCGGCCGGCGGCGGCGATGATCCTCTACGTGCTGCTCGGCCGGTGGATCGCGGGCTCGGGGGTCGCGACCGCGCTGGCGGGGGCCATGGCGGGCGCCCTCGGACCGCTCGCGCCCTACGCCATCCCGCCGCTCGGGTTCCTGGCGGGGATGGTCACCGGCAGCAACGTCGGCGCGGCCTCCTCGCTGATGCCGGTGCAGGCGGGGCTCGGGCTGGCCACGGGGCTGCCGCCCTGGCTGGCGCCGGGGCTGCACAACTTCGCGGGCAGCGTGGGCGCCATGCACTCCTTCGCCACCACCGCGATGGTCTGCGGGCTGCTCGCGGACGGCACGCGCCCGGCCACCCTCTGGCGCGCCGCCCTGCCCGCGGTCCTCTCGGCCATGGCGGCGGGCTGGGCGGCGGTGGCGCTGCTGCCGCGGCTGGCGTAGGGGGGTGGCATGAGCGCCCGCGCCGCCCGCCAGCACCTTCTCGCCGACCCCGTGCTCGGCCCCGTCGTCGCGCAGGTCGGCGCCATGGCGCTGAAGCCCGTGAAGGGGCGCGAGCCCTACGAGGCGCTCGTGCGCGCCATCGCCCACCAGCAGGTCCACGGCAAGGCCGCGGAGGCGATGCTCAACCGCCTGATCGCCCACGCCCCCAACGCGCCCTTCCCGACGCCGGAGCAGGTGCTGGCGCTGCCCGACGGCGCGCTGCGGGCCTGCGGCTTCTCCGGCGCCAAGCAGGCGGCGATCCTGGACATCGCCCACAAGTCCGCGGCCGGCTGGGTGCCCACGCGCCGCGCCGCCGCGCGCCTGTCGGACGAGGCGCTGATCGAGCGGCTGGTGGCGCTGCGCGGCGTCGGGCGCTGGACGGTGGAGATGCTCCTTATCTTCACCCTCGGCCGGCCCGACATCCTGCCGGTGGATGACTTCGGCGTGCGCGAGGGCTACCGCGTCGCGGCCGGGCTGGAGGCGCAGCCCAGGCCGAAGGAGCTGGCCGCGATCGGGCAGCGCTGGGCGCCCTTCCGCTCGGCCGCCGCCTGGTACCTGTGGCGCGCGGCCGACCTCAACAAGGCCGGGCGCTTCCGCGTGCCGGCGGCGATGTAGCGGCTCAGATCCGGAAGAAGCCCTCGAGCACCGCGGCGAAGGCCTCGGGCTGGTCGGCGTGCACCCAGTGGCCAGCACCCTTGACCGTGAGGAAGCGCGCGGCGGGGAAGAGGTCCCGGATGGCCGGCCGGTTCTCCTCCCGGACGTAGCCGGACCGCTCGCCGGAGACGAAGAGGGACGGCCCCTCGAAGCGCGCGCCCGCGGGCGGCGACCAGTCGAGGATCGCGCCCATCGAGGCCGCGATGCCCTCGATCCCGATGCGCCAGCCCGAGCCGTCGGGCAGGCGGTTGCTGATGATGAAGGCGCGCGTCGCGGGGTCGGGCTCGGCCTCGGCGAGGGCGGCGTCGGCCGCGGCACGGCTCGCGCCCGCGGGCACCGCGCGCATCGCCGCCAGCAGCGCGCCGTAGCGCGGCGGGTAGGCGACGGGGGCGATGTCCGAGACCACGAGCCGCCCGACGAGGACCGGCGCGGTGAGGGCGAGCATCATCGCGGCCTTGCCCCCCATGGAGTGCCCCATCACGTCCGCGCCCGAGACCCCGCGCGCGAGGAGCGTCTCGGCGACGTCCCCGGCCATGGAGCGGTAGTCCATCCGCGGAGCGTGCGGGCTCGTGCCGTGGTTGGGCATGTCCACCACGACGACCCGCCGGTGCGCGGCGAGGCGGCGGCTGAGCGCGCCGAAGTTGCGGCCTTGGCCGAAGAGGCCGTGCAGCAGGACGAGGGGGCGCCCCTGCCCGGCCTCGGACGCGTTCAGGATCATCGGCTCACCCCCGCACCGCCACCACCACCCCGGCCGCGATCAGCGCGCCGCCGAGCCAGACGTCCCATCCCACGGCCTCCCCGAGCCAGAGCGCGCCGGTGGCGACGCCGATCACCGGCCCGAGCATGAACCCGACCGAGGCCACGGTGGAGGGCAGCCGCCGCCCGGCCTCGATCACGCACCAGGTGCCGACCGGCGCCGCGACGAGCCCGATGAAGGCGGCGTGGGGCAGCGCGTGAAGGCCGAGGCCGCCCGCGGGTTCGCGCAGCAGCGCGAGGGGGACGAGGACCAGCAGGGCGACGCCGAAGCAGAAGGGCAGCAGCTCCATCATCGGCCGCGCGGGCGGCAGGCGCCGCGTCGTGATGATGGAGATGCTCCAGAGAAGCGCCGCCGTGACCAGCAGCGCGTTCGCGAGCACGACCCCGGGGCTGGACCAGTCGATCGACCAGGGGCCGAGCAGCACCGCGGCGCCCGCCAGCGCCAGCGCCGCCGCGATCCAGCGGACGCGCGACACGCGCTCGCCGAGCACGAGCACCGAGAGCGGCACGAGCCAGTAGATCGTGACGTTCGACAGCACCGCGATCCGCCCCGAGGGCAGCGCGGCCAGCGCGACATGGGTGAGCGCGAAGAAGGCGCCGAGCTGCAGCAGCCCGACCGCCAGCACCGCCGGCCAGTCGCGCCGCCCCGGCCAGGAGAGGCGCCCGAGCGCGAGCAGCAGGAGCCCGACGCCGAGCGCGGCCAGCCCCGCCCGGCTGGTCGCGAACCAGAGCGGCGTCGCGTCGCGGAGCGCGTCCTTGGTGATGGGCCAGCCGGCGCCGAAGAGCACGACGCCGAGGGCGAGGACCCGGAGGTCGCGGAGCCGGACGCCCCGCTCCTCCCCGCCGTTGCTCACGGGTTCAGCCGAGGGTGAGGACGATCTTGCCGATATGCGCGCTGCTCTCCATCAGCCGGTGCGCGGCCGCGGCGTCCGCGAGCGGGAAGGTCTCGTGCACGCGCGGGCCGACGCGGCCGGCCGAGAGCGCGGGCCAGACCTTCTCCTCCAGCGCGCGGGCGATCTCGCCCTTCTCGGCGGTGCTGCGCGGCCGCATCGTGCTGCCGGTGACGACGAGGCGCTTGAGCATGATCGGGCGGATGTCCGCGCGCTCCACCTCGTTGCCGCCCATGGTCGCGATGATCACCAGCCGGCCGTCCATCCCGAGCACGCGGAGGTTGCGCTGGAAATAGGGCGCGCCGAGCATGTCGAGCACGACGTCGGCGCCCTTGGGGCCGGCCACGCGCTTCATCTCCTCGACGAAGTCCTGCGTCTTGTAGTCGAAGGCCTCCTCCGCGCCGAACTCGAGGCAGGCCGCGACCTTCTCCGCGCTGCCGGCGGTCGCGAAGGCGCGGGCGCCGAACTCGCGCGCGAGTTGCAGGGCGGTGGAGCCGATGCCGGAGGTGCCGCCGTGCACCAGCATCGTCTCCCCGGCCTTGAGGCGCCCGTGCACGAAGAGGTTCACCCAGACCGTGAAGAAGGTCTCGGGGATGGCTGCGGCGCGCACGGCGTCAAAGCCCTCCGGCCAGGGCAGGGTCTGCGTCTCGGGGGCGACCGTGTATTCCGCGTAGCCGCCACCGTTCGTCAGGGCGCAGACGCGGTCGCCGGGCTTGTAGCGCGCGGCGGCGGAGCCGGTGGCCACCACCTCGCCCGCGACCTCGAGGCCGATGACGGGGCTCGCGCCCTTGGGCGGGGGGTAGTGGCCCAGGCGCTGCGCCACGTCCGGCCGGTTCACGCCGGCGGCGAGCACGCGGATGAGCACCTCGTCGGCCTTCGGCACCGGCAGGGGGCCGGTCTGCGGCACCAGCACCTCCGGCCCGCCGCCCTCCCCGTGGGCGATGAAGGTCATGGTCTCGGGAAGGCTCGGCATCGGGAACTCCGTCGGCGGGGGCGGCGGAAGGTCGGCGCGGCGCCCCCGGCCGTCAAGCCGCCGCGCCGCCTGCCGCGCTGCCTGCTCCGGGGCCTTGCGCGGCGGCGCCCCAGCGGCGACCATTGCGGCGCCCACCGAGAGCCGAGAGGAAGAGAGGCCCCATGCGCCCGGCCGCGCCGCGCCGCCGCCTGCTCGCCGCCGCGGCCCTCCTCGCCAGCGCCCGGGGCGCCGCCGCCCAGGCCCCTGCCCCACCCGCGGCCAGCGCCGCGGCGGAGTGGCGCTTCGGCGCGATCTACCCGCTCTCGGGCGCGCCCGCGCTGCTCGGTGACGAATCCTTCCGAGGGCTGGAGATGGCCGTCGAGGAGCGCAACGCCGCCGGCGGGCTGCTCGGCCGCCCGGTCCGCCTATTGCGCGCTGACGCGGCGGACGAGGCGGCGGCGGTGGGTGAGGCGCGGCGGCTGGGCGGGGCGGAGAAGGTGTCCGCACTCTTCGGCACCCACGGCTCCACCCTCTCCTTCGCCGCGACCCAGGCGAGCGAGGCGCAGGGGCTTCCCTATTTCGAGCTCGGCGCCGTCGCCGACAGCATCACGGAGCGCGGCTTCCGCAACCTCTACCGCACCTGCCCGCGCGCGAGCGACTTCGCCCGCCTGACCGCGAGCGCGATGGAGGAGGTCCTCGCGCCGCTGCTCGGCCGCCCGCGCGCCTCGCTCCGCACCGCGCTGCTCTACGAGGACGCCCTCTACGGCAACTCGGTCGCGGAGACGCAGACGGCGCGGCTGCGCGAGGCGGGGATCGAGGCGGTGGAGCGCATCGCCTATCCGCCGCGCACCGGCGACCTCTCGGGCGCCGTGCAGCGGCTGCGCGAGGCCTCGACGGAGGTGCTGCTGCACACGGCCGGCCAGAACGACCCCATCCTTCTCTTCCGCACGATGCGCGAAGTCGGCTGGCGCCCGCGCATGGTGGTCGGCAGCGGCGCCGGCTACAGCCTGGCCGACACGGCGCGCGCCGTCGGCGCCGGCTTCGAGGGGGTGATGAGCATCGACTTCCCGGCCTTCGCCATCGCCGAGCGCGTGGCGCCCGGGAACGCCGCCTTCGCCGAGGCCTACCGCCGCCGCTATGGCGCCGACCCGCGCTCGGGCCACAGCCTCGCGAACTTCTGCGGGGCCCGCGTCGCGCTCGACGGCATCCAGCGCGCCGGCGGGCTCGACAAGGACCGGCTGCGCGCGGCCATGCTCGCGACCGACATCGCCGAGGAGGGCACCCCGAACGGCTGGGGCGCCGCCTTCGACGAGCGCGGCCAGAACACGCGGGCGCGCCCCTGCCTCATGCAGTGGCAGGACGGGCGCCTCGTCACCATCCACCCCGAGGCCGCCGCCGTCGCGCCCGCCCGCGCCCGGCTCGGCACCGACTGAAGGAGCATCGATCATGCGGAACGACGAACAGGTCTGGCGCGCGGTGGACGCCCGCCGCGAGGACTACGCCGCCTTCTCCGACCGCGTCTGGGACATGCCGGAGATCGCCTACACCGAGACGCGCTCCGTCGCCGAGCACCTGGCGATGATGGAGAAGGAGGGCTTCCGCATCGAGCGCGACCTCGCGGGCATCCCGACCGCCGTCATGGGCGAGTACGGCGAGGGCGGGCCGGTGATCGCCATCCTCGGCGAGTACGACGCGCTGCCCAACCTCTCGCAGGAGGCGGGCCTCGCCGAGCACAAGGAGGTCGTGCCCAACGGCCCCGGCCATGGCTGCGGGCACAACCTGCTCGGCGCCGCCTCGCTCCTCGCGGCCGCCGCGGTGAAGGACTGGCTCCGCGAGAACAACCTTCCCGGGCGCGTGCGCTACTACGGCTGCCCCGCCGAGGAGGGCGGCGCGGCGAAGGGCTTCATGGCGCGCGACGGCGTCTTCAAGGACGTGGACATCGCCATCTCCTGGCACCCCGCCTCCTTCTCCGGCGTGAACGAGGCGGTGTCGCTCGCCAACACCCGCATCGACTTCACCTTCCACGGCCGCTCCGCCCACGCCGCCGCCGCGCCCGAGCTGGGGCGCTCCGCCCTCGACGCCGTGGAGCTGATGAACGTCGGCGTGAACTACATGCGCGAGCACATGCCCGACCACGCGCGCATCCACTACGCGATGCTCGACGGCGGCGGCATCGCGCCCAACGTCGTGCAGTCCCGCGCGAAGGTGCGCTACCTCATCCGCGCGCGCGACCTGCCGGAGCTGAACACCCTCGTCGGACGCGTGCGCAAGATCGCGGATGGCGCCGCGCTGATGACCGAGACGCGGGTGGAGACGGCGGTGGTCAGCGCCGTGTCCAACCTCCTCGGCAACGCGCCGCTCGAGCGCGCGATGCACGACAACTTCCTCCGCCTCGGCCCGCCGCAGTTCGACGAGGCCGACCAGGCCTACGCGGCGCAGATCCAGGCGACGCTCAGCGAGGAGGACATCCGCGCGGCACATCGCCGGCACGGTCTGAAGGTCGAGAAGGGCAAGACCCTCTGCGACCTCATCGTCCCCCTCGAGAACCGCGGCGAGGGCGGGGTAGGCTCCACCGATGTCGGCGACGTCTCCTGGGCGGTGCCGACCGTGCAGGCGCGCGGCGCCACCTGCGCCATCGGCACGCCCTTCCACTCCTGGCAGCTCACCGCCCAGGGCAAGTCGCCCGCCGCGCACAAGGGCATGGTGCACGTGGCGAAGGTGATGGCGGGCACCGCGGTGGACGCGCTGCGCGACCCCGCGCTGATCGCCCGCGCGAAGGCGGAGTTCGAGGAGCGGACGGGCGGCCGGCCCTACGAGTCCCCGCTGCCGCCCGACCTCGCGCCGCCGATCAAGGCGATGGGCCAGGGGGTCTGACCCGGGGGTCTGAACGGGCGGGCGGGGGTCCCTCCCCCGCCCCGCCGCCTCAGTCGGCCTTGATGCCGGCGGCCTTGATGATCGGCTCCCACTTCGCGATCTCGTCGTCGAGCCACTTCTTCGCGCTGGCCGGCGTCGTGTCGGAGCGGGTCTCCATCGTCAGGTCGGAGAGGCGCTGCTTCACGCTGTCCATCGCCATCACCTTGTTCAGGGCGTCGTTGACGGCGTCCACCACCGGCTCCGGCGTGCCCGAGGGGGCCAGGACCATGTGCCAGGTATAGGCCTCGTAGCCCGGCACGCCCGCCTCGATGAAGGTGGGGATGGCCGGCACCTGCGGCAGGCGGTGCGCGCCGGAGATGGCCAGCCCCTTTACCTCGCCCCGCGTGACGAAGGGCAGCGCGGAGTTGGCGACGTCCAGCATCATCGCGACGGTCCCGTTCAGCAGGTCCGGCATGGCGGCCGCCGAGCCGCGGTAGGGGACGTGGTTCACCTTGAGCCCGCCCGCGCGGTTCAGGAACAGCTCCGTCGCCAGGTGCAGCGCCGCGCCGTTGCCGGTGGAGGCGTAGTCGTACTTGCCGGGATTGGCCTTGATGAGCGCGACCAGCTCCGGCAGCGAGTTCACCGGCAGGTCCTTGTTCACCATCATCAGCATCGGGATGACGCCGGTCAGCGCCACCGGCGTGAAGTCGGCCAGCGGGTCGAAGGGCAGGCGCGGGAAGATCGAGCGCAGCGCCGCGTGGGCGATGGTGGTGTAGAGCAGCGTCTGCCCGTCCTTCGGCGCCTTGGCGACCACGTCGGAGCCGACCACGACGCCCGCGCCGGTGCGGTTCTCCACGATCACGCGCTGGGGCAGCATCTTGGAGAGCTCGTCGGCCACCAGCCGCGCTGGCACGTCGGTCGGCCCGCCCGCCGCGAAGGGCACCACGAGCCGCACCGGGGCGCTCGGCCAGGCGCCCTGGGCCCGGGCGGGGCCGATCAGGGCGGGGGTGGCGAGCGGGGCGGCGGCGAGGGCGGCGAGAAGGTGGCGGCGCTGGACCAAGGGGCGGTTCTCCAGGAAAGATGGCGGTTTCTTCATCCCAGAAGGGCGGCCAGGGGGGCCGTGTCAACCGGCGCCGCGGTCACGAGGCGATCATAGACCGCGCGGTCCGTGGCGCCCTCGGTCCCGAAAAGGAGGACGCGGCTGCCGTCGTCGAGGCCCAGCGCCGCCCGCGCGGCGGGGTCCCGCGCGGCCAGGGCCAGGGCGGCGAGGCCCGCCACCCCGCTCTCCCCGCCCTCCACCGCAGGCGTCCGGCGGGCCAGGAAGCGCATCGCCCCCGCCGCGGCCTCGTCGGGGATGGCCAGGAAGGCGAAGGCGGCCCGCTCCAGCTCCTGCCAGGCGAGAAGGCTCGGCTCCCCGCAGGCCAGCCCGGCCATGATGGTGTCGAGCGCCCCCTCGACCGTCGCCGGCGCCCCGGCCTCCGCGCTGGCGAGGAGACAGGCCGCGTCGAGGGGCTCCACCACCACCAGCCGCGGCCCGCGCCCGTGCCGCGCCCGCAGCGCAACCGAGACAGCGGCCGCGACGCCCCCCACCCCCGCCTGGATGAAGACGTGGGTGGGCGCGTCCGGCAGGGCGTCCAGCGCCTCCTCCGCCATCAGGCGATAGCCCTGCATCACCTCACGCGGGACCTCGGTGTAGCCGGGCCAGGAGGTGTCGGAGACGAGGTGCCAGCCCCCCTCCCGCGCGGCGGCCTCGGAGGCCCGGATGGAATCGTCGTAGTTGCCGGGCACCTCCCGGACCTCGGCGCCGAAGGCCGCGATGGCCTCTCGCCGCCCCGCGGTCACGCCGGGATGGACGAAGATGACGCAGCGCGCCCCGAAGCGGCGCGCGCCCCAGGCGACGCTGCGGCCATGGTTGCCGTCGGTGGCGCAGGTGACGGTGACGGCGGCGGCGGCCTCGGCGTAGCGGCCGGATTCGAGGTCCTCCGGGGTGGCGGCGCGGGCGATCCCGGCGCGGGCGAGTTCCTGCGCGACGACGCGCGACACCGCGTGGGCGCCGCCCAGCGCCTTGAAGGAGCCGAGGCCGAAGCGCGGCGCCTCGTCCTTGTAGTGGATCGCGCCGAGCCCCAGCGCCCCGGCGGCGTCCTCGAGCGGGAGCAGCGGGGTCGGCGCGTAGCCCGGCCAGGCCGCGATGGCGGCCCGCGCGCGGCGCCCTGCGCCCTCCGGCAGGACGACCACGCCGGGCACGCCGTGGCGGGGGTTGAGCAGGAATCGAGTGGTCATGCCGGACGATGCCGAGCGGCCGCCCCGCCCGCAACCGCCCCGCCTACTTCCAGCAGAACAGCAGGTCGACGAGCACGAGCAGGTAGCCAAGCGCCATGACGACCAGCCCGAGGAAGACGAGGACGATCCCGATGCCGTAGCGGAGCGTCGCGATGCCGTACTCCACCAGCATCCGCCCGAAGGCCACCGTGTCCCGCCCGCCCTGGCAGGCCGGGCGCGGCGGCTCGGGCCGGGACTGGGCCGCGGCCGGCGCGCAGGCGGCGGAAGGCCCGGCCGCGGGCGCGAGCAGCAGCAGGGGGATCGCGAGGGCGCGGAGCACCGGCACCGCGCCCGCCGCGGGCCGGTGCCTCAGAGGCCCGCCCGGTCCAGCCGCAGGATCGCGCGCGCGACGGCCTGGGCGCGGGGCACGAGGGTCGCGACCTCGAGATACTCCTCCGGGCTGTGCGCCTTGCCGCCGACGGGGCCAACCGCGCAGAGGGTGGGCGCGCCCACCGCCGCGGTGAAGCCGCTGTCCGCGCAGCCGCCGGAGAAGTCGCCGGTGACGGAGAGGCCACTCTCGGCGGCGGCCTCGACATAGGCCTCGAACAGCTTCGCGGCGGCCGCGCTCTGCGTCAGCGGCAGGAACTCGCCGCGGATGGTCATCGCGCTGCGGGTGCCCGGCACGAAGGAGCGCCCGACGATTTCGTGGATGCGCCCCATGATCTCGTCGCGGTCCGCCGGCTCGACGTAGCGGAGGTCGATCTGGAGCTGGGCGGACGGCGCGACCGTGTTCACGCTCTGCCCGCCGCTGACGAGGCCGACGTTGAGCGTGATCCCGCGCGCGAGGTCCGTCAGCGCGTGGATGGCCGTGACCTTGGCCGCGAGCTCGCCGATGGCGCTGATGCCGGCCTCGAAGTTGCCGCCGGAATGGGCGGCGCGGCCCTCGATCTCGACCGCCATGAAGACGCCGCCCTTGCGGCCCGTCACCACGCCCCCGTTCGCCCGCCCGGGCTCGGAGTTGAAGACGACGCGGGCCCGGCGCGCCTCGGCCTCGATCACCGGGCGCCCCTCGGGGGAACCGATCTCCTCGTCGCCCGTGAAGAGCGCGACCAGCGGGCCCGGCGCGCCGCCCACCGCCTTGAAGGCGGCAAGGACGAACATGTTCATCACCAGCCCCGCCTTCATGTCGGCGACGCCGGGGCCGATGGCGATGCCGTTCTCGACGCGGAAGGGGCGGCGCTCCGGCTCGCCCTTGGGGAAGACGGTGTCGCGGTGGCCCATCAGCAGGATGTTCTGGCGTACGTTGCCGGAGGCGCCGGCCTCGCCGCCCTCAACGGTCGCGCGCAGGCAGTCGCCGAAGCGGGACCCCGGGATGGTCTCGACGGGGATGCCGTGGCCCTCCAGGAAGCCGCGGACCTGGGCGCCCACCGCGTCCACGCCGGGCTTGTCGTAGGAGCCGCCGTCGGTGTTCACCATGCGCTCCAGCGCGGCGAGCATCTCGCCCTGGCGGCCGGACAGCCAGTCGAGGACGCGGGCTTCGGTGGTCTCGCTCAAGGGTCTCTCCGTGAGGATGGGTCGGGGGGCGGCCGGGATGGACCCGCGGGCCGCCCCGCGCAAGCCCGGCTCAGCCCACCGGGTTCGCCTCCGGCATGGCCAGCGCCCGCTCCAGCGCCCGCGCGCCGCGGAGGCAGAGGTCGTCCCTGCCCTGCGCCGCCACGACCTGCACGGCGCGCGGCATCCCCTCCGCGTCGAGGCCGGCAGGAAGGGCAATGGCGGGCTGGCGCGTCAGGTTCTGCGCGAAGGTCCAGGGGGCCCAGTCGCGCCAGAGTGCGTCCGTGGGGCGGATCGTCGGCTGGTCGGCGGCGAAGGCGGCGGTCGGGGTGGCCGCGGTGAGGATCAGGTCGTAGCGAAGGTGGAAGAGGCCCATCGCGTGCGCCGCCTCCACCCGCAGCGCGTCGGCGCCGAGGAAGTCAATGGCCGACAGCCCGCCCTCGCGCCGCGCCACCTCCTCCAGGCCGCTGTCGAGGTCGCCCCGCTTGGCCTCGGGGGTCGCCGCGACGAGCTTGGCGAGCGCCACGCCCCAGACGCGGCCGAAGATCTGCCGCGTGTCGGGCAGCTCGGGGCTCGCCTCCTCTACCAGGGCGCCCTCGGCGCGGAGGGTGTCGACGGCGCGTGCGAGGGCGGCCTCGCCGTCCGCGTCGAGCGGCGGCTCGTAGCCCCAGCGGCGGACGAGGGCGATCCGCATGCCGCGCACCCCGTCCTCGATGCCCGCGCGCCACTCGCGGGGCTCGTCGGGCAGGCAAAGGGGGTCGCGCGCGTCCGCGCGGGCGATCGCGTTCAGCATCAGCGCGGCGTCGCGCACGCTCCGCGCCATTGGCCCCGCGCAGGCGACGGCCGAGAAGGCGCCGTGCGGCCACTGCGCCACGCGCCCGTAGCTCGGCTTCATGCCGACGATGCCGCAATAGGCGGCGGGGATGCGGATGGAGCCGCCGGCGTCGGTCCCGACGTGCAGCGCCCCGAAGGCCGCGGCCGCGGCCGCCCCGGCGCCCGAGGAGGAGCCGCCGGTGGTGCGCTTGAAGTCCCAGGGGTTGCGGGTGATGCCGTGCAGCGGGCAGTCGCCGGGCGTCTTCCAGCCGAACTCCGTCGTCGTGGTCTTGCCGATGATGACGGCGCCCGCCGCCTTCAGCCCCATGACCGCCGGCGCGTCCTCCGTCGCCGGGCGGGGGTCGGTGGTGCGGCTGCCGCGGCGGGTGGGCAGGCCCGCCATGTTCAGCAGGTCCTTCACCGTGCAGGGCACGCCGTCGAGCACGCCCATCGGGCGCCCCGCGGCCCAGCGCGCCTCGCTCTCGCCGGCCTGGCGCAGGGCGTTCGGGCTCATCGTGGCGAAGGCGTTGATCGCGGGGTTGTGGCGCGCCACCCGCTCCATCACGGCCTTGAGCGCCTCGACGGGGCTGAGGGCGCGGCGGGCGTAGAGGGCGAGCAGCGTTTCCGCGCTCATCAGCGCGGGGTCAGTGGCGGTCATTCGATACCCTGGAGGAAGCGTCGCCCCAGGATGGACCCGCCGGGGCCGCGGCGGAAGCGGCACCCCGCCTGACGCCCCGGCCGCGGCCGCGTCAGGAGACCGTGACCCCCGCCCCCTTTGCGACGGCTGTCCAGTGGGCGGCGAAGGCGGCGATCATGGCGGTGTAGGCCGCGCCCGTCAGCGGCGCGGCGGGGGGATAGGAGGCGAGGTCGGCCATCTTCGCGCGGATCTCGGGCTGGCCGGTCGTCGCCAGCACGGCCGCCTGCACCGCCTCCGCGACCGCGGGCGGCAGCCCCCTGGGCCCCGACACGCCGATCCAGGTCGTGGCGGTGAGGGCGGGCAGGCCGAGCTCGGCGAAGGTGGGCACCTCCGGCACCGCCGGCACGCGGCCGGCGGAGGAGACCGCGAGCGCCGTCACGGTGCCGTCGCGGATCATCGCGACGTTGGTCGTCAGCGGGTCGAAGACGCTCTCGATATGGCCGGCGAAGAGGTCCTGCATGGCCGGCGCGCTGCCGCGGTAGGGCACGTGGTCGAGCCGCGGCGCCCGCGCCTCCCGCGTGAGCACCTCGCCCATCAGGTGGGTGATCGAGCCGATGCCAGACGAGCCGTAGCGCGCGCCCGCGCCCCGCGCCCGGTCGAGGAAGGCGTCCAGCGTCGGCGTGGGCGAGCCCTTGTTCACCATGAGCACGTTCGCGGTGTCGCAGAGCATGGCGAGATGGGTGAAGTCACCGACGGGGTCGTAAGGAAGGCTCGGGTAGATGCCGGGCGCGATGCCGTGGGGCGAGGCGTGGCTGATGACCAGCGTGTGCCCGTCCGGCGCCGACTTGGCCGCGGCGTCGGCGCCGATGGTGCCGCCGGCGCCCGGGCGGTTCTCCACCACCACGGTGCCGCCCAGCGCGGCCCCGATGCCGGGGGCGACGAGCCGCGCCACCACGTCCGCGAGGCCCCCCGGCGGGAAGGTGGCGATGAGGCGGATCGGCTGGCGCGGCCGCCACCCGGCCTGGGCGCGGGCGAGGGCGGGCAGCGCGAGGCCGGCGGCGCTGGCGGCGAGGAGGCGGCGGCGATGGAGCATGGGCGATCCTTCGTCATCGGGCGTCATCGGGCGTCATCGGGCAGGACCCGTCGTTGGGGTTCCAGCAATCCGCGTGCCGCGCGCTACGCCGCAGGGCCCGGCGCCCGAGCACCATCGTGGCGCTGCCGCCCCGCGGCGTGGCACCGTCCTTGCTGCGCCCGCGGCGGACGCAAGGAGAGCCCCGATGCCCGGACCCGATCCCGTCTTCGCCCGCCAGGAGTTCGGCCGACGCATGGGGCTCGGCGAGCGCCCCGCGCTGCTGGTGATCGACGCGCAGGAGGGCTTCGCGGACCCGGCGGTCTTCGGGGGCCACAACATCGCCGACGCCTTCGCGGGCATCGCGGCGCTGCTGCCTCGGATCCGGGCGCTCGGCCTGCCGGTCGCCCATGTCCGCTACACCTGCGCGGAGGACGGTTCCGACGCCGGGCCCTTCGGCCTGAAGGTGCCGGGCCTGCTCCGCCTCACGCGGGACGCGCCGGTCGCGCGGATCGTCGAGGGCTGCGCGCCGCAGCCCGGCGAGTTCCTGGCCGAGAAGCGCCACGCCTCGGCCTTCTTCGGCACGCCGCTGGCCTCCTGGCTCGCCTTCCGCGGCGTCGACAGCCTCCTCGTCACGGGCTGCACCACCTCGGGCTGCGTGCGCGCCTCGGTGGTGGACGCCTCGGCGCACGGCTTCCGGCCGCTCGTGCTGGTCGACTGCGTGGGCGACCGCGCGGAGGGGCCGCACGAGGCGAGCCTCTTCGACATGGGGCAGAAATACGCCGACCTCGCGGATGCCGAGGGGGTGCTGGGGATGCTCCGCGCCCGCGCCGGGGCGCCCGCGGCATGAGGCGGCGCCAGCTCCTCGGCGCGCCCCTCGCCCTCGCCGGCGGCGCGACGCTCTCCGATCCCGCCCTGGCCCAGGCCGCGGGCGGCACGCTGCGGGTGGCGATGACGCTGGCCGACCTGCCGACCGTCACCGGCCAGCCCACCCAGGGGCAGGAGGGAAGCCGCTTCATGGGCATCACCCTCTACGACCCGCTGGTCGCCTGGGACCTCTCCGATGCCGGACGCGCCGCCGGCCTGCGGCCGGCGCTGGCGACCGAGTGGTTGGTCGACGCGGCGGACAAGCGGGTCTGGACCTTCCGCCTCCGCCCCGGCGTGCGCTTCCACGACGGCGCCGCCTTCGACGCGGACGCGGTGACCTGGAATCTCGCCAAGCTGCTCGACCGCGAGGCGCCGCACTACGACCGGCTGCAGGCGGCGCAGGCCGCGCTCTACGCCGGCGGCATCGCCTCCTGGCGGAAGATCGACGCGATGACGGTGTCGATCACCACCAAGGCGCCGGACGCGGTGTTTCCCTACCAGCTGCCCAACATCTTCCTCTCCTCCCCCGCGCGCTGGGAGGCCTCGGGGCGCAGCTGGGACAATTTCGCGGCCAATCCCTCGGGCACGGGCCCCTTCCGGCTGGACCGCTTGGTGCCGCGCCAGCGCGCGGAGATGGTGCGCAACGCGGAGTACTGGGACGCCGCGCGCATGGCGCGCTCCGACCGCCTGGTGCTGCTGCCCGTGCCCGACGGCAACGCCCGCGTCGCGGCGCTGCTCTCGGGGCAAGTGGATTGGATCGAGGCGCCGCCGCCCGACGCCGCGGCCCAGCTTCGCCGCGCGGGGATGCGGATGGTGACGAACACCTACCCGCATATCTGGCCCTGGCAGCTCTCCTTCGTCGGCGACAGCCCCTTCAAGGACCTCCGCGTGCGCCAGGCCGCGAACCTCGCGGTCGACCGCGACGCGCTGGTGGGGATGCTGGAGGGCCTCGCGGTGCCGGCCAAGGGGATGGTGACGCCGGGGCACCCCTGGTTCGGCACGCCCCGCTTCGACCTCCGCCACGACAAGGCCGAGGCGCGGCGGCTGCTCGGCGAGGCCGGCTTCTCGCCGCGCAACCCCGTCCGCGCCCGCATCGTCATCGCCCCCTCCGGCTCCGGCCAGATGCAGCCCCTGCCGATGAACGAGGCGATCCAGCAGGACCTGCGCGAGGTCGGCATCGACGTCGACTTCGAGGTGCTGGAGTGGGAGACGCTGCGCGGGCGCCGGCGCTCCGGCGCGGACAGCCCCGAGAATGCCGGGCGGCACGGGATCAACAACTCCTGGGGCTTCTGGGACCCGGAGATCGGCCTCATCGGGCCCGCCGTCCTCTCGCAGCGCACCTCCGGCTTCAACTGGGGCCTCTACGACGACCCCGAGGCCGACCGGCTGGGCATCGAGGCCCGCAACGCCTTCGTGCCGGGCGAGCAGGACGCGATCCTCGCCCGGCTGCACGCGCGGCTGGTGGACCAGGCGATGTGGCTCTGGGCCGTGCACGACCTCAACCCGCGCGCGCTCTCGCCGCGGGTGCGGGGCTTCACCCAGGCGCAGTCCTGGTACCAGGACCTGGCGCCCGTCGCGGTGCCGGGGTGAGGCGCCCCGTTCGGCGGCTCACCCTGGCGGCTCAGGCCCGCGCCGCCAGGGCCGCGGACCAGGGCGACATCACGTCGCTGATCCCGGTCGCGACGCCCCCCTCCCGCGCGATGAGGTTCGGGCAGGCAAAGTTCACGGGCAGCACCGCGTGCTCCACCACCTCCAGCGCGCCGTCCTGCGCGAGGCCGTCGAGGATGTTGGGCGCGAGCCGCCGGTCGGCGGTAACGCCGTCGGGGCCGGAGACGTCGATGCGCGGGCGGTGCGCGGCCTCCTCCGGTCCCGTGCCGAAATCGAGCGTGAAGGCGAGCATCTGCAGCACGCTGGCCAGGATCCGCCGCCCGCCCGAGGCGCCGGTCGCCATGACCGGGTTCGTGTCGTCGCCGGCCGGGGTGACCGTCACCGGGCTCATGTTGCAGAGCGGGCGCGCGCCGGGGCGGATGGCGTTGGCGCTGCCGGGCTCGGGGTCAAACCACATCATGCCGTTGTTCATCAGCACGCCCGTCCGCGGCAGCACGACCCGGCTGCCCATGGAGGAGAGGAGCGTCGTCGTCACCGAGACCATCATCCCCTCCCCGTCCGTCACGGTCAGGTGGGTGGTGCAGGTCTCCGCCGTCTCCTTCGCGGCGCCGAGGCCGGCCAGGCGCTCGGCGTAGGCGTCGCGCATGGCGCGCGCGAAGCCGCGGTACCACGCCGCGTCCGGCCCCTCCTCCACCGGCAGGCGGTTCATTCCGGCGACGACCGCGGCCATGGTGGGGGCCGCCGTCAGCCCGCCCGCGGTGTGGATCGTGTGGGTGCCGCGCCAGGCGATCGGCGTCGCCGGCCGCACCGTCGCGCGGCAGGCGGCGAGGTCCGCCGCGTCCACCACCCCGCCCATCGCCGCGATGTCGGCCGCGAGGTCGGCGGCGAGGCCTCCCTCGTAGAAGTCTCGCAGCCCGCGGTCGCGCAGCCGCGTCAGGGTCTCGGCGAGGTTGCCCATGGGGAAGAAGCCGGGCGCCCCCTGGTAGGGCGGGTTCGGCGGCAGCCCGTCCGGCAGGTAGATCCGCGCGCTCTCCTCGTAGAGCCGCAGGACACGGGCGGAGGAGGAGACCTTCAGCAGCGTGAACCAGTCCTGGGGCAGCCCGCGCTCCGCCAGCGCGATCGCGGGGCCGAGCAGCCGGTCCAGCCCCATCCCCGTCCCGAAGCGCTCCCGCAGCAGGTCGTAGCCGGCGACCGAGGAGGGGATGACGAAGGAGAGCGGCCCGTGGATGTTCACGTCCCCCACCACCTCCGGCCAGGCGAAGAGGTCCTGCTTCCACTTGCCCGTCAGCGGGTAGGCCGCGGGATCAACGCGGGCGGAGGCGACGGGGCCGAAGTCCACCACCAGCGGTGCCGCGCCGGGGCGGTGGACCACCGCGAAGCCGATGCCGCCCAGGCCGCTGTTCCAGGGCTCCACCGCGGCGAGCGCGAAGGCGGCGGCCACCGCCGCGTCCGCCGCGTTGCCGCCGGCCTCGAGCACCGCCACCCCGGCCTCGGCCGCCGCCCGGGACTGGGAGGCGACCACCCCCCCCTTGCCCGAGGCGGCGGGCTTGGAGAGCGCCCAGTGCTGGCCTGTGTGCGGGGGCGGGGCGTAGGCGGCGAGGTCGGTCATCGGTCACCGGGCGGGGGTTGGCCGGCGAGGGTCGCGCCGCCCGGGCGCGCGGGCAAGGCCCCGAACCGGTTTGCCGGGAACCGCGCGGGGCTTTATGGGGCGGGGGGAACGAACAGGAGGACGCCGCGTGTCCGCAGCCGCTCAGGGTATGGAGGTCGCCCCCGTCCTCCGCCGCTTCATCGAGGAGGAGGCCCTTCCCGGAACGGGGGTGGAGGCCGCCGCCTTCTGGTCGGCCATGGAGGCCAGCCTGCGCGGGCTCGGCGCGAAGAACGAGGGCCTGCTGGCGGACCGCGACAGCCTGCAGAACCGCCTCGACGAGTGGCACCGCGCCAACCCCGCCCGCCCGGTGGACCCCGAGGCCTACGAGGCCTTCCTGCGCGGCATCGGCTACCTGCTGGACCCGCCGGCGCCCTTCGAGGTCACGACCGCTAACGTCGACGACGAGATCGCGCGCCTGGCCGGCCCGCAGCTCGTGGTCCCCGTGAACAACGCGCGCTACGCGCTCAACGCCGCCAACGCGCGCTGGGGCAGCCTCTACGACGCGCTCTACGGCACCGACGCCATCCCGCAGGAGGGCCCCAAGGCCCGGGGCTTCGACGCGAAGCGCGGCGCCGCCGTCATCGCCCGCGCCCGCGCGGTGCTGGACGAGGCCGCGCCGCTGGCGGAGGGCAGCCACGCCGACGCCAACGCCTACCGCGTCGAGGGCGGCAAGCTGAGCGTGCTGCTGAACAGCGGAAGCACGACGGGGCTGCGCGACCCCGCGGGGTTCCGCGGCTACGCCGGCACCCCCGACGAGCCCTCCGCGATCCTGCTCGCCCGGAACGGGCTGCACCTCGAGATCGTGATCGACCGCAACCACCCGATCGGGTCCACCGACAAGGCCGGCGTCGCCGACCTCGTCCTCGAGGCCGCGCTGTCGACCATCATGGACGCCGAGGACTCGGTCGCGGCCGTGGACGCCGAGGACAAGGTCGGCGTCTACCGCAACTGGCTCGGCCTCATGCGCGGCGACCTCTCGGCGAGCTTCGAGAAGGGCGGCGAGACGCTCGAGCGGCGCCTCAACCCCGACCGCCGCTTCACCGCGCCCGACGGGAGCGAGCTCGTGCTGCGCGGCCGCTCGCTCATGCTCATCCGCAACGTCGGCCACCACATGATGACCGACGCGGTGACGCTGGACGGGCTGGAGACGGCGGAGACGATCCTCGACGCCTACGTCACCTCGCTGATCGCGCTGCACGACCTCCGCGGCAAGCGGATGAACAGCCCGGCCGGCAGCGTCTACATCGTGAAGCCGAAGATGCACGGCCCGGCCGAGGTGGCCTGGGCGGTCGCCCTGTTCGGCGAGGTGGAGGCCGCACTCGGCCTCGAGCGCAACACGCTCAAGATGGGCATCATGGACGAGGAGCGGCGCACCACCGTCAACCTCGCCAACTGCATCGCCATGGCGAAGGAGCGCGTGTTCTTCATCAACACCGGCTTCCTCGACCGCACCGGCGACGAGATCCACACCTCGATGGAGGCCGGCGCCGTCGTCCGCAAGAACGACATGCGCAAGGCGCCCTGGATCGCGGCCTACGAGGACAACAACGTCGATGTCGGCCTCGCCTGCGGGCTGCGCGGCCACGCGCAGATCGGCAAGGGCATGTGGGCGGCGCCCGACGCCATGGCCTCCATGCTCGAGCAGAAGGTCGGGCATCCGCGCGCCGGCGCCAGCACGGCCTGGGTCCCCTCCCCCACCGCGGCCACGCTGCACGCCATGCACTACCACCAGGTGGACGTGGCCGCGCGCCAGGGCGAGCTGGCTGCGGGCGGCAAGCGCGCCAAGCTCTCGGACCTGCTGACCATCCCCCTCGCCGAGAACACCAACTGGGCGCCGGAGGATATCCAGGCGGAGCTCGACAACAACGCGCAGGGCATCCTTGGCTACGTCGTGCGCTGGATCGACCAGGGGGTTGGCTGCTCCAAGGTGCCGGACATCCACGACGTCGGGCTGATGGAGGACCGCGCGACGCTCCGCATCTCCGCCCAGCACATCGCCAACTGGCTGCGCCACGGCATCGTGGACCGGGCGCAGGTGGAGGAGACGATGCGCCGCATGGCGAAGGTGGTGGACGGGCAGAACGCGAACGACCCCGCCTACACGCCGATGGCGCCGAGCTACGACGGCGTGGCCTTCCGCGCGGCCTGCGACCTCGTCTTCGAGGGCGCGGCGCAGCCCAACGGCTACACCGAGTTCGTCCTCACCCGCCGCCGCCGCGAGGCGAAGGCGGGGTGAGGCGTCAGGCCTTGAGGGAGGTCCGCTCCCTCAAGGCCGCGATCTCGGCCCGGAGCGCCGCGATCTGCTCGGCGACCGGGTCCGCCCCCCCGGGCGCGATGCCGTAGCCGGCCGTCGGGTCCGCGCAGGGCTGGCCCGGCGGGCGGGCGGGGATGCCGACGACGGTCACGCCGTCCGGCACGGGGTCGACGCAGACCGCGTTCGCCCCCACCCGCGCGCCGCGGCCGATGACGATGGGGCCGAGCACCTGGGCGCCCGCGCCGATGACGACGCCGTCCAGCAGCGTCGGGTGGCGCTTGCCGGGCTTCGTCGTCAGGCCGCCGAGCGTCACGCCGTGGTAGATAAGGACGTCGTCGCCGATCTCCGCGGTCTCGCCGATCACGACGCCCATGCCATGGTCAATGAAGAGCCGCCGCCCGATCCGCGCGCCCGGGTGGATCTCGATGCCCGTCAGGAAGCGCCCGAGATGGGACGCGCAGCGCGCCGGCGCCCGGAAGCCCGCGCGCCAGAGGCGGTGCGCGAGGCGGTGCCAGAGCACCGCGTGCAGCCCGGCGTAGCAGAGGAAGGACTCCGCGACCGTCGGCCGCGCCGGGTCGCGCGCGCGGATGCTGCGCGCGATCTCGATCGCCTCCCCGATCATGCGAGCCAGGGCGGCACGGGCAGCCCGCGTTCGCGCAGGAAGTCCGGGTTGAAGAGCTTCGACTGGTAGCGCGCGCCGCTGTCGCAGAGGATGGTCACGATGGTGTGCCCCGGCCCCATCTCCCGCGCCACCGCGATCGCCGCCGCCACGTTCAGCCCCGCCGAGCCGCCGACGCTGAGGCCCTCCTCCGACAGGAGCGCGAAGCACTGCGCCAGCGCCTCGGGATCGCCGATGCGGACGGCGTCGTCGATCGGCGCGCCCTGGAGGTTGCCGGGCACCTTGCTGCCCTGCCCGATGCCCTCGGTGACCGAGTTCCCCTCGGCCGAGACGGTGCCCGTCTTCACCCAGGAGAAGAGGCCCGAGCCGTGCGGGTCAGCGAGCACGATCCGCACGCCGGGCTTGCGCGCCTTCAGCGCCCGCCCGGTGCCGGCGAGCGTGCCGCCCGTGCCGCAGGCGCAGGTGAAGGCGTCGACCTTCCCATCGGTTTGCTCCCAGATCTCGGGGCCGGTGGTCGCCTCGTGCGCCGCGGCGTTGGCGAGGTTGTCGAACTGGTTCGCCCAGACCGCGCCCATCTCCTCCGCGAGGCGGCGGGAGGTGTTCACGTAGTGGCCGGGGTCGCTGAGCGGCTTCGGCGGCACCAGCCGCACGTCGGCGCCGATCATGCGGAGGAAGTCGATCTTCTCCCGGCTCTGCGTCTCCGGCACGACGATGACCGACTTCCAGCCACGCGCGTTGGCGGCCAGCGCCACGCCGATGCCGGTGTTCCCCGCCGTCCCCTCCACGATCGTGCCGGGCTGGAAGGGCACGAGGAGGCCGCGGTCGACGGCCTCCTGCAGGATGCCGAGCGCCGCGCGGTCCTTCACGCTGCCGCCGGGGTTCATGAACTCGGCCTTGCCGAGGATCTCGCAGCCCGTCTCCTCGGAGGCGCGGCGCAGGCGGATCAGGGGCGTGTTGCCCACGGCCCCCCAGAAGTCCGGCGCGACGCCGCCCGCCACCGGATCAGGTCCGTTCCAGCTGGTCGACCCAGCGGAGATAGGGCTTCTCCGCCTCGAAGCCCTGCGGGAAGCGCGCGCGCGCCTCCTCGTCCGAGAGGCTGGCCGCGACGATCGCGCGCTCGCCGGGCTTCCAGTTCACGGGGGTCGCCACCTTGTGCCGGTCCGTCAGCTGCAGGCTGTCGATCACGCGCAGCACCTCGTCGAAGTTGCGGCCGGCGCTCGGCGGGTAGATCAGCATGAGGCGGATCTTCTTGCTCGGGTCGATCACGAAGACAGTCCGCACCGTCACCGCCGCGTCGGCCTCGGGATGGATCATCCCGTAGAGGGTCGCGACCGCCCGGTCGGGGTCCGAGATCATCGGGAAGTTCACGGCGGTGCCGCCGACCTCCTCGATGTCCGCGTTCCAGCCCTCATGCCGGTCCAGCGTGTCCACGGAAAGGCCGATGACCTTCACCCCGCGACGGTCGAACTCCGGCTTCAGCCGGGCGGTGTAGCCGAGCTCCGTCGTGCAGACGGGGGTGTAGTCCTTGGGGTGGCTGAACAGGATGCCCCAGGAGGCGCCGAGCCACTCGTGGAAGCGGATGGGGCCCTGGGTGGTCCGGGCCTCGAAATCGGGGGCGACCTGGCCGAGCTGCAGCATTATGCGACACTCCCTCGTGGTTTGCGCATTTCTACAGTCCGTGACCGTCCCTTGGAAGGGGAGCCGCCGGCGGCCGGCCGGGACGGCCGCGCCGACACCGCATCTCGGCAGCCGCGCCCCGGATGCCAAGGGGCCTAGCGCCCGCCGTAGCGGGCGATACCAAGATCGGCGACGTCGATCTCGGGCGCGCGGCCGGAGACGATGTCCGCCAGCACCCGCCCGGAGCCGCAGGCCATGGTCCAGCCGAGCGTGCCGTGGCCGGTGTTGGTGTAGAGGTTGGGCAGCGGCGTGCGCCCGATCACCGGCGTGCCGTCCGGCGTCATCGGCCGCAGCCCCGTCCAGAACTGCGCGGCGGCGATGTCGCCCCCGTCGGGGAAGAGGTCGCGCACCGAGTGCTCCAGCGTCTCGCGCCGGGGCACGCGGAGGCTGGTGCTGAAGCCCGCGATCTCCGCCGTGCCGCCCACGCGGATGCGGCTGCCGAGCCGCGTGATCGCGATCTTGTAGGTCTCGTCCATGACGGTGGAGACCGGGGCCGCCTCGATCTCCGTCACCGGCAGGGTGAGGGAGTAGCCCTTGATGGGGTAGACGGGCAGGCGCAGCCCGAGGGGGCGCAGCACCGCCGGCGTGTGGCTGCCGAGCGCGGCGACGTAGGCGTCGGCCGCGAAGTCGCCGTGGTCGGTCTCCACCGCGGCGACGCGTCCGCCCTCCGCCCGGATGCCGGCGACGCTGACGCCGAGGTGGAAGGCGACGCCGGCCGCGCGCGCCTTCTCGGCCAGGCGCTGGGTGAAGAGGAAGGCGTCGCCCGTCTCGTCCTGGGGCAGGCGCAGGCCGCCCACGAAGCGCTCCCGCACGCGGGCGAGGGCCGGTTCAGCGGCAATGCAGCCGGCGGGGTCCAGCAGCTCCCAGGGAACGCCGTATTCATCCAGCACGCCGGTGTCGTCGCCGACGTGGTCGAGCTGCTTCTGGGTGCGGAAGAGCTGCACCGTGCCCCGCGCGCGGTGGTCGAACGCGATGCCCGTCTCCGCCCGCAGCTCGGCCAGGGCCACGCGGCTGTACTCGGCGACCCGCACCATGCGGCCCTTGTTGCGACGGTAGGCGCGCTCCGTGCAGTTCGCGGCCATGCGGGCGAGCCAGGAGAGCATCGCGGGGTCGGGGCGCGGCCAGAAGACGAAGGGGCGATGGTGCATGAGCAGCCACTTCACGGCCTTCAGCGGCACGCCCGGCCCGGCCCAGGGCGAGGAGTAGCCGTAGGAGAGCTGCCCGGCGTTGGCGAAGCTCGTCTCGCGCCCCGCGCCCTCCTGCCGGTCGACCACCACCACCTCGTGCCCGGCGCGGGCGAGATACCAGGCGGTGGTGACGCCGATGACGCCGCTGCCGAGGACGAGGACCTTCATGCGATAGCTCCGGGGCGGGAGACCCGGGCGGGAGGTTGCGTCATTCCCGCGGGAAGGCAACGGGTCCCGGCGCCTCAGCCGCGCAGCAGCGCCGGCAATCCCTCCCAGGCCTCGCGGGGCGTCGCGCGGAGAAGCCCGTCCAGCAGCCGCCAGGCGCCGGCGTCGTGGTCCAGGTGGTGGGCGAGGACGCCGAGCGGGACGGACCATTCCCCCTCCCGGCGCCGCTCCGCGAGGCCGCGGACGAGGCGGGCGACGAAGCGCCGCTCCCCGCGGCAGCGCGCCCGGGGCTTCCAGCGCAGCAGGTCCGCGTGGGCGTCAACCCGCTCCAGCCCCGACCACTCCGCGGCCATCCCGCCATAGCCCGAGACGGCCCGGAACCCCGCCGCCCGCAGGCCCGGGAGGAGCGGCGGCTGCAGCGCGTTCCAGGGCGGGGCATAGACCGGCAGGGCGGCCGGGAAGGCGGCGCGCAGCCGCGCGGCGCCGGCCCGGAGCGCGGCCGCGGCGGCCTCGGGGGGCGTGTCGTCCCGGAACTCCGCCGCGGGGCCGCCGCGCCGGTCGAGGTGGTCGGTCCCGTGCTGGATCACCGCGGCGTGCGGCGCCCTGGCCAGGCGCGCGGCGAGGGCCGGCAGCGCCTCCCCCTGCGGCACCACCGCGAGGGCGAGCGGGACCCCGTGCCGCGTGGTGAGGGCGAGGAGCGAGTCGAGCGCGGCCGAGGGCGCCCGCGCGTCGTCGTCGCGCAGCCAGAGGCGCGGCCGCCGCCCGGCCCGGTCCCAGCGCGCGAGCTCCCCGCGCAGGCGCCACCACCACACGCGCCGCGCTCCCCAGCCCCGGGCCTCAGTCCTCCGGCCGCTCGAGGTGCCCGCGAAGCGTCGCGAGCAGCGGGTAGAGCGCGGCCATGAGGGCGATCAGGAAGCCCCAGTGCCCCTCCCGCCAGCCGCGGCGGCGCACATAGGCCTTGTAGAACCGGCTGGCCGCGCGGAGGAGGTTGCGCGGCACCCCGCCCAGCTTCCCCGATTCCCGCAGGTCCGCCGCGTGCAGGCGCGAGTAGCGGTCGAGGCGCGCGAGCATGTCGGACACGTCCGTGTCCACGTCGTGCCGGAGGGCGCCGGGCAGGCGCGACCCCTCCAGCCCCGTGAAGCGGACCCGCGGGTGCACGCGCTGCGGCCCCCAGGACTTCGCGCCGCGCCGGTAGAGGCGGACCGCCGAGGAGGTGCCGAAGGAGCCGCCCCAGCCGTGGCGGATCAGCCGCCCGCCGACGTGGTTGTCGATCCGGACCTGGTAGTAGTCCGGCCCGCCCGGCGCCGAGACGACGCGCCGAACGGCGACGACGAGCTCGGCGTCGGGCATCTCGTCCGCGTCCAGCTCCAGCACCCACTCGCCGAGCGCGGCCTCAAGCCCCGCCCGCTTGCGGTCGCCCTCCAGCGGCCAGGCGCCCTCCACCACCACGGCGCCGAGGCGGCTGGCGAGGCCGACGGTGCCGTCGGTCGAACGGTCGGCGACGAGGATGACCTCGTCCGCGAAGGAGAGGGCGGCGAGGAGCGGCGGGATGCGCTCCGCCTCGTCGCGCACGCAGAGCAGCACGGAGAGGCGCGGGGCACCCGAGAGGCCGGGCGCGGCGAGGGCGCCCGGGCCGAAACCACCATCCATCGGAGCCATCCGCCAAACCCTCCCGTTCCCGCGGGGCTCGCGGACGAGGGTCGTCTAGGGGAGGAAGCTTACAGCGTTCTTTCGCGGCCCGGCCGGGAATGGCGCGGGGCGGAACGGCGGCGGGGGTGGGGACCGGCAGGTGGCGGCGCCGAATGGTAGCGGGAACCGGACTTGAACCGGTGACCCCGGCATTATGAGTGCCGTGCTCTAACCAGCTGAGCTACCCCGCCAGAGCGTGCCACCTGCCGGGGTCGCGGAACTATGCCGCCGGCGCCGAACTGTCAACCACGCGCCGCACGCTCGCGCGGATGAACCCGCCGCCGAGCACGCGGTCCCCGTCGTAGAGGACGCAGCCCTGGCCGGGGGCGGCGATCACGGGTTGCGCCGGGCTCACGACGAGGCGCCCCGAGGCCGCGTCCCAGGCGGCCGTCACGGGCTGCGGCTCCTCCCGCGCGCGGAACTTCGCGGTGGCGGCGAAGGCCCCCTCGGGCGGCGCGGCGAGCCAGTTCACCTCCCCCACAGTGACCTCCGGCACCGGGATCGCGGCGGCGGGCGCCACCACCACCCGGCGGCGGGCGGGGTCGAGGGCGGCGACGCGCAGCCCCGCCTCGCCGGGAAGGCCGAGCCCGCGGGCCTGGCCCACCGTGTAGCGCGCGAGGCCCTGATGGCGCCCGAGCACGCGCCCGACCCCGTCGACGATCTCGCCCGCCTCCGCCGCCTCGGGGCGGAGCCGCGCCACGAGGTCGTGGTAGCGGCCCTCCGGCACGAAGCAGATGTCCTGGCTGTCGGGCTTCTCCGCGACGGCGAGGCCCAGCCGCGCGGCCTCGCGCCGCACCGCCGCCTTGTCGGGCATGTCGCCGAGCGGGAAGCGGGCGAAGGCGAGCTGGTCGCGGGTGGTCGCGAAGAGGAAGTAGGACTGGTCGCGCGCGGGGTCCGCCGCGCGGTGCAGCTCGGCGCCGCCCGGCCCCTCGACGCGCCGGGCGTAGTGGCCGGTGGCCAGCGCCTCGCAGCCGAGGTCGCGCGCCAGCGCCACGAGGTCCTGGAACTTCACGGTCTGGTTGCAGCGCACGCAGGGGATGGGCGTCTCGCCGCGGGCGTAGCTGTCGGCGAAGTCGCCGATGACGGCGTCGCGGAAGCGGCTCTCGCGGTCGAGCACGTAGTGGGGGATGCCCAGGCGGTCGGCGACGTCGCGGGCGTCGTGGATGTCCTGGCCCGCGCAGCAGGCGCCCTTCTTCTGGACGGCCGCGCCGTGGTCGTAGAGCTGGAGCGTGGCGCCGATCACCTCGTGGCCGGCCTCGGCCAGCAGGCCCGCGACCACGCTGCTGTCCACGCCGCCGGACATGGCGACTAGGATCCTCACGCCGCGTCGAGCCCCATCTGCCAGAAGTCGGCCTCGAGCCGCGACGCCTCCGCGAAGACGCGCGCGAGGGAGGCGAGGCGGGCCGCGCCGCCATGGGTTTCGCCGAGCGCGTCCAGACGCTCCGCGGAGGCGCGCGCCACCGCCTGGTAGTCGGGGCTGGCGTACTGGACGATCCAGTTCTCGTAGGGATTCCCCTCGCGAAGGCGGCCCGGATGCGCCTCGATCCGCCGGGCGACCTCCCCGTAGCCGACCGTGCAGGGGGCGAGCGCCACCTCCAGGTCGAGGATGTCGCCCCGGAAGCCCTGGTCCATCACCCAGCGGGTGTAGCCGACGGTCTCGGGCGCCTCGGGCTCGGCCAGCACCGCGGCCTCGTCCAGCCCCCAGTCCCAGCAGTAGACGAGGTGCAGCTTCGTCTCGTCGAGGATGGCCTGCACGACGGCGCCCTTGGCCCACATGGCCTCCAGGCTCTCGGCCTTGACCACCGCCAGCGCCTGGGCGCGGGCGAACTGCACGAGGAAGAGGTAGTCCTGCACGAGGTAGCGCCGGAAGGCCGCCAGCGGCAGCGTGCCCTCGGCCAGGCCCCGCACGAAGGGGTGCCAGCAATAGGCGTCCCATTCCCGCGCCGCCGCCGACCGGAGGGCGCGGAACAGCCCGCCCTCGCGGCCGTAGGGGGCGGGAGGCGTCATCCGGCGTTCCGGCTGCCGGCGGGCAGCTTCACCACCAGACCGTCGAGCTTCGGCGTCATGATGAGCTGGCAGCCCAGGCGGCTGGTCTCCTGCAGGTCGAAGGCGAGGTCGAGCATGTCCTCCTCGTCCTCGGTCGGCGTCTCGAGCTTGGCGAACCAGCCGGCCTCCACGATGACGTGGCAGGTGGAGCAGGCGAGGCTGCCCTCGCAGGCGCCCTCGATGTCCACGTTGTGCTTGTGGGCGATCTCGAGCACCGAGAGCCCGAGCGGGGCCTCCACCTCGCGGCGCGTTCCGTCCCGCTCGACGAAGGTCATCTTCGGCATCGTTCTCTCCTCGCCCGCGGGCCGGTGGGGGCGTTCACTCCGCCGCCGCCCGGTGCCGCACCCCGTTCCAGGCCCGCGACAGCTCGGCCGCCGCACGGTCCACCTCGGCGGGCGAGGTAAAGCGGCCGATGCCGATCCGCAAGGTCGCGCGTGCCTCCGCCTCCGGCAGGCCGATCGCGCGGAGGACGTAGGAGGGCTCCACGCTGGCCGAGGAGCAGGCGCTGCCAGTCGAGACGCAGACCCCCGGCGCCGCCGCCATCACCGCCTGGGCGTCCACCCCGCCGGGCAGGGTGAGGTTGAGGTTGCCCGCCACGCGCCGCGCGCGGTCGCCGTTCACCCGCAGCCCCGGGATGCCCGCCTCCAGCGCCGCGAGGAAGCGGTCCCGCTGGCCGGCGATCCGGCCCTCGTCGAGCGCCATCTCGAGCCGCGCGATCCGCGCCGCCTCGCCGAAGCCGACCACGAGCGGCGCGGGCAGCGTGCCCGAGCGCAGTCCCCGCTCCTGCCCGCCGCCCGAGAGCAGCGGCGCGAGGCGCACCCGCGGGCGCCGGCGGACGTAGAGCGCGCCGATCCCCTTGGGCCCGTAGAGCTTGTGCGCGGAGAGGGAGAGGAGGTCGACGCCTAGCGCCCCGACGTCGAGCGGCATGCGCCCGGCCGCCTGGGCGGCGTCGGTGTGGAACAGGGCGCCCGCGGCGCGCGCCATGGCGGCGAGGGCCGCGATGTCCTGAACCACCCCGATCTCGTTGTTCACGGCCATGACGCTGACGAGGAGCGTCGGCACGGCAAGCGCCTCCCGCAGGGACTCGGGGTCGAGCAGCCCGTCGGGGCGCACCGGCAGGAACACCGGCTCGAAGCCCTCGGCCGCGAGGTCGCGTAGGCTCTCGAGGACGCATTTGTGCTCGGTGGCCAGCGTGACCACCCGGCGGCGCTCCGTGCCCTGGGCGGCCGCGAATCGGGCCGCGCCCTTGATGGCCAGGTTGTTCGACTCCGTCGCGCCGGAGGTGAAGACCACCTCCCTCGGCTCCGCCCCGATGAGATCAGCGACATGGGCCCGCGCCGCCTCCACCGCCGCCTCGGCCTCGCGCCCGAGCGCGTGCTCCACGCTTCCGGGATTGGCGAAGTTCGCCTCCCACCACGGGCGCATGGCCGCGAGCACGCGCGGGTCGGGCGGCGTGGTCGCGTGGTTGTCGAGGTAGGCGGGGCGGTTCGGGGCGGCCGTCATCCCCTCAAGATGGGCGAGGCGGGCCGCCCGGACGAGGCCCCGCGGGCGCGGATCAGCCCACCGCGCGGAGCGCCCCGCCCCCGTTCCCGGGGCGCAGGCGCGCGCGGACCGTGCGGTGGGCGGCCAGGAAGCGCTCCACCGCGTCGTCGGGCGCGTTCCAGGGCAGCGAGACCCGGATGGCCTCGCCCGCCGCCTCGCCGAGCCCCATGGCCGCCAGCACGGGGCTCCGCGCCACCTTGCCGGAGGAGCAGGCGGCGCCGGCCGAGACCCTGACACCCTCGAGGTCGAGGGCGATCACCTGGGTCTCCGCGGGGACGCCGGGCAGGACGAGGCAGGCGGTGTTCGGCAGGCGCGGCGCGCCCGCGCCGGCGACGGGCAGGCCGAGCGCGGCCTCGATCGCGTCCCGCATGGGCGCGAGGCGCGCGGCGGCGGCGGGATCGGCGGCCAGCGCGGCCGCGCCGAGACCGGCGATGGCGGGCAGCGCCTCGGTCCCGCCCCGGCGCCCGCGCTCCTGCCCGCCGCCCGCGACGAGGGGCGCGAGGTCCAGCCCCGGCCGCAGCAGCAGCGCGCCCGCGCCCTTGGGGCCGCCCATCTTGTGGCCGGAGACGGCCAGGCTGTCGGCCCCGCTCTCCGCGAAGGAAAGGGCGATGCGCCCGGCGGCCTGCACGGCGTCGAGGTGCAGCAGGGCGCCGTGCCGGCGGCAGAGGGCGGCGGCCTCGGCGAGCGGGTGGATCACGCCGGTCTCGTTGTTGGCGGCCATGAGGCAGACCAGGGCCGGGGCGCCCTCCGTCAGGGCGCGCGCCATGGCCTCGAGGTCGAGGGTGCCGTCGCCGAGGACGGGAAGCGTCTCCGCCCCCTCGGCGGCGCGCAGCACGGCCGGGTGCTCGGTGGCGCCGGCGAGGACGCGCCGCCCGCGCCGGAGGGAGGCGATGGCGAGCGCGTTCGCCTCGGTGCCGCCGGAGGTGAAGACCACGTCCCGCGCCGCCGCCCCGAAGCGCGCGGCCACCCGGGCGCGCGCCTCCTCCAGCACCCGCCGGGCCGCCCGCCCGTCGGCGTGGACGGAGGAGGGGTTGCCGACCAGGTCCAGGGCCGCGAGCGCCGCCGCCCGCGCCTCCGGCCGCAGCGGCTCGGTGGCGTTGGCGTCGAGGTAGAGGGGCGTCACCCCTCCTCCTCCCCCGGGCCGTTGCTCGCGACGGCCCCCGGCACGGGCACGGCGCGCCCCATCGTGCGCCCCTCCACCACGTCCTGGAGGGTGATGGCCGAGAGGAAGAAGCGCACCTGCTCGCCCAGCTCGCGCCAGAGGTCGCGCTGGTCGGGGGGCATGTCCGGGGTCTCCGCGGCCTCGGCGCCGCCGGCGATGGTGTCGTCCACGGCCTCCACGATCTCCGCCACCGTGATGGCGGAGGCGGCCCGGCCGAGGCGGTAGCCGCCGCCGGGCCCGCGGGCCGAGCGCACCAGGCCGGCGCGGCGGAGGCGGGCGAAGAGCTGCTCCATGTAGGCGGCCGACAGCATCTGCGCCTGGGCGATCTCCGCCAGCGTCACCGGCGCCCCCTTGGCACCGTCCAGTCCGCGTCGCGCCATCTCCGTCAGCGCCATCACGGCGTAGCGACCGCGGGTCGAAAGGCGCATGTCAGCCCCACCGCCCCGCCGGGCCCGCGAGGCCAGGACGGAGGCGGGCGGCAGCCATGCATACTGATTCATGAGGCCATGCCATGTTTTGGTTATGAATCCCGTCGGGCGATGCCTATATTGCGCTTGTCCCTCGTACCGGAAGGCCGCGTGGGGCAGATGGCACCCCCGGAACACGGATCGGACGCGCCGCCGTCGCCCCTGGCCACCCCCCTCCGCGGGGGCGGGGCCGGTTTGACGGAACGTTCTGAAACCGGTTCCATCGGCGGAACGGGCTCCGCCCGCGGCCTCCCTCGAGGGGCGCGGGTGGAACCCGCTCCGTCCGGGAGCGACTCCAGGATGGGGTCCCGGGTGCCGGCCATGAAGAAACAGGTGGGGCGGCCCTCCGCGGGGCACCGGCCCACCCCAGATAGACGCCCCTTGCGGGGCGGAAGGTGATGATGCCCGAGGTCATGTTCGCCGGTCCCGACGGTCGGCTCGAGGGTCGCTACCACCACTCCAAGCAGCCCAACGCGCCCACCGCCCTCATTCTGCACCCCCACCCGCTGCATGGCGGGACGATGAACAACCGCGTCGTGCACGCGCTCTACGAGCGCTTCCGGCTGATGGGCTTCTCCACGCTCCGCTTCAACTTCCGCGGCGTCGGCAAGAGCCAGGGCCGCTACGACGGCGGCATCGGCGAGATCTCGGACGGGACGGCGGCGCTCGACTTCCTGCAGGCGGTGAACCCGGCGGCCTCCATGCTCTGGGTGGCCGGCTACTCCTTCGGCGCCTATGTCGGCATGCAGGTGCTGATGCGGCGTCCGGAGATGGGCGGCTTCGTCTCCATCGCGGCGCCGGCCAGCCACTACGACTTCGGCTTCCTGGCCCCCTGCCCCTGCTCCGGCCTCATCCTGCACGGCGAGGCGGACGAGCTGGTGCCCGAGCCCTCCGTGCGGAAGCTGGTGGACAAGCTGAACACCCAGAAGGGTATCAAGATCGACTACCGGGTGATGGAGGGCGCGACCCACGTCTTCACCCCCGAGCAGACGGCGCGGGTGGCCGACGCCACGCAGGACCACGTCATGACGGTCCTCAACCGCGCGCGGATGTCGATGGCGGCGGACTGAACCTACTACCCGGAACGACGGCCAGGGGCGGCGCACCGAGAGGGCGCCGCCCCTTACCTTTTGCAAACCTGCCTTCTGCGGGCCGGCCTTGCCATTTCGTTTCGGAATCGATATTGAGGGCGCTTCAAGGGAAGCGACCCATGGCCAAGCGAATTACCCTTCACCAGCCGTCCACCGGCCTGACCAAGCAGGGTTTCTACGGCTTTTCCTGGACCACCTTGTTCTTCGGCACCCTGCCCGCCCTGTTTCGCGGCGACTTCGCCGTCTTCCTCGGCGGCTTCGCGGTTCTCTTCGCCCTGGGCATCGTCACCCTCGGGATCGGATCGCTCATCGCGATGGTCGTCTGGGCCTTCATGTACAACCGCTACTACACCCGCAAGCTGATCGAGCGCGGCTACGTCCTCGCGGGCTCCCCGGCGGAGAACGCCATGGCGGCCGGGTCGCTCGGCATGACCGCGCCCTCCGTCGCCGTCACCCACCCAGGCTGAGAAAAGGGCCCTTCTAGCTGAAGGCCGGCACCCGCCGGCCGCCCGTCATCGGCCGGGGTGCCCCGGTCGTGCCCGGGAAGGTCAGGGGCAGGCCGCGGGCGACGCGGGCGGCCAGCACCCCGAAGGCCTGGGCCTCCAGCGCGTCGCCGTCCCAGCCCTCGGCCTCCGCCGGGCGCAGGGGGGCCGCCAGCGCCGCCTCCAGCGCCCGCATCAGGGCCGGATTCCGGCGTCCCCCGCCCGCCACCAGCCACTGCCGCGGCGGCGCCGGGAGGTGGCGGACCGCGGCGGCGACGCAGGCCGCGCAGAAGGCCGCCAGCGTCGCCGCCGCGTCCGCCGGCGCCAGCCCCGGCACCCCGGCCTCCCGGATGGCGCGGTCGAAGTCGAGGCGATCAAGCGACTTGGGCGGCGGGGCCGCGAGGTAGGGGTGCGCCGAGAGCCGCGCCAGGACCGCCGCGTCCACCCGCCCCGCCGCGGCCAGCGCGCCGTCCCGGTCGCAGTCCTGGCCCAGCGCGCGGCGCGCGAGGTCGTCGAGCGGGCCGTTGGCGGGGCCGGTGTCGAAGGCGACGAGCTCGCCCCCCTCCCCGATCCAGGTCACGTTGCCCACGCCCCCGAGGTTGAGGAGGGCGACGGGCTTGGGCAGCGCCTCGGCCAGCACGCGGTGGAAGACGGGCACCAGCGGCGCCCCCTGCCCGCCCGCGGCCACGTCCGCCGAGCGGAAGTCGTGCACCACCTCCACCCCCGTGCGGCGGGCCAGCAGGGCGGGGTCGCCGATCTGCCAGGTGTGGCCGCGCTCGCCGGGGCGCGCGGCGGGGCGGTGCAGGATCGTCTGGCCGTGGAAGCCGATGAGGTCGGCGGGCGCACCGAGCGCCGCCACGGCCTCGGCGTGGTGCTCGGTCAGGCGCCGCGCGCAGTCCAGCAGCGCGGGGTCCCCGGCCAGGCGCCCCGCCGCGTGCAGGGCCGGCGCCGCGTCGAGCAGCGCCCGGAGGTCCCGCCGGAGCGCAGGGGGGTAGGGGATGGTCAGCGCCCGGCCGAAGCGCCCGACCCGTTCCCCGTCCGTCTCCACATAGGCGGCGTCCACCCCGTCGAGGGAGGTCCCGCTCATCAGCCCGATGGTTCGCAGCATGGCGCCAGTTGTGCTAGGCGCGGGGCGCTTTGCAAGGTCCGATTGACAGCTCGATGCCCGACAGCACGCCCGATATGACGAACGAGTTCCTGCGTCTGGCCCGCCAGCGCGGCTACATCCACCAGGTGACGGACGAGGCCGCGCTCTCGGCCCGCATGGCCGGGGGCGCCCTGCCCGCCTATGTCGGCTTCGACTGCACGGCGGACAGCCTGCATGTTGGCCACCTGCTGCCGATCATGCTGCTGCGGCTCTGGCAGAGATGCGGGCACAAGCCCGTGGCGCTGCTCGGCGGCGGCACCACGAAGATCGGCGATCCCTCGGGCCGCGACGAGGGGCGGCAGCTTCTGACGGCGGAGAAGATCGAGGAGAACAAGGCGGGCATCCGACGCAGCTTCGCCTCCTTCCTCGCCTTCGGCGACGGTGCGGGCGACGCGCTGATGCTCGACAACGCCGCCTGGCTCGACGGCCTCGCCTATATCCCCTTCCTCCGCGACATCGGCCGGCACTTCAGCGTCAACCGGATGCTGACGATGGACAGCGTGCGGCTGCGGCTCGACCGCGACCAGCCGCTCTCCTTCCTCGAGTTCAACTACATGCTCCTCCAGTCCTACGACTTCCTGGAGCTGCGGCGCCGCCACGGGGTCGCCCTCCAGATGGGCGGCAGCGACCAGTGGGGGAACATCGTCATGGGCGTGGAGCTGAACCGGCGGGTGGACGGGGCCGAGGTCTTCGGGGCCACGACGCCGCTGCTCGCCACCGCCTCCGGCGCCAAGATGGGCAAGACGGCGGCCGGCGCCGTCTGGCTGAACCCGGACCGCCTCGCGCCCTACGACTATTGGCAGTTCTGGCGGAACACGGAGGACGCCGATGTCGGCCGCTTCCTCCGCCTCTTCACCGAGCTGTCGGTGGAGGAGACGGAGCGGCTGGCGGCGCTCGGCGGCGCGGAGGTGAACGAGGCGAAGAAGATCCTCGCGACCGAGGCGACGGCCCTCCTCCACGGGCGCGAGGCCGCCGAGGCCGCGGCCGGCACGGCGCGCGCGACCTTCGAGCAGGGGGTGGCGGCCGACACCCTGCCCGCCATCACCGCCGCGCTCCCCGCCGGGCTGCTCGACCTCGCGGTCGCCGCCGGGCTCGCGGCCAGCAAGGGCGAGGCGCGGCGGCTGGTCGGCCAGTCCGGCCTGCGCCTGAACGACGAGGTCGTGACGGACCTCGCGCGGGAGGTGACGTTGGCGGACCTGCGGGACGGGGCGGCCAAGCTCTCGGCCGGCCGCAAGCGCCACGTCCTCGTCCGGGCGGGCTAGGGCGCCTCAGGCGCCGCGCTGCACCACGAGGCCGATGGAGGTGCTCACCTCTCCCTCGGCCTCGATCTTGAAGTGGGGCAGCGCGTAGGGCGGCGCGTCGACATAGGCGTCGAGCGGGCTGTCGCCGGGGTGGAGGTTCAGCGGCCAGACCGTGTGCCCGCGCGCCGCCAGCCGCTCGAGCAGCCCCTCGATGTCGCGCCGGCGGAAGAGGCTCAGCCCCGGCGTCTCCAGCGTGCGGTCGTTGGAGCCGAGGTTGAACTCGGTGGTGTGGACCGCGACCCCGCCCGGGCGGAGCGTCGCCAGCGAGTTCTCCACGAAGTCGAGCCCGGCCGCGATGCCGCCGAGGTGCTCGAAGCAGCAGGAGGACCAGCAGGCGTCGAAGCCCCGCAGCCCCGCCGGGATGGCGTTCATGTCGACGGGGCGGAAGCTCACGCGCTCGCGGAAGGCGGCCTCGTCCAGCAGCTCGGGGCGGTGAAGGCCCGAGAGGTCCGAGGAGTGCTGGCGCGTCTCGCTCCAGCCCTGGACGTCCACCACCCCGGGCGGCGCATCCGTCGCCACCACCGTCACCCCGTGCGAGGCGAGCATGGCCGGGATCGGCTCCGTCCCCACGCCGAAGCCGAGCGCGCGGGCGCCGGGGCGGATGGCGTCGGCGGCGCGGAGGGCGGCGAGGATCCAGCAGAACTCCCACTGCTTGCGGTGCGGGCGGGGGGTCTCCGCGATCGTCGCGCACCAGGCGGCGTAGTCGGGCTCGTCGAACTGGCCGGCGGTGCAGAGCTGGCTCGTCGGGCGGGCGAGGCTCGGCGGCTCGAGGATCCAGGGCACGAGCGGCGAGGCCGGGGGGGCGAGCAGCCAGACGGGAATCTGGTAGGCGGCGGGCTGGAGGGCGCGCCGGAGCGCCTCGGGCGAGGGGTGGCGGCGATGGGTCTCGATCTCCTCCGCGCCCGGCTCGCGGCCGAGGAGGAGGCGGAAGGCCCAGAGGACGGCCTCGCGCGGCAGGAGGGGCTCGAGCGGGCTCGCGGCGCGGGAGAAGAGCACCGGTCAGGCCCGGCGCGGGGGGGCGGGGAACGTCATCGCCCGATCATACATCGCCCGCAAGCGACGGGTCGATAACCGAAACGGAAGGAAATCAAGGGGGTGGATGGTGGGCGCAACAGGGATTGAACCTGTGACCCCCTCCGTGTCAGGGAGGTGCTCTCCCGCTGAGCTATGCGCCCATCCGCTACGGGAACCGGCGCACGTCGCCGGAGGCGGCCGTTTAGCGCGCCCTTCCCGCGGGGGCAAGCCTGTCGCGGCGGCCGCGGGCGCCCCATCTGTGGAAAAGCCCCGCCGCGCCAGCGCAAGCATGCGTGACAGACGCGCCCGGCTGTGGTGATTCGGAACAAGATGGACCTCCCGATCAAGTCCCCCGACCGCCTCGATTCGCCGCCGCCCTTCCTGCTCCAGCGGCCGGCGGAGCCGCTGGCGCCGCTGTTGCTCGCCTCGCCCCATTCCGGCCGGCACTACCCCGCCGCCTTCCTGGCCGACAGCCGGCTGGACCCCGTGGCGCTCCGGCGCTCGGAGGACGGCTTCGTGGAGGAGATCTTCGCCGGCGCCCCCGGCCTCGGCGTGCCGCTGCTGGCCGCCACCTTCCCCCGCGTCTACTGCGACGCGAACCGCGAGCCCTGGGAGCTCGACCCCGGCATGTTCGACGGGCCGCTCCCGGAATTCGTCAACAGCGCCTCGCCCCGCGTCGGCGCCGGGCTCGGCACGATCGCCCGCGTGGTCGCGAGCGGCGAGGCCGTCTACCGGCGCCGCCTCTCCTTCGACGAGGCGGCGGACCGCGTGCGGGGCCTCTGGGAGCCCTACCACGCCGCCCTCTCGGGCCTCATCGCGGAGACGACGCGGCGCTTCGGCGGCTGCCTGCTGATCGACTGCCACTCCATGCCCTCCCTGCCCGGCGAGAGCGGGCGGGTGGCGGACATGATCCTCGGCGACGCCCACGGCACCGCCGCCGCCCCGCGGGCGACGCGGCTGCTGGAGGAGGCGCTGTCGGGCCTCGGCTACCGGCTGCGGCGGAACGACCCCTACGCGGGCGGCTACGTCACCCGCCACTACGGGCGCCCGCGGGACGGGGTGCAGGTCATCCAGCTCGAGATCGCGCGCAGCCTCTACATGGACGAGCGGCGCGTGCAGCGCCTGCCCGGCCTCGCGACGCTCCGGGCCGACATGGACCGGCTGCTGGCCGCGCTGGTCGCCGCGGACTGGGACTTCCTGCGGGGCTGAGCGCCGCGCTGCGGCATGGGCAAAAAAAGAGGCGGTGCCCGAGGGCACCGCCGAGTTTAGGGAGGAAACGTCCAAGAAAGACAACGACGCGAAGTGGCGTCGCTGCAATGCACAACGTAGCGCCGAGGCTCGGGTTTCGCAAGGGGGTTGCCGCAGCGCACCAACACGCGAATGCGAAATTTTCGCCTTTCGTTCGCTGGCCGGCCATCGGGCAGCACTGGCACGGGTCTTGAGGTGAGGGCGTCATGCGCCTCCTCGCCCTTCTCCTCCTGCTGGTGCCCGGCCTGGCCCTTGCCCAGCCCTCCCCGACCGCGCTCTGCCGCGCGGCGATCGCCGCCGCCGAGCGGGAATACAGCATTCCCGCGGGCCTCCTGGGCGCCATCGGCCGCGTCGAGTCGGGGCGGCGGGACCCCGCCACGGGCGAGGAAGGGCCCTGGCCCTGGACGATGAACGCGGAGGGACGGGGCAAATTCTTCCCGACCAAGGCGGAAGCGGTTGCCGAGGTGGGGGCGCTTCGTGCCGGGGGCATGCGGATCATCGATGTCGGCTGCATGCAGATCAACCTGCACCACCACCCCAACGCCTTCGCCTCGCTCGAGGAGGCCTTCGACCCCCTCGCCAACGCGCGCTACGCCGCCCGCTTCCTCCAGGGCCTGCAGGCGAGCGCCGGGGACTGGATGGTGGCGGCGGGGCACTACCATTCCCAGACGCCGGGCCGCTCGGAGGCCTACCGCGCGCAGGTCGCGCTCCGCCTGCCGGAGGAGCAGCGCGCGGGGGCGGCGCCGTCCTGGCAGCCCGGCTGGTCCAACCAGCCCCGCGCCTCCTTCGGCATGGCGGGCCTGGCCGGCATGAGCATCCGCGCGTCCCCGCCGCCGACCGTGATCCGCACCGCCGGCGCCGCCCCCGAGGCCGGGCGCGGGCGCGACCTCGACGCCTACCGCGCCATGGCGATCCCGCTGGCGACGCGATCCGCCCCGCTCCTCCTCCGCGGCCTGCCGGGCGCCCGCGGCTGAGGCCGGGGGGCTCCGGCGGCCGCGGGTTCGGGCTAGGCTGCCCCACCCTCGCCCGGAGCCCCGCCCTGCGCCCCTCCCCTCCCCCTCCCGGCGCGGGCCTCCCGCCGCCCGATCCCTCCCACGCGCGGGACGCGATGCCCGGCCCCGACCTCCCGGGCCGCGGCGCCCTGCCGGCGCTTCCGGGCTTCGGGGCGGCGCTGCGGGTCTGGCTGCGGATCGGCCTGCTCTCCTTCGGCGGCCCCGCCGGGCAGATCGCCCTTCTCCACCGCGAGGTCGTGGACGAGCGGCGCTGGATCTCCGACGCCCGCTTCCTGCACGCGCTCAACTTCTGCACCCTCCTGCCGGGGCCGGAGGCGCAGCAGCTCGCCACCTATCTCGGCTGGCTGCTGCACGGGGTGCGGGGCGGGGTGGCGGCGGGGGTTCTCTTCGTGCTGCCGGGCATGGCGGTGATGCTCGCGCTCTCGATCCTCTACGTCACCCTGGGCGAGGTGCCGCTGGTGGCGGGGCTGTTCTTCGGCCTTCGCTGCGCGGTGCTCGTGCTGGTCGTCGAGGCCCTGCTCCGCGTCGCGCGGCGGGCGCTGCGGACGCGGGCGGCCTGGGCCCTGGCCGCGGCCGCCTTCGCCGCCCTCTACGCCCTCGCCGTGCCCTTCCCCGCGGTGGTGCTGGCGGCCGGCCTCGTCGGCTTCCTCGCGCCCGGGGCCTTCCGCGGCGCCGCCCACGGCGCGGCGCGGGACGGCCCGCCCGCCCTGCTGGACGCCGTGATGGCCGCCGACCCCGGCCGCCCGGCGCGGCTGGCGGCCAGCGCCTGGCGCGCGGGCTGGGCCGCGGTCGCGCTCTGGCTCCTGCCGGTCGCGGGCCTGGCGCTGGGCGGCGCCGGCGTCCTCGCGGACGTCGCGCTGTTCTTCTCGAAGCTCGCGGTGGTCACGGTGGGCGGAGCCTACGCGGTGCTCGCCTACGTCGCGCAGGAGGCCGTGCAGGGCTATGGCTGGCTGCGGCCGGAGCAGATGCTGGTCGGCCTCGGCCTGGCCGAGACCACGCCCGGGCCGCTGGTGCTGGTGCTGCAGTTCGTGGGCTTCCTCGCCGGCTACGGCGCGGGCGGGCTGGGCGAGGCCGTGCTGGCCGCGCTCCTGACGGTCTGGGTGACCTTCGCGCCCTGCTTCGCCTTCATCTTCCTCGGGGCCCCCTACGTGGAGCGGCTGCACGCCAACCGGGCGCTGACGAGCGCGCTGGCGGCGGTCACGGCGGCGGTGGTGGGGGTGATCGCGAACCTCGCGCTCTGGTTCGGGCTGCGGGTGCTCTTCGCCGCGGTGCACCGGGTCCAGGCGGGGCCGCTGGCGCTGGACCTGCCGGTGGCCGCGAGCCTCGACCCCCTCGCGCTCGGCCTCGCGGCCCTGGCGGCGGCGCTGCTCTTCGGCACGCGGCTCGGGCTGCTGCCCACGCTCGGCGCCACGGCGGCGGCGGGGCTGGCCGCGCGCCTCGCCTTCGGGTGAACGGGCGAAGCGCTTGCATAGGGTAGCCCCCTACCCCACTTGCGGCGCATGACCCACACCATCCGCGACCGGGCCAAGCTGCTGGCCCGCGTCCGCCGCATCCGCGGCCAGGTCGAGGCCGTGGAGCGCGCGCTCGACGGCGAGGCCGATTGCGAGCGCGTCATGCACCTTCTCGCCAGCACCCGCGCGGCCATGGCGGGGCTGATGGCGGAGGTGGTGGAGGACCACGTCCGCTCGCACCTCGTGGACGCGGAGAAGCACCCGGGCGCGCTGGACGAGGAAGCGGTCGACCAGCTTCTCGCCGTCGTCCGCACCTACATGAAGTAAGGCGACCTCCCATGGGATCCTTCGGCGAGATCATCCAGCAGGGCTCGGCCCATGCCTGGCTGTTCATCCCCTCCGCCATCCTGCTCGGCGCGCTGCACGGGCTGGAGCCCGGGCACTCGAAGACGATGATGGCGGCCTTCATCGTCGCCGTGCGCGGGACGGTGCCGCAGGCGGTGCTGCTCGGCCTCTCGGCCGCGCTGTCGCACACGGCGGTGGTCTGGGCGGTGGCGCTGGTCGGCCTCCACTACGCCGGCCGCTTCGACGCCGAGACCTCCGAGCCCTATTTCCAGCTTCTCTCGGCGGTGATCATCGTCGGCGTGGCGGCCTTCATGCTCTGGCGAAGCTGGCGCGACGCGCAGGGGGGGCATGAGCACGCGCACGACCATGGGCACGGGCATGGTCACGGGCACCACGCGCACGCGGAGGCGGTGCGGCGCATCGACACCGGGCACGGGGTGGCGGCGCTGGAGGTCTTCGAGGACGGGGTGCCGCCGCGCTGGCGCCTGCGCTTCGAGGGCGCGCCCGCCTGGGCCGCGGCAGGGGTGAGCCTGGAGACGATCCGACCCGGCGGCGCGCGGCAGTCCTTCGCCTTCGCCGACCGCGGCGGCTACCTCGAATCGCTGCAGGAGGTCCCGGAGCCGCACGCCTTCGACGCCCGCCTCCGCCTCGCCCATGGCGGCCACGCGCACGAGTACGCCCTCGCCTTCGAGGAGCACGGGCATGACCATGGCGCGCTCCCGGCCGCGGAGGCCGGCTACCAGGACGCGCACGCGCGCGCCCATGCCGAGGACATCCGGCGGCGCTTCACCGGGCGGGAGGTCACGACCGGGCAGATCGTCCTCTTCGGCCTGACGGGCGGCCTCATCCCCTGCCCCGCGGCCATCACGGTGCTCATGCTGTGCCTGCAGCTTCGCGAGTTCAGCCTCGGGGTGGCGCTGGTGCTCTGCTTCTCGGCCGGCCTCGCGGCGGTGATGGTCGCGGTCGGCGTCGGCGCCGCCTACGGGATGCGCCACGCGGAGCGGCGCTGGTCCGGCGCCTTCGAGGCGGTGACGCGGCGCGCGCCCCTTGTCTCGGCAGGGGTGATCCTCCTCGTCGGCCTCTACATGGGCTGGCACGCCTGGGCCGGGCTGGCCCGCGCCGGCGCCTGACCGGTGGCGGAGGGGGGCGGGATGAGCCGGATCATGCGGGCGGCCTGGGGCAGCCTGGCCGTCAGCCTCGTCGCGCTCGGGCTGAAGCTTGCGGCTTGGTGGGTCACGGGCAGCGTCGCCCTCTACTCCGACGCGCTGGAGACGATCATCAACGTGGTCGCCGCCGTCGCCGCGCTGCTGGCGCTCCGCGTCAGCGCGCGCCCGGCGGATCCGGGCCATCCCTACGGGCACCAGAAGGCCGAGTACTTCTCGGCGGTGCTGGAGGGGATGATGGTGATCGGCGCCGCCGCCGCCATCCTGCACGAGGTCTACGGCGCCTGGGCCCACCCGGCCGTGCCGGACGCGCCGCTGCTCGGCATGGCGATCAACGGCGCGGCGACGGTGCTGAACGCGGCCTGGGCGGCCTACCTCCTTCGCGCCGGGCGCGCCTGGCGCTCCCCCGCCATCCTGGCCAGCGGGCGGCACGTCCTGACGGATGTCTGGACCTCGGCCGGCGTGCTGGTGGGCTTCGCGCTGGTGCCGCTGACGGGCTGGGCTTGGCTGGACCCGGCCCTGGCCGGGCTCGTCGCCGTGAACATCGTCTGGACGGGCGTCTCGATGGTGCGCGATTCGGTCGGCGCGCTGATGGACCGCGCCCTCGACCCAGCGATGCTCGCCGCCGTCCGGCGCGTCATCGCCGAGGGGGCGGAGGGCGCGCTCGAGGCGCACGACCTTCGCACGCGCGCCTCCGGCGACGTGAGCTTCGTGGAGTTCCACCTCGTCGTCCCCGCGGCCATGACGGTGGGAGAGGCGCACGCGATCTGCGACCGGCTGGAGGACGCGCTGCGGGCGGAGATCGGCGAGGCGGTGATCACCATCCACCTCGAGCCCGAGGGGCAGGCGCAGCGGCGGGGCGTGCCCGTGCTCTAGGGATCAGGCCTCCGGAGGCGGGTCGCCGGCGGCCTCGGCGACCAGCGCGCGCATCCAGCGGTGCCCGGCGTCGCGGTCGTCGCGGGTGTGCCAGACCTGCAGGAAGCGGAGCGGCGGCACCGGTACCGGGATCGGCGGCGGGAAGAGCAGCAGCTCGTCGCGCCGGGCGTGGAGCGAGACGAGACGCTCCCGGACATGGCCGACGAGGTCCGTGCCGAGGATCACGGCGGGCACGGCGACGTAGTGCGGCAGCACCGCCACGACCCGCCGCGCCATCCCCAGACGGGCGAGGATCTCGTCGAGCTCGATCCCGACATGCCGCGGTCCCGCGACGGTGACGTGCGCGGCGGCGAGGTAGTCCCCCAGACCCAGCCGCCCGTCCCGGAGCAGCGGGTGGCGCCGGTCCACCACGCAGGCGAGCGCGTCCGTGTAGAGCTGTTGCGAGAGCAGCCCGTCCGCGAGCTGCGGCAGGACGCCGAGGCCGATATCGGCCGCGCCCGCCGCCACCATCTCCCCCGCCTCCCCGGCGCCGCTGCCGAGGATGGCCAGGTCCACGCCCGGCGCCCGCTGGCGGACAAGCGAGACGAGGCGGGGCAGCACCTCCAGCGTCATCACCTCCGTCATCGCGAGGCGGAAGCGGCGGCGGACGGTCGCGGGGTCGAAGCTCGTCCGGCTGCCGAGGGCGGCGCGGACATGGGCGAGGGCGGCGCGGACCGGGACGTGCAGGTCCTGCGCCCGCTGCGTCGGCTGCATGCCCCCGGGCCCTCGGGTGAAGAGCTCGTCCTCGAAGAGGTGCCGCAACCGGCGGAGCGCGTGGCTGACGGCGGGCTGGGTCAGACGCACCTGGGCGGCGGCGCGGGTCACCTGGCGCTCCGCCATGAGGGCGTCGAAGACGACGAGGAGGTTCAGGTCCACGCGGGAGAGGTCGATCATGCCGCGCGCATCATGCACCGCGTTGATGGTGCGATGAATAACTATAGATGGATTTCTGGTCGCCAGCGCCGCCATATGCCCTCGTCGTCCCGCACCGAGAGGCGGGGCCGGAGAGGAACGCCATGAGCACCATCGGCCACCGGCGCTACGTCGCCCTGCTGCTGCCCTTCGACGAGACCATGAAGGTCGACGAGGCCGCCTTCCGCCGCTACGTCCGCTACTACGCCGACGACGCGCGCTTCGCGAAGGAGGGCGGGCTCTGCGTGAACCCCGAGGCGGGCGAGATCTTCTATCTCACGCGGGAGGAGAAGCGCCGCGTGCTCGAGATCGCGATGGAGGAGGCGCACGGCAAGCTTCCGATCATCGCCGGCACCTGGGCGCTCCGCACCGAGGAGATGGTGGAGACCGCGCGCGACGCGAAGGCGCTCGGCGTCGACGGCATCTTCGTGACGCCCCCGGGCGGCGCGCAGGACGTCACCTCCTGCTGGGACGCGGACACCTATCCCGAGATTTGGCTCGACACCGTTATCGCTCAGGACCGGGCGGTGGACCTGCCGATCATCACGCACCCCGTCAGCGGCAGCGACTTCCCCTTCTACCCAGGCCTGCCCGTGAAGGCCGCGCTGCACATGTGCCGCGAGGTGCCGAACATCGTCGGCTGGAAGATGACCTACACCTATGACGGCTTCCGGATCGTGGCGAAGGGGCTGCGCAGCCTGAACAGGCCCGTCGCCATCATGGGCGCGCTGGCGTCCCGCTTCCACGAGTACCGCGCGACCGGCATGTTCGACGGCACGCTGAGCGGCTTCTGGACCTTCGCCAAGGAGCCCATGCTCGACCACCTCGAGGCCTGGGACCGCCGCGACCTCGAGGGCGCCTGCCGGGTCTGGGACAGCGGGCTGGTCAACCTGCACGAGTACATCGCGGACATGGGCCGGCTGCACATCCGCTATAAGACCGCGGCCTGGCTGCGCGGTCTGATCCCGAGCCCCTTCATGCGCTCGCCGATGCCCAAGCCCAAGCCGGAGGAGATCGACACGATCTACAGCCTGCTGAAGGCGCTGAACCTCTCCGTCATCGACCGGAGCGACCTGAAGCGCGCGGCCTGAGGCCGGCGCGGGCGCCGCGGGGCGCCCGCGTCCTCAGCGGTTGCGGGTGACCAGCCGGCCGGGCTTCTCGCCGGTCGCGCCCCTGGCCGCGGCATAGGTCGGCACGCCGTTGCACCAGACCTCCTCGATCCCCTCGGAGAGCTGCTTCGGGTCCTCGAAGGTCGCGCGGTCGCGCACCGTGTGGGGGTCGAAGAGCACGATGTCGGCCATCGCCCCCTCCTGCAGCACGCCGCGGTCGGTCATGCCGAAGAGCTCCGCCGCCTGCCCCGTCATCTTGTGCACGGCGGTCTCGAGGCTGAAGAGGCGGATGTCGCGGACGTAGTGGCCGAGCACGCGCGGGAAGGTGCCCCAGAGCCGCGGGTGCGGGTGCGCGTCGTGCGGGATGCCGTCCGAGCCGATGACGGAGAGCGGGTGGGCGAGGATGCGCCGCACGTCCTCCTCGTCCATCTGCCAGGTGACCTGCCCGGCCGGCAGCAGGCGGGCGGCGGCGGTCTTGATGTCGGTGTTCCAGCCGCGGGCGACGTCCTTGAGGTACTTCCCGGCCATCTCGGGGTGCGGGACCGACCAGGTGACCATCACCTCCACGTCGTCGCGCAGCTTGTCCGGCATCAGCACGGTCGAGCCCGCGGGGTAGGGGTAGACGTCGAAGGAGAGGCTCTGCGTGCGCGCGTATTCCGCGAGCAGCGGCAGGGTCTGGGTGGAGCGGCCGTAGTTCTCGGGCATGGAGCACTTGTGGTGGCTGACATGCACGGCGACGCCGGCGCGCTTGCCGATCTTCGCCGTCTCCTCGATCGAGGCGAGGATGCGGTCAGCCTCGTCGCGCATGTGCGTGCAGTAGAGGCCGCCAAAGGGACGGATCGCCTCGGCGACGGCGATCACCTCCTCGGTCTTCGCCTCGGCGTTGGGCGGGTAGTAGAGGCCGGTCGAGAAGCCGCTCGCCCCCTCCCCCATGGCCTGGCGCAGCCGGTCCTGCATGCGCGCGATCTCGACGTCGCGCGCGGGGCGGTAGACGTCGCCCCCCATGGCCTCCACCCGCAGGGTCTGGTGGCCGACGAAGGCGTAGGTGTTCACCTCCGAGCCGCGGGTCCGCAGTGCGTGGGCGTAGTCGCCGAAGCTGTCGAACTCCCACCAGCTCTCGTCGCCCAGCAGGTCCAGCGGCGGGACGGGCCTCGCCGTCAGGCGGAGCGGCGCGAGGCTGATGCCGCAGTTGCCGACCACCACCGTCGTCACGCCCTGGCTCGTCTTGCAGGTCGTGCACTCGGGGCCGCAGAGGACGGCGCGGTCGTCATGGGTGTGGCTGTCGATGAAGCCGGGGGCCAGCGCCTTGCCCGTCGCGATCACCTCGCGGTCCGCCGTCGCGGCCCCAAGGTCGCCCACCCCCACGATCCGGTCGCCCCGCAGGCCCACGTCGCCCAGGCGGCGTGGGGCGCCGGTGCCGTCGAAGAGGGTGGCGTCGCGGATGATGGTGTCGCAGCGGAGTGCCATGTCGAAGCCTTGCCGAAGGGGTCGGGCATGATGGCCCCGCGCGCCCCCGCGATCCAGGCCCAGGCGGCACGCGCCGGGAACCTTGGCCGCGCCCGCGTCTTCTTGGGGTGATGCAGACCGCCCCCTCCCCACCCGTTTCCCCGCCGGACGGCCCGGCGGGCGCGCGCCTCGCCGGGCGGATCGATCGCCTCCAGCGCCGGGTGACCGACCTCACCAAGGCAATGCCCCTCGCGGAGCGCCTCGGCGCCGGCGCGCAGCAGGCGCTGCTCTCGGCGGTCGGTGCCGTCGTCGCCTACCTCCCCACCCAGGCGCTCGGCCTGCGCGAGGGCTTCTGGGGCGCCATCACCGCCATCGCCGTGATGCAGACGGAGTTCGGCGCGGCCCGGAACACGGGGCGGGACCAGGTGATCGGCTCGGCGATCGGAGGCGCGATCGCGGTGGCCGTGGTGCTGACCCTCGGGCAGGGCCTGGGCTTCTACATCCTGGCCGTGGTGCTCTCGGTGCTCGCCTGCGCCGCGCTCAACGTCGGCTCGGCGAGCCGGCTGGCCGCGATCACGGCGACCATCATCATCCTCGTGCCCCATTCGGGCTCGCCGCAGCACATGCTCCTCTCCCGGGTCGGGGAGGTCGCCTGGGGCGCGCTGGTCGGGCTCGGCCTCGTCTGGCTCTTCCAGCGGCTGCGGGAGGCTCAGTCCGAGAAGAAGTCGGGCATGGCCGGCGGCGGCGGCGCCGGGCCGCGCATCGCCCGCTGAACCGTCGTCTCCAACGCCTGGAGGAAGCGGGAGCGGTTGTCGGCGCTGAAGCTGGAGTGGCGTGTCTGGCCGTTCGTCACCTCCCGCATGTGGCGGGAGATCTCGCGCCCGGCGAGGGCCTGGCCGATGTTGGTGGTGTCCCAGACCTTGCCGCTCGGCGAGACCGCGTGGCCCCCGGCCGCGAGGCAGCGGGAGGCGAGCGGGATGTCGGCGGTGACGCAGATGTCGCCAGGGCGGATCGAATCCGCGATCCAGTCGTCCGCCACGTCCGGGCCGTCCGCCACGATGACGCGCCGCACCCAGTCCGGCAGCCGCACCCCGCGCGAGCCGTTGGCGACGACCGTGACGGGCAGGCCGTGCCGCTCGGCGACACGGAAGGCCTCGTCGCGCACCGGGCAGGCGTCCCCGTCGACGTAGAGGTGCGGCGCGCTCAGAGGAGGCCGTCCGCGACGTCGCGCGCGGCCAGCGCCGGGTCGCGCCGCGCGGGGTCGCCCATGCCGCCGCCGCCCGGCAGCAGCAGGCGCAGGCGCTTGCCCCTGGGGATGACCTGGTAGCCCTTGGTGCGCAGCGGCGTGCCGTCGGTCAGCCCGACCCAGCCGGGGGCGCCGTCGCCCCCGCCGTCCCGCCCGCGGGGGGCGTTGGCCACGCGGTCGAAGATGGCGTTGACGGCGAACTCGGCGTCGTCCCGCGCGCCGATCTCCATGACCTGCCCGAGGCCGCCCCGCGTGCGGCCCGGCCCGCCGGAGCCCGCGCGGAGCTCCTTCTTCCAGAACACCACGGGGGCCACGTTCTCGGTCGCCTCCACCGGCATGGTCCGCACGCCCGAGGGGAAGGCGGTGCCGTCCAGCCCGTCCTGCCCGGGCCGCGCGCCGGTGCCGCCGGAGTTGAAGGTGATGACCTCGAAGTCCGGCAGCTCGGCCTCGGCACCGCTCACCTGGCCGCCGCCGCGCAGCGGCGGGTTCCAGAGGCAGGAGGAACCCTCCGCCACCACGCGGTCCGGCACCGCCTGGTGCAGGCAGCCCATCATCAGGTCCGGCAGGAGCTGGCCGACGACGTGGCGCACGCTGACGGGGAAAGGCCGCGGGGCGTTGAGGATGCAGCCCTCGGGGATCGTCATCCGGAAGGGCAGCAGGGAGGCCCAGTTGTTCGGCACCTCCGGCGCGACGACGCACTTGATCCCGAAGCAGGCGTAGGCGCGGCAATAGGCAGCAGGCACGTTGATGCCGCGGCCCGAGAGGCCGGTAGTGCCGGCGTAGTCCACCGCGATATGGTCCTCGGCGATGGTCATGCGGGCGCGGAGCGTGACGAGGGCCTCGTAGCCGTCGGAGCGGATCTCGGAAGCGAACTCCCCGCGCGGCAGCCTGGCGATCTCGGCCAGCGTCGCGCGGGAGGAGGCCTCGAAGATCGACTCCGCGAGCTCGTCGATCGCCTCCATCCCGTACTCGTCCATCATCTCCACGAGGCGGCGCGCGCCGGCGTCGTTGCAGGCGCAAAGGGAGTAGACGTCGCCCTCCAGCTCCGCCGGCGTGCGGGTGCCGGCGCGGAGGATGTCGAAGAATGTCTCGTTCGCGCGCCCCTGGTCGAAGCACTTCACGATGGGGATGTAGAGGCCCTCCTCGAAGACCGAGCGCCCCTCCGGCCCCATGCCGAGGCCGCCGACGTCGATGACGTGCGCGGTGTTGGCGAAGAGGGCCACGATGGCGCCGTTACGGAAGGCGGGCGTCACCACCGTCAGGTCGTGCAGGTGGCCGGTGCCGAGCCAGGGGTCGTTGGTGATGTAGTGGTCGCCCGGCCGCATCGTCTCCGCCGGAAACTTCGCGAGGAAGTGGCCGACGGATTCCATCATCGAGTTCACGTGCCCCGGCGTGCCCGTCACGGCCTGGGCGAGCATCCGGCCGCGAAGGTCGAACACGCCCGCCGAGAGATCCCCCGCCTCCCGCACCGTGGTGCTGAAGGCGGTCCGGATCATGATCTGCGCCTGCTCCTCCACCACGGCGATGAGGCGGTTCCACTGGATCTGGCGCTGGATGGCGGCTAGGGCAGCAGGCACTTGCGGCGGCTTAAATTCCATTATTAAATCCTTCCGGATTTCATTAAGAAATGGCAGTAAATGACAAAAGCTAAGTCTACTCCCCAAAAAGAATCGCCAAAATGGGACGAGCGATACTTAGAACTTGCTAAACTGGTCGGGAGTTGGTCGAAGGATCCTCGGGCCAAGGTCGGCGCCGCAATCGTAAATCCCAAGCGGGGCCGCTTAATATCCATTGGTTTCAACGGTTTCCCATCGAACGTTGAAGATAATGCTCACCGTCTAGACGATCCTCACACAAAACTCACGATGACAATACATGCCGAACAAAACGCGCTGATTTTCGCAGGACAGCAAGCCCTCGAGTGCGATGCATACGTTGTTGGTAAGCCAGTTTGCAGTATGTGCGCCACCCTGCTAATTCAGGCGGGCATCAAACGGGTCGTAGCAGCAAAGCCAAGGCAAAATACGGGCTCCAAGTGGGATAAAATTGGCCTAGTCGCATTGGACATGCTCAAAGAAGCTGGAGTTGAATTCAAAGAATTAACAGATGCCGACCTTAGTCGTCTTGGTGTTACTGCCGATAAACCGCGTGAAGCACTCCCTCCGGCGGGAACAATCTTGACTGATGAGGAAGCATTGCAACCACACCTGTTTGATCCATTAAGCTGAAAACGGGTCATAAACGGCGGATGAGCTCCAGGTACCCCAGCCCATCCATCCGGCAGGTCCATCCCGGTCCCACCAGCGTGCTCGTCTCCGCCTCGGCCACGATGCAGGGACCGGCGACCGCCGCGCCGGGCGCGAAGCCGTCGCGGTCGTAGACCGGCCAGTCCGAGACCTCGCCCCGCGCCGTGTCGCGCACCGCCTGGTGCCGGATCGGCGCGGGGGCGGGCGCCTCCGACACCTCGGCGACCGGGGGCGGCGCCTCCACCTCGGTCGCGACCGTCACCGCGAAGGAGAGGATCTCCACGTCGCTGCCTGGCACCGGCCGGTCGTAGAAGCCGGCATAGGCGACGTCGTAGGCGGCGCGCACGGTCTCCACGTCCGCGGCCGCGAGGGTCTTCACCGGCAGGTCCACCGCGATCTCGTGGCCCTGCCCGACATAGCGCATGTAGGCGATGCGCCGCTCGACCAGCGGCGCCCCGAAGGCGCCGCGCGCGACGACCTCGCGCGCCTCGGCCGACATCTCCGCCAGCAGCGCGTTCACCGCCGCGGCGTCGAAGGAGCGGAAGCGCTGGTAGAGGCTGCGCACCACCTCGTAGCCGACCGGCGCCCGCAGGAAGCCGATCGCCGAGCCCACGCCGGCGCCGGAGGGCACCAGGAGGCAGTTCACGCCGATCTTCTCCGCCACGCGGTAGCCGTGCACCGGCCCACCGCCGCCGAAGGCGATGATGGCGCGCCCGTCATAGCCCTTGCCGCTCTCGATGGCATGGACGCGGGCGGCGTTCGCCATGTTCTCGTCCACCACCTCCACGACGCCGAGCGCCGCCATCTCGGGCGCGAGGCCGAGCGTGCCGAGGGCGGTGCCCATCGCGCGGCGGGAATCCTCCGGGTGCAGCGCCAGGCTGCCACCGGCGAAGCTCGCGGGGTCGTAGCGGCCGAGCAGCAGGTTCGCGTCGGTCACCGCGGGCTTCGCGCCGCCGCGCCCGTAGCAGGCCGGGCCGGGATCGGCGCCCGCGCTCTCCGGCCCCACCTGGATGCGGCCGAGCGCGTCCACCGAGGCGATGGAACCGCCGCCCGCGCCGATCTCCACCATCTCGATGACGGGGATGCGCAGCGGCAGGCCGGAGCCCTTCTTGAAGCGGCCGATCCGCGCCACCTCGAAGCTGCGCGCGGTCTGGGGCGCGAAGTCGTCGATGAGGCAGACCTTGGCGGTGGTGCCGCCCATGTCGAAGGAGAGCACGCGGTCCCAGCCCTTCTGCCGCGCCACCTGGGCGGAGAAGATGGCGCCCCCCGCGGGCCCGCTCTCGACGAGGCGGATTGGGAAGCGCGCGGCGGTCTCGAGCGTCGTCAGCCCGCCGCCGGACAGCATCAGGAACAGCGGGCAGGCGAAGCCGGCCTCCCCCAGCCCGTCCCGCAGCCGGCCGAGATAGGTCGCCATCAGCGGCTGGACGTAGGCGTTGGCGGCGGTGGTCGAGAAGCGCTCCCACTCCCGCATCTCCGGCGACACCTCGGAGGAGAGCGAGACGGGCAGCCCCGGCCATTCCTCCCGCACGATCTCGGCCGCGCGCCGCTCGTGCGCGGGGTTCACGAAGGCGTGGAGGAAGCCGATCGCGAGGCTCTCGATCCCCTCCGCGCGCAGGCGGCGGACGGCCTCGCGCACTGCGTCCTCGTCCAGCGGCAGCAGCACGCGGCCGGTGTTGTCCAGCCGCTCGGGCACCGTCAGCCGCCAGCGGCGGGGCACCAGGGGCTCGGGCAGGGTGATGTTGAGGTCGTACTGGTCGTAGCGGCTCTCGTTGCCGAGCGCGAGGACGTCGCGGAAGCCCTCCGTCGTCAGCAGGGCCGTGCGCGCGCCCTTGCGCTCGATCACGGCATTGGTCGCGAGCGTCGTACCGTGGATGAAGAGCGCGACGTCGGCCGGCCCCATCCCCGCCTTGGCGAGCACCGCGCGGACGCCCTCCAGCACGCCGCGCTCGGGCGCCGCGGGGGTGGTGAGGACCTTGGCGGTCCAGCGCGCCAGGCCCCCCTCCCCGTCCGGCCGCTCGAGCGCGAGGTCGGTGAAGGTGCCGCCGATGTCGGCGGCGAGCCGCGCGCCGCCCAGGTCCCCCGCCACGCCTCAGAAGCCCCGGACCACGCCGCCATCCACGCGCAGGATCGTGCCGGTGATGTAGGACCCCGCCTCGGAGGCGAGGAAGGCGGCCGCCTTGCCGAACTCGTCCGGCGAGCCGTAGCGGCGCATGGGGATGGTCTTCTCGCGGTCGGCGATCACCTGCTCCGGCGTCGAGTTCGACTTCGCCGCCGCCGCCCCGGCCAGTTCTACGCTGCGGTCGGTCCGGATGGCGCCGGGGGCGATGATGTTCACGGTCACCCCGTCCGGCCCGACCTCGTCGGCCAGCGTCTTGGCCCAGCCGACGATGTTGGCGCGCAGCACGTTGGACAGCGCCAGGTTCGGCAGCGGCTGCACCATGCCCGTGCTGCCCACCGCGATGATGCGCCCGTGCTTCTGCGCCCGCATGGCCGGCAGGACCGCGTTGGCCAGGCGGATCGGCGAGAGGACGATGCGGCGGAACCAGGTCTCCAGCGCCTCCTCCGTCAGGTCCGACGCCGTCCCGGCCGGCGGGCCGCCGTGGTTCAGCACGAGGATGTCGAGCCCGCCCAGCGCGGCCACGGCGCCCTTGGCCAGCGCGTCCATGTCCTCGCCCCGGCCGACATCGGCCGCGAAGGCGTGGGCGGCCGAGGCGCCCTTGGCCGTCAGCGCCTCGCAGACCGGCGCGAGGCGCCCGGCGTCGCGGCCGGAGATGGCGAGCGCCGCCCCGTCGGCGGCGAGCGCCTCCGCGATGGCCCGGCCCAGCCCCTTGGAGGCGCCCATCACCAGCGCCCGCTTGCCCTTCAGCCCGAGTTCCATCGCAAACCTCCCGTCGAATCAGCGACGCGGACCCTGAACCGCGCCCCGTTTCCTGGCAAGGTCGGGCCCTGGCTTGCATCCCGGCCCCGGACGGGCATCCTCCCGCCCATGCCGCGCCCGACCCTCCTCCAGACCCGATCGCTGCCCCCGGCCGTGGAGGCCCGCGCCGCGCGGGACTACGAGGTCCGCCGCCCCGAGGGGCCCGACCGCGCGCTGGAGCCGGCCGCCCTGCTCCAGGCCGCGGAGGGTTGCGACGGCATCCTCTGCGCCGCCGGCGACGGGCTGGACGCCGCGACCATCGGCGCCCTCCCCGCCAGCGTCCGCGTCATCGCGACCTTCAGCGTCGGCACCGACCACATCGCCCTCGACGCCGCGCGCGCCCGCGGCATCGCCGTCACGAACACGCCGGAGGTGCTGAGCGTCGCGACCGCCGAGATCGCGATGCTCCTCGTCCTCATGTGCGCCCGCCGCGCCGGCGAGGCCGAGCGGCTGCTGCGCGCCCGCGAGTGGACGGGCTGGGCGCCCACCCAGCTCATGGGCGTGACCCTCGAGGGCAAGCGCCTGGGCATCCTCGGCATGGGCCGCATCGGGCAGGAGCTGGCCCGGATGGCGCGCGGGATGGGCATGCGCATCCACTACCGCAACCGCTCCCGCCTCCCGCCCGAGGAGGAGCAGGGCGCGACCTACCACGCGGAGGACAGCGGCTTCCTCGCCGCCTGCGACGTGCTCTCGATGCACATCCCGGGCGGGGAGGCGACGCGCCACTGGCTCGACGCCGCGGCCATCGCAACGCTGCCGCGCGGCGCCATCGTGGTGAACACCGGCCGCGGCACGACGGTCGACGACGCGGCGCTCTGCGCGGCGCTGGCCAGCGGGCATCTCCGCGCCGCGGGGCTCGACGTCTTCGCGGGCGAGCCGGCCATCTTCGAGGGGTACCACCGCGCCCCGAACGTGACCCTCCTGCCCCATCTCGGCAGCGCCACCGTGGAGACGCGGGACGCGATGGGCTTCCGCTGCCTCGACAACCTCGACGCCCTGCTCCTCCACGGCGCCGAGCCGCCCCACCGCGCCGCCTAGGGAGCCCCGCATGCTCTTCGACTTCGCGGCCCTGCCGAAGAGGGATCGCTACAAGCTGGTGGTCTCCACCATCGTCCCGCGCCCCATCGCCTGGCTCGTCACCCGGGACGCGGAGGGCCGCGTGAACGCCGCGCCCTACTCCTTCTTCAACGTGTTCAGCAACGACCCGGTGGTCGTCGGCATCGGGGTCGGCGCCCGCGGCATGGGCGGCGAGGAGGGGCCCGAGCTGAAGGACACGATGGCGAACATCCGCGCGACCGGCGAGTTCGCGCTCTGCCTCGTCAGCGAGGCGACGGCGGCCGCGATGAACGTCACCGGCGCCGACTACCCGCCCGGGGTGGACGAGGTGGCCATGGCGGGACTGACGACCGCCCCGTCCGCGAAGATCAAGGTGCCGCGAATCGCGGAGAGCCCCGTCGCCCTCGAGTGCCGGCTCTGGCAGACGGTGCCGATCGGCACCCACAACCTTGTCCTCGGCGAGGTGCTGGCCGTGCATGTGCGCGACGACTGCATGCTCGATCCCGCCCGCCTCTACGTCGACACGCCCCGCCTCGGCCTGGTCGGGCGCATGCACGGCGCCGGCTGGTACGCCCGCACCACCGACCTCTTCGACATGCCCCGCGTGACGCCCGCCCAGGTGGAGGAGCGGCGCGGGCGGGGCTGAGCCTCCCGCGGCCGGAAACCACCCCTGGTTGGTGGCAGGCGGCCGGGCACCTGCTATTTGTCCCGCATGCTCATCTATCTCGCCGGTCCCGAGGTCTTCCTGCCGGACGCCGACGCCCTCGCCCAGGCCAAGCGCGCCGTCTGCGCGCGTCACGGCGCCACCGGGATCTTCCCGACCGATCCCGTCGACTGCCCCGAGGCAGACCACGCGGAGGAGGCTTGGCTCGCCATCTACCTCCGCAACGAGGCGCATATCCGGCGGGCCGACGCGCTGATCGCCAACCTCACCCCCTTCCGCGGACCCTCCGCCGACCCGGGCACGGTGTACGAGCTCGGCTTCATGCGCGCCCTCGGCCGGCCGGTCGCCGGCTACTCCAACACCGACACCCCCTTCACCGAGCGCACCCGCGCCTTCCTCGGTCCGGCGGCCCGTCCGCGGCCGGACGGCGAGTGGGAGGACGCCGAGGGGCTGCACCTCGAAGCCTTCGGCCTGCACGACAACCTCATGATCGACGGCGGCCTCCGAGCCGCTGGCGGCCCCCTTGTCACGCGGCCGGTGGCGGCGGCGTCCCGCTGGCACGACCTCTCGGCCTTCGAGGCCGCGCTGGCCGCCTTGGTGAAATCGGCCTGACCCCGCTTGCCCCCGGGGCCGAGGCCCCGTATACCCCGCCGCCGCGGGACAGGTGGCCGAGCGGTCGAAGGCGCGCGCCTGGAAAGTGCGTATAGGTCAAAAGCCTATCGTGGGTTCGAATCCCACCCTGTCCGCCATCACGCTTTCCCAAGCCTTCCCACCAAGCGCAGAGTTGCTGGGTTTTCGCGCCTCTGCGGAGGAGCGAAGGAATCGTGTGTCCCGTTCAATCCCACCCCAGCGCGCAAGCCGACCGGGCCGATGACCGGTTAACGGGAGAGTGCGGACAGGCTCGCCGATGAACAGATCGGGGCCGCCGCGAAGGCCGGGCAGCCGTACCACCTGGGTGACGGACGAGAGAATCCAGGCGGAATCTTGCGGGAGCATGGTGGGGCTTGTCCTGAGCTGGTGGGCCGATGGCCCGTGGCAGACGCAAGAGGTGATGTCAGGCGCACCCGTCCAACTTGCCCACCTGGACGCCTTCGCGCCCGCTGGTCACCAGGTTCGCCCACCAAGCCGCCTCAGTGCCGACGCCCCCCGCGAAAGCCGCCCTGAAAGCCGCCGCCATGGAAACCACGGTATCCGCCGTAGAACCCTCGGTGGAAGGCGGGCCGGTGATAACGTGCGCCATAGCCGCCGAAGAAGCCGAGGGTAACCGCCGGGGCGCCGAAATAGGGAGGGTAGTAGCCTGGATAGCCGTAATAAGCCGGGCTGCCATAGACGGCGTAGGGAACGGAGGCGTATGGCGCCGCCACGACGGCAGGAGCGCGGTTGCCACTCGCGGCCATGCACTGCACGTATGCGACATCGTATTGTTGCTGCAGCTCCCCCGCCGACGCCTGGGCGTTCCCGCTGCCGATCGCTGAACCCGTCAGGAGGCCACCGCCGGCGCCGATCGCCGCTCCGGCTCCAGGGTTGCCGGCGGCCGCGCCGACGATTGCCCCCGCGGCGGCCCCGACCGCCGTCCCGACGGCAGCGCTTCCTGCAGCCCCGGCGTTTGCTGCCTGCTGCGGGGCGCCAAACCCGATGCTCTGCTGCGCGTAGTTCCGACAGCCCGCGTCCTCGCCCTGGAAGCGCGCTAGGTCCTTGCCCTCCGGCGGCGTGACGTAGACCCGTGGCCCGGAGGGTGGTGCCACCGCGCAGGCGCCGAGTGACAGAAGTCCAAACAGCAGGACGGGCATGGGCGTGCGCAGCATGGTCGGGTTCCTCGGTCCGGCAGGCGCGTTGGCGCCGTCCGCCGGTTCCATCCAGAAGATGCTCCTTCGCCGGAGGGGTTCAATGAGCGTCTTCGTGCGTGAGGTAACGTCCGGCGTGACGGACCCGACCTCACCGCGCGACAACTCGCCGTCTTTTTGAGGACCTACGTCTAAGCAGGCCCCCACACAGGGCGAGAGCTCGCCACGGCCCTCGAACTTCACGAGCGCATTATCCGGCGGGTTCTGGACCACCTGATCGAGGCGGATCTCGTGTCTCGCCTCCCCACCCCGCTCGACCAGCGGTTCGTGTCGGGGAGGCGTACCGTCAAAGGCGCAGCCATCATCCGCAAGATCATGCAGGAGGCCCAGCCTGGCTAGTAGGATGGTCGGCTACTTCCTCAGCGGCCCTCCAGGGGAAGCACCTCGCGGCACCCCTCACGATCATATGCGAATGCGACGCTTCCTGATTGGATCAGCGTCGCCTACCGCTTATTGGAATTTCGATATGGAAACGCGGAATGACCCAACTTCGCCGGCAACCTCACCAGACTTCACCCAGCTCCGTTAGTAACAGTCAGGACCATTGGTTCCTGGTGTTCGACACCGAACAGTGCCTTCTGCACGTCGAGCACGTCTGGGAGAACGTGGAAGCCCGCCGGGGCGGTGCCCTGTACCAGGGCAACGTTCGCCTCGAGCTTGGCGAGTTCCTCAAGCAGAGCGGCCGCGGCCCGGTGAAGCGCGAACTCGAGCGCGTGCTGATGGGCGTCTTCGAGAAACAGTTCAGCGCCTAGCTCCACCACCGCCGTGGAACGCAGGACCTGTCGACGTGCCCTGCATGTTTACTCAGCGAAGCCATAACGGCGATGGCCGCTATTTTGCTGAAGGGCTGTGATGGAAATCGAAAGGAACGGCAACGGCTGTTCCAGCCCGATCCCTCAATCATGGGCAGCTTCCAGCCCAGCTGCGAGCGTGCTGGCGAGGGCGGCGCGTCGGTGAAGCGGCTGGTTCTATTTGTTGGGTGCGATCGGCAGCAGGCAGCGCTCGAGAGGAAGGCCGGTTGGCGTCTGCCCGAACAGCTCAATAAAGCGACGTACGGCGTACGCAGTGCTTCATAGGTGTGGCGTCCCGACCCCTGCCCTCGGCATCGTCAACTCGCCGGCCTTAGAACGACCAAGCTGGATGACCGGCAGCTGGCTCGAGGGCGATCAAGCCCCCGCGGCGCCCGTCCTTGTATCGGACAAGGTCTTTATCATGCACGCCCTTGTGGCGCGCCACTCGCAGCCACGAAGTCCGCCTGTGAATAAAGATCCTCCCGGTTCGGTCTTTCAACAGGGCTGGAGCGATGGCCATGAGCAGTCAGATGATGATGCGATCGGTATGCTCCTTCTCGCATCGGCAGGGCGTCCGACGTGGCAGGGGGACTTGGCATTGGGCCGCTCTGAGAGAACGAGCGCATCAGGAGGCACGATGTCAGCATCCCAACCCCTGCGCATCGGTCGGCGCTGGCCGGCATTGGGGGCTATGCTGGGCGCCGGGGTGAGGCCGTCCACCCATCCGGCCATCCCGGCGTGGACTCCCAGCGGGTCCCTTGCATGACGTGGCCCGGCCGAGGGACGAACAAACCGAGGCAAACTTCCCCAAAGCAGGATTTCGGCGAGGTGGTTCTTACACACCTGGACGCTGCATACAGCCTAGCTCGTTGGTTGGTGCGGGATCCCCATCTGGCGGAGGATATTGTGCAGGAGGCGGTACTCCGAGGGTTGAGCTATTTTGCGTCCTTCCGCGGCGAGGACGGGCGCGCTTGGCTGATGCGCATCGTCCGCAACACCGCCTACACCATGCTGGCCACGCGCCGTCGGGCGGATGCAGGCATGGACCGAAACGAGGCGCTGAACGGCGAAGCGGTGCTGAACCTGCCGGATCCAGGGGAGGGTCCGGACGCAGCGCTGGGGCGCAAGGAGGATACCGAACGGCTGGAGCGGGCGCTGAGCGCGCTGCCGGTCGAATTGCGAGAGTGCCTCATCCTGAAGGAACTCGAGGAGCTCTCCTACAAGGAGATCGCGCAAATCACCGGTGTGCCGATCGGCACCGTGATGTCGCGGCTTTGGCGGGCCCGGCGCGCCCTGATTGCCGGGGAAAGGATCGCCGATGACCAGTGATCTCTGCCACGAGATGAGCCTGCTGGTGCAGGCGGACATGGATGGTGAGTTGCACGCTGCCGAAGCCGCCCGCGTCGCCGCGCACCTGGAGACCTGTGCAGCCTGCCAGGAGTTCCAGCACCAACTCCTAGCGCTCTCAGGAGTGCTGCGCCGGGACTTGCCGCGCCATCGCGCGCCCGACCACCTGCGAAAAGAGGTCCGAACAAGGATCACGAACCGTACCCCCGGTCCATCCGCTTCGCTGCGCCGCTGGGCTCTTGGCATTGGACCTGCGCTCGCAGCGGGCATCGTCCTTTTCGCTCTAATGCCGTTGGGAGAGGGAAGGCTGGGCATGTCGGACTGGGTGGTAGCGGCCCATGTTCGAGCCCTCCAGCCGCAGCACCTCCTGGACGTCGCATCGACCGAACAGCACACGGTGAAGCCGTGGTTTGCCGGGCGGCTGCCCTTTTCGCCCCCGGTCCGTGACTTGGCCTCCCAGGGTTTCCCGCTGGTGGGGGGACGCGTCGACGCTCTGCCGGGCAGCCCGGCTGCGGCGCTGGTCTACAAGCGGCGGGAGCACGTCATAAACCTCTTCGCGTGGCCGACCCTGCCGGAGGAGCAGGGCAAGCAACCGGTTTCGGGCAGCCGCGAGGGGTACAACTTCGTGGGCTGGGCAGAGGACGGCATGACCATCTGGGCCGTGTCCGACTTGAATGAGCGCGAACTTGCTGAGTTCGCCGCCCGATGGGTCGCTAGCGCCACTCCCACGATGTGAGCAAACGCACAGAAGCATTCAGCGACCGTGAATAAGCTGCTTCCCGGACAGGTCTTCTCTCTGTTGCTCCTGGGAGGTCGACGTGAGCGGAACAGCTTGGATTTTTGGAAGCGCGGGCAGCACCTCAAGGGCAGCCCCCTTGCTCGCACCGGTCCCGTCCACACCGCGCGTCGCCCCGGAGGGACAGCCCGGATGAGCGCGCCGATGGCCGCTTTGCTGATGGGCGCCAGCGTCGGCCTCTCGATTGCCGCACCGATCGGGCCGGCCGCCGTGCTTTGCATTGAACGCACGCTCGCGGCCGGTATCAACCAAGGCCTCGCGACCGGCCTCGGCGTGGCCACCGTGCACCTCGCCTACGGCACCCTGGCCGTCGCGGGCGGCGTTGGGCTGGCGCAGCAATGGCTAAATACCCCCTTTGTGCCCATCCTCTCGGGCTTGGTTCTACTCTGGTTCGCGGTCCGAGTGCTCAGGCGAGGCATGATACCGGCTATCCGATCCGAAATGCCGCCGACGCTCGCCTCCTCCTACTGGGGTGCGGTCTGCTTCGGATTGCTCAACCCCACAACGCCGATCCTCTTCGCCGCCATGGTGCCAGCGCTGATCGGACGTGGGACCGTGACGCTGGCGCCTCTGCTGATTGCCGGCATTTTCATCGGCTCCCTCGCTTGGTGGTGCGCCCTCACGGGAAGCATCTCTCTGATGCGAAGCCGGATGACCGCTCGGGTCTTGGGCTTAATGAACAAAACGGCTGGCCTTGCGCTGGCGGGCCTTGCTGCGGCCATGATCGCGCGTGCCTGGAGCGGCTGATCTGCCAAGCGTCCTCCGCAAGGTCGCGGCGTGGCAGGCGGTCGCACCATCCACCCAACGCGAGTGATCCCTGAACCGGTCCCTCCACTTGTTGGTGGTGTGCGCCAGAGCGAAGGGTAAGCTGTCGCGCCGCCGTAAGTCGGCTCGCGCGCGGCTGTCTTGATGGCCGCCGTCATCCTCGCTGTGCGGCGGCGCGGGTAGATCCGATGTGGTGATTTTTGAACGCGCTTCGTCGCGGTGGAAATCTCCTGACCCACTTGAACCTTTAGGGTTCAGTCGCTTCCCCCGCTTACGCCATGCGCCCACCATCGCTTTGAGCAACGGGGCACGCATCGGCGTGTCGGCCCGCAGTGCCCTGCCGGAGCATGGCGCCGGTGGTTGAGGAGCTGCAGGCCCTGCGCGGTGTCTCGCTGATCGTTGCCCCGCTAATGGGGGTCTATGTCGGCGACAGCCAGCGGTTTGACAACCTGCGCCGGCTGACCGCCCATCTTCGGCTCGTGCCCCCGGAGCACGAGAGCGGGGCCAAGCGCCGCCAGGGCGCGATCACCAAGGCTGCCAGGCCGCTCGCGCGGCGGATGTTGATCGCGGTCGCCTGAGACTACCGGCTGCCGGCCCGCCTGTCAGTGCCAACGAGGCCCCGCTTGGACGGATTGCCACAAGAGGGGCGTGATACTGCCCGGAAGGCACCGGCGCGCGTCTGCGCCCGATAAGGTCGTCTGCAGGCGAGCGGCCAACTTCGCCTCCCTGCCAAACAACTTGCCAATGCCGGCATGTTGCATACGGGATCGCGGCGCGCGCAAGCTGCGCCCGGACGGCGGGGGTCCACATGGGCGGCCTGAAAGGACGTCAGACACCCCACCGACGCATGAAACCCTCGCCGCTCACCGCACTGTATAATGAGAGCATCGTTGCGGCGATGTGGAAGGAGGGACAGATGGACGCCGAACTGAGGTGCGTGCTGAAGGCGGCCTTCCCAGGTGAGGACGCCCGCTACTTTTTCGCGATGTCGATCGGGAGTGCCCCCGAACAAGCGGACGAGGGCGCTGCCCTGATCCTCGAAGGCACGAAGACGCTCACCTCCTCACCCTTCTGGGACTACCCCGACGGCGTAATCCCTTTTGTCGGCGCACTCGGCGTCCTTCTCGACGGCGCGAGGCAGCCGCGTGGGGTCGTTGAGACGACGCGTGTGGAGGTGTTGCCGTTCGGGGCCGTGACCGAGGACATGGCCCACGCCTATGGTGAAGGGGAACGGACGGTCGAGTGGTGGCGTCGAGTGATGGGGGAGTTCTACCTCGCCTCGGCGACCAGCCATGGAGCAACCTTCACCGAGGACACATCCCTGATTTGGGAGTGGTTCCGGGTCGTGCGCCACTTGTAAATCGGAGCTGTTCGCTAAGCCGGAGCTAAGCCTGGAGTTTTCGTCTCAGCCTCAGTCCGAAGCGCGTTCTAGGACACAAATTTGTCCTCGGCGCTATCCTCCTGATGACAGACCTATCGTCTAGGCGAGGGGCCGCGCCAGCGCCGAGCGGATGTCGATCGCCTCGCGCCGTGGACGGTCCAGCCGGAGGTCCCGCTCGATCTCCAGCAAGTGGTGCCGCATCAGCGCCGCCGCCGCTCGGTGCCGCCGCCGGCGGACCAGCTCCACGAAGCTGGCGTGGTCGTCGTGCCAGCAAGCCAGGCCGCCACGGTTGTCGAACAGCGCGATCACAAGGCTCGTCCGCGCCACCAGGAGGCGCACCGCCCCGGCCAGGATCGGGTTGCCCGAGAGGTTGGCAACCAGGACGTGGAACCCGCCCGAGAGCCGGATGGCCTCGCGCAGCCGCCCGGCGGCCCGCAGCCGGCCCTCCTCCGCCAGGTTCTCCGACAGCGCGGCGACGGCGGCGGGGTCGCCGGCCCGCGCCACCGCCTCGGCCGTGCCCGCCTCGATGGCGCGCCGCGCCGCGAAGATGGCACGCGCCTCCGCCGCGTCCGGCGACGCGACCCGCGCACCCCGGTTCGGAAGGATCGTGACCAGCCCCTCCCAGGCGAGGCGGTGCAACACCTCGCCGACCACCCGCCGGCCGAGGTCGAAGGTCTCGACGAGGTCGGCCTCGGTCAGCCGCGTTCCCGGCGGCAGGCGCTGGTCCACGATCGCCGCAAGAAGGTGCTCGTGCACGCCCGCCGCGTCCCGCGCGCGGGGGCGATTGCCGGCGTGGACCACGCCGACCAGACGGTTCTGCCCCGGTCCCTTATGCACGGCGCCCTCCCGGCACGCAGCGGATTGCGCGCAATCCTGCGGCAGGGCGCCTCCTTCGTCCATTCCGATCTGGCACGGGCCTTGCGCTCCCTCTCCGCGCCCTCCCCGGAGATCCGCCCATGCTTGCCCGACGCTCGCTCCTCGCGGCCCCTGCCGTTCTCCTCGCGCCCGGTCTCGGTCGGGCGCAGGGGGCAATGACGGAGCTGAAATTCTCCCTTGCCGCCCCGCTTGACGGCTCGAACGCCGCCTTCTTCCTCGCGGAGGAGCGCGGCTGGTTCCGGGAGGCCGGGTTGCGCGTGCAGTTCGACCCCTCCGGCGGGTCGGGCGAGGCGGTGACGCGCGTCGGCTCCGGCACCTACGACCTGGGCGTGGCGGACCTCGGCGTGGTGCTGGAGTTCAACGGCCGCCAGCCCGCCTCCGCCATCAAATGCGTCTACATGCTCTACTACCGCTCCCCGCTCTGCGCCGCCTCCTTCGCAAAGGCGGGGATCGAGCGGCCGGCGGACCTCGCGGGCAAGCGCGTCGGCGCGGCGCTCACGGACGGCGCCTACAAGCTCTTCCCGGCCTACGCCGCCCGCACCGGCCTCGATCCGAGCGGCGTGAAGTGGCAATACGGCGACCTCCGCCTGCGGGAGGCGATGCTGCTGCGCGGCGACGCCGAGGCGATCCTTGGCTTCGACAGCACGATGTATTTCGGCCTTGTCCGCAACGGCGTGCGCCCCGCCGACCTGCGCTTCCTCTACTTCGCCGACGCGGGCATGCCGCTCTACGGCAACGGGCTGATCGCCTCGCGCCGCCTGGCCGAGACGAACCCGGAGGCGTTGCGCCGCTTCGTCGCCGCCGCAGCGCGGGGCTGGCAGGCCGCCATGGCTGACCCCGCGGCAGCGGCCGGGGCGCTGCGCCGGAAGGACTCCTTGATCGAAGCGGCGCTGGAGACGGAGCGGCTGACCTGGCTCGTCCGCAACCAGCTCGTCACGGAGGAGAGCCGGGCCGACGGCATGGGCGGCGTGCGGCCGGAGCGGCTGGCCGCAATGGCCGAGCAGGTCGGCGCCGCCTTCGGCCTGCCCACGCCCGTCGCGCCGAGCGCGCTCTTCACGCCGGACTTCCTGCCCGACGCCGCCATTCGCCGCGTTCCTGCGTGAGGGACCCCGGCATGAGTTTCGACCTCGTCCTCCGCGGCGGCACCGTTGCCACCGCGGCGGAGGTCTTCGCGGCGGATATCGGCATCACCGATGGCCGGATCGCCGCGCTGGCCGAGCGCATCGCGCCGGGCGCGGGCGCGCGGGAGATGGACGTCACCGGCCGCCTCATACTGCCCGGCGGCATCGACGCGCATGTCCACATCGACCAGGCGCAGTCGCCGGGCGCCGCGGCGGCGGGCGCGGCAATGGCGGACGGCTTCCGCACTGGCACCACCTCCGCGGCCTTCGGCGGCACGACCACCACGATCTCCTTCGCCGTGCAGCACCGCGGCACCTCGCTGCGGGACGCCGTGGCCGACTACCACCGACGCGCCGAGGGCAACGCGGTGGTGGACTACGCCTTCCACCTCACCGTTACCGATCCGACCCAGGCCGTGCTCGGCCAGGAACTCCCCGCCCTCATCGCCGCGGGCTGCCGGTCCCTGAAGGTCTACATGACCTACGAGGCCATGCGTCTCGGCGACCGCGAGATCCTCGAGGTGATGGCGGTCGCGCGCGCCCATCGCGCCGTCGTCCTCGTCCATGCCGAGAACCACGAGGTGCTGACCTGGCTCGCCGAGCGTCTGGAGGCGCGCGGCGAGACGCGGCCGGTTCACCACGCCCGGTCCCGCCCGCTGTTCGTCGAGCGGGAGGCGACGCACCGCGCGCTGACCCTCTCCGAGGCCGCCGGCGCGCCGCCGACGGTCATCGTCCACGTCTCCGGCGCCGAGCCGATCGAGGAAATCCGGCGGGCTCGCGCCCGCGGTCTGACCGTGGTGGCGGAGACCTGCCCGCAATACCTCTTCCTCAGCGAGGGCGACCTCGACCTGCCGGACATGGAGGGGGCGAAGGCCATGTGCTCCCCGCCGCCGCGCGACGCCGCCTCCCAGGCCGCCTGCTGGCGCGGGCTGGAGGACGGGACCTTCGACCTCTTCAACTCCGACCACGCGCCCTACCGGATGGACGGGGAGGGAAAGCTCCGCGCCGGGCCGAACCCGCCCTTCCGCCGCGTCGCTAACGGCATCCCCGGCCTCGCCACGCGGCTGCCGCTGCTGTTCAGCGAGGGCGTGGTGACGGGCCGCATCCCCCTCACCCGCTTCGTCGCGCTGACCGCGACGAACAACGCGCGGCTCTACGGCCTCGCGCCGCGCAAGGGCACGGTCGCGGTCGGGGCGGACGCCGACCTCGCGGTGTGGGATCCGGAGCGGCGGGTGACCGTGACGAACGCCTTGCTGCACCACGCCGTGGACTACACGCCCTACGAAGGGATGCGGATCACCGGCTGGCCGGAGACGGTGCTCTCGCGCGGAGAGGTGGTGGTCGCGGACGGCGTGCTCCACGCACGCCCCGGGCGCGGCCGCTTCCTGGAGCAGACCCTCTCCTCGGCCTATGCGGAGGCCGGACGGTGGATCTAGGCATCGCGGGGCGCCGCGCCCTTGTCCTTGGCGGCAACCGGAACATGGGGCTGGCCATCGCCCGCGCGCTCGCGGCGGAGGGCGCGCGGGTCGCCATCGCCGCGCGGGACCGCGCCGCGCTCGAGGCGGCCGGCGCCGCCATCCCTGCCGTGCCCTTCCGCCTCGACCTGTCCGACACCGCCTCTCTGCCGGGCTTCGCGGACGCGGTGGCGGCCGGCTTCGGCGCGCCGGAGATCCTTATCAACAACACCGGCGGCCCCGCCTATGGCGGCGCCTCGGGGCGCGGGGAGGCGGATTGGGAGGAGGCCTTCCGCGGCATGGCCCTCTCTGTCATCCGCCTCACCGACCTCTTCCTGCCGGCGATGCGGGCGGCGCGCTGGGGGCGGGTGCTGACCGTTGTCAGCACGGGGGCGGTGCAGCCCATCCCCGTCCTCGGCATCTCCAACAGCATTCGCGCCGGGCTGATCGCCTGGTCCAAGACCCTCTCGGCGGAGGTCGCCGCGGAGGGCGTGACCGTGAACTGCCTCATGCCCGGCCGCGTGGGCACGGAGCGCGTCCACCTCACCGACGCCGCGACGGCCGCGCGGGAGGGGGTTCCGGTCGAGACCGTCCGCGCCCGGTCGCAGGCGGCGATCCCGATGGGTCGCTACGCCGAGCCCGCGGAGATCGCGGCCTGCGCCGCCTTCGCGGTCTCCGCGCCCGCCGCCTACATGACCGGCGCGACGCTGCGGGTGGACGGCGGCTTCGTGCGGCACGTCTGATGGGGGAGAGCGGCCTCGATCTCCGCCGCGCCGCCCGGGCGGGCTGGGAGGGCCTCACGGTCGGGCGGGCGCGGGGCTTCGTGCAAGCCAACCTCGTGGTCGTGCCGGCGGACTGGGCGGGGGACTTCGCGGCCTTCTGCCGCGCCAATCCCCGCTCCTGCCCGCTGCTGGCCGCGGGCCGGCCCGGCGACCCGCGCCTGCCCGCGCTCGGCGCCGACCTCGACCTGCGTGAGGACCTGCCGGCCTATCTCGTGCACGAGGCCGGCCACGCGCCACGCCGCCTCGCCTCCCTTCGCGACGAATGGCGCCGGGACTGGACGCCCTTCGCGCTCGGCTGTTGGTTCGGTGCGGAAGCTGCCCTCGCTGGTGAGGGCATCCGTCTGCGGCACGTCGAGCTCGGCCTCCAAGGTCCGCTGTTCCGCACCGGGCGGGCGGCGGTGCCGGTGGGGCGGCTGCGCGGGCCTCTGGTCGTGTCAATGCGGCCCTTCGCGCGGGAGGACGTGCCCCGCGTCGCCGCGGTGACCGCCGGCCTGCCCCGCAGCCACGGCGCCCCCGTCCATGTCGGTGATCCCGCGGTTCTCGGCATCCCCGACCCGGACCAGCCCGATTGGGGCGAGCCCCTCCGGCCCGAGCCGGGGGAGGAGGCCGTGTTCTGGGGCTGCGGGCTGACCGCCCTCGCGGCGCTGCAGGCCTCCGGCGCGCCCCTCTTCGCGACGCATGCGCCAGGCGCCATGCTCGTCACCGACCTCCTGGAGACCCTCCCGTGACCGCGCTCACCCGCCCCGCCCGCAAGATGACCCATGGGACCGTCATGGCCCTCCTCGCCGCGGCCGAGGCGGAGGCGAGCCAGATGGGCGTGCCGCAATGCATCGCCGTGGCCGACGAGGGCGCGAACCTCGTCGGCTTCCTCCGGATGGACGGATCGCGCGTCCTTTCCATCGCCTCCGCGCAGGCCAAGGCCGCAACCGCCGCCGCCACGGGGACGCCGACCGGCGGCATGGCGCCGGCGATGGAGACGCGGCTTGCCCTCGCGACCGGCCTCCGCATGACAAACCTGAAGGGCGGGCTGCCGGTGGTCGTGGAGGGCGAGGTGGTCGGCGGCATTGGCGTCGGCTCGGGCACGGGCGACCAGGACCGGCAGGTCGCCGCGGCCGCCCTGCGCTCCCTCGGCCTGCCCGACGGGAACTGAGGTCAGCAGCCGAGCCCGAAGTGGAGTCAGTCCTGGCAGGTGAACTGCGTCGTTGTCGGCGCAGGAAAGGCGGCCTCAGGCGCGGCGGCGTCGCATACACCACCTTGTAGGCGCAGCAGCCCCCGGACGGGTGCGCGTTCACACGATACGGACATACTCGTACCATGCGGTGCTTGCGCTCAACGCTGCAGTCCATGCCCCACTCGAGCCATGAGCAAGGTGCCAGCGGCACCGAGGAGTGCGCTCGCCAGGACAGGTGGAGGATGGCCCACGAGCAAAGCAATGCCGATCGCTAAAGGCGCCGCCACCAACAGCGCGATGCCGCGGCTGGTGTAGAGCAAGCCGAGCCTTTCGCCCAACGAGCGCACGCCGAAGCGGTCGGCGACGAAGGCCGGCAGGAGCGCGACGAAACCGCCCTGCAGCGTGCCGAAGCCAATTGCAAAGGCTTGCAGCACCGGCCTGTCCTCGGCCGCTGCCCAGAGCGGCATCGCGGCCGCCATGCCCCCGCAGCAGATCAGGAACACTCCCCGCCGCCCGATCGCATCGGCCATTGCCGTCAGGAGGAAGCGTCCGACGATGGTGCCAACGCCGATCAGACCCAGCAGCGCCACCGCGTCATGCCGGTCGAGGCCCAGGTCGCGTGCACCGCCAACCAGCATCGCATGCGGCAGCACGGAGTGCAGAGAGACGAGAAGCGTAGCCGCGTAGAGCAGGCCGAAGTCCCGGCTGAGCACGGTTGCCGACAGCGTGGGGTGCGGCGCTGGTGCGGGTACCCGCTCCTGCGGGGCGGGCGTCAACAGCAGCGCGCGCCGTGCCAACCAAGGCGGCGAGCGCGCCACCGGCAATGAAGGTCGTGCGCCAGTCGCCGAACGCGGAGAAGGCCTCGGCTGCCGGCGGCACCAGCGCGGTGCCAACGCCGATTCCGCTCACCGCGATGCCGGAGGCAAGGCCGCGGTGCACGTCGAACCAGCGCTGCACGGCGGCGAGTGCCGGCACATAGGCAAAGCCGCAACCCAGGCCGATCAGCACGCCATAGCCGACATACACCTCAACCAGGCTGCCCGCGGCGGCCGCCACGAGGAAGCCGAGCCCGATGACCAGCATGCCCGTCACCGCGACGAGGCGTGCGTCGATGCGGTCGGCAAGCTCGCCGGTCAGCGCGCTGACGAAGAAGCAGCTGCCGCCGCTCAGCGCATACACGATGGAGACCGACGCACGGGAGGAACCGAAGGCAGTGGCGATCTCGTCGGCGAACGCGGCGTAGGAGTAGATAGCGCCGAAGCCCACCATGGTCACCAGAAAGGCCCCGGTAACGACTGTCCAGCGCTGGAACGGCGCTGGCGCGGCTGGGTGCGGGCGGTGCAGGAAGCGCGGACGGTGCGGCCGTGCCTCGGGAGCGACACGGTGCGCCGTCGGTGGCGTCCAGAGCGTCTGGCTTATCGCCTTTGCCGTTCGCGCAGGCACTGCTCCGCTACGATCCGCCGCCAAGCGCTTAGAAGCATGTGGCCGAGCAGGCTCCACCCGTAGCGGTAGCTCAGCCGCTCGATTTCCGCCCAGGTCGCCTCATCCGCAGCGCGGAGCACCGCGCGCTTGTAAACCTCAGGGCTCATTGTGGCGCGCTCCTGACCCGAGGCGCCAATGCTGCTGCGAGCCAGTCCGCAACGACCTCCGCGGCCTCGACCGTGACGACGAGATCGGCGCGTGCGCGCAGCCGCCCGCCACCGGCGGGGTTGGGCAGCACGGGCCCTGAGTTCGGCCAAACTGCTCCCGGCGCGTCCCAGGCATGGCCCGCGCCAGGCAGCAGCCGTGGTGTGAGGCCGGTCGAGGTCGGCATGGCCACGCAGTCCTGGGCGGCGGCAGCACCCTGCAGGATGAGGGCCGGCTCGGCGGCAGGCGGCTTGAGGCCGGAGCAGCCTGGGTAGAGCGCTGCCGCCGGCCGCCCCGCTGCACCAGCAAGGACAGAACGGCCGCCGAGGCCAAAACCCAGGGCGGCCGTCGCGGCGAGGTCGAATCCGTTGCGCGTCGCCCAGGCAAGCGCCACGCCCAGAGCCGCGGACGAGGCGGCCGGCTCAACAGCATGGGTCGGGCTGTCCAAGTCCTCACCCATACCGAGCACCAGGGCGGCAAAGCCACGCCTCAACAGGCTCTCCACATAGGGCTCGGAGCGCGCGTCCTCGCTCAGCGCGTCGGGCAGCACGATGACGAGCGGTGTGAGTGATGCAACGGCGGGCCGCACCAGCCGTGCCAGTCCAACCGGCTCGGGAAGGCGGACCAGCTCGGCACGTGGTTCCGTCCCTTCGACCGACTGAGGCGCGGCGGAGCCTCCGCAGAGGGGATCGATGGATAGAGCCGCAACCGTCGCGCTCTCACCCACGATGGCGAGCGCGATCAAGAAGGCGACCACGGCGGACGGGTTCATCGGCCGTCGGCAGGGTTTTGTGGCGCTCTTGGCTCGCGGCATTGGTGGTACCTCCGCAGCGTCGAAAGGGGGATCACTCGAAGGAACGGCCTGTCCGCTCCTGCAACCTGGGCAGGGGAGAGCAGGCGTCGGCCAGCCGCCGTGACCTCAGCCTGCTGCCCTGACGTGCGTCGTGCGGCCGAGCACGGCCGGTGGGATGACGAAGCCAAATTCGCGGGCCAGATCGAGGTTCACCACGAGTTCGGGCCGCACCACGCGCTCGACTGGGATGTCGCCGGCGCGCTCGCCACGCAGAATGCGATGGACCAGCTTCGCCACGTTCCGCGACGCGGCGGCGAAGCTCGTGCCACAGGCCAGCAACGGACCGAAGGCTGCCGCATCACGGGCAAGCAGCGTGGGCAGGCGCGCGGCCCAGGCGAGCGCCGCGATGCGCGCCCCATGCACCCGGACGATCGGTACCCCGAGTCCCACGAATGCGTCGGCCCGCGCCGCGCGCATCGCCGCGAACGCGTCCTCAAGGTCATCCAGGCCGCGCAGGAGATGAACCTGGGCGATGAGACCCTCGGCCGCGGCCGCCGCCCGGGCCACGTTCGGCAGGGCATCCGGAACTCCCGCATCACCGAGGACGGCCAGCCGCCTCACGTCCGGAATGAGCGTCCGCAGCAGGCGCAGGCCCTCCTGGGCCTCATCCGGGTCGAAGGTCGTCACGCCGGTAGCGTTTCCGTCAGGCCGCCCCGCCTCGGCCACGAGACCGACCGCCACGGGGTCGACGACCGCCGCGAAGACGATCGGGACGCCCGGCGCCGCCTGCTGCGCGGCGCGGCGATGCACCGCTCCCATCGCGATGATCATGTCCACCGGCGCGGCGGCAAGCTCCGCCGCGAGGACCGGGAGCCGATCCAGGTGGCCGCCGTCAAAGCGCGCATCGATCGAGAGGTTACGCCCCTCGACGTAGCCCAGCGCCGCCAGACCCTCGAGGAAGGCTGGATGATCGGGGTGCGAGGGATCGCCGCTGAACAGCGCGCCGATCCGCACCGCGGTGCGCCTCACGACGGCGCCTGCCCCACCCCGTACACCGAAGGGCGGCTGGGAGACTTGGACGAGCATCAATTCACCCTCACGCCGGCCGTGCGCACGACCCGCCCCCACTTTTCGGCCTCGCGGGCGAGGAGCGCGGCGAGGTCGGCCGCTGGGCCGGGCATCGGCGTCGCGCCGAGATCGGCGAAGCGCGCGGCCCGGGGGGAGCAAGGGCACCTGCGGCTCTCGGTCCCGCCGACGGCGCCCTTCCACCCCTTCGTGCCGACGGTGATCCGCGCCTTCCGCGACGCCTATCCCCTCGTCTCGCTCGCGATGGAGGAGAGCCTGCGGACGGAGACGCTGGAGCGGCTCCGCGGCGGGCAGGTGGACGTGGCCTTCCTCCGCGCCTCCATCGCCGCGCCGGAGGGCCTTGCCGTGTACCCGCTGCGCGAGGAGCCGATGGTCGCCGCGCTGCCGAGCGGGCATGCGCTGGCGCGGGACGACGGCCGCGCGGTCCCGCTCCGCGCCCTCGCGGAGGAGACGTTCATCGCCTACGCCCGCGACACCGGGCCGGCCCTCTACGAGGCCATGGCGGCGGCCTGCCTGCGGGCGGGCTTCGTCCCCCGCCTCGGCCAGGAGGCGCCGCGGATCACCACCGCGCTGAGCCTCGTGGCCACGGGCTTCGGCGTGACCCTCGTGCCGGCCTCAATGCAGCGCATGGCGCTCGAGGGCGTGACCTACCGGGAGCTGGAAGGCGCCGACGGGCCGCGCGCCTTCCTCGGCATCATGGCGCGGCGCGACGATCCCTCGGCCGCGGTCCGGCACTTCGTCGCCCTGGTCCGGCGCGCGGCGCGGCGCAGGGACGATAGCGCGGCAGCGTCATAGGCTTCAGAGAAGTCCAATCCGACGATGCGGCCGGCGGCTAACCGGCCGGTAAGTGCGCCCGTCAGGCTGGCGGTGTCGCACCCAAGGTTGAGGTTGGGCACGCCGCCGTCGGTCAAGGAGAAGGTTGAGGAAGACATGGTCTTACTCCCCGAAGGCAGCAGCGCCTTCCCGTGAGGAAAATGGAGAGCGACGAGGTCGGCGGTCCAATAGAGCTTCTGTCTAGAAATTCATGCCGGCTCGGCATAAACGACGTGGACGCATCTCTGCCAAGCAAAGGCCCTCGTCGCCGTTGCCGAACTCGGCGCCGTCTCCAAGGCGGCCGAGCACCTCCCCGTCGTGCAGCCTGCACTCGCCCGCCAGGTTGCCGAATTAGAGCGGCAGCTCGGGATCGGGCTCCTCGACCACGTGGGCGGCCGCCTGATGCTGACCGAGGAGGGTGCGCAGCTCCTGAGCGACTGCTGGGCGCTACTGCCATGCGCCGCAGAGCTATGCGTCGCAGAGATCGGCGAGGGCGCGCGGCTGTTCCGGCACGGCGATGCAGGCGAGCTGAAGGTGGCGTCATCGCCGCAGTAGATTGGCAGTAGATTGAGCGTGCGCTCGCGACGTTCTTGGTGCGCTGCGCCGCGCCGTAACCCGAAGGTGCGGGTGACGTTGACTGAGGTGAGGCTGGACACGATGTCCGACAGCTCCCCACGCTGTACATGCTGGGCGGTAGACCACTGCCGGAAAAGCAATGAGCCTCGTCGTGCGTGAGGCAACGCCCGACCGCTCCCAGACAGACCCAGCGGGTCAGAGCCTACCCACGCCTGCCCTGCCCTGCCGGCTGCGACGTCCCTGGCACACGAGCTCACAGAACCGTCGGTCGTGAGATGGGGAACACCTCTCGCATATAGGCGCCGAGCATGTCGCAGAACGCCTCGGCGTAGCGCGGCAGCGGACGACGCCTGTCCCAGTAGATCGCCGTCCGCTCCCGCAGCGGCTCCCCGCGATAGGCAAGGGCGGCAACGTGCAGCCGGTAACGGTCAGTCCGAAGGACCGAGGGGACGATGGCAACGCCGTGCCCGCTCTCCGCCATGGCCAGCAGCGTGTGCGGCGTCCGGCTCTCGTAGGCGATGTTCGGGCGGAGGCCGGCAAGGCGGCAGGCGCCGTCGAAGTTGCGGCGGAAGACATAGTCCGTGTCGAGGAGGAGCAGGGGATGCGGTGCCAACCGGCCGATCTCGATGACCCCGCCAGCCTCGAGCCCGAGCGAGGGATTAAAGGCCGCGAGCAACTCGATTGCCTCCAGCGGCTGGCAGGCGAAGCGCGCGTCGTCGGGCGGTACCGCGCCCATCAGGTTCTGCCCGAGATAGCTCTCGCCGCTTTCGAGCTTCGCGGCCGTGGCGGCCCAGCCCATCACCTCGGTCAGCGTCACCCGCACCTTCGGGTAAGCCTCGGCGTAACGGATCAGGAAGGCCGATAGCGCGCCCTCGATGATCTGAGGGGAGGACGCCACCCTCAGCAGGCCCGCATCGCCGTGCTGGAGCGCGCGCGCGCGCTCGCCGATCGCGCCCGCGGCGCCGAGGAGCGCCCGGCAATCGCCGAGGAGCTGCTCGCCCGCGCCCGTCAGCATCAGGCGGCGGCCGACGCGGTCGAACAACCGGATCCCGAGCTCTCCCTCGAGGTCGGCGATCTGCCGGGAGAGCGCCGGCTGCGCGATGCGCAGCCGCTCGGCGGCCCTGGAGACGGTGCCGAGCTCGGCGACGGCGACGAAGGTTCTCGCATGCCGCAAGTCCATCCACGCTGCTTATGCCCAGCGGGCATGGATTTCCAGACGAAACCACTATTGGACCGCTGGGCCCTGCGCCCGCCATAGCGGCCGTGCAGCGCGACGCGTCGTCGCCAGCGGAGAGCCCGTTGACCGCATCCTCGACGTTTCCCGCCACCGATGGAAATGCCTACGAAGAGCAGATGGGCCGCTGGAGCCGAAGACTGGCCGAGCCCTTCCTGGACTTCGCCGATCCTGGCGGGGCGGGCTGCATCCTCGACCTCGGCTGCGGCACCGGAAGCCTCGCGCAGGCCCTGGCGGGCCGGTCCAGGGCATGCCGGGTCGTCGGCCTGGACGCCTCGGACGCCTATGTCGAGCACGCGCGCCGCCGGATCGACGATCCGAGGGTCGAGGTCCGGGCAGGCGACGCCTGCGCGATCCCCTTCCCCGATCAAAGCTTCGACGGAGTGCTGTCGCTGCTGATGCTGCCCTTCGTGCCGCGGGCGGACACGGCGGTGGCGGAGATGCGACGGGTGGCGCGACCCGGCGCCATCGTCGCGGCGGCGTCCTGGGATGCGCGCGGCGGCCTCGTGGCGCAGCGCATCTTCCTCGACACGGCCGCGGTGCTCGACCCCGGTGGCGCGGGGCTGCGCGCGCGCAACTGCACCCGCCCGACGACGCGTCCGGGCGAACTCGCCGCGATATGGCGGGCGGCCGGGTTCCGCGACATCCGGGAGGCCGCGCTGACCATTCGAATGGAATACGCGGGCTTCGGGGACTACTGGGGGCCCTTCGTCGGCGGGCAGGGACCCGCCGCGGAGTATGTGGCCGCCCTCAATCGGACGGCCCTCGCCCGGCTGCGCGAGCATGTCCGCCGCGCCTACCTGGACGGCGAGCCGGACGGCCCCCGCTCCTACGCCGCAACGGCCTGGGCCGTGCGGGGGATCGCGCCGGGCGTGGCGCGTGGTGCCGGATCCGTCACACGCCCCCTAGAGAGGCGCGCGCCGGCCTCGGGCGCTTCGGAGTGCCGCTCCCACCAACCCCGATCCGGAAGGCGAAGCATCCGATGAAAGCCATCGTTCGTCGCTCCGCCATCGCCCTGGGCCTCGGCCTGGCCGCAACGCCCCTCCGGCGCACCCTGGCGCAGGAGACGGCGACCTATCCCAACCACCCCGTGCGGCTGCTGGTTGGCTTCGCGCCCGGCGGCTCGCTCGACTTCGCGGCCCGCTCCCTGTCCGAGAGGCTGACCGCGCGGCTCGGGCAATCCTTCGTCGTCGAGAACCGAGCCGGTGCGACGGGCAACGTCGCCGCCGAGGCCGTCGCCCGCGCCGCTCCGCCGCGCGACGGCCATCTGCTGTTGATGGGCAATGTGCAGAACCTCGCGGTGAATGCCGCATCCCAGCGCGACCTCGGCTTTGATCCCGCGCGGGACCTGCTGCCCGTGGCACAGGTCGCGACCGTGCCCTACGTCGTCGCTGTCCCGGCCGAACTGCCGGTCCGGTCGATGGCCGAGCTCATCGCCCTGGCGCGGCAGCAGCCCGGCCGACTGAACGCCGGGACGCCCGGCGTCGGCTCGCTGCAGCACCTTGCGCTCGAACTGCTGAAGGCGCGCGCGGGCGTGCTGGACATCGCGCACGTCCCGTTCAGGGGCGGCTCCGAGGTGGCACGCGAGTTGATCGGCGGCCGGCTGCAGATCGGCATCGACACGCTGGTGAGCTTCGGCCCGGGTGTCGAGGCCGGGCGAATTCGCCCGCTGGCGACGCTCCATGCGGAACGTCTCCCGGGCCATCCCGGTCTGCCGACCGTCGCCGAGACGACCGGCCTGGACGGTGTGGAGGCCTCGGGCTGGATCGGCATCGCGGGCCCGTCCGGCATGCCGCGCCAAGCGCTGGCACGGCTCGAGGCGGCCGTCGCCTGGGCCATGATGGAAACGGACCTGCCCGCGCGCATGGACGCGCAGGGCCTGGTGGCGCGCTTCGGTGACACCCAGGCCTTCGGCGTGCTGGTCGCCAGCGAGCGCGAGAAATGGGCACGCGTCGTGCGCGAAGCGGGTATCACCCTGGGCTAGGCAGGCCCCTCGAAGCCCTCCATCCGCGGCTGTCGAGACGTGGCCGGCGAGTTGGCTCTCCCGGCTTCCTCCACTCAGTGTCCTGCTCCCTCCCGCAGGCGGTCTCCTCAAGGACGAGCGTCTTGGGCGGGCCGCGGTGCCGGACGAAGCCGCCGGTCGCGGCAATGACCCCAGTGTCAGCACCCCGACGGCGATGGTGCAGGGTTGGGCAAGGGCGCGCCAGCGGTAGCAATTCGCTGATCACGGCGAGGCGGAGGCGTGGGGAAGAACGGCATCGCCCACCTGAAGGCCACGCCGCGGCGGCTGGCCCCGTGCGTCCCGTCGAGGTCGAGCGAAACACCGAAGGCGCGGCAGGCTTCGCTCGACGTGCCGCGGCTCACACGGGTCCGGTCAGTCCGCGAACTCGCCCGCCGCTTGCAAGATCGGCCGCCAGCGTTCCACCTCGCTAATAAGGAGGGATCGCAGCGCCTCGGGCGACCCCGTCTCCGCCGGTTCGGGAGCGGTCCCGAGCTCCGTCAGCCGGGCCACGACGCGCTCGTCGCCGAGAGCAACGCGAAGCGCGCGGTTCAGGCGATCAATCACCGGTCGCGGTGTCCCGGCCGGCGCGAACAGCGCCTGCCAGATGCTCAGCTGGAACTCAGGCATGCCGCTCTCGGCTGTGGTCGGCACCGACGGCATGGTCGGAAGGCGAGTCGGCGCGGCGATGGCGAAAGCCTTGACCGAGCGCCCCTGCACCTGGCCCAGCGCGCTCGTCGTCTGGTCGCAGTAGAGGTCGATCCGCCCGGCGATGAGCTGCGGGAACACCTCGCCGGAGCTGCGGAAGGGGACGGTGTTCGCCTGGGCTCTCAGGGCCGACTGCATCAGCATGGCGCAGAGCTGGCTGGACGAGCCGAGGCCGGCATGGGCCAGGTTCAGCCCGCCGCCCTGGCGGCGCATGTACTCGGTCATCTCCGCGAGCGTGCTTCCCGGGAAGTCCGGCCGGCCGATCCAGACCATGGGGTTGCGGTTCATCAGCCCGACCGGTTCGAAGTCCCGCACCGGATCGAAGGACAGGCGCCGGTAGAGGGTGGGCGCGGTCGCCATGCCGATGTTGTGCATCAGGACACGATAGCCGTCCGGCCGTGCCTGGGCGGCGCGGGCGACGCCGACCGTGCCACCCGCTCCCGGGATGTTCTCGATCAGCACGGGTTGGCCGAGGTCGCGCGACATGGCCTCTCCGATGGTCCGAGCGACGCCGTCGATCGGGCCCGGCGCGAACGGAATGATCATGACGATCGGCTGGGTCGGCCAGGACTGCGCCCTCGCAGGAACCGAAAGCAGGGCCGCGGCCAGTCCCGCAACGGCCACCAGCATGGTTCGTCCGATCATCCGAAGAGGCTCCCTTCCAAGGGTTGAGAGGGTCAAGAGGCCAGGAGCACCGCCGCCAGGATCGCGAGCGCCGTCGGATACTCGCAGCGCAGCCAGGCACGATCGCGGACCAGGACCGGCAGAGAGGCAGGATAACCCCAGCGCCGGAACTCCTCGCGGATGAAGCCTGGACCGGCAAGGTTCAGCCCGCCGCCAATCACCATGGCCGTCGTGAGCAGGAGCGCAATGGGCGTCTCCAGCCCGGACTCTTCCGCGAAGGCTGCCGCCGGCATCGTCAGGGCCGGTAGGCGGCGATGATGTCCACCTCGACCCGTGCCCCGGGCGTCGAGAGCTGGTTCACGCAGAGCGTGGTGCTCACCGGTCGCCAGTCGCCGAAGTAGCGCCCCTGCACAGCGTTCAGCGCGTCCTGGTCGCGCATATCGGTGAGATAGCGCGTGACCTTCACGACATCTGTCCAGGTCAGCCCCTGATCGGCGAGGATCGCACCAAGCGTGTCGAAGACGCGTGTCACCTGCTCCTCAATCCGAATGGGGTGCTCGTGCTCCTCCGGGCGGTGAGGATGGTGGTGGTAGAGGGGCGAGGGTGTCGCGCCCGAGATGTAGAGGACGTCCCCGCTGTGGACGCGCATGGCGGGAGCGTAGGGCATGTCCGCCTGTCGTTCCGGTAGGGTCTGGATCTCGCCCAGGCGCTGGTTGGTGGGCGATCGGCGGTAAGGCGGTTTCGCGGGCACGTCATGCCTCCTCGTCCGCTCAAATTGGGTCCCTAGGTTCATCTCGATGTCAAGAAGCTCGACGGCGAGAGAAATTGACATGATGGAGGGCTGCTCGGCCCAGTCTGAACGCGGGCCACCTTCACGTCTTCGGCCGCGTCTCCCGCACCGACGCCGCCTTCCGGCGCCGGGTGAACGGCCGGCTTGCCCCCCTTGGCCTCCGTTGGGGCATGTTCGACGTGGTGGCGACGCTCTGGCATACGCCGGTCCGTGCCGTGCGTCGCAGTGAACTCTCCCGACGGTGCCTGCTCTCCTCTATCCGACAGGCTGCCTCAACGCCCCGTCGGCGCATCGCGCCGCGCCTTCGGCAGGTCCATCGCCGGGGCGTCGGATAGTTAGGCCAACCTGCGGCTTCTGGAAGGCACGGCTGTGTGCCAGGAACCACCACTGCACCGTGATGCTGCAACGCAGCATTTGCCTTGCGCGCAAGCTTGCCCGGCCTCAGACATAGCGATGCGTTCCGTTGGGGCCGATCAAGTGGGAATTTCCCTGCGACGGTGTTCCAGCGGGAAGGAGCCGCTCATGACCCTTTCTGATGGCAAGCGGCAGATGACCAGCTTCCTGGATAGCTTGGCGACGGTCGCCACGCACGGCACCGCGTTCAACCGCGCCTCCATCGAGGCAATGCAGCGCTCCAGCCGCCTCTGGGCTGCGGGGCTGCAGGATATCGGGCAGCGCTGCGTCGGCGCAGCCCAGAACAGGACCGAGCGCTTCCAGGCGACGGCCAAGGCTCTCTCCTCCGCCAAGAGCGTCCGGGAAACCCTTGCCATCCAGGCGGCGCACCTCGGCACCGAGGTCGAGCAGTCCGTGAAGCAGGCGACCGACCTCCAGGAGGCCGCGCTCCAGGTCGTGCAGCGGGCGTCGGCGCCGCTGATCGATCACCTCACTGCGTCCTCGACGGCCGCGGCGGCGCGCCATTTCCAGGGCTGACGCCCTCGGCCATCGGAACGGCGTCTCGGTTCATGCGCCGCCCACCCACAGCGAAATCCGACCGCCCCGCTGTCCATGACGGTGCCCTCGCCGCTGCCCGACGCCGCGGCTTCCCGGCTCCGGCACCGCCGGTCCCTGGTCACCACCACAAACCCACGAAGGATCAACGAATGTCGCTCCGCACCCTGATGCAAGAAGGCTCCAGCAAGGTGAACGATCTGTTCGCCAAGCTCTCCGATACCTCGGAGGGCGCCGTGAAGACCCGCGAGAAGCTCTTTGGCGAACTCAAGGCCGAGCTCGAGCTGCACGCCAGCCTGGAAGAGGAGTTCCTCTTCCCGCTGCTCCGCAAGAACCCGGAGACCCGCAGCCTCGTGGTCGAGGCGATCGCCGACAACAAGAACCTCCGCGCCCGGCTCACGGACCTTGAAGCCCTGCCGAAGAACGGGGAGGCCTTCCTCCCGCTCGTCACCGAGTTGCAGAAGGCCTACCGCCAGCACTCGCGCGACGAGAAGAAGGAGCTTCTGCCGGCCGTCCAGAACGCGCTGAGCGCCGAGCAGGTCCAGCAGGTCGCGGCGAAGATGGAGGCGGGCATCGCCGAGGTCGAGCAGGCCAGGCAGGACGAGGCCGAGGAGCGCCGGGCCAAGGCACGCCAGGAGCGCGAGCAGGCCGAGCTCGAGGCCGAGGCCGCGGAGCGCCAGCAGCAGGAGCGCGAGACGGCCGAGCGCCGCGCGCGCGAGACCGCCAGCCGCGTGGCCAGCGCGGCGGTGATGCCGCTGGAGGTGGCGGCGGACGCCACGGGCAAGGTGGCGCGCCTCGTGGCGGGCACGGCGACCGCCGCGGAGCAGGCCGCCCCCGTCCCCGCGCGGACGCCCTCCCCTGCCCCGGCGCGCCCCTCGGCCAGCGCCTTCAGCGACATGTTCCTGTGGCCCTGGGCCGGCGCCATGCAGGGGCTTCAGCAGGGCCGCGCCGCCGTGCCGTCCGGTGCCCGCGCTCCCACCAGCCAGGAGGAGGTCATTCCCCTCGGCGAGGAGGTGCTCGAGGTCACCAAGCGCACGGAGAACCGCGGCACCGCGCGCGTCCGGCGCTACGTCGTCGAGACCGAGGTCGAGGAGCAGGTCACGCTGCAGAGCGAGCGGGTCGTGGTCGAGCGTCGCCGCCCGGTGAGCGACAAGATCACCGGCGAGATCCTCAGCGAGATGACGGTCGAGGTGGTCGAGACCGCCGAGGTGCCCGTGGTCAACAAGCGGGCCCGCCTGCGCGAGGAGATCGTCGTGCGCACCGAGCGCACGCAGCAGGTCGAGACCGTCCGCGAGACCGTTCGGCGCGATGAGGTCGAGATCAGCCAGCCCGGCAAGCGCAAGGCCGCCCGCGAGCGCGCGAGCACCTGAGACTCCACGGGGCGGGCAGGGAGCGATCCCTGCCCGCCTCGCCGGAACGGACGAGCCTGAATCCTTCCCGACCGGCCCTAGCGAGAAGGGGCGACGAGACCCGAAGCTGGTTGCCTCCTGGCGATCCGGGCTTGGGCTCTACTCCGTCTGCTTGAATGCGCGGGTGCTGGTCGCTGAGGCGCTGGCAACGCGGCCCTCGGCGAAGCCGCTCAGCCAGGCGTCATGCAGGAGCCGCGTGTTCGGCGAAAACGGACACTCGGTCGGAGAACTCAACGGGTTAGTGCCCGCCTTTCATCCATGAACAGCAATATGGGCGAGGAGCTTGAGCAGCTCGACATACGCTTCCCTTCTCTTCTGCGAATTATGCACACCACCCCCCTGTCATGCTTCTATTGGCGCAATCGGTCTTGAAGGCGAGGCCAAGCCTGTCGCGCTCCAGGGCGTCCGGTGCGTCGAGCCTTTGGCTGATGTTTACCTGACCAGGCGCTTCAAGCGGCCCGCATGGCGATGGCGATGGCGCATCGGCGTCGTGGCGAAGGAGCAGCGAACGCCTCACGTGCTCCGTCAGCCAGCTGCTCCAGAACTTCCATCAGAGGCTTCCAACGGTCCGATCCTGCCGCTTCCTTAGTCGGCGCACGAGCCAGGCAGGTCAGCGCTGCGGAGGACGGTGAGGGGACGATACGCTGAACTGATCTCGTCATGGTTGTTCCACCGGAAGAGGACATCCGCGGCACTCACGAAACGGTGAGGTAATCTTTTCTAGGCGCGCCGAGGCCACGAACGCAATCTCTATTCTGCTCGGCGGAAAATAGTTTTGATAATGCCACGACCACTCTGTCCGCCCCGTGTGGTGGTGAGGATCGGACACCTCTTGAGCCGGGTGAGCGAAATACGATCATGCACGACGCCCCGGCCGCCGGCTTGTTCCTTGCTGCCGCGCTTGCACCGAAAGCAGCGCGCCAGCGCAGCGAAAGGTGGCTGGAAGCACAGCCGGCAGGCGGTGACCTCATCCATCGCATCGACAATCACCGGGGGATAAGATCGTCGCTCGTAGAAATCGCCGCCGACTGGGGAAACGACCGTCCTGATTTGACCGTCGCCCTAACGGAATACCGGGCGCACGGGATGAACTTCCCTGTCCCCACACCTTGGGACCGCGCGTGAGAAACCGTCGTGAGGCCTTGCAGTAGAAGGCCCGTGCCGGGTTCGCTGAGCTGTTTCCGCTGTCATCCATCACCAAAGCCGGACTAGGGCCTGGGCACTTCGCCAGCCGCAGCGTCAAAGCGAGCCAGCACCGCGCGCTTCAGAGAGACGTTATCCACCGTTCCTGGGGATAGTTCGGTGGGTATCGAGGTGGTCTGTTGGCCCGCCGGCCGATCCATTCATCGAGATCCTGAAAGATCAAGCAGCGCGATCACCGCCGCGCATCTCCCTCGTCCCGCTCCGCCGCCGCGAGCCGCTCCACCGCGCGGACATAGCCGTCAGCATCGAACTTCTTCAGGCTGGCCTCGCTCATGGAGCGCACGTTGCCGAAAACCGGCTGAGGTCCCCAGGGCCGGTCGTGCAGACCGAAGAGCCAGGCCACGTTGGTGAAGGAGTTGGCGTCGCGGCCGTCGATGAAGTAGCGGTTGTTTAGCCGCAGCGCCGTCTCCCACGCCTCCTCCGGCGAGGCGGACCACTGGACGATCTTCTTTCCCCAGTACATCCGCATGTGGTTGTGCATGTAGCCGGTCTCGCGCATCTCCATCATGGCCGCGTTCCAGTAGCGGTCGTGGGTCAGGCCCTGCTCGAACTGCTCGGGCGTGTACCGGTGCAGCCGAGGGTCGTCCCGATGCGCGTCGAGCGTCTTGCGCGCCCAGCCGGGCACGCAGGCGTAGTCGTCGTAGCGCGGCTCGTAATGGATATGGTTGATGGCGAGCTCGCGGCGGATCACGACCTCCTCGACATAGGCGGCCTTGTCGTCGACGTCCCCGGTGTTTGCCGCCCGCACCGCCAGCGCGATCGCCACGGGCGAGATCTGGCCAAAATGCAGGTAGGGGCTCATGTGCGAGGCGGCGCCGGCCTCGGGCCTTCCCCGCACCGTCGCGTACCGGCCGAAGGGGCCACCCAGGTAGTGCCGCAGCCGCGCCTCGGCCACGGAGGCTCCGCCCCGGAACCGCCGCACGGGCCGAACGCTTTGGTCCGCCTTCAAGCTGGCGACCAGCCTCGGCACGTCCTCCAGGCCCAGGGTGCTCTTATACCGCAGGTCCGAGGCGGGGCGATTAACCCGTCGCTCGTCGAGCGGCACCAGGTAGTCCGGCAGCAGCCGGTTGAGCTTGGGCCGTAGTGTCCGCGCGGCAATCTCGTGCTTGGGCGACGCGGTCTCGACCGGAACCACCACGTCGCCCTCGACCTGCACCACCCCGCAGGGCGCGCGCGCGGCGAAGTCCGCGTAGAACCCGATGGCCGGCTTGAGGTAGGTCCGGTCGCAGACGACCAGGGCGGCGTCGGCCGCGTAGCGCAGCGCTGTCTCCACCGGCGGGTCCCGGTGGGCCACGAAGGCGATGCCGCGCCGTTCCAGCGCCGGTCCCACCTCCGCCATGCCCTCAAGCAGGAAGCTCCAGTGGCGGGCATTCACCTCTGGGAACCCTTCGGCGATGCCGTAGCAGACCAGGACGGGCAGGTTGCGCGCGTTGGCTTCGTCGACCGCGTGCTCGAGGGCCGGGTTGAAGACGGCGCGCTGCGACAAGCCCATCCAGTAGAGAACGTAGGACGCGCGCGCGTTCTCCGGCAGGTCGTTGAGGGAACGGATCCGTGTCGGCTGAATCATGGTCTGGCATGTGGTGCGTGAGCGCGAGGCGTGTAGCCGCTGGCGTGGCAACGCCCGGATGGGCCAGGCCTTCGGGGAGCGACGCGGGCCAACGCCTGGCCCGCTGAACTCAGACCCCAACACTCAGTCGCGCCGAATGGATGGAGCCGGCGGGTTCCGCACGGTCCGGTTCCCCCGAACCGCATCGACCAGCCTTGAAACCTTGCCGCCGCCACCCTCCCTCAGCGTCGGAAGCGGCAGCCCGCGATGCGCTTGGCCCGCGCCTTGGATGAGGTCTTCGTGGGGGTCTTCGTGGGGGCCTTCGGAACGGGCTGGGCCAAGGGGATGCCATCGGTCCCCGCGTAGCGCTGGAGCGTCGCGCCGGCGGCGAGGTGCGGGTAGGCCTGCGCGCCTTTCGCCCATGTCCTGGCGAAGGCGGCCACTTCGGCGTGGTCTTGTCCCCGTATGGTCTGGACGAGGAAATGCGCGGCCTGCGCCGGACGGAGCCGTTCCCGGCGCAGCAGGTGGAGGTGCCATTCGCGGGCCCGGAGGGGACACCAGTCCACCAGGGCTTCCTGCAGCGCCCTGCGCACCTCGGCCGGCAGTTCCTCGTAGGCCCGGTAGGGGTCACCCTTGAGCTTGCTGTAAGGCTTGGCGGCCATGCTGTTGTCCATGGCCGCCTTCTACCGGAGGAAAGCCCTGGGGCAAGCCGTGGCGCTGATTGCCCGGTACTCCGTTCGAAGGCCGTGGCACCGAGGGCGGCAAAGGGCGACGGTCCGGCCGGCCGGTCACCCCGGCCTGACGTGCCGCGTCGCAGGGGTGCGACCGGCCTGCTTCTGACACCGGTCCTCCGCAGCCCTCATGAGCAGATTTCATTCGCAAGCCAGGCGCGCAGCGCCGCGAGAGCGGGATCCCCTGCCCTGGCCGCGTCGTGCAGCAGGGTGAAGTGCCGGCTGGTCCGCCGGATATGCGGGTGGGGCGCGACCACCCGGCCGGTAGCGAGGTCCTGCGCGACCAGGGCCTGGATGGCCATGGCGACGCCCAGACCCTCCGCGGCCGCGTCGAGGGCAAGGGCGATGCTCTCGAACCGCGGGCCGGCGGCGGCATCCACGCCGTCCAGGCCGGCCTCCGCGAGCCAGCGCGACCAATCGTCGGGGCGCTGGCGGGAATGCAGCAGCGTCGCACGCTGCCAGTGGAAGCGGGGGAGGAGCGAGGGCGCGCAGACCGGTCCCGTTTCGATCGCCACGAGCGGCATCGCCTGGAGACCGGGGCGCGGGCGGCCATCGGCCACCGCGATCACCGCGTCGAAGTGGCCGGGGACGAGTTCCAGCGGATCAGCGGTGGTCTGGAGCTCGAGCTCCAGCTCGGGATGACGCTCCCGCAAGCGGTTCCAGCGCGGGATGAGCCACCGGCTGGCGAAGAGCGCGTAGGCGCCGATCCGCAGCCGCCGCGGCGGCGTGGCGCGCCGCGTGGCGACGAGACCGGCGGCGATGCGGTCCAGCCCCTCCTTCGCGGCGGCGAAGAGCGCCTCCCCGGCCGGGGTGAGGGCAAGGCCGGTGGCACCCCGCGTGAAGAGGGCGGTGCCGACCTCCTCCTCCAACGCTCGCACGCCACGGCTCACGGCCCCGGGGGTGACGAGCAGTTCCCCGGCGGCGCGCGTGACGCTGCGGTGGCGGGCCGCCGCCTCGAAGCTGCGGAGCGGGATAAGCGAGGGAAGGCGCCGGTAGGTCATGGGACGTTGAGCCTAGCTCAACGCCACCCCCGAACAAATCGATTGGAACGATGCCGGGCCGGGGCCAACCTCCGGGCAAGCAGGCCTCGAGGCAGCACCCATGCACATCCGTTCCCCCGCCCCCCCGTCCGGTGCCGCCACGATCCCCGACAGCCAGGGACTGAACCTCTACCGGGCCGATCCAGCGCTGGCGGACCTGGCCTCGCTCTACCTGCCGGGGGGGCTGGCATCGCACCTGGCGCCGCACCTGGACCGGCTGGGCGCCCTCGCCGGCGGCGCGCTGGACCGGCTGGCGATGACGGCGGACCAGAACCCGCCGGTCCTGCACCACCGCAGCCGAAGGGGCGGCGACGAGCAGAGAATCGAGTACCACCCGGCCTATCGCGAGATGGAGCGGCTCGCCTTCGGGGAGTTCGGGCTGGCCGCCCTGTCGCACCGCCCGGGCGTGCTGGGCTGGGACCAGCCCATGCCGCCGGCGGCGAAGTACCTGCTGACCTACCTCTTCGTGCAGGCGGAGTTCGGGCTGTGCTGCCCTGTCTCGATGACGGACAGCCTGACCCGGACGCTGCGGAAGTTCGGGGCGCCGGAGCTGGTCGCGCGCTACCTTCCGGCGCTGACCAGCCAGGACCTCGACGCCCTGCACCAGGGCGCGATGTTCATGACCGAGCAGGGCGCGGGGTCCGACATCGCGGCCACCGCGGTGCGCGCGGCGCCCCGCGAGGACGGCACCTGGGCGCTGAGCGGCGACAAGTGGTTCTGCTCCAACCCCGACGCCGGGCTGGCGATGGTGCTGGCCCGCCGGGAAGGCGGCGCGCCCGGCCTGAAGGGGGTCTCTCTCTTCCTTCTGCCCCGCACCCTGCCGGACGGCACGCCGAACCACCACCGCGTCGCCCGGCTGAAGCCGAAGCTCGGCACCCGTTCCATGGCCTCCGGCGAGGTCACGATGAACGGCGCCATCGCCTGGCTGGTGGGGGAGCCGGAGGCCGGGTTCCGGCAGATGGCCGACATGGTCAACAACTCCCGCCTGTCGAACGGCGTCCGCGCGGCGGGGATGATGCGGCGCGCGGTGACGGAGGCGCTGTTCATCGCGCACCGCCGGGTCGCCTTCGGCCGGCGGCTGGTGGAGATGCCGCTGATGCGGCGCCAGCTCCTGAAGATGACCGTGCCGATGGAGCAGGCGCGGACGATGGTGTTCCAGGCCGCCGAGGCCCTGCGCCGCGCGGATGCCGGGGAGGAAGGGGCCTACCCGCTCCTCCGGATCCTGACGCCGCTGCTCAAGTTCCGGGCCTGCCGCGACGCGCGCAAGGTGACGGGCGACGCGATGGAGGTGCGCGGGGGCTGCGGCTACATCGAGGAGTGGTCGGACGCCCGGCTGCTGCGCGACGCCCATCTCGGCAGCATCTGGGAGGGCACGAGCAACATCGTGGCGCTCGACGTGCTGCGCGCCGCGACGCGCGAGGGATCCCTGCCCGTCCTGCGCGACCACCTGCGCGGGCTGCAGGGGAACGGCGGGGCGCTTCCGGAGGCGGGACCGGCCATGGAGCGCGCCGTCGCGCTGGCGGAGGCCGCCCAGGAGGACCCCTCGCTCGCCCGGCAGGCGGCGTCCGCGCTGTACCACGTGACCTCGGCGGCCGCGCTGGCCTGGGAGGCGGAGCGGCTGGGCCGGCCGGAGCGGCTCGCGCTGGCGCGCCTGGTGCTGCGGCACCGCGTGCTGCCGCGCGACCCGCTGGATCCATTCCAGGGGAACGAGCACGACGGGGACCTGCTGCGCGATCCGGGCGCCGGGACGGGAGACGAGGCATGACGCACCGCCGCACCCTGCTGACCGCCGCGGCGCTCGGCGCCCTGGCCCGGCCGGCGCTGGCCCAGACCGGCGCGCGGCCCGTCACGCTGGTCGTCCCCTTCTCGCCCGGGGGGCCGACGGACCTGATCGCCCGGCGGCTGGCGGCAAGCCTCGGGGAAGGATTGGGGCAGACCGTCGTGGTCGAGAACCGCGCGGGGGCCGGCGGAAACATCGGCGCGGAGTTCGTCGCGCGGTCCGCGCCGGATGGGCACACCATCCTCTTCGGCACCTCGGGCCCCCTGGCCATCAACCGGATGCTCTACCCCGGCCAGTCCTACGACCCGGCCAGGGACTTCACCCCGGTCGCGCCGCTCGGGCGCATCCCGAACGTGCTGGCGGTGAACGGAAGCGTGCCGGCGACGAACGTTCAGGAACTGATCGCGCTGGCGAAGCGGGAGCGGCTGACCTTCGGCTCCTCCGGGAACGGCGCGTCCTCGCACCTCGCGGGCGCCCTGTTCAACGCCATGGCCGGCACGAGCATCGAGCACATCCCCTACCGCGGCACCGGCCCGGCGCTGAACGACCTCGTGGCCGGGCACGTGGCCATGGTGTTCACGGACGTGCTGACCGCCCTCCCCCATCTGCAGGGCGGCCGGGTGCGGGCGCTGGGGATCACCACGGCCGAGCGCTCCACCGTGCTGCCGGACCTGCCGACCGTCGCCGAGCAGGGGCTGCCCGGCTACGACGCCTCGGTCTTCTTCGGCCTGGTCCTGGCGGCCGGGACACCGGAACCGGCCCGGGAGCGGCTTCGCGGCACCTTCGCCACCGTCGTCGCCGGGGCGGAGATGCGGCGCTTCCTGGAGAGCCAGGGCATGCAGGTCGCGCCGGAGCTCACGCCGGGGGCTCTCACCGCGCTGATGGCGACGGAGACGGAACGCTGGGCGCGGGTCATCCGGGAGGCGAAGGTCAAGGCGGACTGACGTCGCGCGTGGGTGACCGCCCGGCCTGCACGATTGAACCAGGCCGAGGCCCAACCCCGGCCACAGGTCGGGGCGGTGAGCGCGACGCGTCCGATGCCCCGGCCGCCCGGAGGCAGGGGCATCCGGCTCCCTACCCCGCCTTCCCGAGCGGCACGTAGAGCTTGCCGCCTTCCCGGAACTTCTGCGCCATGGCCTCCATCCCCTCCTTCTGCGCCTCCGCCCGGATGTCGTGGGAGATCCGCATCGAGCAGAACTTCGGGCCGCACATGGAGCAGAAATGCGCGGTCTTGTGCGCCTCCTTCGGCAGGGTCTCGTCGTGGAAGGACCGTGCCGTGTCGGGGTCGAGGGAGAGGTTGAACTGGTCCTCCCAGCGGAACTCGAAGCGCGCCCGCGAGAGCGCGTCGTCGCGCAGCCGCGCCGCCGGATGGCCCTTCGCGAGATCCGCCGCATGGGCCGCGATGCGGTAGGTGATGACGCCGGTCTTCACGTCGTTCCGGTCGGGCAGGCCGAGATGCTCCTTCGGCGTCACGTAGCAGAGCATCGCGCAGCCGAACCAGCCGATCATGGCCGCCCCGATCCCCGAGGTGATGTGGTCGTAGCCCGGCGCGATGTCGGTCGTCAGCGGCCCGAGGGTGTAGAAGGGCGCCTCCCCGCAGGTGGCCAGCTGCTTGTCCATGTTGGCCTTGATCTTGTGCATGGGCACGTGGCCCGGGCCCTCGATCATGACCTGGCAGTCCCGGGCCCAGGCGACCTGCGTCAGCTCGCCCAGCGTCTCCAGCTCGGCGAACTGCGCGGCGTCGTTGGCGTCCGCGATCGAGCCCGGGCGCAGCCCGTCGCCGAGGGAGAAGGAGACGTCGTAGGCGCGGCAGATGTCGCAGATCTCCTCGAAGTGCTCGTAGAGGAAGCTCTCGCGGTGATGGTGCAGGCACCACTTCGCCATGATGGAGCCGCCGCGGGAGACGATGCCGGTGACGCGCGCGGCGGTCAGCGGCACGTGGCGCAGCCGGACGCCCGCGTGGATGGTGAAGTAGTCCACGCCCTGCTCGGCCTGCTCGATGAGCGTGTCGCGGAAGACCTCCCAGGTCAGGTTCTCGGCGATGCCGCCGACCTTCTCCAGCGCCTGGTAGAGCGGCACGGTGCCGATCGGGACCGGGGCGTTGCGCAGGATCCAGTCGCGGATGTTGTGGATGTTGCGGCCCGTCGAGAGGTCCATCACCGTGTCCGCCCCCCAGCGGATCGCCCAGACCATCTTCTCCACCTCCTCCGCCATGGAGGAGGTGACGGCGGAGTTGCCGATGTTCGCGTTGATCTTCACCAGGAAGTTGCGGCCGATGATCATCGGCTCGAGCTCCGGGTGGTTGATGTTGGCCGGGATGATGGCGCGGCCCCGCGCCACCTCCTCCCGCACGAATTCCGGGGTGACATGGTCGGGGATGGCGGCGCCGAAATCCTCGCCGTCGCGCTCCGGCGCCGCGCGGGCCCGGGCGCGGCCGAGGTTCTCGCGGATGGCGACGTACTCCATCTCCGGCGTGATGATGCCGGCGCGGGCGTAGGCGAGCTGCGTGACGGCCTTCCCGTCCTTCGCCCGGAGCGGGCGGTGGCGGACCGGGAAGGCGGGGGTCAGCCGATCCGCGGTGACGAAGCCGTTGTCCTCGGGCCTCAGGTCCCGCCCGTCATAGGCCTCGACATCGCCCCGCGCCTCGGCCCAGGCCCGGCGGTGGCGGGAAAGCCCGCGCTCGATCGCGACCTCGGCGCCGGGATCGGTATAGGGACCGGACGCGTCGTAGACGGTCACGGGCGGTTCGCCGGCGCTCGGGTGCAGGGCGATCTCGCGCATGGGGACGCGGAGCTGGGGGTGCCGGACGCCCGGTTTGAAGACCTTGGTGGAGGCCGGCAGCGGGCCGGTCGTCACGGTCGGCACAAGGGACGCGGGCGGCCGGCTGGTGGTCTGGATCGACATGCGCCGAGGCTCCTTCAGCAAGGATCCAGCGCGGTCGGAAGGGCGGCTTGGAGGATGGTGGCCATGACGGGCGACAGAGGGTCGCCGACCGAAGGCCGCAGGCATCCGCACCGTCCCTACGCCAGCATGAACTGGATCAGGTTCAACGGGTCACTGCGCTGCCAACGGCGAGCAGTATCTCAGCCCCTTGTCGGGACCCCCCGGGTGACGGGTGAAGCTCCGCCGACAAGCGTTGGATTGTCAACAGGCCTTTTGAGCATCCCCCTCCCTGTAACCTTGCCCGGCGACGAACGGCGGTAGCCGAAACGCGGTTGACCGCGTGCACCCGACCTTGCGGCTCGCACGAGCATCAACGGCGCCAACCGTGACCCCCGCCGGCGGGCTAAAGCCCTCGGCGCGCTTCGGGACCGCGCGCCGACCCCGCCGCAAGCGCAGCAAGCGCCGCCCTGACAAAGCCCGTGACCACCGCCGCGGCCAGCGTCAGTGCCACGCCCGCGGCATCACGCTGCGCCCGGCCAAACGGTGGGGGGCCAGTCCCTGCCCCGCGCACCAAGGTCACGCCCCGCTCGGCCCGGCACCAACTCACCGGCCAAGGCCCGCAAGCGCCCTTCGCGTAGGACATTCTTTACGAAGCCAAGTCCAATGTGAGCGGCGCCAGTTCGATCCCCAAGGGAAGGGAGGTGGGGTTATCATGCGACAAGCGACCTGTTCCCCGCTCCTCCACACGGCTCCGCTATCAACCCCGCTGTCCCAGCGGCTCCGCGAGGACACGCGGCAAGCCCACACGGCCGTTGAGCGGCAACTCCGTCTCCCGGAAGCGATCGCCTCCCGTGAGGATTACGTCGCCTTCCTCCGGCGGTTCTTCCGCCTCCTGCGTCCGTTGGAGAAGCGCTTGCTCGCTTTTCCGGACTGGCAGGACCACGGAATCGACGTCGTCGAGCACTGCCAGGTGCCGCGGCTGGAGGCCGACCTTCGGTCCCTCCAACCCGGCGTGCCGCTCCCTCCGCACGCACCGGCGGCGGCGCTCCCCTGCCTTCCCGGGTTCGCCCAGGCCCTCGGCGCCCTCTACGTCCTGAAGGGATCGATGATGGGCGGCGAGGTGATCCTCCGCCACCTCCTGGCAGCCGGGATCGACGGCGTGGCGGTGGCCAGCCGCTTCCTCGGCGCCGGCCGGGCGCAGGCGGGCGGTCACTGGCAGGCCTTCCGCGCCTGCCTCGACCACTACGGCGCCGCCGCCCCGGAGGACGCCTCGATGGTCGTGGCCGGGGCGGAGGAGAGCTTCCGATCAGTTGGCGAGTGGATGCAGAGCACCCGCTGGAGAGAGATGTGACCGAGCCTTACATCCTGGTGCCGGCGCCGCCGGCGGCCGACCTCACCACCTGCGACCGCGAGCCGATCCACACGCCGGGATCGATCCAGCCGCACGGGGCGATGATCGTCCTCGACGCGCGCGATCTCCGCGTCACCCACATCAGCGCCAACCTGCCCACGCGTCTTCTCGGGCGCCCCGCCCCGGAGGCCCTGGACAACAGCATCGTCCTCGCCGCGCAGACGGCGCTGCACGAGGACGGGCACTCCCTCAGCCGGATCCACGCCGCGCCCCGCACGCCGGAACTGCCCTACAGCGAGATGGTGGTGCACCACCTCGATGGCAGGATCTACGCCGAGTTCGAGACGCCGGTGAGCGACCATGACGAGGCGGGCGCCGTGGCGGGTGTCCAGGCCATCATCCAGGCGCTGCGCCGGACGCGGTCGCGCCAGGAACTCTGCGACGTCGCGGTGCGCGAGCTGAAGTCGCTTACCGGTTTCGACCGGGTCATGGCCTATCGCTTCGACCCGGCCGGCAACGGCGAGGTCATCGCCGAGGCGTGCGAGCCGGAACTCGAGCCGTTCCGCGGATTGCACTTCCCGGCCAGCGACATCCCGAAGCAGGCGCGGCAGCTCTACCTGCGGCAGAGGGTGCGCACCATCGCGGATGTGGGATACACGCCCGTCCCCATCCTTACAGAGGCCATCCGTCCCGGCCACGCCGAAGTGGCCGCCCTTGACATGAGCCTTTGCCACCTGCGCGGCCTCTCCCCGCTGCACATCGAGTATCTCCAGAACATGGGCGTGGGCGCGACGCTCGCCATCTCCCTCATCCCCGATGACGCGCTGTGGGGCATGCTGATCTGCCATCACCGCACGCCCCGCCGGGTCTCGGCCCGGGTGCGGGCGCTCTGCGACCTGATCGGGCAGCTCATGTCGTTCCTCATCGGCGAGAAGGGCCAGAACGAGCGGCTTGCGGAACGCGTCGTGCGCGCCCGCATCCTGGACGCGATCGGCGAGCGGGTGAACGCCGCTGCCGCGATGCCGGTCCAGGCCTTGCTCGAGCGTCCCGAGGAGGTGCTGGAGCTGCTTGAGGCGGACGGCGCCCTCGTGCAGATCGGCAACCAGACCCAGCTGTTCGGCCGGACGCCGACCTTGCCCCAGGCGCTCACGATCGCCGCGACGATGCGCGCCCGTCACGGCGGAGAGGCGGCCGCGACCAACGCGCTCGGCACCATCGCTCCGGAACTGGGTCCCCTCTCCGGCGTGGCGGGCGGCGCCCTTGTCCTGCCCATCCTCCACGGTCCGGACGATTTCATCGTCTGGTTCCGCGACCAGGTCGCCCAGACCGTGACATGGGGCGGGAATCCGGAGAAGCCGGTGGAGAGCGAGGCGGGCCGGCTCACGCCCCGCAAGTCCTTCGCCGCCTGGCAGAGCGTGGTGCAGGGGCAATGCCAGCCCTGGAAGGAGGTGGACCTGGAACTGGCGAAGGATCTTCGCCGCCTCGTCACCACCGCCATGCTCCGCAACCTCGAGACCCAGACAAAGCTCGCGGGCCTGCGGCACTACGATGCCCTGACCGGCCTCCCCAACCGGCGCCTCCTGGAGGAGCGGCTCGCCGCCCGCCGCGCCGACAAGGACGCGTCGCCGGCCACCATGATCTTTCTCGACCTCGACCGCTTCAAGACCGTCAACGACAGCCTTGGCCACGCCGCGGGCGACGACCTCCTCGTGCAAGTGGCCAACCGCCTGGTGGAGAGCGTCGCGTCCCATCACCTGGTCGCCCGCATCGGCGGGGACGAGTTCGTGGTCCTCTGCGAGAACGCTCCCCTGGCCGCCGGGCAGGAGATCGCGGAGGCCGTCATCGCCGCCTTTCGCGCGCCGTTCCAGCTTGCCGGCCGTCCCTACCGCCTGTCCACCAGCGTGGGAGTCGCGCAGGCGGGGCTGGGACAGCCCGACCACATGCTCCGCTCCGCGGACTCGGCGATGTACGCGGCGAAGCGCGAAGGCGGCAACCGCGCCGTCACCTTCGACTCGTCCCTGCACGAGGCCGCGCTGCAGAAGCTGGAGATCGAGCAGGACCTCCACCAGGCGCTCGAACGAGGCGAGTTCGAGGCGCATTACCAGCCCTTGGCTGCCCTCCCGTCCGGCGAGATCGTCGGCTTCGAGGCCCTGCTGCGCTGGCGCCATCCCGAGCGCGGCCTCGTGTCCCCGGCGGATTTCGTGCCGCTCGCCGAGGAGACGGGTCTCATCAGCCCGATCGGTGCGCAGGTGCTGCGGCAAGCCCTCTGCCAGGTGCGCGCCTGGCGCGAAATCTCGGGGCGCGGCCTCTTCGTGTCGGTCAATGTCTCGGCCTGTCAGGCCGCCCGCCCCGACTTCCCGGCCGAGATAGCGGCTGCCCTGGCGGAGGCGGGACTGCCCGGGGAGGCGCTCCTGCTGGAGGTCACCGAGAGCATCGTGGCCCAGAGCGTTGCCATCGGTCACCTGGAGGCGGTCCGGCGCACCGGGGTTCGCATCGCCATCGACGATTTCGGCACAGGATACTCCTCGCTCGCCTACCTCCAGACGCTGCCCGTCGACGAGCTCAAGATCGACAAGATGTTCGTGTCGCAGCTCGGCCGGGACACGCGCTCGTCCACGGTCACGCAGGCCCTGATCCAACTCGCTCACGCCTTGTCCCTGACCGTGATAGCGGAAGGGGTCGAGGATGAAAGGCAGTGGGCGGAACTAAGGTCGCTCGGCTGCGACGCGGCGCAGGGCTACTGGATTTCGCGGCCCGTGCCGGTGGCGCAGGCGCTGGCGCTCTGCGGATGGCGGGTGCGCAGCGATGAGGGCGAGGATGAGGCGGCCCAGGTCTCGGTGAAGCGTCGTCTCCCTCACTCTGAGCCGACGCCGGTCTCTGCGGCGGAGATGGCGTGAATCGGTGGCCGGCTGAGACGCCTGCCCCGTGTTCGCCGAAGCGCTATACGGTAGGGGCCAAGCTATTCGCCGGTCGAGGTGACACCTCGTGAGGCAGCTTGCGGTGATGGGACGGGACCCCAGTCGCTATGTCGTCCGACACGTCTCGTTCAAGGCGATGCACGGCATGGCCCCTGTCAGACCGCGCGAAGGCTAGGTTGGAGGGAGGGCCGTGCAGTGGGGATTCCGACAGCTGGGCGGGCATGGCACCCTTCGCCAAGGGACAACGTCCTTCCGGAGGCGAGCGGCTCGTAGGGCACATCTCGCGGTGGACACGGGGAGGCGACCCCGGATGATCGACCTCACGCCGGCCGTTACGCCGAAGAGCACGGGTGACGGAAAGACAACCTCGCTCCCACGGTGCCTTGCGCCGGGCGCGCTGTCGCTGAACTTGGCGCATCAAGGTAGGATTGATGTTCCCGACGAGGCCGAGTTTGCTGCTGGAGCCGCGTCGCGTGGCGCCGGTACGGTAGGAGGCAAGGTTGCTCGAACGTCTAAGGTCCGTTCTGCAGGCACGTTTCGGCTCGGCGCCCGCTCTTCAGGCAGCACCGGACGGCGTGGCGACCCTGGCGGCGATGGCTGATCGCCGCGCCATCCGCCGGTACGCCGACAAGCCCGTCGATCCCGCGCTGCTGGAGACACTCTGTGCGGTTGCGCTTGCCGCCCCGTCGAAGTCTGACCTGCAACAGGCGGACATCATCATCATGTCTGACGAGGCGCAGCGCGCCAAGCTGCAGGCTCTTATCCCCGACAATGCCTGGATCAGGGAGGCGCCGGCGTTCCTTGTGTTCTGTGCCAACAACCGCCGCCACCGCCTGCTGTTCGAGTGGCGTGGGCAGCCCTTCGTCAACGACCATCTCGACTCCTTCTTCAACGCGTCGGTGGACGCTGGGATCGTCCTCGCCACCTTCATCGCTGCGGCGGACCGTGTCGGGCTCGGAACCTGTCCGGTCAGCGCCATCCGTAACAGGGCCTCCGACGTTTCCGACCTTCTCGCGCTGCCGGACCATGTCTTCCCGGTGGCCGTACTGGGCATTGGATGGCCGTCCTTCGAGGGCGTTCTCAGTCCGCGCCTGGGCCTCGACGTCACCGTCCACCGGGACCGCTACGACGACACCGGACTTCAGGAAAAGGTCGCCGCCTACGACAAGCGGCGGAGGGCCGTGCAGCCCTACGCCACGCAACGCTACACGGACCGCTTCGGGGAAGCGGAGCAATACGGATGGTCGGACGACAAGGCTCGCCAATACTCGGTGCCTGAACGCGCTGACTTCGGCGCTTTCGCGCGCGGCAAGCGGTTCAACTTGGACTAGCGGCCCGAGGGCTCCGGAAGGGGGCCGCCTTGCCGCGGAAGGCTGGCCGATCCGGTGATCCACTTGTCGAACAGGACGCTAGAGGCACCGTTCGTCCGATAACGGACTTGCCATTGCACCGCCCCGGCAGGGCAAGCAGGCTGGGTCTTCCGAGGGATAGGGCGGGCGCACCCGGCCACGCTCACCGCCTGAGTCCCCCGCGCCGCCACAGGCCGCAACCTGTTCCATGGGAGACACCGGATGACCGCACCTGTTCCGCCAAGCGCCGCCGTTCCGGCCCTCCGCGCGACGCCGGGACGGGCGCGGCGCCGCGTCGTCCTGCTGGCCCTCGGCGCCCTCGCCAGTCTCGGAATCCCCGGGCTGCACCCCGCCTCGGCGCAGGAATCGCCGACCCTCGCCGCCATCCGGGCGCGCGGCAGCGTCGTGTGCGGGGTCCAGTCCAACAACCCGCCCTTCTCGCTGCCGGACAGCCGCGGCGCCTGGCGGGGCCTCGACGTGGATTCCTGTCGCGCGCTGGCTGCGGCCGTGCTGGGCGACCCGTCCAAGGCCACCATCCGGCCGGTGACCCCGATCAGCCGCTTCCCCGCCATCCAGAGCGGCGAGATCGACGTGCTCTTCGGCAGCACGACCTGGACGACCACGCGGGAATCCTCGCTCGGCCTCGTCTTCGCGGCGGCGAACTACTACAGCGGCCAGGGCTTCCTGGTGAAGCGCTCGCTCGGCGTCGGCCGCCTGGCGGAGCTCGGCGGCGCGACCATCTGCGTGCCGCCGGGCTCGACGACCGAGGTCGTGCTGGCCGAGTGGTTCCGGGCTAACCGCCTCACCTTCCAGCCCGTCCTCATCGAGGACCTCAACGAGATCCACGCGGCCTTCCTGGCCGGGCGGTGCGACGCCTTCACGCGCGACATGACCGGCCTCTCCGGCTTCCGCATGTCGCAGCCGAACCCGGAAGCCTTTCTGCTCCTGCCCGACAGCGTCACGATGGAGCCGCTGGGCGCCCTCATTCGCAAGGGCGACGGACGCTGGTTCGACGTGGTGCGCTGGACGCAGTTCGCCCTGATCTGGGCCGAGCAGCAAGGCGTGACCGCCGCGACCGCCGACGCGCCCGCCGCCGGCGCCTCCTCCGACGTCCGGCGCCTCCTCGGCGCGGAGGGGGATATCGGGCCGAGCATGGGGCTCGACCGGCGCTGGGCGGCCAACGCCATCAAGGCCGTCGGCAACTACGGCGAGGTGTGGCAGCGCAACGTCGCGCCCTTCGGGCTGGAGCGCGGCCTCAACAGGCTCTGGAACGAGGGCGGGCTGCTGTTCTCGCCCCCGCTCCGCTAGGCCCGCGCGCCGCGACGACGACCGGCTCGCCTTCGGGCGGAATGACGAAGGGCTTCCGCACCCGGCCGAGGCGCGGCACCCCGCTCGCCACCCCACCGAAGGCGACCGCCGCGCCGATGGCCGGCCACGCCCTCATGCTGTGGCCCACCTCGACCCCGTCGATTCGTGAAGCCGATCCCGCCCTGCACCGCCCGGGACCGTGATTGACGCCTTTCGGAACTTCGGTGCCTCCTGCCCTTCATCCTTCACGCGGCTTGGCAGGGCATGCATCCGGTAGAAGTCTTCGAACTGATCGTCGGCATGTTCCTGGCGGTGCTGGCGCTCCAGTACGCCGCGCCGCGCCTGGGACTTCCGCCGGCGGCCACCCTCCTGGTCGGGGGCGGCGCGCTGGCCTTCGTCCCGGGGCTGCCGGCCGTCGAGCTCGACCCGAACCTCGTTCTCGTCATCTTCCTGCCGCCGCTCCTGATGGACGGCGCCTGGTTCACCGCCCTCGCCCCCTTCCGGCGCCATCTCAGCGGCATCGCCTCGCTCGCGGTCGGCGCCGTGCTCTTCACGGCGGCCGTCGTGGCGGTCGTCGCCAAGCTGGTCATGCCGGAGCTGCCCTGGGCCGCCTGCGTCGCGCTCGGCGCCATCGTCTCGCCGCCGGACGCCGTGTCGGCCCGGGCCGTGCTGCAGCGGGTCAAGCTGCCACGCCGGCTGGGCACCCTGCTGGAGGGCGAGAGCCTCCTCAACGACGCGACCGGGCTGGTGCTCTTCCGCTTCGCGGTGGCGGCCGTCCTCACCGGAACCTTCAGCCTCGGCGAGGCCGTCGGCAGCTTCGCCTTCCTCGTCGGCGGCGGCATCGTCGTCGGGGGCGCCATCGGGGCGGCCTGGGTGCTGCTCGTCCGGCGCCTGGCCGACGAGCACTTGATGGTCGCCGCCTCCGTGCTGGTGTGCTGGATGAGCTACATCGCCGGCGAGATGCTGCACGTGTCCGGCGTCATCGCGACGGTGGCGGCGGGTCTCGTCTGCGGCTGGTACCAGCACGTCATCCTGACGGCGAGCGTGCGGGTCCGCGCCCTCTCCTTCTGGAAGGTGATGATCTTCCTGCTGGAGGCGGCCGTGTTCATCCTGATCGGCCTCTCGCTGCGCGGCGTCATCGACCGCGTCGGCGGGATCGGCATCGTCGCGCAGGACATGGCCGGGTCGGTGGCGGCCATCATCGCGGCCGTCATCCTGGCGCGCTTCGCCTGGATCTTCGGCTCGGACGCCCTTCTCCGGCTTCTGAACCGCGCCGGCTGGCGCGCCGCGGAGCCCCTCGGGCCGCGCGCCGCGAGCGTCATGAGCTGGGCCGGGATGCGAGGGGTGGTGACCCTTGCCGTCGCCCTGACCCTGCCCGAGGCGATGCCCGGGCGCGACCTGATGCTGGTCACCGCCTTTGCCGTGATCCTCGTGACGGTTCTCGTTCAGGGGACGACCCTCGGCGTGGTCATCCGCCTCGCCGGGCTCGAGGAAGACGAGCGCGGCAGGCCACCGCTCGACCTCTCCGCCGCCGAGGCCGCGATGTCGAGGGCGCAGTACGAGGAGGTCGAGCGGAGGGCCTATTCGCCCGACGGCTCGATCCTCCACCCGCGCCTCCTCGACAGCTACCGCCGGCGGATGACCGTCTCCACCGAGTTCTCCGGCACCGAGGAGGAGCGTGCCCAGGACATCGCCGCGCATTACGGCGTCATCCTCGCCGCCGTCGCCGCCGGGCGAGCCGAGCTGGTCCGCCTGCACCGGGCCCACCAGATCGACGACGAGACCCTCCATGACCTGGAGCGCGACCTCGACTTCGAGGAACTCGTCGCGCTCGCCGCCCGGGGCTGACCAGCGCCCTTCCGGTCCGCCAGGCCATGTTCCACCGAAGCCACTTGGATCGGATCACGGCCCTGTCTTTCGGATCGGAGCCGTCGGCCTGTCGGTCTTTTCCACCCGCAGGGAAGGCGCCGCCTTCCCTCCAGTGCTCAGGGTTCCTTCACGGTTGCCGCTCGAGGCCGGCCTCGCTGACAACCCTCTGCCACTGGCGGATCTGGCCCGACACGAAGGCCTGCATCGCTTCCGGGCTGCTCGGGATGGGCCGGGACCCGAGCGCCTCGAGCGACCGCTGGACCTCGGGCAGGGCCAGGACCTTGGCGAGTTCCGTGTTCAACCGGGCGACGATCGGCGCGGGCGTCCCGCTCGGCGCCACCAGCCCGACCCACGACACCACCTCGAAGCCGGGCACCGACTGGGCGATCGACGGCGCCTCCAGGCCGGGCCACGGGGCCGCGCTGGTGACCCCCAGGGCGCGGGCGCTGCCCGCCCGGATGGCGCCGCCGGTCACGGTGATGGAGTCCACCATCACGTCGATCCGCCCGGACAGCATGTCCGTCAGGGGCTGGGTGCCGCCCCGGTAGGGCACGTGCGACAGGCGGATGCCCGCCATCTGCGCCAGCAGCTCCCCCGTCAGGTGCTGCGTCGAGCCGACGCCCACGGAGCTGAAGGTGATCTCCCCCGGCCGCGCCCGCGCCGCCGCGATCAGGTCCCCCATGCTGCGCACCGGGCTCTCGGCGCGGGTGGCCACGACGAAGGGGAAGACCGACACCGTGGAGATGAAGGAGAAGTCCTGGACCGGGTCGAAGCGGAAGTTCCGGTACACCGCGGCCGAGACGGCGTGCCCGCCGGTCAGCAGGCCCAGCGTGTAGCCGTCCGGCCTGGCGCGGGCGATGTACTCGCTCGCGATGTTGCCGCCCGCCCCGGTCCTCGCCTCGACGACGACCGGCTTCCCGAGCGCCTCCGCCAGGGGGGCGGCGATGACCCGCGCGATGGTGTCGGCGTTCCCACCGGCGCCGAAGCCCTGCACGAGCTGGACCGGCCGGTCGGGCCAGGCCCCCTGCGCCCGGGCGCCCGACGCGGCCGAGCACAGGGCGAGGATGGCCGCGGCGTGTCGTCGTCTCATCGTTCCCTCCCGGTGAGCGTTCCCGCCGGGCCCAGGGCGCGCCGCCCTTTTGGGCCGGGACGTCGAGGCGGCCCTGAGGTCGGACGCGGTTGCCCCCGGTGCCCGGTCCAGGCGCCCCTGTTCTTCCACGGGTGGAAGGATAGAGTGCGGGCCCGAAGCTCAGCAATCCACCCAGCGAGCAAGGGACAGGGGAGCAGACATGCGATGACCGACCTCCGTGCCGGTGGCCAGGGCGAATACCCGCTCGGCGGCCGCGTCGCCGTCGTGTCCGGGGGAAGCAGCGGCATCGGGGCGGCCACGGTCCGGCGCCTGGCCGCGGCGGGAGCCACGGTCGTCGTGGGCTACGGCGCGGGACGCGAGAGGGCGGAGACCCTCGTCGCCGAGCTTCCGGGCACGGGGCACCGGGCGCTGGCCCTGCCGATGGAGGACAGCCAGGCGCTGAACGCGGCCGCCGCGGAGGTCGAGCGCCGGTTCGGTCGTGCCGATGTCCTCGTGAACTCCGCCGGGACCACGAAGGCCGTGCCCCATGCCGACCTCGACGCCATGGACGACGCGTCCTTCGACCGCATCCTCATCACCAACGTGAGGGGGCCGTTCGCGACCATCCGCGCCTTCGCGCCCCTGCTGCGGCGCGGCGGGGACTCCGTCATCGTGAACGTGTCCTCCCTCTCGGGCTCGACCGGGCTGGGAAGCAGCATCGCCTACTGCGCCTCCAAGGCCGCGCTCGACACCATGGGGCTCTCGCTCGCCCGGGTGCTCGGCCCGGAGATCCGGGTGCTCGGCGTCTCGCCCGCGGCGGTCAACACCGACTTCGTGCCGGGCCGGACCCGCGCCGCCGTGGAGAAGCAGGCCGCGTCCACGCCGCTGAGGACCGTGGCGGAGCCCGACGACGTGGCGCTCGCCATTCTCTCCGCCATCACCCACCTCCGGCTCAGCACCGGCACCAACCTGGTCGTGGACGGCGGGCGGCACCTGTGACCCTGGCCTGACCATGGCGGGATGAGACCCGAGCGACGGCCGTCCTCAAGGACGAGGGCTCCTCAAGGGGTGAGCCGGTGTCGATCGTTCGTCCGCACCGCGCGCCAATCCGGGCTAGCACGGCAGCAGGGTCGCTCCCGGCTCGGCTTCCGCCATCACGGGGTGCCCGAACGCCCGGTCAGCGCGCGCGGGGGTTTCCGAGCGAGATCGCGATGTCGGTGAGGTCGCGAAGCTCCCCCGTCTCGGGCGGGCGCTTCGGCGCGGCGGGGGCCGGGCTGCCCCGGTCCTCCTCGACGAGCCGGGGGAACTCCCCCCATCGCGGGCGCGTCTCGCGGCCCGCCGCGTCGGGGTTCTCCGCTCCCTCGGGAGCGACGTCGCGCACCGCCTTGAGCATCTACCTGAGCCCTCCGGCGGCGAAGGTAGCAACGAGCCCGCCGATTGTCAGCAGCAACGCACCGACCAGCGCCACGAAGGCCCGGTTCCTCCAGGTCTTCCTCTCGCGGTTCGCCTGCCGGTTGCGCGCCGTCGCGACAATCATCTGCGCGACAAGGCTGCCGCGCACCCGGGCCAGGATGATGCCCTCCAGTTCCTGGGGCGTCGCCTCCGCGAACTGCTCCCTCGTCTCCTGGGCCACCTGCCCCGCCGACCGGAGCAGCTCCGCCTCGGGAGCCACGTCGAGCACGCCCCGGCGGACAAGCGCCGCGAGCAGGCAGCCGATCGACACCACGACCAGCGCGACGTCGAGGGCGAGCGCGGAGGCGATCGGCGCCGCGTAGCCGGGCGCCGCCTGCCGGAGCTGCGGGGCCGCGACCGCGATGGCCGCGAAGGTCGCGCCGGTGCCGGTCGCGTAGAAGGGCAGGCTCCGGATGACGGTCTCCTCGTCGTCGAGCTCCCGGAGGAAGCGCTGGCGAACATAGCCCTCCAGAAACGCCTGCGTGGCGCCGGTGTCGGCGCGGTAAGCCGCCGCCTCTGAGTCGGGCCCCTGGGGCACGCTTCCCAGGCTCAAGGTTTCCTCCATGCGCGACTCCCGCGAACAAAGCAGGAACATGCACAACCGGGTTCACCCTGTCCACGAGCTTCCGCCCCGCTGGACGTCCCGTGATCGCGCGCAACCGTCCTCCACCAACGACGCGTTGCGCCCGGGCGTTGTCGCCACGGCTGCTGGGTGATGCGTGCCCGTTGATCTCATGCCGACGCTTCCCGGGCGCGACGAGGAACCGCGGGGATGCAAGCCCACGCGGACGAGCTTGGCGGACCAACGCGCGATCTCCCCGGATCATCCCCTGCCCGCGTGCCGCGCCGGCCAGCCACCTCCGCGCTGAAGGAACCTTCGCGGCTGTCCGCGTTATGGTCCTGCCCGTGGCGCACCGGCTCGGCGTGCTCGGGAAGCGAACCCGGATGATGGGACCGTCGTGACGGTGTTCTGGAGATGCGGGTGAGCTCCTCGACCCCCGGGCACCGCGCCACCGGCCTTTCCCGCCCATCGCTTCGTGCCATCGGCCTCGCGCTGCTTCTCGGCCTGCTGCTCGCCTCGCCGCCCGCCGTCGCCGCTCCCAGCGCCTGCCCCGAGCATTTCGCGAACGGAAGCGCGCCGGGCATCCTTCGTCCCGCCCTCGCCGCGCGCGTCCGCGAGCTCTGCTTCGAGGGCTACGCGGTCCTGCACAGCGGCGTCTCCCGCACGCCGCTGGCGGTCGCCGAGCACCTCACCCGCGCCCGGATGGCAGGGGCACGCGAGGTCGGGCGCGACGGGACCTTCCACGAGGAGGAGCGGCTTCCTTACGACGAGCGGGCGCAGCTCGCCGACTACGCCCGCTCCGGCTTCGACCGGGGCCACATGGCGCCCTCGGGCGACATGGCCACCCCCACCTCGATGGTGGAGAGCTTCTCGCTCGCGAACATGGTGCCGCAGCATCCCGCCTCGAACCGCTGCATCTGGGAGGGGATCGAGTCGGCCGTGCGTCGCTTCGCCGCCGACGAGGGGGAGGTCTACGTCGTCACGGGCCCGGTCTTCGCGGGCGAGAGCCTGGAGCGGATCGGCGGGCGCGTGCTCGTGCCGACCTCCCTCTACAAGGCCGTCTACGCCCCCCGGCGCGGGGCCGCCGCCGCCTACCTGGCCCCCAACGGGCCGGGCCTGGCGTGGCAGGCCGTGTCCCTGGCCGAGCTGCGCGGGATCACCGGGATCGAGGTCTTCCCGGGCGTCCCCGTCGCGGCCCGCGACCGGCTCCTCTCCCTTCCCGCGCCACGATCGAGCAGGGCACGCGGCGCCTGCGAGGGACAGGCCGAGACCGCGGAGCCGGGCGGCCGGGCGCGGGATGGCGGCGCGAAGCCCGAGCGGCCCTCGCCGACGCGAGAGGCCGAGGCCGAGGGCTGGAGCGTAACAACCCGCGTCGCCGCGGGCCTTGTCGTGGTGGTGATGATCGCCCTCCTCGTGCGGGTGCTGGGGCGGCGCTGAAGGAGCGAGTGCATGCCGAAGGGCACGGACAAGGGCAGGGAAACGGGCCCGGTGGGGCTCACGCCCTTCGCCGACGAAGCCGCCTCGACCTCCGTCGGCGACCTGACGATCGAGAACCGGCTGGACCGGGTTTCCGTCTACGGCTCGCTCGACCTCACCCGCGACCGCCGGGGCCTCGAGGCGGCCCGGCGCCTCCGGTCGCTGCTCGACGCCGTCGTCGGGGCGCTCGAGAGCGAGGGCGACCGCTTGCCCGAAGAACTCGAGAGCAAGCCGGGCACGACGCAGGTCCCGAACCCCTTCGGCTGACGCCTGCCGCCCGCGGCGGCTCGCCGTCCCCCGGCCGCGCTCCGCTCCCCCGGCACGCCGCCCCTCCCGGGACGGGGCGCCCGGAACAACCCGCCGGCCGTCATCAAGGCCTCGACGACAACAATCGTGCACACCGCTCTCGACATTCACCCGCCCGGCTCGCCAACGATGGTCGGCGGCGATCGGCCGAATCAGCCCCGCATCCTCGGCAAGGCATGAAGCCCACGTCAAAAGTCATCCGGATGGTCGCGCGCCTCTCCGCCGCGGTGGAGAGTGGGCTGTTGCGCCCGGGCGCTCGCGTCGCCTCCGTGCGCGAAGCCGCGCTGGAGCAGGGCGTGTCCAAGAACACCGTGACCGAGGCCTACGACCGGCTGGTCGCCTCCGGCCACCTGGAGGCGCGGCGAGGGGCCGGGTACTTCGTCGCCGCCCAGTCGGTCCGCCAGCCGCCCGCACGGAGCGAGGTGGTGGAGGCCCTGGGCCTCGTCTCCCTGCTGCGCGAGCAGACCGAGGGGCACTACGTCGTCCGCCCCGGCGAAGGCCGGCCGCCACCCTCCTGGATGGAGGAGTCCGAGCTCGCGCGGCACGTCGCCCGCACCGCCCGCGCGCAGCACCGGGGCGAGACGCACGGCTATGGGAGCTCCTGGGGCTACGGGCCCCTGCGCGAACAGGTCGCCCTCGCGCTCACGGAGCGCTCGATCGACTGCTCGGCCGGCCAGGTGCTGCTCACTCAGGGCGCCAACCACGCGCTGGACCTCGTGATCCGCCACCTCGTCGCGCCGGGCGACCGGGTCTTCGTGGACGATCCCGGCTACTACCCGCTCTTCGCCAAGCTGCGGCTCGCGCGGGCGGAGGTCGTGGGCATCCGGCGGACCATGGAGGGCCCAGACCTCGAGGACCTCCGGTCGAAGCTGGAAGGCGGGCGGCCCCGGGCCTTCTTCACGCAGTCCCTCGCGCACAACCCCACGGGGGGCACGCTCATCCCCTCGGTGGCCCATGGCGTGCTGCAGGAGGCGGAGGCGCACGGCTTCCAGATCGTGGAGGACGACCCCTTCGCCGACCTCCTTCCCCCCTCCAGCCCGCGCCTGGCGTCGCTGGATGGCCTGCGGCGGGTGCTCTACGTCGGCACCTTCTCGAAGACGCTCTCCGCCTCGCTCCGCGTCGGCTACGTCGCGGCGGCGGCGCCGGTCGCGCGCGCGCTCGACGACCTCAAGCTCATCACGGTGGTCTCGACCTCCCAGTTCACCGAGCGCCTCGTGGCCGGGCTGATCCGCGACGGCCATTACCTCCGCCACCTGCGGCGCCTCCGCCAACGCGTGGAGGCCGCCACGGCCCAGGCGCTGCAGGATCTGGCGTCGGTCGGGCTGCCCATCGCGCCCCCGCCGTGCCGCGGCTTCTACCTCTGGGCCGCCCTGCCGCCCGGGCTGGAGGAGGAGGCGCTCTGCCGCGAGGCGGCCCGGCGCGGCATCTTCCTGGCCCCGGGCTCGGTCTTCAGCCCCGAGAAGGCCGGCGGCCCGCCGGCCCTCCGCCTCAACGTGGCCCATGCCAGCGACCCCGCCTTCCTCTCCTTCCTGGCGGAGGCGCTCGCGGGCCCGGCGCGGGGCTGACGAGGCCGCGTCAGCCCGCGCGCATCCGCTCCAGCTCGGCGGCGGCGACGTCCTGGCGCACCTGCCGCCGCTCCACGAGAAGGGCCGCCAGGCGGGGCACCTCCTCGCCCACGGCGCCGGCCGCGATGGCGACGTTGTTGGCGTGCAGCGCCATGTGGCCCTTCTGGATGCCCGTGGTGGCCAGGGCCTTCATCGCGCCGAAGTTCTGCGCGAGGCCGACCGCGGCGATGATCCGCGCCAGCTCCGCCGCGGTGGAGACGCCGAGGATCTTCAGGCAGGCGCGCGCCGTCGGATGGATCTTCGTCGCCCCGCCGACGAGGCCGACCGGCAGCGGCAGCTCGATCGAGCCCGCCAGCGAGCCGTCGGCCGTCACCTCCCAGCTCGTCAGGCTCGTGTAGCGGCCGTGGCGCGCGGCGTAGGCGTGCGCGCCCGCCTCGACGGCGCGGGTGTCGTTGCCGGTGGCCAGCACCACGGCGGAGATGCCGTTCATGATGCCCTTGTTGTGCGTCGCGGCCCGGTAGGGGTCGGCCTCGGCGAAGTGGTAGGCGCTGACCATGCCGTCGCGCACCGCCGCGCCGCCGATGGCGTCGAGCGGCCAAGTGGCTCGCGCCCGCGCCAGGCGCCGGTCAGCGAGGTTGGAGAGGATGCGCAGCAGCACCCGGCCGCCGGTCCAACCCTCGATCGAGGGGGCCAGCGTCTCGGCCATGGTGTTCACGGCGTTGGCGCCCATGGCGTCGCGCGTGTCCACGATCAGGTGGGTCACCACCATGGGCCCGCCGCGCGTGGGCAGCACGCGCACCTCGAGGTCGCGGAAGCCGCCGCCGAGGCGGACCAGCATCGGGTCGCAGCCGTCGCAGATCGCGGCGATCTCGTCGCAGCGCTCCAGGATGCGCAGCCGGGCCGCCTCCGGGTCCGTGACGCCCGTGAGCTGCACTTGGGCGATCATGAGGTTGCCCGAGACCGAGGTCGTGAAGCCGCCCGCGTCGTAGCACTGGCGCGCGGAGTTGCAGACCGCGGCGACGACCGACGACTCCTCGGTGGCCATCGGCACCAGCACGTCGCGGCCGTCCACGCGCATGTTGGTGGCGACGCCGACCGGGATGGAGAGGGTGGCGACCACGTTCTCGATCATGTGGTCCGCCAGGTGGGCGTCGATGTTCCCGGGCGCGCCGAGCTGCGCCACGCTCGCCTCGTCGAGGCCGGAGAAGGCGGCGACCGCCTCCAGCCGCTCCGCCGTGGTCATGCGATGGAAGCCGGGGATCCGGGAGGTGAGATTGCTCAGGGTCATCGTCGTGTCCGGTGGGAAGGCGTGCGGAATCCCGGCAGGGCGGGCCTGCCCGAGCCAAGAAGGTGGGCCGGGCTATTCGAGCCGGATGTTGCCCTCGCGGATCACGTCGCCCCAGCGGCGCGTGTCGTCCGCGAGCGCCGCGCGCAGCACGCCGGCGTCGCCGCTCACGAGCTCCACGCCCTGCTCGGCAAGCCGCGTGCGAAGCGCCCGGTCCTCGGTCGCCGTCCGCAGCGCCGCGGCCGCGCGGGCCAGGATCGGCGCGGGCGTGCCGGCGGGCGCGAAGAGGCCCTGCCAGAAGAACACCTCGAAGCCCGGCAGGGTGGCCGAGACGGGCGGCAGGGCCGGGTAGCCCGGCAGCGGCGCGTCGGCCGTGACGGCCAAGCCGCGCGTGCCGCCGTCGGCCAGCGTGGTCGCCGCCTCCTGCACCGCCTGGAAGACCACGTGGATGCGGCCCTGCCGCAGGTCGAGCGCCGCCGGCGCGCCGCCGCGGTAGGGCACGTGGACGATGTCGATCCCGGCGCGGGCGCGGAACATCTCGAGGCAGAGATGGCTGACGGAACCGGTGCCGGGCGAGCCGAACAGCACCTTGCCCGGGTTCGCCTTGCAGTGCGCGATCAGCTCCGCCGTGTTGGTGGCGGGCACGCCGGGATGGACGTGCAGGATGAAGGGCGTGCGGAACACCATGCCGATCGCGTCCAGCTCCCGCGAGGGATCCTTCGGCGTCAGGTTCGGCTGGAGGGTCTGGTTGATGGCCAGGGTCGTGGTGCCCATCACCAGCGTGTAGCCGTCGGGACGGGCGCGGGCGGCGTAGGTGGCGGCGACCGACGTGGCCGCGCCCGGGCGGTTCTCGACCACCACGGGAACGCCGAGGCTGCGCGACATGGGGTCGGCCACCGCGCGGGAGGTGATGTCGGTCACCCCGCCCGGCGGGTAGCCCTCGATGAGCGTGATGGCGCGGTCTGGCCAGGTGCCCTGGGCCCGGGCCGTTCCCGCCCGCAGGCCAGGAAGAAGGACGGATGACGCCGCGGCGGCGGTGCCGATGAGGGTGCGACGGTGCATGGGCGGTTCCTGCTGGACGTTCTTCTTCAGCACAGAGTGCCGGTGGAACCGGTGGAACGGACAGGGACAGTTCGGCCCGAGGTTACTGGGACAGTTCCGCCCGGCGCCGCCCCTGAGAAGCATGCCTCGGCGGCAAACCGCCCGGCGTCGTCACGATAAGAGGTGGTTTTCACTACTACCATGAGTTGAGGAACCCTGTTTCGGCGGCCTGCTGACCATCTTCCCACCTGTGCGGCTTTGGTGCGGAGGGACAGGTGGACAGAAGGATCCTAGGGCTGATCGCGACGGCGATGGAGTGCTGCGAAGGGCGCCGCTCTCGCGGACGCGGCCACCCGCCTGCGTCCACTGTGCGGGTGCTGGCTACCCTGCGGGTGTTTCTGCGCGAGGGCACGCCATGGCGCGGCCTTCGGGCGACAACGGAGAAGGCCAGCGGCTCGACCCTGCGACGCTGCTTGGNAGAGGTGGTTTTCACTACTACCATGAGTTGAGGAACCCTGTTTCGGCGGCCTGCTGACCATCTTCCCACCTGTGCGGCTTTGGTGCGGAGGGACAGGTGGACAGAAGGATCCTAGGGCTGATCGCGACGGCGATGGAGTGCTGCGAAGGGCGCCGCTCTCGCGGACGCGGCCACCCGCCTGCGTCCACTGTGCGGGTGCTGGCTACCCTGCGGGTGTTTCTGCGCGAGGGCACGCCATGGCGCGGCCTTCGGGCGACAACGGAGAAGGCCAGCGGCTCGACCCTGCGACGCTGCTTGGCAGCGTGGTCGCGCACCGGCCTGCTGGGGCGGGTGCATGCTCTGCTCGTCCGTATGCTGCGCGGTCGCCCGGATCTGATCCTCGACAGCTGTTCCGTGCGCGCCAAGCGAGGTGGGGACCTGACCGGCCCGAACCCGACAGACCGGGCCAAGCAGGGCAGCAAGTACCACGTTGCGACCACAGGGGACGGGCTGCCGGTGGCCTGCGCCGTCACCGGCGCCAACGTCCCTGACACCGTGCTGTTCGAACGCTTGTTCCTGGCCGCCTTCGCGGTCCTGGCTCGCATTGGCACGGTCCTCGCGGACAAGGGCTACGACGCCGAGCGGCACCGCGAGCTCTGCCGCAAGTTCGGTGTCAAACCGTGCATCCACAAGCGCGGACGGGCACCCGGGTCAGGTCTGGGCAAGTGGCGCTGGCCAGTGGAGCGCACCAACGCCTGGCTGCTGGAGAACAGGCGACTGGCCCTGCGCTACGACCGCTGCGGCTTCATCATCCAGTCCCTGCTCCAGACCTCACGAGACACCTGCGGCCTTCGTGCGAGGTGTGAGTCGGCCTACCAGCGCTCCCCTGCCGCCTTCGTTCTGACGCTCGTGTGCAAATCTTAGAGTGTGGCTGCTCCTCACTCCAAGATTTGTGTGATGCCCTAAATAATCATGGGCTGAAGGTGCAGAGAATTACTTTCAACCCTGCGAGTACAGTTCAGAATAGGGCGCAAGCCGCTATTGTCAGCACCGATAGGATCAGATCAAACGCCCGCTCGTGTCTGGCAGTCGGGATCAACCCAGTTGATTCGCCGAGTATTGGATCTCGCTCCAAACCGCGCCGCGCGTTGAACTTTACCGGCCGAACTTTCCGTCCGGAAGGTGATCCCATCGCTCGTTACTAACAGCGGTCCTCACAAGAAGACTGACAACAACAAGAACAGCGGTGCCAAAGACGAAGGCGAGCATGCGACGATCTCCAATGACCTGATCCAGAGATCACCTAAACGTGATATCGGAGGCAGTACATGCTTAGTGAAGCACCGATATCACTAAATCGTTATAATTGGCGAGGGTGTGGCAGATTTGCACGGCCCGGTTGTGGTGAGCGTGCGGTTGATCTGCTTGAGGAAGTGGCTGGCGCAGGGCTGCCGTTGGGGCATGTCTCCATAGGTGTGCGACCAGCGTTGGGACGTGTTCTGATCCAACTGAAGCGCGTGCTGAGCGCCCCGCCGACGATCTCTGTCCGCCCTGGGCGCCTTTGCCTTAGCGTCGGAGGTACCCGGGCGAACGAGCTTGCCTCGGCACCCACATAGGGCCGAAATGATCGCCGCGCGAACAGTCGCTGTGGAAGGCGAGACGCCAATTGTCGTGCGCGGTGCGGCCTCCAGGAGCAGCACGTCACGCGCGAGCGGGAGTGGACGACAACGCCGCTCTGGATCAGCTTCGTAAGCTCGAGCATTGTATTGCCGAGACCCAGATACTCGCGAATTCGCAACGGTGTGACTTGTGCTCATCGCACTGCTTGGTTGCGCTCGGCGGGGAGGGGGGGAGCCGCAAACCGCGCTGGCCGCTGATAGCCATTTGCGCTGATGTATCGACCATGCCACAGCATTTGAGGTGGTGCTCAACCACGGCTAAACGGTGCACGAAACTTTACCTACCGTCTCCCGAACCAGCAGACTGCGACAGGTTTATATTGGACAGCTGACTGAGCTCTTGGTTTGCCCTTAATCTTGTTGGCTGATAGTCGAGGTCAGGCCCACGAGGGTCATCGTTAGCCAGAAGGGCTCCTCTGACCAGGAGACTTCTATGGCGGCTTCTCCTCCATCGATCGCCATCTCGGCCGAGTTCAGTTCGTGGCGAGAGCTGCCGCCCGATGCGCGGCAGCTGCTTGCGCAAGGTGCCATGCAGAGGGCGGCAGCCCTTCTGGCCCAGCACGCCGAACTCCTCGCCGCCGAGATGGAAGCGGGCGCCCTGCTCGACGATGGAGGACCAGAGGCACTGCGGCTCTTCGCGACATTGGTGCGAGCAACGAACGGCGATGATTGGGTTACGGTGGGGAACGCCTGACCCACTCCCACAGAAGCCGAGGTGGTGCGTGCGCCTGGTGAAGCAGCAGAAGGCTCTGGGCTGCAAACAGTGAGCCCTGTTTGAGGCGGATATTACGCGTTTAGTGGGTCACTGGTGACGCAGTGCGCTTCCGCACAGACGGGCGCCACGCGACGGAGGTGGCTATCGCCGTAGGCGTGCTGAGCAGCGTGCTGGAGCTTGGATGGCCGGTGTATGTCCGACGCGCGTGATCCCAGATCCGTCCTTAGCCGGCTGCGCCTCCAAGCTGATCCGTGCAATGCAGTCGAGCAACCGCGACGCCATCAGCGCGGCCCAGCCACAGACGCTGGCCGGCCTGATCGCCAAGGCGCGTGCCGCCAAGCTCGAGGCAACCTTCTGGGACAGCTTCGAGAACATCCACGACACCATGGCCGAGCCCTGGGCCTGGGACCTCGTCAACGCCCTGCTCCGCCTCGCCGGCGAGGGATAGCACCCTGGCACGGCGGGAGAGCTGGTCCGAGCGGGCGTTGCGCGCCGGCCCGCGCTGCGGCCAGCCTGCGAGGTCAGCAACACGAACGACGGGGAGTTACTCATGGCCAAGAAGGCGAGCACAGAGGGGCCAGAGCCTGAGGCGACCGGGGACGCGACGCCGGCCAGGGCGGGCAAGGTGGCAAAGCCCGCTAAGGGGGCCAAGCCGAACGCGCTGCAGCAGCCCCTGCAGCCCTCCGAGGACCTCGCGGCCGTCATCGGCGAGGGCAAGCTCGCCCGCGGCGACGCGGTCAGCAAGGTCTGGTCCTACATCAAGGAGCACAAGCTGCAGAACCCGGAGGACGGACGCGAAATCCTGGCCGACAGCAAGCTGCGCAAGGTGTTCGGCAAGGACAAGGTCACGATGTTCGAGATGAACAAGCACCTCGCCCGCCACCTGACGTAGCGCCGGCTCCTTGCACCCATCGGACGACATGGAGAGGTGGGTACCGGTAACTTTCGTTATGGTTCGTTCACGCATCCACGGTTAGCTGCCGTCCAAGGCGCCAGGGTTCCCCCTCGCCTTGGACGCTCAGGGCCGGCGCACTCCCCCCAACACCGCGCCGGCCCGCCCCTCCCCCTCGGAGTCTCGGACTAATTGGCTTGGTTGTGCCAGCGAGGGGACCGTCGGCTCGACCCCGAGGGTGCCTCCCACCCAAGTTACCCACAGAGTTTCACACTTTCGTTATGGTAACATTCTAATTTCATATCAGTTCGTTACGATGCAACCCGAGGTGGCACCCACGAGTTGTTAACATAGATTGGCGGCGTGCCAGGGGGGCGCTCCCTCAATCCGGATCCGAGAGAGCCCCCGTCTGTGAGATACGCAGGCGGGGGTTCGCTGTTTAGGCTGGAAGAAGCCGCTGCGCCCCGGGAGGGAGCCGGCCTACTGAGGCGGGCGCCACCAGTCAGAAGCGCCATCTCCTTTCATCCACCGAAATTCCGCTTGTATCATTCGGTATCACTATTTAGTGATCTAGTTGCCTGGTAGGCGACATGGGGAGTGTGAGCGATGGCAGGGCGGCGTGACCAGGGCATGGAAGAGGTTCAGATTGTGGTGGAGCGCGTCGGCTACGGGCCGCGCAAGTGGCGTTGGCGCCTCGCTAACGAGTGCGGGCTGACTGTTGGACTTGGAGCCGGGTTCTCCGGCCCCGAGAGTGCCTACGCCTCCGCGCAGCAGCGCCTGCACGATCTGCGGAACGGAGCAGGTCTGGGCGGGGTGAGCACAACGACGGTGCGTGCACCCATTGAGCGAAAGAAGAGACACGCCAAGACAAGTCCGGACGTGGCGGCCCACTCACGAGAACTGCAGCGGCCTATCAGTCTTCACTCAGGCAAGGAGCGACCGGCCGCCCCGGAGTTCATCCCGCACTTCACCCGAGCGAAGAAGCTGTTCCACCTCGGTTCTTAGGTAACCCCTCTCCGCAGGCGGATAGAAGGGGTGGCCGTCGGCTTGGTTGAAGCCAGCATCTTGCTCCTGCGGCTAACGCATCGTTCGCGTCGCCTGAGGTAGAGAGGCTTCATGAAGCTTCCGGCGCTCCCCTTTGCCAACGCGGTGTTCCAGACTGGGAAGGCCACTCGGCTAATGCTACGCCGCTTGTTCGACGGGATCGTGCTGGCTGCTTTCGGCCTGCTGGGAAGCTCGCTTGTCCTCACCGCGCTGGCGGCGGCCTACACACTGAAGCGCGCCCTCAACATCGACGTCGTACCCGGAGTCGACGTGCTTCCCGACGAGGAAATAGAGGCGCTCATCAACGGCGCGCTCACCATGCTGGGTTTCTAAGCAGACCTTGCTTCGACCGTGCCGCTCTTCAGCAGGGTGCGTTGGCTCTTCAACCCCGGCATCGGCGTCCAGAACATCGCTCCTGCGCCACGTCTCAGAACACGATCGGATGTGACGCTGCAACGGCTGGCAACACGTGCCTTTAACCGTGCACAGTTTAGCTTGTGCGCCGGACTTCCGCGCTACCTTCGCGGGGTCGAGGCAGTCCGGGCCGGCGTGGCGATGGGAACCCTCCTGCGCCGGTCCACCTGACCTCTGGTTAGGCGGGCATATGCGCAATCGTCGTCCGTCCTTTGTTGCTCTCTCGCCATGGTCAGACCAGCACTGAGGTCTTCTTGCGTGCAGCGAGAGACTAATACCGGCGCGCCTATGTCCTGACACATCGTCAGCTGGTCCCTGCCTTGCAGACACGGCTTCAGTCCTTCGCCTGTGGCGGGTCTGGACGGATCGGAACATCTGCTCGGCAGTATAAGGCGCTCACCAAAGGATTGCATCGGACTGAGCCCGGCGGGCGGGTCAGGACCACTGGATAGGCTGAATGGGACGCGCGGGGACGCCGGCGGCCAGCGCACCGGCCGGCACGTCCCGGTTCACGATCGCGCCGGCCGCGATCACCGCGCCATCACCGATGATCACCCCTTTCAGGATCGTGGCGTTCAAGCCGATCCAGACGTGGCTGCCGACGACCGGCCGCGGCCCGGCCGGGCGCCCCTAGATGTTTGATCCCAGGGTTTGATGGTGCAGTCTTCTCCCCTGAGCGGAAGGACGCACTATGGGCCAGGTTCTCCATGGCAGCGCCACAACGACGGAGGCAATCCGTCGAGCGATACAGCATAGTCAAGAGAGCCTGAGAGGGCTGGCCAAGCGCTATGGAGTGAACCCGAAAACGGTCGCCAAGTGGAAGGCGCGTGGGTCTGTTACCGACCTGCCGACTGGGCCGAAGGAGCCGAAGTCCACGGTTCTCTCGGTCGAGGAGGAGGCCGTCGTCGTCGCCTTCCGCCGGCACAC
>NZ_RCZP01000120.1 GCF_006438825.1 Muricoccus nepalensis
GGCCGCGCCGCTGCGCCAGCCGGGTCAGGGTCCGCAGCGCCCCGCCCTCCGCCTCGGGCAGCGACGACAGCAGCGCCTCCTCCCGCTCGTCCAGCACCCGCTCGCCGTCGGGGTCCACCGCCGCCATGCCCGCTCCTGCTCCGCACCCACCCTTGGCCGCCTACCCGCCCCCTCGCGCAGCAGCGGCCCTGGGCGGTCGTTCGCCGCCTTGGAAGGGCACCATTTGGAAGGCATGGAACCGGACGGCCAGAGCCGATCCGTAACGCACGAGCCGGTGCGGCCGCAGCGCCACAGGGCCACCGGGCGAGTGTCAGGCGCTCACGGGGCGGGAGCGTCGAGGAACACCGGGCGAGCCGCGAGGTCGACCGCGATCCGCGCCGCCTGCAAGGAGGGCAGCAGGCTCGCCGCCGGCAGGCGCAGGTAGCGCTCGAGCAGTTGCAGGTAGAGGCCCATGAAGCGCGGCCCGTGCCCGTCCGTCCCGCCCTCAGCCGTGCTGGTCAGGGCGTGGGCAAGCTCGTGCAGCAGGACCCAGGACGGCAGCGCCTCGGGCAGGCGCAGCCGCAGCCGGGTGGCATCCGCCTGCCGGGCGCTCGCCTGACACGGCAGCCGCTCCACCTTCGGCGGCCAGCGCAGGTCCATCTCGGCCCAGATCGCGTCCACCATCGCCTGGACGGCGGCGAAGGGGATAAGGTCCGGCGCGTGGGGCGCCACCACCCGGTCCTCCCAGGCGTAGACCCGCCCGCGCTGGCGATCGCGCCCGCTCATCCCTCCAGCCGGTCCCGCGGAGCGCCGCCCACCGGGCGCTGCAGGTTGACCCGTTCGCCTGCGGCAAAACCGTGCTCGTAGGCACCGTCCAGGCGGATGCTGGCACCCCGCGGCGCCACAAGCCGCACGGCCGCCGCGCGGAAGGCCTCCTCCACTATGCCGTGCTTGACGAGGACCAGCGCCGTGCCGGTCGGGCGCTGCGCCGCCACCTCCGCCTCGCGGGCGGCGTGCAGCGCCTCCAGGCGCTCGGCCAGGCGGCCGGCCATGCCGTGGGCGAAGCTGGTAGAGGCCTGCCGCAGGCGAGTGCCCCGCAGGGCCGGGTGCTGCGCCCGGAAGCCCAGCACCTCCCGGCGGATGCCGCGGTCGATCACCGCGAAGAGGTAGACCGCCATGGCGGTGTCCGGCTCGAAGCCGAAGAACACGTAGCGCGAGCGGTCCTCGTCGCGGGCGAGCCAGACCTTGCAGTCGCAGAAGCGGGCGATGGCGGGCA
>NZ_RCZP01000121.1 GCF_006438825.1 Muricoccus nepalensis
ACTTCGACTTCAACGAGGACCAGTTCAAGGACAAGCCGAAGAAGAAGCGAACTTTTGTACTCTCAAAATTGGACGAAGGAGAAGCCGAGTTGTGGAGAAGAACCTACCTCGCATCAGAAGACTACAACAAGGACGACTACAGCACCTTTTGGCAAAGGTTCGAAAAGGCCTTCAAGAAAGAGAATCAAGAACAGCAAGCCTTGTATGACCTCAACCAACTCAAGCAACAGCCAGGAGAAACCGCAGAAACGCTCATCACCCGGTTCAAACACCTCGCCGCACTCACAGGACTCAAACTAGCCGGCAACGATCGAGTCGCTATCGATTACCTGAAGGGAGCACTCAATCAGGCACTTGTCGACAAGGTCTCTCTCATGATCGATGAACCCACGGAGTTCGATAAATGGGTTGATGTTGTTATCAAACACAACGACGTCTGGAGAAGGCATCAAGCTTTCAAGAAGAGTGCCAAGCGGCCTTTCAATGCCCAGGCATTCAGGAATCTCTCCTCGCGTCGCCCACCGACCCGTGACCCCAATGCAATGGACGTGGACGCCCTGTCCATCGATAAACGAAAGGAACTCCTTGAGAAGCGAGCATGCTTCCACTGCGAAAAACCGGGGCATTTTGCCAAAGACTGCCGAACCAAGAAGACCTCCAGCTCTGCTCAGAATACCCCTGCACCTGCTGACAACAAAACTCGACTACCTATCAAGGATGCCGCTCGTTCGATCCGAACTTTGCTCGCCCAATACACCGGGGAAGAAGAAGAAGTGATCTTCAAAGCCTGTGAAGAACTGTCCATGCAAGAGGATTTTCACTGAGGGGAGCCGGATCGACGGCCGTCTCCCCTTGCCTTAACATCTGCTCTGTGCTTGTCACCGAAACCACCAATAAATCAATGCACGTGCCTATCCAAATCACGAGCAGAGGAAAGTCCGTCGAAACCAGAGCCCTTATCGACTGCGGAGCAGGAGGAAAGTTCATCGACCAAGAATTTGTTCGCCAACACCATCTTCCGACCCGCCGTCTCTTCAAACCCATCCGAGCGTTGAACGTCGATGGAACCCCCAACAAGAACGGAATCATTCGAACGTATACCCTCCTACCCGTCAAGGTCCACGGTCGAACATGCACTCATCGTCTTTACATCTGCGGACTTGGCCAACAGACGATAATTCTGGGCATGCCCTGGTTGAGAGAAACAAACCCAATCATCGACTGGAAACGCGGAACTCTTGAATG
>NZ_RCZP01000122.1 GCF_006438825.1 Muricoccus nepalensis
CTTGCTGAAGCTCTACGCCGACGGCGGGTACCAGGGCGCCAACTTCCAGGCCGGGCTGCGCACGACCTGCCGCCAGATCAACCTCGAGATCGTCAAGCGATCCGAGTTGCGCAAGTTTGTCGTGCTGCCGAAGCGCTGGATTGTCGAGCGCACCATTGCCTGGCTGAACCGCTGCCGCCGATTGGCCAAGGACTGGGAGTGCCTGAACCGACGTGCACTTGCCTTCCTACGTTGGGCATCCGTCCGCCGCATGCTTCGAAAGCTATGTCAGAAAACCACATGATCTCGGACGGACTCTTAGACGTCAGGAGCACAAAATGCGCCCCGAACAGTACCTGTCGAACACCACGGCCTCCCTGCGGGCGTTCTACAGCCTCTCTGCTGCCCAGGCCCGCGAACTTGAACTAGGGTCAGGACCCATTAATCAGGGCTGGCGCCTGATCTGAAGGGCTGATTCCATGGTGGCCGGAGGTGCTGCCATGGCTGACCTGTTCTGGCTGACGAGGGCGCAGATCCGACGGATCGCGCCCTATTTCCCGCTCTCGCACGGGGTGCCACGGGTGGACGATCAGCGGGTGGTCAGCGGCATTCTCCACGTCATCCGCAACGGCCTGCGCTGGCGCGACGCCCCGGCGGCCTACGGACCCCACAAGACCCTGTACAACCGCTTCGTGCGATGGAGCCGTCTCGGCGTGTTCAACCNCTAGGGTCAGGACCCATTAATCAGGGCTGGCGCCTGATCTGAAGGGCTGATTCCATGGTGGCCGGAGGTGCTGCCATGGCTGACCTGTTCTGGCTGACGAGGGCGCAGATCCGACGGATCGCGCCCTATTTCCCGCTCTCGCACGGGGTGCCACGGGTGGACGATCAGCGGGTGGTCAGCGGCATTCTCCACGTCATCCGCAACGGCCTGCGCTGGCGCGACGCCCCGGCGGCCTACGGACCCCACAAGACCCTGTACAACCGCTTCGTGCGATGGAGCCGTCTCGGCGTGTTCAACCGCATCTTCGCAGGGCTCGCGGGCCGAGCGGGTGAGCCGGAACGCCTGATGATCGACGCCACCCACCTCAAGGCGCACCGCACGGCGGCAAGCCTACTCAAAAAGGGGATGTTCCCCGCCGTATCGGGCGCACCAAGGGCGGCCTGAACTCCAAGCTCCATGCCGTCTGTGACGGCAAGGGCCGCCCCGTGGTCCTGCTGCTCACCGAAGGGCAGATGAGCGACCACAGGGGCGCGGCCCTAATGCTGTCCAGCCTGCCACGCGCCAAGGAGCTGCTCGGCGACAAGGGCTATGACAGCAACCGCTTTCGCGAGGCGCTCGTCGAGCGCGGAATCGCGCCCTGCATTCCGTCAAGCAAGAGCCGTAAGGTCCCGCTCCCTTACGACAAGGCCCTCTACCGCCAGAGGCACCGCATCGAGAACATGTTCGGCCGCCTGAAGGACTGGCGCCGCATCGCCATGCGCTACGACCGCTGCGCGCACACATTCATGTCCGCCATCTGCCTCGCAGCCACCGTGCTCTTCTGGATCAATGAGCGCTGACTTCCAACGGCACGGCACTGCCCCAGGATTTAGCCATGTAATACCGCCGAGCGGATGAACTGACTCTGGTGTGATTTCCGCGTAGGCGGGGATGGTGATTCGCTTCAGGCCTGACCTGGCGGGGTAGGCGGATGGGGCGAGCCCTGGAGATCCGGAGGGATGTGGCGAGTGCGGGCGATCTCCGGCGCTTGGCGCGGCGCGAGCGGAACCGACGAACCGCGACGCGGATGCTGGCGGTGGCGCAYGCKCTGGACGGGCTGAGCCGGGCGGAGGCGGCACGGCTGGTGGGGCTGGAGCGGCAGGCGTTGCGTGACGCGGTGGTGCGCTTCAACGCTGAGGGCCTGGAGGGTCTGCGAGA
>NZ_RCZP01000123.1 GCF_006438825.1 Muricoccus nepalensis
TCGGCGACCGTATCCGCATCGTCGAACCGCACACCGATCGCTTGCCCGACCCGCTCGCCCGCCACGGCGCGACGCTGATCGACATCGACACTGCGCTGGAGACATGCCCGGTAATGATTGTCCTGGTCGATCACGATGTCTTCCGCGCGGTCCCCGCGAGCGAGCGGAGCGGCAAGGCAATCCTCGACACCCGCGGGATCTGGAGCGCGGGGTGACCCGCGAATAACACGTTGTCAGTTCACTTCGCCATAAGTGGCTGGTGCTTGACCGGTTTGCCGCGATAGGACTAGATGGTGCTCGCTCGACGCATTTGCGTTTCGTTAGAGCGGCTTTCGCAAGATATGAGTGGCTCAGGGAATCCAATAGGCGTGCCGATCTGATTCGGCATGCTGGCTGGATGGAGGTCRGCATGGATGGGTAAGCCATTATCGATGGATCTGCGTTCGCAGGCACTGGCCGCGGTTGACGAAGGATTGAGTTGCCGGGCGGCAGCGGGGATGAGAGGTGGCTCGGGAAATCWGAACAGCGGGGATAAGTGGATTGCCGATCTGACCGCGGCCATGTTGGCCGCCCCAGGAGGCAAGATGAGCAAGCGACCCCGCCGGAATCACAGCCCGGCGTTTAAGGCCAAGGTAGCTCTGGCTGCCGTRAAGGGTGAGAAGACRCTGGCCGAGTTGGCGCAGCAGTATGACGTGCATCCAAACCTCATCAACCAGTGGCGATCCCGGCTGCTGGAGGGCGCGGCGGACGTATTCGGATCGGAGCCGGCCGCGAGCGAACCGGCGATCGACGTGACTGTGCTGCACGCCAAGATCGGCGAACTGACACTGGCGAACGATTTTTTGGCCGGTGCGCTCGGGAAGGCCGGTCTGTTGCCGAGCGCAAAGCGATGATCGACCGCAACCATGCGCTGCCGCTGACCCGTCAGGCACAGCAGCTCGAGATCAGTCGCGGCAGCATCTATTATCTGCCGCGGCCGGTATCGGAGGCCGATCTGGCGATCATGCGGCGGATCGACGAGCTACATCTGCTCTACCCGTTCGCGGGTAGCCGGATGCTGCGCGATCT
>NZ_RCZP01000125.1 GCF_006438825.1 Muricoccus nepalensis
TCGTCCAACTCGTCGTCTCYTTCAACTCTGCTGCCRCCACCTCCTGAAGCCGTTGGTGCTGGAGGGACAACACTGCCCTCAGTCTCGTGTGGCCAGATCTCCGCAATACCAACGAGAGGCTGGCAAAGTTCATGGGAGTGGTCCTTGGTGGAGAGACCGGGGAAGCTGTCCTCCTTGAACACGATGTCGCGAGCGACCGAGACCTTCTTGGTGGCTGGGTTGTAGACCTTCCACCCCTTGTACCCTTCTGCAAAGCCGATGAAGATGCAGGGCTCGGTGTGTGATTCGAGGTTCTTGCGATCTTTCYGGGCAATGTTGACGTATGCCYGGCAGCYGAAGACACGGTAGAGGGAAAGGTCCGGCTTYTGGCCATTGTGCCAGACGGCGTGGGAGGTGGTCTCAGATAGAGCGGAGGAGGGAGTGGCATTGAGGATGTGAAYGAGGTAGCRTAGGGCGAGGCCCCAGAACGATGTAGGCAGGCGTGCCTGGTTGAGCATCGCGACGAYGCCTTCGGCAAGGGTGCGGTTGAGGCGCTCAGCAACRCCATTCTGYTGTGGCGTCGCCCGGACGGTGTGCTGACGAGTGATACCCTGAGCACGGCACCAGGAGTCAAAGTCATTTCCGATGTACTCSCCACCCTTGTCATCCCGGAGCTCCTTCAYCTTCTTGCCGGTAGCCCTCTCRGCCTTGGCGACAAACTCCTTGAACACTTCGAAGGYGTCGCTCTTGTGCTTGAGCAGACGTACCTCCTTGTAACGCGAGTAGTCGTCCACAAAGGTGATCCAGTAGCGRAAGCCGTCTGGAGTCCGAGTCTGGAGGGGACCGTGAAGGTCGGAGTGGATGCGGCCCAGGAGCTCCTGGGAGCGGTGCGAGGCGAGGGATGGGAACGGGTCGCGATGCTGCTTGCCGGCGAGGCACGGCTCACAGATGTCGACAGATTTGGACCCGGGCTTGACGGCGATGCCGGTGGCCAGGTTCTTGGTCAGGAGCGTGCGGAGCCGATCCTTCCCGATGTGCCCCAACCGTTGGTGGAGCAGGTGCCTTTCGATCTC
>NZ_RCZP01000126.1 GCF_006438825.1 Muricoccus nepalensis
CGCGGCCGGTATCGGAGGCCGATCTGGCGATCATGCGGCGGATCGACGAGCTACATCTGCTCTACCCGTTTGCGGGTAGCCGGATGCTGCGCGATCTGCTCCGGCAGGACCGCGTGCAAGTCGGGCGGCGGCATGTCGCGACGCTGATGAAGCGGATGGGACTGGAGGCGATCTACCGGCGGCCGAATACCTCGAAGCCCGCGCCGGGACACAAGATCTATCCGTATCTGCTGCGCAAGCTGGCGGTGACGCGGCCGAACCAGGTGTGGGCGACGGACATCACGTACATCCCGATGGCGCGCGGCTTTGTCTATCTGGTCGCGATCGTCGACTGGTTCACCCGGCGGGTGCTGGCCTGGAGGGTCTCGATCTCGCTCGACACCGCATTCTGCATCGAGGCGCTGGAAGAAGCGCTGGCACGCTACGGCAAACCCACGATCTTCAACACCGATCAGGGTTCGCAATTTACCAGTACCGCCTTCACCGCCGTCCTCCACCGCGAGCAGATCGCCATCAGTATGGACGGCAAGGGCTGCTGGCGCGACAACGTGTTCGTTGAGCGCCTTTGGCGCTCGGTGAAATACGAGGAGGTATATCTGCACGCCTACGCATCGGTCCCCGAGGCCCGCGCCGGCATCGGCCGATACTTCGCATTTTATAATGGCATCCGGCCGCACTCAGCTCTTGGCGGCCGCACGCCCGACCAGATATACTTCGACCAGCCGCTTCTCGCAGCGGCATGATCAACCAGCGGCGATCCACTTATCCAAGCCGCGAGCCTGTGCAGACGACCGGAGCCACCTCTGTCAGTGTCGATGGCGGGGGTAAGACTTCTCCTCCAGAACGAACCAAGGGTGCGACCGTGAGAGTGAGGAACGGGATCAAGTGATCTTACGCGACCATCCGTTGCGCGCCGCGCTGTCGCAGGAAATGCACCTTCGGCGGCTACCGAGATTTGCTGCGCCGTACCGAATG
>NZ_RCZP01000127.1 GCF_006438825.1 Muricoccus nepalensis
CCAAGCCTGCGCCGGTCCCCAGAGCCAGTCGCCGTGCTCCCGCGAGAGCGACGCGATCATGTCGCGGACGGCGCGCTCGGCACCGTATTCGCCGCCGCCGGCCGCCCGATAGGCCGCCACGGCCAGTTCGAGGCACGCAGAGCCCTCCAGGCCTCGCCCGGCGGCGTCCCGGTAGGCAATGCCCACGGCGCGCAGCTCTAGCACCGGCCAAGCGGCGCAGGGCTCGGGGCGGTAGAGGTGGTCATGCGTCATCACAGACTCCGGGGTAGGCTCCGGCGAAGGCTAGGACAGACGCGAATGATTCGTGAACAAGCACTACGGGTTCCCTGGCATTAGAGCGGCACGAGGCAGGGGGGGGAGGCATGGCCGAAGCGGTATGCAGCCGGTGCGGCACCATCTTCGATGTCACGAAGGTTCTGCGCCGCCCAGACGGGAGCGTGCAGTGGACGCATGCACCTAGCGCCCGGCACGGCATGCAGCGGATGGTCCATCAGATCTGTCCCGTGCGGTATGACACGCCGGACAACCCGCCAGCCTCATGCCCTCACGAGGACGAAGCGGTTAGGCAACTCGCAAACCGCATTCTAGTGCACTGACTCAGACAGAAGATGCAGGGAGCCTGGCCAGCTTGCCGAGARTGATGTCGGCGGACTTGATCCAGGCGAATGGCTTGGCGGCCTTGTTGTGGTCTCGGATGTAGCGAGTGATCGCGTCCTGCAGGTCGGGCACCGACTTGAAAACGCCGCGGCGGATGCGCCTGCGGGTGATGGCCGAGAAGAAACCTTCGACGGCGTTGAGCCAGGACGCCGAAGTCGGCGTGAAGTGGAAGATCCAGCGCGGGTGATCCGCCAGCCACTGCTGCACCTTGGGGTGCTTGTGGGTGGCGTAGTTGTCGACGATGGCGTGGATCACCTTGCCTGCCGGGACCGCGCGCTCNTGATGTCGGCGGACTTGATCCAGGCGAATGGCTTGGCGGCCTTGTTGTGGTCTCGGATGTAGCGAGTGATCGCGTCCTGCAGGTCGGGCACCGACTTGAAAACGCCGCGGCGGATGCGCCTGCGGGTGATGGCCGAGAAGAAACCTTCGACGGCGTTGAGCCAGGACGCCGAAGTCGGCGTGAAGTGGAAGATCCAGCGCGGGTGATCCGCCAGCCACTGCTGCACCTTGGGGTGCTTGTGGGTGGCGTAGTTGTCGACGATGGCGTGGATCACCTTGCCTGCCGGGACCGCGCGCTCGACGGCGTTGAGGAAGCGCACGAACTCCTGGTGGGTGTGCCGGGGCATGCAGCGGCCTACCACGGTGCCGTCGAGGGTATTCATCGCCGCGAACAGGGTGGTGGTGCCGTTGCGCTTGTCGTCGTGGGTCATCGTCCCGCACTTGCCAGGCTTCAGCGGCAGTCCGGGCTGGGTGCGGTCGAGCGCCTGGATCTGGCTCTTCTCGTCGATCGACAGCACCACCGCATGGCAGGGCGGGTCCATGTAGAGGCCGACGATATCCTCGACCTTGCTGGCGAAGGCGGGATCGGTCGAGCGTTTGAAGGTGNGAGGAAGCGCACGAACTCCTGGTGGGTGTGCCGGGGCATGCAGCGGCCTACCACGGTGCCGTCGAGGGTATTCATCGCCGCGAACAGGGTGGTGGTGCCGTTGCGCTTGTCGTCGTGGGTCATCGTCCCGCACTTGCCAGGCTTCAGCGGCAGTCCGGGCTGGGTGCGGTCGAGCGCCTGGATCTGGCTCTTCTCGTCGATCGACAGCACCACCGCATGGCAGGGCGGGTCCATGTAGAGGCCGACGATATCCTCGACCTTGCTGGCGAAGGCGGGATCGGTCGAGCGTTTGAAGGTGSGCAGGCGGTGCGGCTGCAGGCGGTTGGCCTGCCAGATCCGCTGTACCGCGCTCAGGCTGATACCGACCTTCTTGGCCATGGCCCGTCCGGTCCAGTGGGTGACGGCCCCGGGCGGCTCTGCGCAGGTCAGCGCCAGCACCTTGGCGACCGTCGCCGTGGCCAGCGGCGCCCGGCCGGGTTTGCGCGTCTTGTCGCGCATCAGACCATCGACGCCCTGCTCGGCGTAGCGCCGCTGCCAGCGCCACACCGCAGGGCGGCTCACACCCACGCGGCGGGCCACCTCCAGGACCGGTAGCCGCTTGGCCGACAGCAGAATGATGTTGGCCCGCTGCGTATGCTTGAGCG
>NZ_RCZP01000128.1 GCF_006438825.1 Muricoccus nepalensis
CGGTAGTCGGTGTCAAAGACGGGATTCTCACCCTCTATGACGCTCCATTCCAGGAGACTTGTACACGGTCCGACGCGGGTAACACTTCTCTAGATTACAACTCGGACGGCCAAAGACCGCCAGATTTTAAATTTGAGCTTTTCCCGCTTCACTCGCAGTTACTAGGGGAATCCTTGTTAGTTTCTTTTCCTCCGCTTATTGATATGCTTAAGTTCAGCGGGTAGTCCTACCTGATTTGAGGTCAAATTGTCAAGAGTTGTCCTTGCGGACGGTTAGAAGCAAGTCTGAACTCGACTAACGGCGTAGATAATTATCACACCGATAGACGGAGCTCAGTATGAACTCGCTAATGCATTTCAGGGGAGCAGACCACGCTGAGGCAGCCTGCACAAACCCCCACAATCCAAGCCTCGACGCAGTTCAGAAAACTGGCGAGGTTGAGAATTTAATGACACTCAAACAGGCATGCTCCTCGGAATACCAAGGAGCGCAAGGTGCGTTCAAAGATTCGATGATTCACTGAATTCTGCAATTCACATTACTTATCGCATTTCGCTGCGTTCTTCATCGATGCGAGAGCCAAGAGATCCGTTGCTGAAAGTTGTATAGTGTTTTATAGGCTAAGAAGCCCATTGACTACATTCTATATCATACTATTGGGGTGTGTAAAAGACGTAGAGCCTGGAAATTCGAGGAGAGGCACAGAGGCCAATCCTCGCATCCGCCGTGAGGCGAGAGTTATCCAGACCTACAGTCGGTGCACAGGTGGAAAGATAAAAATGGCGGGCGTGCACATTCCTCCGAGGAGGCAGCTACAACCAACACCATAGTTATTCGTTAATGATCCTTCCGCAGGTTCACCTACGGAAACCTTGTTACGACTTTTACTTCCTCTAAATGACCAAGTTTGATCAGCTTCTCGGCAGTGGG
>NZ_RCZP01000013.1 GCF_006438825.1 Muricoccus nepalensis
TGTTCCTACGCGTTACTCACCCGTCCGCCACTGACGATCCGAAAACCGCCCGTGCGACTTGCATGTGTTAAGCATGCCGCCAGCGTTCGCTCTGAGCCAGGATCAAACTCTCAAGTTCATCATGCCAATCACAGAGCAACCCAAAGGCCGCCCCATAACCAACACAACGCTCGATCAAGGCTCCGCTCACCACTCCCGATGACCCCATCGCCAACCCACCGTCATCGCCAAGGCGACAACCGGATCAGCTAAAAAGCCATCCATACTTCCAAAAGACCGATGCAATTTTGAAGGAACAAGGTTCAGCCCTAGCAGCAAACGACATCCCATCGCCGAAAAGGCGCCAGAACATCAAGCTGGGAGAGAGCAGAACCGGCGAATAAATGCCGAACAGACGCTCATCGCGCCTCGCTCGGCATCCTCTTCGGAAGCACCGGAGGGCTGGATAACCTCGCCGTCCGGTGAGAGCTATCTAATCCCGTCGGGCGGCGCGATCAACCCCAAAAATCGCGCTGCCCGCGAAACTTCCCTCGCCACCCCGGCTGGCCGCCCGGATCACGCCGCGTGCGCGGCTTTCCCGCGCCGCTGGAAGCGCAGCACCTCCTCGATCCAGCCGTCCAGGCGGTCCGTCTCCGCCTCGGCCGCCTCGGTCTCGCGGTAGGCCTCGGGGAAGCGAAGGGCGAGCCATCGCCAGGCCACCAGGCGCTTGTACACCTTCTCCGCCGTTTCCAGCACGGCACCGCCGGCCCGCTGGGGATTGGGAAGGTGTCCCGCGGCCGGGGGGCTGACCGGCCGGCCCGATCCGTGATCGACCGCCCAGCGCGTGAGCCGCGGGACCCCGCTGTCCCGCTCGTTGATCGGGCACATGGCGTAGGTCCAGCGGTCCAGGAGCGACAGCCCCGGCACCCCGTCGACCGCCGCGGCCACGGCCAGGGCCTGGGTCAGGTCCGCCAGCCGGTAGTTCGGGTCGTCCTTCCGCAGCACGGCCCGCTTGATCCGCGCGAGCACGCCGAAAAGGCTGTCCGAGCCGATCTCCTCGGCCACCGCCGCGATGATGTCGGCGTCGGGTTGCACCTGGGGCCGCGTCTCCGCCGGCGGCGCGGGCGGGGCGTTTAGCAGCCGGCGCACGAAGGACGGGTCCCCGGCCCCGGCGAGCACGGCCACCACCCCCTCCTCGTGCTTGCCGAAGCGCCCGGCCCGCCCACCGATCTGCTTGACCTCCTGGGAGAGGAGGTCGCGCGACTGCTGCCCGTCGAACTTCCGGAGGCTCGAGAACACCACGCGCCGGATCGGCAGGTTCAGCCCCATCCCGATCGCGTCCGTCGCCACCAGCACCTCGGCGTCCCCCCGACGGAAGCGGGCGGCCTCGGCGAGCCGGACCTCCGGGCTCAGCGCGCCGTAGACCACCGCCACCCGACGCCCGCGGCGCATCAGCTCCTCCCGGAACTGCAGGACGTCCCGCCGGGAGAAGGCGACGAGCGCGTCGCCCGGCCCCAGTTCGCTCAGCTCCACCGTCTGCCGCGCGGCCACCAGCGGCGACTTCCGGGCCAGCGAGACCTCCTCGACGGGGTCGCCGCAGAGCGCCGCGATCCGCCGGACCATCGGCACGGCCTCGGGCGAGCCGAGGACGAAGACCTCGCGCGCCGGCGCCCCCATGATGGCCGCCGTCCAGGCCGCCCCGCGGTCCGGGTCCTGCAGCATCTGCGCCTCGTCGACGATCGCGACGTCCACGGGCTCGTGCAGCGGGCACATCTCCACCGTGGCGGCCAGGTGACGGCTTCCGGGCACGCGGATGCGCTCCTCCCCCGTGGTCAGGGAGGCGGCCACCCCGCGGTCGGCCAGCGCCTCCCGGAACTCGTGGGCGAGCAGCCGCAGCGGCGCCAGCGCCAGCCCGCTCTCCGCCTTCGCCAGCCGGTCGAGCGCCGTGTGGCTCTTGCCGCTGTTCGTGGGGCCGGTGACCAGCGTGATCCGCCGCTCCAGCGCCCGCGCCGTCGCGAAGTGGCCGGCGTAGCGGTCCAGCGCCGCGACGCGCGCGACCGCCGCGTTCGCCGCCCGCCCGCCATGCACGGCCGGATGCGCTGGACCCGCCGCCGGCCCGCGCCCGCGCGAGGCCCCCTCCCCGCGCCGGTCGCCAGGCGGCGCCTCCTGCTCCGCACTGCGCCAGGCCGGCACCTCCGCCCGCAGCGAGGCCACCACCTCCGGGTCGAACTGCCGCCGCTCCCCCTTGCCGCCGCGCCCCGAGGCGATCCGCCGGGCGACGGGCACGAGACCCGCGCTCACCCAGCGCTGCCCCTCCTTCGGCGAGCAGCCGAGCAGGCCCGGCAGGTCCTCGGCCTCGACCAGCCCGCGCTCCCACTCGCGGAGCCGGCGCACCTCCTCGCGGCGACGCTCGCGCGCCAGGCGACCGGCCTCGCTCACCTCCCGCCGGCGCTGCTCCTCGGCGCGCACCGAGGTGGTCCGCAGGCGCTCCGCCGCCTCGCGGTCGAGCCCCTGCGCCGCGCCGATCAGCCGGGCCAGCTCGCCCAGCCGCTCCGTCCGCAGCAGGCGCCCGCTGTCGGACAGGTCCGCGACCACCGCGGCAAGGGTCGCCTCGGGGCCCGTCCCCGCGTCCCGCAGGCGCGCCGAGACGACCCGGTCGGCGGCGGCGAGAAGCTCGCCCTCGCCCGCCTCGGGGTCCTCCACCGCCGCCGCGGCCGCCCGCGCGTCGGCCGGGGTCACCCAGAGCCGCCCGGCCTCCTTCGTCGTCTCCAGGATCCGCGCCGCCCAGCCGCGCCGCCGCACCTCGCAGAGCGCCTCGCGGACGACCTGCCCGTGCAGCGTGGGGTACCGGCCCAGCACCCGCAGCAGCGCCGGCCTCTCGCCCGGCGGCACCGCCAGACCGGTGGCCTCGATCGCCTCCTCCGCGCCGCGTGCCGAGCCCTCGTCCTGCCGATCCATCGTCCCGTCCATCGTCGTCATCGTCCAAGCCCGGACAGGAGGCGCCCTGCACCGGGACGCCTTCGCACCCCCGGCACGCGCCGGCAACAGATTGGGCCGCGCCCGGCCCCGTTCCAGCGCCCCGCCTCAGGTCCTCGTCTCAGGGCCCCGCGGGCGACCGGGCGGGCAGCCGACGCGCCGCCCCGGCGTTCTCCCGCGATGCCCAGCCCCTCCGCGACCGCCGCCCCCTCCCCCCGCCCGGCCGCGTCGCCCAAGCGGCCCTTCGACTACGACGAGGCCTTCCGCCGCCTCCGCGCCGCGCTCGTGGGGCACCCCAAGGCCGCCATGTTCGAGCTCCGGGACCGCGGGCACGGCTCGCCCTTCGAGCAGCTCGTCGCGAGCCTCATCTCCGCCCGGACGCGCGACGAGGTCACGACCCCCGTCTGCCTCCGCCTCTTCGCCGAGGCCCGCACGCCCGCCGCGATGGCGGCGCTCGACGAGCCCTGCCTCGCGCGGCTCCTCGACGGCGCCACCTTCCCGGAGCCGAAGGCCCGCGACATCCTCGCCCTCTCCCGCCGCATCCTGGAGGAGCACGGCGGCGAGGTGCCGGGCACGATGGAAGGGCTGACCGCCTTCCGCGGCGTCGGGCCGAAGATCGCGGCCCTCACCCTCGGCGTCGCCTTCGGGCGGGAGGCCATCGCGGTCGACATCCACGTCCACCGCATCGCCAACCGCTGGGGCATCATCGCCGCCTCCACCCCCGAGCGGAGCATGGCCGCCCTCGAGGCGGTGCTTCCCCGCCGCTACTGGATCGAGATCAACGAGCGGCTCGTCCCCTTCGGCAAGATCGTCTGCACGGGCGAGCGGCCGCGCTGCTCCGCCTGCCCCCTCCTCGACCTATGCCGGCAGGTGGGCGTCACGGCCTCGCGCTAGGCCCAGGGGCCCGCATAACAATCCGCGGCGCGCGGGCGGGGGAGCCCCCGAACCACCCTGGCCGGAAGCGCCCGCGCGGCGTTATCCTGCGGCGTGAACGCCCTTTCTCCCCTTCGCACCCGGCTGCCGATCGAGGTCGTCTTCGACCTCGTCTGCCCCTGGTGCTTTATCGGCACGCGACGCCTGCGCCGCGCCCTGCGCGCGCGGCCCGAGCTCGTGGCCGAGCTTCTCTGGCGGCCCTTCCTCCTCAACCCCGAGCAGCCGCCGGCCCGCGAGCCCTTCGCCCGGCGCCCCGCCAACGCCGACCGCGCTCGCCGCCTGCACGCGACGCTGACCGAGATGGGCCGGGCCGAGGGCGTGCCCTTCCGCTTCGACCTGATCCACCACACCCCGCCCTCGGTCGACGCGCACCGCTTGGTGCGCCTGGCCGCCCGGCGCGGCGCGGCGGAGGAGGTGGTGGACCGCCTCTTCGTCGCCCATTTCGCGGAGGGCGCCGACATCTCCGACCACGCGACCCTGGCCGGCATCGCCGCCGATTCCGGCCTCGAGCGCGCGGCCACCCGCCGCTTCCTCGCCGGCGAGCAGGAGGCGGAGGCCGTGCAGTCCGAGAACCTCCGCGCCCATCGCCTGGGCATCAACGGCGTGCCCTGCTTCGTCATCGCCGGGCGGCACGCCATCGCCGGCGCGCAGGAGCCCGAGGTGCTGCAGCGCCTGCTCGACGTCGCGCTGACGGAGGGCGTGTGACGAGGGGCGCGGGGCGCCGCGCCGCGCTGCTCCTCCTCCCCTCCGGCGCCGCCTTGGCGCAGCCCGCCCCGGCCTTCGCCGAGGTGGACCTCCTCCTCGTCCTCGCGATCGACGCCTCCGGCAGCATCGACGAGGACGAGTTCCGCCTCCAGCGCGAGGGCTGCGCCGAGGCAGTCACCCACCCCAGCGTCGTCTCCGCCATCGGCTCGGGCCGCCGCGCCTCCATCGGCGTGGCCCTGGTGGAATGGGGCTCGCCCGGCGGCGCCGCGACGGTGGTGGAGTGGCACCGGGTGGCCGGCAGGCCTTCCGCCCAGGCCTTCGCCCGCGCGGTCATCGGCGCGCCCCGCTCCCCCCAGTCCTGGAACGCGATCGGCGACGCCGTGGACCACGCCGCCGCCCTCATCGCCGCCGCCCCCTGGCCCGCGGCCGAGCGCGTCATCGACCTTTCCGGCGACGCCCCGGACATGCGGAGCCTCCGCCCCGTCGAGGAGGCGCGCCGCGCGGCCGCCGCCCAGGGCATCACCGTGAACGCGCTGGCCATCGAGGGCGGCCGCCCCGGCCTGACCCGCACCTACGAGGAGACGGTCATCGCCGGCGACGGCGCCTTCGTCATGACCGCCGAGGCCCGCGCCGACTTCGCCCGCGCGCTCCGGGCGAAGCTCCTCCGCGAGATCGCGGCCCGGCCGGGCGGCGCGCGCCCCGCCTAGGCCGCCTTCGCCTGGGTCGCGACCCGCAGCAGGGCCTGCAGGATCTCCCGCGCGACCCTCACCCGCTGCGCCAGCTCCATCTCCCGCACCACCGCCAGCTTGTGGTCGGGCCGGAGCTTCACGCCGCCCTTCTGGGTCGCGACCCAGGCGACGAGCCCGCCGGGATTGGCGAACTGGTTGCGGCGGAAGGAGAGCACGACGCCCTTCGGCCCCGCGTCCAGCTTCTCCACCCCGGCCTCGCGGCACATGCGCTTGATCGAGACGACCTGGAGAAGGTTCTCGACCTCCTCCGGGATGGGCCCGAAGCGGTCCGCCAGCTCCGCGGCCATCGCCTCCATCTCCGCCTCGCTGCCCAGCGACCCGATGCGGCGGTAGAGGCCGAGGCGGACCGGCAGGTCGCGGACGTAGTTCTCGGGGATGAGCACGGGCAGGCCGAGGTTGATGTTCGGCGTCCAGTCCCGGTCCGGCGCCTCCCCCTTCGCGCCCTTGCCCCGCTGGCGGTTGCGGATGTCCTGCACCGCGTCCTCCAGCATCTGCTGGTAGAGCTCGATGCCGACCTCCCGCACATGGCCGGACTGCTCGTCGCCGAGCAGGTTGCCGGCGCCGCGGATGTCGAGGTCGTGGGAGGCCAGGGTGAAGCCCGCGCCGAGGTTGTCCAGCGTCTGCATCACCTCCAGCCGCTTGGACGCCGCGGCGGAGAGCCGGTGCGACTGCGGCCAGGTGAGGTAGGCGTAGCCCCGCTGCTTCCCGCGCCCCACCCGCCCACGCAGCTGGTAGAGCCCGGCCAGCCCGAACATGTCGGCGCGGTGGATGATCAGCGTGTTCACCGCGGGCATGTCGAGCCCGCTCTCCACGATGTTGGTCGAGAGCAGCACGTCGTACTTCTGGTCGCCGAACTCGGTCATCACCCGCTCGAGCTCGGTCGGCGTGAGGCGCCCGTGGGCCTGGGCGATGCGCACCTCCGGCACGATCTCGGCAAGGCGCGTCGCGACCTTCGGCAGGTCCTCCAGCCGCGGCACCACGCAGAAGACCTGCCCGCCGCGGAAGCGCTCGCGCTGCACGGCTTCGCGGATCACGACGCTGTCCCAGGGCATGATGAAGGTGCGCACGGCCAGCCGGTCCACCGGCGGCGTCGCGATCACGCTCATCTCCCGCACGCCGGAAAGCGCGAGCTGGAGCGTGCGCGGGATCGGCGTCGCGGTCAGCGTCAGCACGTGGACGTCGGCCTTCAGCGCCTTCAGCCGCTCCTTGTGCGCCACGCCGAAGTGCTGCTCCTCGTCGACGATGACGAGGCCGAGGTCGGCGAACTCCACGCCCTTGGCGAGCACGGCGTGGGTGCCGACGACGATGTTGATGGAGCCGTCGCGCAGCCCCTCCTTCACCACCGCCATCTCCTTCGCCGTCACCATGCGGGAGAGCTGCGCGACCTTCACGGGCAGCCCCTCGAAGCGGGCGGAGAAGGTGCGGAAATGCTGGCGGGACAGCAGCGTGGTCGGCACCACCACCGCCACCTGCGCGCCAGTCATGGCCACGACGAAGGCGGCGCGGAGTGCGACCTCGGTCTTGCCGAAGCCGACGTCGCCGCAGATGAGGCGGTCCATCGGCTTGCCCGCCGAGAGGTCCTCCAGCACGTCCGAGATGGCGCGGAGCTGGTCGTCGGTCTCGGCGAAGGGGAAGCGGGCGCAGAACTCGTCCCAGGCGCCCTCGGGCGGGGTGGCCGTCACCCCTTCCTTCGTCTGCCGCTCCGCCGCCGTGCGGATGAGCTGCGCCGCCATGTCCTGGATGCGCGACTTCGCCTTCGCCTTCCGGTTCTGCCAGGAGGCGCCGCCGAGCTTGTCGAGCGCGACGCCGGCGGAGTCGCTGCCGAAGCGGGTCAGGACCTCGATGTTCTCGACGGGCAGGAACAGCTTGTCGCCGCCGTCGTAGAGCAGCCGCAGGCAGTCATGCGGCGCGCCGCCGGCGTCGAGCGTCTGCAGCCCGTCGTAGCGCCCGATCCCGTGGTCGGCGTGGACGACGAGGTCGCCCTGCTCGATCTCGGTCGCGTCCGCGATGAACTGGTCGGCGCGCTTGCGGCGGCGCGGCGGGCGCGCGATGCGGTCGCCCAGCAGGTCCTGCTCGCCGGTGACGGAGATGCCGGGCTCGCCGTCCGCGCCGGGGGCGCCGATGAAGCCGCGCTCCAGCCCCCAGACCGCGAGGCCGACCACGCCCGGCGGCAGGGCCTGGGTCGCGGCCCAGTTCTCCACCGGCTGGGTCGGCACGCGGTGCTCGCGCAGCAGGTTCGCCAGCCGGTCGCGGGAGCCCCGCGTCCAACCCGCTAGGATGGCCCGCCGCCCCTGCCCCGCCATGGCGCGGGCGTGGTCGTGGAAGGCGTCGAAGACGTTGCCGCCGGCCTGGCGCACCTCGGTGAAGACGCGCCCCTGGCGGCCGCCAGCGTCGATCCCCTCGCCGTCCTCCGGCTTGCCGAAGGGCGTGAAGCGCAGCAGCACGCCGCCCGAGAGCATCCGGTTCCAGCCGCGGCGGTCGAGGTAGAGGCGGCCGGGCGGCGCCGGGCGGTAGGGCACCTCGCCCTCGCGCGGCGGCAGGCGCCGGGCCTCGTAGTGGTCCTCGATCATCTCCAGCCGCGCCTCGAGCGAGGCCTCCGCCTGATGGTCGAGGCTGACCGAGGCCGCGCCGAGGTAGTCGAGCAGCGTCTCCATCGTCTCGTGGAAGAGCCCCGCCCAGTGCTCCATCCCCGGGTGCCGCTGCCCCGCGGAGACGCTGACGTAGAGGGGGTCGTCGCCGGCCGCCGGCCCGAAGAGGTCGCGGTAGCCCGAGCGGAAGCGCGTGATCGAATCGGGGTCGAGGAAGACCTCCCCCATCGGCCGCAGCCAGAGCTCGTCGATCGCCTCGGCGCTGCGCTGGGTGCCGGGGTCGAAGTGCCGGATGCTCTCGATCTCGTCGCCGAAGAGGTCGAGCCGCACCGGGTCGGGCTCGCCGGCCGGGTAGAGGTCGATGATGCCGCCGCGCACCGCATACTCGCCGGGCTCCATCACCGTGCCCGCGCGCCCGTAGCCGTTGGCTTCCAGGAAGGCGATCAGCTTGTCCGGGTCGGTCCGCCCGCCCTTCGCCAGCCGCATCGTGGCCCCCGCGAAGACCGCCCGCGGCGGCACCTTCTGGACGAGGGCGTTCACCGTGGTCAGCACGATCCGCGGGCGCTTGCCGGGCTCCATGAGCCGCGTCAGCGTCGCCACCCGCTCGGCCACGATCTCCGGATTCGGCGAGACGCGGTCGTAGGGGAGGCAGTCCCAGGCCGGGAAGCTCAGCACCTCCGACTCGGGCGCGAGGAAGGCCAGGGCGTCGGCCATGCGCTGCATCCGGGCGTCGTCCCGGCACACGTGCAGGACGCCCCCCGCCTCCTCCGCCCGCCGCCGGGCGACGAGGAGGCCGTCATACCCCTCCGGCGCGCCGTAGACTTCGAGTCCGCGGGTCTTGGTCGCCGCCATTCAGGATTTCCGCATCGACGCGGGAATGCCGGCGCCCGGAAGCGCGCTCGCGTCCATCAGCCGGGTCAGCATCGGGGATTGCAGCTCCGCCGGCACGGGCCGGCGCCCGGAGAGCCAGTCGGTGAGGTCGACATCCGGCAACTCCAGGATCTCCTCAATCTCGTCCAGCTCCTGCTCCGAGAAGGATTCGATCCGGTCCGACACGAAGCCCCCCACCAGCAGGTCTGTCTCCTTGGTGCCGCGATGGGCCGCCCGGAACAGCAAACGCCGGCGGCGCGGGGAGAGTTCGTTCGCTTCGTCACTCATTGCATGGCCCGTTCGGCATTCGTTCGTGCGGTGCCATATAACCCCCGCGCCAGATCATGCCAGACCATCCCGAACACCTCCTCCCCCTCCTCGCCCCGCTCGAGAGCCTCCCCGAGGCCGCCGGAAAGGCGCGCCAGCTCGCCGACGCCGCGGGGCCGCGGGTGCTGGACCTCCTCTTCCACCTCCCCGAGCGCTACGTGGACCGCAAGCGCGTTACCCGCCTGGCTGATGCGGCCGATGGCGACATCGCGACCGTCCCCCTGCTGGTCGAGGAAGTGAAAAGTCCGCGTCAAGCGGGGCAACCAATCATAGTACGCGGGATCAGCACCGACGTTCCTTTGGATCTCGTGTACTTCGGTATCAAAGGGGAGTATCTAACAAAGAAGAAACGACTCATTCCGCAGCTTTGCGAATTATTTCGTCCTGGACACTCTGTCGTTGTATCCGGCCGTGTGCGGAAGTACGGGTACCGCTGGCAGATGGACGCTCCTGAGTTCGCCAACCCACCACTGCCGATCCCAGACGTGCAGCCGATCTGGCCGCTGGTGAGAAGTCTTGCTTGGGGCGACGTGCAGAGGGCCATGACGGCCGCCCTCGCTTGCCTGCCTGCCACGGGGGAATGGCAGGACCCCACCCATCTCCGCCGCCGCCGTTGGCCGGGCTTCGCAGAGGCCTTGCACGCCCTTCAGGCCCCCTCCGCCCTTCCTGTCCGCGAGGCGACGGACCGGCTGGCCTATGACGAGCTCCTCGCCGGCCAACTCGCTATCGGCCTCGTCCGCCGCGCCGTGCTGGAACGCCCGGGCCGGTCGCTCCGAGGCGACGGCGCGCTGCGCGAGGCCGCCCTCGCCGCCTTCGGCCACGAGCCCACCCCCGCCCAGGCCGGCGCCTTGGCCGAGATCGACGCCGACCTCGCCGCGCCCCGCCGGATGCTCCGCCTGCTCCAGGGCGACGTCGGCAGCGGCAAGACGCTGGTGGCGCTGCTCGCCATGCTCCGCGCGGTGGAGGCGGGCGCCCAGGCCGCCCTCATGGCGCCGACGGAAATGCTCGCCCGCCAGCACCTCCGCACCTTCCAGCGCCTGGCCGGCGCCGCCGGGGTCGAGTGCGCGCTGCTGGCCGGCAGCGTGAAGGGCAAGGAGCGCAACCGCGTCCTCCGGCGACTCGCGGACGGTTCGCTCCCCCTCGTGGTGGGCACCCACGCCCTTTTCCAGGAAGGCGTGCAGTTCCGCGACCTCGCCCTCGTCGTCGTGGACGAGCAGCACCGCTTCGGCGTCGCCCAGCGGCTGATGCTGACGGAGAAGGGCACCGAGACGGACGTGCTGGTGATGACCGCGACCCCCATCCCCCGCACCCTCCTCCTCACGCAATGGGGGGAGATGGCGACCTCCCGGCTGGAGGGGCGCCCGGCCGGGCGCAAGCCCATCGTGACCCGCATCGTCAGCCGCGACCGGCGGGACGAGGTGCTGGCCGCCCTCCGCCGCGCCTTCGCCACGGGCAACCGCGCCTACTGGGTCGTCCGCGCCATCGAGGAGGGCGAGGCCCACGACAACGCCGCCGCCGAGACCACCTTCGCCCAGCTCAAGGAGGTCTTCGGCGAGACCGTCCGCCTCGCCCACGGCGCGCAGAGCCTCGACGTGCGCGAGGCCGCGCTGGGCGACTTCGCGGCCGGCCGGGCGCAGCTCCTCGTGGCCACCACGGTCGTCGAGGTCGGCGTGGACGTGCCGGAGGCGACCATCATGATCATCGAGCAGGCCGAGCGCTTCGGCCTCTCCGCGCTCCACCAGCTCCGCGGCCGCGTCGGGCGGGGCAGCGCGCAGTCCTTCTGCCTCCTCCTCCCCTCTTCCGAGCTCATGGAGGGCGAGAAGCGCCGCCTCGCCGTCATCCGCGACACCGAGGACGGCTTCGTCATCGCCGACGCGGACCTCGACTTCCGCGGCGGCGGCGACGCGCTCGGCACCCGCCAGGCCGGCCAGATCGGCCGCCGCATCGCCGACCCGCAGCGCCACGGCCCCCTTGTCCGCGTCGCCCACCAGGACGCGGAGATCCTTCTCCAGAAGGATCCGGACCTCGTGGCGACGCCGCGGGGCCGCGCCGCCCGCGCGCTGCTCGACCTCTTCGGCCACGACCAGACCCTGAAGCCGCTGGCCGCCGGGTAAAGCTCGGTAACGGCCGCTCACGACCTCTTGCGCGCCCCCTCGCCCCGCCGTAACCCGGCGCCGCGGGGGCGCCCGGCCCCCCGCCCTCTGGGGGAGCCGACGTGGACGCCGCGCCTATCGAGATCGACCGCCTCACCAAGCGCTTCGGCGCCTTCACCGCCGTGGACGCCATCTCCTTCACCGTCCGCGCCGGCGAGGTCCTCGGCTTCCTCGGCCCCAACGGCGCCGGCAAGTCCACCACGATGAAGATGCTGGCCGGCTTCGTGACGCCCACCGCCGGCACCGCCCGCATCATGGGCGAGGACGTGGTGGACCGGCCGGTCGCCGCCAAGCGCCACCTCGGCTTCCTGCCGGAGGGCGCGCCCACCTATCCCGAGATGACCGTGCAGGGCTTCCTCGCCTTCACCGCCCGCGCCCGCGGCTACCGCGGCACCGAGGCCGCCGACCGCGTCCACGACGCCATGCGCTCCACCAGCCTGGAGGAGGTCCGCCTCCAGCCCATCGAGACGCTCTCAAAAGGCTTCAAGCGCCGCGTCGGCCTGGCCCAGAGCCTGCTGCACGACCCGCCCGTGCTGGTGCTGGACGAGCCGACCGACGGCCTCGACCCCAACCAGAAGCACGAGGTCCGCAACCTCATCGCGCGCATGGCGCCGAGCAAGGCGATGATCATCTCCACCCATATCCTCGAAGAGGTCGGCGCCGTCTGCACGCGCGCCATCGTCATCGCCCGCGGGCGCGTGGTGGCCGACGCCACCCCCTACGAGCTCGCCTCCCGCGGGCGCGACCTCGACGCCGTCTTCCGCGACCTGACGCGGGGCCCGGCCGGGGAGGCCGCGTGATGGGCGGCACCCTCACCGTCGCGCGGCGGGAGCTCGGCTCCTACTTCGCCACCCCCGTCGCCTACGTCTTCATCGTCATTTTCCTCGTCATGTCGGGGGCGCTGACCTTCACCCTCGGCGGCTTCTTCGCCCGCTCCACGGCCGACCTGCAGCCCTTCTTCTCCTTCGTGCCCTGGCTCTTCCTCTTCCTCGTCCCCGCCATCACCATGCGCCTCTGGGCCGAGGAGCGACGGCTCGGCACGATCGAGCTGCTGCTGACCCTGCCCATCGCGCAGTGGCAGGCGGTGCTCGGCAAGTTCCTCGCGGCCTGGGCCTTCTGCGCCATCGCGCTCGCGCTGACCTTCCCGCTCGTCGTCACGGTCAACCTGCTCGGCGATCCCGACAACGGCGTCATCGCGGCGGGCTATCTCGGCTGCCTCATGGTCGCCGGCGCCTACCTCGCGATCGGCGCCGCCATCTCGGCGCTGACGAAGAACCAAGTGATCGCCTTCGTGCTCGCCGTCGCCGTCTGCTTCCTCTTCGCCGCCGCCGGCTCGCCCGTCGTCACCGAGTTCCTCAGCCGCAACACGCCGGTCCTCGCCGAGGTCGCCCGCGGCCTCTCCGTCACCGACCGCCTCGCCGGCTTCTCCCGCGGCGTCGTCTCGCTGCGCGACGTGATCTTCTTCGCCAGCTTCATCGGCGTCTGGCTCTTCGCCAACGCCATCGCCGTCGATCTCCGCAAGGCCGACTGACCGTGAGCGACACCACCCCGCCCAAGCCGCGCGCCCGCGGCGCCTGGATCTCCCTCGGCGCGCTCCTCGCGGCCGTCGCCCTGGCCGTCGGCGTCAACCTCCTCGCCGACCGCTTCCTCGCGCGCGCCCGCATCGACCTGACGGAACAGCGCCTCTACACCCTCTCGGACGGCACGCGCTCGGTCGTCGGCAACCTCCGCGACCCCGTCACGCTCCGCCTCTTCTACTCCCGCCGCCTCGGCGCGGCCGCGCCCCTCTTCGGCGCCTACGCCGACCGCGTGCGGGAGATGCTGCGGGAATACGCCCTTCTCTCGAACGGCAAGATCCGCCTCGAGGTCCTCGACCCCGAGCCCTTCTCCGAGACCGAGGACCGCGCCCTCGCCCTCGGCCTGCAGGGCGTGCCGCTCGATAACGCGGGGGAGCAGGTCTATTTCGGCGTTGCGGGCACGAACCTCCTCGACGACGAGCGCAGCATCGCCTTCCTCCAGCCCGACCGCGAGCGCTTCCTCGAGTACGACATCACGCGCCTCGTTTACGAGCTGTCGAACCCCGCGCGCCCGGTGCTCGGCGTCCTGTCCTCCCTGCCGCTGAACGGCGACCCCCGCGTGATGATGCGCGCGCCGGGCGGCGGGCAGCCCTTCCAGATCATCACGCAGCTCCGCCAGTTCTTCACCGTGAAGGACATCGCCGCCGATACCCAGGCCATCCCGGCCGACGTCCAGGTGCTGATGGTCGCCCACGCCCAGGACCTGCCGGAGGCGGCGCTCTACGCCATCGACCAGTTCGTGCTCCGCGGCGGGCGGCTGCTCGCCCTGACCGACCCGCACAGCGAGAGCCAGGCCGTCCGCCCGGCGGCCGGCGCGCGGCCGAACACCGCCTCCAGCCTCGACCGCCTTTTCGCGGCCTGGGGGATCGAGGCGCCCTCGGACAAGGTCGTGGTCGACCAGCGCGGCGCCTGGCGCGTGCGGGCCGGTCAGAGCGACCGCGCGGGCGCCGTGGACTACCTCGCCTGGTTCAGCGCCCAGGGCGACAGCCTCAGCCGGGCCGACGTCGCGACCGGCGAGCTCTCCCAGGTCACCTTCGCCAGCGCCGGCGTGGTCCGGAAGCGGGAGGGCACGGCGATCGAGCTCACGCCCCTCGTCACCTCCTCCGCCCAGTCCGCCCTCGTCGACGTCGCCCGCGTGCGCGAGCCCGACCCGACCCGCCTGTTGACGGAGTTCCGCCCCGACGGCGGCCGCCACGTCCTCCTCGCGCGCCTGCGCGGCACCCTCGCCACCGCCTTCCCCGAGGGGCCGCCCGCCCTGCCCGAGGGCACCGCGCGCGCCGCCGACCTCCCGGCGCACCGCGCCATCTCGGAGGGGCCCGTGAACCTCGTCGTCGCCAACGACGCGGACATCCTGGAGGACCGCTTCTGGGTCCGCACGCAGGACTTCTTCGGCCAGCAGGTCGCGACGCCCACGAGCGACAACGGTTCCCTCGTCACCAACCTCGTGGACACGCTGGCGGGCGGCGACAACCTCATCTCGCTTCGCTCGCGCGGCGAGAGCCTGCGCCCCTTCACCCGGGTGGACGCCATGCGGGCGGAGGCCGACGCCCGCTACCGCCAGACCGAGCGCGGCCTGACCGAGCGCCTGCAGGCCACGGAGCGGCGCCTGCGCGAGCTGCGCCAGGGCCCGGGCGGCGGCGCCCAGACCGTCATCACCCCCGAGCAGCGCGCCGAGATCGACGCCGCCCGCGCCGAGATCGTCCGCACCCGCCAGGAGCTGCGGGGCGTGCAGCGGGGCCTCCGCCAGGGCATCGAGAACCTCGAAACCTGGCTGCGGGTGATCAATATCGCCCTCGTCCCGGCCCTGATCACGGTCTTCGCCATCGGCCTCGCGGTGCTCCGCGGCCGGCGGCGCGCGGCGGCGCGGGGCTAGGCGCCATGCCGCTCAACCGACGCCACCTCGCCCTCCTCGGCGGCGCGGCCGGCGCCGCCGTCGCGGCCGCCCTCCTCCTCCCCGGCGACGAGGCCGCGCCCTCGCCGTCGGACGCGCCCCTCGCCTTCCCGGCCCTCGCCGCCCGGCTCCCCGCCGCGCGCCGCCTCGAGGTCCGCCAGGGCGCGGCGTCGCTGACGCTCGAGCGCGGCGCGGGCGAGGCCTGGCTCATCGCCCAGAAGGGCGGCTATCCCGCCCGCGGCGAGCGCGTCCGCGAACTGCTCGTCGCGCTCACGGAGCTTCGCCTCGCTGAGCGCCGCACCGCCGATCCGGAGGCCCTCTCCCGCCTTGGCCTCGACGAGCCCGGCCCGAACTCGACCGCGCTCCTCCTCCGCGTGCTGGACGGCGCGGGCGCGCCGCTCGCGGAGCTGGTCGTCGGCCGCCGCCGCACGCGCACCCAGGCCGCGGCCCCCGGCAGCGCGGCCGAGAGCGCCTATGTCCGCCGCCCCGGCGAGAGCCAGTCCTACCTCGCCGAGGGCCGCCTTCCCGTCGACGCCGATCCCCGGCTCTGGCTCGACCGCGAGGTCGCCAACCTGCCGGAGGAACGCGTCCGCGCGGTGGTCGGGCGGCGCGACGGCCAGGCCGTGGAGCTCCGCCGCGGCGAGGGCCCGGACGGCCGCCTCGCGCTCGTCTCCCCGGCCGGCGCGCCGCCGATCGACGAGGTCTCCCTCGACGAGGTCGGCCGCGCGATGGAGGGCCTGACCCTGCTCGACGTCCGCCCGGAGGCCGAGGCGCCCGGCGAGCCCGCCGGCGAGGGCCGCTTCACCCTGACCGACAACCTCGCGATTACCGCCCGGCTTCGGCAGGCGGACGGCGAGGTCTGGCTGACTCTCGCGGCCGCCGGGGACGACGAGGCGGCGCGGCTGAACGCCCGCTGGCGCGGCTGGGCCTACCAGGTCGGCGCCTGGAAGCTGCCCGCCTTCGCTCCGAGCCTTGAGACCCTCCGGAAGCGCGAGGGTTGAGCGCGCGGGAATACCCCGACCGGCCCTGGGTCGGCATCGGCTGCCTCGCCTTCCGGGGGGAGGAGGTGCTGCTCGTTCGCCGGAGCCGGCCGCCCCGGGCGGGGGAATGGTCGGTGCCCGGCGGCGCCCAGCACCTCGGCGAGACCGCCGAGGCGGCCGCCCGCCGCGAGCTGCGGGAGGAGGCGGGGATCGAGGTCGGCCCGCTCGAGCTCGTCGCCTGCGTGGACGTCCTGCACCGGGACGAGGCCGGCGCGGTCCGCTTCCACTACACCATCGTCGACTACGCCGGTCGCTGGCTCTCGGGCGAGCCGCGCGCCGGCGACGACGCGAGCGAGGCCCGCTTCTTCGCGCCCGCCGAACTGCCCGGCCTCGGCCTCTGGGAGGAGGCCGTCCGGGTCATCGCGAGCGCGAGGCGGCGCCTGGGCGGGGCCTAGACCCGCGCCTCAGTACCAGATGCGCTGGTTCTGCATCCCCGCGTAGAGCGGCGCCACGAACTCGCCGTAGCCGTTGTAGATCCGCGTCGGCACCCGCTCGTTCGAGCCGAGCAGCCGCTCGCTCGCCTGGCTCCAGCGGGGATGGGCCACCTCCGGGTTCACGTTCGCCCAGAAGCCGTACTCGCTGGCCTGCAGCTTCTCCCAGTAGCCTACGGGCTGCTCGGCCTGGAAGGTGACCCGCACGATCGACTTCGGCGCCTTGAACCCGTACTTCCAGGGGAACAGCGCCCGGATCGGCGCGCCGTTCTGCGGCGGCAGCGGCTTGCCGTACATGCCCGTCGCGATGAAGGCGAGCTCGTTGCGCGCCTCGGCGACCGAGCAGCCATCGCTGTAGGGCCAGGGGTACCAGGCCTGGCGCAGGCCCGGCATGGTGTCGCGCTGGGTCGCCGTCTCGAAGACCACGAACTTCGCCTCGGGCCGCGGCGCCGCCAGCCGCACGAGCTCGGACATCGGGAAGCCCGTCCAGGGCACCGTCATCGCCCAGGCCTCGACGCAGCGGTGGCGCAGCACGCGCTCCTCCTGCCGCACCTGCTTCAGCAGGTCCTCGAGGCCGAGCTCCCGCGGCCGCTCCACCAGCCCATCGAACTTCACGGACCAGGGGCTGACCTTCAGCCGCGCGGCGGCGGAGGCCACGCTCTTGGAGGTGCCGAACTCGTAATAGTTGTTGTAGCTCGCCACGTCCGCCTCGGGCGTGATCTCGCGGCCCGGCTGGTAGCGCGGGTTGCGCATCGCCGGTGCCACGGCCTGGGCGAGGGCCGGGGAGGCCAGCCCGGGCAGCGCCAGCGCCGCCGCCCCCGCCGCGATCCCGGCGCCGAGCGCGCCCCGTCGCCCCATCACCACCGCCTCGGGGGTGGCGGCGCTTTCCGGCAGTTCCCAGCCGCGGCGGATGCGGATCAGCATGGTCGTCTCCGTTCGGTTGCCCGGAACACGGGGGGCGATGAACCCAGGTGTCCATGAACTCGGGTCTTGGGGGCGCTGTTCAAGGCCGGTCCGCCCGGCGTGAACGTCGCGAAGCGTTTCAGCCGCCCAGCCGCAGGCCCGCGCGCCGGACGATGTCCCGGAACTTCGCCAGCTCCGCCACCAGGAAGGCGCGCGTCTCCTCGGGCGTGCTCGGGGGCGCGGGGTCCACCCCGGCCGCGGCCAGCTTGTCGCGCACCGCCGGCTCCGCCAGCGCCCCGCCCGCCGCCGCGCTCAGCGCCGCGAGAACCGGCGCGGGCAGGCCGCGCGGGCCGAGCAGCACGTTCCAAGTGGTGACCTCGAAGCCGGGCGCGACGGTCTCGGCGAGGGTGGGGATCTCCGGGAAGAGCGGGTGCCGCTCGCGCGAGGTCACCGCCAGCCCGCGCGAGAGCCGGTCCCGCAGGTGCGGCGCGGTGGAGGCGAGCACCTCGAAGGAATAGGCCACCTCCCCCTTCGCCAGCGCCTCCATGACCGCCGAGCCGCCGCGATAGGGCACGTGCTCCGCCTCCAGCCCGCCGACCGAGATCTTCAGGTACTCCCCCGTCAGGTGCCCCACCCCGCCGACGCCCGAGGTCGCCCAGGAGAGCGCCCCCGGCCGCGCCCGGATCCCCGCCACAAGCTCGGCCACCGTGCGGAAGGGCGAGGCCTGCGGCACCACCACGACCAGCGGCCCGCCGCCGAGCATCGCGATCGGCGTGAAGTCGGCCACGGGGTCGTAGGGCGTCTGCGAGGGCAGCGCGGCGGGATTGGTGCCGTGGGAGGAGGCGGAGCCGAGGAGGATCGTCGCCCCGTCCGCCGGCCGCTGGCGCACCCACTCGCTGCCGATGGCGCCCCCGGCCCCGGCCCGGTTCTCCACGATCACCCGCCCGGCCGGGCCAAGGCGCGGCCCCATCCGGTCCGCGACCACCCGCCCCGCAATGTCCGTGGAGCCGCCGGCGAGGAAGGGCACGACGAGGGTGACCGGACGGTCCGGCGCCCATCCCCCCTGCGCCGCGGCCGGCAGCGCGGGCGCGAGAAGACCGGCGGCGAGCAGCGCGCGGCGTTGCATGGGCATCCTCCTCCGCGGCGACTCCGTCCGGCGCCGCTTTCCCCGACCTTGCCAGGGCGCGGCACGGCGTGGAACCGCCGCCTCAGCGCGGCCGGGGCAGCAGCGCCGCCGGCTGACCCGGGGGCGGCGTCTCGACCCGGAGGAGGCGGTAGCGCTCGGCCTCGATCCCGTCCCGCGCGCGGACGACCTCGCCCCCCGGCGCCGCCCCGGACCAGAGGGAGGGCCCCTCCCCACGTCGAAGGCTCCGCAGCAGGATCCCGGCCTCGCCCGCCGGCGGGGCGGGGAGGCCGAACAGCGCCCAGCGGTCCCCGATCGCGACCACCGGCACCCCCGGCGGCAGGTGCAGGGCCAGCTGCGCCGCCAGCCCGTACTCCTCGGCCGCCAGGAAGGCGGCGCCCGCGGCCCGCCGCGCCGCCTCGGCCTCCCGCGCGAGGCCCGGCCAGCCGCCGAGCCGCGCGAGGGTCGGGTCGGTCCCGCGGCGGAGCGGCAGCGGGGCGGCGGCGGCCTGCACCAGCGCCAGCACCGTCAGCCCGAGCCCGAGCCAGGCCCCGATCCGCTGCCAGCGCCGCGCCGTGAAGGCGGCGGCCGCGACGGAGGCCGCGGGGTAGAGGATGGCCGGCCAGTTGCCCTGCACCCGGCTGCCCGTCGCCTGCCAGAGGAACAGGGCGGCGGCCGGCAGCGTCAGCGCCGCGAGCAGCCCCGCCCCGCCCGCCCCGCGCCGCGCCCAAGCGACGGCCGCGGCCCCCACGCCGACTGCGCAGAGAGCGAGGAGCACGGGCGAGGCCAGGCCGAGCTGCCCCGCCAGCAGCTCGCCCAGGAAGCGCCACGCGAAGTCCTCGCCCGCCCCGGCCCGCCCGCCCTGCTTGGCGAAGGAGGCCCAGCCATGCGCCGCGTTCCAGGCGACCACCGGCAGGAAGAGCGCGCCGGCCAGCAGCCCGCCCGCGTAGAGCCGCCAATCCCGCCACCAGCGCCGGGCGGAGGGCTCGGCCACCAGCCAGAGGAGGAGCCCCGCGCCGAGCAGGGCCGCCGTGTACTTCGAGGCCAGCGCGGCCCCCGCGAAGCCGCCCACCGCCAGCCACCACCGCCCGTCACCCGAGGCGTGCAGCCGGGCCGCGGCCCAGAGGGCGAGGCACCAGAAGACGAAGACCGGCGTGTCCGGCGTCATCAGCACGGCGCCCGCGTTCGTCACGGGCATGGCGTTCATCAGCGCCGCCGCCCAGGTGCCCGGCCGCCGGTCCGGAAACAGCGCGTTCCCCGCCCCCGCGACGGCGAGCGAGGCGAGGGCGAGGGCGGGCGGCCCCAGCAGCCGGATGCCGAGCGGCCCGTCCCCCGCCAGCGCCGTGCCCGCCGCGATCCAGAGCGCGACCATCGGCGGGTGGTCGAGGTAGCCGGGCTGGAGGTCCCGGCCCCAGACCCAGTAATAGGCCTCGTCCGGCGACAGCGGCAGCAGCGCCGCCGCCCCGAGCCGCGCGGCCGTCAGCGCCAGCAGCGCGATCCACCAGCCGGCGGGCGTCGCGGCCGGCTCCCGCCCGCTCACCGGCCGCGCCAGACGAGGGTGGAGGAGACCGCGTAGTTCCACACGCCCGTCAGCAGCGCGCCGGCCGCGCCCGCCAGCCCCCAGCCCGCGATCCCTTGCCGGACCAGCAGCCCCGCGATGCCCACGTTGGCCGCCGCCCCGATCGAGCAGACCGCGTAGAACAGCAGCAGCCCGCGCGCGAGGCGCGGCCCGCGCAGCCGCATGGCGCGGTAGGTGATGCGGTTGTTGAGGAGGAAGTTCGCCGTCATCGCGACGAGGGTCGCGGTCCACTGCGCCGCCTCGAACTGCACGCCGGGAAGGCGGGAGGCGAGGCCGAGCACGGCCAGGTGCACCCCCACGCCGATCGCGCCCACCGCGGCGAAGGAGACGAAGCGCCAGGGCAGCCAGCCGCCCAGCGCCTTGTCCATCAGGAGGCCGAGGAACTCGAGCAGCACCGCGGCGTCGAGCTTCGACTCGCCAGCCTGGCGCGGGCGGAAGCGGTAGGGGATCTCGGCCACCCGTATCGGCCGCCGCGCCGAGAGAAGGAGGTCGAGCAGGATCTTGAAGCCGCGGGCCGAGAGGCGCGGCGCCAGCGCCTCGAAGAGGGCGCGGGGCAGGAGGAAGTAGCCGCTCATGGGGTCGCCGATGGGCGTGGGCAGCAGCCGGGCGGCGAGCCAGGTGCCGGCGTCGCTCACCCGGGCGCGGGCGGCCGAGAAGCCGGAGCCCGCCTCGCCCCCCTCGGCGTGTCGGCTGCCGACCGCGACCTCGGCGCCGCCCCGCACGGCCTCCAGCATGGCCGGGAGAATCGTCTCGTCGTGCTGCAGGTCCCCGTCGATCACCGCGACATAGGCGGCGGAGGAGGAGAGCACGCCCTCGGTCACCGCCGAGGCCAGGCCCCGCCGCCCGATCCGGCGCAGCCCGCGCACGCGGGGGTCGCGCGCGGCGATGGCGCGGACCTCGCCGATGGTCCCGTCCGGGCTGTCGTCGTCGACGAAGACCACCTCCCAGGCGATCCCGCGCAGCGCCGCCTCCAGCCGCGCCACCATGGGCGCGACGTTCGCCGCCTCGTTGTAGCAGGGCACGACGACGGTCAGTTCGGCAGGGGAGCGATGGTCGGGCACCCCGGCGCCTTAGCCCGCGCCGCCCGCCGCCGGAAGGGGGCGGGCCCTTCCCCGGAGGGATGGATCGGCGTAGCGGAACATCTCCCCGCAAGGCCGGAGCCGGCCGGCGGGACGCGCGAGGGTTCGAGAGAGGATGCCAGAGGGCCTGATCCCGGCGGACATGCCGACGCTCGCCGCCCTCGGCCCGGTGGCGCTGGTCATCGCCCTCTCGGCGCTGTTCCGCGGCTTCACCGGATTCGGCTTCGCAATCATCGCGGTGCCCCTGCTGAGCTTCGCCCTGCCGCCGCTGCTCGCGGTCGCCCTCGCCGCCTGCCTGCAGTTCCTGGGCGGGCTGATGGACTTCCGCGGCGCCGCCCGCGCCTGCCACTGGCCCTCGCTGCGCTGGCTCGCGGCCGGCGCGGTGCTCGCCTCGCCGCCGGGCACCCTCCTCCTCGCGGGCCTGCCGGCGGACCTCGCACGGCTTCTGATCGCGGCCGCCTGCGCGGTCGCGGTGCTGGCGCTGGTGGCCACCCCCGGCCTTCGCCGCCTGCCCGGGCCCGGCGCGACGCTCGCGGCCGGCGCCCTGGCCGGCCTCTTCAACGGCATGGCGGCCATGCCGGGGCCGCCGGCGCTCGCCTATTACCTCTCCCTTCCCCTGACCCCGGCCCAGGTCCGCTCCTCCTTGATGGTCTTCTTCCTTCTCTCGGCCGGCCTCTCCTGCGCGAGCCTCGTCGCGATCGGGGCCATCGGGCGGCGGGAGATGCTGCTGGCCCTGGCGGGGATGCCGATCATGCTCGCGGGATCGCGCTTCGGCGCCGCGTTGTTCCGGCGGGCGGGCGGGGCGCACCGCAACGTCTCCCTCGCGGCCCTGGCCCTCGTCGCGGCGCTGACGGCGGCCCGGGGGATCGCCGGCCTGCTCGGGTCCGCCCCGTGAGGATCCGGCGCCAGCACGTCACGCAAGGGCTGGGCAGCCTGCGCGCCTGGATCCGCGGCACCGAGCCCGGGCTGGTCGTGCTGGCCGTCGTCGTGGGGGCCGCGAGCGGCGCCCTCGCCTCGGGGATGAGCGCGATCGCGCAGGGGATGCACGTCGCGCTCTTCGGCCCGGAGGTCACGCACGGGCTGAGCGCGATCCGGGACGTCGATCCCGTGCTCGTCCTGCTCCTGCCCGCCGCCGGCGGCCTCCTGCTCGGCCTCATCAACCTCGGCCTCGCCCGCTGGCACCCCCGCGTGCCCGTGGACCCCATCGAGGCCAACGCCCTGCACGGCGGGCGGATGGCCCTGCAGGACGGCGCGGTCGTCGCCGGGCAGAACCTTGTCTCGAACGGGTTCGGGGCCTCGGTGGGGCTGGAGGCCGGCTACACCCAGGTGGCCGGCGCCGTCGCCTCCCGCGCCGGGATGCTCTTCGGCCTCCGGCGCGGCGACCTGCGGGTGCTGGTGGGCTGCGGCGCCGCCGGGGCCATCGCCGCCGCCTTCGACGCGCCGCTGACCGGCGCCTTCTACGCCTTCGAGCTCGTGATCGGCACCTACACCATCGCGAGCCTCGCGCCCGTCGTGACGAGCGCGGTGGTGGCCACCCTCGTCGCGCGGCTCGCGCACGGGCAGACCTACGCGGTGCAGCCCGGCGGCGTCGCCTCCCCGGACTGGGACGGCTACGCCATGGCCCTCGTGCTCGGGCTCGCCGCGGCGCTGGCGGCCATCGCGCTCATGCGCGGCGTCGGCCTGATCGAGGCCCTGCTGAAGCGGGGCGTCCGCCGGGCCTGGCTGCGCCCGGCGGTGGGCGGGCTCGTCGTGGGCGGCCTCGCGCTGCTCGCGCCCGGCGTGCTCTCCGCGGGGCACGGGGCGCTGCACCTCGCCTTCAACACGGAGGGATCGGCGCGGGCGGCGCTGATCCTCCTCCTCCTCAAGGCCCTCGCCTCGGCCATCTCGCTCGGCGCCGGCTTCCGCGGCGGCCTGTTCTTCGCCTCCCTCCTCCTCGGCGCCCTGCTCGGCAAGGTCATGGCGGCGGGGATCGGCCTGCTCGGCCTCGGGCTCGTGGACTCGCTCTTCCTGGCGGTGGTGGGGATGAGCGCCTTCGGGACCGCCGTGATCGGCGCCCCGCTCGCCATGACCTTCATGGCGCTCGAGACCACCGGGAACTTCCAGGTGGCCGGCGCGGTGCTGGCCGCGGTGGCGGTCACCGGCATCACCGTGCGGCGCCTCTTCGGCTACTCCTTCGCCACCTGGCGCTTCCACCTGCGCGGCGAGGGCATCCGCTCCGCCCACGACATCGGCTGGCTGCGGGAGCTGACCGTCGGACGGATGATGCGGCGGGACCTCCGCACCGTGCGAGCCGACACCCGCCCCGCCGCCTTCCGCCGCGACTTCCCGCTGGGCGCCGCCGACCGCGTGGTCGTCCTCGACGACGCCGGCCGCTACGCGGGCATGGTGATCGTCGCCGAGGTCCACGCCGCGCCCGCGGAGACCGAGACGATCGGCGCCCTGCTGCACCAGAAGGAGGTCGCGCTGCTCGCCTCCATGAACGCGAAGGAGGCGATGGCCGCCTTCGACGCCGCGGAGACCGAGGCCCTGGCGGTCATCGACGGCCTGGAGAGCCGAAAGGTGCTTGGCATGCTCACGGCCAGCCACGTCCTCCGCCGCTACGGCGAGGAGCTCGGCAAGCGGCGCCAGGAGGAGGTCGGGCTCGCCTGAGCGCAAGGGCCCGCCCGCCAGAGCGGGGGTTGGGGGCGCGGGCCGGGGCTCACTCGCCGGCCGGCACGGCCTGCCGGATGGCGACGGGCCGCGGGGCCCTGGCCGCCGGATCCCTGGCCGCGGGCGGCGCGTCGCCGAGCACCGTCCCAACCACCCGGTTCCTTCCGGCGAGCTTAGCCTCGTAGAGGCACCCGTCCGCCGCCCCGGCCAGGTCCGCCACCGCCGGCGGCAGGGCGGCGCTCGGCCAGGTCGTGGCGGCGCCGACGCTGACGGTGACCACGCCGCCGAGGCCGCCCTCCGGGTGCGGGATGCGCAGGCCCTCCACCGCCGCCCGCACCCGTTCGGCGACGGCGGCCGCGCCGGCCGCGTCCGCATCGGGGAGGAGGAGCACGAACTCCTCCCCGCCGTAGCGCGCGGCGAGGTCGCCCCTGCGGCAGGCGCTGCCGCCGAGGGCCTCCGCGATCGCCCGCAGGCACTCGTCCCCCTTCAGGTGTCCCTGGCTGTCGTTGAGGGCCTTGAAGCGGTCCACGTCGATCATGAGGAGCGAGACGGGGTACCCCGTGCGCGCGGCGTGGTGCCATTCGTGGAGGAGCGCCTCGTCGAAGGCGCGTCGGTTGGCGATTCCGGTCAGGCCGTCCATCGAGGCTAGCCGCGTGAGCCTCTCCTCCACCGCCTTGCGCTCGGTCGTGTCGCGCGTGATCGCCACCAGCCCGTCGCGCGCGCCCGAGACCGGGTCGAAGACGACCTTGACCGTGGACTCCAGCCAGACCCAGCGGTCGTCGCTTCGCAGCACCCGGTAGGCGATGGTCGCCTCGTCCACCTCGCCCCGCCTCAGCGGAACCACGGCCGCGCTCAGGATCTCGAGGTCGGCCGGGTGGACGATCTCCTGCGGGCGCTTGCCGACGAGTTCCTCCGGCCGCCGGCCGAGCAGCCGGACCGAGGCGGGCGAGACGTAGCGCCGCACCCCGTCCGAGCCGATGCGCGTGACCATGTCGTAGCTGTTCTCGGCAAGAAGGCGGAACTTCGCCTCGCTCTCGGAGAGCGCCGCCTCGACTCGCTCGCGCCGCCGCAGCTCGCGCACGAGGAGCCAGGTCGCGAACGAGAGCGCCACGAGCACGGCGCCCAGGGCCGCCGCCGGCAGCCACGCCCGCTGGTGCCAGCCGCGCGCGAGATCCGACGTCCCGCGGGCCACGTTGACGATGAGCGGCAGGCCGCTCACCTGCGAGAAGATGTAGAGGCGCTCGGCCCCGTCGAGAGCGGACTGCGCCGAGAATTCCCCGCTCTCGGTCTCGAGGAACCGCTGGAAGGCCCGTCCGCCGGCGACGTTGCGGCCGATGTCACGGGGATCGAAGGGCATGCGCAGCATCGTGGCGCCATCCCGGCGATGGAGCGTGCTGGACCCGTTCGCGCCGAGCTGGATGCCCGCGAAGGCCTCCAGGAGCACGGCAAGGTCGATCCCGCCCAGCACCACCCCCTGGAACCGCCCGTCCGCGGCGCGGATGGCCCGGCTCATCGGTAGGATCCAGCCGCCACGCAGCTGTGCGGGCGTCGGAACGCCGACGAACAGCCCGTCGACCAGCCCGTCCCCGTGCACCCGGAAGGCCTCCCAGTCCGAGAAGTTGGCGATGCGCGGCGGCTCCGACCGGGAGTCGAGCGCGATGTTGCCGGCTTCGTCGAGGATGAGGATCGCGCCCGGCCCGGCCGACGTCGCCGCCCGCTCGAACACCGCGGCCTGGCGGATCTCGAGCGGCACCTCGGCAAGGCCGGGGAGGCTGGCGTTCTCGGCGGCGGCACGGAGCGAGAGGTCGAAGCTGTGCAGCGTGCGTCCGACCTCGCGGCTGAGAAGCCCGACCAGGTTGCGGCCCTCCACCCGAGCCTCCTCCCAGGCGTCGTGGCGGATCTGCGCGATGCTGAAGAAGGCCAGTGCACCGACGCAGCAGGTGACGCCCAGCGCCGCCAGGACGACGTGCCAGGGCGACAGCCGCGCGGCCACCCGGGCAAGGTTCCGTGTCTCGGCGGTCGGGGGCGTCGGCATGCGCGCCAGTTTTCGCGAGCCGGGTTAGGAAATCGTTGCCTGACGGCCTGGCCAGGCGCGCGAAGAATTCGCCTGGACGGGATGCCGGAAGGGCTCGCCGCGGCCTGCTGCGCCCGATGAGGCTCGAATCCAAGACCTCACGTTGAAAAGGGTCGAAACGCTGCTTCCGCCTTTCTCCGCACCGTCCGCAGCGTTGCGCTACCAGGTGCCGCAGCTCGGACGGGCCCGGACCACCGCAGGGGTGGCCCGGCCGGAAATCTGGATCGACCGACACTGCGGCGGGAGCGCCCGATGCAGCGTTTCAGATGGGCCAAGCAGGCCCAGCGGTTCGTCTGCGCGCAACGTATGATCCGCGGCCCCACCCGTCCTCTCGGCACCGGATGTCATCCGGGGAGTACCGGCGCGTCCGAACCAAGGATTTGCAAATCGAGGAGCAGTAACCTGCATCCGAACGGGATCATCATCGGCCGCACGCTCAGTCACGCGGCCGAATTCACGTTCTCATCAAACAACTCGCCAACACCAACACGCCGAAACCAGCGCTCAACAGCAAGGATTAAAACTGGATGAACGCGGGAGGCTGCTCGGCAAACATAAAAACGTTGACGGCGTTACCCTGCAGACTTCAAATCTTAGGCGCAACAAACATGGAGACGCACCCGTGCAGAGCGCCGCGCCCCGCCGCCACGTCCTGCGGCTTGTCGCCACCGCCCTTGCCGCCGTCGCCGCCCTCCCGGCCACCGCCCACGCCGACGAGACGCTGCAGGCGCCGTCTGGCCGGGTCGTCCTGACGCTCTCCGGGCGCGTCGCGCGCACCAACGGCGAGGGAGCCGCGCGCCTCGACATGGCGATGATCGAGGCGATGGAGCGTGCGACCGTCGCGACGCGGACGCCCTGGTACGACGGCGAGCAGGTCTTCGAGGGCGTTCCCCTGCGCGCGCTGCTACGGGAGGTCGGGGCCTCGGGCCAGAAGCTCGTCGTGCGGGCGCTGAACAACTACATGACCGAGATCCCGCTCGCCGACGCCGAGGCCCGCGGCGCCATCCTGGCCTACCGCCGCAACGGCGAGCCCATGCCCGTGCGCGACAAGGGGCCGCTCTTCGTCATCTATCCCTACAGCAGCGACCGCGCGCTCCAGAACGAGGTCTATTACGGCCGCTCGGCCTGGCAGGTCAGCCGGATCGCCGTCGAGTAGCCCGCCGCCGGGGCCCCCGGTCAGCGGGCCACCGAGACCGGCCGCAAGAGGTGGCTGGGTGAGGCGCCGCGAGGCGCACGGCAAAGCCGCCACCCGCGACCAAGGTCCGCCCTCCATGCCGCGCCGCGCGCCCCGCCGCGCCGCCCGACCCGCGAGGGGCCGGGCCGCCCCCTGGATCGCCGGGGTCATCTTCGCGCTCTTCCTTCTCGCCGCCGGTGGGGCGACGGACATCATGCTCCGGCGCAACGACGCCATTGAGCAGCTCGCCACCTACAACGTCTCCTTCATCGCCACCCAGGCGTCGGCGGAGATGGAGCGCCTGCACGTGCGGGTGCTCGGCCTCATGGCCGGGGCGGAGGGTGTCGGCGAGGACGACGTGCGGCTGCACTTCGACATTGTGGTCAACCGTATCAACATCATCGGCCAGGGCGATTCACGCCGGATCCTCTTCGCGCAGCCGGGCGCCCAGCGCCTGCTCCACCGCCTGAACGCCTTTGCCGGGGAGGGCGAGGCGCTCGTCGCCGACCTCGGCGATCCCGCCAAGCTGGACCGTCTCGCCCGGCTCATCGCGAGCTTCGAGGAGGACCTCGCGGAACTCGTCTCCATCGGCAAGATGAAGGGGGGCGAGCGCATTGCCGAGACGCAGGACCAGCTGCGGCGCCTCCAGACCGGGGCGCTCGCGCTCTTTGGCTTCCTCGCCGGCTGCGGCGCCGCCCTGACCGCCTTGCTCTGGTGGGCGCAGCGGAGCAACGCCCTCCTGGCCGAGCGGGAGCGCGACCTCGACGTGCAGAACGGCCGCTTCGACGCGGCCCTCAACAACATGGGCCAGGCGCTCTGCATGGTGGACGACGCGGGCCGCCTCATCGTCTGCAACCAGCGCTTCCGGGACATGTTCGGCCTCGGCGGCGATCTTGCCCCGGCGGGGACGCCCATGGCCGCCCTCCTGCGCACCGCGAGGCGGGGTGGGCGGTTCCCGCCGGGCCTGATAGCCCGCATCCGGGAAGGGCAGAACGAGATCCTCTCCCGCGCCGCGCGGGGGAGCTTCGTCGTCGAGGAGCCCGGCGCCGTGGCTCTCTCCGTCACCCACGAGAGCCTGCCCGAGGGCGGCTGGCTGGCGACCTACGAGGACATCACGGAGAGCCGGCGCGCCGAGGCCCGCTTCGCGCACCTCGCCATGCACGACAGCCTCACCGGCCTGCCGAACCGCCTCTCGCTGCGCGAGCGCCTCGACCGGGCTCTGGCGGCCCAGCGGCGCCGCGGCGACCCCTTCGCCGTGTTCTGCCTTGACCTCGACCACTTCAAGGACGTCAACGACACCCTCGGCCACCCCGTGGGCGACGCGCTGCTCCGGGAGGTCTCCTCGAGGATCCTGTCCTGCCTGCGCGAGGGCGACCTCGTGGCGCGTCTCGGCGGCGACGAGTTCGCCATCCTCCAGTTCGGGGTCGGCGACCGGGACGAGGCGGTGTCGCTCGCGTCCCGGGTCATCGAGGCGGTCTGCGCGCCCTACCTCCTCGAGGGCCACCGGGTCATCATCGGCACGAGTGCCGGGATCGCCGTCGCGCCGGACGACGGCCTTGACGCGGACAGCCTGATGAAGAGCGCCGACCTCGCCCTCTACAAGGCGAAGGGGGAGGGGCGAGGCACCTTTCGCTTCTTCGAGGCCGCGCTCGGCAACCAGGTCCGGATGCAGCGCGCCATCGAGCTCGACCTGCGGGAGGCGATCGGCAAGGGAGAGCTGGAGGTCTACTACCAGCCCCAGCTGGAGCTCGCCACGAACGCGATCCGCGGCTGCGAGGCCCTGCTGCGGTGGCGCCACCCGCGCCTTGGCTTCGTCTCGCCCGCCCAGTTCATCCCGGTGGCCGAAAAGATCGGCCTCATTGCCCGGCTTGGCGAGTGGGTGCTCCGCGAGGCATGCCGGGCGGCGGCCGACTGGCCCGTGAGCGTCCGGGTGGCGGTCAACCTCTCGCCCGCGCAGTTCCGGACGAGCGACGTCGTGCAGGTCGTGGGCGACGTGCTCGCCGCCACCGGGCTACCGGCCCGCCGCCTCGAACTCGAGATCACCGAGTCCGTGCTTCTCCAGGACAGCCCGCAGGTGATCGCGGCCCTTCACGCGCTGCGTGGAATGGGGGTCGGGATCTCCCTCGACGATTTCGGGACGGGCTACTCCTCGCCGAGCTACCTCCTGCGGTTTCCGTTCGACAAGGTGAAGATCGACAAGTGCTTCGTCAGCGCGGACGGCATGGACGCGCGCGCCATCTCCGTGGTGCGCTCCATCTCGCGGCTGGCGGCCGAGCTCGGCATCACCACCACCGCCGAGGGCGTCGAGACGGCGGAGCAGATGGAGCGGATGCGCGACGCCCACTGCACGGACATCCAGGGCTTCCTCATCAGCCCACCCCGGCCGCTCCGCGAACTCCGCCGCTTCCTCGGGATGGACCTCGAGGCCGAGGCGGCCTGATCGCGGGCGCGTGGGCGCCCTCCCTCCCCCTCCGGAGCCGGCCTCCCCGGGAGCAGGGAACCTTACCGCACAACAGCTCCCGTCAGCGTTGCGACGTCGCTCTTCGCCGCACCCGGCCGCTCCAGCTTGCGCGTCACCTCCTACAAGGCACGCCAAGAGATCTTCTGGTTAAGATCGCCCCGTCGGCGAGCCCGATGACATTCCGCCCACCTCTCGCCTATCCTTCCGTACCGCCAAGCGGTTCAAGGCCTGCACCTCAGGAGAAGATGAAGGCGAACGGCCAAGGGGCGCTGAACCATGCTCCAAGGGAGAAGGCTCAAGCGCCCGTCTACGCCTTGAATCTCAGCAATCCGGATCCGTTTGTCCGGGCAATGCCCGGGCAGGCGGACGCGAGACAAATGCAAATGAAGGCAGACAGCACAACAGCGCGCTAATTCGCCCGTGAAAAGCTTGGTGCGCCCGCTGGGGCTCGAACCCAGGACCCCAAGATTAAAAGTCTCGTGCTCTACCGACTGAGCTACAGGCGCGCGCCGCTCCTATGGGAAGCGCCCGCCCCCCCTGTCAAGCCGAGCCCGGCGCAAGGCCGGGCCCGGGAGGGGTCAGGCCGCGCCCGCGGGGCGCATCTTCACAATACGGTCCGGATTCTGGACCTGCCCGCTGCTGCCGGCGCCGCGCTTGATCTTGTCCACCAGCTCCATGCCCGAGGTCACGCGTCCCCAGATGGTGTACTGGCCGTCCAGGCTCGGATAAGGGCCGAACATGATGAAGAACTGGCTGTTGGCGCTGTTCGGGTCGCCCGCGCGCGCCATGCCGCAGGTGCCGCGCAGGAAGCGCGCCTTGGCGGGCGGCGAGAACTCGGCGGGCACGTTCGGAAGCGGGCTGCCGCCGGTGCCGGTGCCCGTGGGGTCGCCGCCCTGGGCCATGAAGCCCTCGATGACGCGGTGGAAGGGCGTGTTGTCGTAGAAGCCCTGGGCGGAGAGCGTCTTGATGCGCTCCACGTGCTTCGGCGCGAGGTCGGGCCGCAACTCGATGGTCACCCGCCCGTCCTTGAGGTCGAGGTAGAGGGTGTTCTCGGCATTGGCCTGGGCCTCGGCCTCGTTGGTGGTGGCGTCGCTCATCATGGCTCCCGTAGCGGTGGCGATCGAGGTGGCGAGAAGGGTCCGGCGCTGCATGGCGTCTGATTCCCGGGTTGGTGGGCCTGGTGCGCCGCCGCTCAGGCGTGGCGGACGCGGGCGAGCGTGCGCTCGTGCGTCAATTGGGGCACGAAGCTCGAAATGTCTCCCCCCAGTCGCGCGATCTCCTTCACGAAGCGGGACGAGATGAACTGGTTCGTTTCGCTGGCCATGAGGAAGACCGTCTCCACCTCCTGGTCCAGGCGCCGGTTCATGCCGGCCATCTGCACCTCGTAGTCGAAATCGGACACCGCCCGGAGGCCGCGCACGATCATGCCCGCGCCGTGCTCGCGCGCGAGCGTCACCAGCAGCCCCTCGAAGGGAACCACCTCGATCGTGGCCCCCGTCGCCGCCGCGATGCTGCCGGTTTCGGCCCGTACGAGCTCGACCCGCTCCTCGATCGGGAAGATCGGCCCCTTGCCGGCGTTCATCGCGACGCCGATCACCAGCCGGTCGAGCAGGCGCGCGGCGCGGTGGATGACGTCGATATGGCCGTTCGTGACGGGATCGAAGGTGCCGGGATAGACCCCGATCCGCTCAGGCATCGGCCGCCCCGCCCTCGCTCACCACCACCCCGTCGTCCACCACCGGGAAGCAGGAGGTGACCGCCTCGCCCTTGTCGAGGCGGAACAGCGTGACGCCCGCGGCCTGCCGCCCCATGACGCGGACCTGGTCCGCCGGCAGGCGGATGAGCCGGCCGTTGTCGGTCACCAGCATCACGTCGTCGCCGGGCCGGACGGGGAAGGTCGCGACCACCGCGTGCCCCTTGCCACGGCCGAGCGGGATGCTCGCGATGCCCTGCCCGCCGCGGCCCGTGCGGCGGTACTCGTAGGCGGAGGAGCGCTTTCCGAAGCCGGTGTCCGTGACCGCGAGGAGGATCTCCTCCGCCCGCTCCAGCTCCTCGGCCCGCTCGGCGCTCAGCGCCACCTCCTCGGCCGATTCTTCGCCCTCCTCGGCGGCGGGCGCGGCCTCCTCGGCGGGGGCCTCGCCGGCCTCCCCCTGGGCGCGCCGCTTGGCGGCCGCCAGCTTCAGGTAGGCCGCGCGCTCGCCCGGCGTCGCCGGGACGTTGCGCAGCACCGAGAGCTCGATCACCGCGTCGCCCTTGCCGACGAGCCGGATGCCGCGCACGCCCGTCGAGTCCCGGCCCGCGAAGACGCGCAGCACGCCCTCCTCCGCCGTGAAGCGGATGGCGCGGCCGAGGCGGGTCGCCAGCAGGATGTCGTCGCCCTCCCGGCAGGTCTGCACGCCCACCAGGCTGTCGCCCTCGTCGAGCTTCATCGCGATCAGCCCGGCGGCGCGAACGTTCCGGAAGTCCGACAGCCGGTTGCGCCGCACGTTGCCGCACTCCGTCGCAAACACGAGGTGCAGGTTCTCCCACAGCCCCTCGTCCTGCGGCAGCGGCAGCACGGCGGTGACCGTCTCGCCTTCCTGGAGCTGCAGAAGCTGGCGGAGCGAGCGCCCGCGCGCGGTCGGCCCCGCCTCAGGCAGCCGCCAGATCTTCTCGCGGAAGGCGATGCCGCGGCTGGTGAAGAAGAGGACGTGCTGGTGCGTGTGCGCGTTGAAGCTGCGGATGACGACGTCGTCCTCGCGCGTGCCCGCCGCGCTGCGCCCGCGGCCGCCGCGGTTCTGCGCGCGAAAGGTCTCGAGCGGCGTGCGCTTGACGTAGCCGTCCCGCGTGATCGTCACCACCATCAGCCCGGGCTCGATCAGGCTCTCGTCGTCCTGGTCGGAGATGCCGTCGAGGATGGAGGTCATGCGCGGGACCGCGATCTGCGCGCGCACCTCCGCGAGCTCCTGCGCCATCAACTCGAGGCGCCGCGGGCGGGAGGAGAGGATCTCCAGCAGCTCGCGGATGGTGGCCGCTATCTCGTCCAGCTCCTGCAGGATCTTCTCCCGCTCGAGCCCGGTCAGGCGGCGCAGCGTCAGCTCGAGGATGCCGCGCGCCTGCGCCTCGGTCAGGCGCACCGTGTCCTCGGTCACGATGTTGCCGGCGTCGTCCACCAGGGCCAGCAGCGCGCCGACGTCGCCGGCCGGCCAGTCCGTGGACATCAGCGCCTCGCGCGCGGCGGCCGCGTCCGGGCTCGCGCGGATGACGCGGATCACCTCGTCGATGTTGGCCACCGCGATCGCGAGGCCGACCAGGATATGCCCGCGGTCCCGCGCCTTGGTCAGGCGGAAGCGGCTGCGGCGGGTGATCACCTCCTCGCGGAAGCGGATGAAGACCTGCAGCGCGTCCCGCAGACCCATCTGCCGAGGCGTGCCGTCGTCGAGCGCGAGGAAGTTCACGGGGAAGGAGGTCTGCAGGTTCGTGAAGCGGTAGAGCTGATTCAGCACCACCTCCGCCGTCGCGTCCTTCTTCACCTCGATGACGATCCGCATGCCGTCGCGGTCGCTCTCGTCGCGAAGGTCGGAGATGCCCTCCACCTGCTTCGCGCGGGCAAGCTCCGCGATCCGCTCGATCAGCGTCGCCTTGTTCACCTGGTAGGGGACCTCCGAGACGACGATCGCCTGCCGCCCGCCGCGCATGTCCTCGATCTCCGCCCGCGCGCGCACCGGCACGGAGCCGCGCCCGGTCTCGAAGGCCGCCCGGATGCCGGAGCGCCCGAGGATCAGCCCGCCCGTCGGGAAGTCCGGCCCGGGCATGATCTCCATCAGCCGCTCGAGCGTGATCGCCGGGTCCGCGATCATCGCCAGCGTCGCGTCGATCACCTCGCCCGGGTTGTGCGGCGGGATGTTGGTCGCCATGCCGACGGCGATGCCGTTGGACCCGTTCACGAGAAGGTTCGGGTAGGCCGCCGGCAGGACGCGCGGCTCCTCCGCGCTCTCGTCGTAGTTCGGCTGGAAGTCGACCGTGTCCTCGTCGATCCCGGCCAGGAGCGCGGTCGAGGACTTGGCCAGCCGCGCCTCGGTGTAGCGCATGGCGGCCGCGGGATCGCCGTCCATGCTGCCGAAGTTGCCCTGGCCGTCGATCAGCGGCACGCGCATGGAGAAGGGCTGCGCCATCCGCACCATGGCGTCGTAGATCGCGCTGTCGCCGTGCGGGTGGTACTTGCCCATGACGTCGCCGACCACGCGGGCCGACTTCTTGTAGGGCTTGTCGGCCGTGAAACCGTTCTCGTTCATCGCGAAGAGGATGCGGCGGTGGACGGGCTTGAGCCCGTCCCGCGCGTCCGGTAGCGCGCGCGAGACGATCACGCTCATCGCGTAGTCGAGGTAGGAGCGGCGCATCTCCGCCTCGATCGTCACCGGCCGGGTCTCGTCCGGCGCCCGCTCGTCGGAGGGGCCGCCGCTCTCGGTATCGCTCACTTATCGGGTTCCAGATGGCTCAGCCAAAGAGGGTCGGGAAGGATCGCGCCGGCTCAGAATGGTAGAGGGCGGGAGTCCCTGTAAACTGTATGCCTGGGTGACCCCCAAACTCCAGCAAACTGGCCCCTTCCACGCCGTCCCCTGCCCTGCCGAGGAGGCCCCTTCGCCCACGCCGTCAAACACAGCACCTCAAGCACCGATTCCTCTACTCAGGTCTGACAAGAATTCGGCGCCTTTTCCAAGGGTACTCTCACAGAGCGAGGGACCACATCGGCAGTGTTGACGCCCCAAGGGGGGGGCCGGGTTCGCTTCGTTATATAGGGAGTCCAGCGGGATAAATCTACCCGGTAGCCGCGTCCTGAACCGGCCCAAAGGGGGCCGGGAGCACCCTCCTGCAAGGAAGGACAAGGGGCCCAGAAGCAGGGTACCTCTACGCGGCGTCAGATTGCGGGGAACTGGAGACATCTGTCTTGAGACTGCACGCGGCCTGAGGTACCTCCAGTTCGGCGACACGTCAGTCGTGTTACCTGCGTCTTCTTGCCGTGGATGCCGTTTTTGCAAGCGGACCAGTCGGCTATTTACAGATTGTTTTTATCAAGAACCGCTAAGCACCTTTACAGATGTAAAGCGCGTGGTATTTTATTCGGTCACCCACCTACTCGGCAGTACTGCATGTCTCTCGCATTCAAGGAAAATATCCCAGCAAATCGAGGCATCACCGAAGATCAACGATTATGTTATCAGCATCTTTTCCGTCTTATGTCCGCGGATTGCCCGGGATATGCGGAGATGGTTATCGACAATGTAGAGAATGAAGATGGTGGTTCAGCACATGCCTATTTAACTTGGTGGAGGTACTGGACCTACGTATCTGAACCTCTATACACAACTCTGCCTGCGAGGCTATTTGCCGAGGTTATACCGCCCCGCATGGGTGCTAGCCTACTCCTTCCATCAAGGACTCCGCGGGTAGGAAGTTCACCCGTCGAAGGCAGGTCGGGTTCTACACGGACCGGTATTAGTCCTCCTTCGCTATACGATCGCTACCTGCAATCTGATCTTTGGAAAAAAATACGCTCGCGAGTGCTGCATCGAGATCGGTATAGGTGTCGCTGCTGCAATGCGCGTGGACGCGAAGTGCATCACCGTTCGTATGACCTCGATGTTATGGCCGGTCTACACGACACAGATTTGATCACCCTTTGCAGTAATTGCCACCAGCACGTCGAAGGCGTGGATACAGGGATTCCCTCTAACGAGAACCCGATAACTCCGAAGCGAACGGCGAAGCGAGTGAAACGGTCCCTAGACCAGAAGGAGGTGCGCTTGCTTAATCTCTGTGAGAGACATGGGAGAACGTTGTCGCCACTGCGCTAACGGCCTTACTCGGTGCCGCACAGCGCGCGGCGCGCCGCCCAGGTCATGCGCCTGCGCTCCTGGGAGGCGGCGCGTTGGGACCGGCATGTGGGCCAGGCCCTGCACTTCGCTCTCGAGGTGTCCCGTCAGCCCGCCGCCCCGTCCCCCTACCCGTTCGGTACCGGCCACTCTTCGCCTGCCGAAGCCACTCCTGCCCGCGATCTCCATGCGATCGGTTCATCCTGGCTACGCCCGGGTTCGGGGCTAGAGATCAACGGGCACTTGCCACCGACCTCTGGCGTGACATCCTTCCCCTCTCTTTGGCATGGGGGATGGGATGTCTGGTCGGTCTGGTGTCTTCCTGGCTGCCGCCATAGGGCTGGCAATCGCGGGCACTCCCGCACAGGCCTGGACTCCTGGAGAACTGCTCTATCCCGGCGAGGGCATCGATAAGAACATCGACCGCATGGAGGCGGCGCTCCGGACCCTGATCGATCAGTTCGGCAAGACCGTGGACGAGGCCACCCTGCGAGCACTGCAGCGCGGCATGATGGCGGTCCAGTCCACCCGGAGCGCACTGAGCGACGTCCTGACACAGGCCGCCAACAGCGTGAGCAATGAGCGACGTGCCCTGATGGTGCAGTTGGAGGCTCAGATCCTCGAGGTCGAGAAGACCGTGAAGGACGTGAGCAACCAACTTGGGGAAAGCGAGCAGCGCGTTACCCACACTTTGCAGGAGATCACACGCTCCTCGCAGGCGCCCTGGGTTCTTGAGTACGAGCCAAGGCTGTACCGCTCCGATCTCTCCTCGCCTGTTCGCGTCACCGTTCGCGGCCAGAACCTGGCGGATCCCCGGAACCGTGTGATCGTCGGCACCCATCAGATCGCGCCCTCCATCAGTCTCGCCAATACGGCTACCTTCTCGGTGCCACGCGACATGCTCCGCCCAGATGTCGATGGTTTCGCCCCGATCGTGCTGCGCACCCATGCCACAAGCCGCTCCTTCTGGTCGTGGCTTCCCTGGGCCTCCACACCCGCGCCTCTGGAGGTCAGCCTGGCACTGCGATCCATGGGGTCGGTGGTTGGTCACTACGAGTTGGAGTTCCGTTCCACGACAGTGGCGAGCTATGTCGTGCATGATCAGTCCTACTCAGTGGCAAGTCCGGCCAGCGGTGCCGAGCGCTGCATCGATAGCCTTCCCGGCGAGGAGTTCGACACTGGCTTTGTCCAGATCACCATCACCAAGAATCTGAGGACCACTCCCGCCCCCCCGCTATCACTCGCTATGGTGTGGCCTCCGGCTCCCCAGCCGCCCGTAACCGGGCCTGGCCCGGCCACCGCGGTCGCCATGGGGTTTGCTTCACCCGAGAAGATCTGCTTCGTCATGCACACCCCACCCCCCGCTGGGGGTTCGAGCCAGATCGACTTTACCGTCAAATACCGCGTCAAGATCCATGCGGCAGAGGGTCCGCTGCAGCGCCGAAGCGGCGCCCTTCCCTGGGATAAGGACACCTCCGAGGTGCTGCCCCCCGGAGTGGAAGGCTTCCTCGCCCGGGTCAGGTTCTCCGGCTCCGAACGCAACATCGAGCGCGTCTTCGAGAAGTCGAGAACGTATGGCCCCCTGAACCTGACCTACGAGCCGGGAAGCCGTGCGGTGGTGTTCCGCCCTCTTCCCGTCGATTAGTTCCCTCCTGCCCTCCTGCCCTCCTGCCCTCCTGCCCTCCTCGCCGATGCGGCCGCGCCAGCGGCTGAGCGAGGAGGGATGGATGGGAGCACGATGCTGGAAGACGGTCTCACCGGTGAAGTGCTGGAAGTACGGGTTCTCCACCCAGCGGGAGAGCACCAGAGCGCCCAAACCACCAACTCTCCCAAGCAAATCATTGCCCGGGAGGTTGTTCAGACCCGACTACCTATCTTCGGCAATCGGCGGAGTTCGGTCCCCGCGTCATCTGCAGTCCATGATGATGGTTACCATCCCTCCGCAAGCGCCTTCTCCACGTCATCCCTGGCCAGCACCTTGGTGCAGGTCTCCCACCCAGACTGCCAGGCAGCTTGGGCAGGGGTGGCACCCTGGCCCGTCGCGGTCCCGCCCCAGCGCACGTCGAAGGCCGACAACCGCGCCTTCGTCTCGGCGTGCTTCCGCAACTCTCGCTCCAGATGCTCCTCGCTCTCGATCCAGTCGTCCTCAATGGTGTCTGGGAGCTGACCGAATATGTCGAAGCGGTCCCGCATCCGCTGCGACAGGCGGTCGTAGACCACCTCGTCCCGGCTGCCCTCATAAACCAAGCTGAGCATGTCCACCTCGGACCGGGCCTGGCCGAACCGCTTGATGCGGCCGATGCGCTGCTCGAGTTTCGACGGGTTCCAGGGCAGATCCACATTCACCAGCGTGCCGAGGGTCTGCAGGTTCAGTCCCTCGGCGGCCGCGTCGGTTGCCACCAGCAGCTTCAGCCGCCGGTCACGCACCGCCGCCTTGATGGTCGTCCGCTCCGCCGACGCGAAATGGCCATCCTTGTACAGGCCGGATCTCCCTGCACCTGCGTAGAGGCCAACCGGGGTGGAGGAGAACTCCGCCGCCAGGCAGTCGGCGATCCACCTGGCCGTATCGTAATACTGGCTGAAGATGATGCAGCCGTAGGATCCGAGCCAGCCGACCTCCCGCAGGTAGTGTCGGAGCACCTGTAGCTTAGGATCGGCGTCCGTCCCGGTTGGAGATGCCGACGCCGCGACGCGCAGGTGCCCAAGGAGGTCACGGAGCGCTGCCCGCTCAGCCTGAGAAGCCTCCCCGAGCTGGGCCAGGTCGAATTCCTGGTCGTCGCCATCGGCCCGCAAGACGGCAGGCGCCTCGCCCTCGCCAGCCTCGGGTATGCAGGTCCGGCGGGCGATCGCCAGCGTGGTGGAGAGGCCCGCTATGGACGAGGAACAGATCCGCTGGAGCAGGAGGCTACGGAGGAACCCGGCCCCACGGTTCCGCTCCATCAATGCCGAGGTATAGGCCTCCGCAGCCACGAAGGCGTCCTGGAGCGGGATGGTGGACGCCACTGCCCGTCCGGTCGCCCCGTAGAAGGCGCGGGTGCGAGGATCGTGCTCCACCGGGCGGGGATGCAGGTTCACCGCCACCCGCTTCATCAGGCCCGCATTCTCGAGGGCTGCACGGCGCCGCAGAACGGTGTGGCGGACGACGGGGTTGTTCTCCTGGAAGAAGGCAATTCCCCTACGGTCCTCTTCCAGCCGATCCGCGATGTCCCAGCGGAGATCCTCCGGGAGGTCGGTGTAGGACGAGGACGTCAGCGCCCCATCGTCGGCCATACGGAAGTGCTCTCGAAGGTAACCGAACAGCGGATCCGTCTCGCCTCTTCCCAGGGGTATCGGATTTCGCAACCACTCCCAGGCATCCTCGATCGTTCGAGGACGGATCTCGCCGCGGATTAAGCGGAGCGCCTCCTCCGGCTGGTTGCGCCACCGGGAGAGATCACCCCCCAGGACGTGGTCAGCCCCCGAGGCGAGGATCCCCATAAGGTCCCAGAGATCGAGTGCGTTAGTCTGGATCGGCGTCGCCGTCCCGAGAAGCACATGGCGCGACCGCAACGCGATCCGGTTCATGAAGTCCAGGAGGTTGTTGGCCTCGCGCGACCCGTCCGCCTCCGCCCGGCCGCGCGCCTTATGGGCCTCATCCAGGATGACGATGCCGTAGGCGGCCTCGCCAGGGCGGGCGCGCCGTTCCAGCAGTGCGCGACGCTCGACCGCATCCATCCGCATGACGATACCCGTCGAGACGATGGCAATCCGGTAGGGGCAGCGGGTGATGTCCTCGGCTCGGCTGGGGATCACATGGCCGCGGTGGTCGGCCCAGGCCTTCTCGTTCGACATCCAGCGGGCCGATGGGATACCCAGCTTCTCCACCAGTTCGGTCTGCCACTGCTCGCACAGGGTGGCTGGGGCCAGGATAAGGGCGGGACCGTCGCCCAGGAGGGCTGTCAGCAGGGCTGACGTCGCGAGCGAGAGGGTCTTGCCGACGCCGACCTCATCCGCGAGCAGGAGGCGGACATTGCCGTACAGTTCGCGCTGTCGGAGGAACTCGGACACGAACGCCTTCTGCCAGGGCTGGAGACCCTCACCGGCACGGACCAGGGGACTCTCGGCCAGTGCGGCCCGCGGCAGGTCGACATCGCCCTGCTCGTCCCATGGCGGGCAGTCCGGGATACGGACCTCGATGCGGTCGGCGCAGCGGGAGATCTCGGTCACCACCGCGTCGGGAAGGGGAACAGAACGTTTCCACAGGTAGTCGAACTCGGCCTGGGTCCAGTCAATCCCCTCCTCCGAGGTGTCCTCCCAGACAAGCTCGTAGTGCTCGCCCCAGCCCTGCCGGGTCTCGTTGACGGAGCCCATGAAGCTGGTCCGGGTGCCATCGGCCAGGGTGATAATGCCTGCCTTGCCGTGGATCAGCGGTGCCGTGAACCGGTCGATGACCCGGATCTCGATCTTCGGCTGGCTGTTACCATCCTTCGCCGTGAGCAGGTCCCGCATGAGGGTGTAGCGATCACGACGCAGAAGCGTGTCGACCGCGACGCCCCCCTCGCCGGTCCCCTCCCACCACTGCTTCATCAGAGCCTGCGCACGGACCTCCTTGCTGACCTGGATGTCGGCCGGGTCCAGATCCGAATTGCAGACGATCCGGATCTTGCCCACCGAAGCGATCTCTTCTGCCGCGACCTCGAAGATGGACGAGCGGAAGTAGCCCGCGATGCGGTCATACTTCTGCGCCCCGAGGAGTCGATCACGGAGGAAAATGTGCCGGAGCCGTCCCTCGCGGGAGGAGAAGCGGCGGATGTGAGAGATGCGAGGAGGAGAAAGATCACTCATGCCCGTTCTGCCCACCTCATAGCCGACCATCCTCCAGGTTCAGCGTCCCGTCGTATTCGCCCGGCGGGGGCAGAGGCAGCTCGGGTTGGAATGGCGCCTCACCCCACTCCGATGGCCGCATGGCGCTGATGTAGAGGCCGTTCCGGGACGGCCCCTGCATGTCCGCGAAGGCATAGGGGAAGAAGCCAGCCTCGACCAACCCTAGGAGGCGCTGGAACCAGCCCGCATAGGCGTAGTCCCATCCCCGCCCCTTCTCGGCGAGGACAGGGAAGCGTTGGAGGAGCTTGTCCGCAAGTTCACGGGCACCGTCACCGGCGGCATCTTCCCAGCCGAAGAAGTGACCCTCCTTGGCGTGGCCGCTGGTGTACGTCGCCACTCCCTCAGCGATCTCCTTGGTTGCGCGCTGGTCGGAGTGGGTCAGCGAGTACTCGGAGACTGCAACCGCCCCATGGACTTGGTGGAACAGATCCACCGGGCCGATCTCGAACCGCCAGTAGGCACCGCTTGCCGACATGTAGGGCATGGCGCGGAGGCGCTGGAATCCAGCCTTGTGCAGTTCAGCCAATGCCGCGACCACCCGTGCGGACCGACGGATGCGATGATCCGGATGCGGGCGAAGCGCAACCAGTCCAGCGGCGGTGGTGACGGCTCCAGCCATGACGCACTGCTACTCCGCTGCTTGCTGTTGTGCTGGAGCGGTGACCGGGTAAGCCCAGATCTGCCTTGCATTGTCGAACAGGAAAGCACCACGCCGTTGGATCGCTTCCTCGTCCCAGGCAGTGGCATCTTCGCCCATGAAGCCTTGGGTGACCTGGAGCAGACCATGCTTGCGGAACAGGGCCTGCTTGTCAGCGAAGCTCTTGTTGCTCAGTTCCCAGCCGAGTTCGCGAGTGTGGAGGGTCAGATTGCCGATCGTCTGTAGAAGGGCTGCCCGTCTCGCGATCGCCAGCAACCGCCTGGCCCTGACGGTGGAGGGCGTCTCCGCCCCCGCAGGTGAAGTCTTGACCTGCTCTCTGAGGGCGGCTCGGCCACCATCCCCCAACTGATCGACCTCGTGGATTTCCTGCCAAGTCACCTTGCTGCCATCCGGGAGCGGCCAGTTCGTGTGCCAGCCCTGCGGCATGAGGTGCTCGATCCACACGTGGCTGGGGATCGGAACAGGATCGGTCTTGGGGCCTCGCAGGGCGGTCTCAATCTCGCTCAGCACGGATATCATGCGCACGGGTGGACGAAGGCGTGCATAGAGGTTCGCGGACAACCAATGGTGCCGGAACTCGGCGTCCGACGGCCACGTCGAGCTACTGCCTCCTTGGGAGAGCAAGTAGGTGCGCACGAGGTCCGCCGACGCTCCGTGCTGGACGATCTCGCGCGCTAGCCCCAGGAAGATCCGGTTGTAGTTGGCTGCGGATCCTCCGACGATCGCGCGCCGGACGACGTAGGAGACGATGTCCTGGTAGGCCTGCTCCTTCTCGTTCTCGCCGACGTCGCTCGAGGCAATGGCAAGGATGGGGGCATAGACTGTGGTGATATCCCATGGCTTGAGGCGCCGCGCGGCACGTCCGAGAGCATCCTCGCCGTCGGCCCGGACGATCTGCTTGTAGAGATCGGCGTAGTGCAGGATGTCCTCGACCTCGGCCTCGACGCCCTTCGGTGCATGATCAGTCCGTAGGAAGTCCCTGTACTCGGCAAAGAGCTGGGCGAGCGAGATCTCCTTGCCCGAGCGTGCCGTAAGGTACTGCAGCATGAAGAACTCGACCCGTGGCCGCTTCAGACGCCCCCTCTGTTCGTCCTCAGTCCAGAAGTCAGCCTCGAGGGGCGTCCATTTGTTGTCGTAGAGCTTCTCGGCCGACGTACCGACCGCCGTCCTTGCCGCACGCATGAAGATAAAGTTGCGGATCAGATCGAAGGCGAGAAGAGGCTTCCCACGATCGTTCAGGGTCTCAAAAATCGTCTGGGGATCGTCGTCTGTCTGGAGCTGGATCTCGACCAGACGGAAGTCGTCGAGCACGGCCACCAGGAGGGCGTCGAGCTTCGCCTCGACGTCGGCCCCCTCGCCGACGAAGCCGCGAATGGCGTCGTAGAAGAAGATGTATGCCTTCAGCAGGTTCGGCTGCTGCCTAAGATTGATCTTCTTCAGCTGGACGGAGTTCTGAGGGAAGTGCTCCCGGAATCGCTTGCGGATCTCTTCGCGTGAACGGGCAGACTGGATCTGGAGGTAGGTGTCGCGGTCATGGTGGGTGGGCCAGAGGCGATGGGCGTCCACCTCTGGCGACTTCATGTCCTCCGCGTCCGGGTTCGTGGTGTTGCGGTCGGCCAGCCGCGACAGGCTCGCTAGGTCGTTCACCAGGGCGACGTCACGCAGGGTGCAGAAGAGGATCTGCAGCGTGGTGAGGCGCTGCTGACCGTCGATTACCTCGCAGATCGGAACCTCGCGCGAACTCCCAGCCTCGCGGCTGTTCAGCACAACCGCCCCCATATAATGGGGGTATCGCTTCTCGACGCCCCCTAGGCGCTGGGTGGCCTTCGCCAGGATGTCCTCCCAGAGGCCCTCCCATTGCCCCTCGCGGCTCCAGACATAGTGGCGCTGGTAGATCGGCACCACGTAGCGGCGGGACACCTTGAACAGGCTGCGGACGGAGACGGTATCGGACTTCAAGGAACTTACCCCCTACAGCCGCTCGGATCCGATGAGACCGGCCAGGACGCGAGCTGCCACCGCTTCCGCGGGGTTGCGTCGCGACCACGTCCGCCCGAACCAGGTAGCAAGGGCACGCACGTTGTCGCGGACACCCAGCCAGCTTGCCTCCCCGAAGTGATCCCGCAGACCATGCAGGGCCGCCTTGCCCGATGTCTCTGGATCCACCTCCCGATCGGCATCTCGCGCGAGCGACATGATGGCATAGAGCGTGGGGCGGAGTGGGCCGTCTGCGACGGGATGCCCGCGCAGCAGGGCAGCACGGAACTCGGTGGCCGTCTTCAGACGGGCACGGTTCGGCGCCCTTTCCGCCATCAGATCCTCCCAGCCCTCGGCACGGTAAGCCTTCGCGAAGTTCTGGTATTCATCCAGCTTGCCGCCGGGAGAACCTGCGGGCCACTCGCCTTCGGCGGTCGTCATGCGCAGGTAGAAGCGGGTAGCTGGAGGGAGGCGATCCCACATCGCCTCCGGAATTCCCTCAGGAACCATTAGTTCCGTCGCTGTGCTCACGGCCAGGGAGATCATCTCTTCCACTAGACCTATTGGTGCAGGCTGTCCCCGGCGGCGTTCCTCGCGAGGCCGCAGGGCCTCGCGGGTCATGTCGACCCCGTCGATGTGAGTGTAGGTGGTCAGCACCTCGAGAGCGGCGGCATAGCCAGCCATCTGGATGTCCGCGTCGCTGAACAGGTTCTCGTCCCGTCCGCCGCCGCGAACACTCTGGTTCAGGCCGGTCAGTGTCTCGACCTGTGCTTGAACCCTGGCCCGGACCTCTGGGACGATCTCGCTCTTGAACCCATACTCGTCCTCGGTGCGCTTGCGCAGAACGAGAAGGACAGTGCCCTGAACGTATCCGCCCTTCTTCAGCTCCGAGGAGGTCTCGGTCGACACATACCACGCCGCGGTCACCCGCAGGCCGGACGCCCACACGATACCTGCCATGTCTGCCCAGACGCCTGCGTCCTTGTGGGTGAACATGCAGACCTGCAGGCCATTGTCAGGCATATTCCCTGCCATCGCCGAGAACGCCGCAACCATCTCGCGTCGGAAGGCCTCGCCCTTGCCTTGGATCGCAAGAGGGCGGCGACTGTCCCAAGTCCATTGATCAAATGGAGCAGGCGGGTTCTTCCGCAGCCATGCAATGAAGAATTCAGTAATCTCGTGATAGTGGACGGCGTCCGCGTACGGGGGATCAAAAATCCAGAGCGAGGCCTCTTTTTTCGTCGCCGACGCTGGATGCGTCTCAAGTGAAAAATCAGCAGCACTCATTGGGCAATGGGAGATTTTCAAATGGTATTTCTCTAACCCCGCATCGGAATAAACTCCCCAATTGTAGAGTGTGTTTAGCGCCTGATTTGAAAATACCTGCTCGATTTTTGGAAGCTGAGTTGGTTGCGGATCGGCATTCCAACGACACAATTTAGAGGTCCGGTCAGCGTCGCGAGCTCGGCTGAGAGAAGCTACAGGCGACGAGCCATATCGCCCATATAGGGCTTGCCGAAGCAGTGCCCGCGGGCTGAACAGATGATGCCAGTACGTCCATCCGCGAGTCCTGATCGGCTCGTCGGTCTTCTCCCCTGGTTCAATCCGCATATCGGGCACGAAGCCGTTCGCCTGCCATTCAGCGATATTATCGCGGACTTGCTGCGCAACCCTCCTCTCACGCTCTAGATCATCGGGGCGTGCACCATCAAACCAAGTCTCCGGCCGTGCTTTGCCCTCCTGCAGGTCGAGCGCGCTCAACCATTGAATGGCATAGAGACGCTCAAGGAATACGTCACCGCCAATCCAGGCACCGGGGGCTGATCCGGGTACTACAGGGGAAGCCTGAGCAACCCAACTCGGCTCACGGGCCTCGAAATCCGAGAGTTCCCATGCACGCAACTTGTTATTGCGCGAACCATCAGGCCCCGCAGATCCTTCACCATCTCCACGCAGCCGCGAAACGGGAATCCGCCATTCTCTCTCTTCTTCCCCCTGGATTGGTGCAAGGGAGTAGACTAGATGACCATCTCGCACCGTCCCCTGGGCGGCCTTCGTCATTTCGTCTTTCGAGAGACCACTCTCGACGATAATGTTGAAGCACTTCTTCGCATAGTCAGGATCAAGCCTAGCGGCGCATCGACGGTTGTTGCTAATCACCCAGGATGGGCACATCGGCACTCGCCATCCAGTCTGGGGATCTACCGTTTCCAGGCAGTATAGATACGCCTTCGCCCGATTTGACTGAGCATCATGCTCGATACCTAGGCGGATGATCTCATTATCAACCGTGGCCGCAAGAAGGGACTGCTCCTCAATGATGCGTGCCCGAGATTCATCATCTGCTCCGATGACGTTCAGCGCACCCCAGGTGAGCATGGCAGCGATCGGGTTTAAATCCGAGGCAACCACACTGCATCCGGAGCGTGCCGCCTCGAACGGAATGCTCCCGCCTCCTGCAAACGGGTCTCCAACGATTGGACGGTGTCCGAACCGCGCGACACCTAATTGCTCGACGAGTTGATGGACCGACCTGGCTGTAGTGCCGAGGTGGTGGTTCACCTTCTCCCAGACACCCTCATACAGGGGATCTTCCTGGAGCGAGAGATCCTCGACTTCCTCTAGACGCTTCGAGATCGACACTTGGCGGGAGAACGGCATTGAGGAGACTGCGCGGCGCCGCAGATCCACCCTCTCACGAAGAATGCGTGCTCGCTCCGCGTCGCGATCCTCCCTCCTTCCATATCCGACGAGCTTGATGGGGGTCCACCCGGAGGTGATCTTTCCTTTCTCATCGACTACCCGGAAGACATGCGGCAGCTTTTCCAAGGGATCGATTGCCGGACACTCGAGGACATCATCGGCACTGATGCTTGGTTCACGTCGCCAGATGCCTTCTTCATCCATGCGCATGAGGAGATCGAAGATCTCTAGGTCAGCCTGGGGATCCTCGGTGGAAGGCAATAGGGAGGCGAGCACGGTCGCCCGCACAAGCACGAGTGGCTTCCGCCCTTTCCAGTACGATCCTAGAGCTGTCAGGGTTTGCCCTGGTCCGGCCTTCCGCTCCTTCTGGGCCTCGATCCCCACCTTTTGGGCAGGGAACACGCGCTCGATCAGTGCGGGCGCGTCCTTGAGGGAGAACGGGGCAAGGCACGGTCGCGCGACATTGGTGTCCGGCATGGTGATCGTCAGTCCAGGTCGAAGAGAGGAAGTCCGCCCGTGCTCTTGGGGGCGGGTGAAGTCTTGACCGGTGCTTCGGCCGGTGTAGCGGAGAGCAGCAGCGCGAGGCCACGGCGGACGCCATCCGAGGGAGCCATCAGGACGCGTCCAGCCAGCCAGAGGCGCTCACTGGACGTCAGTGCCACCCAGGAGGTGACCACCGCAGGCACCGAAGCCTCGTCGGCCGATATCACGGCCCAGGCCAGGGTCATCAGTTCCGTGCCGAGAACCCGCTCCACCCGGTTGTCGCCGGGCTGCCAGCGCCCCGTAGCCAGCCCCTTCTCCCGCAGGCGGGTGTTCAGCTCCGTTTTGGCGGCATCGGCCATCGCGTTCCACCGGCCACGCGGAACGGCGCACCGCTCCGTCGCTAGACCGCGCTCCGAGTCCTCCAGGATTCCGAAGTCCTCGCGGATCCGGATGTCGCCACCACGTCCGGCGGGGATAGAGACAATGACGTGGTGCGGCCACGCCGACAGGGGCGGGCAGCCGAACCCGACAGTGCCCGCCGCCTTTGCTCGGGCCTGGACCACGCCCAGTTCGGCCCGGAACTCGCCCGCCCGGATGACCGGTTCCGACGGTGCCCGGCCCTTCGTGCGGGCCGGGGCAGTGACACGGCGTGCGGCCATCATGTTCTCCCTCCTCAGGACTGGGTCACGCAGGTCCGGGGGTCGCCCACGTCCACCTTCAGCGCGTCCACGAACGCGATGAGATCGCGCCCCGTGGGGAAGGACACGGACTTCACGGCGGAGGTAACCGTCGCATCGGGACGGCCCATCGACGCGCGGACGGCCTCGACCACCGCCGACAAGCCTTCTCCCTTTAGTCGAAGATCTCCGCCCAGCCGCATGGAGAGGGCCGCCGTGGATTCACCTACGGTGACCTGTGGCACCACCGCCTCGGCAGAAGCTGCCTTCAACGCCGTGACCAGGGAGAAGAAGTCCTCCGTGCTGCTCTGACGGATGTCGAGGACGAGCGTCGCGGGCTTCGCCTCGTCCACGAAGTCCCGCAGCGTCGGCGGCATGTCGGTGCCCTCACCGCCGTCGTCACCGTCGTCATTCTTGGGCCGAGACGGGCGGACGGTCATCGGGATGTGGAAGGTCTCCTCGCCCTCCAGGTCGCCATCGATCGCAATCGCCCGCAACAGCACGCTGCCGCCCGTGGCCATGGCAGGGGTGACGAGGAAGGAACCATCGTAGACGGTTCCCTCGCGTGCCAGAGTGCCATTCAGGGTGTAGCGGATCGTGGCCGCGGATGGCCGGGCGAACAGCTCCACCCGCTTCCCGTCCGCGGACGGCGAGACAGTGTGCTGGATAGTTATCTCGTTACGCCAGACATATGGCTCACCTGTCGGATGTACCCCTTTGGGATCCACTGCAAGGAAGGCGATGCGCAGGTCCGTCGTGGAGAAGCTCAGCTCGGTCATCTCAGGGTCCGACGTGGAGACGGTCGTCGTCCCCTTGGCGAAGTGGATCCGCGGCGTCTGACCAGCGTCGAGCGCGACCACCGACAGCCTGACCTCGCCATCGAGCGACCGGCTCTCCGGTGTTACGGAAACACGGGTCTTGTCCACCGGGAACGGACCGCGCCGAACCTTGCCGTTCTCGGCATCCCGCCACTTGCCCGAGGTCACCGCGATCCGCTTGACCGCATCCAGGCCACCGGGCGGGAACCACTCGAACCTGGCTGCCTCCTTGGCCTTGGTGGTGATGTCCAACCAGGGGATGGTGTTGAAGCCCGACCCATCCGGCCAGAGCAGGCCGCCCTGGTTGGTCTCCGGATTGCCCGCGACCCGCTGGATGATGGCGTCGGCGCTGGCTTCGGGGTTCGGGTTGTACTTCCCGGCCTTGACCAGGGCGGCCTCCACGGCCGTCTCTCCGTCCAGGGAGGATCGTCCGTCCTTGCCCTTCGCCGTACGCAATTCGAGCTTGGCCTCGATCAGACCGAGCGAGCGGTCCGGCTTGCGTCCTGGATACCAGACGCGGTTAAAGGCGTTCTCTACCTGGGTGAGGAAGTCGAACTCCGCCGTGTTGCGGCGGTCCTCCACCTCGCTCCGGAGTGGGTCGTCGGCCCGCAGCTCCCGGAGCACCTTCTCCGCAGCGTAGAGGCGCCGCATCGCGCCTTCCAGATTGAGGAAGTAGGTCGGGCTTCCGGTGACGATGAGAAAGTTGTTCTTCTGCACGAGGCCGGAGAACAGCTTCTCCGCCAACTCTGGTGGCGTCTTAGTGTCCGGGTTGATGGCGATGAGCTTGCGCTGGCCGGACAGATCGATGGCACCCAGTTCCGGCAGGGCCAGGACCTCAGCGTAGACCTTCCCCTGCCTGGCGCGGAACACCTCCTCGAGCTGGCGCTGGATGCCCTCGTCAATGCGCGGCTGGGGTGCCTTGTCGGCCTCGGACTGCAGCCGCTTGGTGATGTTCTCCTGGGGAGCGAAGTAGACGACCTCGCCCGCCCCGCGGTGGATGTACCAAGCGTCCTTCACGAGGGCGTCGAAGGCTCCCGCGAATTCGTCGGGCGCGCGGCCGGGCGCCACGAGGCACTCGATCACCTGCTCCTTCGTCAGCCCGGCCTTGGCGTCCACGCCGCGCATGAGGGAAGCGCAGAGGATGACGTTGGCCGCCTGGCTCCCAGCGTCGGAGCCGACCTGGCGGTCCACGGTCTCAGCGTGGCTGTTCCCGCCGTCCGCGATATCCTTGGCCACGGCTTCCTGCAGGTCGGACAGGGGCAGGACCTCGTTGCGCATGTCGCTGTCGTTCAGGTCCATGTGCTGGACCCCGATCAGCCCCACGGTGTCTGCCCGGCCCTCGGTATAGACGTCCTTCACGATGCGGCTGACCATCCGCATCAGGCCACGCGTCTGCCGGAACTTCTCGTTGTTCCGGAAAAGCGCCACGAGGTCCCGGAGCCGTGGGTGGAACGGGTAGCAGCGATGGACCTCCTCGGCGTACTGCTCGGGGGTTCTGGCGACCGTGCGGGACCGGACGGCCTCGTCCATGGCCTTCGCGTATTCGCTCGCCACGCGGTCCACGACCTCCGGCCCGGGCATGCGCTCGAACAGGCGCCGCCGGAGAATGTCGAAGATCTCGTTCGAGTTCAGGGCGACTGGCGTGATCTCCTTCGCGCTGCGGCGGACCTCCTGCGAGAGGTTCGCCACCGTCTGAGCGATTGAGCGGCTCGCCCCCTGGTAGGCGGCGCTGAGGTTGGAGACCACGACCATGCAGCGGGGCAGCTTCACCGCGGCCGAGAACAGGTTGGCCAGGGCGTAGGTGACGACGTTGGCCAGCGTGCCCTGGCCGAGTTCCTTGGTCTGGGCGTAGTCCAGGTAGGGCGCCAGCTCGTCGAGCATGATGAGGGTCGGCTCGTCGCCGATCAGCTTCATCCAGTCCGCCTCGCCCGGTGCGGAAGCGCCGCTTTCCCAGAACCTGCGGAACTCCGCCCCCTTGCCGAGCTGATGGGCGATCTCGCCCCAGATGTAGCGGTCGCTGGGCTGACGGCCAGATATCGCGACGACCTTGGCCGCACCGAAGCCGTTCGGCGCCTTCAGGCTGGCCCCGTCCAGCACCTGCTGGCGGAGGGAAGGAGACTTTGCGATGAGCCCGAATGACACCATCAGGTGCGTCTTGCCGCCACCCATGGCCTGGGTGAGCGTGAACACCGCCTGATCGCTACGACCGTCCAGACGGGCGATGCCTAGTTCGAAGAGCTGCTTCATGCCCCCGGTGACGTGGTTCCGGGCGAAGAAGGCGTCAGCCTCCCTCTCGGCAGCCTCGATGACCTGGGCGATGTCCTCGATGTCCGGCTCGGGGTCAGACCGGAGGACACTGTCGAAGGGCTTGCAGGCAGCGCGGACGGTGGTCAGCAAGGGCGGCGTCCTCCCGCCGAGAATGAAGGCTGGACTACCCATTTATGGTCAAACAATCGCCCTACTCCCCGAGCTTTTTGCGCGGCGGAAGCGATTTCCGCTCCCGGCTGCGAATCCTAGGATGCCTCTCTGAATCCTAATCCCGTTTGCAACCAAACCGGTATCCCCATGGGGCTAGGAATCGGCCGATCTACCTTTCGCCTGGACAATTCGGCTCCGTGACAATGGAGCGGCCCAGCGGCCAATGATGAATCATTGTCAACTTCAAATTAGCCGCGCGGCACGGAGTTACCGAAGAACGCCCAAACCGCTTACCGGACCGTCTCCTTCAATCCAGCTCATTTCGAACTCGATGCTTCTGGCGAGGAGGGAGTTAAAGCCGGTGACCAGCGCCACAGCCAATCCGGTTCACCGCGCCTGTTTGCAAGACACCGGCGGTGACATCTCCCACCAACACCCCCTACAACCTGGCGGTATCATGGTCGACTACGGGGTTTCCCTCCTTGCCTCTCCATCTGCGGCCCAGCCCCGGTCACGATGTAGCGTTGAGGCGCTGGTTCACCGCCCGGCACACGGCCTCATACCCAGCGCGGATTCTACGTGCGTCCGGACCCGCTCGATGCCGGACCTCTGGGTAGAGAGCCATGGCGCGCTCTCGCTCGCAGTAGCATGCCAGCCTGGCGTGCTGCATCGACATCCCTAGCGTCGGACGAGGCTCACCAACAATCAGCCGTGCTGTCTCGTCCCAGCAGATAGCGTCGAAGTCAGACACCCGGTAGCGGGCTGCCCCAACGGTGGCGAGCAGGAGGTCCAGCCACGGGCCGTCCCACGACGGCTGATCCGCCACGAGGCAGCGGCCCTTGGCGAGATCCAGAATGACCCTTGCCGCATCCATTGCGGCAACCCCGCTGCGACCCAGGGTATCACGGCTGATTCCGTGGACCGCCTCCGCCCGCGGGTCCCAGTCCGTCGATGACCAGGTGTCCTCGGGTTTGATAAGCAGGCTGCCCGTTCTCTTCCCTGGCAAAGCCGCCCATCCAACTTCGATCGGATAGGAATTCGGCGATAAGCTAGAAGCTTCAAAATCGATGAACAGGAATTTCCGTTCCGGGTGAAGTATTCCGGCACCTCGTTGCTTCCCGAACTCGGGTTCTGGATTGCCGTTCACGCCCCCTGGGGCCCCATCTCAAGCCATGACAGCACGGTCGCCAGAGCCCGCTCTGCCCTGACGAGACGTCCACCCGGCAGGAGGATGAGCGTCACCCCATCCTCCTCGCGGATCGCCGATACCGAGGCGGCGGCAATGGCGTGGAGCACGCCGTCGGTATCGCGGAGGACGACGAAACGCCCGATACGTTGCCCCTCAACGAGTTCGATCTCCCGCACCATCTCACGGCTCTCCGTCCGCGCGGGATCGTCGTCGACCACGGGGATGACCACCCTCGTGGTGATGGTCGACGCTTGGCTGGTCTGGAGATTCCTGGTTGACGACAGCGCCCTGGGTGGCGGTCTGCCCCACCAGGCACGCGACCTCCTCCCCTGTCAGGCGCCCCCGGGATGCCAAGGCATCCGCCACGGTGAGAACCGCTGCCCGGTTTTCGGCGATCAGACAGCATGCCGCAGCCATGCTCCGGGAGAGCAGAGCGGCGACTCGCTCTCGGATATCGGGATGGTCTCTGAGCAGACGATCAGCGTCGCCATCCCGCTCCACGCGATGCCAGAGAACGGCGTGAGCGTGGCCATCAAGCCCCAGGGCAGCAACGGCGACAACTGCGAGACGGGTGGCTGCCGCAATGTCCGAAGTAGGTGATCCCCCGGATCCGCCTGAGATGTCACCTAGCACTTCGAGCTCGGCGGCCCTTCCTGCCAGCAAGGCCCTTAGCCGGTTCTGGATGGCGCCCCCTGTGAGGAATACCGTTCCCTCTCCCAGCGCATCCTTCCTTGTCATGGTCCGGCACGGGGAGCCGAGATCGCCTTGGACCTGCACATCGATGAGGACGCCATCCCCACACCCGAGGTAGGCCACGGCATGCCCGGCCTCGTGTACTGCGGCCCGTCGGAGATCACCCGGGGACAGGGGCGGCGGCGGCTCACCGATCTCGGCGACAAGGTCATCCAGTACCATGGGTCGCCCGGACCGACGGGCGGTCGCCCGTGCTACCCGACACCACCTTTCCACATCGGCACCACTCGCCCCCCTTCCATAGGCGACCGCCGCCAAAGGAAGGAGGTCCTCATCCCGGAGTTCACCTCGCAAGTGATGCCGCAGGATCTGCGCTAAGCCGTCCGCATCGGGTAGCAATACTCGGATGACCCGCTCCAGGCGTCCCGGTCGTAGGATCGCGGGATCAAGCACCGTCGCGTCGTTCGTAGCCCCGATGACTACGATTCCCTTGCGGGTGTGGCTGCCATCCAGTTGTTCGAGGAGGGCGTTCACGACTTGGCGGCTATAATCACGGTGCCGAGCATCAAACCGGCTGCGATCTCCGATGCCATCGATCTCATCGATCAGGAGCACACACGGCGCAAGACGCCTTGCCTCAGCGAAGGTGGCCGCCATGGCCCCAAGGAGGCTCCCAAGGTGGCCCTCCTTGCTTCCTTGCCAATCCTGGAGAGATGCCGCCAGGAAGGGCACCCCTGCGCTCATAGCAATCGCACGGGCCAGTGATGTCTTGCCGCACCCTGGTGGTCCCTCCAGGACGCATCCGCGGTCCAGTTCCGACGCAGGTAGGTCTCCAGCAACGCAGCCCTTGAGATCCTGCACTAGGCGGTGAGCCCAATGCGACGCCTCCCCCATCCCTGGCAGAGTTTCCAGCCCCGGGCCTGATGGTGTTTGCTTCCCTTTGATCGTGGCCGCTACCCGTCGGAAGAAGTCTGCCGCCGACTGTCCTGGACGCCTGGAGAACAGGAGATCGGAGGGCTGCAGAAAGCGGATCAGGTCATCTGGGATCGCCTCGATCGGGTCGGTCGCAGAACTGCAGACATCGACCGCCAAGCGGATCAGCAGTCCGGCGTCGACAGGAGGGATGACCAGACGCTGGTCCGCGGCGTGGACAACCTCCAGGGGAAGGAGCGCTTCGGGGGCGTGGCTGATCGCATGCACCGCCCTCCCCTCGATCAAGGCAACGCGGAACTCCTTCAACAAGTCCCGCTTGGTTGATCCCTTGCCCGGATCAATGGCAAGCAGTTCTGCAGGCCTGCCGAGTTCCTTCTTCTGCCACACGGAAACTGGACCTGTCGCAGCTTCCAGGATGTCGTCACTGGACTGCGGCCGGGCCCGGGGCGCCATTGTCACTGACCCGGCGATCATCCTCCAGGCGATGGCAATGTCGGCTCCCCAGGCTTGGTCCGGAACCTCGATGATGGACACCATCCCTGGCCGACGTGATGTCTCCAGGAACCCGGACTGATCGCTCAGGGCGGCATCGATCATGAGCCGGGAAGCCAGAACGGAGATGCCGAGATCCCGGGTCAGCTGCATTCCGCCCAGCGTCTGATCATTCTTATCCGTGAAGTCTTGCTCCAGGGTGAAGTCATCACCGTAGAAGTCATGGGGTTCAGCCACGGTGGATGGCCTCCCACCGGCCAGGGTGTCCTGCAGGTTCGCCCAGGGCGTACACGCGGCTAAGGGTGCGAGCCCAGCCCGCGCCCTCGTCCATTGCCCAAACCGTTGATGTCGTGATGAGCGGCAGTCGAAGACGTGGATGACCACGGCAGATGCCAACGAGATGCGGGCCACCATGGGTGACGAGACGCCAGAAGCGGAGCGTCGGCGCCGATGCGAGTTCGGCTGGCGATGGTGGGCAACCACCGGCGAAGCGAGTCAGGTCGGCAGCAAGGGATTCGAGACGAGAGACCTCATCGAGCAGCGCGCAACGCGCGTGCTCCGAGGGCATGCCATCAAGGCGGATCATAGGAAGTCTCCGAGAGAGCAGCAGGTGCCGCAGGAGCGGCAGGGCGGCCTCAGGCCGCGGAGCTGGCTATCTCGGTCGTGTAGGTGGCAGCGGCGGCTGACGGCGCGATGACATCGGCCCGGCAAGCCATCAGGCCCAGGGGCTGGTCAGCGCGGAAAGGCGGGTTGCCGTCCATAGAGAACATGTAGGGAACTACGAGGCTGGATGTCCAGCACTTTTCTGGACCGCACTGTTAACGCCAGGATGGTGACGCCTGTGATGATCGGAGTCGCCGGGGGAGCAGTTGGATGTCGTCCACGATGAACACGCCGGGGCGTCAACGCCGGTCGAGACGAGAGAACAAGCTAGCGACGTTGGAGATCGGCTTGGTGAAAGCCATGATCCACGAAGGCATGCCTGATCAGGAGATCCAGGCCTACTTCACCCGCCCTGGGCGAACCATCAATCACGGACGGTTCAAGGAGATCCGTGACGGCAAAAGGCACGCATCCGTCGGGCGTGCGTCAGCCAGTGCACTCCGTGAGTTCCTGAATGCATGGCCAGAATACCAGACTGTCACCGGGCTTCATCCCCGGGATGATGAGCTGCTCGTCAAGGCAAGGGAGGCCATGCTGGCGGCTGTCCGCCAGTACAACGCTCCCGGTGTAAACTTCCGCTCCGAATGCTTCATTGTCCTGGCGGTCATCGCCTGGACCTACCTTCTGCACTGGCTCTACCGGCGCGACGATATCGACATCCGGTATCGCGACGCCTCAGGCAAGGTGAAGACGACTGTCGGGGGAGCCGAGAAGCACTGGGAACTTGAGGAGTGCCTTCGCCACGCGGCGTGCCCCATTGATGAGCCCACCAAGGCCAATCTGCGCTTTCTGATCGGCATCAGACACGAGATTGAGCACCAGATGACGCAACGGATCGATCACCTGCTGGGTGCCAAGATCCAGGCCTGCGTTCTGAACTTCAACAAGACCCTCAAGGAACTGGTTCGGCCGCGGGTCGGGCTGGACCAGGAGGCGACCTTTGCAATCCAGCTCGCTGGGATGATGCGCGAGCAGAGGGACATCCTTCTCAAGGACACGGGCCTCCCCAAACACATCCTGACCGCCATGGAGACCCTTGAGGACAGCCTTCCGGAGGAGGTGCGCCAGGATCCCGCCTTCGCCTGGCGCGTCATGCTTGTCCAGAAGACTACCAACTCAAAGGGGAGAGCCGACGAGGTGGTGGAGTTCGTCCCGATCGGGTCACCCCTCCAGGAGGAGATCTCTCGAATTGCCCTCAAGGAGACCGACAAGCCGAAGTTGAGGCCGGGCATGATCGTGGACGAAATGAAATCTCTGGGCTTCAAACGCTTCACCATGGATAGTCACACTCGGCTCGTCAGGGAACGTGACGCCCGAGATCCGAAGAAGGCCTTTGGCACCTTTGTCGGCGGCAAGGAGTGGTGGTGGTATCACCACTGGCGTGATGAAGTCCGAAAACACTGCGAGCAGTTCCCGGAACGCTACCGGTCATCTCCTCAGCCACCGAAACCTTAACCCTGCCAACGAGAGTGCTGCCGCGTGGGCTGATACGCCCGCCTGAACAGCTTTTTCAAATCACCAGCGGGGACTGTGATGCTAAGCCCCCTGGCCAGTTGACCGCTCAGGGTCGACCTCAGCGGTAGACACCCTGGTCGGGGTTACCGTTGGATGGGGTGGAACACAGGTGTGGGCCGTAGCTTTCTGGTGGTGGCTGGCGGGCTCATCATGCACTGGATGTACTCCTGCAGGCGAGCGTTCTTGCCACGCTTCACAAGGTTCACAATGGGCGTCCGTACCTCTGTAGAGCGACGCTCGTGTGCGCAATGGGCGTAAAGCTCCCGGTGCCATGTTCTGCGAGTAGTGGGCCACTTCACCTCCTAGGCCGGACCATGGCTGGTTGGGCACGGTGGTCTTTGAAGGGTTGAGTCCGGCGGGCGAGCACATGCAGCCACATGTCCACTTCCGCCCGGCCAGTGGCGCGGGACCTACCGCCATGGCCAGGACGGCCCCTATTCAGCCAACCTGCTTCTGTGTTGCTATCAAAGCATCCTGCTCCGCGTACATCCGGGCTCCAGATGGTGAACCAGAGGTCAACTTCGAATGCGAAGTTCGGCGAAGGCGTTACTGGCTGGCGCGGCTCTCATCGCAGCGATGGGGGCCGCGAGCTATCACCTTTTCTGGCCAAAAGTCGCACGGATCGATCCGGATCGTCCCCCCACGCCGCAGGCTAACGTCGTTGCCCCTGCCATCGATCCCTCATTCCTGGTCGTGCCGCTCCGCCTAACAACTGCACGCGTGGTCGAGCTGGCGAACGACAGGGTGCCTTCGACCGTAGGCGACAAGAACGACCTGCCGAACTTCGGCCCGACGGCAAACAACCGGCTCACCTGGGCTTTCGCAAGGAGGGATATCACCGGTTCCGCCCAGGGCGGAAGGCTGATCCTCAGCACAACCATTTCGGGTAGCGTGACCGTTGACGGCAAGATCCAGCCTATCCGTGGGACCGCGGGGAAGTGGCTGGGCAGGCTCGCACCCTCGCAGTCGTACAGCCAACCGCTGCGCGTGGCCGCAGAGGTGACCGCCACGGCCGCCCCAGAGCTCCTGCCGGGCTGGCGAGTGGCGGGCAAGCTCGAGGCGAGCGCGCTTCTGACAACAGCTTCGGCCGAGATCGCTAACCTCTTCGACCTCAGCCTGAGAGATGTGCTGCAGCCGCGTGTGAATGAGGCGATCACGAAGGCCCTACGTGACCTGGAAGTGCGGATTTCGGCAGATCAGTCGCTCGAGAGGGCTGCCCACGACGCATGGTCGAGGGCCTGCCAGCCCGCGGAAATCAAGCTCGATGCTGGTCGCCCATCGCTCTGGCTATCAATCAACCCGATTGGGTTCCTGGCCACACAGCCCACCATCGGGACGGACTTCGTCGAAATCTCCCTCGGCCTTCGCGCGACCCCATCCGTCACCTCGGCGAAGCCGGAAGGCCGACCGTGCTCACCGTTCCCCAGGGAGGTCGAGATCGCGCGAGAGATCCCTTCGCAAAGCGAAGTAATGGTCCAGGCATACCTCGACTACGCCGCCCTGAACGCGGCCATAGCGGCCGAGCTAGCCCGCAACAACGTGGTCGGCAACGAGGAAGCCCAGGCACGCATCCTGGGCATGTCGCTCTCAGCCCACGGCGAGATGATCCTGGCATCGATTGATGCCGAGTTCCGCGAGAACCGGTTCTTCGGAGCTCGCGCTACTGGCCGCCTGTTCGTCGCGATCAGGCCCGGTCTCGACGCGGAGGCCCAGGTGCTCCGCATCGAGAGCGCCCGCATCGATGGCCGCTCGTCCGAGTTGCTGGCATCCGTCGGCCTTGGCGCGCTCCGGGCGTTGGCCCCCGTTATCGAAACGCGCCTTGCAGGGCTGTCGTTTGACATGCGTCCCCAGCTCCAGGAGTTGCGGAACCGGGTCAGGGAAGTGGCCGCGAAGGCCCCCTCCTCTTCTGACGCCCTACGGATCACCCAAGCCTCCCTTGACGACGTGCGTCTCGTAGGGATCGGCCACGGCCCCGACGGCCTCCAACTCACGGGGGCAGCACGGGGGCGAATCGCGCTGGAGGTCGTGCGCCTGACACCTTAGTCGCTCCCCGATTAAGCAACCTGATACGAGGGATGTGGCGCGCCGCGGGGCGGCAGTACCTCAATCGTTCACCTCCAGGATGGGACCCGCTTGTGGAACCAACACCGTCATCCTCAGGATCCGCGCAGTCCGGATCGGCGATAATGAACAAGGACATGCTCGACGCACGGCGAGACCTCAGGTCTACCGAATGTGAGTTCATCAGGCACCAGCTCTGGGTCACCCTGATCGTGGTGGCACTGGCGATCGTCAGTCGAAACCCAGGGCTACTGGGGGACCTCACCGCGGGCATAGGCCTCAAACCCGCAATCGGAGACGTCATCACCCTCGGGCCGGTCGCTATCTTGGCCCTGACCGGCTGGGCCTGCTGGGAAGCAGGTCGTGTCCGGGAGGCCCGGGAGGACGTGTTTGAGTTCGGGGCGATGAGGGGAAGGCAACGGCGCCACTGGCGCCACTGGCTCGTCCTGCCGCTCTTCCTAGTCCCGGCCCTCGGCGTCCTTTTCCTGTTCAGGCAGTATGTCTTGGAGGTGAAGACGCAAGGCGCTCAGGAATGCGGTGATTTCGGTCCGCTGCGCCTCTTTTATGATTGGGCACTCATGCGCGGAAAGGGCTTCGTCGTTGAGTATTGCTTCGGCAATGGCGGCAAGCCAGCGCGCTCCATCTACATCTACCCGCCGGTACAGACCTGGTTGTACCTGGCAATCGCAATCTGGTCCGCTTGGCTCGGCTATCGGTCGTGGCGCCACTTCACTTTCGTCCCGACTGCTTCTTCCAAAGTCGCCGTGACGGCCACCGATCCATCGGCGGCCCCGAGCACAAGTGGCACCAGCGACGACTCTCCCTCGTAACGCCACGATCCATAGGTCGCTGCTTACCTCCCACGGGTGTCTCCGAGCGCCTCCCCTCGGTCGAGCACCGTGCTCGGGAGACGCTTGGCTCGCTGGGCGCCTTATACCGGTCCGCACAGAAGCTGACCTACTCTCGGGGAGCAAACTTCCCCCCTGCAACACCTTCGCTGGAGGGAGTAGGTCAGTACCTATGCGGGGCGGTATTAGAGCATGCCCTTACTAAGCAGACTGTTATCTCCTGCGAGCGCATGCCTCTCTTCGATCATGCGTGCATCAAGCTGGGACACCGCTATCAATACATTTTCTGGGTTTCTACTACCTGACATCATGTCCCCACCCCTTGCGGGCCTGCATTTCAAGGTAATGAAACCGGAGAGCGTGAAGATGCGGACTCACGCTTGCCGCATGCAGGTCGTCTCCGCATCGGGGAATGACCTCAGTCCATCGCACGGAGGACTGCTTGGGGAAAGCAGACCTTCTACTCGTCGATCAGGCGCCAGCCGGAGAGCAGGGTGCGGCTCCCCAGATCGAAGGAGTAGACGCACCCCCCTCCCCCGCCAGGCTGGTCTTCGGTCCGGCTGATCGGCAGGCCCTTGAGATGGCAGAGCAGGAGCGCTCCGACGCCACCGTGGGAGATGATCGCAATGTCCCCGTTCCTGGGTGCTGTGGCGATCACGCGTTCCACGGCGGCTCTAATCCGGCGTTGGGCATCCACAGCCCGCTCCCACCCGCGCACGCTTCTCTCCGGGTGCGCGAAGAACAAATTCGCTGTGTCCTCGAACTCTGCTTTGGGCAGATAGCCTGTCGCCGAGCGGTCGTTCTCTCCCAGGTCTGCCAGGATGACGGGCGAAATGCCGAAGCGATCCGCTACCAAGCTGGCGGCATCCCTGGCCTTGCGCTCGGCGCTGCTGAATACCGAGCCCAGTTTGCTCATCCAGGGCTGCTCCAGGGCCAAGCCCATTCGCCGGACGCCTTCTGAGGAAAGTGGCCAGTCCGGCACCGGCACAGCCGGGTCAATGACGACCTCCGGGTGCGTGATGAAGTGCAGCATGGGCATAGCGGTTTATTGTGCTGGTCCAGGGTTACAGTGCTGCTTTGGGAAGGGGCGGCGCTAGTAGAACTCGGCCGCGTGCACCAGGATTATGAATGGGTGGATATTCTAACTGTGAGTGGCCAACCACCTCAAGGTCCTGGCCTCCAACCAAGCCCTCCGCCTAGACTCCGGCTGTATCGAGGCTCACAGCGCCCTGGCCGAGGACACCACCGACCAGGACATGGCCCGCCTGCACCTCGAGAAGGCCGTCAGGATCGGCCAGGATCTCTGGCACCCCCTCGCCCGCGCTCGGGATGACTTCGCCTAGTGGGGCGTGACGGCCACCCGCCCGTTCGTGCGGACCATTAAGGCGCTGGGCGCCTTGGCCGCGGAGATGCGTAACGAGAGGATTGCTGGGACCTGCTGCGTGGAGGCTCCCAGCCGCCTGGGCAAGGGACGAGCGAGCGGCCCTCTTCTGGGAGACCCTATCATCAGCGCAGCAAGGACGACCGCGCCGCGCCCCTACCGTCTAGCGTCCTGACTCCCTTCCAGTCGCTTTCAGCAGGCCATGAGCTTCGTTGATCTTCCGAGTCAAGGCATCGGCGACGGCACGGATTTCCGGGCTGAGATGAGCGACCTTGTCTGGATGGTTAAGCGCAATCAGCTTCCTGAATGCAGCGCGGACCTGTTCCTGCGTGAAACCTGGCTCCAATCCGAGGACGGTCATGGCCTCCGCACGGTCCATCTGCTTGGTGCCGGGAGGAGGGCGCCTGTCCCGCGGTCCCGCCGAACCATTCGAGCGAGTACGCCCCTGGGCGGGTTCGACAACCACGGCGATGCAGGTCGCCGAATAGTCGGTCGTCCGATGCCATTTCGTACGATAGTAGGGATTGCCGCGATCGCTGTGCCCAGCGACGACACGCTCGCTCCACGACTCGTCGTGTCGCTCCCAGAAGTAGTCGACGTACGCGTTGCCGCCGACCTGGGCGGTCAGGAGGTCGAGCTGAATGGCCGCCTCCTCTGGCGATGCGGTGCGGCGATGGGTGGCGAGCTTGCGGATGACCTTCACGATGGTTTGGCCGGGAACGGTGTCGCGCCGGGACCGTTTAATCCCCATGTTCAAGAGGGAGGTGATCCGGACAACCTCCTTCAACACAAGGGCGAAGCCGTCCGGTGACAGGTAGTGCGCTACGGCGGCGTAAGGCGTCAGGGGGACAAGCGTCGCCTTGGGTAACTCGTCGAAGGAGCGAATGCGGTTGAGCCGCGCCGGAAAAAGTCCGCCCGTCGCGGAGCACCGGAAGAATAGGCGGCTTTTCAGGCATTCAGCACAAACGGGGCGATCGGCGTCAAAATCCTTCAGTTCATACCCATGTATCTGCTGCGATTTGACAAGCTTCTCGCGCAGTCGTCGGTCCTCGGCTGCTTCTGGAGTTCCGTCAAACAGTGTCGACTCAAAACTGGTTTCGCTGTCGCGGTCGCAGAACTGGCAGTGATTTACATTGTGCCACCAAGTCGAAATGGAGCTGAACATCGGCGGTTCCGTGCGTGCCCCTCACCTTACCGCCTATGGGCGATCTGCAAAGGCGCCGGATGCAAGAAAGCCGAACGGAGCAGCGCTGTTGCATGAAGTCAGCGGGAATGCCCATGCCTCATTAGATTACCGGCTGCCGTCTTGCGAACTTGGCTTACCTTCCTTTTGGATCGAGCCCGTGCGCCGCTTTGAGCAAACCATTCAGTCCGACCTCGCGCACATGCGACGCGGGGGGCTGAGTGATTGAAGCCCGGACAGCGTTCAGATCACCTACGATGACGATCTGCCGCACCCCCCGGGTAACCGCCGTGTAGATCATCGTACGGTCGACGCGTGCGCCGTGCGGTACCACTACAACGACCCTCTCGAAGCCGGTGCCCTGCGATTTGTGCACGGTGAGGCCGTATGCCAAGTCGACGTCACCCAGCTCTCCGGAGTCAATGGCGTGAACCCGGCCATCGAACTCAGCCTGGATGCCCCCTTTCGACGTGACCTCTACCACCCGTCCCAGTGACCCATTCCACAACTCACGCCGGTAGTCATTCCTTGTCCAGAGGATGGGGTCACCGACCGCGAGTTGCCGTTCCGGTACGCGCTGCCGACCGACTGCATGGATCTTATGCAGATGCCGGTTAATGGCAGCGACACCGCCCGCGCCCGCCCTAACCGGCGATAACACCTGCATCTCCCCCCCTGCCCGCCCAAGATCCGCCAGGACATCCGTAACCGCATCCAGGATCTCATCCTGCGCGCACGCGAGCACGGTCACACCCCGCGTCGTTCCAGTACGCCAGGCACGAAGCAGCGGCACCAAGCCGGTGCGGATGTCCGCGGCAACATCAGGGATGCCCGTCGCCTGAGCCTGACGGTGGACCTGGAGCAGGGCAGCCTTAGGGACAGCGGGCTGGTTGGCAAGAAGATGGAAGGTCAGCCCAAATCCAATGGGTGGCAGCTGATAAGGATCGCCAACCAGGACGAGGCGATAGCCCTCACCCACGGCCCTGAGGATCCTGTAGAGCAGAGGGAGGTCCAGCATGCTGGCCTCGTCGACAACCAACAGTGGACCGGTGCTGGCTGTGACCTCGCCCCGGGCCGCGGCACCAAGGAAGGAGGCGATGGTTGTCGCGTGCCGCCCAGTGGCTTCCCGCATCCGTGCGGCAGCTCGCCCCGATAGGGCCATCTGATGCACCGTTAAGCCTAGGTGTTCAGCGAGATCTCCGAGTACCCGGAGCGTCGTCGTTTTGCCCGTACCCGCACCTCCCAACAGCAGTGCCAAGGGATTCAGCAGAAGTCGCCGAACTGCAGCACCCTGCTCCTCGGTCAGACCAGCCATCGCATCCGGCGGCAAGGCATCCAGGCCACGCTGGATAGCTGCTCTTCCGACGAGGAGATCATCCATCCCAGATGATGTCTGCATCCCGGCAAGTCGGTCAGCGACATACCGCTCCATGACGTGGGCACCAGCGGGTTGAAGACCCTCGCCCTGGGGGATAGCCGCACCCTCGGCTTCGGCCATCCGGACAGCACGCGCGGCGACGCCTGGTCCTGAGCCGAGCAGGGAGGCCACCCCGGTCAGAATGGCATCACGCGGGGTCCAGGTGTGCTGCTGTTCCAGACGCCGGTAGAGAACAGCCTCCACCGCGGCCACCAACCGATGATCGTGGCCAGTGCCGAAGCCCAGGTGTCGCGCGGCCGCGTCAACCCGGGCCCAGGGTGCGACGGCGATCAGGACGTAAGGGTTCTCCCGAATACGCCTCAGGACGCCCTCCCCCCAGAACCGGACGGCCTTGAGCGCAAGACGGGCTTCGAAACCCTGCTCATCGAGCCAGGCCACCACGTCAGCCTCAGCCAGCCGCTCCCGCCAAGCCGCCACCAGTGTCCCAGCTCGGTCGTCGCCGACCACCGGCATCAGGACTTCCAGATTGCCATCGCTAAGGGCTCGATAGAGATCGGTTCCCAGGGCCCGCCACAGGGCGGCCGCTCGGGTGACGCCGATACCCTCGAATGCCGGGTTCGTGGCCAGGTAGCGGACGATGAGCTCGCCACGGACGCCGGGAGGGGAATACCGCCGTCCGACGATAGGATGGGCGCCATCTAGATGCACGAAGAACCTCAGAGCCTGTGGGAGGTCTACACAGCCACTCGCCGTCCGGTCTCCACTATGTGTGCCTCGATGTGCCGCAGGCGATCCAGCTCCCCGCGTAGGCGGTTCCTCTCCGCTCGCAGGGACCCATTCTCCGCCTTAAGAGAGGCGTTGGCCTGCTCGAGCTGGTGGATGCGCCGGTCACGTGGATCGGGGCCATCCGCATCGCTGCTTGCCGCCCCTTTCGAGTGATCAGGCATCCCAAGTCCAAGGCGGGAGACTGCATCCTCCAGAAGGCTTCTGGCGCCGGGATTGGCGTACAACACGTTGCGGTCGAAACGGCAGGCCAGAGCGATCGCGCTGAGGTTTGCCTTCCCGCCCCGCTCTGGTACGCGGACTCCATCCGCCTCCAGGGAAGCGATGTAGGAGCGCAGGACCTCGACGTTCTCAGCGCCCCGCTCCCGTCCCGATCGGGGTGCGTCAACCACCGTTGGCTCTCCGGGCGACAGACCACCCACGGTCGATGACGGGCATCGGTTGAGCGAGATCCGCCGCCGACACACCACGCATGTGCGCGTTGTACTGGTATAGGGCGAACTGCTCCTCAAAGGCGGTCAGCTGCGCTTTGAGCTTGGCCACCTCGGCGGCAAGTTTCTCCGCGCGCTGGAGGTAGATACTGTCGGCCGGGTCGAGGATGACCTTACGCTGCCTCCGGGAACTCTCCTCCCGGCAGAGTTTGTACGCCACCTTGATCTCCGGGTGCCGCTCCAGCGCTTGGCGGGTCCACCGGTATCCAAGCTGGGCATCCGTACGGTCGACTAGGCCTGCCCATGTGATCTGATCCCCATCCCAGGACTGGATGACCCCGACCACACGGGCGACCAATCCCGGCGTGATGGCAACGCGCTTCAACGCCTCGGGGGCAACCCGCCTAAGCCGCACGGGAAGTCCTCCCCCCGGAAGGAACAGCTCCAACCTGATTGCTGCTGGACAACGTGATCTGGACCAGGGTGCCATCCTCCACGGCGTTGTCGCCATGGACCTCCAGGGCAGACCTCAGGGCATCTCGCATCCGCTTGTGGTGGGCGACGAAGTTGTTGGCTCCATAGGTCTCCTCCCCCGCCTCGGCTTCAGCACCGGCGAGAAGGAACTCGTGTTCCTCCAGCAAGACCTCTGCTCGGGCGCGCCGCACCGCATCGCCCTTGACCAGGAGGTGCTGCGGGCACGCGGCGCAGCTGCCGTGTTCCATGCACGGCGCCAGCGACCAATCATTCGTGCACATGCCGAGATCGGTGGTGTGTGCCGTTGCGAGCTGAGAGTCGCGGAACGCCTTCCGGTCTGCGAGTGGAAGACGATCATGAACACGGGCGATCGGACCGACGAGCTTGCCTCCGGCCAGGTGCGCGCGTGCCCGCTCGGCGAGTTCGAAACCGCTGGTGTGGTCATAGGCCGCGTTCTGGCCGACGTCCTTCCGACCAGACCAGCGGGCGATCTCCATTTGTCCCATGCCGCCCTGTTGGGCCAGGGTGTTGAGCCAGTGCCGGAACTGATGCGACCTCATGTTCATCAGGGACCCATCGGCCTCTTTGAACCCAAAGCGATCAAAGACCGTACGCATGGTTAATCGAGACGTCAGGAAGTCAGCAACATTCGCGTTGGTAACTGGAAGAACGATTGCCGGGATCTCCCCACGGACGCTGTGGAACATGTTCAAGCAGGTCAAGAAGAGCTGCTTACTCACACCCTGAACCTCTCCTGGTTGGTTCAGCCAGCTCATCCTCTTGCGCATCGCCCTTTCAAGCACGGCGAGAGGAACCCCTTGCCGCACTGACCCTGATGTACCGCACCAAAGCTTGAGCAGGCTTGCCCCATGGACAACATCGAGCATCTCAGGGATGTCGTGTGCCGTAACAATCGTATGGAGGGCTTTTCCTCGCCACCCATCTGGCAGCCAAGCTCTCCCAGGGTTCGCCACGTTCCAGACCGCCACCTTGCGGAAGGGTTCGGTGATCCTGGTGATGTCCGCTACGGCCCTTCGCGCCACGTCGACCATGGCGGTCGGGATCCATTTGACCGATGGGCCGCCGCCCTTCTCCGCGAAGTAGCGGATGCCATATCGCTGGAGCGGATTACCCGCCGCGTCGAGGATCGGCTCCCCATTGTGGACGACGGGTTCGAACACTTCGCAGTCCGCCGGGACCGTCAGCAATTCGTTGATGCGCCAACCGCCACAGACGAGGAGTTCCACACATCGCATGAGGAGGACGTCGCCTGGTTCGACAACCAAATTGGCAATCTGCGCCAAGGCATCGAGAGAGGCCTCGCTTGGCAAGTTGCGGTCGCGCCTCTCCACTGAATCGGGGTCGATGCGACTGTCACCGTGTCCCGAACGGGGAAACGGATTCACGAAGTCGATCGTGATCTTGGTCAGGTTGAAGCGGCTGATATAGCCGACAAGTTCGAGGAGGTGCTGGCCCGTCTTGTACCGAGAAGACGGCTCCTCTCGTGCTTTGACCTCCTTGCACGCGACAATGAAATCCTCGGGCAAGAGGTCGGCCAGCTTCGCACCGCGGGCCTCCAGAGCATCATAGAGATACCGCGCCGCGCGAATGATGATCGAATGTGTCGAGGAGAACTTGGCTCCGCGCTGCTGCCGAAGACAGACCACCGCCTTCAGGAATGAGGCAAAGGGTTCCCGCAGTGGGATACGCCTGTCCATGCTCTTCGCATGGCCGCCCTCGTGCGTGGTGAAGTAGAGGCCGATTCTCTTCTTCGTGTTAGACGCCCTCCCTCCGAAGGGTAGCGTCCACAGCGGCTCATCAAAGTTCAGAGGTACAGGGAAGACGCCGATGGCCTCCCGCCCTTTGGCAATGAAGACCACCAAATTCTGGGCGGCAGTTCGAGCTTGAGCGCTCGGAAGTTGTTCAACCGACATGGTTATGATCCCCAGACTTAGTGGCGGCGACTCGGCTTACGACATCGGCAACGGCCAGGATGGTGGTGTCGGTGAGCGCCACCATCCGGCCGTCCAAGCCCCCCTCTTCTCGCCGCTTACGCTCGGCCAGCAGGTCACGCAGGAGTTCCTGGTGTGGGGCATCCAACCAGGGCTGGAACTTGTTGCAGGTGTAGCAGGCGACCGGCGCGTTCAGCCCGCAGAAGGAGAAGGACCCGCAGGTCCCGATCGGGTCGAGGGCTGGTGCCTCCCGATCGTGCCGGTAGATCCTCGCGCCCGCTTCCCCACCCCTAACCGCCAAGGCCTCGGTGCGGACCAGATGGCCGAGGAAGGCCTGCGAGATCGGACCCAGGGTCAGAGCCATGGCTTCGTCGAGCTTCTCAACGATGTCCGACTTGAGGTCGAAGTAGCACTGGACGTTTTGGAGGTCCGTATGATCCAGCGTCTCCGCGACCTCCCGCTGAGAAGCCCCCTCCCGCACGAGGCGAGTGGCGAAGGTGTAGCGGAAGCGGCGGCACGTCGCCTGGAGTGCTTTACCGGTCCTGGGAGAGACGACGCCAAGTTGGGCGACACTCGTTCTCACAAGACTGCCGAATTCGTCCGTCGACATGCTCAAGGCGTATTCATGGAACGCGCCTCCTAGCCGAGCCTCCCGGAGGTACGGCCGCATAAAGACCGGCATCGCCACGCCCGCTGGAACTCCAGCGCCCAGGGATGCCCGGTTCTGGGAGATCAACTCCTGAACAAGAGAACCGATCTCGCGGGTCAGCTTGCGGGTCTTGAACTCGTGCCGTTCACGGGCGTGCCTTTTCTTTATACGGGCAACCCGGATCTGGTAGAACGCTCCGTCGGAGTCCGGCTCCTCCAGTTCCAAAAGGTCGTCCGCCCGCATCAGCACATACTGCTGGTTATTGCCACCCAGAGCTGTGCACAGCCAGATCGCCACCTGCTGCTGCAGGGAGATCCGCCCATCGTCCCGAGATGCCCGCAGAGCGTTCAGGAGAGCCGTGGTCTCAATGTCATTCAGAGGACCACCATCGGGGTCCAGGGACAGCACCGCGGCGCCCTTGGCGTTCCCACCGAACCGGATCTCACGAAGCTCGAAGCAGACCTCGGCTGAGAAGCGTGGGTATCCTTGATCGCAGCACCATTCGTACCAATCCCGAGCATAACGGGCGAGATACCGTGCGTGCTCGGGGTACGAACCGATGAGTTCGGACATGAACGCCATTCCGATCGGCTCACCGGGGATATCGATAGACCTGAAATACGGAAGTCCAGTCATACGGCTTAGCATCGAAAAATAATGACTGATGCCACCCGCACGCTGGCTCTTGATGATCTCCGCCATAAAACAGGTCATTCCGGCGAGAAGGTCGTAGGAGCTGACATTAATCGCGCTCCAGTCGAATGAGCGCCTGCCCGTTGCCTCGTCATAGCGCCAGATCGGGGTATCTGTTTGAACCGGACGGCCACCCTTATCCCGGATGATGCCATGGCCAGGGAACGGCCGACCATTGGGATCAGGAGAGTTATTGAAGGCGAGGCTCACCGGTTTTTACCCCTATAGCTCTTGGCTTGCAGATAAAGCATGCGGCGGTTTGCCGCCTCGCGCGTATGGCGGGTGGTGTAGTGCGCTGCCTGTTTGGAATTCCGGGACCACCCCATAAGGTAAATGCGCTCCCGGATCTCGTCCGCATCCTTCACCTTCTGCTCGTCCATTAAACGAGAAAAGGCGTCGTTCCACGTATGGCGGAGAACATGGGCGCTCAGGTTATGGGGGAGTCCTGAAACTCGTTTCCGGAGCAGCTGGAACATATCGCTTACGCTTCGCTTGGCGAGCGGTTTGCCCGTGCGAGAGACAAAGACATAAGGAGTCTTCTTCGCTGCCCCATAGCGCGCCGGGTCCCTACGGTGTTTGGTAATCCACGTCTGCAGCGCCTCCCAAAGATCGCTCCCCAGGGGGAGTACCCGTGCCGCCGTTTTCACAAGCGGCTGCGCCAGGCGGAGATCATCCCGATCGTCTGGGCGACGATGCACAGCGAGAGTTGGCCGATCTCCGGACAAACGGAGATCCTCCCCCTTTACGACCAGGGCCTCCGAGAGGCGGACACCGAGATCGAGGTAGGTGAGAAGGAGGGCGTAATTCCGGTGACGATGCTGCCTTTGGAAAGGGTTTTCCGGATGATTGGGGTGGATTACTTCGCGCAAGCGGGCAGCCGTCTCCTCGGCCAAACCTTCACGGCCGACAGAGCGCGGCTTTGACAACATGGACGTCATGTTGTTCCGGAATTCCGTTACGCGTGTACGCGCCGGGATGAACCTGGCATCTGCGTTTGGAATACGCTGAACCACCCACTGGGCACGCCAGACAATATAATCACGGACGTAGAGACAGCGATTATAGTGCGTGAGTGAATTAACCCTGCCGTCCTGGGGACGAATACGGTTAATCCAAAGGGCGTCGCGCAGCGCTAACACCTCATCGGGTGTTAGGAGCTCAGCGGATTCCAGGCGTGCTTCGAGATCAATGCCCCGCTGATCAGCCCAGGCCAATGCCACGGCAATTGCCGAGACTTCCTGGAACATAGTCGAGACGGAACCCTGATGGGCACGACGGAGAACTAGGCTGTACCTGGTAACCCACGGTAGGGGGAGGCCGACCCGGGTATCGTAAAGCAGCACGAATCGTTCGCCATGGGCGAACCTCGTAGGGCTAACGACGTACCGGGCTACAATATGTCCAACAAGGAACGGGCCTCCAGAGCGACCCGGTTGTAGGCCGCCCTGATAATTTCCGTCTACCTAAATTTTTGAGGCCTACGCTCAGCGACATCTAGTTTACACGCAGGGTGCAAACGTTTCTGTAATTCGCCCAAGTTTACTGGGTGAAAACGCCCCCGTTCCCCTTCTGTGTTTACAAATCCAAGTACCGCGTGCTTTCGGGCGCTCAGAAGGGGAACAGGGCTACACGAAGAAAGCAATTAAGATGTTGAAAACGTTCACCAAACGGTAGCTAGTTTACACTTTCTAACTACCGCCCGCTAGAATGGGATGTCGTCGTCGAGGTCCGCCTTGGGCGCGTCCCAGCCGCCACCGCCGCCACCACCGCCGCGGGCCGGCTTGGCCGCCCCGCCGGAGGAGGCGCCGCCCCGCCCGCCGCCATAGCCGCCGCCCGAGGCCCCGCCCCCGAAGCCGCCGCCGGAGCGCTCGCCCCGGTCGCCGCCGAAGCCGCCGCCGGCCTCGTCACCGCCGCCGCCGCCCTGGTTGCGGCCGCCGACGAGCGTCATCTCGCCGCGGAACTGGCGCAGCACGATCTCGGTGGAGTAGCGCTCCTGTCCCTCGTTCGTGGTCCACTTCCGGGTCTCAAGCTGGCCCTCGAGGTAGACCTGGCTGCCCTTCTTCAGGTAGCGCTCGGCGATCTCGCCGAGCTTCTCGTTGAAGATCGCCACCGAGTGCCACTCGGTCCGCTCCTGCTGGTTGCCCTCGCGGTCCTTGTAGCGCTCGCTCGTCGCCACCCGCAGGTTCACCACCTTCCCGCCGTTCTGGAAGTTCCGGACCTCGGGGTCCTTCCCCAGCGACCCCAGGATGATCACCTTGTTGACGCTGCCGGCCATGCCACCCACATCCTCGAAAGGCCGGGCGAACCCGGCCGAAACCCATACAGACCCGGTGGCCTCGCGCCACCGCTGATCCCAAATCGTCGCCGCGCGCAGAATTCCCCTTGGGATTCGGGCGCGGGCCGACGAAGCTACCCCCCGGGGGCCGGCGATGCCACCCCCTGGGGGAACCAGGGCCGGTTCCCGGGGGCGCCGAAGCCGGCTCCCGGGGGAGCCCGGTCCGGGACCGCCCCCCGGCGACCCCTTCCCGTCACCATTATATGGTGGCACAAGCTCCAGAACACAATGCGAACAGAGGCCGCTCTCCCTTGCCCGACAGCCTGCCCGAGACCGTCTCGAACCGGAGCGGCGCCGACCGGCCCGGCGAGGGCCGAGCCGCCGCCAACCGCCTGGCCCATCGCGGCAGCCTCGAGATCGGCACCGGCGGCCATATTCGCATCCGCGGCGCCCGGCAGCACAACCTCAAGAACATCGACCTCGACATCCCCAAGGGGACGCTGACGGTCATCACGGGCGTCTCGGGCTCGGGCAAGTCGTCGCTCGCCTTCGACACGATCTACGCCGAGGGCCAGCGCCGCTACGTCGAGAGCCTCTCGGCCTACGCGCGCCAGTTCCTCGAGCTCCAGCAGAAGCCCGACGTGGACAGCATCGAGGGCCTGTCCCCGGCCATCTCGATCGAGCAGAAGACGACCTCCCACAACCCGCGCTCGACCGTCGGCACGGTGACGGAGATCGCCGACTACACCCGCCTCCTTTGGGCGCGCGTCGGCATCCCCTATTCCCCGGCCACCGGCCTGCCGATCGAGGCCCAGACCGTCTCGCAGATGGTCGACCGGGTCATGGCCATGCCCGAGGGCACGCGCCTCCTCATCCTGGCCCCCGTCGCCCGCGGCAAGAAGGGCGAGTGGAAGAAGGAACTGGCCGAGCTCCAGCGCCGCGGCTTCGAGCGCGTGAAAGTCAACGGCGCCCTCCTCCGCATCGAGGAGGTCCCCGCGCTCGACAAGAAGAAGAAGCACGACATCGAGGCGGTGGTGGACCGCGTGGTGGTGCGGGAGGGCGCCGGCCAGCGCCTGGCCGACAGCTTCGAGACGGCGCTCGGCCTCTCGGACGGCGTCGTCTACCTGGAGGGCGCCGACAACGGCGAGCGCACCGTCTTCTCCTCCCGCTTCGCCTGCCCCGTCTCGGGCTTCACGATCGAGGAGATCGAGCCCCGGCTCTTCTCCTTCAACTCCCCCCAGGGCGCCTGCCCCGCCTGCGACGGCCTCGGCAGCGAGACCTTCTTCGACGCGGCCCTCGTCGTGCCGGACGACGCCAAGTCCATCGCCGAGGGCGCGGTGGCCGCCTGGGCCGGCGGCGCCTCCTCCCCCTACTACGACCAGACGCTCGAGAGCCTGGCGCGGCACTTCAAGGTCTCCGCCAACACGCCCTGGGCCGACCTCGCGAAGCCCGTGCGGGACGCCATCCTGAACGGCACCTCGGAGGTCATCACCCTCCGCTACAAGGACGGCCTTCGCGCCTACGAGGTGAAGAAGGCCTTCGAGGGGGTGATCCCCAACCTCGAGCGGCGCCTGCGCGAAACCGACAACCCCTGGATCCGCGAGGACCTCAGCCGCTACCAGTCCGACCGCCCCTGCCATGTCTGCCGCGGCGCCCGGCTGAAGCCCGAGGCGCTGGCGGTGAAGGTCGCCGGCCTCAACATCGCGGAATCCTCCGACCTCTCGATCCGCAAGGCCATGGAGTGGTTCGCCGGCGTCTACGACCAGCTCAACCCCCAGCGCCAGGAGATCGCCCGCCGCATCCTGCGCGAGATCAACGACCGCCTGCGCTTCCTCGTCGATGTCGGCCTCGACTACCTGTCGCTCGCCCGCGGCAGCGCCAGCCTCTCGGGCGGCGAGAGCCAGCGCATCCGCCTGGCCTCCCAGATCGGCAGCGGCCTGACCGGCGTGCTCTACGTGCTGGACGAGCCCTCCATCGGCCTTCACCAGCGCGACAACGAGCGCCTTCTCGGCACGCTTCGCCGCCTGCGGGACATCGGCAACACGGTGCTCGTGGTCGAGCACGACGAGGACGCGATCCGCGCCGCCGACTACCTCGTGGACATCGGCCCGACGGCCGGGGCAGGCGGCGGGCGCATCATCGCCCACGGCACGCCCGACGAGGTCGCCGCCAACCCCGACAGCATAACCGGCGCCTACATGTCCGGCCGCCGCTCCATCCCCCTGCCGGAGACGCGCCGCGCCTCCGACCCCAAGCGGCAGCTCCGCGTGGTCGGCGCCAGCGGCAACAACCTCAAGAACGTCACGGCCTCGCTCCCCATCGGCACCTTCGCCTGCGTCACGGGCGTCTCGGGCGGGGGCAAGTCCACGCTGGTGATCGAGACCCTCTACAAGGCCGCCGCCCGCCGCCTGATGGGCGCCGGCACCGTGCCCGCGCCGCACGAGCGGCTGGAGGGGCTGGAGCATCTCGACAAGATCATCGACATCGACCAGTCCCCGATCGGCCGCACGCCCCGCTCCAACCCCGCGACCTACACGGGCCTCTTCGCGCCCATCCGCGACTGGTTCGCCGAGCTACCGGACTCACGCGCCCGCGGCTACAAGTCCGGCCGCTTCTCCTTCAACGTGAAGGGCGGCCGCTGCGAGGCCTGCGGCGGCGACGGGCTCATCAAGATCGAGATGCACTTCCTGCCCGACGTCTACGTCACCTGCGACACCTGCAAGGGCAAGCGCTACAACCGCGAGACGCTGGAGGTGAAGTTCCGCGGCAAGTCCATCTCCGACGTGCTGGACATGACCGTGGACCAGGGGCTGGAGTTCTTCTCCGCCGTCCCCGCCATCCGCGACAAGCTGAAGGTGCTGAGCGAGGTCGGCCTCGGCTACATCCACCTCGGCCAGCAGGCGACGACGCTCTCGGGCGGCGAGGCGCAGCGCATCAAGCTGGCGAAGGAGCTCTCCCGCCGCGCCACCGGGCGCACCCTCTACATCCTTGACGAGCCGACGACCGGCCTGCACTTCGAGGACGTGCGCAAGCTGCTGGAGGTGCTCCACGCCCTCGTCGCGCAGGGCAACACGGTCGTGGTGATCGAGCACAACCTCGAGGTCATCAAGACCGCCGACTGGCTGCTGGACATGGGCCCCGAGGGCGGCGACGGCGGCGGGCGGATCGTGGCGGAGGGCACGCCCGAGCAGGTGGCCGCCAACCCCGAGAGCCACACGGGCCGCTTCCTGGCGCCGCTCCTCGCGGGGCGGCCCGTGGCGGCGCCGGCGCGCAAGCGCAAGCGGGCCTGAGCCCCCCTCAGGCCGCGGCCGCGCGCCGGAGCCCCTCCCGCTCCTCCTCGGAGAAGTCCGCCCAGGCGAGGTCCCGGTCGAGAGCGAAGACCGGCAGGCCCGGCGCCGTGACGCCGAGCGCGACCCGCCCCTCCGCGTCGAGCCAGAAGGGCTCCGCCTTCTTCGGCAGGGGCCAGAGCGTCGGCTTGCCGCCGCCGGCCGGGCGCACCTGCCAGCCGTTCGGGTCGGCGCCCACCACCACCGCGACCGGCATCAGCGGCTGCCCGGACAGGGCCTCCATGTCCCGCCGCGCGCGCCCCGCGGCCCGCACGAGCAGCACGCCGCCGCCCAGCAGCAGCAGGACCAGCACCGCCGCGGCCGCGAGGGTGGCGGCGCGGTTGCCGAGGTGGTCCAGCCCCATGTCGGTCGTGAGCTGGCCGGGCCGGGAGGGATCGGCCAGCAGCCGCACGCTGTAGTCGCCGAGATGGGGCTCGGCGAAGACGTACTCGGCGCCCTGGCGGATCGGCTCGCCGTTTTTCGTCGGCGCGGCCGAGACGAGGGTCATGGAGCAGGTCTGCAGCAGCCCCATCCGGGCGGTGCAGCGCCCGTTCTCCACCCGCCCCGCGGCCGGAACCGCGCCGGCCCGGATCTCGTAGTCGGAGAGGAGCGTCGGCAGGAGGGAAGCCGCGGCCCACCAGCCGAATCCGATGGCCATCACGAGCATCCCGAGGGCCGAGAGCCACCCCCGCCAGCGCGCGACCGGCGCGTGGATGCGCAGCGGCCGCTTCGGAAAGGCGGCCTGGACCGTCGGAATGTTCAAGAGGGTCGAATCCTGCGTCGGGGCGGCGGAGGCTAGGCGGCGACTGCCGGCCCGTCCGTTCGAGATTGCGTGATACCCGGGCGCGCCTCAGAACCGGCCGCGCCAGCCGGCCCAGGCGACGGCCAGCCGGTCGCCCGCGCCGCGCGGCCCCGATGCCTGCCCGGGCTGCCAGGCGGGGCGGAGCACCCGCGCGAGGTCCCGCCGCGCGAGCACCCCCGGCAGCGCCGCCGCCACCGCCCGGGCGGGCAGGCCGGCCAGGCCCCGCCGCCCGGCCTTGAGCAGCGCGAGGCCATCCCGGGCCAGCGCCCGCGCCGCCTCCCGCGGCTCCGCGTGCGGCGGCAGGGGGTCGCGCCCCTGGGCCGCCAGGGCCGCGAGGCTGCGCAGCGTGCCGCCGATGCCGTAGGCGGTGCCGACCTGCCGGAGCCCCGTCATCGCCTCCTCCCCGGCACCCAGCACCCGTCCCGTCTCGGCGGCCATCACGCCGGCGGTGGCCCGCATCCGCTCGGCCAGCGGGACCGCGTCCTCCCCGGTCTCCTCGGCCTCGCGCCCCTCCACCATGGCCAGCAGCGCCGCGGGGTCGAGCCGCCCCGCCCGGATCTCGGCCGAGAGCGGCCCCGCCACCTCGTGCCGGCGCGGCGCGGCGCCGGCCGCCGCCTCCTCCACGGCCTCCCGCCACCACTGGAGGCGGATCAGCGCCATCATCGGCTCGCGCGCCGCCTCCCGCGCCCGGGCCAGCTCGTGGTTGAAGGCGATGAGGGCGAAGAGGGTCTCCCGCGCCTCGGCGGGCGCGAAGAGGGCGGAGAGAAAGCGGTCGGGATCGTGCCGCCGGGCGAAGCCGGCCAGAAGGCCAGCCGGTCCGGGAAGGTCGGGGGTCGCGTCCATCGGGGCGACTTGGACCCGGGGGTCCCCGGTGGCAAGCGCCGCCCGGCCTCCCATGTCTCGCGCCGGCGTGACGCCCCCCGGCCTTGGCCGAGGGGGTCGCAAGCGCGACACTGCGCGCCGAGCGAACCACAAGGAGATGCCCATGGCCTTCAGCCTTCCCCCCCTGCCCTATGATCCCGGCGCGCTGGCCGCGCGCGGCATGCAGCAGGAGACGCTGGAGCTGCACCACGGCAAGCACCACCAGGCCTATGTGACGGCGCTGAACGGCCTCATCGAGAGCAAGGGCCTGCAGGGCAAGACGCTCGAGCAGATCGTGGCCGAGGCCGGCAAGGCGGGCGCCGACGGCCTGCCCGTGCTGAACCAGGCCGGCCAGCACTGGAACCACCTCCTGTTCTGGCAGGTGATGTCGCCCAACGGCGGCGACGACAAGATCCCGGGCGCGCTGATGAGCCGCATCGAGAGCGACCTCGGCGGCCTCCAGAAGTTCAAGGACGACTTCAAGCAGGCCGGCGTCACGCAGTTCGGCTCGGGCTGGGCCTGGCTGATCGAGGACGCCTCGGGCAAGCTCAAGATCACCAAGACCCCGAACGGCTCCAACCCCGTCGCCACCGGCGAGGGCACGCCGCTGCTGGGCGTCGACGTGTGGGAGCACTCCTACTACCTCGACTTCCGCAACCGCCGCCCGGACTACCTGACGAACTGGCTGGACAAGCTCGTCAACTGGGAGTTCGTGGCCTCGCTGATGGGCAAGGGCATGACCTCCGGCCAGACGGCCTGACGGTCTCGGTCCGCCGCCACGGCGCCGGAACGACGAAGGGCGCCGCGGGTCATCCCCGCGGCGCCCTTCGCGCGTTCGGCGGGCCGCTCAGGACTTGGCGGGAACCGTGTCGTTGGCCGGCGTCGGGCGGATGACGCTGCCGATCGTCGTGCGCACGAGGGTCACGCGGACGTTCGGCGCGATCTCGGCCTCGATCTCGTCCGAGCCCTCCTTCACCTTCGTGATGGTGGCGACGAGCCCGCCGCCGGTGACCACGCGGTCGCCGCGCTTGAGCTGGCCGAGCATGTCCCGATGCTCCTTCAGCTTCTTCTGCTGCGGGCGGATGAGGATGAAATAGAACACGCCGAAGATGAGCAGCAGCGGCGCGAACTGCATCAGCATGCCGGCGGCGCCGCCTGCGGCCGCGTCCTGCGCGAAGGCCGGGGAGATGAACATGGGGCTGGGCTTCCGTCCGGGCGTTGTGGGTGCGAAGAGGGGCGGAAACTAGCCGTCCGCCCCCCCGCGTCAAGCGGAGGCGGCCGGGCCCCCCGGCAAACCCGCCCGGCCAACCGACGAGAGCACGATGGACCAAGCCCTCCTCAAACGCATCGCGGAGGCGCTGGAGCGCATGGCGCCCCCGCCCGCGGCGCCGATCCGCCTCGCCGGCGCGGACGCCTTCGTCTGGCACCCCGCCCCCCTGCCCCGCCTCGTCCCCGTCCGCCGCGTCTCGGCGGTGGACATCGCCCTCCTCCAGGGCGTGGAGCAACAGAAGGGCCTCCTGCTGGAGAACACCCTCCGCTTCGCCCGCGGCCTGCCCGCCAACAACGCCATGCTTTGGGGCGCCCGCGGCATGGGCAAGTCCTCCCTCGTCAAGGCCGCCCACGCGCGCGCCAACGCCGAGATCCCCGGCAGCCTCGCGCTGATCGAGATCGCACGCGAGGACATCGCGACCCTGCCGGAGCTGCTGGAGATCCTGCGCGACCAGCCGCGCCGCGTGCTCGTCTTCTGCGACGACCTCTCCTTCGAGCGCGAGGATGCCGACTACAAGGCGCTGAAGTCGGTGCTCGACGGCGGTATCGCCGGCCGGCCGGAGAACGTCGTCTTCTACGCGACCTCCAACCGCCGCCACCTCATGCCGCGCGACATGATCGAGAACGAGCAGCAGCGCGCCATCCACGCGAGCGAATCCGTGGAGGAGAAGGTCTCCCTCTCCGACCGCTTCGGCCTCTGGATCGGCTTCCACAACTGTGACCAGCCCACCTACTTCGCGATGGTCGAGGGCTACGCCAAGGCGCTCGGCCTTCCCATCGAGCGCGAGGCGCTGCTGGCGCGCGCGAAGGAGTGGACGGTCACCCGCGGCTCGCGCTCCGGCCGCGTCGCCTGGCAGTTCGCCCTCGACATGGCGGGGGAGCTGGGCGTGAAGGTGCGGGCTTGAGCCCTCCGGGAGGCCGCCAGGGCGCCCAGCGCGACGCCGAGGGACGCTTCCTCAACCCCGACGGCGGCCCGTCCGGCCAGCCCCTCGGGCAGGTCTGGAAGATGATGCGGGAGGGCACCGGCACGCCCTGGCCGCGGCGGGTGACGGACCCGCCCGAGGCGCCGCCGGCCGAGCCGCCGCCGGGCCACGCCGCTATCACCTTCGTCGGCCACGCGACCTTCCTCATCCGCGTCGCGGGCGGGCCGACGCTGCTAACGGACCCCGTCTGGTCCGAGCGGTGCAGCCCCTTCACCTTCCTCGGCCCCCGCCGCGCCCGGGCGCCCGGCCTCGCGCTCGAGGCCCTGCCGCCGGTCGACGCGGTGCTGCTCTCGCACAACCACTACGACCACCTCGACGTCGCGACGCTCCGCCGCCTCGGCGCCCCCCGGATCATCACGGGGCTCGCCAACGCGCCCATCCTGGCCCGCAACGGCATCCTTGCGGCGGAGGAGCTTGACTGGTGGCAGGAGACCAGGGTGGGGGCCGCGACCGTCACCTACCTTCCCGCCCGCCACTTCTCCGCCCGCGGCATCCGCGACCGCGGGCGCTCGCTCTGGGGCGGCTTCGCCGTCCGCACCCCGGCCGGCTCCCTCTTCTTCGCGGGGGACACCGCCTACGGGGGCCACCTGCGCGAGATCGGCGAGGCCCTCGGCCCCTTCCCGATCGGCCTCATCCCGATCGGCGCCTACGAGCCCCGCTGGTTCATGCGCGCGGTCCACATGAACCCGGAGGAAGCCGTCCGCGCCCGCGCCGACCTGGGCGTGCGGACCGCGGTGGCCATGCATTTCGGGACCTTCAAGCTCACCCAGGAGGGCATCGACGAGCCCGCCCGTGCCCTCGCCAAGGCCCGCGCCGCCGCCGGGCTGGCCGAGGGCGACTTCATCGTCCCCCGCTTCGGGCAGACGCTGGTGCTACCCTTCTAGGAGCGCCCTCCAGGGGCGGGGGCGGGCCGCTCGAAGAGCTGCTCCATCACCTCCTCGCCCCATTGCCGCCCGGGGCGCTCCTCCACGAGGCGGAAGCCCGCCCCCTCGTAGAGGCGTCGGGCGGCGTCGAGGCCGCGGAAGGTCCAGAGACGCGTGGCGGCGAAGCCCCCGGCGTCGCAGAAGCGCAGCGCCTCCCCCAGCAGGCGTCGGCCAAGGCCGGAGCCGCGCTCGCCCTCCTCCACGATGAACCAGCGGAGATGGGCGATCCCCTCGCCCAGGTCCTCGCCGTCGATGGCGACCGTGCCCACCACGCGCCCGCCGCGCCGGGCGGCCCAGAAGCCGTTCGGCGGATGGTCCAGCCGGTCCGCGAACTCGCCCAGCCCAGCCGCGACCCGTCCCTCGAAGAAGCGGCCGAAGCCGGAGAGCCGGGCGTTAGGTCGTGGCGTGCATCTCGACGCATCGGCCGAGCACGCCCGGCGCGTAGCCGCGACGGATCTCGGCCGCCGCGTCCCCGCTCACCGCCGGGGCGCCCCGGCGCGGCGGTCCGGGCTAGCGCGCTGTGCCAAAGATGCGCTGCTCCACCCGGTCGCCCACCCGGATGTTCAGCCGCTCCGCCGTCCCCGCCGCCAGCTCCAGCGTCGCGCGCACCGGCCCGCCGGAGCTGATGGTGGCGAGGCTCCGCGGCACCGTGCGCTCGGCGATCCGCAGCACCGTGCCGCCCTCGGTGATGAAGACCATGTCGAGCGAGGCGATGGTGTTGCGCATCCACATGCTGCTCTCGCGCGGCTGTCCCCAGTCGAAGAGCATCCCCTCGTTCGGCCCGACTTCGGTCCGGAACATGAGCCCGACCGTCTGCTGCGCGGGGTCGAGCGCCATCTCCACCTCGAAGGCGTGGCGCCGGCCGTCGCGGGTGACGATCACCAGCGGCTCGGTCGGCAGCTTCGGCTGCGGCCCGTCCTGGGCGGCCGCCGGGCGCGCGATGGCCGCGACGGGGGCGAGGGAGGCGAGGGCGAGAAGTCCGCGGCGCCGCGTCACCGCCCCGCCCCCTCCGCCTCGCGCTGCGGCATCCCCTCGGGGATGACGGTGCGGACGAGGCTCGCGTCCAGCGCCTCGTACTCGTGGTAGCGGATGGTCTCGTAGAGCTCGGCGCGGGTCTGCATGCGGTCCACCATGCGGTGGGTCCCGCCGTCGCGGCCGATGGCGGCGTAGAGCTCCTCCATCGCCTTGTTGGCGACCCGCAGCGCCGAGACCGGCCAGATCACCATCGCGTAGCCCATCTCCTCGAACTCGCGATCCGTGAAGAAGGGCGTGCGGCCGAACTCCGTCATGTTGGCCAGCAACTTCACGCCGGGCATGCGGCGGGCGAACTCGCGGAACATCTCGGCGGTCACCAGCGCCTCCGGGAAGATCGCGTCCGCCCCGGCCTCGATGTAGAGCTTCGCGCGGGCCACCGCCCCGTCCATCCCCTCGCTCGCCGCCGCGTCGGTGCGGGCGATGAGGTAGAGGTGGCGGCGGGCCTTGCGGGCGGCGGCGACCTTGGCGGCCATGTCGTGCGGGTCGGCCAGCTTCTTGTCGTTCAGGTGCCCGCACTTCTTCGGCAGGAGCTGGTCCTCGAGATGCACCGCGGCCGCCCCCGCCTCCTCGAAGGCGCGGACCATGTGCATGACGTTCAGCGCCTCGCCGTAGCCGGTGTCCCCGTCCACCAGGACCGGCAGGGCCGAGGCCCGGGCGACCTGGCGGATGTACCAGCAGACGTCGTCGACCGTGATCATGCCGAGGTCGGGCAGGCCCATGTTGGCCGACATGGCCGCCCCCGACATGTACAGCGCCTCGAAGCCCGCCCCCTTGGCCAGCAGCGCCGCCATGCCGGTGTGGGCGCCGGGAAGGCGCAGGATGCCCGGGCGGTCCAGCAGGGCGCGGAAGCGGGCGCCGGCCGGCGCCTCCGGCAGGTCTTCACCAATGACGTAGGGCATGCTCGCCTCCCGGGGTGCTGGCCTCGGGCCCGCGCCGAAGGGGCTCGCCGGGCCTGGCACGCGGAACATCCGCCTTGCCCCCAGGCTAACACCCGCCCTGGCCGCCTGCCAGACAGGCGGCCATGCGCGGGCGGCGCGGGAGCGGGCCGCCGGCCGGGAGGGCCCCGCCCTTTCCCCCCGGCGGCTCAGCCCCTAGCTTGCGCCCCGCAGGAACACCCCCAACCCACCCGCAGAACGGAGAACGCGCCATGGACATGACCGGGAGCCGCCTCATCGAGGCGCCGCGGCAGCGCGTCTGGGAAGCCCTGAACGACCCGGCCGTCCTCCAGGCCGCCATCCCCGGCTGCGAGTCGGTGGAGCGCACGGGCGACGACAGCTTCGCGGCCAAGGTCGCCGTCCGCATCGGCCCCATGTCCGCGAAGTTCGGCGGCAAGGTGACGCTGACCAACGTCCGCCCGCCCGAGGGCTACACCATCACCGGCGAGGGCTCGGGCGGCGCCATGGGCTTCGCCCGCGGCGGCGCCGACGTCTCCCTGACCGAGGAGGGCCCCTCCTCCACGAAGCTCGACTACACCGTGAAGGCGCAGGTCGGCGGCAAGATGGCCCAGCTCGGCGCCCGGCTGGTGGACAGCACCGCCCGGCAGATGGCCGATCAGTTCTTCGACCGCTTCGCCGCACAACTTGCTCCGCCGGCGCCCGTTGCGCCTGAACCCTCCGAAACCCCGACGATGGCGACCGACAGCATGGCCTCTTCCGACACCGTCCCCACCCAGCCGCGCCCCGACGGCGCGCCGATTGCGGCCGGCCGCACCGCCACCGCGGCGCTCCGCCCGGCCGCGGCCAAGCGCACCATCTGGGACACGCTGGACGCCATCCCGCGCGAGCCGCTGGGCCTGCCGATCAACCTCTGGCTCGGCGGCGCCGTCTTCCTCGGCATCCTGATGCTGCTCTTCGTCCTCGGCTGACCGGGGCTTGGCCGAAGCTCGCGCCCCCGCCGACGTCGCCGCCACCCAGGCCCTGCTCGAGGCCGGCGGCTACGTCGCGGACCGGGCGCTCGCCACCACCGTCCACCTGGCGCTGGCCATGGGGCGCCCCATCCTGCTGGAGGGGGAGCCCGGGACCGGCAAGACCGAAATCGCCAAGGTCCTGGCCGCCCAGCTCCCGCGCCGGCTGGTGCGGCTGCAGTGCCACGACGGCATGGACCTCTCCTCGGCCGCCTACGAGTGGAACCACGCCCGCCAGCTCATGGCGATCCGCCTCGCCGAGGGCGCGGGCGGCTCCGGGCGCGCGAGCCTCGAGCACGGCCTCTACGACCGCCGCTTCCTCGAGGCCCGCCCCCTCCTCCAGGCCATCGAGGGCAGCCCCGCCCTCCTCCTGATCGACGAGCTGGACCGCGCCGACGAGCCCTTCGAGGCCTTCCTTCTCGAGATCCTCGCCGACTTCCAGATCACCGTGCCGGAGCTCGGCACCATCCGCGCCGAGACGCCGCCGGTGGTGGTCATCACCTCCAACCGCACGCGCGAGGTCCACGACGCCATCCGGCGCCGCTGCCTCTACCACTGGGTGGACTACCCCGACGCGGGGCGGGAGCGGGCCATCCTCGCCCGGCGCGCGCCGGAGGTGCCGGCCGGGCTCTCCGCCCAGGTCGTCGCCTTCGCCCAGGGCCTGCGGGGCGGGGACGAGTTCTTCAAGCCGCCCGGCGTCGCCGAGACGATCGACTGGGCCCGGGCGCTGACCGCCCTCGACCGGCGGGAGCTCGAGCCCGCGACGGCCGAGGCAACGCTCGGCGTGCTGCTGAAGTACCAGGACGACATCGCCCGCCTCCGCGGCGCCGAGCTGGCCCGACGGGTGGAGGAGGCGCGCGAGGCGGGCTCTTGAGCGCGCTCGCCCCGAACCTCCTCGCCTTCGGCCGGGTCCTTCGCCGCGCCGGGCTGCCGGTCGGCCCCGCGGAGACCCTGGGCGCCGCCGAGGCCCTGTCCCACGTCCCCTTCTCGGACCGCGCCGCCTTCCGGGCCGCGCTCCGAGCCACGATGATCCACCGGCGCGACCACTTCGAGGTCTTCGACGCCGCCTTCGACCTCTTCTGGCGCAACCCGGACGCCTCTCTCGGCGCCCTCGACCCCGACGCGCCGCCCGAGAGCCTTCCCCCCGCCGCCCGCCGCGTCTCGGACGCCATGCCCGGCGCCGCCCCGCCCGCGCCGCCCACGGGCGAGCCCGAGCGGCGCGACGACGCCGCCCTGACGGTGAGCGAGCGCGAGCGCCTGAACCGCCTCGACTTCGAGGCCATGACCGTGGAGGAGCTGGCCGAGGCCAAGCGCGCGATCCGCCGCCTCGTCCTGCCGCTGGCCGAGCGCCCGACGCGGCGCTTCCGCCCCGACCCCTCCGGCCCCCGCGCGGACCTGCGGGCCACGATCCGCGCCTCCATGCGGATGGGCGGCGAGATCACCGGCATCGCCCGCCGGCGCCGCGTCACCCAGCCGCCGCCGCTGGTGCTGCTCTGCGACGTCTCGGGAAGCATGGCCCATTACGCGCAGATCCTGCTGCATTTTCTCCACGCGGTGGCGAACCACCGCGCCCGGGTCCACAGCTTCGTCTTCGGCACGCGGCTGACCAACATCACGCGGGCTCTGCGCAACCGCGACCCCGAGGTCGCCTTCCAGGCGGTCTCCCACATCCTGCCGGACTGGTCGGGCGGCACCCGGATCGGAGAGGCGCTGGACCGCTTCAACCGCCTCTGGGCGCGGCGCGTCCTCGGCCAGGGCGCCGTGGTGCTGCTCATCACCGACGGCCTCGACCGCGGCGGCGCGGAGGGGCTGTCGGAGGCCGCCGAGCGCCTCTCCCACTCCTGCCGCCGGCTCATCTGGCTGAACCCGCTGCTGCGCTACGCCGGGTTCCAGCCCCGCGCCGCCGGCATACGCGCCCTCCTCCCGCACGTGGACGAGCATCGCCAAGTGCATAACCTGAACAGCCTGCGCGCCCTGGTCGCCACCCTCTCGGCGCCCGCGCCCAACGGAGGACGATCGGCATGAGCGGCACCGAGGACATCCTGGAGACCGCCCGCGCCTGGCGCGCGGAGGGCGAGCGCGTGGCGCTGGCGACCGTGGTGGAGACCTGGGGCTCCTCCCCCCGCCCCGCCGGCTCCCGCCTGGCGGTCACCGGCAGCGGGCGCCTGGCGGGCTCCGTCTCGGGCGGCTGCATCGAGGGCGCCGTGGCCGATGTCGCGAAGCAGGTGATGGAGAGCGGCGCGCCCCAGCTTCTCGACTTCGGCATCACCGACGAGCGCGCCTGGGAGGTGGGGCTCGCCTGCGGGGGCAAGCTGAAGGTCTTCGTGGAACCGCTCGCGTGACGCCGGACACCCTCGAGACCCTCCAGGCCGCCCGCGCCGCCCGGCGCCCGGTCGCGCTGCTGACGCGCCTGCCCGACGGCGCCCAGCGCCTGCACCCCGACGAGGCCCTGCCCGACGCCCTGCGGGACGCCGCCGAGGCCGCGCTGCGCGACGACCGCGCCGGGCCGGTCACGGCCGGCGAGGAAACCTGGTTCGTCCAGCCCCAGGTGCCCTCGCCGCGCCTGATCGTGGTCGGCGCCGTCCACGTCGCCCAGGCGCTGGTGCCCATGGCGACCGCGGTCGGGCTGGCCGTCACGGTGGTGGACCCGCGCCGCGCCTTCGCGACGGAGGAACGCTTCCAGGGCGATGTCACGCTGGTCGACGAGTGGCCGGACGACGCGCTGCTCGCGCTGCGGCCCGACTCCCGCACCGCCATCGTCACCCTCACGCACGACCCGAAGCTCGACGACCCCGCGCTCGACGTCGCGCTGAAGTCCGAGGCCTTCTACATCGGCGCGCTCGGCAGCCGCCGCACCCACGCCAAGCGCGTGGAGCGGCTCACCGAGGCCGGGCACGGCGCCGAGGCCATCGCCCGCATCCGCGCCCCGGTCGGCCTCGACATCGGCGCCGTGACGGCGCCCGAGATCGCGCTGTCGATCATCGCCCAGGTCGTCGCGGCGCGCCGGGGCAAGCCCCTGTGATCTTCGGCCCCACCCCGCTGGAGGAGGCGCGCGGCGCCGTCCTCGCCCATACCCTCCGCCTGCCCGGCCGCGTCATCAAGAAGGGCACGGTGCTCGACGCCGAGGCCATCGAGGCGCTGCGCGCGGCCCGCCACCCCGAGGTGATCGCCGCCCGGCTTGAGCCCGGCGACATCCCGGAGAACGAGGCCGCGGACCGCATGGCCGAGGCCATGCTCCGCCCCCTCATCGCCCGCAGCCGGGCCGCGACGGGCCGCGTGAACCTCACCGCCGAGACCGCGGGGCTGCTCCGGGTGGACGCCGCCATGGTGGACCGCCTCAACGGGCTGGACGAGAGCCTGACGCTCGCGACCCTGCCCGACCACGCGGTGGTCGCGCCAAAGGACATGCTGGCGACGCTGAAGGTGATCCCCTTCGCCGCCCCCGCCGGCGCGCTGCAGGTGGCCGAGGCGATGCTGCGCGGCGCCCCCGCCATGACGCTGCACCCCTTCCGCCCGCTGAGGGTCGGCCTCGTCGCCAGCGCGCTGCCGGGCATGAAGGACAAGGTGATCGAGAGCGGCATCGAGGCCACGCGCGCCCGCGTCGAGGCGCTGGCCGGCACGCTGCTGCCGGCCGAGCGCTGCGCCCACGCGACCGCCGCCATCGCCGAAGCCCTCTCCCGCCTCCGCAAGGCCGGCGCGGAGCTCCTGCTCGTGCTCGGCGCCTCCGCGGTGGTGGACCGGCGCGACGTGGCGCCGGCCGCCATCATCAAGGCGGGCGGCGCCATCGAGCACTTCGGCATGCCCGTGGACCCCGGCAACCTCCTCTGCCTCGGGCGGATTGGGGAGGTGCCGGCCATGGTCCTGCCGGGCTGCGCGCGCAGCCCGAAGGTGAACGGCTTCGACTGGGTGCTGGAGCGCCTTTTCGCCGGCGTGCCCGTCCCCCCCCGCGCCATCATGCGCATGGGCGTCGGCGGGCTGCTGAAGGAGATCGAGACCCGGCCGCTGCCCCGGGGCGACGCCCCCTCCCAGCCCGCCGTCCTCGCCCCCCGGCGCCCGCGGCGGGTCGCGGCCCTCGTGCTGGCGGCCGGGCGGTCCCGCCGCATGGCGCCGCTGAACAAGCTGATGGTGCCGGACCGGACCGGGCGCGCGATGATCGTCCGCGTCGTCGAGAACGCCCTCGCCAGCCGCGCGCGGCCCGTCCTCGTCGTCACCGGCCACGAGCGGGAGCGCGTCGAGGAGGCGCTGGCCGGGCGCCCGGTGCTGATGACCCACGCGGAGGGCTACGCCGAGGGCCTCTCCGCCTCGCTCAAGGCCGGCATCGCCGCCCTGCCGGAGGACGTGGAGGGCGTGCTCGTCCTGCTCGGCGACATGCCCCTCGTCGGCCCCGCCATGCTCGACCGACTGCTCGCCGCCTTCGACCCGGAGGAAGGGCGCGCCATCGTGCAGCCGACCTTCCGGGGCAAGCAGGGCAACCCCGTCCTCTGGGGGCGGGAGCTCTTCGCGGAGATCCTCGCGATCTCGGGCGACGTCGGCGCCCGCCACCTCACGGGCAAGCACGGCGACCGCCTGGTCAACGTCGAGATGGCCGACGACGGCGTGCTCCGCGACTTCGACACCCAGGACACGCTGAAGGGCCTCTGAGCCGTCAAGGCCTGATCTTCGGCGGGGGCGGGCCCATGTCGGGAGGGATCATGCCGACCGCCTACGCCATCCCCTTCCCGCCCGAGGCCACGCCCGCCGTGGCCCCCCGGGCGCTCCTCCTCGCCTGGGACGCCGCGCGCGACGCGGCCTCGGCCGCCCTCCACGGTCCCCCCCGGGCCTTCCGCTTCGCCGGCGACCCCTCCCTCGACCTCGTACTGGAGGACCGCGACGCCTGCTGCTGGGCGGAGGCGCTGGACCGCCGGATCGGGCTCGACCACGCGGACGGGGTCGCCACCCTCCTCCGCCTCCTCGCCCTGCTCGAAGTCATGGGTCGCGCCTCCTGGCTGCGCGGCCTCTTCGACATCGGGCGCGAGGGAACCGTGCTGCACCCCGACCTTCTTCGCGCCGCGGCGACCCAACCCCTGGACGGCGCCGCCCGCTTCGATGAAGAGGGTCTGAGGGTCCGGCTCGCGCGGCCGGGCCTGCCACCACGCCAGCCGCCGCCTTCCCCGCCGCGGATCGAGACCACCGGAGCGACGCCCGCATGAACCCCCTCCTCCCCGCGCTGCTCCCCCTGCTGCTGGCGGCAGGCTGCAGCGCGCCGCTCCCCGGCACCGGCGGCGGCGCGCCCCGGGGCGAGCGCGCGGCGCTGAACGCCGCCTGCCGCACCCAGGCGGAGCGCGTGGTGAACTACCGCGACCGCGGCCAGACCATGCGGCAGGACGACTACAACGCCCGCGTCGGCACCACCTCCTACCTCGGGCCGCAGGTGATCACGGACCAGATTGCCCAGGTCTACGAGCGCGACCGGATCGCGGCCGAATGCGTGCGCGGCGCCGAGCCCGCCCGCCCCGCGCCCGGTGGGGGCCTCTCCGGGCGCTGAGGCGCCCTTGGCCTCGCCCTTCGCCCGGATCGTCGCGGGCCCGCTCGGCCGGGCGCTCGCCACGCGCAACGCCCGCATCTTCTTCGGGGCCAGCCTCGGCGCCTGGACCGGCCTCTGGATGCACCGGATCGGCGTCGCCTGGCTCGCCTGGGAACTCTCCCGCAGCGCCGCCTGGGTGGGGCTGATCGCCTTCGCGGACCTCGCGCCGGCGGTCCTGGTCAGCCCCGTGGCGGGCGCGCTGGCGGACCGGGTGGACCGGGTGCGGCTCACGATGGTCTCCCAGGGGGTGATCGCGGCCGAGGCCCTGACCGTCGCCGCGCTGACGGCGACGGGGGGCATCTCCATCGGCCTCCTCTTCGCCCTCGAGCTCGTCAGCGGCAGCGCCGCCTCCTTCGCGCAGCCGGCGCGGCAGACGCTGATCCCCGCCCTCGTGGGGCGGGACGACCTGCCGGCGGCGGTCGCGACGAACAGCCTTCTCTTCAACGTCGCGCGCTTCATCGGCCCAGGGGTCGCAGGCGCGGTCATCGCGGCCTGGGGCGTCGCGCCGGCGATCCTCTGCAACGCCCTCGGCCAGAGCTTCGCCAGCCTCTCCATGCCCTGGCTGCGGGTGGACGCCGCCCAGCGGCGCGGCCACCCCGCCACGAGTTCCCTTCTCGCCGAAACGCTGGAGGGCTTCCGCTACGTCGCCCGCCACCCCGGCCTCGGCCCGATCATCGCCTTCTCCGCCGCGACCTCCGTGCTGCTGCGCGGCGTGCAGGAGATCCTGCCGCCCTATGTCGAGCGGCTCTTCGGCCGGGGCGCGGAGTCGCTGGCGGCCCTGACCGCCTGCTTCGCGGTCGGCGCGCTCGTCTCCGGGCTGGTGGTGGCCTCGCGCGGGCGGCTGGCCGGCACCACCCGCGTCGCCGTTCTCGCCATCCTCGCCCAGGCCGCGGCGACGGCGGCCTTCGTCGCGACCGGCGCCTTCCCCGTCGCCATGCTCTGCGCGGCCCTCATCGGGGCGGCGGCCTCGGCGCACGGCATCTCCGTGCAGGTGCTGGCGCAGACGGCGGCCTCGCCGGCCATGCGGGGACGCATCATGTCGCTCTGGGCGCTCGTAACCCGCGCCTGCCCGGCGCTCGGGGCGCTCGCCCTCGGCACGGCGGGGGAGGCCTTCGGGCTCCGCCTGCCCACGCTCGTCGCCGCGCTGCTGGCCGTCGGGATCTTTGCCTGGGGCCTCTCCCGCATGGGCGGGATCGCCCGACAACTCGAGGCACCGAAGGAGACGCCGTGATGCTGGAAGCCGCGCTGGTGGGGATGGGGCGCTGGGGGCAGACCCTGGTGAACAGCGTGCAGGGGCGGAACGGCACCGGCCTCCGCTTCGTCGCCGGGGCGACCCGCAGCCCGGACAAGGCGCGCGGCTGGGCGGCGGAGAAGGGGATCGACCTCCTGCCCGACCTCGACGCCGTCCTCGCCGACCCGCGGGTGAAGGCCGTGGTGCTGGCCACGCCTCACCGGCAGCACGCGGGACAGGTGGTCGCGGCCGCGCGGGCCGGCCGCCACGTCTTCGTCGAGAAGCCCTTCGCCCTCTCAAAGGCCGAGGCCGAGGCGGCGGTCGCGGCCTGCCGGGAGGCGGGCGTCGTCCTGGCGCTCGGCCACAACCGGCGCTTCCTGCCGGCGATCGCCGAGATGAAGCGCCTGCTGGCGGAGGGCGCGCTCGGCACGCTCATGCACGTCGAGGGCCAGATCAGCGGCGCCGGCGCGGAGGGCTGGAAGCCCGGCATGTGGCGCGCCGACCCCCACGAGAGCCCGCTCGGCGGCATGGGTGCCATGGGCATCCACATGATCGACGCGCTGATCAACCTCGCGGGCCCCATCGAGCAGGTCTCGGTCCTCAGCCAGGCCCGGGTGCTGGAGAACGGGCTCGACGACACGACCGCCATGCTCTGCCGCTTCCGCGCCGGGCCGACGGGGCTCTTCGCCACCCTCGCCTCGGCGCCGCGGGTCTGGCGGGTGGGGCTGTTCGGCAGCCAGGGCCGGCTCGAGCAGCGCGACGCGGAGACGCTCGTCTTCCACCCGCGCGAGGGCGAGGGCTGGGAGCGGCGCTTCGAGCGGGCCGACATCGAGCGCGCCGAGCTGGAGGCCTTCGCCGCGGCTGTCGCGGGCGGGCCGGCCTACCCGCTGCCCCTCGAGGAGGCCGTCCACGGCGTCAGCGTCTTCGAGACGATGATCCACGCGGCGGCGAGCGGCGGCCCCGTCCGGGTGCCCTGAGCCGGGTGCCCTGGGCGGGCTTTCCGGGGCGCCGGGCGGGCGGTGCCTTGCCGCCCCCCCGTCCGGCGCCCTAGAAGCCCCGCGCCATTCCGGCCTCGGAGACTTCAGACATGAGCGCGATCCTTCGCAAGGGCGTCGGCCCCGTCCTCTCGACCTCGGTCGAGTACCACGGCTTCGTCTACCTCGCCGGCATCACCGCCGACGACCTCTCCCAGGACGTCACCGGCCAGACGCAGCAGGTGCTGGCCAAGATCGACGCCGCGCTGGAGGAGCACGGCACCGACAAGACCCGCCTGCTGCAGGCCCAGGTCTGGCTGAAGGACATCCGCGACCGCGACGCCATGAACAAGCTCTGGACGGGCTGGCTGCCCCAGGGCGGCGCCCCCGTGCGCGCCTGCGTCGAGGCCAACATGGCCGACCCGCGCCACCTCGTGGAGATCATGGTCACCGCCTGCCGCTGACGGCGCCCGGCCCGGGGCGCGCCGTCCGGCCGCCCCGGAGCCACCCTATCAGGCACCGCCGACGCGGCATGGTTGCCCAAAGCGTTGCGTTTTCAACCACTAAGACTCTGTGGCCGCCCGGCAGCCACACTGTGTCCTCAGACGACGTTCTGTCCAATCCCTAGGACATCGTTCCCGATCCTTGAACGGGCGCTCTCGCCGAACCGGCAAATCGATCCCTTTGCTGCGCCGCGGCGGGATCATCGGTTGCCCGGTTTTCGCCCCAGACCCTAACACCGCCTGAGTAACACCGGCGTGACGGCGCCGCAGCGGCGCGACCGGTCGAACACCGGTGGGGGCGAAGGACACTGTTTTGGGGGACTACATGCGGGCCAAGAACGCTGCTGCCATCGTCGTGACCTGCGGGCTGGTGCTCGCGCCGCAGCTCATCGCAAGCGCCGCCGCCTCCCCCAGCCGCAGCAACACGAAGCACGTCTCCGCCGCCCCGTCCGCCGGCGAGAGCGACGGGGCGCGCGAGGCCCAGCCCTCCCGCCCGCTCCGCACCTCCGGCCCGAAGGCCGGCGCGACGCGCCGCGCCGAGGAGCGCGAGACCCCCCTGGCCACCATGGCGCCGCGCTACGACTTCGCGGCGCGGATTTCCTGCGTGCCCTACGCCCGGATGGTCTCGGGCATCGAGATCATCGGCAACGGCGGCACCTGGTGGAACAACGCGGCCGGCCTTTACCAGCGCGGCCATCGCCCCGAGGTCGGCTCCGTGCTCGTGTTCCGGCCTTCGGGCGGCATGCGGCTCGGCCATGTCGCGGTCGTCGAGCGGCAGGTCTCGGCGCGCGAGATCACGGTGCACCACGCGAACTGGGAAGGGCCGGGGATCCGCAAGGGCACCGTGACCCGCGACATCACGGTCATCGACGTCTCCGACAACAACGACTGGACCGAGGTGCGCGTGCAGATCGGGCGCGAGCCCGGCAGCTTCGGCCGCGTCTACCCGACCTACGGCTTCGTCTTCAACCGCCCCGAGGGCGGCGCGCCGCGCGGCCCGATCATGGTGCGCGCGAACGGGCCGATGCAGGAGGTGGCGGAGGCGCCGGCGCCGAGCGCGCATCTCCGCTTCATCAACACCTCGATCGGCGGCCTCGGGATCGAAGGCGGGCGCTGACGCGCGTCGTCGGCCCGGGGGCCGGCGCTCAGGCGCGGGCGCGCGCCCAGTCGGCGCCGTCGGCGACCTCGATCCGATTCCGCCCCTTCTCCTTCGCGCGGTAGAGCGCGAGGTCGGCGGTGCCGGCCAGGGTGTCGACCGTGCATTCCGGCACCGCGACGGCCACGCCGATGCTGATGCTCACCTCGAGCGAGCGCTCCCCCACCCGGATCGGCCGCTCGCAGATCGACAGGCGAAGCCGCTCGGCCACCATCGTCGCGTCCTCGGGCGGCTGCGGCGACATCGCCACGACGAACTCCTCGCCCCCGAAGCGCGCGACCACGTCCACAGCGCGGAGATGCAGGCGGAGCCGCTCGGCCACCTCCTTCAGCACGGCGTCGCCGAAGCCGTGGCCGTAGGTGTCGTTCACCGTCTTGAAGCGGTCGACGTCGATCAGGAGCATCGTGGCGCCCCCGGCGCGCAGCAGCCCCTCAAGGTGGCGGGTGACGTAGCGGCGGTTGCGCAGCCCCGTCAGGCTGTCCGTCACCGCGAGCTCGAGACTCCGCTGGAGGTCGCCGCGCAGGCGCTCCTGGTAGCGCTTGCGGCGGATCTGGTTCCGGGCCCGCGCGCGAAGCTCGTTCGCGTCGACCGGGCGAAGGACGTGGTCGTTGGCCCCGAGGTCGAAGCCGCGCAGCACCTGGTTGCGCTGGTCCACGTCCGCCACGAGCAGCACGGGGACCTCCCGCGTCGAGGCCTGCGCGCGCATGCGGGACGCGAGCCGGAGCCCCTCCCCCTCGTCGAGCCAGAGGCTGAGGACCGCGAGGTCGAAGTCGTCGCCCAGCAGGCGGGCCCAGGCGGTGGCGGCGTCGGGCGCGCGGGTCACGCGGATGCCGTCCTGGGCTAGGATGGCGGCGAGGGAGGCCGCCTCCCCGTCGTCCTCAGTCGCCAGCAGCGCGCTCGCGCCGGTGACGCTGCGGGAGGGGTCGGGCATCGGCTCGAAGCCGAGGTCCTTCGCCGTCTCGGCGCGCAGGCGGAAGGCATCGAGCACCTGCTTTGTGCGCAGGAGCGCGCGCAGCCGCGCGAAGAGCGTCGCGTGGTCGACCGGCTTGGAGAGGAAGTCGTCCGCCCCCGCCTCGAGCCCGCGCACGCGCTCGGCCTGGTCCACCAGGGCGGTGATCATCACGACGGGGATGTAGGAGGTGAGCGGCGAGCCCTTGAGCAAGCGGCAGACCTCGTAGCCGTCCATGCCGGGCATCATCACGTCGAGGAGGATGACGTCGGGCGACCAGGACTGCGCGAGCCGCAGCGCCTCCGGGCCGGAATTGGCCAGCGCCACCTCGTAGTACTCGGCGTTCAGCCGGGCCTCGAGGAGCTTTAGGTTGGCGGCGATGTCGTCCACCACCAGCACGCGCGCGGTCACGGCCCGCCTATTCCGCGCCTGGGGGGCGGTGCCACGTCACGGCGCCAGGCATGCGACGAAGGGCCAAGGGTTCTTCCTGGAAGTCTGAGACACGAAACGTCGCACGCTACCGTAAACGAATCCCAACCGCGCTGATCGCTCTTCCGTGAGCTTCCTCGCTGGAACCGTGTCGCGCAAGACGTTCTCCCGGGCAGGCCGCCGCCGGCCTTCTCCTGCGCTATCCCACGCAACCGCAGGAGGTGAACAGATGCTAAATTTCAATCACGGCGCCGAAGCTTCGATCTCCCCTCCGGCGGCGTCCCGCAGGCGAAGGACGAGCCGCGGCGCGGCGGCCGCGCGCGGGCGGAGGACGCCCTCCAACCCGCGGTCCCGCAGCGCGGCGGAGAGGGCGTCAGCCCGCGGGTGCTCGCCCTCGATCGCAAGGAGCCGGCAGCCGCTGTCCGGAAGGCCGGCGGGCGGCCCCGCGGCGCCCCAGTCTATCAGCGTGGGCAGCAGCCCGTCGAAGCCCGCCTCCTCCGGCGGGGAGGCCAGGATCCAGGAGAGGGTGCCGCGCGCCATGCGCCGCACCCGGCCGGCGCTCGCCGGGCCCAGGCGGGCGGCGAGCGCCTCCAGCCCCTCCGTGCGGGCCACCCAGGCGATGGGCCCCGGCCGCGCCGCGAGGCGGCGCCGCCGGGCGGGGTCGTCGAGGCCGAAGAGCCGCGGCAGCGGAGGATTCGGCTGGGCCGGGTCGCGCGCGATCACCTCGAGGTAGCAGCCCTCCCCCAGACCAAGGAGAAGGTTGTGGGTGCCGGCGCCCGCGTGGATGCCGCCCGGCCCGGGGCGGACGCCGAGCAGCGCCTCGACGAAGTCCGCGCCCTGCTCGAGCGTCGCCGCGCCGATGACGATGTGGTCGATCGCGGCCATGCGCGCCCGCCCTCCGCGCCGGTCAGGCGTTGCCGGAAAGGTAGTCCATCGCCGCCCTCACCCCGCCGTCCTCGTGCGGGACGCCGGCGACGCGCAGCCCCATCTCGACGCCGCCGAGGGTGCCGAGGAGGGTGAGGTCGTTGAAGGCGCCGAGATGCCCGATGCGGAACACCCGGTCGTTCAACCGCCCGAGCCCGTTGCCGAGGGACATGTCGAAGCGCTCGAGGATGGTCGCGCGGAGCGCGTTGGCCGAGTGGCCCTCGGGCAGGCGCACGGCCGTCAGCACGGGCGAGAAGTGCCGGGGCTCGGCGCACTGCACCTCGAGGCCCCAGGCGCGGACCGCGCGCCGCGTCGCCTCGGCGTGGCGCTCGTGGCGCGCGTAGACGTTCGGAAGCCCCTCCTCGTGGAGCATGTCCATGGCGGTGTCGAGCGCGTAGAGCATGTTCGTCGCGGGCGTGTAGGGGAAGTAGCCGGTCGCGTTGGCGGCCAGCATCGGCTTCCAGTCCCAGAAGCTGCGCGGCAGGCGCGCCGACTCGCTCGCCTTGATCGCCTTCTCCGACACCGCGTTGAAGGAGAGGCCGGGCGGCAGCATCAGCCCCTTCTGGCTCCCGGACACGGTGACGTCCACGCCCCACTCGTCGTGGCGGTACTCCACCGAGCCGAGGGAGGAGATCGTGTCGACCAGCAGCAGCGCCGGATGGCCTGCCGCGTCCATGGCGCGGCGGACCTCGTCGATGCGGGACGTGCAGCCCGTGCTCGTCTCGTTGTGGACGACGCAGACCGCCTTGATCTCGTGCCCCTTGTCCGCGCGCAGCGCCGCCTCGATGGCCGGCACGTCGGCCGCCTGGCGCCAGTCGGTCTCGAGCAGCCGCGGCTTGAGCGAGAGGCGCTCCGCCATTTCCTGCCAGAGATGGGCGAACCAGCCGGTCTCGCACATGAGCACCGCGTCGCCGGGGGAGAGCGTGTTCACCAGCGCCGCCTCCCAGGCCCCGGTGCCGGAGGAGGGATAGATCACCACCGGCCCCTCGGTGCCGAAGACGGGCTTCACCTTCTCCAGCACCCGCTTGCCGAGGAGGCCGAAGTCGGGGCCGCGATGGTCCATGGTCGGGTTGTCGAGGGCGCGGAGGACGCGGTCGGGCACGTTGGTGGGCCCGGGAATCTGCAGGAAGTGCCGCCCGTTCTCGGGTCGGGTGGTGAAATAGGCCATGGGCGTCCTCCGCTCTGCCCCCCGTCTAGCCCCCGGCCCCACGGCCTGCCAATGAGTTCGGCACCTCCCATTGATGAGGATTATGGATGCCCCGGGAGGCGGGGGGCTTTCCCTCCAGGGTTCTTCCGGCCAGCCTTCGCGCCATGACACGCCGCGCCGCCCTCCACCGCGTTCCCATGGCCCATCCGGGCGACGTCTCGGCGGTCGAGGCGCTGATCGACGGCGGGCTGGACCCGTCGGCCATCGTCGCCATCCTCGGCAAGACCGAGGGGAACGGCTGCGTCAACGACTTCACCCGTGCCTACGCCGTGGCTGAGCTCGGCACGATGCTGGCGGCGCGCCTGCGCACGACACGGGAGGCGGTGCTCGAGCGCGTGGCCATGGTGATGTCGGGCGGCACGGAAGGCGGGCTCTCGCCCCATTTCCTCGTGCTCAGCGTGGCCGAGACGGAGGAGGCGCCGACCGGGGCGCTCGCCATCGGCGCCGCCTTCACCCCGGCCTTCCGCCCGGAGGAGATCGGCCGGATGGCGCAGGTCGAGGCGACCGCGGCCGCCGTGCGGCAGGCCATGCGCGAGGCGGGGCTCTCCCGGCCCGAGGAGGTCCACTTCGTCCAGGTGAAGTGCCCCCTCCTCACCACCGCGCGCGTCGCGGAGGCGGCGTCGCGCGGCCGGGAGGTCGCCACCGCCGACACCTACGAGTCGATGGGCCTCTCCCGCGGCGCCTCGGCGCTCGGCGTCGCCCTCGCGCTCGAGGAGGTGCCGCGCACCGCCCTCTCGGACGCGGCGATCGGGCGGGACCTCTCCCTCTGGTCGCGGCGGGCGAGCGCCTCGGCCGGGGTGGAGCTGACGCGGAACGAGGTGATCGTCTTCGGCATGGGCTCGGGCTGGGCCGGGGACCTCGCCATCGCCCACGACGTCATGCGGGACGGGATCGACCTGCCGGCGGTCCAGCGCGCCCTGGCCGGCGCCGGGCTCGACACCGGCGGCGGGCAGCTCGACCCGCAAGCGGCCGAGCGGGTCGTCGCGCTGCTCGTGAAGGCCGAGCCCTCCTCCTCTGGCGAGATCCGCGGGCGCCGCCACATCATGGCCGACGACAGCGACATCAACGCGACGCGCCACGCCCGCGCCCTGGTCGGCGGCGTGGTCGCGGCGGCGGTGGGCCGGACCGACCTCTTCGTCTCCGGCGGCGCGGAGCACCAGGGGCCGGACGGCGGGGGCCCCGTCGCCGTCATCGCGCGCCGCGGGTGACGCGTCACCGCGCGGCGGATGAGTTCGGCGCGTTCGATTGATGAGGATTATGGATGCGACGGGCAGGCCCCCCTCGGCTAGCTTGCGCGCCCGAGGAGACGCCCCGATGAACGCCATCACCCGCTCGCGCATCGCCCCCGGCGACAGCCGCCTCAGCGCCCGCCTGAAGCGCGAGACCGCGGGCGAGGTGCTGTTCGGCGCGGGAGACCGCGGCCGCTACGCGACGGACGCCAGCATCTACCAGGTAGAGCCCATCGGCGTCCTCGTGCCCCGCACGGTGGAGGACGTGGCCACCGCCATGGCCATCTGCCGCGAGGAGGGCGTGCCCGTCCTGCCGCGCGGGGGCGGCACCAGCCAGTGCGGGCAGACGGTGAACCGGGCGCTCGTGGTCGACTGCACGCGCCACCTCCGGAACGTGGTCTCCGTGGACAAGGCCGCGATGCGCGCCACGGTGCAGCCGGGCATCGCGCTCGGCGCGCTGAACGACGCGCTGAAGGGGGACGGGCTCTTCTTCCCCGTCGACCCCTCGACCTGGGCGCGCTGCACGATCGGGGGGATGACGGCGAACAACTCCTGCGGCTCGAAGTCGATCCGCTACGGGCTCATGGCCGACAACGTGCTCTCGATCGACGCCATCCTGCCGGACGGCGCGCGCTTCGCCTTCGGCGAGCTGCCCGAGAACCTCGGCGAGGGCGTGCCCGGCTCGGTGGCGGAGCTCGTGAACCGGCTTCGCACCCTCGGCGCCGCGGAGGCCGCCGAGATCGCGGCGCGCTTCCCAAAGGTGCTGCGGCGCGTCGGCGGCTACAACCTCGAGGCGCTGACGCCAGAGGCGCGCGCCAGCGGCCGCGGCAACCTCGCGCGCATCCTGGTGGGCAGCGAGGGGACGCTCGCCTTCTCCGCGGGGATCGACCTCAAGCTCTGGCCGATCAAGCCGCGCAAGGCGCTCGGCATCTGCCAGTTCCCGACCTTCCGGCGCGCGATGGAGGCCTCCAGGCACCTCGTCACCCTCAACCCCGAGGCGGTGGAGCTGGTGGACCGCACCATGATCGACCTCGGCCGGTCGATCGCGATCTACAAGAACACGATCGACCGCATCGTCATCGGCGAGCCGGACAGCCTCCTGATCGTCGAGTTCCACGGCCACGAGGACGCGGCGCTGGAGCGCGAGCTGGACCGGCTGGACGAGATGATGGGCGACCTCGGCCTGCCCGGCCAGGTCGTGCGCTGCGTGGATCCCGGCTTCCAGGCGGCGGTCGCCGAGGTGCGCGAGGCTGGGCTCAACATCATGATGTCCATGAAGGGCGACGGGAAGCCGGTCTCCTTCATCGAGGACACCGCGGTCGCGCTCGACGACCTCGCCGACTACACCGAGCGCCTCAACGACGTCTTCGAGCGCCACGGCACGAAGGGCACCTGGTACGCCCACGCGAGCGTCGGCTGCCTGCACGTCCGCCCCGTGCTGAACATGAAGGACGGCGAGGACGTGCGCCGGATGCGCGAGATCGCCGAGGAGTGCTTCGCCCTCGTCCGCGCGTACAAGGGCAGCCATTCCGGCGAGCACGGCGACGGCATCGTCCGCTCCGAGTTCCACGAGGAGATGTTCGGCCCGCGCATCGTGCGCGCCTTCGAGGCGGTGAAGGACGCCTTCGACCCCGCGGGGCTGATGAACCCCGGCCGCGTCGTGCGCCCGGCGCGGATGGACGACCGCACACTGTTCCGCTACCCGCCGAACTACGCGCCCGACCCCGCCGTGAAGCCGGTGCTGGACTGGTCGGCCTGGCCGGGCCCGCAAGGTGGTTTTCTGGGCGCCGTCGAGATGTGCAACAACAATGGCACCTGCCGGAAGTTCGACGCCGGCGTGATGTGCCCGAGCTTCCGCGCGACGCGCAACGAGCGCGACCTCACGCGCGGCCGCGCCAACACGCTGCGCCTCGCGCTCACCGGCCAGCTCGGCCCCGACGCCCTGGCCTCGGACGAGGTGGCGGAGGCGATGTCGCTCTGCGTCTCCTGCAAGGCCTGCAAGCGCGAGTGCCCGACCGGCGTCGACATGGCGAAGATGAAGATCGAGGCGCAACACGCCCGCGCGCAACGCCACGGCGTCTCCGCCAAGGACCGTCTGATCGCGAGCCTGCCGCGCTGGGCGCCGCTCGCCTCCCGCCTGCCGGCGCTGGCGAACGCGCGCGAGTGGGTGCCGGGCGCGCGGGCGATCGGCGAGAGGGCGCTCGGCTTCGCGCGCGAGCGCGCCCTGCCCCGCTTCGCCCCCCGCCCCTTCCGAGACCCGGCCGAGGACGCGCCCGCCCCGCGCGGCGACGTCGTCCTGCTCGCCGACACCTTCAACCGCTACTTCGAGCCGGAGAACCTGCACGCCGCCCGGCGCGTCCTGCGCGCGGCGGGCTACCGCGCGGTGTCCGCGCGCGCGGCGGACAGCGCGCGCCCGCTCTGCTGCGGCCGCACCTATCTCGCGGCGGGCATGGTGGACGAGGCGCGGGCGGAGGCGCGGCGGACCATGGACGCCCTTTCCGGCTCGGACCTGCCGGTGATCGGGCTGGAGCCCTCCTGTCTCCTCACTCTTCGGGACGAGTTCAAGTCCCTCCTTCCCGGCGCGGAGGCCGACCGGCTGTCCGACCGCGCGGTGCTGCTGTCGGAGTTCCTCGTCCGGGAGAAGGCGGAGCTGCCGCTCCAGGCCGTTGCGCCGGCGGCCCATATCCACGGCCACTGCCACCAGAAGTCCTTCGGCGCCTTCCCGGACGCCGTGAAGGCCCTGCGCGCGGTGCCGGGGATGGAGGTGAAGCCCATCACCTCCTCCTGCTGCGGGATGGCGGGGGCCTTCGGCTACGACGCGCGGCGGGTGGAGGTCTCCAAGGCCATGGGCGAGCTCTCCCTGGCGCCGGCGGTGCGCGCGGCGCCGGAGGCCGACCTCATCGTGGCCGACGGCACCTCCTGCCGCCACCAGATCCAGGAGCTGACGGGGCGCGAGGCGCTGCACAGCGCGCGCGTTCTTGACCGGGCGCTCCGGCCGGGTTGAAGCGGAGGACCGGGCCGCCCGAACTGCCTGCCCGGCCCGGTCAAAGCAGGCCGGAAGCGGCGGAGCGCACTCGCCAAGCCAGTACCGATGTCGTAACGTATTCGTGATTGATTCGTTCCGAGAGGTACCAGAAGGCAGCTCCTTCGCTGGTCGGCCCTGTCTCTTGGGCTTGTCGCCCCTCTTCTGGCGCAGGCCCAGCCGGTCTCCGGCCTCTACATCGCGGGCGGTGGAGGCGCGACCTGGCTCCAGGACGCGGATCTCACGCCCCGGTCCGGCCTCGCCCTCGCCGGCGCGGGCACCGGTTCCGCCAGCTTCAACACCGGCTACACCGTCGTCGGCAGCCTGGGCTGGGGCTACGGCAACGGCTTCCGGGCGGAAATCGAGGGCAACTACCACCGCAACGACGTGGATGAGGTCTCGGGCTTCGGGGCCCTGCCCCGCCCGCTCAGCAGCAGCGGGCACCACCGCAGCTACGCCGCGATGGCGAACCTGTTCTACGACTTCATCATCCCCGACGCCCCCGTCATCCCCTATCTCGGCGCCGGCCTCGGCTACGGGTGGACGAACTACGAGACCGTGCGGGTTCGCGGCGCGAACGGGACCGCGCTGGAGATCATCGGGACGGAGGGCCGCTTCGCCTACCAGGGCATCGCCGGCCTCGCCGTGCCGATCGCGGCCTCCCCCGGCCTCTCCCTGACGGCCGAGTACCGCTATTTCGGCACGCTCGAGCCGAGCCTGGCGACCACCTACATCTCCGCCGCGACCGGGACGCGCCGGATCAGCACCGAGACCCAGGTGAACACCCACTCGGTGCTCCTGGGCCTGCGCTACGCCTTCAACGCGCCGCGCCCGGTCGCCCCCGTCGCCGTCGCCCCGGCGCCCGCCGCGGCCCCGGCCCCGGCCCGCACCTACCTCGTGTTCTTCGACTTCGACCGCGCCGACCTGACGGACCGCGCCCGCCAGATCATCGCCGAGGCCGCCCAGGCGGTCACGACGACCGGCACGACCCGCATCGAGGTGGCCGGCCACGCCGACCGCTCGGGCACGCCCCAGTACAACCAGCGCCTGTCCCAGCGCCGCGCCGAGGCCGTCGCGGCCGAACTGTCGCGCCGTGGCATCGCTCGCAGCCAGATGTCGATCCAGGCCTTCGGCGAGAGCCGCCCGCTGGTCCCGACCGCCGACGGCGTGCGCGAGCCGCAGAACCGCCGCGTGGAGATCGTCCTGCGCTGAGCAGGCGATCCCCTCACGGGAGAGCAAAGGGGGGCGGGGCCGCAGGGTCCCGCCCCCTTTTCATATGTCAGACGCAACGGCCGCGGCCAGACCTGTGTCTTCCAGGACACAGGGGCAGGGGGACGCGGTGGACCGTTGGAACCCTCAACCTAGGTGAATGTTGGAAAGGCCAGCGGGACGCACCTACATCCCGTCCAGTCCCCCCACGTTCTCTAAGGATCCCTCCATGTCGCTTCGCAAGGCACTTCTGGCCGCTACGATGCTGGGGCTGCCCCTTGCCGCCCAGGCGCAGCCCGTGACCGGCCTCTACATCGCCGGCGGCTTCGGCGCCAACTGGCTGCAGGACGCCAAGCTCGGCGCCACCGGCCCCCTCGCCCAGTCCCTCTCGCGCTCCGGCATCAACCCGGGCGGCGAGATCGCCTTCGACACGGGCTTCGTCGGCCTGGGCAGCCTCGGCTGGGGCTTCGGCAACGGCCTGCGCGCCGAGGTCGAGGGTAGCTACCGCCAGAACGACGTGGACAAGATCCGCGGCTTCCGCGGCACGACCAGCCAGGCCGACGGCAAGTCCCGCAGCTACGGCGTCATGGTCAACGCGCTCTATGACCTCGACTTCACCCGCTTCGGCGTGCCGACCTACATCCAGCCCTACATCGGCGGCGGTATCGGCTACATCTGGCGCGACTTCGACGACGTGCGCGTGAACGTCCTCGGCGGGCAGCTGCGCAGCAGCGACACCGACGGCCGCTTCGCCTACCAGGGCATCGCGGGCTTCGGCGTGCCGCTGACACAGTTCGGCGTCACGGGCCTCACGCTGACGGCCGAGTACCGCTTCCTCGGCACGCTCGAGCACTCCATCGACACGACCAGCAGCGGCGGCGGCTTCTCCTCCTCGCGCGGCGGCACGAAGTCCGAGAACTACAACCACTCCGCCCTGATCGGCCTGCGCTACGCCTTCAACCAGCCGCGCCCGGTGGCGCCGGCCCCGACCGTTGCCCCGGCGCCCGCCGCGGCCCCGGCCCCGGCCCGCACCTACCTCGTGTTCTTCGACTTCGACCGCGCCGACCTGACGGACCGCGCCCGCCAGATCATCGCCGAGGCCGCCCAGGCCGTGAACACGACCGGCACGACCCGCATCGAGGTGGCCGGCCACGCCGACCGCTCCGGCACGCCGCAGTACAACCAGCGCCTGTCGCAGCGCCGCGCCGAGGCCGTCGCGGCCGAGCTGGCGCAGCGCGGGGTGTCCCGCAGCCAGATGTCGATCCAGGCCTTCGGCGAGAGCCGCCCACTGGTCCCGACCGCCGACGGCGTGCGCGAGCCGCAGAACCGCCGCGTGGAGATCGTCCTGCGCTGAGCAGGCGATCCCCTCACGGGAGAGCAAAGGGGGCGGGGCCGCAGGGTCCCGCCCCTTTTCTTGTCCGCCGCCGGTGCCCGGGAGCGATCGGGCTGGCGGCCGTCCCCCATCCGTCCTAACCCGCCCCCATGACCAGCGCGCCCGACCGACAGATCATCCAGGACGAAATCCTCCGCCGGCTCGCCGGCCGCGAGCCCGGCAAGAGCATCTGCCCGAGCGAGGTCGCCCGTGCCCTCCGGCCGGAGGCCTGGCAGCCGCTCATGGGCCCGGTGCGGCAGGCGGCCGTGGCCCTGGCGCGGGAGGGGCGGCTGGAGGTTCTGCGCAAGGGCCGCCCGGCCGCGCTCGAGGAGCTCCGCGGCGTCATCCGCCTCCGCGCGCCCCTGGCGGAGGGCTAGCCCGCCGGCAGCCGATTGACCGGAGCGGCCGGGGAGGGACACTCCTCCCCGAATCGCTCCGGACTCGCCCGCCATGTCGAACGCCTTCGCCGCCATCCGTGACGCTTGGGCGCTGTCGCGGCCCTTCTGGACGGGCGAGGGGCGCTGGGCGGCGCGCGGGCTGCTGGCGGTGGTGGTGGTCCTGAACCTCGGGCTGGTGGCGATGAACGTCATCCTCACCTACTGGCAGCGGGGCTTCTACAACGCCCTCGAGGCGAAGGACTGGGACTCCTTCATCGGCCTGCTGCTGCTCGGCCACTCGACCGCGGACACGGGCTTCCTGCCCGGCTTCAGCCTTCTCGCCGCGCTCTACATCGTCGTTGCGGTCTACGCCCTCTACCTCAAGCAGGCCCTGCAGATCCGCTGGCGGAAGTGGCTGGCGGAGAGCCTCGCCGCGCGCTGGCTGAGCCACCGCGCCTATTACCGCATGGCCGCAAGCGGCGATGGCGGCGCCGACAACCCCGACCAGCGGATCGCCGACGACACCCGGCTCTTTGTGGAGAACACCCTCACCCTCGGCCTCGGGCTGATGCGGGCCGTGGTGACCCTCGTCTCCTTCGTCTTCGTTCTCTGGGGGCTATCGGGCGACATGACGGTCTTTGGCGTCAACATCCCCGGCTATCTCGTCTGGGTCGCGCTGGCCTACTCGGTCGCCGGAACCTGGATCACGCACGCCATCGGCCGGAAGCTGGTCCCGCTGAACTTCAGGAAGGAGCGGGTGGAGGCCGACTTCCGCTACTCGCTCGTCCGCGTGCGCGACCATGTCGAGGGCATTGCCCTTCATCGCGGCGAGGAAGAGGAACGCGCCGGACTGGAATGGCGCTTCACGGCGGTGGTCGCCAACTGGTGGGACGTCATGCGGGCGACGAAGCAGGTGACCTTCTTCACGCAGGGCTTCGGCCAGGTCGCGACGATCTTCCCCTTCGTCGTCGTGGCCCCGAACTACTTCGCCGGCCGGATCCCGCTCGGCGGCCTCATCCAGACCTCGACGGCCTTTGGGCAGGTGCAGGAATCCCTTTCCTGGCTCGTCAACAACTACCCGGAGGTCGCGGAGTGGCGCGCCACGGTGCAGCGCCTGACCGGCTTCGAACGCGCCGTGTCGGAGGCCGAGGCCCATGCCGGCGAAGGCCCTTCGGTGAGCACCGAGGCCCGCGACGGCCTGGAAGCGTTGGGCCTGGACGTCTGGCTGCCGGACGGCCGGCGCCTTCTGGAGGACGCCTCCCTCTCCGTCGCCCCGGGCGAGGCGGTGCTGCTCACGGGTCCGTCGGGCAGCGGCAAGTCGACCCTCTTCCGGGCGCTCGCGGGCATCTGGCCCTTCGGCCGGGGGCGCGTCCGGGTCCCCGCCGGGCGGGCGGCGCTCTTCCTGCCGCAGCGCCCCTACCTGCCTCTCGGCACGCTGCGGAGGAGCGTCTGCTACCCCACCACCGAAACCGCCTTCCACGAGGACCAGGTGCAGGAGGCCCTGGCCGATGTCGGCCTGGCCCGGCTCATCCCGCGCCTCGACAGCGCCGATGACTGGGAGCGCGTCCTTTCGGGCGGCGAGCAGCAGCGGCTGGCCTTCGCCCGCGCCCTGCTGCAGCGCCCGGCCTGGCTCTTCCTCGACGAGGCGACGGCGAGCCTCGACGCGGCCGCGGAGGCGGAGCTCTACGCCCTGGTGCGGGAGAGGCTGCCGGGCACGGCCATCATCTCCATCGCCCACCGCCCGGCCGTCGCGGCCTTCCACGACCGGTCGGTGCGGCTGGAGGGCGGGCGGCTCGTGCCGGCCTGATGCCGGCGGGGCGGAGGGAACCTCCCCTCCGCCCACGCGCCGGGCTCAGTGGTCCTGGTCGGGCGCCGGATCGGAGTTGAGCAGCGTGAAGCGCTCCTCGCCGATCCGCTCGATGAGCGTGAACTGGGCGTGGAGGAAGTCCTCGTGCTTCTCCTCGTCAGCGAGGATCTTCAGCAGGAGGTCGCGCGAGACGTAGTCGCGCACGGACTCGCAATGGGCGATGCCGTCCTTGAGGTCGCCGATGGCCTTCTGCTCGAGGCGGGAGTCGCACTCCAGCACCTCCTTCACCGTCTGCCCGATCAGCACCTGGTTCAGGCGCTGCACGTTGGGCAGGCCGTCGAGGAAGAGGATGCGCTTGATGAGCCAGTCGGCGTGGCGCATCTCCTCGATCGATTCCTCGTACTCGTGCTTGCCGAGTCGGGTGACGCCCCAGTGGTTCAGGATGCGGGCGTGGAGGAAGTACTGGTTGATCGCCGTCAGCTCGTTGGTGAGCTGGGTATTCAGGTACTCGATGACCTTCGGATCACCGGCCATGGCACGCCCCTTCCTCAAAGAAGGCGGTGATGCCGCCTGCCCGGCGGGTGGTCAATCGCCGTTACGCCGCGCCCGCCGATCCTTCCGCCGCCGTCGCCGGGGCGCGCAGCAGGCCGAGGATGGTGGCCGTGCAGCAGCCGCACTGCGCCCGGCAGCCGCAGGCCGCGTAGACGTCGTGCGTGCGGCTCGCCCCGGCATCGATGGCCGCCTGGATCCGCGTGTCGCTCAGGCCGTTGCAGAGGCAGATGTACATGCCGCGCCGCTCCTCCCCGGACCTTGCCGGGCGGGAGGGTTCTAGCAGTTGCGAGAGTTTCTGCAAGTCATTCGCATCATCTTGCCGTCGCGCCCCGGACCGGGGGTGGGAAGCCTCCTCAGCCCGCCTCCCGCAGCACCCGCAGCACGTCCTGCCCGTAGCGCTCCAGCTTCGAGGCCCCGACCCCGTGGACGGAGGCAAGGGCGTCGATGTTGCCGGGGCGGCGGGCGGCGATCTCCTCCAGCGTGCGGTCGGGGAAGATGACGTAGGCGGGCACCGCCTGGCGCGTCGCCTCCTCCTTCCGCCAGGCCCGCAGCGCCTCGAAGGTGCCGCCGTCGGCTGGCGGGCCGGAGAAGGCCGTGGCCGCGCGCCGCTCCCCGCGCTGGCGCCGGGGGGCGCGGGCGGCGTCCCGCAGCGCCGCCTCCTGCAGGAGGACGGGCTGCGCGCCCTTGAGGATCGGCCGCGCGGCCTCCGTCGCCTGGTAGATCGGGAACTTGCCGTCCCCCGCCATCTCCAGCGCGCCGCGGGCCAGCAGGTGGCGCGCGATGTTCTTCCAGGCCCCGTCCGCCACGTCGCGCCCGATGCCGAAGACCGAGAGCCCGTCATGCCCGAAGGAGCCGACCTTCTCCGTCCGGTTGCCCCGCAGCACGTCCACCACGTGCCCGAGCCCGAAGCGCCCCCCCGTGCGGTGGACGGCCGAGAGGAGCTTGCGCGCCGCCTCCGTCGCATCCACCAGCCGTGGCGGGCGGAGGCAGGCGTCGCAGTTGCCGCAGTCCTTCTCCAGGTCGTCCCCGAAGCAGCGCAGCAGCAGGCGCCGCCGGCAGGTCGCGCTCTCCACGATGGCGACGAGACGGTCCAGCCGCTCGTGGTCGAGGCGCTTCTGCGTGTCCGCCGCCGGGCTCTCGGCGATGCGGCGGCGGGCGACGGCGATGTCCTCCGCGCCGTAGAGCAGCATCGCCCGCGCGGGCGCCCCGTCGCGCCCGGCGCGCCCGATCTCCTGGTACCAGGCCTCGGGGCCGCCCGGGAGGGAGAGGTGGGCCACCCAGCGCACGTCCGGCCGGTCGATGCCCATGCCGAAGGCGATGGTCGCCGCCATCACCACGGGATCGCCGGAGGAGAAGCGGCGCTCGGCCGCCCGGCGGTCCGACGCCTCCATCCCGGCGTGGTAGTGCAGCGCGTCGAAGCCCTCCTTCTTCAGGCGGGCGGCCGTGCGCTCGGTTTCGGCGCGGCTCGGGCAGTAGATGATGCCCGCGCCGCGGCCGTCGTCGGCCTCGTCCATGAAGGCGGCGATCTGCGCGGTCGCGTTGTCCCGCGCGGCCACCTCGATCCGGATGTTCGGCCGGTCGAAGCTGCCGCGGAACACCGGCGCGTCGGTCAGCGACAGGCGCTCGCGGATGTCGTCCACCGTGCGGGCGTCGGCCGTCGCGGTGAGGGCCACGCGTGGCACCTCGGGGAAGCGCTCGGCCAGCATCGTCAGCGCGCGGTACTCGGGGCGGAAGTTGTGGCCCCAGGCGGAGATGCAGTGCGCCTCATCCACCGCGAAGAGGGCGAGGTCCCGCCGCGCGAGGCGCTCCGCCGTGCCCTCCAGCGCGAGGCGCTCGGGCGAGACGTAGAGGAGCTTCAGCCGCCCGTTCGCGAGGTCGCGCGAGACGCGCCCGCGCTCCTCCTCGTCGAGGCCCGAATGCAGCGCGGCGGCGGCGACGCCCTGCTGGCGCAGCGCCGCCACCTGGTCCTCCATCAGCGCGATGAGCGGCGAGACGACGACGCCGAGGCCCGGCCGGCAGAGCGCCGGCACCTGGTAGCAGAGCGACTTGCCGCCGCCCGTCGGCATCAGCACGAGGCCCGAGCCGCCGCCGGTGACGTGTTCCACGATCTCCGCCTGCCGCCCGCGGAAGTCCGGGAAGCCGAAGACGTCGTGCAGGACGGTGCGCGGGTCGCCGCTCACGCCTCCGCCCCCGTCCGGCAAGGGGGACGGCGCGGCGCGAGGACCGGGGCCGCGGCGGGGTGCTGGTCGGTGCGGTGCATGGGACCCCCGGGAGATAGCGCGGCGCGCCCGCCGGGGACAGGGGACGGCGGCGGAACGAGCGCCGTCAGGACATCGCGGGCAGCGCGCGGCCGCCCGCGAGGCGCAGGATCCGGGTCGGCCGCTCCACCCCGGTGAGCCGGTGGGTGATGAGGATCGCGCTGCGCCCGGCCAGCGCCGCGTCGAGCGTCTCGAGGAAGGCGCGCTCCGTCGCGGCGTCGAGCCCCGCCGTCGGCTCGTCGAGGATGATGATGGAGGCCGGCGAGAGCAGCGCCCGCGCGAGGGCGATCCGCCGCGCCTGCCCGCCGGAGAAGCGGGCGCCCGCCTCCCCGCAGCGGGTCTCGAGCCCCTCCGGCAGCGCGCGGACGAGATCGGCGATTCGGGCGCGCTCCAGCGCCTCCCAGAGGGCGGCGTCCGGCGCTTCGGGCGCGGCGAGGCGAAGGTTGGCGGCGATGCTGTCGTCGAAGAGCGTCGCGTCCTGGGTCAGGCAGGCGATGCGGGCGCGGACGGCGTCGGCCGAGAGGGTCTCGTAGTCGGCGCCCCCGAGCGTGATCCGCCCGTCCTGCGGCGCCGCCAGCTTCAGCAGGAGCGCGGCGAGGGTGGACTTGCCGATCCCCGACGGGCCGAGCAGCGCAACCCGCGCGCCCTCCGGCAGGTCGAGGGAGAGGTCCTCGAAGACCGGAGGGCGGTCCTCGGCCCAGGCGAAGCGCACCCCGCGGACGGAGAGCGCGTGGCCCTGCGGTGTCGCGGAGACGGGCGGGTCCGGCACGGGCACGGGATGGTCCGCGGCCTCGAGCAGGCGCCGCGCGCCCGCCGCCGCCAGCGCCAGCGCCGCGCCGGCCCGCGGCAGGGCGCCCAGCGCGTCCGCCGCGGCCAGGACGAGGAAGAGCGCGACGATCACCGCCGCCGGCTCGCCCCCGCCCGTCACCCCCCAGGCGAGGGCGCCGAGCAGCGCGCCCTGGGTGAGCACCGCTCCCGCCGCCCCGCCGAGCGACCCCGCCCGGGTCAGGCGCCGCCGCTCGAGGTCCATGGCGCGCGCCGCCGCCTCCACCCGGGCGATGGCGCGCCCCTCGCCGTTGGCGGCGAGGACATCCTCGAGCGCCGTCAGCGGCTCCACCGCCTCCGCCCGCAGCGCGCCGGTGGCCTCGGCGGTGCTCGTCGCCGCGCGGCCGGCGAAGGGCGCGATGAGGACGGGCAGCAGCAGGGCGAGGGCGAGCGGCAGGGCGACGATCGCGGCGAGCACCGGCGCGACGGCGCCGAGGATGACCGCCAGCGCGAGGACCACCGCCGCCGCCGCGGCCATGGGGACCAGCGCGCGGAGGTAGAGCCCGTCCAGCGCCTCCACGTCGGTCACCAGCCGGCCGAGAAGGTCGCCCGAGCGCGTCATGCCGGGCCCGGCGGTGAGGCGCTGCGCGAGGCGGCGGAAGAACCAGGTGCGAGTGTCGGCCAGCGCGCGGAAGGTGGCGGCATGGGTCGCCATGCGCTCCGCCCAGCGGAGGAAGGGGCGGAGGAAGATGAGGGGCCGGAGGAACACGAGCAGCCCGGCGCCGGCCGCGAGCGAGCCGGTCGCCAGCCCCTGCCCCACCCCGCCGCCCGCCAGCGCCAGCAGCGCCACCCCGGCCAGGGCCGAGGCGCAGGCGGTTGCGGCGCCGAAGGTGAGCCAGAGCGCCCGCGGGTTCCAGAGACCGAGGACGCGGGCGAGGTCGCGCGCCGCGCTCACGTCGCCACCGCCCGGCGCTGCGGGACCACGCGCCCCTCCCGCAGCTCCAGCACCTTCGGGAAGCGGGCGCGCAGCATGGCGGAATGGCTGGCGATCACCACGGTGCGGCCGGTGCAGAGCCGTCGCAGGCTGTCCAGCACCTGGGCCTCCGTCGCGGGGTCGAGGTGCGCAGTGGGCTCGTCGAGCAGCACCAGCGGCGCGTCGCGCAGGAAGGCGCGGGCGAGGGCGACGCGCAGGCGCTGCCCGCCGGAGAGCCCGTGCCCCCCCTCCCCGATCGGCGTGTCGAGGCCCTCGGGTAGGCTCTCGGCGAAAGCCGTCACCTGGGCGCTCCGGGCCGCGGCCTCCACCGCGGCGTCGCTCGCCTCCGGGCGGGCGAGGCGGATGTTCTCGCGGATCGTGGCGCGGAGCAGCACCGGCCGCTGCGGCAGGTAGGCCACGAGGCGACGGAGCTCGGCCGGGGCCAGGGCGAGGGCGTCGCGCCCGTTGAGCGCGATGCGGCCCTCGTCCGGACGAGAGAAGCCCATCAGCAGCTTCAGGATGGTGGACTTGCCCGAGCCGCTCGGGCCCGACAGCACGAGGGTCTCGCCGGGGGGAACGTGGAAGGACACGTCCTCGATCGCGAGCGGCCGCGCGGGGTCCGGGCGGTGGGAGAGGTGGTCCACCACGAGGGTGACGCTCGGCGGCACCTCCTCCAGCAGCAGGCCGCCGGGCGCGGTCGCGTCGAGGATGGGCGCGAGCGCCGCCGCCGCGCCCTGGGCCGACATGCGCTCGTGGTAGGCGGTGGAGAAGGCGCGGAAGGGCGTGAAGAAGGCGGGCACCAGCAGGAGGCAGAAGAGCGCCGCGACCGGGTTCGGGTGCCCCTCGGCCGCGAGGATGCCGTGGCGCCAGGCGAGGCAGCCGAGCACCGCCGCCGCGACCAGCTCCAGCGAGCCCGAGGAGAGGAAGGCGAGGCGCAGCACCCGCATGGTGCGCACGCGAAGCTCCTGCGCCGCCGCGTCCAGCGCCCGCGCCTCGTCCTCCTGCCGGCGGAACAGCACGAGGGTGGGCAGGCCGCGCATGCGGTCGAGGAAGCGCCCGGACAGGCGCTGCAGCGCCTCGAACTGCCGCCGGCTGGCGACCGCCGCGCCGATGCCCGACACCGCCATGCCGACCGGGACGAGCAGCCCCGCCGCGACGAGGATCATCCCGCTGAGCGCGTCGGCCGCGCCGGCGGCCAGGGCCACCATCAGCGGCGCCACCACAGCGAGGGCGGCCGAGGGGATCCAGCGGGCGAAGTAGCCGTCCATGGCCTCCACCTGGTCGACCGCGAGCGCCGCGCCCTCGCCCGCCGGGCGGGCCGAGGGCGTCTCCGCGAGAAGCCGTCCGAAGAGGCGCCGGCGGAGCGTCGCGCGCGCCGCCTCGCCCGCGCGGGCGGAGGCGGTCTCCTGCGCGACGACGAGCCCGACCTGGAGGAGGGCGAGGGCCGCCGCCGCCGCGAGGGTGCCGGCGCCCGCCTCGCCGTGGCCGAGAAGCGTCGCGAGGAGGGTGGCCATCAGCCAGGCCTGCGCGATGCCGGCCGCGGTTGCCGCCAACCCGAGGAGGATCGGCACCATCAGGGCGGCGCGGCCCTCCCGCGCGGCGGCGGAAAGGAGGGCGCGGGCGGGGTCTCGGCCGGCACGTCGGGACATGATGAAGGCTTCTTACGGCAATCGTGGGCTTGGCGGAATGCGGCTTGGGTGCTGCACCTGCGAGCATAGCTGGTGCCGATTCCCGGCCGAGCGAGGTCCCCGATGCTCCCCACCCACGGCCGGCACGGCTACCACCCCTGGCGCGGCCGCCCGCGCTGGACCTGGCCGGGGGGCGCGCGGCTGGCGCTCTACCTCGGCGTGAACCTCGAGCACTTCGCCTTCGGCGAGGGGCTGGGGGCGGAGCTGGCGCCGGGCGCGGCCAGCGGGGCCGCGCCGCACCCGGACGTGCTGAACCACGCCTGGCGCGACTACGGCAACCGCGTCGGCGCCTGGCGGCTGATCGAGACGCTGGACGAGCTTCGCCTGCCGGCCACGGTGCTGCTGAACTCCGCGATGTACGACCACGCGCCGGAGCTGCTCGCCGCGCATCGCGCCCGCGGGGACGAGATGGCCGGGCACGGCCGCACCAACTCCGAGCGCCAGTCCGCCCTGCCCGAGGCGGAGGAGCGCGCCCTCATCGCCGAGGCCACGGCCGCCATGAGCCGCCACGAGGGGGCCCCGCCCCGCGGCTGGCTCTCCCCCTGGATTGCCGAGAGCCGCGCGACCCCCGACCTGCTGGCCGAGGCCGGCTACCGCTACACGCTGAACTGGTGCAGCGACGACCAGCCCGTCTGGCACGCGACGCGGCACGGCCCGCTCATGGCCGTCCCCTACCCGCAGGAGGTGAACGACATCCCCTCCATCATCGCCCGCAAGGACGGCGCCGCCCAATTCGCCGCGATGATTGTGGACGACTTCGACGAGCGGCTGCGCCAGGTGCGGGACGGGGTCGCGCAGGTGATGGGGATCGCGCTGCACCCCTACATCATCGGCCAGCCCTACCGGATGCGGGCGCTGCGCCGGGCGCTGGCCCATGTGGCGGCGGGGCGGGACGACGTCTGGATCACCACCGCCGGCGCCGTCTTCGACCACGCGGCCGCCCTGCCCCCGGGAAGCATCCCCGAGGGCTGAGCCCCGCCTAGAAGGTCACGACGGAGCGGATCGACGTCCCCTCGTGCATGAGGTCGAAGGCGTGGTTGATCCGGTCGAGCGGCATGGTGTGGGTGATCAAGCTGTCGATGTCGATCTTCCCCTCCATGTACCAGTCGACGATCTTCGGCACGTCGGTGCGCCCCCGCGCGCCGCCGAAGGCCGAGCCCCGCCAGTTCCGCCCGGTCACGAGCTGGAAAGGCCGCGTCGCGATCTCCTGCCCGCTCGGCGCGACCCCGATGATGATCGAGGTGCCCCAGCCGCGATGCGTGCACTCCAGCGCCTGGCGCATCGTGTTCACGTTGCCCACGCACTCGAAGGAGAAGTCGGCGCCGCCGTCCGTCAGGTCCTGGATCGCCTGCACCACCTTGTCGCGCCCGACCTCGTCGGGGTTCACGAAGTGCGTCATGCCGAACTTGCGGGCCATCTCGACCTTGCCCGGGTTGAGGTCGACGCCGACGATCCGGTCCGCGCCCACCATCCGCGCGCCCTGGATCACGTTCAGCCCGATGCCGCCGAGGCCGAAGACCACCACGTTGGCGCCGGCCCAGACCTTGGCCGTGTAGACCACCGCGCCGATGCCGGTGGTGACCCCGCAGCCGATGTAGCAGATCTTGTCGAAGGGCGCGTCCTCCCGGACCTTCGCCACCGCGATCTCCGGCAGCACCGTGAAGTTCGAGAAGGTGCTGCAGCCCATGTAGTGCCAGAGCGGCTTGTTCGGGCTGTTGCAGGAGAAGCGGCTCGTCCCGTCCGGCATGATCCCCTGCCCCTGGGTGGAGCGGATGGCCGTGCAGAGGTTGCTGCGCTGGGAGAGGCAGGTTTTGCACCCCCGGCATTCCGGCGTGTAGAGCGGGATGACGTGGTCGCCCGGCCGCACGGCCGTGACCCCCGCCCCCACCTCGCGCACGATCCCCGCGCCCTCGTGCCCGAGGATGCAGGGGAACTTGCCCTCGCTGTCCAGGCCCGAGAGCGTGTAGGCGTCGGTGTGGCAGACGCCGGTGGCCATGATCTCCACCAGCACCTCCCCGGCCTTCGGCCCCTCGAGGTCCACGGTCTCGACGCTGAGCGGCTTGTTCGCCTCCCAGGCGACGGCGGCGCGGGTTTTCATCTCTGGGCGGCTCCCCTTCCTGTCGGTGCGGTGGTTCTATCCGGGCCGAAACGGGCGGACCAGGGGAGGAGGCGGCGTGACGCTGGCGGAACTGACGGCGCGGGTGCGGGAGGGCGTGCCGCTCGCGGGCGCGCTCGGGATCGAGGTGCTGCGGGCCGACGCCACCTCAGCCGAGCTGCGCCTGCCGCCCTCCGGCCTCTCCCTCCGCCCCGGCGGCACGGCCTCGGGCCCCGCGCTGATGACGCTGGCCGACGTCGCGATCTGGGTGCCCCTGCTGGTGGCGAAGGCGGGCGCGGACGAGACCCGCACCGCCCAGCTCGGCATCGCCTTCCTCCGCCCCGCCGGCGCCGCGGGCGTGCGGGCCGAGGTGCGGATCGTCCGACAGGGGCGGACGAGCCTCTACGCCGAGGTCTGGATGCGGGCGGAGGGGGAGGAGAAGCCCTGCGCCCACGCGACCTCGACCTGGATGCGGGCCGCGGCGGGGTAGCGGGGGAAGTGGCGCACCCTGAGGGACTTGAACCCCCAACCAACCGGGTAGAAGCCGGTTGCTCTATCCAGTTGAGCTAAGGGTGCGGGCGCGCGGCCGCCTCAGTGCGTCCAGTTGACGAGGCGGTCCGTGCGGAAGTTGTCGGCGTAGGACTTCGGGCGGAGGGCCGGCACCTGCCGGCGGCGCTCCACCTCGTAGGGGATGCCCTTGGACTTCGCGTAGGCCTCGGCCTGCTCCAGCGTGTCGAAGCGGAGCTGCACCTGGCGGTTGGTGTCGCCCGAGCCGTACCAGCCCATCAGCGGGTCGATCCGCTTGGGCTCGGAGGGGGACCACTCGAAGATCCACTCGTCGGTGCGCCCCTGGCCCGACTGCATGGCGTTCCGGGCGGGCGAGTGGATGCGGGCGATGCTCATCAGGGAACTCCGGCGATGCATCTCGAATTCGGGGCGGCGGGATTCGAACCCACGGCCTCCTGTACCCAAAACAGGCGCGCTACCAGGCTGCGCCACACCCCGCGAGACCGCGCGAACCTATGGGCGCGCCGCCCCCGGCGCAATGGGGGCGCGTCACGAAGCCGCGGGGATCGCCTCCGCCCCGCCCATGAAGGGCCGCAGGACCGGGGGAATGGTGATCGAGCCGTCCTCCCGCTGGTGCGTCTCCATCACGGCCACCAGCGCGCGCCCGACCGCGACGCCGGAGCCGTTGAGGGTGTGGAGGAAGACGTTCCCCTTCCCCTCCCGCGGCTTCATCCGGGCGTTCATGCGCCGCGCCTGGAAGTCCCGGCAGTTGGAGCAGGAGGAGATCTCCCGCCAGGCCCCCTGCCCCGGCAGCCAGACCTCGAGGTCGTAGGTCTTGGTGGCGCCGAAGCCGGTGTCCCCCGCGCAGAGCAGCACGCGCCGCCAGACGAGGCCGAGCTCCGTCAGCACCCGCTCGGCGCAGCGCGTCATCCGCTCGTGCTCCTCGGCGGAGGCGTCGGGGGTGGTGATGGAGACCATCTCCACCTTCGAGAACTGGTGCTGGCGGATCATCCCCCGCGTGTCCCGCCCGGCGGATCCCGCCTCCGAGCGGAAGCAGGGCGAGAGCGCGGCCAGCCGGATGGGAAGCGCGGTCTCCGGCACGATCTCGTCCCGCACCGTGTTGGTCAGCGGCACCTCGGCGGTCGGGATCAGCCAGCGGCCGTCGGTGGTGCGGAAGAGGTCGTCGGCGAATTTCGGCAGCTGCCCGGTGCCGTGCATGGAGGCGTCGTTCACCAGCAGCGGCACCACGGTCTCGGTGTAGCCGTGCTCGTCCACCTGCAGGTTGAGCATCCACTGGCCGATCGCGCGCTCCAGCCGGGCGAGCGGGCCGCGCAGCACGGTGAAGCGGCTGCCGGAGAGCTTCGTCGCGGTGGCGAAGTCCATGCCGCCCAGCGACTCGCCGAGCTCGAAGTGCTGGCGCGGCGCGAAAGGAAGGTTCGGGATCGCGCCGTGCTGGTGGAGGACGACGTTGCTCGTCTCGTCCCGCCCCTCCGGCACCTCCGGGTCGAGAAGGTTCGGCAGCGCCTCCAGGATGCGCCGCTGGGCGGCCTCGGCCGCCGCGGCCTCGGCGTCGAGGCCTTCCATGCGGTCGCGCAGCGCCGTCGCCTCGGCCTCCGGCGCGGTGGTGTCGGCGCCGGCCTTGCGGCCCTGGCCGATCTCGCGCGCGAGCGCGTTGCGGCGCGCCTGCGCCTCCTGCGCGGCGGTCTGCGCCGCCCGGCGCGCGGCATCGAGGGAGAGGAGCTCCGCCGAGACCGGGGGCAGCCCCCGGCGCGCGAGGGCGGCGTCGAACCCGGCCGGATCGGCGCGGACGGCCCGTATGTCGTGCATGGGGAGGGCCTCAGACGGTGGGCGGGGTGGGTTTCGGCGTCATCCAGACGGCGGCCAGGATCGACAACTCGTAGAGGGCGAGCAGCGGCACCGCGAGGCCCACCTGGCTGATGATGTCGGGCGGCGTCAGCACCGCCGCCACCACGAACATGCCGACGATCGCGTAGCGCCGCCCGCGCCGGAGCTGCTCGACGCTCACGATGCCCACCCGCGCCATCAGCGTGATAGCCACCGGCATCTGGAAGGCGACGCCGAAGGCGAGGATCATGTGCATGACGAGCGAGAGGTATTCCGACACCTTCGCCTCGAGCTGCACGGGCAGCCCGCCGCCGCCGGTCGGCGTCTCGAAGGAGATGAAGAACTTCCAGGCGAGCGGGAAGATGAAGTAGTAGGCCAGCGCCGCGCCCATCACGAAAAGCACCGGCGAGGCCACCAGGAACGGCGTGATGACCTTCTTCTCGGACTTGTAGAGCCCGGGCGCGATGAACAGCCAGAGCTGCGTCGCCCACATCGGGAAGGAGAAGAACACCGCCCCGAAGAAGGCGACCTTCAGGTAGGTGAAGAAGGCCTCGTAGAGGGCGGTGAAGATCATCCGCCGCTCGCCCCCGCCCTGCTGCATCAGGATCTCGGCCAGGGGGCGGGCCAGGAAGCCGTAGATCGCCGTCGAGAAGTAGTAGCAGAGCGCGAAGGCGATCCCGAAGGCGCCGATCGACCACAGGAGCCGCGTGCGCAGCTCCAGCAGGTGGTCGATCAACGGCATGGGCTTGTCGTCGATCGTGTCTTCGGGGTCGCGAGGCACTGGTGCGGATGCTTCTTCGTCAGGCGGTGTGGGTGGTGGCGGGGCGCGCGGGCTCCGCGGGCGGGCTCGTCGCGGCCTCGGCCTCGCGCGGCGCCGCGGCGGCGGGCTCCGCTGGAGGCTGCGGCGGCGCGGACGGGGCGGTCTCGCCGGGGATGTAGGTCACGGCGACCGGGTCGAAGGCGGCGGGCGCGGCCGGGAGGTCGGCGGCACCGGCGACCTCGACCTCGGACGCGGGGGTGGTGGCGTCGGCCGGCGGCGCCCCGTCGGGCAGCGCGGCCCCGGTGCCGGCGGCCGGCGCCGCGTCGGAGGTGGGCGGCGGGGCCGCGCGGAAGGGGTCCTCGCGCATGGTGCGCGTCAGGGTGCCGTCCTCGTCCACGGCCTTCTCGATGGTGGACTTGAGGTCGAAGTTGCGGATGTCGCGGATCTGGTCGCGCACGTCCTCGAGCTTCGCCTCGCGCACCACCTCGTCCAGGTGGCCCTGGAACTCGCCGGCCATGCGGCGCAGCTTCTGGATGCCGCGGGCGATGCCGCGGACGGCGTCCGGAAGGTCCTTCGGGCCGATCACCACCACCGCGACGACGGCGATGAGGGCGATCTCGGACCAGGCGAGGTCGAACATGTTTCTCCGATCACCCGGGGCGGGCCTCCGGCCGACACCCCTGGCGGCGGCCGGTCCCTCGCGGGGTCGCTTCCGTTAGCAGAACTCGCCCGCACGACAAATGGGGCGGGCCGAAGATGGGGCCTCCGGGCGGGCGATGGAAGCCGGGGCCCCTCAGCCCTCGCCGGGCGGCGCGGCCTCCGCGGCGTGCTCCGCCGGCGCCGCGGGCCGGGCGGGCGCCTCCCCGGCGGGGAAGGGCAGCCCCGGGTCCGGCAACAATTCCTCACGCTTCGGCAGGTCCCGGAGCGAGGCGAGGCCGAATTGCTCGAGGAAGCGGGGCGTGGTGGCCCAGAGGGTGGGCCGGCCCGGCGCCTCCTTCCGGCCCCGCGGCGCGACGAGCCCGTTCTCGAGCAGGGTCTCCAGCGTGGTCTGCGAGAGGGCCGTGCCGCGGATCTCCTCGATCTCGGCCCGGGTGACCGGCTGGTGCCAGGCGATGATGGCGAGCGCCTCCATCGCGACCCGCGGCAGGCGCCGCGGCACCTCCACCACCCGCGTGAGCGCGGGCGCGAGGTCCGGCGCCGTGCGGAAGGCGTGCCCGCCCGCGACGGCCACGAGGTTCACGCCCCGGCCCTCGTAGGCGGCGGCGAGCGCGGCGAGCGTCGCCGCCGCGTCGGCGCCGGGCGGCAGCAGCGGCTGGAGGCGGGCGGCCGTGACGGGGGTCGCAGAGGCGAAGACGAGCGCCTCGGCAAGGCGCAGCGCCTCCGCGGGCACGGCCGCGGGCCCGCCGCCGTCCGATGCCGACTCGTCGCCCGACGGCCCCGCGGCGGCCTCTCCGTCCGGCGGCACGGCCGGGTCCGGCCCGATCGCCGCGGGGGTCTCGTCCTCAGGCCGCATCGGAGCCCCGCTCCTCGCCCAGCCGCATCCCCCCGCGCGGGGGCCGCAGGAGGATCGGGCTGAAGGGCGCCTCCTGGTGGAGCTCCGCCAGCCCGGTCTTCGCCATCTCGAGCCCCGCGACGAGGGTGCTCGCCAGCGCGGCCCGCCGCTCCACCGGGTCCATCTCGGCCTCGGGCAGGAAGCCCGAGAGCTCCGCCCAGTCCGGCGCCCGGCCGACGAGGGCGCGCAGCCGCGCGAGCGCGTCCTGCACCGTCCAGACCCGGCGCGGGCGGGGGCGGTAGGGCTTGCGGGCGGCGGCGCGGCGGAGGACGTCGCCATAGGCCCGGAGCAGCCCCGGCAGGTCAGCCGCGAGCGCGGAGCGGTCCTCGATCACGAGGGTCTCGGGCAGCCCCCGCGCCATCACGTCCCGCCCGAGGAAGGGCCGCGTGGCGAGCCAGGCCGCGGCCTCGCGCATGCGCTCGAGCTCGCGCAGCCGGTCGGCGAGCGCCTCGGCCAGCGCCTCCGCGTCCTCCTCGGCCTCGGGGTCGTCGGGCAGGAGGAGGCGGGACTTCAGCCAGGCGAGCCAGGCGGCCATGACCAGCCAGTCCGCCGCGATCTCGAGCCGCACCCGCCGCGCGCCCTCGATCACCGCGATGTACTGGTCGACGAGCGAGAGGATGGAGATCCGCGCGATGTCCACCTTCTGCGCGCGCGCGAGGTCGAGGAGGAGGTCGAGCGGCCCCTCGAAGCCCTCGAGCGTGACGTGCAGCGCGGGCGCGGCCTCGCTCATCCGCCCCCGTGCCCCGTGAGGTTGAGGATCGCCTGCGCCGCCGGCAGCACCAGGGCGCGGACGAGGTAGCGCAGCGGGTCCAGCCCCGGCACGAGCATCGGCAGCAGGAAGAGAAGGCCAAGCACGATCAGCAGCCCGAACCGCTCCAGCCGCAGGAAGGGAACGCCGATCGGGGGCGGCAGCAGCCCGCCGAGGATCCGCCCGCCGTCCAGCGGCGGGATCGGCAGGAGGTTGAAGAAGGCGAGCACGAGGTTGCCGATGAGGGAGAGCACGAGGAAGGACTCGAGCCAGTCGAGCAGGTTGTCCCGCCCCGGCCCCTCCAGCGGATGCAGGAGCATGGCCGCCAGCACCGCGAGGGCGATGTTGATCGCCGGCCCCGCCGCGGCCACCAGCACCATGCCGAAGCGCGGGTTGCGCAGCCGCTCCACGTCCACCGGAACCGGCTTCGCCCAGCCGAACATCACGTCCACCCGCCCGGAGACGAGGAGCTGGGAGATCAGAAGCAGACCTGGCACGAGCAGCGTGCCCACGGGATCCACGTGGCGGAGCGGGTTCAGCGACAGCCGGCCGAGCCGCGCCGCCGTGTCGTCGCCCAGCGCGCGGGCGGCGTAGCCGTGGGCGGCCTCGTGCAGCGTGATCGCGAAGATGGCCGCGAGCGCCGCGGCCGCGAAGTCGGGAAGCCAGTCCATCGCGCTCAGGCGTCCGTCAGGGCGTGCGGCGCGGCGGCGACGGGGACGGTGCCGCGGGCCGCGATGGAGGCGGGCCGGGCCGCCTGCACGAGGGCGCGGGCGGTCGCGAGCCGCGTCGCGGCCCGGGCCGTCAGCGGCGGGCAGTCCCGCAGCAGGGCCGCGGTGTCCTCCAGCACGCCGTTGCAGTGGAGGACGAGGTCGCAGCCCGCGTCGAGCGAGTCGGCCGCCAGCGTGCTCGACAGCCCCGCGAGCGCCCCCATGGTGAGGTCGTCCGAGACGAGCACGCCGTCGAAGCCGATCTCCCGCCGGATGGTGCGCTCGATGAGCGTCGGCGAGAGGGTCGCGGGCCGGTCGGGGTCGAGGGCCGCGTAGGTGATGTGCGCCGTCATCGCCCAAAGGTGCCGCCCGGCGTCGCGGGCGCAGACCGCGCGGAAGGGGGCGATGTCGGCCGCGAGCGTCACCAGGTCGGCGTCCACCCGCGGGAGCGAGAGGTGGCTGTCGGCCGTCGCGCGGCCGTGCCCGGGGATGTGCTTGACGACGGGGATGCAGCCCGCGGCCGTCAGCCCCTCGATCCAGGCCTCGCCGAGGCGCGCGACCTCCTCCGGGTCGGCGGAGAAGGCGCGGTCGCCGATCACGTCGTGGGCGCCCGGCAGGCGGAGGTCGAGCACGGGCGCGCAGACCACGTCGAGCCCCATGGCTGCGCAGCCGGCCCCGAGCAGCGCGGCGTTGGCGGCGGCGCTGGCCGCGCTCGCGCCCTCGTAGGCGCTGGCGGCCGGGAAGGCCGGCCATTCCGGCGGCCGCAGGCGGGCCACGCGCCCGCCCTCCTGGTCCACCAGGATCGGCGCCTCCTCGCCCAGCTCCTCCCGGATCGCGGCCGTGAGGGCGCGGAGCTGGTCCGGCGTCCCGACGTTGCGGCGGAAGAGGATGACGCCCGCCGGTGGCGTCGCGCGGAGGACCGCCGCCTCGGCGGCCGTCAGCGAGAGACCGGACAGGCCGGTGACGGCGGCCCGGGCCCTCATCCGCCGATCACGGCGCAGGGAAGGCTCTTGCCGCGGGCGCTCTCGCAGAGGGCGCGGGCGGTGCCGGCGTCGGGCATGTTGGTCGCCCGGATGCGCCAGAGCGGCGGCTGGTCGCCCCGGTCCACGCGCGTGATCTGCGGCTGGCGGCCCGCGAGCTCCGGCAGCTTCGCCTGCAGCTTCGCCCACTCCGCGCGCGCGGCCTCTTCGGAGGTCACGGCGCCGAGCTGGACGACGACGCGCCCGGTCCGGACGGCCGGGCCGCTGGCGGGCATGGGCGGGGGGGTGATGGCCGGCGTCGCCATCGCGGCCGGCGCCGGCTGCGGCGCGGCCGCAGCGGAGGGCTGGGCCGGGGCGCCCACGGGGGGAGCAACCGAGGCCGGGGCGACGGCCGACGGGGCGACGGTCGACGTGGCGGCCGGCTGCGGGCCGAGGCTCGGGTTGAGGAGCGGCGCGCGGGCCGGGGCCACCTCGGGCGACGGCACGGGCGCGGGCGGCGGGCGCGAGGCGGCCTGGCGCAGCGCGGCGACGTCCGGCCGCTCCGGCTCCGGCGAGAGGCGGGGCTGGGCGGGCGCGCCCGGCGCGCCGCGGCGCTGGCTCTCGAAGATCCGCTCGTCCTGGTTGGCGACGCGCATCCCGCCGGGGTCGCTCGGCTTCACCCGGATCGGCCGCGTGTCGGCCTCGATGACCGGCACGGTGCGGTTGACCGCGCGGGAGATCCCCCAGACCACGCCGCCGCCCACCGCCGCCGCGCCGAGCACGGCGCCGGAGATCGCCACCATCCGCCAGGGAATCCGAAAGCCCATCCGCTGCGGGCGGACCCGATAGCTTGGAACCGTAAAGTCGCTCACCGCATCTCCTCGACGGGTGTCACCCCCATCACCGCGAGGCCCGAGCGAATCACCGCGGCCGTGGCCGCCACCAGTGCAAGCCGCGCGCGTGTCGCCTCCGGTTCCCCCTCCCGGATGAAGCGCAGCGTCGCGTCCTCTCGTCCCCGGTTCCAGAGTAGATGAAAATCCGCGGCCAAGTCATGGAGAAAGAAAGCGATTCGGTGGGGTTCGCGCGCCAGCGCGGCGCCTTCCACGGTGCGCGGCCAGGCCGTCAGGCGGCGGATCAGCGCCATCTCGGCCGGATCCGCCAGCGAATCGAGCGGCGCGTCGGCCAGGTCCGCCGCCCCGGGCTCGCCGGCGCCGCGAAGGACGCTCCGCGCGCGAGCATGGGCGTACTGCACGTAGAAGACCGGGTTGTCGCGCGACTGCTGCACGACGGCGTCGAGGTCGAACTCCATCTGCGCGTCGGCCTTGCGCGTCAGCATGGTGAAGCGGACGGCGTCGCGCCCCACCTCGTCGATGAGGTCGGCCAGCGTCACGTAGGTGCCCGCGCGCTTGGACATCCGCACGGGCTGGCCGCCCTTCACCACCTTCACGATCTGCGTCAGCACGACGTCGAGCGGCACCGGCTGGTTCGCCGACAGCGCGGCGACGGCCGCCTTCATCCGGGGGACGTAGCCGCCGTGGTCCGCGCCCCAGACCTGCACCAGCTCGTCGAAGCCGCGGGCGATCTTGTCGGCGTGGTTGCCGATGTCGTTCGCGAAGTAGGTGTTGCTGCCGTCGCTCTTGCGCAGCGGCCGGTCCACGTCGTCGCCGAACTCGGTGGAGCGGAAAAGGGTCTGCTCGCGCGGCTCCCAGTCGTCCGGCAGCTTGCCCTTGGGGGGCTCCAGCACCCCCTCGTAGACGAGGCCGCGCGCTGCCAGCGCCGCGATGGCGGCGTCCGCCGCGCCGTCCCGCACGAGGGCGGCCTCGCTGACGAAGACGTCGTGGCGGACGCCGAGGGCCGCGAGGTCCGCGCGGATCTCGGCCATCATCGCGTCGACCGTGAAGGCGCGCACCGTGTCGAGCCAGAGCGCGGGCTCGGCCGGGACGGCGCCCGGCGCCAGCGCGTCGCCGTGCGTCGCGCGCAGGGCCTCGCCGACCGGCAAGAGGTACTCGCCCCGGTACTGCAGCCCGCCCGGGATGCCGGCCGCGAACTCCTCCTCCGTCATCGACGTCCCGAGCGCCTGGAGGTAGCGCCAGTAGGCGGCCCAGGCGAGGGCCTGCACCTGCGCCCCGGCGTCGTTGATGTAGTACTCCTTCGTCACCGCCCAGCCCGCCTTGGTCAGCAGGTTGGCCAGCGCGTCGCCCACCACGGCGCCGCGGCAGTGGCCGACATGCATCGGCCCCGTCGGGTTGGCCGAGACATACTCCACGTCCACCTTCCGCCCGCCTCCGGTCGCGCCGTCGCCATAGGCCTCGCCGGCCCGGAGGATGACCGGCACCTGGGCGCGCAGCAGCGACTCTTCGAGGCGGAGGTTCACGAAGCCCGGCCCGGCCGGCGTCGCGGCGGCGATGCCGGGATGCGCCAGCAGCCGCTCGGCCAGGCCCTGCGCCACCTTCTGCGGCGCCTGGCGCGCGGGCTTGGCGACGACGAGGGCCGCGTTGGTCGCCATGTCGCCGTGGGAGGCGTCGCGCGGCGGCTCCACCAGCACGCGGGCGAGAAGCCCCTCCGGCAGGTCGGGCAGGAGGGCGCGAAGCTCGGTCACGACCGCGTCGCGGATCGTGCGGAAGATGTCGTCGGTCATGGGATGCGATCAGCCGGGAATGTTGGGGTCCGTCAGGCGACGGTGCTCTTCGAGGGCGAACTTGTCGGTCATGCCCGCCAGCCAGTCGCAGACGGTGCGCGCGGCCTCGGGCGAGCCCGCCGTGCCCGCCCGCTTCGCCCAGACCGGGGGAAGCATGTCGGGCTGGCCGTGCAGGAGGGAGAACATGACCTGCAGCGCGCGCTTGGACTTCAGCGCCGTGCGGTTCACCCGCCAGTGGCGGTACATGCGGTCGAACAGGAAGGTCCGCGTCTCCTGGTTCAGCGCGCGCATGCGCTCGGAGAAGAAGACCACGGGCTGGGGCGCGTTGCGGATGTCGGTCACGCTCTTCGGCTGCAACAAGGCAATGCGTCGCCGGGCCTCGTCCACCACGTCGTTGATCATGAGGTTGATCACGCGCCGGATGATCTCGCTCGCCACCCGGTCGGGCGGCGCGCCCTCGGGCATGGCGGCCATGGCGAGGTCCCGCGCGGCGGCCACCAGCGGCAGCGCGCAGGCCTCCTCGAGCGTGAACAGGCCCGCGCGCAGCCCGTCGTCGAGGTCGTGGTTGTTGTAGGCGATGTCGTCCGCGATCGCCGCCGCCTGGGCCTCGGCGCTCGCGTGGCAGTGCAGCTCGAGGTCGTGGCGGGCGGAATACTCGGCGATGTAGGGCGGCGGGCGGCGGAGCGGCCCGTTGTGCTTGGCCAGGCCCTCCAGCGTCTCCCAGGTGAGGTTCAGCCCGTCGAAGCCGGCGTAGCGGTGCTCGAGCAGCGTCACGGCCTTGAGCGACTGCGCGTTGTGGTCGTAGCCGCCCCAGGTCCGCATCACGCCGTTCAGCGCCTCCTCCCCGGCATGGCCGAAGGGGGGGTGGCCGAGGTCGTGCGCCAGCGCCAGCGCCTCCGCCAGGTCCTCGTCCAGGTGGAGCTGGCGCGCGAGGGAGCGGGCGATCTGCGCGACCTCGATCGAGTGCGTCAGCCGCGTGCGGAAGGCGTCGCCCTCGTGGAAGACGAAAACCTGGGTCTTGTACTGCAGGCGCCGGAAGGCCGTGCAGTGGATGATCCGGTCCCGGTCCCGCTGGTAGGGCGAGCGGCCGCTGCCCGAGTCCTCGGCGTAAAGCCGCCCGCGCGAGGCATCGGGCTGCACCGCCCAGGGGGCGAGCCCCTCCGGCGGGCGCGGCGCGGGGCGCGCGGAAAGGGCCGGCTCGGCGGGGGCGGAGGGATTATCCATGGGCTTGCCGGGGGCCGTAGCACCCCCCCCGCGGCAGCGGCAAGGCTGGCGCGCTTTGGAGAAGCGGCCGGGACGCCCTATCTTACCCCCAACAGCGGCCGCCCCCGGCGGCCCTCCGATCCTGGCGAGGTTCCCGATGCCCGACGGCAGCCCCCTTCCCGCCCCCTTCACCGTGACCCCCTCGGCGCTCGCCCAGGTGGCGGAGATCGCGGCCGCCCAGGGCCGCCCCGCGGCCGGCCTGCGCCTCGCGGTCGAGGCCGGGGGATGCTCCGGCTTCCAGTACAAGTTCGACCTCGCCGACGCGCCCGAGGCCGACGACCTCGTGGTGGAGGGCCGCGTCTTCGTCGACCCCGTCTCGCTCGACCTCCTCCAGGGCGCGCGGCTCGACTGGGCGGAGGAGCTGATCGGCGCCCATTTCAAGGTGAGCAACCCGGTGGCGGTCTCGGGCTGCGGCTGCGGGGTCTCCTTCAGCGTCGGCTGAGCCCTATGCGCCTCGGCACCTTCAACGTGAACTCCGGCCGCAAGCGGATGCCGCACCTGCGGCGCCTGCTGGAGCGCCACGCGCCGGACATCGTCTTCCTCCAGGAGCTCAAGTGCCGGACGGAGGAGTTCCCGGCCATGGAGGTGGCCGACCTCGGCTACCGCTGCCACGCGGTCGGGCAGCCCGGCGGGCGGAACGGGGTGGCGGTGGTCTCCCGCATCCCCTTCGACGTCGTGGACGAGGCCCTGCCCGGCGGCGAGGAGGACACCCACGCCCGCTTCGTCGAGGTCCGGGCGGGCGGCGCCCACCTCGCGGGCATCTACCTCCCCAACGGCAATTCCGGCGGCGCGGAGGGCTACGCCTACAAGCTCCGCTGGATGGAGCGCCTGCGCGCGCGCGTCGCGGAGCGGCTGGACGCCTTCACGCCCTACGCGGTGCTCGGCGACTTCAACGTCTGCCCGACCGACGAGGACTTCGCCCCCGGCGCCCTGCCGCCCACCGACGCGCTCGCCCGCCCGGAGACGCGGGCGGCCTACCGGGCCATCACCAACCTTGGCATGACGGACGCGCTGCGCGCCCTGCACCCCAAGGACGCGCCCTGGACCTATTGGGACTACGGCCCCGCCTTCGAATCCAACCGCGGCCTGCGCATCGACCACGCGCTCCTGAGCGCGGGGCTGGCGGAGCGGCTGGCCGGCGCCACGGTGGACGTGGTGGCGCGGTCGGAGGAGAGCCCCTCCGACCACGCGCCCGTCCTCTTCGACCTCGCGGACTAGGTGTTTGATCCCAGGGTTTGATGGTGCAGTCTTCTCCCCTGAGCGGAAGGACGCACTATGGGCCAGGTTCTCCATGGCAGCGCCACAACGACGGAGGCAATCCGTCGAGCGATACAGCATAGTCAAGAGAGCCTGAGAGGGCTGGCCAAGCGCTATGGAGTGAACCCGAAAACGGTCGCCAAGTGGAAGGCGCGTGGGTCTGTCACCGATCTGCCGACTGGCCCGAAGGAGCCAAAGTCCACGGTTCTCTCGGTCGAGGAGGAGGCGATCATCGTCGCCTTCCGCCGGCACACC
>NZ_RCZP01000130.1 GCF_006438825.1 Muricoccus nepalensis
AACGACACTTCCGGCTTGGCTTTCCAGAACAGGTCGCCGCCGCTGGTCTCGTTGCGATAACGGGTGGCGTGCAGGTAGGAGGCTTCCAGCGGGAATTGCAGATGAGTCAGCAATTTGCCGGCGAAAATCAGGCCGCCGTTCATCACRCAGAASACCACCGGGTTGGTSTCGGCCATTTCGCGGSTGATGTGTGCGCCRACCTTGGCGATCGCTTCTTCGACTTGCGCTTCGGTGTACAGGCAGTCAGCCTCGCGCATGATTTGACGGATATGCTCGAGATCAGCGGACATGGCGCTCTCCAAGGGGGTGCTGTGGCAAGAAAAGCGGGCAAAGGTACGCATGTGAGGCGCAACGTTCAAGCCTTAATGGACTAACGTACTAGATGTCTATAGGACAACACCCTCGGATAGATTAATCTAGGCCGGTTTTTTTGCCCGCCGCCGGAGCCTTTCCCATGCCCACTCGCGAGATCCGCCACCCGCTGATCCGACACAAACTCGGCCTTATGCGCCGTGCCGACATTAGCACGAAGAATTTCCGTGAGCTTGCTCAGGAAGTCGGAGCGCTGCTGACTTATGAAGCGACCAAGGATTTGCCGCTGGAAACCTACGAGATCCCCGGTTGGGCCGGTCCCGTACAAGTAGAGAAAATCGCCGGTAAGAAAATCACCGTAGTGCCTATCCTGCGCGCCGGTATCGGCATGCTCGAAGGCGTGCTCAGCCTGATCCCGGGCGCCAAAGTCAGCGCCGTGGGCGTGGCCCGCAATGAAGAAACCTTGCAGGCGCACACCTACCTGGAAAAACTCGTCCCGGAAATCAACGAACGCCTGGCAATGATCATCGACCCGATGCTCGCCACCGGCAGCTCCA
>NZ_RCZP01000131.1 GCF_006438825.1 Muricoccus nepalensis
CGCCGCGCCGCGACGGCCGCCGAGGCCGACGAGGCCGCCGCGCGCGACGCCGCCCGCGCTGCCGCCGAGCGCGCCCGCCGCGCCGCCGAGGGCCATGACCGCCTCGGGCGGGAGCACGCCCAGGCCCTGGACGCCTGCATCCCCGCCGAGCGCCAGGAGGCCGCCCGCCGCGAGGAGCGCGAGGCCGCCCGCGCCGCTGAGGCCGCCGCCGAGGCCCTCTCCGACGCCGAGGGCGCCCGCGCCGCCGCCGCCGCCGCGCTCACCCGCGCCCGCTCCGCCGAATCCGAGGCCGGTGCCGCCCGCGCCCGCGCCGCGGCGGAGGCGCAGGGCCTGGCCGCGCTGCTGCGCGCCGGGGACGGCGGCAGCGCCGCGCCGATCCTTGATCTCGTCACCGTCCCGCCCGGCCTCGAGGCCGCGCTCGGCGCCGCGCTCGGCGAGGCGCTGGACTGCCCGGCCGACCCGGCCGCGCCCCGCCACTGGCGCAACCTGCCGCCGCTGGCCGCACTCCCCGCCCTCCCCGAGGGCACGACGGCCCTGGGCGGGCTCGTCCAGGCCCCGCCCGAGCTGGCGCGCGCCCTTTCCCAGATCGGGCTCGTCGAGGACGAGGCGCGCGGGCCCCTCCTGCAGGCCGCGCTCGCGCCCGGCCAGGCGCTCGTCGCCCGCAGCGGCGGCTTCTGGCGCTGGGACGGGCTGGGCGCCCATCCGGGTGCGCCGAGCGCCGGGGCCGAGCGCCTTCGGCAGCGCAACCGGCTCCGCGCGCGGGAGGCGGCGCGGGACGCCGCCGACGCCGCCCTCGCGAAGGCCCGCGCCGAGGCGGAGGCCGCCCGCGCCGCCGATGCCGCCGCC
>NZ_RCZP01000132.1 GCF_006438825.1 Muricoccus nepalensis
GCGGGACGACTTCCTCGCGGTCTACCGCGCCTCCGCGGCCGCACCGGACTGGGTGGCGGGCCTTGCCGCGCGCAAGGGCCGGGGCTGGATGGCGCTCGCCACCCGCCACGCTGCCGAGATGGAGGAGGCGCGTGCGGCCGTCCTTGCCATCGCCGGGGAAGCGGGGCTGCCGCTCGACGAGTTCCGCCGGGTGCAGGCGGTGGTCGCCGAGGGCGAGCGCGCCATGAACCGGGCGAAGAAGGAGATGATCGAGGCCAACCTCCGCCTCGTGATCTCGATCGCCAAGAAGTACACGAACCGCGGCCTGCAGCTGCTCGACCTCGTGCAGGAGGGCAACATCGGGCTGATGAAGGCGGTCGACAAGTTCGAGTACCGGCGCGGCTTCAAGTTCTCGACCTACGCCACCTGGTGGATCCGCCAGGCGGTCACGCGCTCCATCGCCGACCAGGCGCGGACCATCCGCGTGCCGGTGCACATGACCGAGACGGTGAACAAGCTGAACCGCACCGCGCGCCAGATGGTGCACGAGCTCGGGCGGGAGCCGACGCCGGCCGAGCTCGCGGCGAAGATGGGCCTGCCGCTCGAGCGGGTGGTCAAGGCGCASAAGATCGCGCGCGAGCCGATCTCGCTCGAGACGCCGGTCGGCGACGAGGAGGGCGCCCACCTCGGTGACTTCCTCGAGGACGAGAACGCGGTCATGCCGCTCGACGTCGCGGTGCGGTCGGGCCTGCGCGACGCCGCCGCCAAGGCGCTCTCCGGGCTGACGCCGCGCGAGGAGCGGGTGCTGCGGATGCGCTTTGGCATCGGCATGA
>NZ_RCZP01000133.1 GCF_006438825.1 Muricoccus nepalensis
TTGGATATATAGGAATGGTATATGCTATGTTCTCTATTGGTATTTTAGGTTTCTTAGTTTGGTCTCACCATATGTTCTCAGTTGGTTTAGATGTTGATACTAGAGCTTATTTCACAGCAGCTACAATGGTAATTGCAGTACCTACTGGAATAAAAATATTTTCTTGGTTAGCAACATTATATGGTGGAAGTTTAAGATATAGTACACCTTTATTATTTGTTTTAGGATTCTTAGCTTTATTCACTATAGGTGGATTAACTGGAGTTGTATTATCTAATGCTTCTTTAGATATTGCTTTCCATGATACTTATTATGTAGTTGCTCACTTCCATTATGTATTATCAATGGGTGCAGTATTTGCTTTATTTGCTGGTTTCTATTATTGGACACCAAAAATAGTAGGAAGAACATTTAATGATTTATTAGGTAAAATCCATTTCTGGACTTTATTTATTGGAGTTAATTTAACTTTCTTCCCTCAACATTTCTTAGGTTTAGCTGGTATGCCAAGAAGAATACCAGATTATCCTGATGCATTCAGTGGATGGAACGTAATATCTAGTTTTGGTTCTTTAATCTCTGTAGTAGCTACAGTATTATTTGGATATATTATATATGATATATTTGCTAACCAGCCTAATGCTAATAATAATCCTTGGGCAGTAGCTCCTTACTTTACAAGTGTAAACCAATTTAAAGAAAATCAAGGTATTAATACTATAGAATGGACATTAGCTAGTCCTATACCATTCCATGCATTCAAAATGTTACCAGTACAATCTTAATTGCTCCGCAGCTCCGCAAGATT
>NZ_RCZP01000134.1 GCF_006438825.1 Muricoccus nepalensis
GTGTCCAGCGCGCCGAGCTGGGTCGAGCGCAGGCCGGTGAGCTGCGTCGTGGTGAGGGCGCCGAGGTTGGTGACGTTCAGGGCGCCGACCTGCGTCGTGGTCAGGGCACCGAGTTGCGTCGACTTGAGGCCGGCGAGCTGGGTGGTGGAGAGGGCGTCGAGCTCGGTGGTGGTGAAACCAACCACCTGGGTGGTGGAGAGGGAGCCGAGCTGGGTGGAGGTGAGGCCGCCGAGCTGGGTGGTGTCCAGCGCGCCGAGTTGCGTCGAGCGCAGGCCGGTGAGCTGCGCCGTGGTGAGGGCGCCGAGGCCCGTGGTGCTGAGGCCGCCGACCTGGGTGGTGGTCAGCGCGCCGAGCTGGGTGGTGGTGAAGCCGCTGACCTGGGTGGCGGCGAGGGCGCCGAGGCTGGTGGTGTTGAGGCCGGCGAGCTGCGTCGTGGTCAGGGCACCGAGCTGCGTCGACCTGATGCCGGCGAGCTGGGTGGTGGAGAGGGCGTCGAGCTCGGTGGTGGTGAGGCCACCGACCTGGGTGGTGGAGAGGGAGCCGAGCTGGGTGGAGGTGAGGCCGCCGAGCTGGGTGGTGTCCAGCGCGCCGAGCTGGGTCGAGCGCAGGCCGGTGAGCTGCGTCGTGGTGAGGGCGCCGAGGTTGGTGACGTTCAGGGCGCCGACCTGCGTCGTGGTCAGGGCACCGAGTTGCGTCGACTTGAGGCCGGCGAGCTGGGTGGTGGAGAGGGCGTCGAGCTCGGTGGTGGTGAAACCAACCACCTGGGTGGTGGAGAGGGAGCCGAGCTGGGTGGAGGTGAGG
>NZ_RCZP01000135.1 GCF_006438825.1 Muricoccus nepalensis
GTCGCGAGGCCGAGCCGATCCCCAAAAGCCGTCTCAGTTCGGATTGCACCCTGCAACTCGGGTGCATGAAGGTGGAATCGCTAGTAATCGTGGATCAGCACGCCACGGTGAATACGTTCCCGGGCCTTGTACACACCGCCCGTCACACCATGGGAGTTGGTTCTACCTTAAGTGGCTGCGCTAACCGCAAGGGGGCAGGTCACCACGGTAGGGTCAGCGACTGGGGTGAAGTCGTAACAAGGTAGCCGTAGGGGAACCTGCGGCTGGATCACCTCCTTTCAAGGAATGCGCGTGGGGTAGGGGCTTCGGTTCCTGGCTGCGGCAGTCCTGATTTAGCGACCAGCCGATCAAACCGGCTCCGCTCTCCACTCCCGATGAAGCTTCCCTCTGATGATCGGCGCCGCGAGGCGCTGCGACAGGGGGAGTGCGTCGGGATGCTTCCAAAAGGCACGTCTCTTGGTGCTCGGCGCCAGGGGGCGGTATGCGTTCTTTCACAACTGAAGATGGTTAGGTGTGAGTGGTACCTTTTGTTGGGTGCTGTTCGGTGTTGTTGCCCTGGGCGGGATGTTGCTTGGGGTGGTGGCGCGGACGGTGATCTGGCGGGGGTGCCAAGTTGGTACTGATCCGTTGCTCGGTTGGACGCGCGGGGCGGTGCGCGGGGGGCGACCCCTGGCGTGTTGGTTCTGCGTGCGGGCGGCGGTGTTGACGAGTGAAAGAAGGGCGTTCGGTGGATGCCTTGGCGCCAAGAGGCGATGAAGGACGTGGCACGCTGCGATAAGCTGC
>NZ_RCZP01000136.1 GCF_006438825.1 Muricoccus nepalensis
GCGTTGCCGTGCAGGACGGCGTGTCGCTGCGCCTCGGTGAGATCGAGGGTGTCGATGGCGGCGAGGGTCTCCGGGAGGGGACCGAAGGGCGCGTCGGTGGCGAAGACGAGGTGGTCGGCGCCGAAGAAGGCGAGGGAGGCGGGCAGGCCGGTGGCGGAGCCGAAGAGGGCGGTGTCGGCGTAGAAGAGGCGGAAGTAGTCGAGGTGGGGGCGCCGGAGGGCGGGGAGGACGCCCGAGAGGTCCTCGTCGGTGGTGCGGCTGCCGAGCACGGCCATGCCGGGGCCGACGCGGCCGTCGAAGGCGGGGATCATGCCGCCGCCGTGGTGGGTGATGACCTTGAGGGCGGGGTGGCGGTCGAAGAGGCCGGAGAGGACGAGGCGGGCCATGGCGACGGAGGTCTCGTAGGGCCAGCCGAAGCACCACCACATCTCGAGGCGGCTGCGGGGCTCGCTCGCGTAGTCGGTCATGGCCGCGGTGCGGGCGGGGTGGAGCCAGACGGGCAGGTCGTGGGCGGCGAGCGCGGCGAAGAGGGGTTGGTACTCCGGGCGGTCGAGGGGCTTGCCGGCGACGTTGGTGAAGACCTGCACGCCGCGGGCGCCGAGCGCGGTGATGGCGCGCCCGGCCTCCCGCACGGCGCCCTCGGGGTCGAGGAGGGAGAGGGTGGCGACGAAGGCGGGGAAGCGGTCGGGGTGGCGGGCGCAGAGCTCGGCGAGGGCGTCGTTGGCGCGGCGGGCGAGGTCGGCGGCGGCGCCGGCGGGGAGGATGTCCTCGAGCGGCGGGTT
>NZ_RCZP01000137.1 GCF_006438825.1 Muricoccus nepalensis
CAGCGTAGAGGTAGGTCCAGTCGTAGCGCTGATCGCACAGCCCGCGCGGGCGTTGCCCGCGTGCCCACCAGCGATGGCCGGTGCGGCCTTTCTGGCCCACCCTGGCCTCGTCCTGGAACCAGAGCTCGATCCGCTGGCCCGGATGATCGGCGGCAACGGCCGCTACAGCACGGCGCAGCCCCCTTTTGCGAAGGCCGCCTTGGCCGCCTCGTCGGCCTCGGGGTGCCGTGGCCTGGTCTTCTGCCGCGACAGGTCCAGCCCCCTCACCACCCGCGACAAGCTGGCCGGGTGAAGGCGCTTGTCAAACCGGCCCTCGATCCAGCGGCACAGCATCGGCAGCGTCCACTCCGCCCCGCCGTCGTGCTCCAGGTCAGGCCCGCGCAGAATGGTGGCGACCAGCACCGCCTGCTCGGCCTCGCTCAGCGCGGAGGGCCGCCCTGGCTTGGGCCGGTCTCGCAGACCCTCCAGGCCCTCAGCGTTGAAGCGCACCACCGCGTCACGCAACGCCTGCCGCTCCAGCCCCACCAGCCGTGCCGCCTCCGCCCGGCTCAGCCCGTCCAGMGCRTGCGCCACCGCCAGCATCCGCGTCGCGGTTCGTCGGTTCCGCTCGCGCCGCGCCAAGCGCCGGAGATCGCCCGCACTCGCCACATCCCTCCGGATCTCCAGGGCTCGCCCCATCCGCCTACCCCGCCAGGTCAGGCCTGAAGCGAATCACCATCCCCGCCTACGCGGAAATCACACCAGAGTCA
>NZ_RCZP01000138.1 GCF_006438825.1 Muricoccus nepalensis
TCCTTAGCCAACCCGACGACATCGTGCGACCGATCTGGTGCAAGGTGTACATGGACGACATACTTATCCCCGGAAAAACAAGAGAGGAATGCCGAGAAGATACGATTCGAGTACTCAGGAAATGCGACGAAGCAGACCTGCCAGTCAATGCTGAGAAGAGCTTCTTCGAAGTGCAGCAAGTCGACTACCTCGGATTCATACTAGGAAATGGAGAACTACGAATGGACCCAGTCAAAGTGGAAGGACTCGCAAAATGGCCAACACCGAAATCCCTCAAGGAGCTACGCACATTCTTAGGATTCGGGAACTTCTACCGCCGATTCATCCCACACTACTCGGACATTGCCGCCCCACTCCACGCTTTGATGAAGAAGGATGCCCCATTCATATGGACGGAAGACTGTCAAAAGGCGTTCCAGACCCTCAAGGATCGCTTCACATCGTATCCGGTGCTACGTCTTCCCGACCCCTCACGACCCTTCCAAATTGAAGCCGACGCCTCGAAATACGCCTCAGGAGCTGTCCTCACCCAGTTGGACGAAAACGGAGCCCGACACCCGGTCGCCTACCTCTCAAAGACGTTCGATGAAGCCCAGAGGAACTACGAAATCTACGATAGGGAACTCCTTGCCATCATCCGAGCTCTAGAAGAATGGCGCCATTTCATCCAGGGATCACCATTTGTCACGACCATTTACTCGGACCACCGGAACCTGACATACTGGAA
>NZ_RCZP01000139.1 GCF_006438825.1 Muricoccus nepalensis
AAATTTGACGATCGATTTGCACGTCAGAATCGCTACGAGCCTCCACCAGAGTTTCCTCTGGCTTCACCCTATTCAGGCATAGTTCACCATCTTTCGGGTCCCAACATACATGCTCTACCGCAGAACCGTCAGAAAACGTCTGGTCCGGGCGTCGATGCTCCCCATGACAGGGATCTCAACTTTCACTTTCATTACGCGCTCGGGTTTTCCACCCAAACACTCGCAGGCATGTTAGACTCCTTGGTCCGTGTTTCAAGACGGGTCGATTAAAGCCATTATGCCAGCATCCTAAGCACGAACGTGGACGAATCCCGGCCTTGCGGCGTGCTGAGTTCCTCAGTCCCAACCGATGTATACGAACGAGGGCTATAACACACCCGGAGGTGCCACCTTCCCTCGAACTTTTTCCACCGGTCAAAACTGATGCTGGCCCGTCAACCAGGAAGTACACCAACCAAGAGGAAGGCTGATTCCCGGCCAACGCGACTGACTTCAAGCGTTTCCCTTTCAGCAATTTCACGTACTGTTTAACTCTCTTTCCAAAGTTCTTTTCATCTTTCCCTCACGGTACTTGTTCGCTATCGGTCTCTCGCCAATATTTAGCTTTAGATGGAATTTACCACCCATTTTGAGCTGCATTCCCAAACAACTCGACTCTTTGAGAGCGCACCACAAAGCCTCGGTAGTCCGTGTCAAAGACGGGATTCTCACCCTCTATG
>NZ_RCZP01000014.1 GCF_006438825.1 Muricoccus nepalensis
CTGGGCGATGCATCGGAGATGCGCGTCCCGCTGCGTTGGTGCGGACTGTGCGGCTCCGCTTGGCACAGCACTCGCGCGGGGTGGCACAACCACAGCCGCATCGGGGTGGTGCGCCACGACCTCGGCATAGACGTCCTCCCGGTCGTAGGCGCCGTCGCCCGTGAAGGAGGCCACGGCACCACCAGCCCGCTCGAGCAAGGGGCCGATCTGCAAGCCGTCATCGGCATCCCTGCCAGCCAGCACCGAGGCGGCGATCTCGCCCGTGTCGGCGTCCGTGGCAAGGTGCAGCATCTTCCAGGCCCGGCGGCGCTTGCTGCCATGCTTCTCTTCCAGCCATCGGCCGGGACCGCACAGCCGCAAACCGGTGCTGTCCACCAGAAGGTGCACTGGCTCGCTGCCCGACTTCGGCCGCAGCACCTCCAGCGTCTCCGCCCGACGGCTGAGGGTGGGGTGGTCTGGCACCGCCAGATCAAGACCGAGTAGCTGCAAGATCGAGGCGATCAGACCCTCCGTCTGACGCAGCGCTAAGCGGAACACAGCACGCAACGTCAGGGCGGTTGCGATCGCCAGATCCGAGTACTTCGCCTAGCCACCCCGGCCACTGCGCGCCTCAGCTCGCCACCCCTCGATCGCCTCTGCCGTGAACCACACAGTGAGACTGCCGCGGGCGCGCAGGCCGGCGTCGTACTCAGCCCAGTTGGTTACCCTCTGGCGTTGTTTGGGGATGCGGTGCCGGCGGTCAGCCTTGGCCTTGAAGGGCATGACGGGCGTCTCTAACGGTCCGAGAGATCGTCCCTGTGTCAGCCTACGCAAAGGCGCCCAATCGGGCGACCTGTGCGATAAGATGCCAACGAACCAGTTGACGGCGGCCGCGGTGAGCAGGCCCGCCCTCAAAGCCAGGCCAGCGTAGCGCCCCGTTCCTGTCATCAGATTGTGGAGGATCGAGACGACAAGCCCGCCGGTCAGAGCCACAATGGGGAACGTCAGGATGCCCCAACCACGCCAGAGGATCACGCCTTCGCACCTTTCTGCTGAAGCGCGAGGAAACGCCGAGCGGGATCGCGTGGTAACTGGCCGCCGAACCCCTGTTCGTTCCGGCTCGAGCACAGAGAGAGGCGGCAAGCGCCCTATCCGCCCGGGCGACTGACGGGGTGCAGGCTACTGGCCAGGACGGTACCGCCGTCTCCAGTCCCGTTCAGTCGTGTTCGTGAACGGACTGCATCCGCAGAATGGATGCCTCAACGACGCAGCTTGGTAGGGCCAGCGCCGCGCGAGCGACGGGCTACCTCCCGAGGTGCCGGTCGAAGAACTGTCCGATTTCCTGGAAGGCCTCCTTCACCTCAGGGATGCGGTCGTCGCGGTAGTACTGCGCGTGCGACTGGGCCTCGAACACCTGCAGGGTCGCTTCGGTGCCGGCCTGACGCAGGGCCCGATGCATGCGGACCGTGTTGCTCAGCAGCAGGTCCCGGGTCCCGGTGGTGAGAATGGTGGGCGGGAAGCCGTGAACGTCGCCGTAGACCGGGGACAGCATGGGGTCCCTCAGGTCATGGCCGTTGGCATAGAAGCGTGTGGCCGCGTCGCAGAACCCGTCGGGCGAGACGAGGACGTTGTCGACCATGGCGTTGGTCTGGAACGAGTCGCCTTGCTTGGTCACATCCGACATGGGCGTACCGGGTGCGATGGCGCCCGGCATCGGCAATCTGTCCTGCTTGGCGCGCAGCATCATCTCCAGCGTCAACGCGCCGCCGGCGGAGCTGCCGAAGACAGCGATGTTTGCCGGAGGCACCATCCTGGTCGCCGCCCTGTAAACCGTCATGGCATCGTCGAGTGCCGCGGGGAAATACGCCTCCGGCGGCATGCGGTAGTCGACCGCGATCACCTTCATCCGAGCGAACCCTGCCAGGAAGATGGCCTCTGGCAGGGCCGCCTCGTGAGGGTTCAGGACGTAGCAGCCACCATGAACGTGGACGGCGAGCCGGTTCCGGTTCTGCGCCGGCATGTCGGCGGGGGTGATGGTGTAGACGCGCACGCCGTCGATCGTGGACGGTTCGATCGTCACCCGCATCCGCTCGGCCATCGGCGGGATCTGCGGTGCAACCGTGGCCGCGGTGCTGTCGGCGAGTTGGCGCCATCCCTCCGGCGTCGTCGGCGGCCTGTCCCAGTTGGTCCGGAGCGGCTGGGCGATGATCGCCTGCATCGGCGGGCTGACCGTCGCCGGGACTGGCAAGGTCTTTGCCGGTACCTCACGGGGCGCAGGGGTCTGGGCCGACCCCGGTGCGGCCATCAGCAAGGCTGCCGTCATAGTAAAGGCAAAGCGGAGCGATTGAGCGATCATGGACGTCCCCCAGGGGGTCTTGGAACCCCTCTGCTCCTTGGGACACTGAACCGGCACCAACCGCGCCGCAAGCGGATGCAGGCCTGGTCTATGACAAGCCCCCACGAGGTGCGCCGGGTCGGATGTTAATGGCGCATCGGCAAGAACTGGGCTGAGGCAGGGGCGCTTTGGCGGTGTGATGGCATGCCGAGGTGCGTGAGGACGACCTCTGGCGCGGGCGGGCGGTAGTTGAGGGAGGAGTGAGGACGGACGGTGTTGTAGTGCCGTCGCCATTGTTCGATCAGCACCTTGGCCTCGGCGAGTGTGTTGAACACCTCGGCGTTCAGCAGTTCGTCGTGCAGCTTGCCGTTGAAGCTCTCCACGTAGCCGTTCTCCCAGGGGCTACCCGGCTCGATGAACGCCGTTCTCGCGCCCACGCCGCGGATCCAGCTCTTCCCGGCCGTGGCAGCGAACTCAGGTCCATTGTCTGAACGAACATGGCCCGGCACGCCGCGCAGAACGAACAGATCGGAGAGTACGTCGTTGACGTCGGCGGCCCTGAGTTGTCGGCCCACCCGGATGGCCAGGCACTCGCGGGTGAACTCGTCCACCACGTTCAGCATCCGGAACTTGCGCCCGTCCTGGGTGCGGTCCTCCACGAAGTCATAAGCCGAGACCTGGTTCGGCCGCTCCGGCGCGCTCCGAGGGGTTCAAGGGCGTCAACGACCTCGTCTTCGGCCCCTCGGGCGAGCTCTACTTCACCGACCAGGGGCAGACGGGGCTGCAGGACCCGACGGGGCGCGTGTACCGCCTGGGCCCGGACGGGCGCCTGGACTGCCTCATCGGCACGGTCCCGAGCCCCAACGGCCTCGTCGTCGCGCCCGACGCCTCCTTCCTGCTGGTGGCGGCGACGCGGGCCAACCAGATCTGGCGTCTGCCGCTGCACGCGGACGGCAGCGTGACCAAGGCAAGCATCTTCTGTCACCTCCACGGCGGACCGAGCAGGCCGGACGGGCTGGCGCTGGACGCGGAGGGCGCCCTGCTGGTGGCCCATGCTGACAATGCCCCCGGAACACAGCCCGGTCGGGCGGAGCGGCGCAAGCGGGCGGTTCGGGGCGGACAGGATAATCGCCGGCTTAGCAGCCCGGCTCGGTTGTCCGGCTTGGTCGGCCGGTTCAGTAGGTGGGCGGGGTGATGGCGCTGACGATCTCGCTCACCCCCGGGTCGACGTTGCGGAAGCGGTGGGGCTGCTGGCTGTCGAAGTAGTAGGCGTCGCCCGCCCGCAGCACCGCCTGGCGCTCGCCCACCGTCACCTCCACCGCGCCGCGCGTGACGATGCCCGCCTCCTCCGCCCGGTGCGTCACGCTCGCCTCCGTCGCGGCGCCCGGCGCGTAGCGCTCGGCGAGCATCAGCATGCGGCGGTTAGGGTAGTCCATGCCGACGAGGCGGTAGGAGACCCGGTCGGGCCGGCCGATCTCCACCAGCTCGTCGGCGCGGTAGAAGGGGCGGCTCGGCTGCCCGCTCTCCAGCTCCGCGAAGAAGGAGGACAGGGTGGTGCCGAGGGCGCCCAGGATGGCGCCGAGCGTGTCCACGGAGGGGCTCATGCGCTCCCGCTCGATCAGGGAGATCGCCGAGTGCGACACGCCCGACCGCGCCGCGAGTTCCCGCAGGCCGAGGCCGCGCCGCGTCCGCAGGGCCTTCAGTTCCGTGCCGACCATCGCCATGGGGCGCCTCCTGCCAGGGACGAGCGTTGAGGATAATCGACAGCGCCGCGCCTGCCCACTTCCGGCCGGCGGGGCGGCCGCGCCACCCTGTATGCCCGCGCGGACCGCCTCGGCGGCCGGCGCTACCGCCCGAGGAGGCTGGCATGCCCGCCCATGATACCGTGTGGCTGCGACCTCCCCACATCCTGTCGACGCTCCTCGCCGGTCCTTCCTGGCGAAAGCGGCGCGCGCCCCTTCGGGAGGCGTCGGGCAGGCACGAAACGCGATGGACTGCTTACTCGCGCAGCCGGGCGATCTTGGCCCGAATGTCCTGGTACTCGGCGGCCGTTGCAGCGATCCATTCCGGCGGCAGGGCGATCTCTGCCCGGGCTAAGGCGCCGATCAGCTCAGCCTCCGTCCGATCGGTTTTCGCCGCCCCGTCCGTTTCCCGATTCCGCTCTGGCATGCCGTTCCCGCCCGCTCTCGCGCCGCCCCGCCTCTTGCCGAGAGACGGCGGGCGGTGAGGTCGGAAGCCTATTCCTGCCCCATCGCCCGCGTCGAGGGCGCACCCTCCCTCGTCGCCGCGGCGCGCGGGCTGCGCGACGGCCGCCTCACCGCCGTCGCCCTGGCGCGGGAGGCCCTGTCCCGGATCGCGGCGGTCGATCCCGTCATCCGCGCCTTCGTGCGCCTTGATCCCGACGCCGCCCTCGCCGACGCCGCGCGGGCCGACGCAGAACTCGCGCGCGGTCTCGACCGCGGCCCCCTCCACGGCATCCCCACGGCGATCAAGGACATCCTCGACGTCGCGGGCTGGCCGACGACCTGCAACTCCCGCAGCCGCCCCGACGAGCCGGCCGCCGAGGACGCGGGGGTGGTGGCCCGGCTGCGGGCGGGCGGCGCCGTCTTCCTTGGCAAGCTGGAGACCTACGAGTTCGCCCTTGGCGGCCCGACGGAGGAGGCGCGCTTCCCCCCGGCGCGCAACCCCTGGGACCCCGGCCGCATCCCGGGCGGCTCCTCCTCCGGCTCGGCCGCCGCCGTGGCCGCGGGGATGATCCGGATGGCGCCGGGATCCTGCACCGCGGGCTCCATCCGCGGCCCAGCCGCCTGGTGCGGCATCGTCGGGCTGAAGCCGACGCGCGGCCGCGTCTCCTGCCGCGGCGCCTTCCCCCTCGCGCCCACCCTCGACCACGTCGGTCCCCTGGCCCGGAGCGTGGAGGACGCCGCGATCGCCCTCGGCGTCATGGCCGGCCACGATCCCCGGGACGAGGCGAGCGTCGATCGTCCCGTGCCGGACTACCGCGCCGGCCTGGGCGACGGCGTCGCGGGCCTGCGGGTCGGCGTCCCCCGGCACTTCTTCGGGGCCTCGCCCCTTCTCGTGCCCGAAGCCCGCGACGCCATCGAGGCCGCGATCGGCCACCTGCGCGCCGCCGGCGCAACGGTGACGGACGTGACCCTGCCGGACTACGACCTCTTCCTGGCCGTCAACCGCGTGATCATGACGGCGGAGGCCCTGGCCATCCACGCGCCCGCTCTCCGGCGCGACCCGCGCGCCTTCGCGCCGATCACCGCGCGGCGCTTCGCGGCCGGCGTCGCGATCGGCGCGGCCGACTACCTCGACGCGCGGCGCCTGCGCCGCGGCCTGACGGCGGCGGTGGACGGCGTTATGCAGAGTGTGGACCTGCTCCTCACGGCCATCTCGCTCGACGTCGCGCCCCTCGCGGCAAAGGGCGCGGAACCCACCGCCTGGCCGCTGCAGGCGAGCCCCTTCAACGTCACGGGGCACCCCGCGATGAGCGTCCCGGCCGGCTTCGGGCGGGGCGGGATGCCGTTGGCCGTGCAGATTGTCGGTCAACCGTTCGACGAGATTACGGTGCTGCGAGCCGGCCGGACCCTGGAACGCGCCTTCGGGCGCGCCGAAGCAGAAGAAGAGAACGAGGAGACCTCCGCATGACCCCCCGCGTCCTCCACGCCGCCGCGCTGGCGGCCGCCCTGCTCTCCACGCCGGTGGGCGCGCAGGAACCGAGAAGCGTCCTGCGCGTCGTCCCGCAGGCCGACGTGGCCGTGACCGATCCTGTCTTCGGGACGGCCTGGATCTCGACCATCCACGGCACGATGGTCTGGGAGTCCCTTTTTGCGTGGGATTCGAGGATGCAGCCGCGGCCTCAGATGGTCTCGGACTGGGGCGTCTCGGAGGACGGGCTCCGCTGGCGGTTCACCCTGCGCGAGGGCCTGCGCTTCCACGACGGTTCGCCCGTCACCACCGCCGACGTCGTTGCCTCGCTGCGCCGCTGGATGACCATCGACGCGACCGCGACCCGCATCGCCGCCATCACCACGGGGATGACGGTGGTGGACGACCGCACCTTCGAGTGGACGCTCCGGGAACCCTTCCCGGCGATGGTCTCGGTCCTCGCCGCGGCGCCGTCGCGCTTCGCCGCGATCATGCGCGCGGCCGACATCCCCGAGCGCGGCCGCCCGGCGACCACCCTCATCGGCTCTGGCCCCTTCCGCTTCAACGCCGCCGCAAGGGTCAGCGGCGACCGCGTCGTCTACGACCGCAATCCCGACTACGTGCCCCGTGCCGAGCCGCCCGACGGCCTCGCCGGGGGCCGGGTGGTGAAGGTGGACCGCGTGGAGTTCCGCATCCTCCCCGATCCCGCCACCGCCGCAACGGCGCTGCAGGCCGGCGAGGTTGACTTCATCGAGCGCCCCTCGCTCGACCTCCTGCCCGTCCTGTCGCGCAGCCGCGCCATTCGGGTGACCCGCCTGACCGACCTAGCGGGCCAGGCCATGCTGCGCCCCAACAGCCTGCACCCACCCTTCAACGATGTCCGGGCCCGCGCGGCCCTCGCCTACATCGTCGATCAGGCGGAGACGCTGGCGGCCGGCTACGGCGACGAGACCTACTGGAGCCGCTGCAACGCCTTCTTCGTCTGCGGCTCCCCCAACGGCACCGAGGCCGGCGCCGAGGGCTTCGGCCGCGACCTTCCCCGCGCTCGCCAGCTCCTCGCCGAGGCCGGCTACCGCGGCGAGCGTATCGTCTTCCCGACCACGACCGAGATCCCCTTCTTCGGCCGCATGGCGGAGGTGACGGCGGCGGCCATGCGCCAGGCCGGCCTGAACGTTGACCTGCAATGGATGGACTGGCCCAGCGTCATCACGCGCACCTCCAGCCAGGCCGCGCCGGATCAAGGCGGGTGGAACGTCTACGTCACTGGCGCGCCCGGCCCGCTGATGTGGAACCCCATTACGAACATCGGCGTGAATACCGCCTGCGACCGCAGCAATTTCGCCGGCTGGCCCTGTGACGAGGCGGCGGAGGCCCTGCGGCGTGAGTACCTGAACGCGCCGGACGCCAACCGTCCGGCCTTGCTGGAGCGCCTGCACCGGCGTCTCGCGGAGGTGCATCCTTACCGGCTGCTCGGCCAATCCTTCACCATGGTTGCCTACCGCTCCAGCCTTTCGGGCGTGCTGCCCTCGCCCGTGCCCGTCTTCTGGAACATCGAGAAGCGCTGAAGAAGTGGACGTGGTCCTAACCATCGAGGGCTTACGCTTGACTCGACCAGCAAACCCACGCGCCTCATGGCTCCGCCGTGCTCACTCGTCCGACGGATGGTTTTGTCGGCTCTCACGCTATGGGTGGTAAGATCGGCGAGGTAGGGAAGGCAAGGGTTAAGCTGCTGACGGGTTGATGGGCGGGTGGAAGCTTGAAATGGAGTGCTTGGACTGCGGTTCGGCCGAGTTGACTGAGCGGCGGGACCTTATGGTTTTGGGTCAGGACCTATTAATTGGGGCTAGCGGCTGATGTGGATGGCTGATTCCATGGTGGCCGGAGGTGCTGCCGTGGCTGACCTGTTCTGGCTGACGAGGGCGCAGATCCGGCGGATCGCACCCCTCTTCCCGCTCTCGCACGGGGTGCCCCGGGTCGACGATCAGCCGGTGGTCAGCGGCATTCTTCATGTCATCCGCAACGGGCTATGCTGGCGCGATGCCCCGGCGGCCTACGGTCCGCACAAGATCCTGTACAACCGCTTCGTGCGCTGGAGCCTCCTCGGCGTGTTCAACCGCATCTTCGCCGGGCTTGCGGGCCGAGCGGGCGAGCCGGAGCGCCTGATGATCGACGCCACCCACCTCAAGGCGCACCGGACGGCGGCAAGCCTGCTCAAAAAGGGGATGTTCCCTGCCGTATGGGGCGCACCAAGGGCGGCCTGAACTCCAAGCTCCACGCCGTCTGTGACGGCAAGGGTCGCCCCGTGGTCCTGCTGCTCACCGAAGGGCAGATGAGCGACCACAGGCGCGCAGCCTTAATGCTGCCCAGTCTGCCGCGCGCCAAGGAGCTGCTCGGCGACAAGGGCTACGACAGCAACCGCTTCCGCAAGGCGCTCGCCGAGCGCGGCATCCAGCCCTGCATTCCGTCAAAGCAAGAGCCGCAAGGTCCCGCTCTCTTTGGAAGCCTTATCCATCCCTACCCCGTCCTCTCGCGGTATATTCAAGCGGACGTCTCCCGATCCTAATACCCGGACATTGGTCGGACATTCAGTGCGGAGGCAAGCGGGGGGCGGGGTAGGCTTGTGGGTCGCGCAGTCCGCACGACGGTATGAAAGAGCAGTATGTTGCGGAAGGCTGCGGAAGGCTGCGGAAGGCTGCATGAAAGTGCGGTGTAGATGGTGAGGTGACTTTTAATCAGCGGGTCGTAGGTTCAAGCCCTACTGCGCCCACCATGCTTTTCTCCGGCAGATCAGTGAGTTGCTACGCTGCATCCTGGCCGTGGCGCTCGGTCTCGGGGGGGCCTGTCCGGCCATTGCTCAGGCCGGCAGAATGGAAAATAGCGGGTCAGAGCGGAGGCGGGTGGTAGCGCCTCCGCCTTGTGAGCTTCTCCTGGGCTCCGGCTGACAACCCCTGCCAGTAGCCATGCAGCAGGGCACGCAGCACCGCTCGCCGCAGCCATGCTCCACTAAAAATTGCCTGGATCTCATTGTGAGGGCTGGTCAGTGCAGTCGTCGACCCCGTTCGGGCTGCGATTGGTCCCACAATCCTCGCATCATCCAAACTCGGGGTAGCGGCGCTGGGCCAAGGAAGGAGCGGCCGCTCGTCAGCCGCGGGATCGAAGACGTCGAAGGGTTTGCTCGAACGCCGCCGCCACTAAGTGGCGCCTTCACCCTAAACCGGGGCGGATCTCAGCGGCCATCAACGTCTTGACGTCCCAAGCACCACAATCCGTCAGCCCCACTGCTTAAGAAACGGCGCAGTCGCCTCCTGGACCGTCTCCAGGAACTGCGTGGCGGTGCGGGACATCCGCCGGCCCGGAGGTGACAGAACATGCACCGGAAACTCAACCGTCGGGCGCAGGCGTCGCAACACAAGCCGCTTGCCGAAATCCGCGGCGGTGACGGGATTGGCGATCGTGAAGCCCAAACCCTGCGCCACCATCTCGCAAGCGGCGGCGCCGTTCTGCGTCTCCGCCACCTGGATGGGCGCGATGCCGTGTCGCTCGAACAGCTCATCCACGATATCCCGCAGCCGGTACTGGCGCCCGAGCGAGACGCAGGGCTCGCGCTCCAAGTCCCGCAGCTCCACCACGGCCTTCCTTGCAAGCCGGTGCCGCGGCGGAAGGGCGAGCACGCCCGGGAGGGGGAATGGCGGCGCCACGTTCAGCGCACCGGCCGCCCCCAGTGGCAAGGCGAAGCCGATATCGGCCTGCCCGGACTGCACCATGTCATGCACCTCGAGCGAGCTTGTCACGGTGAGCGAGACGCGCGGCCCCTTCTCGGTCTTGGCGAAGCGCGCGAGCAGCGCGGGGATGAAGCCGATGCCAAAGGAGGGAAGGGCGGCCACCCGCAGCTCGCCCACCCCCGCGAAGCGCATGTCGTTGGCCAGCCGGTCCACGCGCTTCGCCGCAGCAAAGAGGCGCGCCACCTCCGCCTCGAAGAGGTGCGCCTCATGGGTCGCGGTGAGACGCCGCCGGCTGCGGTCGAAGAGGGACAGTCCCGTCTCCTCCTCCAACGCGCGCAGCAGCTTCGTCACGGCGGGCTGCGAGAGGGAGAGAATCTCCGCCGCGCGGGTGACGGACCCACCATGCATCACCGCGCGGAAGGCCTCGAGCTGATGAAGGCGGCGAGGGGTCAGCGTCGCTACTCCAGGGAATGAAAAGGGGACTTTTATGAATTTGCTCGGTGAGGCCGAAGAATGCCAGCGTTCAGACGGACGCAGCGTCGACCGCCGGACAGGCACCGGCGTCTCGTGACGGGACGAGGAGTGACAATGGTGCGCAGGCTTCTTCTGGCCGCCGTGGCCGCGATCGGCATCACCGGCGGCCTGGCGGCACCGGCCAGGGCGCAGCAGCGCCTCGTCGTCGCGGCCTATGGCGGTTCCTACGAGAGCATCATGCGCCAGTCGGTCATCCCGGCTTTCGAGCGCTCCAACAACGCCCGCGTGGACTACCTCGCCGGCAACTCCTCCGACAGCCTCGCGCGCCTGCAGGCCCAGCGCGGCCGGCAGGAGGTGGGCGTCGCCGTGCTGGACGACGGGCCGATGACCCAGGCCATCTCGCTCGGCTTCTGCCAGAAGGCGGCGGACCAGGCGGCGGTGGCCAGCCTCTACCCGGTCGCCGTGATGGGCGAGGGCCGCGCCCTCGGCACCGGCTTCGGCTACACCGGCATCGCCTACAACACGAAGGTCTTCCGCGAGCGCAACCTGCCCGTGCCGGCCTCCTGGATGGACCTGGCGCGCCCTGAGTTCCGCCGCCGCCTCGCCATCCCCGGCATCGACAACACCTACGGCCTGCACATCCTCTCCATGATGGCGCGCGTGAACGGCGGGAGCGAGACGAGCATCGACCCCGGCTTCCGCGCCATGCGCGAGCGGATCAACCCGAACGTGCTGGCCTACGAGAGCAGCCCGGGCAAGATGAGCGAGATGTTCCAGTCCGGCGAGATCTGGCTGGCCGTCTGGGGCTCCTCCCGTGCGGCGGCCATGGTGGAGGCCGGCTTCCCCATGGGCTTCGTGCGGCCCCGGGAGGGCGGGGTGGTGCTGATGACGGCCGCCTGCGCCGTGGAAGGCGCGCCCAACCCGGACCTCGCCCAGAAGTTCCTCGCCCACCTCGTCTCGGCGGAGGTGCAGGCCACCTTCTCCCGCCAGTACGGTTCCGGCCCGACCAACCGCAACACGCAGCTGCCGCCGGATGTCGCCGGGAAGGTGATCTATGGGGAGGAGCAGGTGCGGGAGCTCGTCTCGCTGGACTGGAACACCATCAACGCCAACCGCACGGAGTGGACGCGACGCTGGCAGCGCGAAGTGGAGCGCTGAGCCCCATGCGCCCCGGCTACCTCGTCCTCGACGGCGTCGCCAAACGCTACGGCCCCATCACCGCCGTGCAGGGCGTGTCCATCGAGGTGGCCAGGGGCGAGTTCCTCGGCCTCCTCGGCCCCTCCGGCTGCGGCAAGACCACCACGCTGCAGATGATCGCCGGCTTCGAGACGCCCAGCGAGGGCCGCATCGTCCTCGACGGCCAGGACCTCGCGGACACGCCGCCGGCCAGGCGCGGCATCGGCCTCGTCTTCCAGTCCTACGCCCTCTTCCCGCACATGACGGCGGCGGAGAACGTCGCCTTCGGGCTGGAGATGCGCCGGGTGCCGAGGGCCGAGCGCGCGCGGCGGGTGGCGGAGGCGCTGGACCTCGTCCACCTCTCCCACCTCGCCGACCGCTTCCCCCGCAACATGTCCGGCGGCCAGCAGCAGCGCGTAGCGCTGGCCCGGGCCTTGGTGATCGAGCCGCAGCTCCTGCTGCTCGACGAGCCCCTCTCCAACCTCGACGCCAAGCTGCGCGAGGAGATGCAGGTGGAGCTGCGCGAGCTGCAGCGCCGCGTCGGCGTCACCACCATCCTCGTGACCCATGACCAGCAGGAGGCGATGGCGCTGTGCGACCGGGTCGCCGTCATGCAGGCCGGCCGCGTGATGCAGGTGGACGAGCCCTGGCGCGCCTACGAGGTGCCGGCGGACGGCTTCGTCGCGGACTTCCTCGGGCGCAGCAACCGCCTGCCGGCGCGTGCCGCGAACGGCATGGCGGAGGCCGCCGGCCGGCGCTTCGCCCTGCCGCCGGAGCTCGCAGGGGCGCGGGGCGAGGTGATGCTGACCATCCGGCCCGAGCGCCTGCGCATCGAGCCCGAGGACGCGGGCGCGCTGCCCGGCCGCGTGCATTCCCGCGTCTTCCTCGGCGCCTCCTGGCTCTACCGCGTGGACACGGCGCTCGGCCCGATGATGGTCACCGCCCAGAACACGGGCGCCCCGCCGGTGGAGGAGGGCGCGCGCGTCTCGCTCGCCTGGGATCCCCACAGCCTTCGCCAGCTCGAGGCCGCATGAGCGCGGGCCGGACCTCGCCGGCACTGCTGGCCGCGCCGTCGGGCGTCGTCTACCTGGTGGCGCTCGTCGTCCCGCTGGCGAGCGTGCTCGTCCTCAGCCTGCAGGGCTTCGAGTTCTCCCGCGGCATCCTGCCCCGCTACGACCTCGCCAACTACGCCGACCTCTTCACCGACCCGCTCTTCGAGGAGGCGCTGGCGCGCACCTTCCGGATCGCCCTCGTCACCACGGTCATCTGCCTGGCGATCGGCGTGCCGGAGGCGTGGATCATCCGCCGGATGTCGCCGCGCTGGCGCGGGCTGATGCTGCTGCTGGTCGTGGGCCCGCTGCTCGTCTCCGTCGTGGTGCGCACCTTCGGCTGGATGGTGCTGCTGGGCACGAACGGCCTCATCAACGGGGCGCTCGTGGCCCTCGGCGTGCCGGATGCGCCCTTCCGCATGATGTTCACGGAGTTCGCGGTCGTCCTCGGCCTCGTCCACGTCATGGTGCCGCTCGTCGTGCTCGCGGTCTGGGCCAGCCTCGGCCGGCTGGACCCCTCGCTCTCGCTCGCGGCGGAGAGCCTGGGCGCGGGCCGGCTCACCATCTTCCGCCGGGTCATCCTGCCCAACATCATGCCGGGCGTGCTCGGCGGGGCGCTGATGGTGTTCTGCCTCTCCGCCTCCGCCTTCGCCACCCCCGCCATGCTCGGCGGGCGGCGGCTGAAGGTCGTCTCCAGCATGGCCTACAACGAGTTCCTGAACACGCTGAACTGGCCGCTCGGGGCCGCCATCGCCACCCTGCTGCTGGCCGCCATCCTCGCCGCCACCCTCCTCTGGACCCGCTTCGTGGAGCGCCGCGCGCTCCGCCGTCTGGGAGGGGCGTGATGAACCGCCGGGACCGCAACGGCGCCCTTGCCCTCGTCTTCCACCTCTTCTTCGCGGCCTTCATCCTGGCGCCGCTGGTGGTGGTGGTCCTCGTCTCCTTCACGGACAAGGGCTATCTCGCCATGCCCTTCGACGGCGCCTCCTTCCGCTGGTGGGCCGCCATCGCCGACAACCCGCAATTCGTCGAGAGCCTCTGGGTCAGCCTCGGCCTCGGGCTCACCTCCGCCACCCTCTCCGCCGCCATCGCCGTACCGGCCGCGCTCGCCATCGCCCGGCACCGCTTCCGCGGGCGGGACGTGCTGGCGGCGATGCTCGTCTCGCCGCTGATGATCCCGCACGTCGTGCTGGGCGTCGCCCTGCTGCGCTTCTTCTCCGGATTCGGCCTCGCCGGATCCTTCCCGGGCCTCGTCGCCGCGCATCTGGTGGTCATCACCCCCTACATGCTTCGCCTCGTCTCCGCGGGGCTGATGGGGCTGGACCCGCGGGTGGAGCGGGCGGCCGAGAGCCTGGGTGCGGACCGCCTCACCGTGTTCCGCCGCATCACCCTGCCGCTGATCCTGCCCGGCCTCGCCGGCGGCTGGATCCTCGCCTTCATCACCTCCTTCGACGAGCTGACCGTGAGCCTCTTCCTGGCCTCCCCCTCCTACACGCCCATCCCCGTGCGGCTCTTCACCCACATCGACCAGATGACGGACCCGCTCGTCGCCTCCGTCTCCGCCGCCCTCATCGCGGGCACGACGGTGCTGCTGCTGGTGCTGGACCGCTTCTATCCCATCGACCGCCTGCTCACGGGGGAAAGCCGCGCGTGACCCACGACGCCATCGTCATCGGCGGCGGCCTCGTCGGCACCGCCATCGCCTACGGGCTGCAGAAGCGCGGCCTGGCCACCGTGCTGCTGGACGAGGGCGACGTCGCCCACCGCGCCAGCCGCGGCAACTTCGGCCTTGTCTGGGTGCAGTCCAAGGGGCTCGGCGCGCCGCACTACCAGCGCTGGACCCGCGGCTCGGCCGAGGCCTGGCCGGGCCTCGCGGCGGAGCTCGCCGAGCGCACGGGCCTGGACACCGCCCTGCACCAGCCCGGCGGCCTCCATGTCTGCCTCTCCGAGGAGGAGTTCGAGCAGCGCGCCGCCTACATGGCGCAGCTCCAGCGCGAGGCCGGCAACCTCGGCATGGAGTACCGCATGCTCGACCATGCGGAGACGGCCGAGAGGCTGCCCGGCATCGGCCGTGCCGTCGTGGGCTCCAGCTGGACGCCCTATGACGGCCACGCCAGCCCCCTGCACCTCCTGCGCGCCCTGCACACCGCCTTCCGCGACGCGGGCGGAACCTACCGCCCCAATGCCGGCGTCTCCGAGGGCACGGCCGCCCCGCGCGACTTCTCGGTGAGGGCGGGCGGCGAGACGCACCGCGCCCCGCGCATCGTCCTCGCCGCCGGCCTCGGCAACGCCTCGCTGGCGCCGCGCTTCGGCCTGGAGGCCCCGGTGCGCCCGCAGCGCGGCCAGGTGCTGGTGACCGAGCGCACGCGCCAGCTCCTCCCCATGCCCACCACCACCGTCCGGCAGACCGACGAGGGCTCGGTGTTGATCGGCGACAGCAAGGAGGAGGCGGGCTACGACAGCCTCACCCAGACGCCCGGCATCATGCGCACGATGGCGCAGCGCGCGGTCCTCACCTTTCCCTGGATCGCCGAGCTGAACATCGTGCGGGCCTGGTCGGCGCTCCGCGTCATGGCGCCCGACGGCCTGCCCATCTACGACGAGGCCGAGCGCTTCCCCGGCGCCTTCACGGCCAATTGCCACTCCGGCGTCACCCTCGCGGGCGCCCATGCCGACCTCCTCGCCCCCATGATCGCCGCCGGCGCCCTGCCGCCGGAGATGGACCCCTTCAGCGCAAGGCGTTTCCACGATGTTCGCTCCGCGGCCTGACATTCGCCCCGCCACGGTGGAGGTCTTCGTCGAGGGCTGCCCCGTCCTGGTGCCGGAAGGCGCCTCGGCCGCCGCCGCCGTGCTGCTCGCCGGCCTCCCCGCCATCCGCGAGACGCCCGTGGGGGGCGCGCCGCGGCTGCCCTACTGCATGATGGGCGTTTGCTTCGACTGCCTCGCCGAGATCGACGGCGTGGCCAGCCGCCAGGCCTGCATGGTCACGGTGGCGCCGGGCATGCGCATCGCCGCCCAGCGGGGCGCCCGCCAGGCCCGCCCCGGCGCGGCCCCGGGGATCGCGGCATGAGGCGCTACGACCTCGCCATCGCCGGCGCCGGCCCCGCGGGAATGGCCGCGGCGGTCGAGGCGGCCTCGCTCGGCCTTTCCGTGCTCGTGGTGGACGAGCAGCCCGCCCCCGGCGGCCAGGTCTTCCGGGCCGTGGAGGCCGCGGGCGCCGACCCCGCCCTGGCCGGCGAGTTCCTCGACGACGGCGGCGCCCTGGTTCGCGGCTTCCGCTGCGCCACGGGCGTTGACTACAGCCCGCGCACCGCTCTCTGGCACGTGGACCTTGCCACCGGGGTGATCTCCGTGCTGCGGGACGGCGTTTCGGAGGAGATCCAGGCCTCCCGCCTCCTGCTCGCCACCGGCGCGCAGGAACGCCCGGTCCCCATCCCCGGCTGGACCCTGCCGGGCGTGATGGGGGCCGGCGCCGCCCAGATCCTGCTGAAGACCGCCGGCGCCGTGCCCCAGGGCCCGGTGGTCCTCGCGGGGCAGGGCCCGCTCGCCTGGCTCCTCGCCGTGCAGCTTCTCCGCGCCGGCGCCGGGCCGATGACGCTGCTCGAGACCGGCGGCAAGGGCGCGCTCTGGGACGCCTTCCGGGCGGGCGGCCTCTGGACCGGCCGGCGCCTGCTCACCAAGGGCATCGGCCTGGTGCGCGAGGCCAGGCGCCACGGCCTGTCGGTCGTGCGCGGCGTGCGCGACCTGCGCGCCGAGGGCGAGGACCGCGTCCGGCGCGTCCGCTGGGCCGGCGGCGAGCTCGCCTGCGACACGCTGCTCCTGCACGAGGGCGTCATCCCCTCCACCCATGTCAGCCGCGCCCTCGGGCTGGAGCACCACTGGGACGAGGCGCAGCGCTGCTGGCGCCCGGCGCTCGACGAATGGGGCGCCAGCAGCCACGACCTCGTCGCGGTCGCGGGCGACGGCGGCGGCATAGGAGGCTGGGAAGCGGCGGCCGCCACCGGGCGCCTCGCGGCCATTGACGCCGCCCGCCGCCTCGGCCGCCTCCCCGCCGCCGAGGCCGCGCGCCGCGCCGCGCCGCATCGCGCCCGGCTCGCCGCCGCCCTCGCGCTGCGTCCCTTCCTGGACCGCCTCTACGCCCCCGCGCCGGAGGTGCTCGCCCCGCGGGACGACTCCACCATCGTCTGCCGCTGCGAGGAGATCACCGCCGGCCAGGTGCGCGAGGCGGCCCGGCTGGGCGCCACCGGCCCGAACCAGGCCAAGGCCTATCTCCGCGCGGGAATGGGACCCTGCCAGGGGCGGATGTGCGGCACCACCGTCGCCGCCGTGATCGCCGCCGAGCGCGGCATCTCCATCGAGCAGGCCGGGACCCTTCGGCCCCGCGCGCCCTTCAAGCCGCTGACGGTGGGCGAACTCGCCGCGCTTCCGCCGGAAGAGGTGGGCTAGCCGCGCCCGTCGTCCGCCCGGCGATCCCGCCCGAACCCTCCGAGGAGAGAAGCATGCTGCGGTCCCTCGCCCTGCTGGGCGCCTTCACCCTCGCCCTCGGCGCCGCCGTCCCTTCGGCGCGCGCGGCGGACCCGCTGCCGCGCGCGTTGCCGGAGGAGGTGGGCATGTCCTCCGAGCGGCTGGGCCGGCTCGAGGCGGCGATGCGGGCGGAGGTGGAGGCGGGGCGCATGCCCGGCGCGGTGGTCGCGATCGCGCGCCGCGGGCGCCTCGTCCACTATCAGGCCTACGGGTACCTGGATCGCGCCGCCGGGACGCCGATGCCGCTGGACGCCATCTTCGCCATGGCCTCCATGACGAAGCCCATCACGGGCGTGGCCGCGATGATGCTGCTCGAGGAGGGGCGGCTCGCCCTCGGCGACCCGGCCGCCACCTACCTTCCACCCCTCGCGGCGATGCGGGTCGCGGCGCCGGACCAGGGCGCGGAGGGGACGGCGACCGTGCCCGTGGCGCAGCCGGTCACGGTGCAGGACCTGATGCGCCACACCTCCGGCATCCCCTATGGCAGCGACCGCTCGGCGGCCTACCGCACCTTCCCGCCCTCCTCCATCGGCTCGGGCACCGGCTACAGCGGCGCCGACTTCATCCGAAAGATCGGCGAGGCCACGCTGGTGAGCCAGCCCGGCACCACCTGGGAATACGGCCTGTCGGTCGACGTGCTGGGGCGGCTCGTCGAGGAGGTGTCGGGCCAGAACCTCGGCGCCTTCATGGAGGAGCGGATCTTCCGCCCGCTGGGCATGGCCGACACCGGGTTCACCGTGCCGGCGGAGAAGGCCGGCCGCGTCGCCCGCCCCCTGCCGCAGGACCCGGCGACGGGGCGGCCGCAAACCGTGCCGGACCTGTCGAAGCCGCTCGGCTTCGAGTGCGGCGGCGGCTGCGGCCGCACCACCGCGGCCGACTACATCCGCTTCGCCCAGATGCTGCTGAACCGCGGCACGCTGGAGGGACGGCGGATCCTCTCCCCCCGCGCCGTCGAGGCGATGGTGACGGATCGCCTGCCCGCCGACGCCCGCGGCAGCGTCGGCGTCACCGACCCGACCAAGGCGGGCTACGGATTCGGCCTGACCGTCGCCGTGCGGCGGGACGCGCGGGGGACCAACCTCCTCGGCAACCCCGGCGACTATTCCTGGAGCGGGTCCTACGGAACCCACTTCTGGGTCGACCCGAAGGAGGAGATGGCCGTGGTGCTGATGACCCTCACGCCGGGTGAGACGCGGCTGCGCTACCGCCGCCTCCTGAACGCCCTCGCCTACCAGGCCATCGTGGAATGAGCCCCGCCATCCTCGGCAGCGGCCCCGCCGCCCTGGAAGCGTCGTGGCACCTGCCCGGCGCCGCGGTCGTGCCGCGGGCCTGGCACGCCGAGCCGGGACGCCTCTGGGTGGAGGACGAGGGCGGGGTGCGCGCGCTGCCCTTCGACCGCCTGCTCGTGCTGGACGACGTGCCGCTCATCCTCGCCGCCCTCGGCTGCGCCTTCGATGGCGGCGTGCCGGTGGTGGACGGGCAGGGCGGGACCTCGCAGCCCGGGGTCTTCGCCGCCGGCCCGGCCCTCGGCGTCACGGGCGCGGAAGCGCTCGCCCAGGCCCGCCTCGCCGCGAAAGCGCTCGCTGGGCAACCGGAGGATACCCGCATCGAGGCCTGCCCCCGCCCGCTGCCCGCGGCCGAGCGCCTGGATCCCGTAGCGATGGCAGCGCTGCTGGAGGAACCGCCCGGCCCCGCGCGGGACGCGGCCGTGCTGGCGCAAGGCGCCCTTGTCGGCCCGGTCGCCTTTGCCCTGCCGGTCGGCTTCGCGGCCCTGGCCGCCATGGCCCGCGAGATGCCCGAGCCCGGACCCGTCCAGTTCGACGCCGGGGGGCTGGCATGAGCGGGCCGGAGGTTCTCGTCGTCGGCGGCGGGCTGCACGGCCTCTCGGCCGCCTTCCACCTTGCCCGGCGCGGCCGCCGCGTGCGCGTGCTGGAGGCCGGGCGCCTCGCCCGGCACGCCTCCGGCTTCTCCGCCGGCGGCGTCCGCACCCTGGGCCGCCACCCCGCCGAGATCCCGCTGGCGCTGGAGGCCCTCGAGCTCTGGCACCGCATCGAGGAGCTGGTCGGCGACGACTGCGGCTTCCGGGCCTCCGGCCAGGTGAAGGTGGCCGAGAGCGAGGCCGATCTCGCCGTGCTGGAGGAACGCGCCGCCGCCCTGCGCGCCGCCGGCTACGCCCATGAGGAGATGGTGGACGCCGCCGGGCTGCGCCGCCTCCTCCCGGCCGTCGCGCCCCACGCCGTGGGCGGCATGGTCGTGCGGCGGGACGGCTTTGCCTCCCCCTATCGCACCAGCCTCGCCTTCGGCCGCGCCGCCCGCGGCCTGGGTGCCGAGATCGTGGAGGGCGCGCGCGTCATCGCCGCCGAGCGCCGGGACGGCCTCTGGCACCTCCGCACCGCCGATGGCGCGGAGCACGCCGCCCCCGTGCTGGTGAACGCCGCCGGCGCCTGGGGCGCCCGCCTGGCGCGCCACCTCGGCGAGGAGATCCCGCTCGGCTTCAACGCCTTCATGATGATGCTGACGGCGCGCCTACCCGCCTTCGTCACCCCCGTGGTCGGCGCCACCGCGCGGCCCATCTCCTTCAAGCAGGCCGAGAGCGGGCAGGTGATGATCGGCGGCGGCCACAAGGGCATCGGCAGCCTCGAGTCCGGGGCAACCACGCTCAACGTGGAGCGGCTCGCCTATTCCGCCCGCACGGCGCTGGAGCTCTTCCCCATCCTGGCGGAAACCCGGATCGTCCATGCCTGGGCCGGCATCGAGGGCGTGACGCCGGACGACATTCCCGTCATCGGTCCTTCCGCCCTGGCCGAGGGCGTGATCCACGCCTTCGGCTTCTGCGGCCACGGCTTCGAGCTGGGCCCGCTGGTGGGCGACATCGTCGCCCAGCTCGCCACCCAGGGCTCCACGAACCGCCCCATCGCCGCCTTCGCGCCCGGCCGCTTCGCCTCCGACCGCCTCGGCGGCCCGGCAGCGGCCGCGCCCAGGGCCGCCTTGCCGCAGCCGGCCGGCTGACGCCCGGCATCACCAAGAGAGGAAGACCGATGATCCGACGCCATGCCCGCACGCCCATCATGCACCGCGTGGTCGAGCACAACGGGGTGCTCTACTTCGGCGGCATCGTGGCCGACGACCGTTCCAAGGGCATGAAGGAGCAGACCGCGGACATCCTGGAGAAGATCGGCAAGCTGCTGGCCGAGAACGGCAGCGACAAGACCAAGCTTCTCGCGGCGACGCTCTATGTCACCGACATGAGCCAGAAGGACGCGATGAACGAGGCCTGGACCGCCTGGTTCGGCCCGGAGGACCTGCCCGCCCGCGCCACTCTCGGCGTCGCGGAGCTCGGCCCGAACACGCTGATCGAGGTGGTCGTCACCGCCGCCCGCTAGGCGCCCCGTGCCGCGCGGAACGCTTCCGCGCGGCGCTGGCCGCGGAAGGCAGGTTGCGGAATCCAGCATGCGTCGGATCGGTTTAGACGTTGGCGCCTCATTCACCGACTGCGCCGTTCACGACACCCGCGACGCCGCACCTCGCCACTTCAAGGCCCCGTCCGCCCCCGCGGCTTTACCGGAGACGATCGGGACTGGGCTGAGCGCCCGGGCCGGCGAGTTCGGCCACGCGGGCGGCAGCCGCACGCTGGAGCTGTGCGCGCGTGCCGGCTCCGGCAGACGCCTCGGCGCCGAGGCCGAGGCCGTCTCTCACGCCGCCCCGGGATGGGACGCGCAGCGCATGTAGCGGGCGCGGTGCAGCGCGGCGGAGCCGAAGGCGTTCGCTATCACCATCGCCTTCCGTAAGAACAGGCCGATATCGTACTCGTCCGTGTAGCCGATCGCGCCGTGGAGCTGCACCGCCTCCCGCGTCACGCGCATCGCGGCCTCGGCGGCGCGGGCCTTGGCGCGGGAGACCAGGGCGCGGCGCGCGTCGCCGGTGGCCCCCGCGTCCAGCTCAGCCGCCGCGCCCTCCACGCTGGCGCGGGTGAGCACGAGCTGGATCTTCAGGTCCGCAGCCCGGTGCTGCAGCGCCTGGAACGACCCGAGCGGCTTGCCGAACTGCTGGCGCTGGCGAAGGTAGTCCAGCGTCATGGCGAAGCAGCGCTCCATCAGCCCCAGCAAGTAGGCGGCGGTGCCGAGCGCGGCCTCGTCCAGCGCCAGCGCCATCGCCTCCCCCACATTGGGCGCGACGCGCCGCGCAGCCGCGAGGTCCGGCAGCAGGCTGCCGACATGGCCGCCATCCTGCGTCCGCCGGGTCTCCGGCCGCACCCCTTCCACCGCGTAGAGCGCGAGCGCGCCGCCCTCCCGCACGGGAAGGAGGAACGCCTGCGCGGCGGCGGCCATGGGGATGAAGAGGCGCGCGCCCTCGCGATCGCCGGGCGCCTCCAGGCTGTCCGCGGATTGCTGCCAGGCGGTCAGGACGAGGCTCTCCCCGGCGAGCAGCGCGGGCAGCAGGGCCGTGTCGCCGCCCGCGGCCAGCAGCCGGGCGGAGAGGGCGCCGGCGACCAGCGGTTCCGGCACCAGGGCGCGGCCCAGCTCCTCCAGCAGCGCGCAGGCCTCCGCCATGCCCAACCCCGCGCCGCCCGCCTCCTCCGGCAGGCGCAGCCCGATCCAGCCCATCGCGCCCATGGACCTCCAGACGGCGGGATCGATCCCCGGCAGGGTGAAGCGCAGCCCGCGCACCCGCCCCAGCCCGCCATCCGGCGGCACCACGACGGCGGCGCTGTCGCGGATCATGCGGAGCGCTTCGGCACGCTCCTCCGTGGCGGTGGCGGGCATGCGGGCCTCAATCGATTTTGATGTTGGCGAGGCGGATGATCTCGCCCCACTTCGCGGTCTCCGACCGCACGAAGCCCGCCAGCTCCTCCGGCGTGCCGCCGACGACGAGGCCGCCCTGGTCCATCAGGTTGCGGCGCGTCTCCGTGTCCCGCAGCGCGGTCACGGCCGCGCGGTGCAGGGTGGCGAGGCGGTCCGGCGGCGTTCCGGCGGGCGCGAAGAGGGCGTACCAGGTCTCGGAGATCACGTCCTTCGCGCCCGCCTCCGCCATGGTGGGCAGCTCGGGCAGGGAGGGCAGGCGCTGGTCGGCCGTGACGGCAAGAGCCGGCAGGGCTCCGCCGCGGACATGGGCGATGACGACCGGCACGTCGGCCAGGATCATGTCGATCGTGCCGCCCAGCAGGTCCGTCACGGCGGGGGCGGCGCCGCGATAGGGCACGTGGACGATGTCGATGCCCGTCCGCAGCCGGAAGAGCTCCCCGGCCAGGTGCAGGGAGCTGCCGTTGCCGGCCGAGCCGTAGGTGAGCTTGCCGGGCTGACGCTTCGCCAGCGCCACCAGCTCCGCCACCGACTTCACACCGAGCTTCGGGCTGACGACGAGAAGCTGCGGCACGGAGAGGACGTGGGTGATGGGCGCGAGGTCCTTCGCCACATCGTAGGCCATGCGCGGCATGAGCTGGGGCAGCACCACCAGCGCGCCAGTGGAGGCGAGGACCGTGGTGAGGCCGTCCGGCCGGCTGCGCGCCGCGGCCTCCACCCCCACCATGCCGCCGGCCCCGGACCGGCTGTCCACCACGATGGGCTGGCGCAGCTCCCGGGTCATGGCCGGGCCGATGAGCCGGGCGATGATGTCCGCGGGGCCGCCGGCCGCGAAGGGGACGATCATGCGCAGGGGCTGGTCGGGGAAGCTGGCTTGCGCGAGGGCGGGCAAGCCGGGGAGGGCGGCGGCGGGGGCGAGCAGGGCGAGGCCCTAGCGGCGGGTGAGCATTCTGGTTCCTCCGTTCGCCGGATGGCGGCGTCCTGCTGTCATGCGTTCACCAACCGGCCGTCAGGTCCGCGTGGGGGGCACCGGGTCGGCGGACGCCTCGGGGCCCAGCCAGTCCGCGAGAACCTCCTCCGTGTGCTCGCCGAGCAGGGGTGGGACGCGCGTGTAGGCGACGGGCGTCTCGGAGAAGCGGACGGGGTTGGCGACGAAGGGCATGGTGCCGGCGCGGGGATGCGGCATCTCCCGCCACATGCCGCGGTGGCGGAGCTGCGGGTCCTCGCGCACCGCGCCGAAGTCGTTGATGGGCGCGGAGGAGATGCCGACGGCGTTCAGGGCCGCCACCCACTCGTCCGCCCGTCGCGCCAGCAGGGCCTGCTGCAGCCGCGGCAGGAGGTCGGGCTTGTGGGCGAAGCGCTGCGCGTTGGTGGCGAAGCGCGGGTCGGCGGGTAGGTCGGGCAGGCCGAGGGCCTCGCAGAAGCTGGCGAACTGGCGGTCGTTGCCGATGGCCACCATGAGGGGCCGGTCGGCCGTGTCGAAGGCCTGCCAGGGCGTGTTGATCTGGGACGCCGTCCCGGCCCGCACGGGCATCCGGCCGGAGACGAGGTAGTTCATGGCGATGTGCGAATGGGCCGCGAGCTGCGTGTCGAGCAGCGCGAGGTCGATGTGCTGGCCGCGCCCGGACACCGTGTCCCGGTGGTGGAGGGCCGCGAGGATGGCGATGGTGGCGTAGAAGCCGGCGTTGATGTCGGACACGCTGTAGCCCGCAAGCACCGGCCCGGCGCCGGGCTCGCCGTCCGGGACGCCGGTGACGCTCATCAGCCCGCTCATGGCCTGGAAGATCGGGTCGTAGCCCGGCAGCGCCGCGGAGGGGCCGTCCTGCCCGAAGCCGGTGATGGAGCAGTAGACCAGGCGCGGGTTGAGGGCGGAGAGGGCGGCGTGGTCCAGCCCGTAGCGCGCCAGCCCGCCGGCCTTAAAGTTCTCGATGAGCACGTCCGCCTTCGCGGCGAGCGCGCGAAGGGTGGCCTGTCCCTCGTGGGTCGCGATGTCGAGAGCGATGGAGCGCTTGCCGCGGTTCATCGCGAGGAAGGAGGACATCTCGCCGGTCGGCTTGCCCTCCGCGTCCTTCTGCGGGAAGCCCATGCGCCGCACGTCGTCGCCGCCCTTGGGGTGCTCCACCTTCACCACCTCCGCGCCGAAATCGGCGAGGATCTGCGCGGCCCAGGGGCCGGCGAAGACGCGGCTCATGTCCAGCACGCGGATGCGGGGCAGGGCGCCGCTCATGCCGGCAGGTCCAGCACGCTGCGCGCGAGGATGTTGCGCAGGATCTCCGAGGAGCCGCCGAAGATGGTGGAGGGCCGCGCCAGGAGGAAGGAGCCGGCGGGGTGCAGCCCCTCCTCCATCGGCTCCAGCAGCCCGGCGTTGCCGCCCGCGATCTCCAGCATGGCGTCCGTGATCCGCTGGAACAGCTCGGTCTGCACGATCTTCAGGATGGAGACGTCCGGCCCGATCGGCTCCCCGCGCTTGAGGCGCTCCACGTAGGATTCGTACAGGGCCTTGAGGTCGGCCAGCTCCATGCTGAAGCGCGCGTAGCTGTCGAGGAAGGCGGGCTCCTTATCCTTCCCCATGGCGGCCGCCAGCGCCCTCAGCCGCGCAAGGCCCGAGGAGGAGAGCTTCGGCGAGCCGATGGCGATGCGCTCGAAGCCCAGCAGGGCCTTGGCGTAGTTCCAGCCCTTGTCCACCTCGCCCACGACCATGTCCTTGGGCACGCGGACATTGTCGAAGAAGACCTCGCAGAACTCGTCGTGCAGGTCGAGGTTGACGATGGGGCGCACGGTGACGCCGGGGCTGTCCATGGGCAGCAGCAGGAAGGAGATGCCCTCCTGCTTCCGGCCGCCCTTGTTCGTGCGGGCGAGAACGAAGATCCAGTTGGCGTCGTTGGCGAGGGTGATCCAGGTCTTCTGGCCGTTCAGCACCCAGTGGTCGCCCTCATCCGCCGCGTCCAGGCGAAGGGCGGCGAGGTCGGAGCCGGCGTTGGGCTCGGAATAGCCCTGGCACCAGATGTCCTCGCCCGAGAGGATGCGCGGCAGGAAGCGGCGCTTCTGCTCCTCGCTGGCGTGGCGGATGAGCATGGGCCCGAGCATGACCAGCCCCATGTCGTTCACGCGCGCGGCGCCGAAGCGCTCCATCTCCTCGATCATAACGAGCTGGCGCGCGGCATCCAGGCCCATGCCGCCGTATTCCCGCGGCCAGCCCGGCGTCAGCCAGCCCTTGCGGGAGAGGGCAAGGTACCAGGGCCTGTTCTCGTGCCAGTGGAGGCGGCGCGTGGGGTGGCGGACCTCCAGCGGGTAGTTCGCCTCGATCCACCCGCGCACGTGCCGGCGGAAGCCGTCCTCGTCCAGGGCGGCCAGTTCGTCGAGGGAGAGGTCCTGCACGTCAGCGCCCCTGGAAGACCGGCTTGCGCTTCTCGGCGAAGGCGCGCTGGGCCTCGCGCGTGTCCTCGGTCCGGGCGAGGGCTACCGTCTGGCTCTGCTCGTAGCGGTAGCCGTCGCGCAGCGGCATCTCCTCCGTCAGGTTGAAGGAGCGCTTGGCCGCCTGCACGGCCAGCGGTGCCTTGGAGGCGATCTGGCGGGCGATGGCCGTCGCCTCCTCCACCAGCCGCTCGCGCGGCACGCAAAGGGAGGCCGCGTTCATCCGGTAAAGCTCGGACCCGGTCATGCGCTTGGCCGTGTAGATCATCAGCCGCGCGTCGGACGGACCGAAGAAGCGCAGCACGTGGCGCACGCCGCCGGCGAGGCCCACATCCACCTCGGTCATGGACAGGAAGGCGTCCTCCGCCACCACCAGGATGTCGCAGCACAGCGCCAGCACGCAGCCCGCGCCGATGGCCGCGCCGTTCACCGCGGCCACGATCGGCTTGCCGCACTCCATCACCGCGTCGAAGGAGGCGCGGACGAGACGGTTGTGGCGGGGATAGCCGCCGGGCTCCTCCGCCAGGTTCGGCCGCTCGCGCAGGTCCGCGCCGGCGGAGAAGGCGCGGCCCTCGCCGGTCAGCACCACGGCGCGCACCGCGGCCGTGTCGTGCAGCACGTCGAAGACGCGGACGATCTCCTCGCGGAAGCGCCGGTCCTGCGCGTTCACGGGCGGCGCGGTAATGGTGACGGTGGCGACGTGCTCTTCCAGCTCGACGCGGAAGCGCTCGAGCCCCTCCAGACCCGGGATCATCCCTCTCTCCTCATTCCGCGGCGTTGGCGGGCTGCTGCGCGGGGGGAAGCGGCGCGAGGCCGCTCTCCGGCGCGGCCAGCACCGGCGCGACGCCGTCCGGCAACGGGATCTCGTGCGCGTTCAGCGTCATGGACACCATCGTGTAGTAGCCGATGACCGCGGTGAGCTCGACGACGCCCCGCGCGCCCCAGAGCGCGCGCGCCGCGTCGTAAGTCGCGGGCGGCACGCGGCCCTCCAGCTGGAGGGCCCGCGCGAACTCGTAGACGAGCGCCTCCTCGGGATCATCGAAGACCGGCGGCTCGCCGCGCCGGATCGCGTCGATCGCGGATTGCGGGATGCCGGCCTCGGCTGCCACGCGGGCATGGACCCACCATTCCACCTGGCTGGACCAGCGGCGGCCCGTGACCACGATGGCCAGCTCGTTCAGCCGCTTCGGAAGCACGGTGCCGAAGCGCAGGATCTCGCCCAGCGCGGACCAGCGCGCGGCGAGGTCCGGGCTGTGGATCACGGCGCGAAGAGGGCCGATGACCTGGCCGCGAGGGCCGGCGACAACGGAATCATAGACCTTGCGCTGCTCCGGGCTCAGCTCATCGGGGCCGGGGAGGGGGATGCGGGCCATGCTGGCTCTCCTCTCAGGTGACGCCGCGGGCGGCGAGGCCGGCGATCTCGCCCGCGTCCAGCCCCAGCTCCGCCAGCACCTCGTCCGTGTGCTGGCCCAGCGTAGGCGGGGCGCGGTCGAAGCGCAGCGGGCTCTCGGCGAAGCGCAGCGGGCTGACCACCTGCGGCACGGTCCCGGCCACGGGGTGGGGCAGGTGGCGCAGCATCGCGCGGTGGCGGATCTGCGGGTCGTCAAAGACCTCGGGCACGGTGTTGATGGGCGCGCAGGGCACGCCGGCCGCGTCCAGCGCGGCCATCAGTTCCGCGCGCGGGAAGTCGCGGAAGCGCGCGGCCAGCAGCGGCGTCAGCGCGGGGTTGTTGCGCACGCGCGCGGCGTTGGTGGCGAAGCGCTCGTCATCCGCCCATTCCGGGCGCCCGATCGCCTCGCAGAGCTTGCGGAACTGCCCGTCGTTTCCCACCGCGAGCACGAGGTGCGCGTCGGCGCAGGGGAACACGTCCTGCGGCTGGATGTTGGGGTGCCGGTTGCCGCCGCGCTTCGGCGCGCGTCCGGAGAGGAGCCAGTTCGTCGCCTGGTTGGCCAGGAACGCCGCCTGCACGTCGAGCATGGCGAGGTCGATCGTCTCGCCCAGGCCGGTCTCGTTGCGGCGCGCGACGGCGGCCAGCACGGCGACGGCCGCGTACATCCCGGTCATCAGGTCCACGATCGGCACGCCCACCTTCTGCGGGCCGCCGCCGGGCGCGTCGTCGCGCTCGCCCGTCACGCTCATCAGCCCGCCCATCGCCTGGATCGCGAAGTCGTAGGCCGCCTGGTCCGCGCGCGGCCCGTCCTGCCCGAAGCCGGTGACGGAGCAGTAGATGAGCCGCGGATTCACGGCGCGGAGCGAGGTGGCGTCCAGCCCGTATTTCGCCAGCGCGCCCGCCTTGAAGTTCTCCAGCACGATGTCCGCGCCCTCGGCGAGGCGCCGGATCACCGCCTGGCCCTCGGGCTTGGCCATGTCCACCGTCACGCTGCGCTTGCCGCGGTTCACGGCCAGGAAGTAGCCGGCGTCCTTCGTCGGGTTGCCGTCCCGGTCCTTCAGGAAGGGCGGCCCCCAGCCCCGCGTGTCGTCGCCGGCGCCGGGGCGCTCCACCTTGATCACGTCGGCCCCGAGATCGGCGAGGATCTGCGTCGCCCAGGGCGCCGCCATGATGCGGCTGAGGTCGAGCACCCGCAGATGGGAGAGCGGGCCCTGTCGCGCCTCAGTCATCCACCGCCTCCGTCGCGCGCACGGAGGGACGCGCGCTGAACTCCGCGTGCCAGCCCGCGATGGCGGGATGCCCCGCCCGCCAGTCCAGGTCGGCGAAGCGGAAGTCGAGGTAGGAGAGGGCGCAGCCGATCGCGATGTGCCCGATGTCGAAGGGCTTGGCGGAGAGGGAAGGGGCCTCGCTCTCCAGCCGGTCGAGGGAGGCCCGCGTCTTCGCCGCGAAGCTCTCCAGCCACTCCGCCGTCTGCCGCTCCGCCGGCTTGTCGCGCTCGTTGCGGAACAGGATGAGCAGGTCCAGCAGCCCGGTGCCGAGCGCGTGCCGCGTCAGCGCCTCGAAGCGCGCCGGCTTCGGCGGGAAAAGCCGGCCGCCCGCGAGGTCGTCCAGGTACTCGACGATGGTCAGGCTGTCGAAGAGCGCGCTCCCGTCATCCAGCACCAGCGTCGGGATCTTGCTCAGCGGGTTGTCCGGCAGAAGGTCGTCGTTCGGCTTGCCTAGGCGGACCACCGTGCGGACGGTGTGGATCCGGTCCGCCAGGCCCAGCTCATGCGCCGCGATCATCACCTTGCGCACGAAGGGCGAGCGCGGGGACCAGTGCAGCTTCATGCGCGAGGGGTCCGGGCAGGCATGGCGTTCCTCAATATTCGTTAGGTCAGTCATATGCCTTTTATGGTTCGGCCCCGGCCGCGTCCAGCCCCAACCCGCCGCCGCGCCGCAAAAGGCCTATGAGTTGACCTATTGTGTAAAGGCGCGATCCGCTGCTCTAATCCGCCCAAGCCCCGAACGGGGCGCGCGCCAGGAGGAAACGGATGCGCCGCAGAGAACTCGCCGGCCTTGGCCTCGCCGCCCTCGGCGTGGCCGGCCCCGCCCTGGCGCAGGGCGAGGCCTTCCCGAGCCGCCCCATCCGCATCATCCTGCCCTACGCGCCGGGTGGGCCGACCGACGCGCTGAGCCGCGCGCTCGGGCGCGGCATCACGGAGCGGCTGGGGCAGCCGGTGGTCGTGGAGAGTCGCCCCGGCGCCGGCGGGGTGATCGGCATGGAGGCCGTCGCGAAGGCCCCGCCGGATGGCTACACCATGGGGATCGGCGGTACCGGCTCCCTGGCCGGCACGCTCAGCCTCATGCCGCAGACGCCCTACGACCCGCTGAAGGATTTCGCCGCCATCTCCATGATGGCGACGGTGCCGGAAATCCTCGCCGTGCACCCCGGCGTGCCCGCCCGCAGCGTGGCGGAGCTCGTGGCCTACGCGAAGGCGCAACCGGGCAAGCTCTCCTACGGCTCCGGCGGGAACGGGACCGGCCCGCATCTGGCGGGCGAGCTGATGCGGATGCGCACGGGGATCGACATCGTCCACGTGCCCTATCGCGGCGCGGCGCCCGCCACCACGGACCTGATCGCCGGGCAGATCCAGATGATGATCGGCGAGGGGCCGGCGATGATGCCGTTCATCCAGTCCGGCCAGCTCCGTGCCCTGGCGGTGACGACGCGGGCGCGCCTGGCGCCGCTGCCGCAAGTGCCCACCATGGCCGAGGCGGGCCTGCCCGACCTGGAGCTGGAGAACTGGTATTGCCTGCTCGCCCCGGCCGCCGTGCCGCCGGAGCGGCTGGCGGTGCTGCGCCGCGCGGTGCTGGAGTCCCTGGGTGATGCGGAGGTGCGGAAGGTCTTCGCGACCCAGGGCGCCAACCCCGCCCCGGGCACGCCGGAGGCGCTGATGGACCACGTCCGACGAGAGATCGCCCGCTGGGCGGAGGTCTCGCGGGCGGCCGGGACAAGGGCGGACTGACGCCATGGCCGGGCAGAGCATCGCGCAGAAGATCATCGCCCACGCCCTCGGGCGGGAGGCGGTGGAGGTGGGGGAATACGTCACCGTCTCCGCCGACCACACCGTGTGCCAGGAGCTGTTCTGGCCGGGGCACAAGCGCAACCTGGAGCGGATCGGGGTGGACCGCATCCCCCGCCCGGACAAGGCGGTGATGGTGATCGACCACTCCACCTCCGCCGCCATGGGATCGCACCATCACGAGACGCACCGCACGCTGCGCGACTGGTGCGACGCGCAGGGTATCGAGAATTTCTTCGGCCCCGGCAGCGGCCTGCGGCACCTGGTGATGGTGGAGCGCGGCTTCGCGCGGCCAGGTCTGCTGATCTTCTCGGACGAAGGCAACATCGCCAGCCTCGGCGCCGTGGGGGCGCTGAACATCCCGATCTCGACGGAGGTGATCGTCTCCCTTATCGAGGACCGGAACTGGCTGGCCGTGCCGCCTTCCGCCCGCTTCGCCCTGACCGGCACGCTGCCCTTCGGCGTGACCGCGCGGGACCTGATCCAGACGATCATCCGCGACTTCGGCGCCACGGACCGGCTGCTGGGCTGCTGCGTGGAGTTCACCGGCCCTGCCATCGCCAACCTGTCGATGGACGACCGCCAGACGATCCTCGCCTCGCTCTTCCACAGCGGCGCCTACACCGGCGTCATGCCGGTGGACGCGGCCGCGATGGCCTATGTGGCGGCGCGCGCCGAGGGGCGGCCGTACCGGGTCGTGGAGGCGGACGCGGACGCGGACTACGTGCTGGAGGCGCGTTACGACCTCTCCGCGATCACGCCGATGGTGACGCGGCCGCCGGACCTGCACGGCGGCGTGCCCGTGGAGACGGTGAGCGGGCAGCGGATCGACCAGGCGACGATCGGCTCTTGCGCCGGCAACCGGATCGACGACATGCGCGCCGCCGCCGAGATCCTGCGAGGGCGCCGGGTGGCGCGGCACGTCACGCTCTACATCACGCCCGGCAGCCGGGAGGTCTATTCGGCGGCCGCGCGGGAAGGGCTGCTGGAGGTCTTCTCCGATGCGGGCGCCACCGTGCTCGCGCCGGGCTGCACCACCTGCTGGGGCTACCAGGGCCAGCTGAACGACCACGAGGTGCTGATCTCCACCCAGCAGTTCAACTACCAGGGCCGCAACGGCAGCCGGCTGGCCGATGTCTACCTCGCCGGCCCCTACGCGGTGGCCGCGGCGGCCGTGGCGGGGCGCATCATCGACCCGCGCGCGATGCTGGCCGTGGCGGCGTGAGGATGGCGGCGATGGACGAGACGCTGCTGCGCGGCCGCGTATGGAAGTTTGGCGACAACATCAGCGGTGACGACGGGATCATCGAGTTCTCCATCATCCGCGAGGGCTTCGGCAAGGCCTTTGACGAGGCGGCGCTGCGCGCCATGTGCTTCCGCCGCCTCCGCCCGGAGTTCCCGGAGCAGGTGCGGCCCGGGGATATCGTGGTGGGCGGCCGGAACTTCGGCCACCACAACCACGTGGAGGTGAGCGTGGCCATCAAGGCCTCCGGCATCGCCGCCGTGGTGGTGGAGTCCTGCGAGTCCGGCATCATCCGCCGCGCTCTGAACGTCGGCCTTCCCGTCATGACCTGCCCCGGCATCACCGCCGCGGTGGAGGACGGGGACGTGCTGGAGGCGGACCCGGCCACGGGCCTGATCCGCGCCGCCGATGGCCGGGTGCTGCCCTCGCGGCCCTTCTCGCCCCGCATGGTCGAGATCTGGCGCGCCGGCGGCTCCATCCCGCTGCTGCAGCGGGAGTTCGCCGAGCGCCGCGCCGCCGCGGCCGCGCGCTGACCTAGGGCTTCTCCGCCGCGCCCGCTGCCCAGCCTTCGCCGCCGGGCGGGCGCTGCAGCATCGGGCGATGGAGGATCTCGCCCAGGGCGGCGTAGTAGGGGCCGCCCAGCCGCGCGATGGGTCGCATCTTCACGCTGTCCACGCGGGAGCCGTCGAAGATCTCGGCGGAGAGGTGGAAGGCGACCACCTCCACGATGTAGAGCGTGTTCACGCCACGCCCGAGCGGCACGATCCGGTCCAGCCGGCACTCCATCTGCACGGGAGAGGCCGCGATGCGCGGCGGGCGGACGCGGCGGCTGGGCAGCAGCCCAATCCCCAGCGCCTCCGCCTCGCTGACATGCGGCGGGTACTCCTCGGCGGAGGCATGCATCGCCTCCATCGTGGCCTCCGTCGCCACGTTCACCACCAGCTCGCCGCTTGCCTGGATGTTGCGCGCCGTGTCCTTCATCGCGCCATCGCCCGCGCGGGCGGCGATGTTGATGGCCAGCATCGGCGGCGAGGTGGCGACGTAGTTGTAGGAGCTGAAGGGAGCGGCGTTCACGCGCCCTTCCGTGTCCACCGTCGTCACCCAGGCGACCGGACGCGGCACGACGCAGCCGACGATGAGCTTGTAGGCGACGGCCGTGTCCAGCCCCTCGCCGTCGATGAAACGAAACCTATCCTCGGCCGTCATGCCGGTCCCTCCAGGAGGCGCAGCGTCGCGCGCCGTCTTCAGCTTGATGTTGGTCCGCACGACGTCGCTTCGGTAGGTACCGTCCGCGACGAGGACGAGCGTTCCCCTGTGTCCAGCGCCGCGCGGCGGACGCCGGCGACGTGCGCGTTCCGCGGAAGCCGCAGCGCGCCCGCGCTCTCCACGCCGATGGTCAGCGTTTGCCACGCATCCATCGCCTGCACGCCCTTTAGGTCGGAGACGAGGCGCAGCGCCATCGTGCTGCGGAGCTCCGCTTCCCTCACCAGCGGGATGAGGCGCGTGTCGAGAAGGACGTCGGCGAGGAGGCTTGGCTAGCAGCGGTGCCAAGGAGGGATGGCGCGGTGTGGCGCCCAAGAGCAGGCAACATAAAGCGGCTTGCCTCCCACGTTCCTCAGGGACCAGCTCCTTCACATCCGATAAGTTCGTCCTATTGGCCGTTTAAGTCAATAGGATGACCTTTTGACGCCCTGTGGCGAGACGGGTATGACGCCGGACTGAGCGTAGAACTGCCTTGAGCGACGAGACGTAGATCTACGACCTCCACGCCGAACTACGGAGCGTGCATCAGCCCGTTCTGCTGATGGCGGGTGAGATGGACAGCGCCAGGCCGAAGACGATGCGCGGCATGGCGGGGTTATACCGGACGCTCGCTCCGACGAGTTTCCCAGTGCGGGCCACATGCCTTGCATCAAGCATCCCAAGCTGTTGAACGCGGCCGTGGCGGCGTTCCTGGCCGGGGGACACGCTCTTCATACAACCGACGCATGGGATCATCAGCGCAATTTCAGTTGGGCATCGCACGGCGCGACATAAGCCGGAAGGAGGGCCCTGGCTAACAGAAAGCCCTTCGCATGTTGAGGTCCGATGGCCGGAACGACCAGACTGAGGCAGCCTGACCAGATGACGACAGATTTAGCCACCTGTCCTCGGTACGGCTTGCTGGCCGACGTCATCAGCCACACCGCACGCCTTGTTGCGTGGGGGCGGACAGTATCCAGTCACCCCTCAGCAATGGAGGAACCCGTGACCTCGGCACCACTCCCCTTCACCCTGCATGTGGACGACGCGGCGATCACCGACCTTCACGAACGGCTCGCCCGAACGCGCCTGCCAGACCAGGCGCCCGAGCCGCCCTGGACCTACGGCACCGACCTCGGATACCTGAGCGGCCTCCTTGATCACTGGGGTCACGGGTTCGACTGGCGGGCGCAGGAGGCAGCCCTGAATGCCTTTCCAGGCTTCCGTGTCCCGCTGCATGGCATCGACCTGCACTATCTGCACGTGCCCGGCGAGGGAAACGCCCCCATGCCGCTGCTGCTTTCCCATGGCTGGCCCGGTTCGGTCTTCGAGTTCCTCGACCTCATCCCCCGCCTGACGCAGCCGTCGAAGTTCGGGGGCGATCCCGCGGACGCCTTCACCGTCGTGGCTCCCTCGCTCCCGGGGTACGGCCTGTCCTTCCGCCCGGGGCAGAAACGCTTCGGCATCGAGGCGATCGCCGACTGCCTCGCGGACCTCATGACCGAGGTGCTGGGCTACGAGCGCTTCGCCGCCCAGGGCGGTGACTGGGGCGCCTTCGTGTCGTCCCGCCTCGGCGCTGCACACAAGGCGAGGATGATCGGCATACACCTCAACTTCCTGGCCGTGCCGCGCGACCCCACGCCGCCGGAGAACGCCACGGAAGAGGAAGGCCGCTACCTCCAGGAACTCTCGGCTTTCCTGAAGGAAGAGACCGGCTACCAATCGATTCAGGGCACGCGGCCGCAGACCCTTGCCTATGGCTTGACCGACAGCCCGGCGGGGCTGGCCGCCTGGATGGCGGAGAAGTTCCGCATGTGGACGGACAACGACGGGACGCCGGATGGCGCGGTGGACCGGGATCGAATGCTGGCCAACATCTCGCTCTACTGGTTCACCGGCTGCATCGGCGCATCCTTCCACCCCTATTACGCCCGCCTGCACGGACCATGGCCAATCCCGGACAGGGTCGACGTGCCAACCGGCTACTGCCAGTTCACAAGGGAGATCATCCGTCCGCCCCGCTCCGTTGCCGAGCGCACCTACGCGGACATCCGCCGCTGGAGCGTCATGCCACGCGGCGGCCACTTCGCCGCGATGGAACAGCCTGATGCTCTTGCGGAGGAAGTCCGGACGTTCTTCCGTCCCCTTCGAACGAGGTGAACCGGAAGGCTGGAGGGTATTACGCACTGGTTGCGAGTTCTGCGGTGCGCCGGACCAGCACGATGGTGAAGGCGACGAGGTGCAGTCCTGCGAGGGTTTCGGGCAGTTGCTCGGTGTCGCGGGCGATACGGCGGAAGTGGGCGATCCAGGGAAGGCGCGTTCGACCACCCAGCGCCGGGGCAGGAGCACGACGCCGTTCTTGGCCTTGGGCAGTTTGACGACCTCGAGGGTGATGCCATGGGCGGCCGCGGCCTGGGTGGGCCGCTCACCGATGTGGCCGTGATCGACATAGGCCAGGTCCACGCTGTTCCCGGTCGAGTCCTGAATGGCCTCGGCCAAGGTGGAGACGGCCGACCGGTCACTGGCATTGGCGGGCGTGACGTGCAGCGTCAGCAGGTGACCGAGCCCAGGTGCAGCTTCGAGCCCCTGGTCCGCTCGTGCCCGTCCCAGGCCGCTCTGGCGCCGCTCTCCTGGGTGGAGCGGAGGTCATGGCTGTCCAGCACGGCAGCGGCCGGCTTCTCCGCGCGACCTTGGGCCAGCCGCAGCAGGGCGCGAAGATCCTACGCCAGCACCTCGAAGCAGCCTTCCCGCAGCCAGCGCTGGGCTTCGTCATCAACCGCGTGCCAGGGCCGAGGATCGTTCGCCATCGCCCGCCAAGCCACGCCGTAGCGCACCAAGTAGCGCAGCCCCTTGCATACCTTCGGCAGCGGGTGTTCGCGCCGCCCGGCTTCCTCGGGCAGCAGCATCAGGCCAGGCGCGACCAGCGCCCACCCCTCGTCAGGCACATCGAGCGGGGATGGCTTGCGGGGAGGCAACTGTCTGAAACGAGGACACCCGCAGGCCTGTGACAACCTTTGGGCAACCACAGGCTTGGCACAAAAAGGGATAAATTCTTAAAATACCTCGGTTTGAGAGGCCGTTCCGCTAGAATGAGCAAAAGATCACGGAAAAGCGAGTAGTTTTGGTTGAGGATCGAAAAGGCTAGTGCTTCACTCCTTGCGAACCCGTTATCAGGGCAACGGCAAGAAGAGTGAGCAGGACAGCGAAAGGTCATCTGTCGGTTTCGCGATGGTCCCCAAGTCAGTCAGATCAGGTTGCATTGCCGCCCTCCGTAGAATTGGGCGCACTGCAAAGACCTACTCGCCTTCTGCTTGCTCCGATTGATCCGATCTTCTTGAGGAGAGTTGCAGGTGGCCATTCTTACGGTCGGATCCGGCCAACAGTTTTCCACGGTTTCCGCGGCTGTCGCCGCGTCCCGCGACGGAGATGTCGTTCAGGTCCAGGCTGGCACCTACACGAACGACTTCGTGACGGTGAATACAGCGATCACCCTCCAAGGTGTCGGTGGCATGGTCAACATGGTCGCGACCGTATCGCCCCCTGACGGCAAGGCGATAATGACCACGAACGCGAACGCGACCGTGGACCATTTTTCCTTTTCAGGCGCGAGTGTCGCGGACGGGAACGGAGCAGGCATCCGCTATCAGCAAGGCGCCTTGACCATCACGAACAGCTACTTCCACCACAACCAGAATGGGCTGCTCTCCAGCGCCAGTGTGGGTGGGACGATCAACATTCTGAATTCCGAGTTCGCCTACAACGGTACGGGCGACGGTTACACACACAATCTGTACGTCGGGATCATCGACACCCTATCCGTCACGAACAGCTACTTTCATGATGTTGTGGTGGGGAACGAGCTGAAAAGTCGTGCTCTGAACACGATCATCACAAATTCACGGATTGCCGAAGGTCCTGACGGTACCGGAAGCTACAGCATCGACCTGCCAGTCGGCGGCCGTGCCGTTATCAAGAACAGTATCATTGAGCAGGGAGCACAGACGCAGAACCCGGCTATCATCCACTTCGGCGGAGAGGGTGCGCCACACGCGCAATCCAGCCTCGAGGTTACGGGCAACACAGTCCTGAACGACTTGGGATCCTCAAACGCTAAGTTGCTGCTCAATCAATCGGGAATCATCGCTACTGTCGCCGATAACGCTGTCTTCGGCCTGACCGCTAACCAAATCGCGTCGGCTTCGGAGGCGAATGTCTCCGGAACGACCTACCTGGCCGTTGAACCTGAATTCAACACGTCGTCACCCTGGCTGGATTCCGGCGCATCATCGCCAACGCCCGTCCCAGCTACTCCAGTCCCAACGAACACCACGATCGGCAGTGGTCCGGACACGCTGGTGCTCAAGATCAGCGAGGACGCCTGGAACGGGCACGCGCAGTACGCGGTCAAGGTGGACGGCGCGCCAATCGGCGGCACGCTGACGGCGGCGGCGAGCCACGCGCTCGGGCAGTCCGACACGCTGACGCTGAAGGGCAGCTGGGGCACGGGCGCGCACACGGTGGAGGTGAGCTTCCTGAACGACGCCTGGGGCGGCTCGGCCAGCACCGACCGCAACCTCCACGTCGACGGCATCGCCTACAACGGCCAGGCCGTGCCCGACGGCAGCTTCGTCATCGAGCGGACCGACACGGTGGGGGTCGCCGTGCCCGCCACCGCGCTGACGGGCGACGCCGGCAACAACACCCTCACCGGGACGGCGGTGGCGGACACGATCAAGGGCCTGGGCGGCGACGACCGGCTCGTCGGCCTGGCCGGCGACGACACGCTGCTGGGCGGCGACGGCAGCGACACGCTGGAGGGCGGCGACGGCAACGACCAGCTCGACGGCGGCGCTGGCGCCGACCGGCTGGTGGGCGGCAACGGCGACGACGTCTACACCGTCGACCACCTCGGCGACGTCGTGGTCGAGGTCGCCGGCGGGGGCACCGACCGCGTGGTCGCGAGCGTCTCCGGCTACACGCTCGCGGCCAACGTCGAGCGGCTCGACCTCGACGGCAGCGCGACCGCGGGCAACGGCAACGAGGGCGCGAACGTGATCGTCGGCAACGCGCTCGACAACGCGCTGCAGGGCAAGGGTGGCGACGACCAGATCTTCGGCAACCTCGGCAACGACAGCCTCTGGGGCGGCAACGGCAACGACGTGCTCTGGGGCGGCGACGGCAATGACCTGCTCGACGGCGGCGCCGGCGCCGACAGCCTCATGGGCGGCGCGGGTAACGACAGCTACATCGTCGACAGCACCGGCGACGTGGTGGTCGAGGCGGCCGACGCCGGCATCGACCGCGTCATCAGCCGCCTCTCCGCCATCAGCCTCGCCGCCAACGTCGAGCGGCTGGACCTCAGCACCGGCGCGGTGTCGGGCAGCGGCAACGAGCTGAACAACTTCATCTACGGCAACGACCTCGACAACGTGCTCCGCGGCCTCGCCGGCAGCGACAAGCTCACCGGCGGCGCGGGCAACGACACGCTGGTCGGCGGCCTCGGCGCCGACACGCTCGAGGGGGGCGCCGGCGCCGACGTCTTCCGCTTCGACAGCCTCGCCGAGGCGGGCGACCGCATCACCGACTTCGCGCCCGGCACGGACGCGATCGAGGTCTCGGTCGCCGGCTTCGGCGGCAAGCTGACGCTGGGCCTGGACGTGGCCACCCGCTTCGTCGCCAACACCACCGGCCTCGCCACCGCCCCCGCCGGCACCGGCCAGTTCGTCTACGAGACCGACGCCGCCAAGCTCTGGTGGGACGCCGACGGCACCGGCGCCGCTGCCCCCGTCACCGTCGCCACCTTCGCCCCCGGAACCACCCTCCACGCGGGCGATATCCACCTCATCGGGTAGGTGTCGGGAAGGTGTAGCACGCAGGAGCCGTCCTCGTTGTGGTCGATCATCCGCTCCACCGGCGCGGCAAGCGTCTCGGTGGGAGGCAGGGAGGAAGCGACGGCATTGCATGGACCACCTTGCAGCAGCAGAAGGCTTCGGGCCCGTCCGCATTCATTTGACGCGGGCATACGCCGGCAGTGTGGTTTCGAGTATGCGGTCACACGCGTGGACAGCGATGGCCAATTCTATCCCGCGGCGCCTGTCGGTGCGTCCAAGATGGCAACAGCGACCTCGAGCAGGGCGTGCGGTTCGTGGGCGAGCGCCAGTCCTGCTCGGTTCCGTGTCAGGTTCAAGCTGCCGTGGGCAGAGAGACGGTCAAGGCGTCTCTCTGCCCGTTTCCGACACCCTCTCAGCGGGTGTCCTCACCACCCCATGGTGCCAGGTCCGCCCTTGAAGGGGCCCTTGAGGTCGCTCGTGATCCAACCACCATAAAACCCGCCGGGTTGCGGTGTAACCGCCTCATCGCCAACGAAGCACCGGTCCATGGCCCCGGCGTAAACGGCTAGGTGGTCGCGGATCGCGGCGAAGGTCGGCGGCGTCGGATCCGGGTAGCTCCAGGCCGCCCGCTCCGCCACTTGATCTCCCACTCTGACGTTGAAGTAGACTGCGTCGCCTTTCCACTCGCAAAAGCTGCGGCCAGACACGGGCTCCAAGGTACAGCCGATGAAGGCGGAGCGGGGTAAGTAGTAGACGGGGGGATGCGAGGTCTCCAGAACGCGGAAGGCTGCGTCTGTCACAGCGATCACGCGCCCTGCAAATTCGATCCGAATTGGCTTGGAGACCGGCTCGAATGCGGGTGGCCGCGGGTAGTCCCAAACGTTCTCCATCGTTCCTCGTCCCCCAAGATTACCGCCTTGTGCCGGTGGGCGGCACGTCCGCACAGCGCCTGACGAACCAGCGCGACGCTCGCGGCGCACTGTCATCAACACAGATGAACCCGTCATCGCCGCTTCCAACCTACCGGGCGTGGAACCTCACGCTTTTTTCTGGGCGAGCAGGCCATCAGCGAGCAGGCAAGTGGCCGGGCACGGCCATGCTCCGGTTGGGGCAACATCGGCGAGCTGCCCGCGGAACTGCTGGGCATGGCAGAGGGCGGCAGTGGGGCGCCCTCAGGCCTCGCCGAGCGCCGCATGCGATGCGGCCAGCTCGTTCAGGTCCCGTTTGTCGATGTCGGCCATCGAAACTCAAGGCGCGAGGGTAAAACGACGGCTGTGCTGGCGGGATGAGCGGACGCATCCGGGAAGCGGGCAATCGCCGTCAGACTGCTGAAGTGGGAACACGGCTGTCCTGGCTGGATTAGCCGAGAGGAGCCTGTTTGCTTCCGAGCTACCGGTGCGGGGGAGCGAACATCGATTCAAGGGCGCGTGCCGCTGCGGCCCGGCGCAGGGTTCAATCCTCAGCCGGCGCTATCCTTGCCTGGCAAGCCACCGATCCGCTGCGCCGCGAGGCGCTCCCGCAACCAGGTCGCGGCGGGGCCGCAGGGCCGCTGCTTGTGCCAGACCAGTTCCAGCGCCACGGGCCAGTCACCCTTGTCGAACTGCAGGTCCGGCGTGACGAGGTCCGGCGCGGCGGGGGAGGAGGCGATCACGTGGTCGGAGACGAAGGCCCAGCCAATCCCGTGCTTGACCATCTCCAGGATCACCCAGTGGCTCTCCACCCACCAGACCTCGGCGGCCACCCTCAGGCGGCGCTTCTCCGGCCCGTCGCCACGCGCGGCCACGAGGATCTGGCGGTAGCGCTTCAGCTCCTCCCAAGCGACCCTCTCCTTCGCCAGCGGATGGTCGCGCCCGCAGACGAGCTTGAGAGGCACCCAGCCGAGTGTCTGGAATCCAAGCTCCGTCGGCAGTCCCTCCTGCCGCCACATCACACCCAGGTCGGCCGTGCCGGACTGCACCATGCGGCTGACATCCTCCATCAGCGGGAAGAGCAGCTCGAGCTCGACGAAGGGGAAGTGCCGGGCGAACTCCGCGAAGAGGGCGCCCAGCGCGTGCTCGGGGTAGAGTTCGTCGATGGCGACCACGAGCCGGCTCTCCACCCGCTGCTCCAGGCTGGTCGCCACGCCGACGAGGTGCTCGCGCCGGTCGAGCACCACGCGTGCCTCCAGCAAGAGCCGCTCCCCCGCCGGGGTGAGCACCGGGTTCCGACCCACCCGACTGAACAGGTCCAGGCCGAGATCCGTCTCGAGGTTCGCCACCTGCGTGCTGACGGCCGATTGCGCCTTGCGAAGCGCTCGGGCCGCGCCGGAGAAGGACCCGGCCTCGGCCGCCGCAACGAAGGCTTGAAGCTGATCGAACGTGACACCCATCTATCTGTCTTCCAGATATAAACCAACTTGATGTCCCGAGTATCACCGATAGAAATCGGCGGACCACCCAGGCATTTCGGGGCAAGACCATGCGCAGCACACGCGACCGTATCCGCCACGCCGTTCTGTTCGAGGTCATCGGCCTTGCGCTCATCATCCCGCTCGGGACCCTGCTCTTCGGGCTGCCCGCCTCCGAAATGGGCGTGATCGGAGTCGGCAGCGCCCTCGCTGCGACGGCCTGGAACTACGTCTACAATCTCGGCTTCGACCACGCGATGCAGCGTCGGGCCGGACACACCCGCAAGAGCCTTCCCTTGAGGGTGGCTCACGCCGTGCTGTTCGAGACGGGGCTGCTCGTGATCCTGCTTCCGCCCATCGCGTGGTACCTGGGCATCAGCCTCGCCCAGGCCTTCGTCATGGATATCGCGATCGCGGCCTTCTACGTGGCCTACGCCTTCGTCTTCAACCTCGCCTACGACCAGGCCTTCCCACTGCAAAGCTGGGACGACGCCGCTGCGGAACTGTCGCCTTGAGAATGCGCGCGACCGGTGTCCGCGGGGCACGGTGCCACGTTCGTGCGACGCCATCAGCATTCGCAGGGGCAGGTCCCGGATGGCGGGGAGGACGTTGTCCCACGGGTCCCAAGCTGCTGACGGTGCACGCGGCGTGTGTCCCGCCAGCATGGCTCGGCAGAGGCCGTAACACCGAGGAAGTGAGAACCGGATGACCTCCGGCGCCGCCCGTGAGCGCCTATGTCGATCGCGGAGGCCGTTTCCACCCCCCTGCGGTGCGCCCTCTCAGCCCTTCCGTTTTGGCTAATGGACGACTGAATTGGGCGCAACCCTCGCTCGCAGGACCAGCGTCGGCGCAGGAGCGCGTTCGGATCACCTCCCCTTGGGGAGAGGTGACGGCCGGGATGAGCGACAACGCCGCGGCACGATCGCTGCGGAGCACGCTACCTCCGACCTTTGGCAGGCGTGACCACCCGGGCCCGAAGAAAGCCGCCAAACTGCCCACGCCTCCTCCAGAAATCGCGTGGGGGGCACTTCGCGCTTGGGATCCTGAGGCGTTGGAGCACCGATCACTTCGTGATCCACACCCGTGGCGGCTGGGTCCCATCCACTGGTATCGTCGATCTTGGCCGCGTTACGGGACGCCAGCATCTCCCACCCGCCGGAGGCGGTAAAGATCAGGGTCGAAAGGCTTAGATGATGCTGTTCGAGCCGCTCGCGGCCGCTCCAACGCAACGCTTTCGGTCGTGCTTCGCCCGCGCGGGAAGCCTGCGACGGCGCGCTTGAGCGGACAGGCGCACCATGACCGTCACCCGATCGGACCTCGCCGACTTCAGCTACTTCCTGGCGATCGCGCGGCACCGCAACTTCCGGCTCGCCGGGCTCGAGCTGGGTGTCAGCGCCTCCGCCCTGAGCCATGCCCTGAAAGGGCTGGAAAGCCGGCTTGGGGTTCGGCTCGTCCACCGGACCAACCGCAGCGTGACCTTGACGGAAGCCGGTGAGGAACTGCGGGCCGCCATCGCGACGCCGTTCGAGGCAATCGGCCAAGCGGCCGAGAACCTCAACCGCTTCCGCGACGCCCCCACCGGCCGCATACGCCTCAACGTGCCCGTCGACGCGGCACCCCTGTTGCTCGCCCCGGTCCTGCCGGCTTTCATGGACCGGTACCCCGATGTCGAGGTCGAGATCGTGGCGAGCAACCGCTTGCTGGACATCGTCGACAACGGCTTCGACGCCGGCATCCGGCACGGCGGCACGGTGCCCGAGGACATGGTCGCGCAGCGGCTCTCGGCCGATCTGCGCTGGGTGGTGGCGGCCGCCCCACCCTACCTGGATCGCCACGGCACTCCCGAGCGCCCCGAGGACCTGCAGGCGCATCGCTGCCTGCGGGTGAGGATCGGGGATGGCAATCTGTACCGGTGGGAGTTCAAGGGACCGGACGGAGAGTTCGCCGTGCCGGTCCCCGGCCGGATCACCATCGACGAGACGAGGGCCATGCTCGCCCTGGGCTTGGCGGGCATGGGCCTGATGTACGGCCTGGAGCCGATCTTCGCGCCCTTCTGTGAGAGGGGCGATCTTCGACTCGTGCTGGAGGATTGGGCCACCACCGGTCCCGGCTACCACATCTACTACCCGGGCCGCCGGCAGGTGCCGGCCGCCCTGCGCCTCCTCATCGCGACCATCCGCGAGCTTCGCCCGCTCGGCTTCTGAGTACACCCGGTCTGCCTGGCCTGCGGGTTCGCGGGCGGACGAGCTCACCGAGCTTCGGACCGCAAACGCGGCTCGCACGGTGAGCCATGCTCATCGGTCCGTTGAACGCCCTGCGCCTCCTTGTCGGGCCCTTCTCCCCCACATCGCGGCCAGTCCATCCTCTCCACCATCGCTCATGCAAGGTGCCCCTCATGCCCCCTTTCCACCGCTTCCAGGGCAGGGTTGCCCTCATCACAGGCGCGGCCAGCGGCATCGGCCGAGCGACCGCCGTCGCCTTCGCGGCCGAGGGGGCGCGCGTCGCCCTCCTTGACCGCAGCGCGGATGCTTTGCGCGACGCGGAGGCCGCGGTGCGGCAGTCGGGCGGCGAGGTGCTGACCCTTGCCTGCGACGTATCGAAGCCTGAGCAGGTCGAGGCGGCGGTCGCGCGGACCGTCGAGACCTTTGGTCGCCTCGACATCGCCTTCAACAACGCCGGCGTCGAGAACAAGGCCTCGCCCGTCGCCGACATCGACCTCGACGAGTGGGACCGCATCATCGACATCAACCTGCGCGGGACCTTCCTCTGCATGAAGCACGAGCTGGCCCAGATGCTCCGGCAGGGCAGCGGCGTGGTGATCAACACCTCGTCGGGCGCGGGTATCCGCGGGGTCGCCGGCGGGGCGGCCTATGCCGCCTCCAAGCACGCCATCATCGGGCTGACCAAGTCCGCCGCGCTCGACTACGCCAAGTCCAACATCCGGGTGAACGCCATCCTACCCGGCAACATCGAGACCCCGATGATGGACCGCTTCACCGGCGGCGACATTCAGAAGGCGATCGACCTGGAGCCGGTCGGCCGGCTGGGCAAGCCGGAGGAGATCGCGGACGCCGTGCTGTGGATGAGCGCCGACCTGGGCGCCTTCGTCACCGGCGCGTCGATCTCGGTCGACGGCGGATGGTCACTCTGACGGGCGGGGGGAAAGCGCGCCGCCCTAGCGAACGGTGACCGTGACGGGGGCTCCGGAGGAAAAGATGGAGGCGGCGCCCGCGCCCGGGCCGGTCTGTTGCACGCGGATGCCGCCGGCTGCACCCGTCTGATCGATCCGCACCCGGGCGCCGGCCGTCTGCAGGCTCTCGGCCGAGAGGTTGCTGCCGCTCTGGGTGATGACGGAGAGGTTGCCCGATCCCTGCTGGAGGATGCGGGCGGTGTTGTTGGTGCCGCTCTGGCTCGTCTCGCCCCAGTTGCCCGGACCCTGCTGCGTGGCGCCCGTGACCTGGCCGGCACCGCCGCGGGAGATGACGCGCTGGGTCACCTGGTCGGTCATGGTCTGGGTGTCCGCCGCCAAGGCCGGTCCCGTCGTCATGCCGGCCAGAACGAGGAGAAACACTCTCACCTTCGCGTCTTTCAGGGAAACGGCGGGGCAAGGCGGCGCCCTCCCCCGCCGGAGGCTAAGGAACTAGCGCTGGGTCACGTAGGACTGGTTCCTGTTGCCGTTCTGGTTGACCAGAGCAAGCTGGTTGTTGCCGCTCTGGATGGTATAGTAGTTATTGCCGTAGCCGACCTGCGTGCCGACGGCCGTCATCCGGTCGCCATTCTGCTGCTGAGTGTAGGCCGAGTTGGAGTCGTTGCCGCTCTGGCTCTGCGTGGCGCTGCTGTTCGTGGCATTGAACTGATCAGCACTGGTCATGTTGGAGGAGCTCGACTGGGTCTGGGTGATGGTGTTGCGCGAGCCGTCGACCTGCCCGGCCCGGGCATAGTTCATGTTTCCGCTCTGGGTCTGCCTGGCGGCGTTGGAGTCGCCGGACTGCGTGATCCGGACGTAGTTGTTCGATCCGGACTGCGTCTGGGTGCCCCTGCCGTTCGTGCCGGACTGGTTGATCAAGGCGCCTTCAGGGTTGTTGAAGCCATAGACGCCGTTGTTCTGAGACCCGTTCTGGACCTGCGAGGCCGTGTTGCTGCCGCCGGTCTGGATCACCCGGGCGCGATTCTGCGTGCTGCCGGCCGCCTGCGTCTGGGTGCTGCTCTGGAAGTTGCCGGCCTGGCTGGCGCGCACGTTGCCGAAGGTCCCGAGCTGCGTCTGCTGGTTCACGTTGTAGCTGCCGACCTGGTCGATCTGGGCGGTGTTGTCGGACGCCATGGCGCCGAAGGACAGGCCGAGGACGGCCACGCCCGCGAGGAGAATTTTTCTCATGGTGAAGGTGTCTTTCCGGGATGATATGGTTCGTTCCTCCTTCTTATTCCCCGCCACGGGGCATTGATCCGCTGGGAGGAGGTTCAGCGGTGACCTGTGGCGGAATCTGGCCGTCGCGCGTGGTCTCGTACTCACGGACCAGGTCGCGACCGCGTGCTTCGTCGGCGAAACCCCAGAAGCCCTTGCTCGCGCCCTCCACGATCATCGTGTGGACGGCCTTCTCGATGGCCTGGCGCACCGCAAGCTGGCGGGGCTCGTTGGTGGTGACGCCGCCCTCGATCTGCAGCAGGCGGTTGAAGCCGACATACCGGTTGGCGCCGCTGCTGAGGCCGACGCTGTAGATGGTCTTGTCCGTCGTGACGCTGACCAGCACCTCTCCCGACAGCACGGAGACGGCGCGCAGGAAAACCGAGACGTTGTCGCGGCGGTACTCCGTGGAGGCGCCGATGCCGAGATAGGTGGCGCCGAAGCCGCTGGTCAGGACGTTGCTGTCGTAGGCGATGATGCCGCCCGTCACGATCAGTCCCGCGTTGCGGAGCGGTCCGAGGGGCGGCAGGGGGCGCGCGTCCGGTCCCACGTTCTCCGCGCGGTTGGCGCGGATGATCTGGCGCTCCTGCAGCAGGTCGGCCACGCGGTTGCGCTCGAGCACGTGGAACCAGGGATGATCGCCGCGGCCGGCCTCCATCAAGGCGTTGATGAGGATGGACGCGCCGCCCTGCGTGACCGCGTAGGAATACTCGGCGAAGCTGTTGTTCGGCCGGTGCTGCCCCGTCTGGTCGAGGAAGCTGAACACCGCCACGTCAAGCTGCGATTGGGGCGCGGGGAGGGCGCGAAGCTCATTGACCGTCTCGGTCCGGCGCCCAAGCGTCGGGCTCTCGGCCAGCATCGTGGCGGGGATGGTGCCGCAGGCGGCGAGCGCGAGCAGGCACGCAGCCGCCGCTGAAGAGCCAAGGCTCGTCATGGTTCAGAAGTTGGGCACCGGGAGGGTCACCTGGGTTCGTCCACCCGTGCTGCCCTCGTTGATGTCGATGACGATCTGGCCGCCGACCCGGTTGAACACCACGGAAGTGCCGCCGACGGAGAACTGGCCGCTGTCGCGGGCGTTCTCGCCGAGGATCTGCTGGCTGACGGTGGACGCGATCTGGCTCAGGAGGCTGGACGTGATCTGGCGCTGGAACTGAGCCGCCGGGTCGTTCGAGTTGAGCCCCGAGGCTTCCTGCGCTTGACGCTGGCGCTTGGCTTGCGGACTTTCCACGTAGCGCGAGTTGTTGGCGCTCGCCTGCCCGAGGATGAAGGAACCGTTGAGTGGGCTGCCCCCGAAGGCCGGGTTCACAGGCTGGTAGACGAGATCACGTGCGAGGACTTGTTGCGGCGGAGAGAAGGCGAGGAGAAGAAAGGCAACGGCAGATGCAGCAGACCTTTGCATTATTCTTCCCAGCGTGGCTCACGCATACGTGATTGTTGCGAATTCGAGAAGGCTTACCCGAGCCGGTTTCGTTAAACAAGGATTCATAAGAAAATCGAAACGGTATTGTGCGGCCTTTCCCTGTGGGAGCCATTTGCCGGCATGGTGAGCCCGTCGGAACCAGAGGAAATGTTGAGGCGACCAGGGACCGCCACGAGCCGGCGGGCCGAAGGTATTCCTTCAGCCGTCGCCAAGCTGCGGCAGGTTTCGATGCTGATCGCCCGGGGCAAGCCGGTGTTGGGGGCGGTGCGCATGATCGGGGTGGCGGCGCAGACTTACGACCACTGGCGGAGCGAGTACGGCAGCCTGAAGTTGGCTAGATCAAGCGCGTGGAGCGTAGCTGGGCGCGCAAAGGCCTGAAGCTGCCCGCCCGCCGGCACAGGCTCGAGCGGCCGTGGGTGAACGACAGCTTCTGCACGTGCCTGTTGCCGAACTAGGCCTGCACCTGCGGCTTCGTGAAGGACCCTACCCGGGACAGGCGCAAGTTCCGGCTGTTGAACGTGACCAAACCAGCCGTTCTCCCGAGATCGACGATCTCACCCGCGAGGACTTTGTCACCCGCCTGGGCCGACAACGCAGGGCCGCGGACGTGATCGACGCTTCCGCCCCCTTCATTCAGCGCGGCGGGCCGGGTCATGTGCGGTCCGACAACAGACCCGAGTTCACCGCCATGGACGTGAAAGACTGGTTCAGCGGCGTGGGTGCGAGGGCCGCGTTCATCAACCCCGGCAGTCCCTGGAAGGACGACGATTTGGAGAGCGTCAACGGCAAGCTGCGTGACGAACGGTTCAGCGCCGAGTTGTTCAACACCCTCGCCGAAGCCAAGCTCCTCATCGAGCAGTGGCGGCGGCACGACAACACCCCCCGCCCACACTCCTGGCTCCGCTACCGCCCGCGCGGGGATTCGTCCTGACGCACCCTGGAACGCCACCACACCGCCAAAGCACCCTCGCCTCAGCCCGGCTCCTGCGATTGCGCCATCAACATCCGACCCAGTCCACCGCGTGGCGGCTTGCCACCCCAGTCACTCGTTTCTCCTGTGGTCCTGGTGAACGCCTTCCCGAGGGGCGTTTACAACGCCGGCACCGATACGTTGAAACTCTCGTTCCCCTAGCCAAATATCAATAATGATACGGATGACTCACCTCGTCGTTGGGCTAGTGGCGCTTTCAGGCTCGGGCTGTTCAACAGGTCGGGTCGTCGAGGCACGGCGCCCGGCTTCCTTGAGCGCTCCCATTGCCCTGCCCGCCGAGATGCTGGCCGAGGTGATGCTGCCCGGCTATGGCTTGTCCTGTGTGTTCCAGAACAATCGCAGCGACACGCTGACCGTCTCGGTTTCCTTGAACCAGGGGAAGCTCCGGCGCTTGAACGGGCGACCCGTTGAGGCAAACAGCCACGTCTTCGAGAACCCCAGCGGGTACGACATCCGTTGGAGCCTGCCCGACCGAGCCGGAGAACTGGCCTATCACTACCGCTTGGTCGCCGCAAAAGAAGGGCAGGCGGCGACACTCAACACGGTGTTCCTGACAGACGACCTAGAAGGTGGGCGCACGGCCGAGGAGGAAACGCTGGCCGGCACCTGCCAACGCGGCAGGATCGAGTAGCGGCCTTCCGCGGTGAAGCGTCTGGCTGACGCACAGGCCGAGTTCGCGGGCGATCCCGCCGTGTCCGGCGTGCTTATCCCGGATCCGAGTGCCCACCTTGTCTGGCGGCATTGGGAAAGGATCGGAACCACGGCGACCGCCATGCGCAGCCAGTAATTCGCCGCGCTAACCGCCGGGCTCCGACGTCCTTGGTCGCGCGCGCCCGATTGCCATGCCTCTGCGGACGAAGGCCGAGAAGCCCCTCGCACGGCGTCGCCCCGCCCGGTCTCTGTGCTCTCCCAACTCGCGCCGCGCGGCGACCGTTGCCCCTTCCCCGCGCGCCTGGCCGCCCCATCCTCCCCGTGCCCGCGGTGCATGGCGTGGCACGGTCCAGACCGGCTGCACCCCCTTCCGTTTCGACCCGCGGAAGTCGAAAATCCTTACAACTCAGATGTTTCGAATGAGCATGGTAACGCAAGTTATTGAAAAATTGGCGCCGTGCAGAGGGCATGGAACTTGCCTCGCCCTGCTCTACCCTCCGTGAGGACACCAGTGGACGGCAACACCCAGTAGAGGCGACACAAGACATGAGCCTCGCAGATCGGCGGAACGAAGAAGCCAGGGAACACCACCGTGCGCCCCCCAAGCAGGCGCGACGGGGTGCCGCCGTCAAAACGACCGCGCGGGGCGTGACTTGGAGCGCGGGCCCTGCGAGGTAGGGGCGGCCGGGCCCGGATGCGCCGGGCCGCACGGGGCAGGACGCCCTCGCGCGGGGGAGGGGCACCAGGGCCGGGCCGCGACCGCAGGAGCAAAACGCATGAGGCGCCGTCCTCCCAAGCCCGCCAGGGCGTCCCGCCACCGCTCGGACCCGAAGGCCGAGATCGTGCAGCTCCGCCGCGAGCTGGAGGAGGCCCGCACCCGCCTGCGCGAGATCGAGCAGGGCGGGTCGGACAGCTTCCTGGCGCGCCGCCTCGCCGAGCTCGAGGAGGGCCGGCAGGTCGCGCGCGGCCAGGCGGTGGAGGCGACCGTCGCGAAGTCGAGGGCAGAGGCCGAGCTGCGCGCCCTGCGGGACGCGATCGGCAAGGTGCCGGGCCTCTGGGGCTGGATGCTCCGCCGCGCGCAGAAGCGGCTCGATCCGCGATGAGGCCGGGTTCCGGCACGTCACCGGAACCGGCCTCAACCGGGACGGGCCGCCGCCCCGGACCCTTCCGGCCCGCCATCCCGCGTGGCCGGCCATGACGCCCCTCCCGGCGGAACGCCGCGCCCGGTCCCGCAGCCGACTGCCCTGGCCGGTCTGCGCGGTCCTCGTCTTCCTCGGCTCCGCGGGCCTGTGGTGGAGCCTGGGAAAGCTTTTCGGCTGGCTTCTGCGCTGATCCGCCGCGACCGCCGGCCCGGGCTCCGTTGTCCTAGCTCAGCGCCGCCCAGCCGGTCAGGCCGGGGCGGCCCGCCGTCCCGCCGGGGGCGCCGAGGGGCACGGGCGCCGGGCCAACCAGGGTCATGTCGCCGAGGAAGAGGTTGAACAGCACGGGGAGCTGGTCGATCCGCGGCGGTCGGAGGAGCCCGCCGACCCGCGTGAGCGCGGCGCCGCCGGCGCCTTCCGTGCAGCGGAAGCTGAGCAGCCGGAAGACCCGCCCGCCCTCGCCGAGATGCGGCTCGCCCAAAAGGACGGGCCCTGGGCTGTCCAGCCGGACCGCGAGGGCGGCGAGCGCGAGCAAGGGGAGCGTGACCGCGAGGAGCGCCGCCGACACGGTGACGTCGATCGCGCGCCGCCCCGCCGCCCGGCGCCGCGGCAGCCCGCCGCCACCCGGCCGCGCGTGCCCTGTCGGCTCGAGCCGCAGCGCCAGCGCCGGCCGTGGCGCGCCGCGCCGCCTGTTCACGAAGCAAGCTGTCCGCATGCTGGCTAAACGTCCCTTCACCGTGGGGCGGGATGCGCCGCATCCCGGTCCGGCGCGGATCGGATGGTCCGGTCCCCGAGGCGTGGGTCTATCGGCGGCCAATCGGGCGAAGGTGTGACGAGGGTGTGGTGCCCCTGCCGCGATCCCCGCTCCGTGATCGCCCGGGCGCTGCCGAGGCGGCCTGGGGACCTCACCCGGCCGGCGGCGGCTCCTCGGACGTCGCCAGGGCCAGGACGATGCCGCGGAGCTGCTCGCCGATAAGCCGGTCCGTGCCCTGGAGGCGCGCGAGGACGCGGCGGGCGGGCGGCAGCAGCTCGGTGAGGCCGCGCTCCGTGAGGTTGTCGATGACCTCCTGCTGCAGGGCGATCCGCGCCTTCTGGGCGCGCGCCCGGCGGAAGGCCTCCTCGCAGGACGTGTTCTCGGGTGTCATGGCTCGCGCGCGTCTCCCTCGACCCTCTTGCCACGCCGGCGCCGCGGCCGGAGGCTCCCTCAGGACCGGCACCGGCGGAGCACCGGCCCGGGCGCCCGGGCCTCCATCCGCCCGAACATCGGCTGCTCCGCCGCCTCCCTGCCCACGGAGCCTCGCCTGAAAACGGCCACCCGCTGCGCGCCGTGCGGCATGGCCCAGGGCCAGGGCCGCGGCAGGGCGTTCCGGCGCTCGGCCAGAACCGGGAGGTCGCGGAGGCCGCCGCCGGCGGCGCCGGGCGGGGGAGGGGAGCGATTGCTTCGTTCCATCGCCACACCATGCGGAGCCGCCGCCGGGCTTCCACAACCTATGTTGAGCCCTCGCGCACCGGCCCGGCCAGCCCGGTGGTCACCGCCGGATCTCCCCCTTGGCGACCGGCCTGCACGGAAGCGCGGACGGGTTCGCAAGGGCGTGCGCGCGGTTGGCCTGGACGGTCGTGCCCGCCCCGGTCCAGCCTCGCCGGACAACAGAACAGGAGGAAGCCCATGGTCCCGCGACGCGCCCTCGTCGGCAGCCTTGCCGCGCTGCCCTTCGCCGCGGCGGCGCAGGAAGCCTACCCGACGCGCCCGATCACCATGCTCGTCGGCTTCGCGCCCGGCGGCGGCACGGACATCGTCTCCCGCATGCTCGCGCCCCGCCTGCAGGAGGAGCTCGGCCAGCCCATCACCGTCGAGAACCGCCCGGGCGCCAGCGGCACGCTTGCTTCCGCGGCCGCGGCCCGGGCGAGGCCGGACGGCTACACGCTGCTGACCGGCACCGTCAGCACCCAATGCGCGGTGGCCCCGATGATGCGCCCGCCGCCCTACGACCAGCTCCGCGACTTCACGCCCATCCTGCTCGTCGGCACCCTGCCGCTGGTGGTGGTGGTGCGCGCCGAGAGCCCGGCCCGGAGCCTTGCCGACCTCGGCGCGCTGGCCCGGGAGAAGCCCGGCGGCCTCAACTACGGCACCTCCGGCGTCGGCAGCCAGCAGCACCTGGCGAGCGAGCTCCTGGCGCAGAAGGCCGGGTGGCGGATGACCCACGTCCCCTACCGCGGCACCGGCCAGTCCGTCACGGCGCTGATGGGCGGGGACGTCGACGTGAACATCGACACGCTGGCCACCTACCTGCCGCATATCCGCGCCGGGCGGATGCGCGCGCTGGCCACCACTCTGCCGGAACGCGCCTCCGCCCTTCCCGAGGTGCCGACGGTGCAGGAGTCGGGCTTCGACGGCTACGACATGTCCGTCTGGTACATGGTGCTCGGCCCCGCGGGGCTGCCGGCCGAGATCGTGCGGCGCTGGGAGGCCGCGCTCGGCCGCAGCATCGCCGACCCCGCCATTAACCGACGGTTGGTCGACAGCGGGTATATCCCGGGCGGCGGCACGGCGGCCGGGGCGGCAGCCCTGGTCCGGCGGGATGCCGAACGGCTCGGGCTCCTCGTGCAGTCCGCCGGCATCCGGCTCGAGTGACCCGGCGGCGCGCCGGCGGCCCTTCCGGCGCGCCGCCCGCGCCGCGGCCACCGGCCCGGGCGGCGGCCCGCGCGCCCCCGCGGCCGTCTGGGGACGTCGCGGAAGGAGGGTCACCATGCGCGTGCTTCGGGTTGCCATCGGCAGCGCCCTTCGCGGCGCCTGCCGCCGCCTCGCCCCGCTTCTCCTCGGCGCCCTCCTCGCGGCCATTCTTCCCGGCGCGCCCGCCCCCGCCCAGGAAGGGGCGCCCGCCGCCACGCCGCCGGCCCCGGCCGCCGCGCCGATCCGCCTGCAGGTCGTCGGCGGCCTGGCCGGCGTCAGCCAGTACGCCCGCTTCGAGGAGCCTTTCTGGACGCGCCGCGTGCCCGAGGCCACGGGCGGGCAGGTCGTCGCGGACATCGCCCCCTTCGACCGCAGCGGCATTCGCGGGCCCGAGGCGCTGCGCCTGCTCCGCCTGGGGGTCACGCCCTTCGGCACCGTGATCCTTTCCGTCGCGGCCGCCGAGGAGCCGGAGCTCTCCTCGCTGGACCTGCCGGGCGTGTCGCCGGACATGGCGACGCTCCGGCGCGTGCTCACCGCCCAACGCGGCTGGCTGCAGGCCACGCTGCGAGAGCAGCACGACACGGAGTTGCTGGGGGTCTACGCCTATCCCGCGCAGGTGCTCTTCTGCGCCCGCCCCTTCGCCGGCCTGCACGACCTCCGCGGCCGCCGCGTGCGCTCCTCCTCCACGGCCATCTCGGAGTGGATGGCCGCGCTCGGCGCCGTCCCGGTCGTGATCCCCTTCGCCGAGATCGTGCCGTCGGTCCGCGCCGGCGTCGTCGAGTGCGCGGTCACCGGCACCCTGTCGGGCTGGCAGATCGGCCTCAACGAGGTGACCAGCCACGTCCACGCCATGGCGCTCAACTGGGGCGTGTCGATCTTCGGCGCGAACCGCGCGGCCTGGGAGGCGCTGCCGCCCGCCCTGCGGGAGGTGCTCCGCGCCGAGGTCGCCGCGCTGGAGACGCGGATCTGGGACGCCGCCGAGGCCGAGACGGGAATCGGCCTCGCCTGCGACGCGGGGCGCCCGGAATGCCCGGCCGAGCTGATGGCCGGCCCGGCCGGGCCCCGCGCCCGCGGCCGGATGACCGTCGTGCAGGCCACGGCGGCCGACGACGCGCTCCGCCGGCGCCTCGTGCGGGAGGTCGTCATGCCGCGCTGGGTGGACCGCTGTGGGCCGGGCTGCGCCGACGGCTGGAACTCGCGCGTCGGCGACGAGCTGCGCATCCCGGCGCCGGAGCCGCGCTGAGGCCGTGAGCGGGTTCGACGGCCACGCCCCGGCGGTGCCCCGGGCCCTTCCCTGGCCCGCCGCCCGCCCCGGCCCGGCGCCCGCGCGCCGCTTCCGCCTGCCGGCGGCGGGACGGGGCATCCTGCTCGGCGCCGTCGCGCTCCTCGTCCTGGAGGGCCTGACGACCTGGCAGATCGTCCACCGCGGCCGGGCGACGGCGGACGCGAACGCCCGCGCCGAGGTCGCCGCCCTGGCGGACGGCGCGGCCGCGGCCGTCAACCGAAGCTTCCTCGCCGCCGACAGCGCCCTGGCCGGCCTGTCCGGCCTGCTCGCGGCCGCCCTGCCGGGGGTGGAGGCCGAGGGCCCCTCCGCCCGGCGCTCGGTCGCGCTCTCCCGCGTGCTCACGGGGCTCGTCGACAGCAGCGTCGGCCTGCGCGACCTCGTCCTGCTTCCCGCGGACGGCGGCGCGCCCGTCGCGGCGGCGCTGCCCGGCTCCCGCCGCCGCCCGCCGCCGCTGCCCCACGCGGCGCTGCGGCAGGCCGCGAGCCAGCTCGGCACCCCCGGCGGCGGCGCGACCGTCGCCGGCCCCGTGCGCAACCCGGCGACCGGCGAATGGGCCCTGTTCCGCCCGCGCGCGATCCTGCTGCCCGGCCTGCCGCCGCTGCTGGCCGTGGCGGAGGTGCCGATCTTCGTGGTCGCCGCCAGCCTCGGCAACCGCGGCGCGGCGGGGGAGGCGCCCGGCCAGCGCGCGATGCTCATCCGCACGGACGACGGCGTGCTGCTGGCCAGCGCGCCGCACGACGAGGCCCGGATCGGTCAGCCGGTGCCCGAGGCCCAGGCCGGGGAGGAGGGGCCGGGCCGCTACGTCGGCCGCCGCCGCACCCTCTACCCCGCCATGCAGGTGGTCGTCGTCCAGGACGCGGCCGCGGCGCTCGCGGCCTGGGAGGAGAGCGAGGGGCGGATCCTGATGGCCGGGGGCGGCCTCGCGGCGCTGACGATCGGCATCGCCGCCCTCCTGCTGGTCATGCTGGCTCAGCGCGACCGGGCGGAGGCGGAGCGCGCCCGCGGCCGCCAGCTTCTCGAGGGCTCCATCGAGGCCATGTCGGACGGCTTCGTCATGTGGGACGAGGAGGACCGGCTGATCGTCTGCAACCAGCGCTACCGCGACTTCTACCGCGAGAGCACGCCCGCGATCCGGCCCGGCGCGACGCTCGCCGACATCCTGCGGTACGGCGTCCGGCACGGGCAGTACCCTCAGGCCGGCCCGGACCACGAGCGCTTCGTGGCCGAGGCGCTGGCCCACGCCCGGCACGCCTGGAGTTCCCCGCCGCTGGAGCGCCTCCTGCCCGATGGCCGCTGGATCCTCGTGACGGAGCGCCGGGTGCCCGGCGGCGGCTCGGTCGGCATCCGCACGGACATCACGCAGCAGAAGCGCGCCGCGGCCGACCTGGCGGCCGCGCGCGACGCCGCGGCGGCGGCCGGGGCCGCGAAGTCGCTCTTCCTCGCCCGGATGAGCCACGAGCTCCGCACGCCGCTCAACGGGGTGCTCGGCATGGCGCAGGCGCTGGCGGGCGACCCCGGGCTGTCCCCGCTCCAGCGCGAGCGCGCGCTGCTGCTGGAGGCCGCCGGGCGCCACCTGCTGGGCGTCGCGAACGACGTGCTGGACCTCTCCCACGTCGAGGCCGGGCGCATGCCGCTCCGCCGGGCGCCGGCCGCCCTGGCGCCGCTGCTGGAGGGCTGCGCCGCCCTCATCCGCCCGGCCGCGCTCCGCGCCGGCATCGCGCTCCTCACCGAGCACGACCCCGCCCTCCCGCCGGGGGCGATGCTGGACGCCATGCGGGTGCGCCAGCTCGTGCTGAACCTTCTCTCGAACGCCGTGAAGTTCACGCCGGACGGGGGCCGCGTGGTGCTGCGCAGCCGGGTCGCGGGCCGCGGCGCGCGGCTCCGGATTGAGGTGCTGGACACCGGCCCCGGTATCCCCCCCGAGCGCCGCGCGGACGTGTTCCGCGACTTCGTGCGGCTGGAGGGCGCCGGGGACACCCCGCGCGCGGAGGGCTTCGGCCTCGGCCTCGCCATCGCGGCGGGGATCGTCGAGGCCATGGGCGGGCGGATCGGCGTGGAGGACGACGCCGAGGCCATCGCCCGCGGCGAAACCGGCTCGCTCTTCTGGGTGGAGCTGCCCCTCGACGCCGCGGAGGCGCCGGACGCCCTCCCGGCCGCCGGCACGCCGCCCGCCGCGCGCCCGCTCCGGGTGCTCGTGGTCGACGACGTCCCCACCAACCGGCTCGTCGCCCAGGCCCTGCTCGAGCGCGCCGGGCACCGCACGGAGCTCGCCCCCGGCGGCGCGGAGGGGCTGGAGGCGGTGCGGGGCGCCGCCCGGTGCGGCGACCCCTTCGACCTCGTGCTGATGGACCTCTCCATGCCCGGCCTGGACGGGCTGGAGGCCGCGCGGCGCCTGCGCGCCCGGCCGGCCGGGGAGGGGGGCGCCGTGCCCGTGGTCGCCCTGACCGCCGGCGTCGTCGACGCCGACGGCCAGGCCTGCCGGGCGGCCGGGATGAACGGCTACCTGTCGAAGCCGCTCACCCGCGAGGCCCTGCTGGCCGAGATCGAGCGGGTCGTGCCGCTGGGGCGCCGGGAAGCGACGGTTGATGACCACGAGGCCGCGTCATCCGGCCTGCCCGTCCCGGTCTCGGGCTGAAACGCCCTTAGAACCCTTCCGCCGCGACCTCCTCCGCCCGCCGCCAGACGCGGAGGAAGTTGCCGGCCCAGAGCGCGCCGATTGCCGCCCGGTCGTAGCCGCGGCGGTGCAGGGCCTCGGTGAGCCCCCCGGTCTCCCCGGCGTGCATCCAGCCCGTGACGCCCCCGCCGCCGTCGAAGTCGGAGGACAGCCCGACATGGGCGAGGCCGATCCGGCGCACGGCGTGGTCCACGTGGTCGGCGATGTCCTCGACGCTCGCGCTGAACCGCCCGTCCGGCCCGGGCGCGCGCAGGAAGGCGGGCACTGCCGTGATCTGGATCAGCCCGCCGGAGTCCCGCAGCGCGTCGAGCTGCCCGTCGTCGAGGTTGCGCGGGTGGTCGCGCAGCGCGGCGCAGCAGGCGTGGGTCGCGACGATGGGCGCGCGGGAGCACGCCACCGCCTGCATCATGGAATCGCGGGAGGCGTGGGAGACGTCGACCAGCATCCCCAGCCGGTTCATCTCCTCCACCGCCCGCCGCCCGAGCGCCGAGAGCCCGCCGTGCAGCGCGGGCGGCTCCGGCCGATCGCGGCGCGGGCGGGCCGCGTCCGCGAGGTCGTTGTGCCCGTCATGGGTGAGGGTGAGGTAGATCGCCCCCAGCCCGCGCCAGAGCGCCAGGCGCGAGAGGTCGTGCCCCATGGCGTTGCCGTTCTCCACCGCCAGCAGCACGGCCGTGGCGCCGCGCGCGTTGGCCTCCTCCAGCTCGGCCACGCGCGTCACGATGCGGCGGCCCTGCCCGTGGGCGGTGTCGCGGATGTGGCGGAGCATGGCCTCGGCGCGCGCCCCGGCCTCGGCGTGGTCCTCCGGGGTGCGCGGGCCCTGGGGCGTGTAGGCGATGAAGACCACCGCCTTCAGCCCGCCCGCCTTCATCCGGGCGAAGTCGACGTTGCGCTGCGTCTCGCCCCGCGGGTCGACCATCTCCGGCCAGGGGATGTCGACATGGGTGTCGAGGGTGAGGGTCTCGGCGTGGATCTCGGCGTGCATGGTCCTGGCCCCTCAGGCGCCGCGGGCGCCGACGACGTGGGCGATCATCCCCGGCAGCGCCTCCGGGTGCAGCCAGCGGAAGACGGCGACCACGCGGCTGGAGGGCTCGATCCAGACCGTGTTCCCGCCCGCGCCGACGGCGAGCAGGCTCGCCCGGTCCGCCGCCGGGAAGCGGCCGCTGCGATTCAGCCACCACAGCAGCCCGTAGTCCGGGTGCAGCGCCACCGGCTCGCCCGAGGCCGCGACCCAGCCCTCCGGTAGCAGGCGGCGCCCGTTCCAGACGCCGTCGTTGAGCATCAGCAGGCCGAGCCGCGCCTGGTCCTCCGCGTGGGTGACGATGCCGCCACCCCAGTGCCCGCCGCCGGGCACGGAGACCACGGGCTCGCCGCCGAGGTCGACGACGGAGGTCCGGTAGCCCTCCCAGCGCCAGTCCGGCGAGGCGCCGATCGGCTCCATCACCCGCTCGAGCCAGACCTCGGGAAGCGCGCGGCCGAAGCGGCGCAGCAGGGCGAGGGAGAGGACGTTCACGCGGACGTCGTTGTACTCCCAGTGCTGCCCGGGCTCGGCCAGCGGGCGCGGCCAGCCCTTGGGCTTCTTCCCCTCGCTCGCGAGGTCGCGGCCGCGGTCGATGCGGTCCTCCTTGCCGAAGAGCGTGCCCTCCCACTCGCTCGTCTGCTGCAGCAGCATCCGCCAAGTGATGGCGGCGTTGCGCGGGCCGTCGAAGGCGGGGTCGTCCACGCTGTCCGAGACCCGGGCGTCGAGGTCGGGGATCAGCCCGTCGCCATGGGCGATCCCGGCCAGGACCGAAAGGCAGGACTTGGCGACCGAGAAGGTCATGTCCGCCTGCCGCGTGTCGCCCCATCGCGCGGCGACGACGCCGTCCCGCAGGATCAGCCCGTTGGGCGCGCCGCGGGACTGGACGGGGCCGAGCACCTCGTTGTCCGGCGCGGGCTCGAAATGCCCGCCCTCGAGGTGGGCGAGGAGGTCGCGGGGGAAGGGGGTCTCGTGGGCCTCGGCGAAGGCGACGGCCTCGGCGAGCCTCGCGGGGTCGAAGCCGAGGGATTCGGGCGCGGCCGCCGGGAAAGGGGCCGGGTGGGGGGCGGGAAAGGTCATCGCCGCGCAAACTGGACCGGCGCGCGCCGGAGGGCAAAGGGGGGAGGGAGCCCGGGGCGGCGCCTTGGTGTCCCGGCCCGGAATCACCATATCCCCGGCATGACGCAGACCCCCTCCTCCCCCCCTCCCGGCTCCGAGGTCGCCCTCCTCGGCGGCGGCTGCTTCTGGTGCCTCGACGCCGTCTACCGCAACCTGACCGGCGTCTCCGAGGTGCTGTCCGGCTACGCCGGCGGCCACGTCGACAACCCCACCTACGAGCAGGTCTGCGGCAAGCGGACCGGGCACGCCGAGGTGGTGCGCGTGGTCTTCGACCCCGCCGTGGTCTCCTACGCGGACATCCTGCGGATCTTCTTCACGATCCACGACCCCACCACGAAGGACCGCCAAGGCGCCGATGTCGGGCCGCAGTACCGCAGCGCGATCTTCTTCGACGGCCCGCAGCAGGAGGCGACCGCGCGCGAGGTGATCGCCGAGGTCGAGCGCGAGGGCCTCTACGACGGCAAGGTCGTGACGGAGCTCGCCCCCGCGCCGGTCTTCTGGACCGCCGAGGCCGAGCACCAGGACTACTTCAACCGGAACCCCTGGTCTGGCTACTGCCGCGCCGTGGTGGCGCCGAAGGTGGCCAAGTTCCGCAAGGGCTTCGCCCATCGCCTGAAGGAGCGCGCGGCATGAGCGACGACGAGTACCAGGTCCAGCGCAGCGAGGCGGAGTGGCGGGCGAGCCTCGCGCCCGATGCCTTCAAGGTCCTCCGCCAGCACGGCACCGAGCGCGCCGGCACCAGCCCCCTGAACGCCGAGAAGCGCGACGGGGTCTTCCATTGCGCGGGCTGCCAGTCGCCGCTCTTCACCAGCGACACGAAGTTCGAGAGCGGCACCGGCTGGCCCTCCTTCTGGAAGCCGATCGAGGGGGCGATCCGCACCAAGACCGACCGCGCCTTCTTCATGACGCGGACCGAGGTGCACTGCGCGACCTGCGGCGGCCATCTCGGCCACGTCTTCCCGGACGGGCCGCGCCCCACGGGGCAGCGCTACTGCATGAACGGCGTCTCCCTCAGCTTCCACCCGACGGACGAGGGCGGCGCGGGCGTCGAGTAGCCGGGGCGCCGATTTCCGCCCCAATTCGCGCGCCCCATGCGTGCCCGCGGCGCCGCCCCGTGCTAGACGGGGAGGCGCCGCGCGGGGTCCGGCGCTGAGCCGGCCCGCCCGCACGCCTTCCCGCACCCGGCCCGGAGCCCATCCTTCATGCGCCGCTTCCTCCTCGCGCTGCCCCTTCTCTGCGGCTGGAGCTTTCCGGAAGCGCGGGCCGAGGTCCTCTTCGTCGTGAACTCCATGGACCCCGGCATCCAGGTCCTGGACGTCGCGACGCGGACGGAGCTGCGCCAGATTCCGGTGCTGCGCGAGCCCCACCACCTCGTCCTCTCCCCGGCGCGGGACGTGCTGCTGGTCGGGGATTCCGGGGGGAACGAGATCCTCTTCATCGACCCCGCGACCGGCGAGCTGCGCAAGCGGGAGCGGATCGCCAACCCCTACAACCTCGAGTTCAGCCCGGACGGCAAGACGCTGGTCGTGACCGGCCTGCGCCGCGACCAGGTGGACATCTACGCCTGGGAGGCGGGCACGGCGTCGCTCAGCCTCCTCGGCCGCGTGAAGCCGGGCGACATGCCCAGCCACATCGCCTACCGGCCGGACAGCAAGCTCGCCTACGTCACGGTCCAGGGCAGCCGCTCCATCGCCGCCATCGACCTCGAGACGCGCCAGGTCGCCTGGACGCTCCAGGTCGGGCGGGAGCCGGCCGGCATCATCTGGCACAACGGCAAGCTCCTCATCGGCGTCATGGGGTCCGACCACGTCGCGGTCGTCGATCCCGAGGCCCGGCGCGTGGAGCGCACCATCAAGGTCGGGCGGGGCGCGCACGCGCTGTTCCCGTCCCCCGGCGGCGGGCCGATCTACGTGACCAGCCGCGTGGACAGCCGCATCACCGCGCTCGACCCCGCGACGCTCGACATCATGCGCGTCTACGAGGTGCCGGGCGGGCCGGACTGCATCTCCTTCGACGAGCGCGGCCGCCTCTGGACCACGCTCCGCTGGGCGCGCCAAGTCGGGCTGCTGGACCCGGAGACGGGGGAGGTCTCGACCGCCCCGGTCGGCCGCTCCCCGCACGGCATCCTCTTCCAGGCGCGCAACCTGGCGCCCCGCGCCGATGCGACGGCCGCGCGCTAGCTTGCGGCGGCTCCTCCTCGCGGGAATGGCCGCGCTGATCGCCCTGCCGGCGGCGGCGGGGACCTGCCGCGGCACCCTCTACCTCACCATCGACACCGGCTGGTCGCGCGAGGCGGAGGAGATCGCCGCCATCCTCCGCCGCCGCCACGTCCGCGCCACCCTCTTCGTGGCCGACGAGCCGACGGCCCGCGGCGACCGCACCCTCTCCCCGGCCTGGGCGCCCTTCTGGCGGGCGCGGGCGGCGGAGGGCCATGTCTTCGCGAGCCACACCTGGCGCCACTGGTACTTCGCGGGCGACCCCGCCCCAGGCCGCACCCGCTACGCCTCCCGCGGGGGGGAGGGGGCGGAGGTGCTGGACAACGCCGCCCTCTGCGCCGAGCTGGAGCGGCCGGTCCAGGCGCTGCGCGCCATGGTGCCGGAGGCGACCGTGCTGCCGCTCTGGCGCGCCCCGGGCGGGCGCACCACGCCGGGCGCCATCGCCATGGCCCGGCAATGCGGGCTGACCCACCAGGGCTGGACCGCCAACGGCTTCCTCGGCGACGAGCTGGACGCCTCCACCCACCCAAACCGGGCGCTGCTCGACCGCAACCTCGCCAGGATCCGCGACGGGGAGGTCCTGATCATGCACTGGGGCGTCCGCAGCCGCCGCGAGCCCTTCGCCGGCATCCTCGAGCCCCTGATCGCGGGCCTGCAGGAGCGCGGCTTCTGCTTCGCCACCCTTCCGGCCGAGGGCCGCCGCTGATGCTCGACGCCGCGACCCGGCTCTACGACTCCTTCACGAGCTGGCTCTTCCAGTCGGCCGTCCAGCCCGCGCTCTACGCGCTCGGCATGATGGAATGGGCGGAGGACGCCTTCTCCTGGATGGACTTCTTCGTCTTCGGCTTCGTGCAGGTGCTGGTCGTCTACGCCGTCTGCCGCCCGCTCGAGGCCTGGCGGCCGGTGGAGCGCTGGGAGGACCGGCGCGTGGTGGGGACCGACATCGCCTACACGCTCCTCTCCCGCCTCGGCGTGCTGCCGCTGATGGCCTTCGTCATCCTCGCGGGCGTGCAGGCGCAGGTCGCGGGCCTTGTCGCCGATCTCGGCTGGGTCGCGCCCAATCTCGAGACGCTGGTGCCGGCGCTGGAGAGCCGGCCGCTCGCCGCCTTCCTCGTCTACATCCTCGTCCTCGACTTCGGCGAGTACTGGCGCCACCGGCTGCAGCACCGGCTCCCCTGGTGGTGGGCGCTCCACTCCATCCACCATGCCCAGGAGAAGATGACCTTCTGGACGGACGATCGGAACCACGTCATCGACGACATGATCGCGGCGCTGTGGTTCGGCGGCCTCGCGCTGCTCATCGGCGTGCCGCCCGGGCAGTTCCCGCTCATCGTCCTCGTCCTGCGCGTGGCCGAGAGCCTGTCCCACGCGAACGTCCGCCTCTCCTTCGGGCGCGTGGGCGAGCGGCTCCTCGTCTCGCCCCGCTTCCACCGCCTGCACCACGGCGTCCTCTCGGCCGGGGAGGAGGGGCGCAACTTCGCGGTCCTCTTCCCCCTCTGGGACATGGTCTTCCGCACCGGCGACTTCCGCCGCGACGTCTTCCCCCGGACCGGCGACCCCGAGGCGCCGGCGGAGCTCGTCCGGGGCGGCTGGTGGCGCCAGCAGGTGGCGGGCACGCGGCGCTTCTGGCGCGCCCTGCGCGGGGCCCCCGCGGGCAACTGACGCCGCCGCCGGCCGCCGTTGCGGCCGATGGAACCATTTCCCGGCTTCGCGGTTCTGAGGACGTGGCCGGCGGGGCGTCGTCCCCCCGGCAAGCGTCCGTCGCGCCTCGCGCGGGACCGGCCGATCACGGGGAGACTGGGCGAATGAGCGATCTGTCGAGAGACGGTCTGGCCACGGACCACGCCGGGCAGCGACCCCTGCAAGAGGCGCGTGACGACCTCCGCGCCGCGGCCTCGGAGGCCGGCGCCAAGGCCGCCGAGGCGAAGGACGAGCTGGGCCGCCAGGCGGGCTCCGTCCTCGACGAGGCCAAGGCCCAGGGGGCGGACATCGCCGACGCCGCCCGCGGGCGCGCCGAGGACCTCGCCGAGCAGGGCAAGGCGATCGGGGCCGAGCGCGCGCAGGGCCTCGCCCAGGCCGTGCGCCACGTCGCGGACGACCTCGAGGGTTCCTCCCCGGAGATCGCCCGCCACGTCCGCGCCGCCGCGGAGTCGGTCGAGGGCGTCTCGGCCGCGCTGCGCGAGCGGAGCGTGGGCGACCTGATCAACGAGATCGGCGGCTTCGCGCGCCGCCAGCCCGGCGCCTTCTTCGGGGCCGCCCTCGTCGCCGGCTTCGCCATCTCGCGCTTCGCCAAGAGCTCGGCGGAGGCGTCACCCGCCGGTGCCGGCCAGGACACGGCGGCGCGCGGGACGCTCCCCGGCACGGGCCGCATGACCCTTCCGGACGTGAACCCCCACCATCCCGCGGTCGCGGACAACGGCCCTAGCCACACCACGGCCAGTGGCGCGCCGGGCTGGGTGCCCGAGGTCGGCGCCGCCATCACGGCGTCCCACCGCAGCCACCCCGCCACCATAGCGGCGGCCAGCCTCGGCGGCGCCGTCGCGCACCGGGCGGGCGACGCGCAGCCGGGCTCCATGCCGGTCGATCCCTCCGCCGGCCCGGAGGTCGCGACCATCCCGCCGGTGCCCGACAACGCCTCCACGGTCTCCGCGGGCACCGAGACGGGGAGGACCGCGTGATGTCCGACGTCAACCGCTCGGTCCCCGACCTGCTCGGGGACCTCGTCCAGCAGACCACCACCCTCGTCCGCAAGGAGGTCCAGCTCGCCCGCGCGGAGATGAGCGAGAAGGTGACCAAGGCCGGGGCCGCGGCCGGCGGCATTGCGGTCGGCGGCGTGCTGCTCCTCGCCTCCCTCGTCATCCTGCTCGAGGCGGTGGTCGCCTTCCTTGTCACCCTTGGGCTCTCGGCCCCGGTGGCGGGCCTCATCGTCGCCGTGGTGGTGGCGCTGATCGGCTACATCATGCTGCAGAGCGGGCTGAAGGCCCTGAAGGCCGGGAACCTGACTCCCGAGCGGACGGTCCACCAGCTCTCGCGCGACGCGGCGGCGGCGAAGGAGACGGTGCGGTGAGCGGCACGGACAAGAGCATGGACAAGAGCATGGATCCCGGCAGCAAGTCGGCCAGCGAGATCGAGAGCGAGGTCGAGCAGACCCGCGCCCGGGTGACCGAGACCATAGAGGCGCTGCGCGACCGGATGTCGCCGGGCCAGATGGTGGACCAGCTCGTGGACTACGCCCGCGGCTCGGGCGGCGCGGACTTCATGCGGAACTTCGGCACCTCCGTGCGGGACAACCCCCTGCCGGTGGCGCTGGTCGGTCTCGGCGTGGGCTGGCTGCTCCTCGGCGGCGACCGGAAGTCCTCCCCCGGCCGGGGAGAGATGCTCGCCCTGCCGCCGCCCGTGGCCGGCGACCCGCGCGCGGCCCGCTTCACGGACTATCCCGCCGCCGAAGACGCGGCCGCCGCGGACTACGGGGCCGGAGCCGGGGCCCCGCGGGCCAGCAGCCGGGCGCGGGTCTCGGGCCTGGCGGAAGGCGCGCGCGAGGGCATGGCCTCCCTCGGCGACACGGCCGGCGACCTGGCCGACCGGGCGCGCGACGCCGCCTCCCGCGCGGCGGAGGCGGTCTCCAGCGCCGCCTCGGGCGCGGCCGACGCCGCCTCGCGCCTCGCGGGCGGGGTCTCGGACGCCGCCTCGAGCGCCGCGGGCACGGCGGACCATCTTCTCCACCGCGCCCGCGACACGGCGGGCCGCGCGGCGGAGACGGGCTCCGCCGGAACGGAGGCCCTGGCCTCCTCGGCCCGCCGCGGCTGGAGCCGCATGGCCGAGGAGCAGCCCCTGCTGCTCGGCGCCCTCGGCCTCGCGATCGGCGCCGCCCTGGGCGCGGTCCTGCCGCGCACGCGGACCGAGGACGAGCTGATGGGCCGGACGAGCGACGAGTTGACCGACCGCGCCGGCACCCTGGCCCAGCAGGGCCTGGAGCGGGCGGCGGAGGTGGCCGGCCAGGGGATCGGCCGGGCGCAGGCGGTCGCGGCCGATACCTACGCCATCTCGAAGGAGAAGCTGAGCAAGGACGGGCTGACGGCGGATTCCGTGGGCGACGTGATCGGCACCGCCGCCGGCCGCGCGGCGGAGGCGGCCCGGGACACGGTGCGCGGCGTCACGGAGGAGGCCCGGCGCGGGCTCGGCGCCGCGGAGCCGGGCCGCGAGGCGCCCGGCGGTCCCGCAGGCCAGCAAGCCACGGGGCAGCCGGCAACCGGGACGACGCCGGCCGCTCCCACCGCCTTCCCCTCGGCCCCGCCGAGCTCGGGAAGCGGGTCAAGCACCCCCAGCGGCCCCCTCTGAGCCGCCGCTAGGTCGACGGGCGGCCCCGCGGCCGCCCGTTCCCGCGTCCGGCTCCGCTCAGCAGCCCGGCGCGCCGATCGCCTCGCCGAGAAGGTCGAGCGCCGCCGCGGCGAAGGCCTGCATGTTCGCCAGCCTGTTGCCCCCGCCCGTGCCGATCGTCCGCACGAGGTCCACCGGGCCGGCAATGGCGAGGCAGCAATGCCCGGGCGGGTCGCCGTAGCGGTTGCCCTCCGGCCCCGCGGCGCCTGTCTCGCCCAGTCCCCAGTCCGCGCCGAGGCGCCCGCGCGCCCGCTCCGCGAGAAGCCGCGCGTAGGCTTCCGAGGAGGGGCGCATCCCCTCAAGGTCGGTGGCCGAGAGCCCGAGCAGGGCACTGCGCGCCGCGGCCGTGTAGATCACGCCCCCGCCGAGGAAGTAGGCGCTGGCGCCGGCCTGCGCGAGGAGCGCCGCGGCGATCAGCCCGCCGGTTGAGGACTCCGCGACCGCCACGGTCTCGCCCCTCTCCCGCAGCCGCGCGCCGAGGCGCCCGGCCCGCGCGACGAGATCGGGGAAACGGTCCTGCTGCATGGTGCTCACCTCTCCGAATCCTGGTTTCTGCCCCTGCGCACGGGCCGCGGGCCGGGGCGGGTCCTCCGCCCCGGCCCGCCCGGCGTCAGCGGGGCGCCGCGGGGGCGGGCGCGTCCTCGGGGGCGGGCGCCGCCTCCGGAGCGGGCGCGGCCGGCTCGGGCGCCGGCGGGGCGGCCCGGAGCCGGGCCACCCCGGCCTCCAGCGCCGACAGCTCCTGCCGCCGCTGGCCCACCTGCTCCGTCAGCCCCGCCGCCTCCGCGCGAAGCCGCTCGAGACCGCTGGTGGCGGTCGAGACATCCGCCTCGAGCGAGGTCGAGCGGCCCTCCAGGGCCCGGAGCCGGGCCGTCGCCTCCTCGATGCCGCGCCCCAGCTCGGCGTTGCGGGCGGTGGTGTCCTCCACCTCCTTCCGGCGGGCGGCGAGGTCGCCCTCCGCGGCCGTCGCGGCCTCGCGCAGCCCCGCCAGGCGGCGGTCCGCCTCGGCGAGCGCCTGCTGGCGGCCGGCCAGGGCGGCCTCCGCCTCGCTGACTTGGCTGCGCAGGGCGGCCGCGCGCTCCCCGAGGGTGGTCGCCTCCTGACGCGCCGCCTCGGCGGCCGAGCGAGCCTCCTCAAGGCCGCGGTTCAGCTCGGCCAAGCGCGCCTCGGCCGGGCCGATCGCCTCGGCGGCGGTGCGCAGCTCGCCCAGCCGGCCCTCGGCCGCGGTGGCGGCGGCGGTGGCCTCGGCGACGCGCGCCTGGGCCTCGCGCAGCGCCCCGGCCGCGGCCTCGGTCGTGCGGTTCAGCTCGCCCAGCCGCGCCTCCGCCCCGGCGAGGTCGTTCTGGCGGGCGGCGAGGGCGGCCTCGGCGGCCGCGATGCCCTCGGCGAGCTGGCGGGCGCGGCCCTCGGCCCCCGCGATCGCCGCCTGGTTCGTCGTCAGCCCCTCCTGCGCGCGCCCCGCCTCGGCGACGAGGGCGGCGACGCGCCCCTGGGCGGCCTCGGCCGTCGCGGTCAGCTCGGCCGCGCGGGCCTCGGCGGCGCGGAGCCCGTTGGCGGCGGCCTCCTGCTGGGCCGCGAGGGAGGATACCTCCGCGCGCCGCTGGGCCAGCGCGGCCTCCGCCTCCGCGACCGCCGCCCGCGCCTGATCGAGCCCGGCGGCCGCGGCCTGCGCGCCCTGCCGGAGCTCGTTCACCTGGCCCTCGGTCGCGCGGGCGGCGGCGGCCAGCTCGGCCAGCCGCGCCTCGGCGGCGGTGACCTGGGGGGTGACCTCGGCGAGCCGCGCCTGGGCGCCCTCGGCGGCGGCGGCGAGGTCGCGGTTGCGGGCCTCCGCCTGGGCGAGGGCGGCCCGGGCGGCCTCGGCACGCCCGGTCACGGCCGCGAGGTCGCCGTTCGCCTGGCGCTCGCGCGACAGGGTGCCGTCCAGCTCCGCCAGCCGCGTCGCCTGCCCCCGCCGCGCGGCCTCGGCCACCTCCAGCCGGTTCCCGCGGGAGACCGCCATGGACCAGCCGAGGATGAGCAGGACGAGGAAGCCGCCGGCCGCGGCCAGGATCGGCCAGGAGAGGCCGAAGAGGCCCGGGGGCGCGGCGGGGGAGGGGGAGGGCCCGCCCGCGGCGGCGGGGCGGCCGCCGGGGGGGGCGCCGCTGCGCGTCTGGTTTGCCATGCTGTGCTGCCTCTGAGGGGGGTCGGAGCATCCCCGGGCCCGGGGGGCGGGGTCGCGAGGCACTTAACGGGCCGGGGCGCCGCGCGGGAGGCGAGGGCGGGGCACCCCGCCTGAATGTGACGGCGCCCCCGGTCACGGCCGAGCGACCGGCCCGCCGCGCCTTGCCGCGCCCCGCCCCCGCGCCTAGCCTCGCTAAGCGATTGAACGAGAACGAGCGCGCGCGCGACGCCGCCGACGCGCGCCGTCGCGCGGCGCGTCGCCGGCCCGGACGCCGCCCTGGAGACGCCACCGTGAACCAACCCGCCCCTGCCGCGCTCCGCGCCGGCGCCGCCTTCCGCTGGCCCGGCGGTGCGCGCGTCGGCATCGTCTTCAACATCGCCTACGAGGGCTGGTCGGAGGGGCAGGTGCCGGGCATCGGCCCCATGGGCAACCCGCTGAGGCCCGGCTTCTTCGACGCCAACGCCGCGAGCTGGGGCCTCTACGGCGCGACGCGCGGCATCTGGCGGGCGCTGGAGGTGGCCGCGCGGAACGGCCTGCGCACGAGCGTCATGACCAACGGGGTGCTGGCCGAGAAGTGGCCGGACACCGTGCGCGCCATCCACCGGGGCGGCCACGAGGTGGTCGCGCACTCCTACGGGATGGACGTGATCCCCGTCTACCTGGACGAGGCGGGGCAGCGGGAGAACATCCGCCGCACCACCGGCCTCATCGCCGACGTCACCGGCGAGGCGCCGCGCGGCTGGATCAGCCCGCGCGGCACGGGCAGCCCCATCCACGCCCGCCTGCTCGCGGAGGCCGGCTACCTCCACCACGGCGACTGCAACGACGACGACCTGCCCTACCTCGCGCGGGAGGGCGGCGCGGAGATCGTCGCCATCCCCCTCATCATGGACGTGAACGACCTGCCGAGCGCCATTCGCTACGGCAACAACGCCCGCGCCATGCTCGAGCAGTTCGAGGACGCCTTCGCCGCCATGCGCGAGCGCGAGACGCGGTCGGTGATGCTCGACGTCACCATCCACACCCATGTCTACGGCCGCCCCGCCGGCGCCTGGGTCTTCGACGAGATCATGCGCCGGGTGAAGGCCGCGACCGACGTCTGGACCGGGACGCGGCTGGAGGCGGCCGAGCACCTGCTGGCGAACCGCGACGCCCTGACGGAGACGCCCCATGCCGCGGGGTGAGGGCCCCGGCCGGCGGGTCCTCCTGGCCGCGGCGGGCGCCGGGCTGGTCCCGGCCGCGGCCCGCGCCCAGGCCCCCGCCGCTTGGCCCGACCGCCCGGTGCGCCTGGCCGTCGCCTTCGCGCCCGCGGGGCCGGCGGACCTCGTGGCGCGGATCGTGGGCGACCGCCTCTCCCAGATCTGGGGCCAGGCGGCGGTGATCGAGAACCGCGCGGGCGCCGGGGGCAACATCGGCGCCCAGCTCGTCGCGCGGGCGCGGCCGGACGGGGCGACGGCGCTCGTCACCACCAGCGCCTTCGCGGTGAACCCGAGCCTCACGCGCAACGCCGGCTACCGGCCGGAGGAGCTGGCGCCCGCGGCGCTGATGGCCTCCACGCCGAACATCCTCGTCGTCCGCGCGGACTCCCCCGCGGCCGATGTCGCCGCGCTGGTCGCGCTCGCCCGCCGCCAGCCCGTCAACTTCGGCACCGCGGGGGTGGGCACCACGCCCCATCTCTCGGCCGAGCGGCTGTTCCGCCTGCTGGCGCGGGTGGACGCCCAGCACGTGCCCTTCACCGGCGCCGGGCCGGCGCTGACGGCCGTGCTCGGCGGGCAGCTCGAGCTGGCCAGCGTCGCCCTGCCGGCGGCGATGGAGATGGTGCGCCAGGGCGGGGTGCGCGGCCTGGCCGTGACCGGCGCGCGCCGCTCCGCCGCCCTGCCGGAGGTGCCGACGCTGGAGGAGCGGGGCTTTCCCGGCTTCGACGACGTGACCTGGACGGCGATGTTCTTCCCCGCGGCCACGCCGGGCGCGATCCTGGCCAAGGCGAACGCCGACGTCGATCTCGCCCTCGCCGATCCCGAGACGCGCCGGCGCCTGGAGGCCGTGGGCTTCGACCCCATGGGCGGCAGCCTGGAGGCCGCCGCCGCCTATGTCGCGAACGAGACCCGCCGCTGGGCGGAGGTGGTGCGCGCCATCGGGGTCACCCTCGACTGACCTTCCGCCGACCGCGTTGCCGGGCGGGCGCGCCGGGCCGCCCGCCCGCCCCCTCCCAGGAGTGCCGCATGCCCCATCCCGCCGACCCCCGCCCCACCCTCGCCGCGCCGGACGACGACCCCTGGCTCTGGCTGGAGGAGGTGGAGGGGGAGCGCGCCCTTGCCTGGGTGGAGGCGCAGAACGCGGCGACCCTGGCGCGCCTGGCCGATGCCCGCTTCGAGGCCGAGCGGGACGCCGTGCGGCGCGTGCTGGACCGCCCGGACAAGCTGCCCTTCGTCACCCGGCGCGGCGGCTGGCTCTACAACTTCTGGCAGGACGCGGGGCAGCCGCGCGGCGTCTGGCGGCGGACGACGCTCGATTCCTACCGCGGCGCCGCGCCCGACTGGGACGTGCTGCTCGACCTCGACGCCCTGGCCCGGGAGGAGGGGGAGGACTGGGTCTGGGGCGGCGCGACGACGCTGCCGGACGGGCACGACCTCGCCCTGCTGAGCCTCTCCCGCGGCGGCGGCGACGCCACGGTGCTGCGCGAGTTCAGCCCCGCCGAGCGCCGCTTCGTGCCCGGCGGCTTCGTGCTGCCGGAGGCGAAGGGGGGCGCCGACTGGGTGGACCGGGACACGCTGCTGGTCTCCTCCGCGCTGGGGGAGGGGATGGCGACCCGCTCCGGCTACGCGCGCACCGTCCGGCTCTGGTCGCGCGGCACCGACCCGCTGGCCGCGCCGGTCCTCTTCGAGTGCGACCCCGGGCACATGGGCGCCTGGGGCGGGGTGGACCGCGAGACGCCGGGCCGCCTCGTCTTCACCGACCAGATCGGCTTCTACGAGACCACCGTCCATCTCGGCGACCGCGCGGGGCCGCGGCGCGCGATCGACCTGCCGCTCGACGCCGGGTTCCGGTGGCAGCGCGGCTGGCTGGCGGTGCGGCCGCGCGGCGAGTGGTCCGTCGGCGGCGCGACGCGCGCGGCCGACACGCTGCTCGGCATCGGGCTCGACGACTTCCTGGCGGGATCGCGGGACTTCCGCACCCTCTTCCAGCCCGACGAGCGGCGGGCACTGCAGGGTTTCTTCTGGTGCGACGGGCGGCTCGTCGTCTCGGTGCTCGACGAGCTGCGGCCGGTCTTCACCGTCATCACCCCCGGCGACTGGGCATCCGCCGAGTTGCAGGGGCTGCCGGAAACGGGGGTCGCGCATCTCTGGCCGCTCGATACCGAGGCGGAGGAATCTGACGGAAGCCTCCTCGCGCAGTTCGAGGACCCGGTGACGCCGCCGAGCCTTCTTCTGACGGACACGGGCCTCTCCACCCCGGCGCTGCTGCGGCGATCCTCGGCCACCTATGACGCGGCGGGGCTCGTGGTCACGCGGCACGAGGCGGTCTCGGTGGACGGGGAGCGCATCCCCTACGTCCAGACCGGGCCGGCCGGGGAGACCGGCGAGGCGCCGGTGCACATGACAGGCTATGGCGGGTTCCGCCTCTCCCGCCTGCCGACCTACCAGGGGATGCAGGGCAAGCTCTGGCTGGAGCGGGGCGGGACCACGGTGGTGGCGAGCATCCGCGGCGGCGGCGAGTTCGGCACGCGCTGGCACGAGGCGGGGCGGCGCGAGAGGAAGCGCCTGTCGCACGACGACTTCGCGGCGGTCGCGGCGGACCTCGTGCGCCGCGGCGTCACGCGGCCCGGGCGCATCGCGGCGGAGGGCGGGTCGAACGGCGGGCTGCTGATCGCGAACATGCTCACGCGCTACCCGGAGCGCTTCGGCGCGCTGTTCTGCACGATCCCGCTCATCGACATGCGCCGCTACAGCAAGCTGCTGGCGGGGGCGAGCTGGATCGCGGAGTACGGCGACCCCGACAGGCCCGAGGACTGGGAATTCCTCCAGCACCTCTCCGCCTACCACGTCGCGGAGCCGGGGCGCGCCTACCCGCCGATCCTGCTGGCGACGACGCGGCGCGACGACCGCGTGCACCCCGGCCACGCCCGCAAGATGGCGGCGAAGCTCCAGGCCCTGGGCTACCCCGCCCTCTTCCACGAGCCCGCCGCGGGCGGCCATGGCTACGGGAAGGACAACGCGGAGGTCGCGGGCTTCGCGGCGCTGGGCGCGGCCTTCCTCCGCCGCGCGATCGGCTGGGAGGCGGATTAGCCGGGGTAGCGGATCGCGGTGATCTCGACCGAGGAGGGTCCCGCCGGGGTGCGCACCGTCACCTCGTCGCCCACGCGGGCGCGCAGCAGGGCAAGGGCCATGGGGGAGGCGATGCTGATCTTGCCCGCGGCCATGTCCGCCTCGTCCTCGCCGACGATGGTCACGCGGGCGCTCTCGTCGCGCTCGTTGAGGTAGGTGACGGTGGCGCCGAAGAAGACGCGGTCGCGCTGCCGCTGCGCGGCCGGGTCCACCACCTCGGCCGCCTGGAGGCGGTGGCCGAGGTAGCGGAGGCGCCGGTCGATCTCGCGCAACCGGCGCTTGCCCTCCTTGTAGTCGGCATTCTCGCTGCGGTCGCCGTTGCCGGCGGCCCAGGAGACGATCTCGACGACGCGGTGGCGCTCCGCCTTGAAGGACTCGTACTCGGCCTTCAGCGCGGCCTCGCCGGCCGGGGTCATGTAGAACTTGCCGCGGGGCAGGCCCGGCGGCGGGGGCGCGTCGTCCTCGTCGTCCATGCGGTGCCCCCGTGATGGCGGGACCGCGGCGCGCCGCGGTCCCGGGATGCGCCTCAGCCGAGGCTGGCGGCGAAGGATTCCGCGACGCGCCGCGCGAAGGCGGCGGGGTCGCGCGGGCTGTCGCCGTCCTGCACGCGGGCGAGGTCGAGCAGCAGCCCCGCCGCGTCCTCGAGCGGGGCGTCGCCCGCGGCCTTTGTGGCCAGGGCGCGCACCAGCGGGTGGCGCGGGTTGACCTCCAGCACGGGCAGGCCGGCGCCGAGGCCGCGGCCGGCGCGGGCGAGCAGGCGCTGCATCTGCAGGTCCGGCCCGCCTTCCGCGGCGGCGAGGACCACGGGGCTGCCGACGAGCCGGTCGGTCGCGCGCACCTCGGAGACCTGGTCCTTCAGCGCGTCCTTGAGCAGCGGAAGAAGGCGGGAGACATCGGCCGCCTCCTCCAGCGCGCCCTCGGGCGCCGCAACCTTGGAGAGGTCCACGTTGCCCTGCGTCACGCTGCGGATCGGCTTCTCCTCGAAGCGGTCCAGCCGCTCCGGCCAGAAGGCGTCGATCTGGTCCGACAGCAGCAGCACCTCCACGCCCCGGGCGCGGAAGCCCTCGAGCTGGGGCGACTTCGCGAGCGCCTCGGGCGCGTCGCCGGCGAGGACGTAGATCGCCTCCTGCCCCTCCTTCATGCGGGAGACGTAGTCGGCGAGCGAGGTCCAGCCCTCGACCGCGGAGGAGCGGAAGCGGAGGAGCTGGGCGATGTCCTTGGAATGCTCGGGGCTGTCGAAGAGCCCCTCCTTCAGGACGGTGCCGAAGTTCTCCCAGAACTTGGCGTAGTCCTCCGCCTCCTTCGCGCGCGTCTTCAGCTCCGAGATCACGCGGTTGGTGACGGCGCGGCGGATGCGGGCGAGGACGGGGGTCGCCTGGAGCATCTCGCGGGAGACGTTCAGCGGCAGGTCCTCGGTGTCCACCACGCCGTGGACGAAGCGGAGCCAGTTCGGAAGCAGCCCGGCCTCGTCGGTGATGAACATGCGGCGGACGTGCAGGCGCACCCGGCTCTCGCGCTCGCCCTCCACGGCCTCGAAGGGCTTCATGCCGGGGATAAAGAGAAGGGCGGTGAAGTCGATCGCGCCCTCGGCGGTCCAGTGCAGCGTCGCCCAGGGCTCGTCGAAGACGTGGCCGAGGTGGCGGTAGAACTCGGTGTAGCTCTCGGGCGTGATGTCGGACTTCGGCTTCCGCCAGAGGGCCGTGCCCTCGTTGGCGGGCTCGTCCGTCCCGTCGCGCGCGACGGTGATGGGGATGGTGATGTGGTCCGCCCACTTGCGGATGATCGACTTCAGCCGGAAGGGCTCGAGGTAGTCGGCCGCGTCCTCCTTCAGGTGCAGGACGATGCTCGTGCCCGGCTCCTCGCGGGTGGCGGCGGAGAGGGTGAAGTCGCCGCGCCCCTCGGAGGCCCAGCTCCAGGCCTCCTCGGCGCCGGCCTTGCGCGACGTGACCTCGACGCGGTCGGCCACCATGAAGGCGGAGTAGAAGCCGACGCCGAACTGGCCGATCAGGCTCGGTCGGTCGCCGGCTGGCGCCTCCGCGAGGGACTGCGTGAAGGCGCGGGTGCCCGAGCGGGCGATGGTGCCGAGATTGGTCGCGAGCTCGGCCTTCGTCATGCCGATGCCGGGGTCGGCGATGGTGAGGGTGCGCGCCTCCTTGTCCGGCACGACGCGCACGGCGCCGCCCTCGGGCACAGCGGGGATGGCGCCGGTCAGCGCCTCGAAGCGGCGGCGGTCCACGGCGTCGGCCGCGTTGGCCACCAGCTCGCGCAGGAAGATCTCGCGGTCGGAGTAGAGGGCATGGACCACCAGGTCCAGCAGGCGCCCGACCTCGGCGCCGAATTCGTGGCGCTCCACCGTCTCGCTCACAAGCAACCTCCAGTCGTCAGGTCATGGACTGGCGGCGATATGAAACGGCGGAGGGCGGGCTTCAAGCCCGGGCGGCTAGGTCTTGGCGGGCGGCGGGTCGTTGCCGGGGCTGCCGTCGCCGGGCTCGCCCGTCCACTCGTCGGTGATCAGGCCCTGGGCCTCGCTGATGCGGTCCACCTCCTTCGCGGAGGGTGGGCGGGGGATCGGGGCCTCGGAGGCGCCCTCCGCGTCGAAGTCGGCCTTCGGTCCCTCCGGCGGTCTCGCGGTCATCTCCGGCTTCCTTCCTTGCTCCTCTCCCAACGCGGGGCCGCGCGGAGGGTTGGAGGCCCGCCTCAGCGAAGCCAGACGGGGGTCGCGTCCACCCGCACCCGGAAGAGGGTGTAGGGCTTGTGCCGCCGGTCCTCGCCGCCCTGGTACTTCGCCTGGCGGTGAAGCTGGTTCGCGGTGACGTAGAGGTAGCCGTCCGCCGCGAGGGACAGGGTGTCGGGCCAGAGGAGGCGGGGGTCGTGGGCGACCGTCTCCCAGGCGCCCTCGGCGGAGCGGCGCAGGACGGCGTCGTGCTCGTAGCTCGTGGCGTAGAGGCGGCCCTCGGCGTCCGCCTCCAGCCCGTCCGCGCCGCCGCCCTTGTCGCCCTCGTCCCGCACCGTCGCGGCGACGCCGCTCTCGCTCAGATGCGCGTCCGCCAGCGCGTCGGTCGCGACGCTGTAGAGGCGGCGGCTGGCGAGCGGGCAGTAGAAGAGGCGCGATCCGTCCGCGGAGAGCGCGATGCCGTCCGCCCCCATGGTGACGGGCTTCGGCGGCTTGCCCGGCTCGCGCTCCATCAGCGGTCGGCCCTCCACCACCGGCAGGAAGCGCTCGGGCGGCTCGGCCTTGGTGCTGGGGTGGTCGTGCAGGCGGCGCCAGCTGTTTCCGGTCGCGAGGTCGACCACGATGATCCCGTTCGGCCCGCTATCCGCGCTGTCCGTGATGTAGGCGATCCCCTCCGCCCCGCGGCGGAGGTCGAAGCGCACGTCGTTGAGGTAGGTGGTGGGCAGCGCGACGTCGGCGGGAAAGAGGATGCGCTTGACCACCCGGTCCGTCGCTAGGTCCACGCAGACGAGCTTCGGCCCGCCGGGCCGCGTCGGCGCGAACATCGGGCTGCCCGTGTCGAGGATCCACAGCCGGTCCGCGGGGTCCACCACCACGCTCTGCACGGAGACGAGGCCGGAGGCGGGGTCGTCCTCGCCGGGCGCGTTGGTGGCGAGGTCGGGGTAGGCCACGGCCTCGCCGTCCCGGAGCTCCGCGACGGTGAACTCGACGGCATCGCCCCATTTGGGAAAGTTCACGAAGATCCGCCCGGCGCGCGAGACGGTGACGCCCGTCGGCATGGGGCCGCTGAAATGGGCGACGGGCTCCAGGCGGCCCAGCGGCTCGTCGGCGGGAAGGGTGTGAGGGTCGTCGGGCACGCGTCGTCTCCTCGGCGGGGCACCCCCCACGAACCCCCGGCGCCGCGGGGGGTTGCCGGGGAGGCCCGCGGCCGGGCCGCCGCCTCAGTCCAGGGCGCGCACCACCAGCACCGTGCCCTCCACCGCCTCCACCCGCACGGCGGTGCCGGCCGGGAGCCGCGCGCCGGCGGCGGGGCGGGCGGACCAGTCGCTGTCGCCGATCCGCACGCGGAGCCCCGTCTCGTCGGCGGCGAGGACCCGTCCCTCCCGCCCGGCCAGCCCGGCCTCCGGGGTGTTCAGCGAGGAAGCGCCCGCCCCGCGGCGGCGGAGGCCGAGCGCGACGCCCGCCGCCATCAGGGCGACGAAGATGACGACCGCGGCCGGGAAGCCCGGTGCGAGGGCAAGCCAGGCCAGCCCCGTGCCGACGGACGCCAGCCCCGCCCAGAGAAGGAAGATGCCCGGCAGCAGCAGCTCCGCCCCGAGCAGGAGCAGGCCGGCGAGGACCCAGATCAGCCAGATGTCCAAGGACCGGCCCCCGTGCGCGGCACCGAGCGCGCCTCGGCCGTCCCCGCGGGCGGCGGCGGCGCGAAGCCGGGCGGGCGGGAGGGCGGCGGCGGCGCGGCGCGGCCCGCGGCGACCCCGGGGGACATGCCGCCGCCCGTGCCGTCGCGGAGAAGCTCGAGCGCCGCGGTCACCCCGCCCGCGAGGCCCGCGGCCTCCATCGGCACGATGACGAGGCGGGACGAGGGGCTGGCGGCGATGGCCTGGAAGGCCGTGACGTAGCTCTGGGCGACGAAGTAGCGCAGCGCGTCGCCGCCCGCGCCGCTCGCGGCCTCCGCGACCATGCGGGTGGCCGTCGCTTCCGCCTGGGCGGAGCGCTCGCGCGCCTCGGCGTCGCGGAAGGCGGCCTCGCGGCGCCCTTCGGCCTGCAGCACCAGCGCGGCCTTCGCGCCCTCGGCCTGCACCACGGTCGCGCGCCGCTCGCGCTCGGCGGTCATCTGGAGGTTCATGGCGCGGATGAGGTTCTCGGGCGGCTCGATCTTGCGGATCTCGACCCGGCTGACCTTCACGCCCCAGGGCTCGGTCGCGCCGTCGAGCGTGACGAGGAGCGCGGTGTTGATCCGCTCGCGCGAGGAGAGGGTCTGGTCGAGGTCCATCTCGCCGATGACGGAGCGGATGTTCGTCATGGAGAGCGCGGTCAGCGCCTGCTGCAGGTCCTGGACCTGGTAGGCGGCCTTCGCCGGCTCCATCACGCGGTAGTAGACGATGCCGTCCACCGCGACCGAGGCGTTGTCGCGCGTGATCACCACCTGCTCGGGGATGTCGAGCACGACCTCCTGCACGTTCATGCGGCGGCCGATGGCGTCCACGTAGGGGATGATGAAGTTCAGCCCGGGCTGGAGGAGGGTGGTGAAGCGGCCGAAGCGCTCCACCGTCCAGACCTCGCCCTGCGGCACGGTGCGGATGCCCTTGGCGGCGGTGACGAGGGCGAGGACGAGGATGACGGCGAAGACGATGAAGGTGCCGGACACCGGCATGGGCGAATCCTCCCTGACGGGGGAAGCCTAGCCCAGTTCGCCGCCCGGCGCGCCGGCCTCCGCCGGGCCCCGCGCCGCGGCGTGCCGCCGCACGGAAGCTTGAGGGCGCCCGCGGGCCGGCGCCGGGGGTGGGACGCGCGGCGCGTCCGGCCCTATGCTGCCCCGGAAGGGGCGGCCCCGCGCGAGGGCGGCCCGACGGAGGGTCCAGGATGGAAGCCGGTGCCACGCTCGACAGGCCGCCCGCGGCGGCGCCCGCCGCCACGCTGCGCGACCGGCTGCGGGGCCGGCTCTCGCTCCCGGTGATCGCCTCGCCGCTGTTCATCATCTCGGTGCCCGACCTCGTCGTCGCGCAGTGCCGGGCGGGGATCGTCGGCGCCATGCCGTCGCTCAACGCCCGCCCCGCGTCGCAGCTCGACGAGTGGCTCTGCGAGATCGAGGAGCGGCTGGCGGCGCACGACCGCGACAACCCCGCCCGCCCCGCCGCGCCCTACGCCATCAACCTCATCGTCCACCGCTCCAACGACCGGCTGGAGCACGACCTCGGCGTGGTGGTGCGCCACCGCGTGCCGATCGTCATCACCTCCCTCGGCGCGCGGCCAGAGGTGAACCAAGCGGTGCACGCCTATGGCGGCCACGTCCTGCACGACGTCATCAACCAGACCTTCGCGCGGAAGGCCGTCGAGAAGGGTGCGGACGGGCTTGTGCTGGTGGCGGCGGGGGCGGGCGGGCACGCCGGCAGCCTCTCGCCCTTCGCGCTCGTCGCCGAGACCCGCGAATGGTTCGACGGGCCGCTCGCGCTCTCGGGCGCGATCGCCCACGGCCGCTCGGTGCTGGCCGCCGAGGCGATGGGGGCCGATTTCGGCTACGTGGGCAGCGCCTTCATCGCGACCGCCGAGGCGCGGGCGGAGGAGGGGCACAAGCGGATGATCGTCGACCACGGGGCGTCGGACATCGTCTACACGAACCTCATCACGGGCGTGCACGGCAACTACCTGCGCCCCTCCCTCGTGCGGGCGGGGCTCGACCCCGACAACCTGGCGGCGCACGACCCGGCCGCGATGGACTTCGGCGGCAACCGGACGAAGCGCTGGAAGGACATCTGGGGCTCCGGCCAGGGCATCGGCGCGGTGCGATCGGTGGAGCCCGCCGGGGCGCTCGTCGCCCGGCTGCGGGAGGAATACGCGGCGGCGCGCCGGCAGCTCGGCGCGCCGTCCCCCTTCGTCAACCCGGCCTGGGACGGGGACGCGCCGTGACCGCTCCGCGACGACCCGACGGGCCGGGGGCCAAGGCCGCCGCGGCGGAGGCGCTCGCGCGCGAGCTCGCCCCGGACCTCTCCGCGGTGATCATCACCCACTACCCCGACGCGGAGACGCTCGACACCTTCCGCCCCGGCGAGGCCGACCTCGCGGCCGTTGCCGCCGTGAACCGCGCCGTCGCGGCGGCCATGGCGGAGGAGGGCGTGGAGGTGCTGGTGCAGGTGGCCGATCGCGCGAGCTTCCGGCGCTGGATGGACGGCCGCCCCGACACCCCCGCGAACCGCCTCGCCTGGCGCCGCCGCGACGGGCTTCTCCGCGGCGCGGCCGCGCTGGCGGCGCTCGGCCTCGACCCGCGCAAGGCAGGGCCGCGGGAGGCGCCCCCGGCCGGCGGCGCCTCGCTCTCGCCGGCCGAGCGGCTGATGCGCGCCTTCGCCGGCGAGGACGACCGCGCCTTCCGCCTGATGGCGGAGCGGCTGCTGGCCGAGGGGCGCCAGGGCGTGCTGGCGCTCGCCGTCCGCAAGGTGGCCGACCGCTACGGGGAGGAGGCGGCCGACGACCTCGACCTCGAGCTGCTGCAGATCGCCGAAGGGGCGGCGGTCGGCCCCTCGGGCTGGGCGGAGCTCGTGGCGCTGCCGGTGGCGCTCCCGCCCGGCGCCCTGCCGGACGCGGCCTCGCTGGGCGGCAGCCTCCTCGCCTCAGGCCTGCTGGGCGAGGCGCTGGAGGTGCGCTTCCTGCCGGAATGGCGATCCCCAGACAGCTTCGGGGAGATCGAGGCCACCGCCCTGCGCCGGGCGCTGGCGAGCCTGGCCGAGGGGCGTGAGCCGGCGGAGCTTCCCCCCGCCGACCCGGCGTCCTTGCAGGAGCGGGGCTTCGGCGTCCTGCTCGGCCTGCAGGTGGACTGGGCGCTGCCGAGCTGGGAGGAGCTGGCCGCGAACGGGCTGCCCCCCGCGCCGGAGGGCGACGACGCCGACGGCCCGGAGGAAGAGACGCCGGAGGAGATGGCCTTCCGCACCGGCTTCGACCGCTGGCGTATGGCGGTCTCCGAGGCGGTGGAGGGCTGCGTGCCGCTCGCCCTCGTGCCGCCCTCCGAGGTCGTGGCCGAGATCGACGACTTCATCGGCGAGGCCGGGATCGACACCGGCGGGATCGAGGAGATCCGCGACTTCGTCGAGACCGCGCGCCGGGAGGTGCCGGACGAGGAGGTGGTCTGCCGGCCCGAGGTGGTCGGCGAGGCGCTGGAGATCACCCTCTACACCCGTGCCGGCCGCTTCCTCGACAGCCTGACCCTCTCGCGCGACCAGATGCCGGTGCCGGCCGAGGAGATGCCGCGGCTGCTCGAGGCCTTCGTGCCGATGGTGCGGGACGCGCCGGGACGCTAATGGCGGGACGCGCCGGGACGTTGATCGCCGGACGCGCCGGGCCGTTGACCGCAGGACGCGCCCCAACCCCTCCATCGCACAAGGCAGCGCCATGAACTTCGCCCTCTCGCCCGAGCAGGAGGCCATCCGCGACGGCGTGGCCCGCGTCTGCGCCCGGTTCGACGCCGACTACTGGCTCCGGCGCGACCGCAGCGGCGAGTTCCCGCTCGACTTCCACGCGGCCATCGCCGAGGCCGGGTGGCTCGGCATCTGCATGCCCGAGGAATACGGCGGCGCCGGCCTCGGCATCGCGGAGGCGGCGCTGATGGTGCAGGCGATCAGCGAGTCCGGCGCGGGGATGAGCGGCGTCTCCGCCATCCACATGAACATCTTCGGCCTCAACCCCGTGGTCGTCTTCGGCACCGATGAGCAGAAGCGTCGCATCCTGCCGCCGCTGATCGCCGGGCGCGAGAAGGCCTGCTTCGGGGTGACCGAGCCGAACACCGGCCTCGACACCACGCGGCTGAAGACCTTCGCGCGCCGCGAGGGCAACGGCTACGTCGTGACGGGACGCAAGGTCTGGATCTCGACCGCGCAGGTGACGGAGAAGATCCTCCTCCTCGCGCGCACGACGCCGATCGAGGAGGTGTCGCGGCCGACGGAGGGGCTGAGCCTCTTCTACACCGACCTCGACCGGCGCTACGTCGACGTGCGCGAGATCGAGAAGATGGGCCGCAAGGCCGTCGACTCGAACGAGCTCTTCATCGACAACCTCCCGGTTCCCGCCGACGACCTCATCGGCGAGGAGGGGCAGGGCTTCCGCACCATCCTGCACGGGATGAACCCGGAGCGGGTGCTGATCGCCGCCGCCGCCATCGGCCTCGGCCACGCCGCCCTCCGCCGCGCCGCCGACTACGCGAAGGAGCGCGTGGTCTTCGACCGGCCCATCGGGCAGAACCAGGGCGTGCAGCACCCGCTCGCCAAGTGCTGGATGGAGCTGGAGGCGGCACGGCTGATGGTGATGCAGGCGGCCTGGCGCTACGACCAGGGCCTGCCCTGCGGCGCGGAGTCGAACGCGGCGAAGTACCTCGCGGGCGAGGCCGGCTTCCGCGCCTGCGAGAACGCGGTGCTGAGCCACGGCGGCTTCGGCTATGCCAAGGAGTACCACGTCGAGCGCTACATGCGGGAGGCGATGCTCATGCGGATCGCGCCTGTCAGCACGCAGCTCATCATGTGCTTCATCGCCGAGAAGGTGCTCGGCCTGCCGCGCTCCTACTGAGCGACGGCCCGCGGCGGCGGAAGGCCCTCGAGGAAGGCGCGCAGCTCCTCGCTCCAGAAGCGCGCGTTGCCGGTGGTGCCGTGCCCCGCGGTCTCCTCGCTCGCGGGGATGAGGTGGAAGCGGGCGCCGGGGATGCGTGCCATGGCCGCCTGCATCACGCCCGTCTCCGGCGGGTTGCGCTCGTCGTCGGCGGCGTTCACGGCCAGCACGCGCGCGCGGATGCGCTCGAGCTGGGGGGCCGGGTTGTAGTCGCGCGAGGCGTCCCACTGGTAGACGAAGTCGTTCGCGTCGAGCGGCGCGGGCGCGGCGAGGCGCCGCTCCACGAGCTGGTCCGCGGCGGCGCGGGTGGGCACCGTCGCCTGGTAGTTCAGCGTGCCGCCGTTCGTCGCGGTGGAGTAGAAGACGTTCGCCAGGTGCAGCGAGGCCGGCTGCTCCGTGTAGTTCCCGTCGCGGTAGGCGGGGTCCTGCCGGATGCTCTCCACCAGCAGGCGCCGCAACATCCAGTTGCGGCTCGACATCTCCGTCGGCTGCGAAGCCAGCGGCACGACCGCGTCCATGAAGTCCGGGTGGGTGACGGCCCAGACCCAGGCGTGCATGCCGCCCATGGAGTTCCCGAGCACGACGCGCAGGTGGCGGATCCCCAGCCCCTCCGTCACCAGCCGGTACTGCGCCTGCACCATGTCGGCGTAGTTGTAGCGCGGGAAGGCGGCGCGCATCCCGTCGGACGGCTTGGCTGAATCCCCGGCGCCGAGCGCGTCCGGCAGGATGATGAAGTAGCGGCTCGCGTCCAGCGGCTGGCCGGGGCCGAAGAGCACGCCCGCGAAGCCCGGCGTGATGAGGCTGCGCGCCGAGCCCGCGGTGCCGTGCAGCACGAGCACGGGCAGCCCCGAGGGATCGCCGATCGTCGTGTAGTGCAGGCGAAGCTCCGGCATCGTCTCGCCGGTGTGGAAGCGGAAGTCGCGCGCGGTCCAGGAGGCGCGGCGGGGCGCCGGCGGGTCGGCCGCGAGGGCCGCCGGCGCAGCGAGGGCCGCGAGCCCCGAGAGCAGCGCGGCGCGGCGCGCCAGGATCGGCCAGGTCATCGTCTTCCTCCGCCCGTTCTTCTCGCGCCGAGCCTATTCCGGCGCGCCGCCCGGCGCCAATCGGTTTCGGATCGGCACCGGGGGCGCTCCCGGCCCTAGCCGAGGTTCGGCTGGGTCGCGCGGTAGCTCGGCAGGGCCTGCACGCGCTCCCACCACTCCGCGAAGCCCGGGCCGCCGAACAGCGCGTCCTTGTCGGGGGTGAGGGAGACGTAGAAGAGGATGGGCGCGAGGTAGAGGTCGGCGAGGCTGAGCGCGCCCGCGATGAACGGCGAATCGCCGCGCGTCCGCATCGCGTGGTCGAGGACCTTCCGGCCGTTCTCGATGCCCTGGCGGCGCGCCTCCTCGTTCTTCCCGCCCACGAAATCCGGGAAGAGGTGATAGGCCGCGACGCCCCCGACCAGCGCGCCGTAGCCGTAGGAATCGACGAGGCCGATCGTCATGTCCATGCGCGCGCGGTCCCTCGGCGTCCCGGGCACGAGCGAGGGGCCCGGCAGGACGTCGTTCAGGTAGCGCGTGATGGCCGAGGTCTCGAGGATGCGGAGGCCGTCGTGGTCGAGCACGGGGACCTTGCCGAAGGGATGGCGCGCGAGGTGCTCGGGGCTCTTCGGCTCGCCCGCCAGCACGTTCACCGGCTCCTGCCGGAAGTCCGTGGCGCCCTTCTCGGCAAGGAGCATCTTGACCGTTCGCACATAAGTCGAGCCATCGAAGCCCCAGAGCGTCATCCCGGACATGCGTCGCGTTTCCCCATCTCGGCGCCGCATCGCTACCGCTTCGATACGAGGAGGGCGCGTCAACTTTCCTCGATGACGCGCCCCGGAACGACGGGGTGGAGGAGGCGCGTGCCAGCGCCGCCGATCCGGCCCATGATCGGCCGCCGCGCACCGCGCAAGGAGGAGACCCGCCGCCATGAAGACCCCGGGCGCCGACCACCCGATCACCATCACGCCGAACCCGCGGCGCCTCCGCGTCCTTCTCGGCGGCGAGGTAGTCGCGGAGACCACCCGCTCCCTCACCCTGCGGGAGGCCTCGCTCCCGCCGGTCCACTACATCCCGCGCGAGGACGCGGCGATGGCGCTGTTCGAGCCGTCGGCGCGGACGACGCACTGCCCCTACAAGGGCGACGCCTCCTACTTCTCCCTCAAGGCCGGCGGCCGCCGCGCGGCGGACGCGGTCTGGAGCTACGAGGCGCCCTTCCCGGCGGTCTCCGCCATCGCGGGGCACCTCGCCTTCTACCCGGACCGGGTGGACGCCATCGAGGAGTCCTGAGGTCCCGGCCCGGTGGGCGCGGCTACCGGCCGCGGGCCTCGCGCGGCGGCGTGCGGGCCGGCGCCTGGGCCTGGCGGGCCGCGGAGCGCCGCGCGCGCCGGGCCTCGCGGCGCCCCTCGGCGACGGTCGGCCGGGGCGGCGAGAAGGAGACGGCGCGGGGCGCGGGCGCGGTCATCGCCTGCACCGCCGGCACCGCGGCCAGAGCCGCCACCGTCGCGATCCCGGCGGCACCGGCGGCCGAGATCGTCTCCTCCGGCGCCGGCGCGGCGGCGGCGAGCGGCTCCACCGCCGGGGCGGGCGCGGCGGCGACCGGCGGGGCGGCGGGCGCCTCGGCGGGGCCGCCGGACAGGTTCGCGGTCACCAGCGCCAGCGCGGCCAGCCCCGCCGTGCCCAGGAGGGCCCAGCGGCGCCAGGGGCGGTGGCCCGCGCCGTCGGCCGCGTTCCGGGCGGCGTCGATGCCGTCGGCCAGCAGGCCCAGCGTCCGCACCGTCACCCGGTCCACCGCGGGGCGGATGGGGGTGCGGAGCGCGCCGCGCAGGGCGGCCGTCGCCTCCAGGACCGGGCGGCCGAGGGCGGCCAGGCGCGACGTCCGCGGCGGCGCCGGCTCGGCGGGGATCTCCTCGAACTCCTCGGCGTCGTCGGCGCGCCAGCCGCGCGGCCGGCCCTCGAGGTTGTCGGTCCAGACGCGGTCGCCCGGGACGATCGTCCGCTCGAGGGTCCGCACCCAGGCCTCGCCGCCGCCGATGGTGAGCGGCGCCAGGTCGGCGAAGGCGACCGCGAGAAGGTCGATCAGGCGCGGCAGGTCGGCGGGCTGGAGCGTGCCGTGGACGATGGGCAGGTGGCCGTTGAAGATCCGGTCGAAGCCCGTCTCCTCCAGCCGCTCGCGCAGGAAGCCCTCGGCGTCCTGGGTGGTGTCCGTCAGGTCGATGAGCGCGATGCCCGCCCGCGGGTGCATCAGCACGAGGTCAACGGTGACGGGGTGGTCGACCGGCCCGCCGACGTCGCAGCGGCGGCCGCAGACCCATCCCTCCGGCAGCGGCGGCAGAGTCGGCGCCTCGGCAGCCGGCCGCGCGGCCCGAAGCGCGTCGGGCCTGCAGTCCAGTTGTGTGTCCACTTCAAGTATCCCCCAATCCCCGTTGTTATGAAGAGGTTTTTCCTTTCCGATTGCTATTGTCAATTCATAAGCTCGCGAAATCGTGAGGTATTCTGACAAAGTGTGGTCGTTTTGGTAGCGTTTTGTAAACCTTCGGCCGGGATTGCAAGCGCGCGTCCCCGCGCGAGGGACGGCTTGCCAGGCGCGCGCGCCGGGGACCTTCTTCCCGGGCGCGGCGGGAGGGGGCGATGAGCGGCGGTCGCAACGGGGGCCCGGCGCGGCCCCGCGAAGGAGGGGACGGGGCACGGTGCGAATCCTGCTGATCGAGGACGACGCCGCGACCGCCGACTACGTCGCGGGCGGGCTGGGGGAGGAGGGGCACGTCGTGGACGTCGCCCGCAACGGGAAGGACGGGCTCTTCCTGGCCCTGAACGAGCCCTTCGACGTCATCGTCACCGACCGGATGCTGCCGGGCCCCGACGGCCTCGCGATCCTGCGCGCGCTCCGCGCCTCCTCCATCACCACCCCGGTCCTCCTCCTCACCGCCCTTGGCGAGGTCGACCGGCGGGTGGAGGGGCTGGAGGCCGGGGCGGACGACTACCTCGCCAAGCCCTTCGCCTTCTCGGAGCTGCGGGCGCGGATCCGGGCGCTCGCCCGCCGCCCCGCGGCCCAGGCGGAGGAGCGGGAGCTCGCGGTCGGCGACCTCCGGCTCGACCTGCTCCGGCGCGCGGCCGAGCGCGGCGGGCGCAGGGTCGAGCTCCTGCCGACCGAGTTCCGCCTCCTCGAGTACATGATGCGCCACCCCGGCGCGGTGCTGACGCGCACCATGCTGCTGGAGAAGGTCTGGGACTTCTCCTTCGACCCCACGACGAACGTGGTGGACGTGCATGTCAGCCGCCTGCGCCGCAAGCTCGAGGCCGCGGGCGAGGCGCCGATGATCCGCACGGTGCGCGGCGCGGGCTACGTCCTCGGCCCCGCCGCCCCGCCCGGCGGCGCGGCCCCCCGATGATCCGCCTGCGCAGCTTCGCGCCGCGCGTCGCCCTCGCCATGGCGGTGGTGGTGCTCCTCACCTCCCTCCTCGGCGCCGGCTGGGGCTGGCTTCGCGCGCAGGCAGCGCTGCGCCAGCAGCTCGACCTCGTCCTCGCCGCCGAGGCGGAGGGGCTGCTGCGGGACTACGAGACCTTCGGCCTGCGCGGCCTGTCGGAGGTGGCCGAGATCACCTCCCGCCGCCCGGGCCCGCTCCTCGTGCTGCTGCAGGCGGCGGACGGCCGGCCCATCGCGGGGCGCCTGCCGGCCGCGCCCACGGTGCTGCGCGGCTTCGCCACCTGGCGGCAGGGGGAGGGGGAGGTGCCGCTGCGGGCGCTCGGCGCGGTGCTGCCCGGCGGGGCGAACCTCATCGTCGCGGCCGACCTCTCCTCGGTCGACCGCGCGGCCACCGCCCTGGCCTGGACGCCGCCGGTCGCGGGCGGGGTCGCGGCGCTGGTGGCGCTCGGCCTCGGGTTTCTCCTCGCCAGCCGGCTGGAGCGGCGGCTGGCGGGCATCAGCGGCGCCGCGCGCGCGGTCATGGCCGGCGACCTCGCGCGCCGCCTGCCGGAGAGCGGCCGGGGCGATGAGTTCGACCGGCTGGCGGTCACGATCAACGCCATGCTCGCCCGGATCGAGACGCTGGTGGCCGAGGTGCGGCAGGTGACGGACGACGTCGCGCACGACCTCCGCTCGCCCCTCTCGCGCCTCCGCCAGCGGCTGGAGGCGGCGCTGGCGCGGGCGCGCGACCCGGCCGCGGACGAGGCAGCGCTGGAGGGCGCGATCGGGGAGCTCGACGGCATCCTCGCCACCTTCGCCGCCCTGCTCCGCATCGCGCGGGCCGAGGCCGGGGCGGGGCGGGAGGGCTTCGCGCCGGTCGACCTCTCCGCCCTCGTCGCCGCGGTGGCCGAGGCCTACGCGCCCGTGGCGGAGGAGGCGGGGCGGGCGCTCGAGGCGGAGGTGGCGCCGGGCCAGGTCATCGAGGGCAGCGCGCCGCTGCTCCGCCAGGCCGTCGCGAACCTCCTCGACAACAGCCTCGCCCACGGGGAGGGGCGGATCCGCGTCCGCCTCCGCCCCGGCGCGGCGCTGGAGGTCGAGGACGAGGGGCCGGGCATCCCGGCCGAGGAGCGGCAGCGGGTGGTCCGGCGCTTCTACCGCCTCGACCGCAGCCGGGGCACGCCGGGCACGGGGCTCGGCCTCTCGCTCGTCGCGGCGGTGGCGGGGCTGCACGGGGGCGCGCTGTCGCTCGGCGAGGGGCCGGGCGGCAAGGGGCTGCGCGCCACCCTCGCGCTGACGCCGGGGGAGCGGCCGGCAATTCTGAAACCTTCTTCATGATCCTGTCGGCGAACCTCCAGGGGCGCGCGCCGAGATTGGGGAGAGAACGGCGGGCTCCTCCGCCGCCCCTCCTGGAGACACGCCCCATGTCGACCCCCTCCCGCCGCCGCGGCGCCGCCCTCGCGGCCTTCCTGCTCGCGGGCACCGCCCTCTCCGGCGCGGCCGGCTGGCTGCCCGTGCCCGCCTTCGCCGAGGGAGCCGCGACCGGCCAGCCCGCCGTCGCCGCCCCCGCCGTCGCGCTGCCCGGCTTCGGCGACCTCGTCGCCCGCGTCCGCCCGGCCGTCGTGACCATCACCGCGACCGAGCGCGCGCAGCCCGAGGCCGCCTCCTCGCCCTTCCCCGACGGCTCCCAGCAGGACCGCATGTTCCGCCGCTATTTCGGCGAGGGCGGGGGCGACGCGAAGCGCGGCCCGCAGCAGCGGGGCGGCGGGCAGATGCAGGCGCTGGGCTCCGGCTTCATCGTGGACGCGGAGGGTAGCATCGTCACCAACAACCACGTCGTCGACGGCGCGACGCAGGTGAAGGTGACGCTCGACGACGGGCGCGAGCTGCCCGCCCGCATCGTCGGGCGCGACCCGCGGACGGACCTCGCCCTGCTGCGCGTCGACGCGGGCGCGCCGTTGCCCTTCCTCAACCTCGGCAACTCCGACGCGGCCCGGCCGGGCGACTGGGTGGTCGCGGTGGGCAACCCCTACGGCCTTGGCGGCACGGTGACGGCCGGCATCGTCTCGGCGCGCGGCCGCGACATCCACAGCGGGCCCTACGACGACTTCCTGCAGATCGACGCGCCGATCAACCGCGGCAACTCGGGCGGGCCGCTCTTCTCGCTCGACGGCTCCGTCATCGGCGTGAACACGGCGATCTTCAGCCCCTCCGGCGGCTCGATCGGCATCGGCTTCGCGATCCCCTCCAACCTCGTCGGCCATGTCGTGGCCCAGCTGAAGGAGCACGGGCGGGTGGAGCGCGGCTTCCTGGGCGCGACGACGCAGCCGGTCGACCCCACCATGGCGCGGGCGCTGCGCCTGCCGCGGGCCGAGGGCGCGCTGGTGGCGAAGGTGGAGGGCGACAGCCCCGCCGCCCGCGCGGGCCTTCGCCCCGGCGACGTCGTGACCGGGCTCGGCGACACCCCGATCCGCAGCCCGCGCGACCTGGCGCGCGCCGTCGGCGACCTGCGGAACGGCGCGGAGACCGTGCTGACCACGCGGCGCGAGGGGCAGGAGGTGCGGATGCCGGTCCGCGTCGCGGCGCTGCGCGACGGGACGGGCGCGGCCGGCGGCGAGGAGGGCGCGCAAGCGGCGGCCGGCCCGCGGCTGGGCCTCGGCCTCGCCTCCGTCGCCGAGGCGCAGCGCGCGGGGCTCGACCTGCCGCCGGGCACGGAGGGCGCGGTCGTCGCCAACGTCGCGCCCGACAGCCCCGCGGCCGAGGCCGGGCTGCGCGAGGCGGACGTGATCACGGCCGTGGGCGGCAAGCCCGTGCGCGACCCGGCGGCCGCCGTCGCCGCGATCCGCGACGCGCTGCGGAGCAACGGCGGCGCGGTGGCGCTGGGGGTGATCCGCGACGGGCAGCCGGCCTTCGTGGCCGTGCAGGCCCCGCCGGCAACCCGCCAGGGCTGACCGGCAAGGGGAGGGGGCACCGCCCGGCGCCCCCTCAGGGCTGCGCGCGCTCCGCCTCGGCCGTCGCGCCCGTGCCCCCGGCGAGCCCGCCGAGATAGGCCGCGCGGACCTCGGGGTTGCTCCAGAGCTCGTCCGGCTTGCCGCTGACGAGGAGCGAGCCGGTCTCGAGCACGTAGCCCCGGTCCGCGACGGAGAGCGCCATGTGGGCGTTCTGCTCGACCAGCAGCACGGTGGTGCCGAGCTCGCGGATCGAGGCGATGATGCGGAAGACCTGCTGCACGATGAGCGGGGCGAGGCCGAGGCTCGGCTCGTCGAGCAGCAGCATGCGGGGCTTGGCCATCATCCCGCGCGCGACCGCCACCATCTGGAGCTGCCCGCCCGAGAGCGTCCAGCCGAGCGCGTGCTCCAGGCGCCGGAGGTCGGGGAAGAAGTTGAACATGTCGTCCGTCTCGCGCTCGAGCTGGCGGCGCGGCACGCCCCGGCGGTTGCTGCCGCCGAGAAGGATGTTCTCCCGCACCGTCAGGCCCGGGAAGACGCGGCGCCCCTCGGGCACGTGCGCGATGCCGAGGCGGACGATCGCCTCCGGCTTGAGGCCGATGAGCGACCGGCCGTCGAAGACGAGCGAGCCCGAGAGGTTCGGGACAAGGCCGCTGATGGAGCGGAGCGTCGTGCTCTTGCCTGCCCCGTTGCTGCCGAGGAGCGCGACGATCTCCCCCTCCGCGACGGTGAGGCTGAGGCCCTTGAGGACGTCCGCCGCGCCGTAGCGCGCGCGGAGGTCTGCGATCTCAAGCAAGGGCATTCTCTCTCGGCTCCCCCAGATAGGCCGCGATGACGTCCGGGTCGGAGAGGACGTCGCGCGGGCTGCCATCGGCGATGCGGCGGCCGAAGTTGAGCACGGTGATGTGGTCCGCCACCTGCTCCACGAGGTTCATGTCGTGGTCGACGATGAGGATGGTCAGTCCATGGCCCTTGAGGCGGCGGAGCAGGGCGCCAAGCTCCCCCTTCTCCGTCATGTTGAGCCCCGCGGCCGGCTCGTCCAGCAGCAGGACGTGGGGGTTGCCCGCGAGGGCGCGCGCGATCTCGACGTAGCGCTGGTGCCCGTAGGAGAGGGTGCCGACGAGGCGGTTGGCGTCGCCCCGCAGCCCCACGAAGTCGAGCGCGGCCAGGGCGCGGCCGACCACCGCCGCCGGCTGCTCGGCGATGTCGTTCCCCGGCCGCTCCGCGCCGATCATGACGTTCTCGAGCACCGTCATGCCGCGGAAGACGCGGATGTTCTGGAAGGTGCGGGCGAGGCCGCGCCGGGTGCGCTCGTGCGGCGCCGCGGCCGTGAGGTCCTGCCCAGCGAGGCGGATCCGCCCGGCCGTCGGCCGGTAGAGGCCGGTCGCGACGTTGATGAAGGTCGTCTTGCCCGACCCGTTCGGCCCGATCAGCGCGTGGACCGCCCCGCGCCGCACGGTCAGGTCCACGCCATCCAGCGCCTTGAGCCCGCCGAAGTGCTTGGCCAGCCCCGCGATCTCGAGCGCGGGCTCGCCGGAGGCGGAGGCGCGCTGGCTGAGGAGCGGCAGCGGCGGCACCGTGCCCTCGATCGGGGTCGCGCGGCGGAGGCGGTTGGTGACGAGGCCCCAGAGGCCGTCCGGCAGGAAGACCATGATGAGGATGACCGCCGCGCCATAGACCGCAAGGTAGATGTTCTTGAGGAAGCGGAGCCACTCGGGCAGCAGCACGAGGAGCGTCGTGCCGAGCAGCGCGCCGAAGGGCGACTGCACGCCGCCCAGCAGCGCCATGGTCAGCAGCACGATGCTTTCGCCGAAGGCGAACTGGTCGGGGCTGATATAGGCGAAGGCGCCGGCGAAGAGCCCGCCGCCCAGGCCGCCGAGCAGCGCGCTGATCCCGAAGGCGAGGACCTTCGTGCGGAAGACGTCGATCCCGCAGGTGCTGGCCGCGATCTCGTTGTCGCGCACCGCCTGCATGGCGCGCCCGAGCCGGCTCGTTTTGAGGCGCCAGGCGTACCAGGTGACGACCATGAGGACCACGAGGCAGAGCGCGAGGTAGTGGTCGCCGCGGTCGAGGTGCAGCCCCGGGAAGGACGGGCGCGGGATGGACTTGATGCCGTCCGGCCCGTGGGTGAGGCCGATCCAGTTCGTGAGCACCAGCGTCACGATCTGCTGGAAGCTGATCGTGACCATGGCGAGGTAGTGCCCGCCGAGGCGGAGGCTGGCTAGGCCGAGGGCGATGCCGAAGCCGGTGGCGACGCCCACGCCGATGAGCAGCGCGACGAGGAAGGGCAGCCCATAGTCCGTCGCGCCGATGCCGACGCCGTAGGCGCCGAGGCCGAAGAAGGCCGCCTGCGCGAGCGAGATCTGCCCGCAGTAGCCGAGCACCACGACCAGCCCCGCGACCCCGATCGCGTAGGTCGCGGCCTGCATGACCATGTTGAGGATGTAGCCGGAGGTCGGCGCGAAGGAGGAGGCGACGAGGACGGCGACGATCGCGAGGGCGAGGGAGGGAAGCCCCCGCCAGGCCCGCGCGCTCGGCACCGAGAGGGTGGCCGGGGCGGCCGCGGCTTCGGCGGTGCTGCTCATGCCTTCTCCGAGATCTTCTCGCCGAACAAGCCCTGCGGCCGGATCAGGAGGAACAGGAGGAGGAGGGCGAAGGCGATCGCGTCCTTGTAGGGCACCGAGATGAAGGCGGCGCCGAAGGTCTCGACGACGCCCAGCGCCAGCCCCCCGAGGATGGCGCCGGGGATGTTCCCGAAGCCGCCGATGATGTTGGCCGCGAAGGCCTTGAGGGAGATGAGCGCCCCCATTCCGACCGAGACGAAAAGGATGGGCGCCACCAGCACGCCGGCGATGCCCCCGAGCGCCGCGCTGTAGCCGAAGGTGATGAGCACCATGACCGCGACGGGGATGCCGAGCAGGCTCGCCATCTCCTTGTCCTGGCTGGTCGCCTGCAGCTTCTTGCCGAGAAGCGTCTTCTCGAAGATGAGGAACTGCAGCAGCACCAGCAGCGCGGTGATCACGATGATCGCAAGGTACTGGCTGTCCATGAACACGCCGCCGATCTCGAGGCCCGGGCTGTCGAAGAGGCCCGGCAGGACCTCGGGACTCGGGCCATAGGTCGCGAGCACGATGTTCGAGAGGAAGATGCTCGCGCCGATTGTGCTGATGATGACCGGAAGCTGCCCGCGGTGTCGGAGTGGCCAGTAGGTCGCGCCCGCGAAGAGGATGCCGAAGGCGGCCATCCCGACGACCGCGAGCGGGATGGCCACGAAGTAGGGCAGGCCGAGGATGCTCAGCAGCACGACCATCATGTAGGCGCCGAGCATGCTGAACTCGCCCTGGGCAAAATTCACGACGTTGGCGGCGCGGATGAGCAGCACGAAGCCGAGGGCCACGAGCGCGTAGATGGCGCCGATGCCGAGGCCGGTGAAAAGAAGCTGGGGGACGAGCTCAAGCACCGGCCCGCCCTCCGTCCACGCGGGTGCGGCCCGCCCGCGCGCCCCTCATTCCTGCACGTCGATCCGGCGGATGAAGACGATCTTCCCGGCGTCGTTGCGCACGATGTTGTAGCCGCGCAGCCCGTCGCCGTTCGCGTCGAAGTTGTACTCGCCCTCCGCACCCGCGTAGCCGCGGATGCCGAGCAGGGCGGTGCGGATCTTCTCGGGGTCGGTGCTGCCGGCGGTGTTGATCGCGAGGGCGAGGAGGTTCACCGCGTCGAAGGTCCAGGAGGACTGGTTGTCCGCCATCTTCTTGTAGGCGGCCTCGTAGCGGGTGGCGAAGTCCTTGCTGGCGGGCGTCGCGTCCACCGCGAAGTCGGCGACGCCGAAGGTGCCGAAGAGCGCGGGGCCGGCGAGGCTCAGCGCCGTCGTGTTCGTGATGGAGGGCGAGCCGATCCAGGGGATGCGGACGCCGAGCTGGCGGATCTGGCGGGCGAAGATGCCGAGGTCGTTCTCGAAGGTGAAGTAGCTGCCGAGCACGTCCGCGCCCGACTGCCGGACCGCGAGGACCACGGCCGTGTAGTCCGAGGCCTGGTTCGTGTAGCCCTGCATCAGCACGGGCGTGATGCCCTTCGCCTTCAGCGCCTCCTCCAGCGCCTTGGCGCCGTTGCTGCCGAAGGCGTCGGTCGAGTAGACGACGGCCCATTTCCGCTTCTGCAGGTCCGTCACGCCGTATTCGGCGATGACCTTGCCCGAGTAGTTGTCGTTCGGCCGGCAGCGGAAGAGCCAGCGGTTGCCCATGCGGGTGAGGGTGGGCGAGGTGCCGCCGATCATCATCGGCTTGCCCGCCTTCAGCACGTCGGGCGCCATGGCGTCGACCTGCGTGCTGCGGATGGAGCCGATGAAGGCCGCGATGTCGCGCTGCGCCGAGAGCCGGCTGAAGGCGAGGACGGCGCCCGGGTTGGTGGTCTGGTCGTCCTCCACGACCAGCTCCATCTTCCGGTCGAGCACGCCCTTCTCGTTCACGGCCTGCAGGGCCAGCCGGGCGCCGTTGAGCTGGAAGCTGCCGGCCTCCGCCGCGGGGCCGGTGGAGGGGAAGACGCAGCCGATCTTGATGGGATCGGCGGCCGACGCGATGCGCGGGGCGGCGAGCAGCGCCCCGGTGCCGATGGCGAGGGCGCGCCTAGAGATCACCTTCTCATTCACGAACACGTTCTCCTCCTGCGGTTCTGCCGACCACCTTGGAACAAAGTGCATCACAGGGATGGATGTTCTGCAAGCGGCCTGGCCCGGGCCACGCGTCCAGGCGTCATTGCGGGAAGACCGGCGGAAACATGGAGGGCCGTTAATCTTGCTGCGCCTCTCGGTGTCCACGGGAGAGGGGCTGGCGCCGCGCCGGCCGGCGCTCCATTCTTCAGGGGCCACGCCGCTCCGACCCCGGCCCGACGAAGGGGTGCCGGCGAGGCTCCAGGAGCACCCCCCATGCTGACCTCCTCGCTTGCCCCGCCGGTGATCCACCTCAACGCGGCCGACAACGTCGCGGTGGCCCGCAGCCGCGTTGCGGTCGGCGCCTCGCTCGGCCATGGCGGGCTGGTCGCGGCGACCGATGTCCCGCGCGGGCACAAGGTGGCCGTCGCGCCGATCGCCGCCGGCCAGAGCGTGCGGAAATACGGCCAGGTCATCGGGGTCGCGATCGCCGACATCGCGCCGGGCGAGCACGTCCACCTCCACAACATGGACATGCGCGACGGCGACCTCGTGCACGAGTTCTGCGCGGACGCGCGCCCGACGCCGCTCCTGCCCGAGTCCGAGCGCCGGACCTTCGAGGGCTACGCGCGCGAGGACGGCTCCGCCGGGACGCGGAACTACATCGGCATCATCACCTCCGTGAACTGCTCCGCCACCGTCGCGCGCGCCGTCGCGGACCGCTTCAGCCGCGGCGGGGAGCTCGACGGCTTCGGGAACGTCGACGGCGTGGTGGCCCTGACCCACGAGGGCGGCTGCGCGCTCACGACGAAGGGGGAGGGCTACGACCTTCTCACCCGCACCCTCGGCGGCTACGCGCGCAACCCGAACTTCGGGGGCATCCTCATGATCGGGCTCGGCTGCGAGACGAACCAGATCGGGCCCATCCTCGAGCGCCACGGGCTGGAGGAGGGGCCCTTCCTACGGACGATGACGATCCAGCGGGAAGGGGGCACGCGCCGCACGATCGAGGCGGCGTCGGCCGCGATCCGCGCCATGCTGCCGGCCGTGAACGCGGTCGCGCGCACCACCCAGCCGCTGTCGAAGCTGAAGCTCGCCCTGCAGTGCGGCGGGTCGGACGGCTATTCCGGCATCTCGGCCAACCCCGCGCTCGGCCACGCGGCGGACCTTCTCGTGCGGCACGGGGGCACGGCGGTGCTGAGCGAGACGCCCGAGATCTACGGCGCCGAGCACCTCCTCACGCGCCGCGCCACGAGCCCCGCGGTCGCCGGCAAGCTGCTCGACCGCATCGAGTGGTGGCGGAACTACACCGCGAAGAACGGCGCCGAGCTGAACAACAACCCGTCCCACGGCAACAAGGCCGGGGGGCTCACGACGATCCTCGAGAAGTCGCTCGGCGCGGTCGCCAAGGGGGGGACCATGCCGCTCGAGGCGGTCTTCGAGTACGCCGAGCCGATCGACCGCTCCGGCTTCGTGTTCATGGACACGCCCGGCTACGACCCCGTCGCCGTCACGGGCCAGGTCGCCGGCGGCTGCAACGTCATCTGCTTCACCACGGGGCGCGGCTCGGTGTCGGGGTTCAAGCCCGCGCCCTGCATCAAGATCTCGACCAACACCGAGATGTACGCGCACATGGAGGAGGACATGGACATCGACTGCGGCGGCATCGTCGCGGGCGAGGAAACCATCGAGCGGGCCGGGGAGCGCATCTTCGAGCTCGTCCTGGCCGTCGCCTCCGGCCAGAGGACGTTGAGCGAGGGCTTCGACTACGGCAACAACGAGTTCGTCCCCTGGCACATCGGCGCCGTGACCTGAGCGGCGCGCCGCCTGGGGCGGCTTGTTGACCGCGGCGCGGGCGTGAGACACTGCCTGCGCAACGGAGGGAGCGAGTATCCATGGCGAACCGGCTGGAGGGGAAGCGCGCCTTCGTCACGGCGGCGGCGCAGGGCATCGGCCGCGCCATCGCCGCCGCCTTCGCGCGCGAGGGGGCCAGCGTGGTCGCGACGGACCGCGACGCGGGCGGGCTCGCCGGCCTGGAGGGCTGCGAGACCCGCGTCCTCGACGTGCTCGACGACGAGGCCTTCGCGCGGGCGATCGCCGGGAGCGGGCCGCTCGACATCCTCGTGAACTGCGCGGGCGTCGTGCACCAGAACACGGCGCTCACCTGCACGGACGCGGAGTGGGAGGCCGCCTTCGCCCTCAACTGCCGCTCGACCTGGAAGGGCATGGCGGCCGCGCTCCCCGGGATGATCGAGTGCGGGCGCGGGGCGGTGGTGAACATCGCGAGCGCGGCGGGCTTCGCCAAGGCCGCGCCGAACCGCTTCGTCTACGGCGCGACGAAGGCGGCCATCGTCGGCATGACCAAGGCGGCGGCCGTCGACGTGGTCGCGCGCGGCGTGCGGCTGAACTGCATCTGCCCGGGCACGGTCGACACCCCCTCGCTCGGGGAGAGGATCGCGGCCAACGCCGCCTCGGCCGGGAGCGTGGAGGCGGCGCGCGCCGCCTTCGTTGCCCGCCAGGCCGTGGGGCGCCTCGGCAGCCCCGAGGAGATCGCGGCGCTGGCCGTTTACCTCGCCTCCGACGAGAGCGCCTTCGTGACCGGGCAGGCGATCGTCATCGACGGCGGCTGGACCCTCTAGCCGCGCGCCCTGGCCCGGGCCTCAGCCCGGGCCGGCGCCCTGCGTGTTGACGAAGACGGCGTAGAGCGACTGGCTGCCCGCCATGAAGAGGCGGTTCCGCTTCGGCCCGCCGAAGCAGAGGTTGCCGCAGACCTCCGGCAGCCGGATGCGCCCGATGAGCTTGCCCTGCGGGTTCCAGACGGTGACGCCGTTGTAGCCGACCGCGCGGCCCGCGTTGCTGGAGGCCCAGAGGTTCCCGTCCACGTCGCAGCGCAGCCCGTCCGGCCCGCACTTCACGCCGTCCACGACGCAATCCGAGAAAACCGTCCCGTTGGAGAGGCGGTTGTCGGCGCCGACGTCGAAGACGTGGATGTCGCTCTTGCCGCCGGAACCGGTGTCGCCCGGCCCCTTGCCGGTGCTCGCGACGTAGAGGCGCTTGTAGTCCGGCGAGAAGGCAAGGCCGTTCGGGTCCGGCACCTGCTCCTCCGTGAGCACGCGGTCGAGGCGCCCGGAGGGGTCGAGCCGGTAGACGTTCGTCGGCAGCTCTCGCCGCGCGGCGCCGATGCCGGCCGCCTGGCCGAGGCGCGGGTTCAGTCGGCCGCCGCCGTTGCTCGGCCCGCCCGCGGCGTCGGGCGCGCCCTCGTAGAGCTGCCCGCCATAGGGCGGGTCGGTGAACCAGACGCTGCCGTCGGGATGCGCCACCGCGTCGTTGGGCGAGTTGAGGCGCTTCCCCTCGAAGGTGTCCGCCAGCACGGTGACGGAGCCGTCGAGCTCGTAGCGCACGACGCGGCGCGTCAGGTGCTCGCACGAGATCTGGCGGCCCTGAAAGTCGAAGGTGTTGCCGTTGCTGTTGTTGGAGGGCGCGCGGAAGACCGAGACGCGCCCGTTGTCCTCAATCCAGCGGAGCTGGCGGTTGTTGGGGATGTCGCTCCAGAGAAGGTAGCGCCCCTGCGCGTTCCAGGCCGGCCCCTCCATCCACAGCGCGCCCGTCCAGAGTCGCTGGATCGCGCTGTTCGGCTGGGCGTAGGCGTCGAAGGAGGGATCGACGCTCAGCACGTCCGGGTCGGTGAAGTAGGTCGTCGGCGGCGCGTCGGGGGCGAAGCTGCGCGGCGGCGTGGTGATCGTGCTCGGCGGTCCCGGGCGGGCCGGCTGCGCGAGGGCCGTGCCCATCCCCGTGGCCGCCAGGGCCGAGGCGCTCGCCAGGGCGCCGACCACGCGGCGCCGCGTGGCGCCAACTCCGCTCTCCGTCATGCACGTCCTCCGCTGCGGCGCGATCCTTGCCCTTCGTCGCGCCTGATCAAACGCTAACACTCGTGCCGGAGCCCGGCCAGATCTAATGGCGCCCGCGCAGGGCCTGGCCGCGACGCGCGGCGATCAGCCCACGCCGCCGTGGTGGAGGTGGCACGCGGCGACCTGCCCCTCGAGGACCGGCAGCAGGGCCGGGATCTCCGCGCGGCACCGCGGGCCGGCGAAGGGACAGCGGGGATGGAAGGCGCAGCCGCTCGGCGGGTCGAGCGGCGAGGGGATCTCGCCCGCGATCGGCCGGAAGGCGCCGCGCCCGCGCCCGAGCTTGGGCACGCTGTCGAGCAGCGATCGCGTGTAGGGATGCGCCGGCGCCTCGTAGAGCGTGCGTCCCGGCGCCTGCTCGACGATGCGGCCGAGATACATGATGGCCACGCGGTCGGACACGTGCCTGACCACGCCGAGGTCGTGCGAGATGAAGAGCCCGGTCAGCCCGAGGTCCCGGCGAAGATCCGCGAAGAGGTTGAGCACCTGCGCCTGGATCGACACGTCGAGCGAGGCCACGGGCTCGTCGAGCACGAGGAGGGCGGGGCCGAGGGCGAGGGCGCGGGCGATGGCCACGCGCTGCCGCTGGCCGCCCGAGAACTGGTGCGGGTAGCGGCGCCGCAGCGCGGGGTCGAGGCCGACGCGCTCCAGCATCGCGGCCACGAAGGCGTCGGCCTCGCCGCGCCGCACGAGTCCGTGCGCGATCGGGCCCTCGGCGACCGTGTCGCCCACGCGCATGCGGGGATCGAGGCTCGCGAAGGGATCCTGGTGGATCATCTGCACGCGGAAAGTTTGCTTGCGACCCCCCGCCATGACCGGCGCGCCGTCGAAGAGCACCGTGCCCGCGCTCGGCTCGTAAATGCCGGCCACGATCCGGCCCAGCGTGGACTTGCCGCAGCCGCTCTCCCCGACCAGCCCCAGCACCTCGCCGCGCGCGATGGTCAGGTCCACCGCCGTGACCGCCTGCACGGCGCGCGGCCCGGCGCGGCCGAGGAGGCCCGCGAGCCGGTCGCCGATCGTCGCCGGCCGGACGAAGCGCTTGGTGACGCCCTCCGCGCGGAGAAGCGGCATCACGATGGGGCGCCGAGCGGGTGGTGGCAGAGGGCGAGCTGCCCCTCGCCGAAATAGACCTCCGGCGGCGGCCGCGCGCAGTCCGGCGCCGCGCGCGGGCAGCGGGTGCGGAAGGAGCAGCCGGGATCGGGGCGGCCGTCCGCCTCCCGCGGCGGGCTGCCCGAGACCAGCTGCGGCAGCCGCGCGCCGGGCTCGTGGCCCGTGGGCATGGAGCCGATGAGGGCCGCGGTGTAGGGGTGGCGCGGCGCGGCGATCACGCGCGCCGCCGGCCCGCGCTCCACCACGCGCCCCGCGTACATCACGCAGACGTCGTCGGCGAGGGAGGAGACCACCGCAAGGTCGTGCGTGATCCAGAGGAAGGCGGTGCCGGTCTCATCCGCGAGGCGGCGCACCTCGGCCAGGATCTGCCCCTGGATCGAGACGTCGAGCGCGGTGGTCGGCTCGTCCGCGATGATGGCGGCGGGGCGGTGCAGCAGGGCCGTCGCGATGGCCACGCGCTGTCGCATCCCGCCCGAGAGCTGATGCGGGTAGGCCTCGAGCCGCTCGGCCGGGCTCGGGATGCCGACAATGGCGAGCGCGTCCCGCGCGCGGTCGAGCGCGGCCCTCTGCGAGACGCGGTCGTGGGCGCGCACCGCCGCGGCCATCTGCGTGCCAACCTTCAGCACGGGGTTGAGCGTCATCAGCGGGTCCTGGAACACCATCGCCACGCGCGCGCCCCGCAGGCGACGCATCGCGGCCGGCGGCAGGCCGGAGATCTCCCGCCCTTCCAGCAGGACCGTTCCCCCCACCACGCGGCCGGGCGGCTCCACGAGGCCGATGATGGAGAAGCCCGTCACCGACTTGCCGGAACCGCTCTCGCCCACCAGGCCGAGGATGCGCCCACGCTCGACGCGCAGGCTGACGCCGTCCACCGCCCGCAGGACGCCGCCGCGCACAGGGAACTCGGTGCGGAGGTCGCGCAGCTCGAGCGCGGGCGCCTCCGTCACCGGCGCCGCCGCGGGTTGATGACCTGGCGGAGCTGGTCGCCGACGAGGTTGATGGCCAGCACCGTCACCATGAGCGCGATGCCCGGATAGACCGAGATCCAGTAGCGCCCCGAGAGCATGAACTGGAAGCCGTTGGCAATCAGCAGCCCGAGCGAGGGCCGCGTGACCGGCAGGCCGAGGCCGAGGAAGCTCAGCGTGGCCTCCAGCGAGATGGCGGTCGCGACCTGCACCGTGACCACCACGATCAGCGGCGGCAGCGTGTTCGGCAGGAGGTGGCGCAGCAGCACGCGCGGGCCCGAAAGGGGGGTGGAGAGCGCGGCCTCGACATAGTCCTTCCGCCGCTCTGCCGAAGCCGCGCCGAAGGCCGTGCGGGCGAAGTAGGCGTATTGCGCGGCCACCAGCGCCGCCATGAGCTGCGGCACGCCCTGCCCGAGCATGGCGACGAGCACGAGGGCGAGGAGGATGGCGGGCAGGGAGAGCTGCAGGTCGACGATCCGCATCGCCACCGCGCCGAACCACCCGCCGTAATAGGCCGCGGTGAGGCCGATGGCCGTCCCCAGCGTCAGCGCGACGGCCCCCGCCGTGACGGCGATGGAGAGGCTCAGCCGCAGCCCGTAGAGGATCGCGGAGAGAAGGTCCCGCCCCGCGTTGTCGGTGCCGAGCAGGTGCACGTACTCGCCGGACCCGACGCTGCCCGGCTCCAGTCTGGCGTCCATCAAGTCCAGCGCGGACTGGTCGTAGGGGTCCTGCGGCGCGATCCAGGGCGCGAGGAGCGCGAGGGCCGCGATCACCACCACCACGGCGAGGGCGACCACCGCCGTCGGCGAGCGCCGGTACTCCCGCCAGCCGTCGAGGAGCGCCTCGCGGTTCATCGGGTGCGCACCCGCGGGTCGAGGAAGCCGTAGGTCAGCTCCACCGCGAGGTTGATCATGACGAAGAGCAGCACGACGAGGATGAGGTAGGCCACCATGACCGGCCGGTCGAGGGAGGTGATGCTCTCGATGACGAGCTTGCCCATCCCTGGCCAGTTGAACACCGTCTCCGTCACGACCGCGAAGGCGATGGTGGAGCCGAACTCGAGGCCGAGCACGGTGACGATCGGGATGCCGATGTTCTTCAGCACGTGGAGTCCCACGACCTGCCGCTCCGGCAGGCCCTGCGCGCGGGCGAAGCGGACGTGCTCGCTGCCCATCACCTCCTCGGTCCCCGCGCGCACGAGGCGGATGAGGAGGCCGAGCTTGAACAGGGATAGGTTCAGCGCTGGCAGCAGCAGGTAGGTCCAGCCCTCCCGCGTCCAGAGGCTGAGGCCGAGCGCCCCGGCCGGCCCGCGTCCGCCGGAGGGCAGCCAGCGCATCTCGACCGAAAAGAAGAGGATGAGCAGCAGCCCGACCCAGAAGGTGGGCACGGAGAAGCCGAGCGTGGAGAAGGCCATGATCGCCTTGCTGAGCCGTGAGTCCGGCCGGTACCCCGCCCAGAGCCCGAGCGGCAGGCCGAGCACCGCCGCGATGAGCAGCGCCACGACCGTGAGCTCAAGCGTGGCCGGCAGGCGCGAGAGGATGAGCGAGAGGACGGGGATGCGGAACACGAAGCTGTTCCCGAAGTCCCCCCGCAGCACGTTGCCGAGGAAGTGCCCGTACTGCTGCCACAGCGGCAGGTCGAGGCCGTATTGCCGGATGATCGCCGCGCGCATGGCCTGCGTCGCAGCGGGGTCAATGAGGACGTCGATCGGGTTGCCGATGGCGTAGACGCCGAGGAAGACGAGCACCGACATCACGAGCATGACGAGGACGGCCTGGGCGAGCCGCCCTAGCAGGAATCCCGTCACGCGCCCTTCGGCGAGACGAGATGGGCAAGCGTCTCCTGGTCCACGCGGGGGGTGAAGGACAGCTTGTTCTTGCCCATGGCCCAGACGGTCTGGGGCATGACGATGGGCAGCATCGGGCGCTCGCGCATGCTGATCTCGGCGGCGCGCGCGAACATCTCCCGCCGCTTCGCGTCGTCGAGCGTGCGCGATCCGTCCAGCAGCAGCGCGTTCACCTCGGGGTTAGAGTAGCCCGAGCGGTTGAAGTTGCCGAGCCCGACCGAGGGATCGGGTCCGTGGATCATGGCGCCGTAGGTGTAGGCGGCCTCGCCGGTCAGCGTGCCCCAGCCCGACATCTGCAGGCTGTACTCGCCGCGCGTGCTCGCCGGGAAGAACACCGTGCCGGTCACCGCGTTGGGGTTCGCCTTCACGCCGACGCGCGACCACTGCTGCGCCAGCGCCTCGCAGAGCGCGCTGTCGCCGGGCAGGCGGTTGCTGGTGGCGTGGAAGTCGACCTCGAAGCCGCGGGGATAGCCGGCCTCGGCCAGCAGGGCGCGGGCGCGGGCGAGGTCGGGCCGGCGCTCCGGCAGGTTGGGGCTCGCGCCGAAGAAGCTGTCGGGCATGAGCTGCGACATGGGCTTGGCCAGCCCTTCGAAGACCACGCGGGAGAGGGCGCGGCGGTCGATGGCGAGGTCCATCGCCTCGCGCACCCGGGGGTCGCGGAAGGGGTTGGCCGGGATCTCGCGGCCGTCCACCTTCGCCAGGCGCGGCAGCTTCTCGGCGAGGGTGAAGTAGACGTTGAAGACGTAGACGCTGTCGCCCACCACCACGTCCATGGTCGGGTCGCGCTGGAGGGAGGCGACGTCGGTGGCCGGGACGTAGTTGATCATGTCCACTTGGCCGCTCTTGAGCGCCGCGATGCGGGCCGCGTCGTTCGGGATCTCCCGCCGGATCACCCGCGCCCAGGGCTGCGGCGCGCCCTCCTTCAGGCCCCACCAGCCGTCGAAGCGCTCCAGCACGAGGTCCCCGCGCGGCTCCCAGCGGACGTAGCGGAAGGGGCCGGTGCCGATGGCGGCCGTGCCGGCGTTGAACTCCTCGTTCCGCGGCGCGGGGCCGATCTTGCGGGAGACGATCATCAGCCGAGCGAAGTCGTTCGGCAGGGTGGGCGCGGGGCCGTCGGTGACGAAGCGGACGGTCAGCGGGTCCACCACCTCCGCGCTCTTCGCGCGCTTGGTGTAGAGCGTCATGGACATCGGCCCCGTCACCTGCGGGATCCGCTCGAGGGAGAACTTCACGTCCTCCGCCGTGAAGGGCGAGCCGTCGTGGAAGGTGACGCCATCCCGGAGCTTGAACTCCCAGGTCGTCTCGTCCACCGCGCGCCAGGAGGTGGCCAGCCCCGGCTTGAGCACGAGGTTCTCGTCCTGCGCAACGAGGCTGTCGTAGACGTGCCGCAGCGCCTCGATATGGCCGCCGAGCGTCGACCAGTGCGGGTCGATGCTCTCCGGCCCCGTGCGCACGCCGACCGTGAGCTGCCGCCCGGCCGCGGCGGGCTGGGCGAGGGCGAGGTGGCCCGGGAGAAGGGCGGCGGCCGTGCTGGCCGACAGGAGCTGGCGACGGTTCATGGGGCGACCCTTGCTGGAGACGGGGCGGCGCGCAAGGCGGCTGGCGCTGCCGCCCCCTCGCGCCGATGATGCGGCGCCGCAGGGTAGGTAGGGCCTTCGCCAGGCGTCAACGGGAGGGGTGGGGATGCGGATCGCGGAGATGGACTGGCGGGCGGCCGAGGACTGGCTCGCGCGGGACGATCGTTGCGTCCTGCCGCTCGGCAGCACGGAGCAGCACGCGGGCCTCAGCCTGAGCGTGGACAGCATCCTCGGCGAGCGCGTGGCGGCCGAGGCGGCGGCGCCGCTCGGCGTGCCGGTCTTCCCCGTGCTCGCCTACGGCATCACCCCCGCCTTCGCCGCCTACCCGGGCACGGTGAGCCTGCGGGCCGGGACCTACCTCGCCATCCTCACCGAGATCCTCGATGGGCTCTACGCGCAGGGCTTCCGGCGCATCCTCCTCTGCAACGGCCACGGCGGCAACGCGCCCGGCGCGGCCGCCACGCAGGAGTTCATGGGCGGGCACCCGGATTGCCGCGCGCGCTGGCACGACTGGTGGCGCGCGCCGCGGACGCTGGCGGCCGTCCACGCCACCGACCCCGTGGCGAGCCACGCGAGCTGGATGGAGAACTTTCCCTGGACCCGCCTCGCCGGCGCGCCGCCGCCGCCCGCGGAGGGCAAGCCGATGACGGACCTCGACCGCCTCCGCGCCCTGCCGCCCGACGCCGTTCGCGCGCAACTCGGCGACGGCAACTTCGGCGGTCTCTACCAGCGGCCGGACGAGGAGATGCTCCAAATCTGGGAGGTCGCCGTGGCGGAGACGCGCGACCTCCTCGATAACGGCTGGGCCTAGCGCCCGCCGTCCACCGACAGCACCTGCCCGTTGACGAAGCCCGCAAGCGGCCCCGCGAAGAACAGCACCGCGTCCGCGATGTCCTGCGGCGTCCCGAGGCGGCGGAGCGCGATGCGGGCGACGAGGTCGCGCTGCCCCTGCTCGCCGTAGCCATCCCACTGCGCGTTGCTGGCGGGGTTGGAGGGGATGAAGCCGGGCGCCACGCTGTTGACCGTGATCCCGTGCGGGCCGAGCTCGTGCGCGAGCTGCCGGGTGAGCCCGACCACCGCGTGCTTCGCGCTGCAGTAGCTCTGGATTCCCGTGAGCGACGCCTGGAGCCCCGCGCCCGAGGAGATGTTCACGATGCGCCCGCGCCCGGCGCGCTTCATCCTGGGCGCCGCGGCGCGGCAGAGCGCGAAGGCGGCGTTGAGGTTGATGGCGAGGACGCGGTCCCAGTCCTCGTCGGAGACGGTCTCAACGGGCTGGAAGACCTGCCCCGCGACCCCGCCCGCGTTGTTCACGAGGACCGAGACCGGCCCGCCCGCCTCATGCTCTACCCGCGCGATCCAGGCGGCCGCGGCGCGGCGGTCGGCGAGGTCCACCGCGGCCATGGCGATGCCGGCGCGCGCCGCCTCCGCGATCGAGGCGTCGTCGGGGCCGCAGCCCCAGACCCGCGCGCCGAGCCGCGCGAAGCTCTCCGCGATGCAGCGGCCCAGCCCGTGCCCCGCGCCGCTCACCGCCACCACGGCGTCGTCGAAGCGAAGGTTCACGGGACTAGCTCCAGCAGGTTGGCGTCGTCCAGCGGCCGTCGGCCGTCCTCGATCTCGTGGATCAGCGCGGCGAGCTTGCGGAGGCCGGGGCAGGGGAGGCCGTGCGCCTCGCCCGCCGCGATCACGGGCAGGACCTGCATGTCCACCTCCGTGCGGCGCCGGCGGACCGCGAGGTCGCGCCAGATGCCCGAATGGGTCTTCGCGCTGCCGCGGTTGAAGCGCTCCATGGCCGCGATGGAGGCGCGCGCGGCCTCGGGCGGCGCGCCCGGGCGGAAGGCCTCGGGGTCGAAGCCGTTGAAGCCGCGGGGCGCCACGCCCTCGGCGATGGCGACCGCGACCGCCTCCTCGCCCAGGCGCCGGAAGGCCAGCTCCAGCTCGGGCCGGGCGAAGGCGTCGGCGATGCTGGACTGGCCGAGCGCCTGGGCGAAGAGCATCGCCCCATAGGCCAGCTTGCCCCAGAGATAGGCGTGGATGTCGTCAGTCAGGATCGCCTCGGGCTCGAAGCGGCGGAGCGTCTCGAGCAGCGCGCGCAGCCGCGGCGTCTCGCGCCCGTCGAGCTCGCCGAGCACCACCGCGGCGCGGTTGCCGAGGAGGACGTGGCCGGGCTCGATGTAGTCCGCGCCGAAGTTGACGAAGGCGCCCATCGTCCGCTCGCGCCCGACGATCCCGGCGATCACCGCCTCGCAGAGCCCGTTCTGCAGCGACACCACGACGCCGCCGGGCGCGAGATGCGGCGCGAGGGCGCGGCAGGCCTCCTCTGTGTGGTGCGCCTTCACGCAGAGAAGCACGCGGTCCCAGAGCCCCCGCACCTCCTCGGGCCGCATCGCCGGCGCGGAGACGGCGAGGGACGCGACGGGCCCCGTGATCCGCAGGCCGCGCGCCGGGTCGCGGATGGCGTCGACGTGCTCGGGCACGACGTCCACGAAGGTGACGTCGAGGCCGTCCCGGCGAAGGAAGGCGCCGACCGTCCCGCCGATCGCGCCCGCGCCCCAGACCAGGATCGGCCCGTCCTCCGCCTCCAGCATCCGCTCTCCCCCGTCCACCGCGCCAGGGTTGCCGGAAACGCGCGGCCTGGGAAGCCCGGCCTGGGAAGCCTCGCCTGGGAAGCCCGGGCCGTGTTGCCTTCGGCCGCGGCGCGCCGGAGGATGGGCGGGGACGACGAAAGGACCGCCATGACCGACGCCCCCCATCCCGAGGGCGAGCCCTGGGCCTGGCCCGAGGCCACCTGGCGCCGCATCGTCGGGCGGGCGCGGGCCGGGCGGAGCCTGGCGCCGCGGGCCTGGCCGGGCGGGGCGCGCTGCGCCGTCGCAGTCTCCTTCGACGCGGACCACGACACCATCCCGCTCCGCGACGCCGACGAGAGCCCGATGCGCATCAGCCAGGGCCAGTACGGCAACCGGAGCGCGATGCCCCGCATCCTGCGCCTGCTGGAGCGCGAGGCGATCCCGGCGAGCTTCTTCTACCCGGCGGTCTCGGCCCTCCTCTACCCCGAGGAGGTCCGCGCCGTCGCGGGCGCGGGGCACGAGGTCGGCATCCACTCCTGGATCCACGAGGCGAACACGCGCCTGCCCCCCGGCGTCGAGCGCGACCTCACCTTCCGCGCGGCCGATACGCTGGAGCGGCTCGCCGGCACCCGCCCCGTGGGCATCCGCACGGCGAGCTGGGACTTTTCCGTCGACACCCTGCCCATCATCCGCGAGCTCGGCCTGCTCTACGACAGCAGCCTCATGGCCGACGACGACCCCTACGAGCTCGTGGCGGAGGGCGAGCCGACGGGGATCGTCGAGCTGCCGCCGGAATGGATCCGCGACGACGCCGTCTACTACAACTTCGTCCGCTTCAGCGCGCTCCGCCCCTACACGCCGCCCTCCGCGGTGCTCGAGATCTTCAAGGCGGAGTTCGACGGCGCCTGGGAGGAGGGCGGGCTCTTCCTGCTGACGCTCCACCCGCACGTCTCCGGCCACCGCTCCCGCCTGCCGGTGCTGGAGCGCCTGGTCGAGCACGCGAAGGCCCGCGGCGGCTGCTGGTTCGCCACCCACGCGGAGGTGGCGCGCTGGTGCCGGGAGAACGCGCCCCCGGCCTGAGGCTCCCTCCCTTGGCGCGCCGCCCGGCCTCAGGCGCCGGGATGCGCCGCCTGGCCGAGGAGGGCGAGCATGGCCGCCTCGATGGCCGCCGGCGAGGTCGGCTTGCGCAGGAGCGTGAACGGTCCCTCCTCCGTCGCCCGCCGGACGTCGGCGGGATCCGCGTCGCCGGTGTGGCCCGTCACCAGCACGGCGGGCAGGCCGGGCAGCCGGGCGCGCGCCGCGTGGACGAGGGCCAGGCCGTCCAGCCCGCCGGGCATCGCGAGGTCGGTGACGATCGCGTCCACCGCACCCCCCGCGTCGAGATGGGCGAGGGCGGCGGCCGCGTCCTCGGCCTCCGCGACCAGGTGGCCCTCGTCGGCGAAGCTCGCCGCCAGAGTCGCGCGCACGTCGGCCTCGTCGTCGACGACGAGCACGCGCAGGAGGGCGCCGCGGCGCCTGCCGACGGCCGTCCCCGCCGGGGCCGGCGCGCCCGCGGCGCGCTCCGCCGCGGCGGGCAGGAGCAGCGCGACCGTGGTGCCGCGCCCGCGCACGCTCTCGATCGTCAGCGCGCCGCCGGACTGCTCGGCGAAGGCGCGGGCCATGGCGAGGCCGAGGCCCGTGCCCTTGCCCTTCGGCTTCGTCGTGAAGAAGGGCTCCGTCACGCGCGCGAGGACGTCGGCGGTCATGCCCTCCCCGTCGTCGGTCACGGAGAGGCGGACATAGCCGCCCGGCGGCAGGCCCGCGCGCCCGCCCGCCGCGCTCTCGGCCGCGAGGACGACCGTGCCCTGGCCGCCGGCGAGCGCGTCGCGCGCGTTCGTCACGAGGTTCACGAGGGCGGCCTCGAGCTGCCCCGCGTCGGCCATCGCGCAGGGCACCGCGGCCGGCGCGACCGTCCGGAGCGTCACGGAGGGGCCGAGCGTGGGGCGGAGCATCGTCGCCATGTCCGAGAGGAGGACGAGCGGGTCCACCGGGGCCGCCGCGAGCTCCTTGTGCCGGGAGAAGGCGAGCAGGCGCCCGGTGACGGAGGCGCCGCGCTCCGCGGCGTCCGCGGCGAGCGACAGGAAGGAGCGCGCCGCCTCCGGGTCGTGCCCGAGGCGGCGGGAGGCGAGGGTGACGCCGCCCTGCACCGCCTGCAGGACGTTGTTGAAGTCGTGCGCGATGCCCCCGGCCAGGCGCCCGAGCGCCTCCATCCGCGCGGCCTGGGCGAGGCGCCGCTCGCTGTCCGCCAGCGCCGCCGTCCGCTCCTGCACCAGCGCCTCCAGCTCGTCGCGCGAGCGCGCGAGGACGGCCTCGGCCGCGCGCTGGTCCGTCACGTCGGTGTGGACGCCCACCCATTCGCGGATCTCCCCGGAGGGATCGAAGGCGGGGACGGCCCGCACGGCGAAGCGCCGCCAGGCGCCGTCCCGGCAGCGGACCCGGTGCTCGAAGACGAAGAGGGAACGGGCGGCGAGCGCGGCCTCCCAGGCGTCGATCGTCGGCTGCGCGTCCTCGGGGTGCACGGCGCGCGACCAGCCGTAGCCCTCGTACTCCGCGCGGGTCTGGCCGGTCAGCGCGGCCCAGGCGGGCTGCTCGCCCTCCATCTGGCCGACCGCGTTGTTCGTCCAGACGATGCCGCTCACCGCCTCCACCGCGGCGCGGAAGCGCGTCTCGCTCTCGCGCAGCGCGATCTCGGCGCGGCGGGTCTCCGTCACGTCGCGCGCGACGGAGAGCAGCCGGGGCGCGGCCTCCCCGGTGCCCGGCAGCGGGGTGACGGTCACGTCCCACCACTTCGGGGCGCCCTTCGCCGTCGGGCCGAAGGCGGTGTAGCGGCCCGCGCGTCCGGCCCGCGCCTCCGCGATCGCGGCCGCGACGGCCGCCTGGGACTCCGCGGGCCAGAGGACGTCAACGGGCTCGCCCAGGATGGTCGAGAGGTCGTCGATCTCCTTCTGGCAGCGCCCCGCCTCGTTCATGAAGGCGATGCGGGCCTCGGCGTCGAGCACGACGATGCAGTCCGAGGTGCCGGCGAGGATGCTGCGGCCGAAGGCCTCGCTCGCCGCCAGCGCGGCCTCGGCCCGCCGGCGCTGCCAGGCGAGGGCGACGAGGTGCGCGAGGGTGTGCAGGAGCTCCACGTCCTCGGGCTCGAAGGCCTCGCGCCGGGTGCTCGCGAAGGAGAGGGTGCCGATCAGGCGCCCGTCCGCGCCGATCAGCGGGCTGCCCGCGTAGGCGGTGATGCCGATGGGCCGGATGAAGTTCCCGAGCGGGTCGGCCGCGATCCGCTGGGCGTCGGCCGTGACCGGCCCGCCCTGCGCCGCCACCTCCCCGCAGAAGGACCCGCCGAAGGGCAGCCGGCGCGAGGCCTCGAGGAAGCGCCCGGGAAGGCCGGGCGCCGCGACCAGGCGCAGCCCCGCGTCCTCCTCCTCGACGGCGTAGTTGAAGCAGATGTCGGCCCCGAGATGCGGCGCCACCATCGCGAAGAGGCGTTCCGTCAGCGCGGCGTCGGTGCGCGGGTGCGGCTCGAGGATGATGCTCGACGCCTCCAGCAGGAGCGCCTGGCGCTCGGCCTGGCGCGACAGCGCGACCGCGGCCCGGCGGCGGGCGGTGACGTCGCGCATCACCCCGCGCTGCAGGACGGGGCGCCCGTCCGGGCCGGCGACGCCCTCGCCGGCGGAAGCGATCCAGCGGGCCTCCTCCCCCGTCCCCACGCGGAACTCGATGCCCGGCAGCGGCCCGACGATCCCGGAGCCCGCCTCGGCATGGGCCGCGAGCCGCTCCCGGTCCTCGGGATGCACCCGGTCCATAATGGTGTCGAAGCTCTGCCGGCCATCGGCCGCGACCTCCTCCGGCGGGACTCCCCAGAGTTTGAAGGTGCCGGGCGACCAGCGGCGCTCGCCGGTGGCGAGGTCGCGCTCCCAGACACCGACGCCCCCCGCCTCCTGCGCCAGGCGGAGCCGCGCCTCGCTCTCGCCGAGCGCCGCCTCGCCGCGCCGCACCTCCGTGAGGTCCACGACGAAGCAGGCGGTCTCGCCCCGCGCGCGGTCGAGGATGACGAAGGAGAGCAGCACGGGCACCCGCGTGCCGTCGGGCCGGAGGTACTCCTTCTCGTAGGGCCGGCACTGGCCGGCGGGGTCCGCCAGCGCCTCGGCGATCGCGCGCTCGTCCGCCGGCATGTCCTCCTTCCGCGTGATCTCGTCCCAGCGGATCCGCCCGCCCTCCAGCTCCCCGCGCGTGAGGCTGACCATCTGGAGGAAGGCGTCGTTCGCCGCGTGGACGCCACCGGCCAGGTCCGACCGGATGATGCCGATGGGGCTCGCCTGAACGAGGGACCGGAACTCCGTCTCGCGCGCGGCGAGGGCGCTCTCGGCCTCGGCGAAGCCGCGCCGCAGCGTCTCCAGCTCCGCGATGCCGGCCTCCGGGATGGTCGCGGCCGAGCCCGTGGCGTCCCCGCGCGCGAGCGCGGCCGCGTAGCGGTTCAGCCGGCCCACCGGCACGAGGATGCCGCGCGCGGCCAGCAGCGCGAGCACGCCCGACAGCAGCAGGGCCGCCGTGCCGCCGACGGCGAGCGTGACGAGCGGCGCCTGCCAGGCCGCGTCGAAGGCCGCCGCGGGCTGCGCGACGGACACGGTCCAGCCCGGCGCCGCCGACAGCTTGTGGAAGGCGAGGACGCGAAGCGCGCCGTCGGCCGAGGGCGCCCGGTAGATGCCCTCGCCATGGCCCTCCATGGCCCGCACGCCCTCGGCGCCGAGGGGCTGGCCGACCGTCGCGTCGTGCTGGTCGTCTGAGCGGGCGACGACGAGGTTCAGCGCGTCGGAGACGGTCGCGAAGGTGCCCGCGGGCAGGCGCTGCGCGATCAGCAGGTCGCGCAGCCGCTCGGACGGCAGCGCGCCGCCGACCGCCAGGACCACGCGCCCCGTCGCGTCCGTCACCGGCGCCGCGACCGAGACGAGCTTCATCCCGGAGATGGCGCCGATCATGAGGTTGCTGACGGCGGGCCGGGTGGTGGCGAAGACCTGCTCGACCATCTCCGGCGCGCCGGTGCTCGGCAGCGGGGCGCCGCGCGGCAGCCGGGTGTTGAGGATCATCCGCCCGCCGCGCTCGGCCACGAACATCGGCAGGTTCATGCGCTGCGCGATGTTGCGCGCGTGCCGGTCGAGCTCCGCGAAGTTGCCCGCCGCGGGGTCCGGCCCGAAGGCGGGGGAGGCCGCGAAGGAGACGAGCGCCGCCGCCTGCCCGGCGAGCTCGCGGTCGAGCGCGAGCGCGAGGGCGCGCGCCGTGTCGCTCAGCCGCCCCTCCGCCGCGGCGCGCTGCCCCTTGACCGCGTGCCAGCTCGCGAGCGCGCCCAGGCTGAGCGCCGGGACCAGGACGGCGAGAACGAGCAGGAACAGGAGCGAGGCGAGCCGCACCCGGGGGACGCGGGCCCGCCGGACGCCCGGCGACCGCGCCCCCGCGGCCGGGCCGTCGGCCCCGTCGGCGGCGCGCCGCACCCCGCCCGTCCGCAGCAACGGATTCGCGCTCATCGCCAGCCGTCGGGGCGCACCACGCCCGCGCCGGAACAGGTCTGCAACCCACGGTGGAAGGCACCGGCCCTGGCGAACGAGGCTGACACGTCTCCGTCCTCACTTGGGCTGACAACGGACGAGCGCTCGGCACCGAGGCGCGCTTCTTCAGCAACCAGGCCGCTGAAATACTGAGGCCTCCGCGCGATGTATAGCGTTTTCGTGATCGAAATTCTCCCCCGGGCGGCGCGCGCGCCCGGCGCCGCGCGCGGCCACGGACCGAGGGGAGGTTGGAACCCGGCGCGCGCCGGGATTACAACGCGGGCGGCATGAGAATCACGGGCCGGAACACCGACGAGACGCCGCAACCCTCGCCCCGCCGGCGGGAGGGCACGGCGGCGCTCCGGCCTGGCAAGCCGTCACCGATGAAGTGGAGCGCCCGCTGATCCTGCCCTCGCCCGGCCGCTTGGCCTTCCGCGCCCTCGTCCTCGCCGCCTTCGCGCTGATGCTGGCGCCGGTGCTGACGGTCATGGTCATCAGCCTCTTCCGCCAGGAGATCGTCTCCTTCCCGCCCTCCGGCCTCACCCTGGCCTGGTACGTGAACGCCTGGGAGCGGCAGGAATTCGCGCGCGGCTTCGGCACGAGCCTGCAGGTCGCCCTGCTCGCCGCGGCAGTCGGCGTGCCGCTCGGCACGGCCGCCGCCTTCGCCCTCGTGCGCGGGCGGCCGCGCGGCGGGTCGGCGCTGTCCACGCTGCTGCTCGGGCCACTCGCCGTGCCGGGCGTGGTCGCGGGAACCGCGCTCTACATGTTCTACCTCCGCGCGGAGTTCTGGCTCGACCGGGACATCACCTCCACCCTCGAGGGGCTGGTCGCCGCGCATGTCCTGCTCACCATCCCCTGGACCGTGCGCCTTGTGACGGCCAGCCTGCAGGGCATGGACCGCGCGGCGGAGGAGGCCGCGGCCAATCTCGGGGCGCGCCCGCTCACGGTGTTCCGCCGCGTCACGCTGCCGGCGATGCGGCCCGGCATCATCGCCGCCTGCCTCTTCTCCTTCATCCAGAGCTTCGAGAATCTCGAGCTGAGCCTCTTGCTGGTCGGGCCGGGCCGGACGACCCTCCCGGTGGCGATGCTCAACTACCTCGAGTTCCGGGTGGACCCAACGCTGGCGGCGGTCGCCACCGTGCAGATCCTGCTCGTCGGCGTGCTCATGCTCGTCACCGACCGCTTCGTCTCGATCGCGAGGACGGTATGAGGGCGGCGCGGGCGAGGGGAGGGGCGGGCTGATGGGCGAGCTCGTGCTGGACGCGCTCGGCAAGCGCTTCGGGGCCTCCGTCGCGGTCGAGCGCGTCGACCTCGAGGTGCCGCAGGGCCAGATGGTGGCGCTGCTCGGCCCCTCCGGCTGCGGCAAGACCACCACGCTGCGCATGGTCGCGGGCTTCGTGCCGCCGAGCGCGGGTCGGGTGCTGATCGCGGGCAAGGACGTCACGCGGGCGCCGCCCCACGCGCGCGACACCGGGATGGTGTTCCAGTCCTACGCGCTGTTCCCGCACATGAGCGTCGCCGAGAACGTGGCCTTCGGCCTCGAGATGCGCCGCGTCGGCCGCGCGGACCGCGACGCCCGCACGCGCGAGGCGCTGCGCCTCGTGCGGCTGGAGGGGCTCGAGGACCGCCTGCCGCGCCAGCTCTCCGGCGGCCAGCAGCAGCGCGTGGCCCTCGCCCGCGCGCTGGTCGTGAACCCCGCCGTCTTCCTCCTCGACGAGCCCCTCAGCAACCTCGACGCGAAGCTGCGGGGCGAGGTGCGGATGGAAATCCGCGCCCTGCAGCAGCGCCTCGGCCTGACCACCCTCATCGTCACGCACGACCAGGAGGAGGCGCTGACCATGGCCGACCGGCTGGTCGTGATGGAGCGCGGCCGCGTGCGCCAGGTCGGCACCGCGGAGGACCTCTACGAGCGCCCCGCCGACCCCTTCGTCGCGGGCTTCGTCGGCCGCTGCAACCTGCTGGAGGGCGCGCTGGAGGCCCCCGGCCGCTTCCGCGCGGCGGGCGGCGAGGTGCTGCCCTGCGCGGCCGGGCCGGCGCCCGGCGGGCGCAGCGTCCTCGCGCTGCGGCCCGAGCACATCCGCATCGCACCGAGCACCGACGGCCCGGCGAGGCTCCGGGCCGCCACCTATCTCGGCGCCCAGACCGAGTACCACGCCGAGCTCGGCGGCACGCCGCTGGTGGTGGTGCGCCCGACCCCTGGCGCGGAGGACCCGCTGCGGCGCATCCTCCCCGGCGACGCCGTCTCGCTTTCATGGGACCCTTCCGCCGCCCGGCTCCTGCCGGCGGCGCCGCACGACGAGAGAGGAGCCTGAGAGATGTCCATCACCCGCCGCTCGGCCATGGCCGCCGCCGCCATCGCCGCCGCCTCCGCCGGCCTGCCGCGACCCGTGCGCGCGCAGGCGAAGCAGGTGGTCGTCGGCACCTGGGGCGGCGATTACGGCGAGCTCCTGCGCCAGAACATCGACGCGCCGCTGATGGGCCCCCAGGGCATCGAGGTGCTGCAGGACGTGGCCAACGCCGATCCCCGCAAGACGAAGATGCTGGCCGAGCGCCAGGCGCGGCGCGGCACCTTCGACGTCTCCTGCCTGTCGGACACGGACATGCAGATGATGGCGCAGCAGAACACGCTCGAGACGATCGACTTCGGCCGCCTCTCGCGCGCGGGCAGCATCGTGCCCGCGCTGCGCAAGCCCTACGCGGTGCCACACATCTACTCGGCGCTCGTCCTGCTCTACAACCCGGACAAGGTGACGACGCCGCCCACCTCCTTCGCGGACATGTGGGACCCGAAGTACCGCGGCCGCGTCGGCTTCTCGGACATCCTCTACTCCACCAACACCTTCGCGGCCGCCATGGCCGGCGGCGGCAGCTTCAGCGACTACGGGCCGGCCAAGGCCAAGCTGATGGAGCTCCGCTCACTCGACGCCAAGATCTTCCCCTCCAACGAGGCCCTGGCCGCCGCCCTGAAGGGCGAGGAGGTCTGGATGACGCCCATGTGGCTCGCCCGCGGCTACATGTGGCAGAAGGCCGGCATCCCGCTGCGCCACGTCGTGCCGAAGGAGGGCGCCTACGCCATCCTCTTCGAGGCCGCCGTGCCGCGGAACAGCCGCAACAAGGACAACGCCTACGCCTATCTCGACGCGATGCTGAAGCCCGAGGCACAGACCGCCTTCGCGGACCGCATGGGCTACCTGCCCACCGTCACCGACGCGACCCTGCCGCCCGAGATCGCCCGCGCCATCAGCCTCAGCGAGGCCGACCAGGCCCGGCTGCGCGCGCCGGACTACGACTATCTCCTCCGCGCCCATTCGGAGGTGCTCGACTTCTGGAACAAGCAGTTCAAGGGCTGATCCCTTGGCCGCGCTCGTCCTTCCCGCGGGGTTGCTGGTCACGCTGCTGCTCGTCGCGCCGATGCTGCTGCTGTTCCGGATCTCGCTGAACGAGTACAGCCCGACCGAGATGATGGTCGAGGCGACGACCGCGGCGAACTACCTCCGGGCGGTGGCGGATCCCTACTACCGCTCCGTCCTCGGGACCACGCTGGCCGTGGCGACGGGCAGCACGCTGCTCGCCCTCGTCCTCGGCTTCCCCGCCGCCTACTGGCTCGCGCGCATGCAGGGGCGGTGGAAGAGCCTCGCCACCATCCTCGTGCTCTTCCCACTCCTCGTCGGCAATGTCGTCCGCGCGGCGGGGTGGCTCGCGCTGCTGGGCAACGGGGGCGCGATCAACGCGGCGCTGCTCGGCCTCGGCCTGGTCGCGGCCCCGCTGCCGCTGCTTTACAACACCGGCGCCGTGGTCGCGGGCATCGTCGCGGTCGTGCTGCCCTACATGGTGCTGACGCTCTCCGCCATCATCGAGAGCATCCCGCGCCAGACCGAGGAGGCGGCGTCCAACCTCGGCGCGCGGCCGATGACGGTCTTCCGCCGCGTGGTCCTGCCGCTGGCGCTTCCGGGCGTCGCCGCCGGCTCGGTCCTCGTCTTCGTGCTCTGCATGAACACCTACGCGAGCGCGGTGCTGCTCGGCGGGCCGCGCTTCAAGATGATGGCGCCCGCCGTCTACGACCAGTTCGTCCGCGGCAACAACTGGCCCTTCGGCGCGGCGCTGGCCTTCATCCTGCTCGGCATCACGCTCGTGCTGACGGTCGCGGGCAGCGCCGTGCTCGGCCGGCGGTACCGCCGCCGGGAGACAGAGGAGAGAGCATGAGCGGCAGCAACGACACGGCGCCCGCGCTTCCCGCGGGCACCGAGATCACCGCGAAGAACACGCGCCTCGGCATGCCCCCGGTTCCCGCCGCGACCGGGCGGGACCGCGGCGCCGGGCCCTACCGCCGCCTCGTCCTGCGGGGCGCCACCATCATCGACGGCACCGGCGCGCCGCCCTGGGGCCCGGCCGACATCGTGGTCGAGGGGGACCGCATCGCGGCCATCGTGCCCGTCGGCACCCCGCACCGGCCGATCAGCCCCGCGCGCCGGCCGCCGCCGGGCGAGTACGAGATCGACTGCCACGGCAAGTTCGTGACGCCTGGGCTGATCGACTGCCACACGCATATCGGCGTGCCCTACCACGCGCTGCACGGCAAGGTCGCGCCCGCCGACTACGTCTACAAGCTCTGGCTCGCGCACGGCGTCACCACCGTGCGGGAGATGGGCTGCTTCAGCGGGCTCGACTGGGTCTCCGAGCAGCGCGAGGCCTCGGGCGCGAACCGCATCGCCGCGCCGCGCATTCGGGCCCATCCCTACTTCCCCGCCGTCAACGACATGCTGAAAACCATCCACACGCCCGAGGAGGCGCGCGACTGGCTGCGGCGGGCGAAGGAGAACGGCGCGGACGGCGTGAAGTTCTTCGGCGCTCCGCCGGCGATCATGCGCGCGGCGCTCGAGGAATGCGGGCGGCTCGGCCTGCGCAGCGGCTGCCACCACGCGCAGCAGGCGGTCACGCGCATGAACGCCCTGACCACGGCCGGCTGGGGCCTGACGAGCGCCGAGCACTACTACGGCCTGCCGGAAGCCCTCTACGACGAGCGCGTGGTCCAGACCTACCCGCCCGGCTACAACTACAACGACGAATACTTCCGCTTCTCCGCGGCGGGGCAGACCTTCCTCCAGGCCGCGGAGCCCGGCAGCGCGAAGTGGAACGAGGTGCTGGAGCGCTTCCTCGCGCTCGACTTCACCTTCGTACCCACCTTCACGATCTACGACGCCAACCGCGACCTCATGCGCTTCCGCCGCGCCGACTGGCACGACGAGTACACCTGGCCCAGCATGTGGCGCTACTTCCAGCCGGCGCGCGGCGGCCACGGCGCCTACTGGTACCGCTGGTCCACCGGCAACGAGGTGGAGTGGAAGGCGCATTACCGCCTCTGGATGACCTTCCTCAACGCCTACAAGAACCGCGGCGGCCGCGTCTGCACCGGCAGCGATTCCGGCTTCATCTTCCAGATCTTCGGCTTCGGCTACGTCCGCGAGCTGGAACTCCTGCAGGAGGCCGGCTTCAACGGGCTCGAGGTGCTGCGCTCGGCCACCATCCAGGGCGCGGAGCTGCTCGGCCTCGACGGCGAGACGGGCAGCGTCGAGGTGGGCAAGCTGGCCGACCTGCTTGTGCTGGACGAGAACCCGCTCGAGGATTTCAAGCTTCTCTACGGCACCGGGGCGCTGCGCCTGAACGAGGAGACGAACCGGCCGGAATGGCGCCGCGCGCTGCGCCACACCATCCGCGCCGGCCTCGTCTTCGACGTGGAGGAGCTGCTGGCCGACATCCGCGCCATGGTCGCCGCGCAGAAGGAGGCGGAGGCGACCGGCGCATGACGGCCCCGACGGAGTTCATCCTTCTCGCGGGCTTCCTCGGCAGCGGCAAGACCTCCCTCCTCCGCGACTGGCTCCTCCTCCCGGAGGCGGCCGACACGGCCGTCATCGTTAACGAGGCCGGCGAGATCGACGTGGACGGGGTGATCGTCGCGGAGGGCGGCAACCTCCCGATGGCGATGCTCAGCAACGGCTGCGTCTGCTGCTCGCTGACGAGCGACCTCGTCTTCACCGTCCGCGCCCTCGTGGAGCAGCGGGCGCGGAGCGCGGCGACGCCGTTCCGGCGGATCGTCCTCGAGTGCTCCGGCCTCTCCCGGCCGGGGCCGATCCTGCGCTCGCTGCTGCCGCTCTCCCCGCTCGGCCTCTCGGTCCGCGTGGTGACCACCTGCGACGCGTCCCAGGCCGTGCAGCAGGCCCGGCACTTCGACGAGGTCGCGGCGCAGCTCGCCGCCGCCAGCACGATCGTCGTGACGAAGCCCGACCTCCACGACCCTGCGCCGGCCGAGGCGCTCGCCGCCGCGATCAACCCGCTCGCCCTTCGCGTCGTTGAGAGCGACCGGGCAGCGCGCGCGCGGGCGGCCTTCTCCCCGCCGGCCGCCCTGGTGTCCGCGCCCGAGCCGCCCGGCACGGCCCACCCGCGCGTCGCCGTCCTGCGCGCGACCTTCCACGAGGGCGCGTCCTGGGAGGACCGGCTGGACTGGCTCGAGGACCTCGCCGCCTTCTGCGGGGACCGCCTCCTGCGCGTGAAGGGCTTCCTCCGCCGGCCCGGCTCGCCCGTGCCGCTGCTGGTGCAGGCGGTGGGCACGCTCTTCTCGGCGCCGACACCCGTGGCCACGGAGGGAGTGACGGAAGGCCTGGTCCTTATCCTACGCGACATCACCTTGCCCGAGCTGCGCGCGGGCATGGCGTCGTCGCCGGTCCGGCTCTCAACGCTCCGGCCGGGACCGGCGCTCGCTTGCGGCCCGGTGGAGGCCGGTTGCGCCGCGCCGTTCCCGGCCCTCTAACGCGAAGGGCGGCCCTGACGCGCAGGGCCGCCCTTCATCACGAGGCGATGCCTCGTCCTCTGCCGGTTCGTCCCCGCCCTCAGTGCGCGTGCACGCCCGAGGCGCCGATCCCGGTCTCCGAGCGGACGTACTGCGCCTCGAAGGCGTCCTGCTCGCGCCGGGCCCGCTCGCTCCGGTCCGTCTTCGAGAAGACGCAGATGCCGGCGAAGGCGATCGTCATCGAGAACAGCGCGGGGTTGTCGTAGGGGAAGAGCGGGGCGGCGAAGCCAAGCGTGCTCACCCAGACCGCGCGGCTGAGCACGACCATGAGCACGGCGCTGGCCAGGCCCAGGAAGCCGCCGAACAGCGCCCCCCGCGTCGTCGTTCCCTTCCAGAAGACCGACATCAGCAGGACCGGGAAGTTGCAGCTCGCCGCGACGGAGAAGGCGAGGCCGACCATGAAGGCGACGTTCTGGTTCTCGAAGATGTAGCCGAGGATGATCGCGACGATGCCGATCGCGATGGCCGAGATCTTTGAGATCCGGACCTCCCGGTTCTCGTCCACCCGCCCGCGGGCGATGACGGAGGCGTAGAGGTCGTGGCTGACCGCGGAGGCGCCGGCGAGCGTCAGGCCGGCGACGACCGCCAGGATGGTCGCGAAGGCCACGGCGGAGATGAAGCCCATGAACAGGGAGCCGCCGACAGCGTTAGAGAGGTGGACGGCCGCCATGTTCGTGCCACCGAACATGTCGGTGAGGCGGTTGTAGGCGCCGCCGTCGCCCAGGCGGAAGTAGGTGGGGTCGTTCATCAGGAAGGTGATGGCGCCGAAGCCGATGATGAAGGTGAGGATGTAGAAGTAGCCGATCAGGCCGGTCGCGTAGAACACCGACTTCCGCGCCGCCTTGGCGTCGGAGACCGTGAAGAAGCGCATTAGGATATGCGGCAGGCCGGCCGTGCCGAACATGAGGGCGAGGCCGAGCGAGATGGTCGACACCGGGTCGGAGACGAAGTTGCCGGGCGCCATGATGGACTGGCCGCGCGGGTGGGTGGCGACCGCGTCGGCGAACATCGCCTCGGGGCTGAAGCCGTAGCGCCAGAGGACGGCCAGCGCCATGAAGGTCGCGCCGCCGAGCAGGAGGCAGGCCTTGGTGATCTGCACCCAGGTCGTCGCCTTCATGCCGCCGAAGGCGACGTAGACGATCATCAGCGCGCCGACGACCACCACCGCGTAGAGATACTGCATCCCGAATAGGAGCTCGATCAGCTTCCCGGCGCCCACCATCTGGGCGATGAGGTAGAAGGCCACGACCACGAGCGTCCCGGTGGCGGAGAGGATGCGGATCGGCGTCTGCGCCAGCCGGAAGGAGGCGACGTCGGAGAAGGTGAACTTGCCGAGGTTGCGCAGCCGCTCGGCGATTAGGAACATGATGATGGGCCATCCGACGAGGAAGCCGATCGAGTAGATCAGCCCGTCGAAGCCGCTCGCGAAGACGAGGCCGGAGATGCCGAGGAAGGAGGCGGCCGACATGTAGTCGCCGGCGATGGCCAGCCCGTTCTGGAACCCGGTGATGCCCCCGCCGGCGGCGTAGAAGTCGGCGGCGGACTTCGTCTGGCGGGCGGCGCGGTAGGTGATGCCGAGCGTCGCCAGGACGAAGACGAAGAACATGACGATGGCCGGCCAGTTCAGGCCGGCGCGCGGCGGGGCGGCGGCCGGGCTGTCCGCGGCCCAGGCCGTGCCGGCGGATGCGAGCAGGACGGCGGCAAGGAGCAGCCAGGCCTTCGGGGTGCGGGGCATCACAGCGGCACCTCGTCCTGCAGGCTACGGGTCAGCTCGTCGAAGCGCCCGTTGGCGCGCACCACGTAGATGCCGGTGAGGATGAAGGCCGTGGCGATGATGCCGAGGCCGAGGAAGATGCCGAGCGACGTCACGCCCTCGCCGACGCGGTACGCCATCAGGTCCTTCGCGAAGGCGACGAGCAGGATGAAGCCGCAGTAGATGCCGAGCATCACGGCGGAGAGGATCCAGGCGAAGCCGGAGCGTCGCCGGACGAGTTCCTGGAACTTGGGGTTCGCGAGGATCCGCTTGTGCGGCTCCTCGATCGGGTAGGAGCGGTCCATCGTGTCACGTCCCTCGTCTTGTCTGTTCGTTCGTGGATACCGGTCTCAGCCCACTCTGTTTTCGAGGAGGTCTTGTACGACGGTGGGGTCGGCGAGGGTGGAGGTGTCGCCGAGGCTGTCGGTCTCGTTGGCGGCGATCTTGCGGAGGATGCGGCGCATGATCTTGCCCGAGCGGGTCTTGGGCAGGCCGGGCGCCCACTGGATGGCGTCCGGGGAGGCGATGGGGCCGATCTCGCGGCGGACCCAGGCGACGAGCTCCTTGCGGAGTGCCTCGGTGGGCTCCTCGTCGGCGTTCAGCGTGACGTAGGCGTAGATGCCCTGGCCCTTGATCTCGTGGGGCATGCCGACGACGGCGGCCTCGGCCACCTTGGGGTGGGAGACGAGGGCGCTCTCGATCTCGGCCGTGCCCATGCGGTGGCCGGAGACGTTGAGGACGTCGTCGACGCGCCCCGTGATCCAGTAGTAGCCGTCCTCGTCGCGCCGGGCGCCATCGCCGGTGAAGTACTTGCCCGGGAAGGTCGAGAAGTAGGTCTGGATGAAGCGCTCGTGGTCGC
>NZ_RCZP01000140.1 GCF_006438825.1 Muricoccus nepalensis
GGTCCGACACCGCTTTCCGCAGCCGCGCGTTCTCCCGCTCCAGCTCCCTCAACCGTCTCACCTGGTCCAGCTTCAGGCCGCCGAACTCGGCCCGCCAGCGGTAATAGGTCTGGTCGGTCACCCCGATCGCCCGCACCGCCTCCGACACCGGCTTGCCTTGCGTGGTCAGCACCTCAACCTGCCGCAGCTTGGCGACGATCTCCTCGGGCGTGTGCGTCCTCTTCCGGCCCATCCTCTGCCTCCTCAAAACAGCCGCCGGTCCACATAACCGACGGACCGCTTCTACGGGGGCACGTCACCAGCAGGAACGTTTTGCCGTTACTTTCCAATGAGATCAACGGGAGAAGAGAGACGCTTTAGGCGCTCTCGCCACTAACTTCGCCCGCGCTCGTAACGATCTGTTTACGTTTATACACGATTAAGTGATTACGCCGCCGATAAGGACGGCGACTGGCCCAGACCGGCCGAGACAAGGCAGAAGCATGTCACAGCTCGCTCTTCCCGCCTTCGCGTCCCTCGGGACCGGCGGAATCGTTGCCCTCAAGCTCCAGAACGCCGGCGCAGCGACCTTGCAAGGCGGCGTGACCACCTTCGGCCAGGTCTTCGAGATGGGCGACCTGCCGAAGGGGGGCGGGCTCGTCGCGCAGATCGGTGGCCGGACGGTCTCCGTCCAGATGGACGTGAAGAGCACCTACGCCGACGGCTCCGCC
>NZ_RCZP01000141.1 GCF_006438825.1 Muricoccus nepalensis
CCACCTACTCCCTCGCCGTGCCGCATGCCGGCAACACGCCGCCAAACCCTCCCCCCCCGCCCCCGCCGCTCATCCCCTCCCCGATCGACCAGACGATCGGGAGCGGGCCGGACACGATGGTGCTCAAGATCAGCGAGGACGCCTGGAACGGGCACGCGCAGTACACGGTCAAGGTGGACGGCGTGGCGGTCGGGAACGGGCTGACGGCCGCCGCCAGCCACGCGCTCGGGCAGTCGGACACGCTGACGCTGAAGGGCAGCTGGGGCGCCGGCGCGCACACGGTGGAGGTGAGCTTCCTSAACGACGCCTGGGGCGGCTCGGCCAGCACSGACCGCAACCTCTACGTCGACGGCGTCACCTACAACGGCAAGGCCGTCCCCGCGGGCACCGCCTCCCTCCTGCAGCCCGTCACCGCCTCCTTCCAGGTGCCGGCCAAGGCGACGTCGCTCGACACCACGATTGGCAGTGGTCCGGACGCGCTGGTGCTCAAGGTGAGCGAGGACGCCTGGAACGGTCACGCGCAGTACACGGTCAAGGTGGACGGCGCGCCAATCGGCGGCACCCTCACGGCGGCGGCAAGCCACGCGCTCGGGCAGTCCGACACGCTGACGCTGAAGGGAGCCTGGGGCACGGGCGCGCACACGGTGGAGGTGAGCTTCCTGAACGACGCCTGGGGCGGCTCGGCCAGCACCGACCGCAACCTC
>NZ_RCZP01000142.1 GCF_006438825.1 Muricoccus nepalensis
ACTCTGGCGCGTGTTGCGGGCCGGCGCTGGGCCATCGAGGAATGCTTCGAGGTCGCCAAGCAGGAGGTCGGCCTGGCCGACTACGAGATCCGCTCGTGGCACGGATGGTACCGGCACATCACACTGGCCATGCTTGCTCTGGCCTTTCTCGCCGGCATGCGCGTGAGGCTCAACGCCGCCTCGCGGCAAAAAGGGGGACCAGCAAACCCCCTCTCCAGTCGACTTCAGCACCGGCGAGATCCGCCATCTCATCAGCGACCTCCGACGCGCCGCTGGCCTCGTGCTGGACCGCCTCTTCGAATGGTCCCTCTGGCGACGCCTACATCAGGCGATCGCCAGAACATGTCACTGGCGCCGCAGTCAGCGCGAGGCTCGCATGAAAGCTCAACTGTAGAATTAGAGTCCGTCCGAGATCATGTGGTTTTCTGACATAGCTTTCGAAGCATGCGGCGGACGGATGCCCAACGTAGGAAGGCAAGTGCACGTCGGTTCAGGCACTCCCAGTCCTTGGCCAATCGGCGGCAGCGGTTCAGCCAGGCAATGGTGCGCTCGACAATCCAGCGCTTCGGCAGCACGACAAACTTGCGCAACTCGGATCGCTTGACGATCTCGAGGTTGATCTGGCGGCAGGTCGTGCGCAGCCCGGCCTGGAAGTTGGCGCCCTGGTACCCGCCGTCGGCGTAGAGCTTCAGCAAG
>NZ_RCZP01000143.1 GCF_006438825.1 Muricoccus nepalensis
CCGGTGGTGCGCGCGGCCATGGCCGAGGCGCGGGCGGGCCGGCCGGCGCGCTTCACCGCCTTCGGGCCGACCGCCAAGGGCGCGCCGCGCTGGCGGGACGTGAGCTTCTCCTCGCTGCCCGGCGCGAACGGCGAGGCGCCGCGCCTGCTGGCGGTCGCGCGCGACGTCACCGCCGCCAAGGAGGCCGAGGCGGTGCTCCGGGAGAACGACGCCCGGCTGCGCGAACTCGCCGAGACGCTGGAGGACCGCGTGCGCGAGGAGGTGGCCGCGCGCGAGACGGCGCAGGCAAGGCTGGTGCAGGCCGAGAAGCTGGCCGCGCTCGGCCAGCTCGCCGGCGGCATCGCGCACGACTTCAACAACGTCATGCAGGCGGTGAGCGGCGGCGCCGGGCTGATCCGTCGGCGGCCCGGGAACGCGGCCGGTGTCGAGCGCCTCGCTCGCATGATCGAGGACGCGACCCGCCGCGGCGCCTCCATCACGCAGCGGCTGCTCACCTTCTCGCGCCGGGCGAGCTGCGGGCCGAGGCCGTCGAGGTGTCGGCCCTGCTGACCGGGCTGCGCGAGGTGCTGGCACACACGCTGGGCGCCGGCGTCGAGACCGTGGTTGCGGTCACGGCGGGTCTCCCGCCGCTGCTGGCGGACCGCGGGCAGCTCGAAACGGTGCTGGTCAACCTCGCCACCAACGCGCGCGACGC
>NZ_RCZP01000144.1 GCF_006438825.1 Muricoccus nepalensis
TGCCGGTCAAGGCAGCTCTCGCTGATGTTGAGCACGCCGTCCTCGAACCAGCGGATCGAGACGTCGCCCTCAAAGCTCGTGTTCTTGATGCGACGAGGCGCCCGCATCCAGGCGATGCGCCCCATCTCGCGACGCCAGAACCCCTCCGGGTCCCGACCCGCCTCCTCCACCATCGCACGACGCCGCGCCTCGTCCACCCGCGCGCCGCTCGCCCGCGGCTCAACCCGTAGCATCCCGTCGTCAGGCATACGCCCCTCCTCGTTCTTGGGGGCGATGAACGGCAGGACGGGGCGGCGGGCCGCGCCAATGGCCGCGGCCGCGGTAGTGGCGGCCGGGCGGGCCGTAGACGATGTAGGTGTGGCCGGTCACCCAGCCCACGTCGGCGGTGCACCAGTAGACCTCGCCCGGGCGGTAGTCGAAGACGAGCTCGTGGGTGAAGGCGGCCCAGACGGCGTAGCCGCCGGTGGTGTGCAGCACGCCCTTGGGCTTACCGGTCGAGCCCGAGGTGTAGAGGATGAAGAGCGGGTCCTCGGCACCCATGGGCTCGGGGGCGCACTCAGCGGATTGCGCGTCGCACAGCGTCGCCCAGTCGTGGTCGCGCCCCTCCTGCATCGTGACCGCACCGCCGGTGTTGCGGGCGACGATCACCGCCTTGACGGTCGGGCAGGAGCGGAGCGCCTCGTC
>NZ_RCZP01000145.1 GCF_006438825.1 Muricoccus nepalensis
CTCGCCTTAGGGACCGACTAACCCTGCGTCGATTAACGTTGCGCAGGAAACCTTGGTCTTTCGGCGTGGGTGTTTTTCACACCCATTGTCGTTACTCATGTCAGCATTCGCACTTCTGATACCTCCAGCAAGCTTCTCAACTCACCTTCACAGGCTTACAGAACGCTCCTCTACCGCATCACTTACGTGATACCCGTAGCTTCGGTGTATGGTTTGAGCCCCGTTACATCTTCCGCGCAGGCCGACTCGACTAGTGAGCTATTACGCTTTCTTTAAAGGGTGGCTGCTTCTAAGCCAACCTCCTAGCTGTCTAAGCCTTCCCACATCGTTTCCCACTTAACCATAACTTTGGGACCTTAGCTGACGGTCTGGGTTGTTTCCCTTTTCACGACGGACGTTAGCCCCCGCCGTGTGTCTCCCATGCTCGGCACTTGTAGGTATTCGGAGTTTGCATCGGTTTGGTAAGTCGGGATGACCCCCTAGCCGAAACAGTGCTCTACCCCCTACAGTGATACATGAGGCGCTACCTAAATAGCTTTCGAGGAGAACCAGCTATCTCCGAGCTTGATTAGCCTTTCACTCCGATCCACAGGTCATCCGCTAACTTTTCAACGGTAGTCGGTTCGGTCCTCCAGTTAGTGTTACCCAACCTTCAACCTGCCCATGGATAGATCGCCCGGTTT
>NZ_RCZP01000146.1 GCF_006438825.1 Muricoccus nepalensis
AGCAGACCAACTGACTGCGCCGGATCCCATCTTGATGAGGAAGCCCGAGGTTGATCGGCGAGTGTCGAGGCAGCCAGCATGGTCTGCGTCGCTATAGCCGGTGAACTCCGAGTCGAGGGTATCGGGCTCGCTGCCGCGGAAGGTGAGGCGCAAGTCAAGGGTTCCCTTGAGGTAGCGGAAGAGATGCTTGACCGCCTTCCAGTGCTCAGGACCCGGGTTCGAGTTGAACTGGGCAAGCTTGGAGACGGCGAACATGATGTCGGGCCTGGTGCCGATGGCAAGGTACATGAGCGCGCCGACAGCGGACATGTAAGGGAAGGTGGAGGTGTCGACGGGATTCTCCAGGTCAGGGACGTATCGCTTAAGGCGTGACCCACTGCCTGGGTCCATAGGTGTGGCCACAGGRGTGCWGTCGGACATCTTGAAGYGTCGGAGGATGTCGAGGATATACTGGCGTTGTGAGAGTTGGAGGACAYGGTTTTCGCGGTCGTAGTCGATCTGGATGCCAAGGAGGAACTTGGTCGGTCCRAGGTCCTTGAGCTTGAAGACCTTGGCAAGTTCGTCCTTGACCCACTGGATCTTCTGCTGGCTCTTCGAGGYGAGGGTGATGTCGTCGACAAAGACRGGACAAATAATGCGGATGTCGTCCTTCTCCCAGACATAGACGGCAGGGTCAGACTTG
>NZ_RCZP01000147.1 GCF_006438825.1 Muricoccus nepalensis
TGTAGAGGCCGACGATATCCTCGACCTTGCTGGCGAAGGCGGGATCGGTCGAGCGTTTGAAGGTGCGCAGGCGGTGCGGCTGCAGGCGGTTGGCCTGCCAGATCCGCTGTACCGCGCTCAGGCTGATACCGACCTTCTTGGCCATGGCCCGTCCGGTCCAGTGGGTGACGGCCCCGGGCGGCTCTGCGCAGGTCAGCGCCAGCACCTTGGCGACCGTCGCCGTGGCCAGCGGCGCCCGGCCGGGTTTGCGCGTCTTGTCGCGCATCAGACCATCGACGCCCTGCTCGGCGTAGCGCCGCTGCCAGCGCCACACCGCAGGGCGGCTCACACCCACGCGGCGGGCCACCTCCAGGACTGACCCTCCCCCGTGTTGGTGGACACCTCAGATAAGCTCCTGCGGGAGCGAGGTGCCCTGATGACGAGCAAGACGCGACGGGAGTTTACGGAGGAGTTCAAGCGGGAGGCGGTGTTGCTGCTGGAGAGCAGCGGCCGCCCTCTGATGCAGGTGGCGAGGGAGTTTGGGATCGAGCCATCGATGCTGCGGAACTGGCGGGCGCGAGGTCATGGACCAGCGGGATTGGCTGCAGGGCAAGGGGGCACTGGCAAGGTAACGCTGCCCGCTTCACCGGAGCAGGCCGAGATCCGACAGCTTC
>NZ_RCZP01000148.1 GCF_006438825.1 Muricoccus nepalensis
GCGCCTTCACCCGGCCAGCTTGTCGCGGGTGGTGAGGGGGCTGGACCTGTCGCGGCAGAAGACCAGGCCACGGCACCCCGAGGCCGACGAGGCGGCCAAGGCGGCCTTCGCAAAAGGGGGCTGCGCCGTGCTGTAGCGGCCGTTGCCGCCGATCATCCGGGCCAGCGGATCGAGCTCTGGTTCCAGGACGAGGCCAGGGTGGGCCAGAAAGGCCGCACCGGCCATCGCTGGTGGGCACGCGGGCAACGCCCGCGCGGGCTGTGCGATCAGCGCTACGACTGGACCTACCTCTACGCTGTACTCGTCCGGCGAGGGCCGCCTTCTGTGAGGGATGATGACCTCTGACCTTAGTGACGCTCGTGAGGGCGACGCAAAGGACGGGGGCGGGATGGAGATCATCACCGGGGTTGAGCGGCGTCGTCGCTGGCGTGCCGAGGACAAGCTGCGCGTGCTGGCCGAGGCGGCGCAGCCCGGGGCGCGGACGTCGGAGGTGGCCCGGCGGCACGACATCAGCCGCGGGCTGCTGTGGTACTGGCGGCGTCAGTTGCGGCAGGGGCAGCTCAGGGTGCATGACGCGCCTGAGCCGATGTTCCTTCCGGTGGAGGTGAGCGACGCGGTGCCGCCTGGGCCTGTGACGCCCACGGCGTCGCTA
>NZ_RCZP01000149.1 GCF_006438825.1 Muricoccus nepalensis
GCCTACCTGTAGCCTCCCGCACGTCCCGTTCCCGTCGCAAGGCTGCTTTTCATGAAAATCCGATATTCGAGCGCCTTTGTGGTGCTGATCGCGCTGGCGGGGTGCGCGAAGCAGGCGCCGTCGAACGAGGCGCAGCCCGATCCACAGACCACCGCCGCGGACGAGACAACGCTCGATGCGACGCCGCCGTCGATCGCCGCGGATGCGCTCAAGGCGGCGGCGTCGGATTCGGCGGTCAAGGATTTCTACGCCAAGGTCGGGTGGCACGGTCTGTGGTCCGATGCCGCCACCGCCGCGCTCGACCAGACGATCGGTTCGCGCGTGCTCAACGGGCTCGACCGGATCGATTTCGGCAAGGTCGATGCCTCGATGAGCCCCGCGCAGCGCGATGTGGCGCGGACCAAGGCGGCGCTGGGCTACGCCTCGGCGCTGGCGGGCGGCGCGGTCGATCCGACCACGCTCCATGAGGTATATACGATCCGCGCCGCCAAGACCGACGTGGCGGCTGGTCTTCAGCAGGCGCTGCAACAGAACCAAGTAGCACAGTATTTCGCGGGTCTCGCGCCACAGGATGACGATTATCGGCGGCTGGCGAAGGCGTATGTCGGCTACAGCCGCGCCGCCGCGCAGGCCAAGACGCCGACGATCGCC